>CAVXHW010000027.1:0-213251 GCA_963761585.1 uncultured Verrucomicrobiae bacterium
CGCAGCTCTCGATTTTGCCCGAACAACATGCCGCCGCGCAGAGCGGCGCATCGCCACGCTGCGCCAGAGGAAAAAGATTTAACCCCGAGATTTTACGTTATCTGAATCGACTTTCCGATCTGTGCTGGGTCCTGGCGAGATATGCTGATAAGCACAACGGCTAACGGCGGCACATCGGCCCGCGAAGCGCGACGGCCAAAATTTCCTTTTCGAAAGTCGGTTCTGCGTGCTGGTTATCTCTAGTCAGGAGCGCTGGAAGCACAGCTACAAAGCAGCGCGGACATGATTAAGCCGAGCAGCGTGTCGCTTGATCGGAGCGATTCAGTGGTCTCCGCCTCTCAGTGCTGAGGTGGTATGAAAGCGAGCGGCGGTAAACGCCCTGTTGGCTTTAATTGACTTTATACATTGCCATCATGCCGGAATTTATATGCTCAGCAACGTGACAATGAAACATCCACAAACCAGCATTGTCCGCGGTCATGTCAACGCTCTTCATCGATGCCGGTAATAGTTCTACCACGTCGGTATAAACACCTCGATCAAGAACAACATTGGCGTGCCAGTGTGGAGTATGGAGGTCGATTTCGTCGCCCAGACCGATAAGATGCCAGCGGACATGTTCGCCCTTATTCATCTCAAGGCCCGGAAGATTATCAAAGATGTAACCATTAATCGTATATTTCATGCTGCCTTCGAGTTTTTCTCCGGTCATCCCAGCGTGTGACTCTTTAAAAATCATGAACATTGTGACGAGTTCCTTACTGACATCATTGGGCGTGCCGTCTTTATTGGCATATCGGGCACTGGTAATGATGATCGGCCCCATCAAGCCGTCGTAAACATCTTGAACGGCTTCTACATGGGAGTGATATAGCCAAATTTTGGATCCACCTTCGTTTGGTCCAGGTGCCGCCTCTTTCCGCACGTGCCACGTGTACGTGTATTTCTTTCCCGGCATCACTTTATCGCCTGCTCCCTTTGGCATGTTTACCATTTTCTCCATGCCTTTCATTTTCTCCATGCCCTTCAAAATTTCACTTATGTCACTCATGTGGTGCGTTAAGGCGCCCTCGTTGTCTCTGTCGTAGAAAAGCCCGTGCGGATGCATGCTATATGGTTTTGGGGGCCTCGAAATGTTCATCGGGCCAGGCATCGGGCCAGTCTTATTGTAGAACACTACCTTAATTGTATCGCCTTCAACGCCCCGAATAATCGGGCCGAGAATTCCCAGCCAGGAGGGCTGGGGCTTTTTAGTAGTAAATGTATCATCAGTGTATTCAATATATCTCACCTTCTGATATTTAGTCTGGTCGCCCCACTTTTTTGGTATGTCTATGCCCGTGTACCGGATCCTTCCCACCTGGGGCATAATCCCATTCGACATCTTCAGCAGCGATGTAGTAGGTGCGGGTCTGGGGTTGGTAGGATCCAGTGACTTTTTGCGAGCTATTGCCTGCTCGATTTTCGTATGATCGATCGGCAAGGATGATCAATATCAAACAAACAAGAAGGGCGAAAAGTTTGATGACCTTCATTTGTTTATCGTAACATGCTTTGCATGACTCAACCAAACTGCGATCATGGGTCCTGATTGCGGCTGCAATTGATCTGTTCCATTGCCATGTCGCCGATTACATCCCCGGCGGTATGACGTCAATGTATCGGGTGCATGAGAAATCGAGAAGGCTAGGAAACGATAAAATTACGACTTTAAGAGAGCTTGGAGGGATTTTGTCCAACATCGGAATAGGACTTGCAGGCGATGCGCATGCAGCCGTAGAACGACCGGCGAGCGAGGCGCTGGTAGCAAACGTCCAACGAGCTGCCGACAGTTCGGCAAGCCGATACGGCAATTGGGGTGGCAGTTAGCCACTATGCGGCAGGGTCTGGAGCTCTAATTCTTCGCGGGCGCTCCCCCGTAAGACCCTCTCGCCGCGGTGCCTTGTGGTTGTTGATGTCCAATTCTCGCGTTTCGCCGAGCGTCCTCTTCTTGCTGTTGAATCGACTTCGGCGCTAACGCCGGCATCCCAGGAAGCAAATTGTGTAAGGCCGGGTTAAGAACATTGGTCATGGGGTTAGGCATCGTAGGCATGGGCGGTGGCAATGGTTTGGACGCAAGACCTGCTTTCGACGCGGACTGTGACAGGAGCGCCTGATTAAACGTGAGGGTCGCCAAATTTCCATCCTTGCTAATGGTTACCTTGGTCGCCCCTACCTTGTCCGACCATTCGACACTGGCGATGGTGTAGCCGTCTACAGACTCCTTGGTGGTAAGGTATTTCTTGAAGTTGTGATCCGAAGTGGAAGCGAGCGTCACGATGTCGCCGTCTGGCGAACGCGCCGCGTTAGCGATGTAAAGGTCTTTTGCAAAATCAGGCGTAGCCGCAGGTGCGGCCACCTCTGTAGCGACTGCGAATGGCGAATGATCCACCATCTTTGAATAGCGATCGAAGTTAAACTGCGACGGCAGCACCTCCTCGGCCTGAGCGTGGATTCCCAGCAGAGCTAGAATAAATATTAGCGCCGGGAGATATTTCACAAGCCTGCTCCTATTATTACTTCGTTAGTTGCGCCGGCGCAAACCATCGGGCGATTTTAAGTTAGCCGCGCGTCATTGTAGGATCGCCCCATCGGTGGCCAGACTAGCATTAGTATCGCCATAAAAGCGTCGGATCGTTGCACGTCATAAGGACGCGACGATGGAAAGCGTTTTGTTGTACAACACATGAAAAGCTGACTGCGTTTCTCGAACAGATTCCATTACCGTCGAAGGCCGAAGCTCGCTGCTCTCTTGACGAATAACACTGATCCATTAGCGTGCTGCTTTCTGCAGCTGTCATTAGCTCAGTTCGAGCGGCTTGGAAATAACACATTATGAGGCATTTCATTCTTGTTGTCAGCGGATTCTTACTTGCGTTGCCACTGTTCGGGGAAGAGAAATCACCACAACTGAAAGACTGGAAGGACAGGTACAGCTACAACATTGGCATGCAGCTCGGATCGAGTTTAAGGGAAAAGAAGGGCGACCTTAACCCTGACAAGGTCGCTGCCGGCATAAAAGACGCCATCACACTGAGCGACGACCAAGTCAAGGATGTCACGGCGCAACTTCAAAAAGACATGGCACAAAGACAGAAGGAATTGGGAGAGAAAAACAAGACAGACGGCGCAAAGTTCCTCGAGGAAAACAAAAGCAAATCGGGAGTAAAAACAACTGCCAGCGGCTTGCAATATAAAGTCGAGAAAGAGGGGACAGGACCGCAAGTCAACCCCAATGATAGGGTGACGGTGAATTATCACGTCAGCTCGATTGACGGCACTGAGTTCGACGCATACAAGGCCGGGCGACCAACCACCCATCCGTCCTTCGGCAATATGAAAGGATGGACGGAAGCGCTTCAGTTGATGAAAGTCGGATCAAAATATCAGGTGTTCGTTCCATCGAATCTTGCATATGGCGAACACTCCATGGGGGAGATCGGTCCTAATGCGACTCTGATTTTGGACGTAGAGCTACTGGACGCTAAACCAGCTCCTACACTTCCTTCGCTGCTGGGTGCACCGAAAATGACTCCACCGGCTGCGCGAAAAGCCTCGCCATCGCCACATTAATTCGGTTTGGCCACCAAACCCGCCAGTCGTCGCTCTCGATCTCGCGCGCACGACGTGCCGCCGAGCTGAACGTCGCGTGGCTGCGGCCATGGATACAAGTCCTTCCATTTGAACCGTGTTTCCGATCTTTGTTGGATTCTCGCGCGCTACGCGGCAAAAAATGTCGCCACGCAAAACGCTCTCGATTGCAGCTGCAATTGATCGCTAAAAATTAGCAACGCTCCGGCAGCGGGCTTTGTTTTGTTCCGTTAGGCTTCGAGCAATGAAGCTATTATTCACCATTTGTTGCGCCATCCTTGTAGTCGTCAATTTGTCCTTTGCTGAATCCTCCGATCAACAAACAGCCGCTAACGCCGAATTGCTCAAAGAAATGAAAGCGCTTGAAGCAAAAGTCGCTTCGCTGGAAAAGCGCCTTCAGCGTTATGAAAATGGCGACGTCCGAACCGAAAAAACGGCGGCGGCTTCCAGCACAAAAAGATCGTCCGACAAGGCGACGCTGATTTCGGCCGAGACCAGCGCGGTCGCGACCGGTGGAGAAATCACTTCATCATCGAGCCAGCCCCTTTTTGGGCTTGGCTATCGCAGTCACGCTGTTTTGAGCATCGGCGCTTATGGCGAACTGAAATTCGGCGGCAACGAGGCGTCTGGCGGATGGAAGGACGGATTTGATGCCGGACGCATTGTGTTACTGCCGACTTTGCAGGTAACCGACTGGATCATTTTTAACGCAGAGCTGGAATTCGAGCATGGCGGAATAGCGGAAGATGCGGACGATAAACTGACCGGCTCAGTCGATGTCGAGCAGGCTTACGTCGATTTTAAATTCAACGATCACTTCAACTGGCGCGCGCCCGGTGTCGATGTCGTGCCTTTCGGCTTCATCAACCTTTTTCACGAGCCGACGCAGTTCTATAGCGTGCAACGGCCGGAGTTAGACAATGGATTGATCCCTACAACGTGGTTCGAAGGCAGCACCAGCATCTACGGAAAAATCGTCGATAATTTTAACTACCAATTCCAGATCAACACAGGGTTGGAAGATATCGGTCAAAACGGCGGCGTCCCTGATGATGGCTCGCCTTACGACGCAGGAATCACCGGAACCGAAGCGCTCGGTCTCGCTCGCACGCCGATCGGCGACTTCAATCAAACCAAGAATGCGCCTGGCTTTGCGCTGCGTCTGAGTTACACGCCGCCGTTTATCCCCGGCTTAAGTGGAAGCTCGAGCGTTTTCTTTACCCCGAACGTCACGCCGCGCGGTGCGTATGGCGATAATGGGAATTCGTTAGGCCATGACAGCGTGACGATGCTCGATACCGAGGTGCGTTACCGTGTGCCGAGAACCGGTTTCGAGTTTCGTGGTGAAGTGGTTGACGTGATCATCGGCACGCCTCGCAATCTCCGTGCGAACAACGATGGTGATTCGGAAAATAATGTTGGCCGTAACATGTGGGGTTTTTCGCTCGAAGCGGCATATCACATCGATCTGGCCGACCGCATTCCGCAATGGTTGGGAACTCGTGCCGTTCTATCGCTATACTTACGAAAATCTACAGACAGGCGGATTTGCCGGAACCGACGACAACTTGCCAACCGGTCAGGGTCAGCGACAATTTCACACCTTCGGCCTTGCTGTTTTCCCTGTGCCGCAAGTTGTCTTGAAAATCGACTACCAATTCGCACTCGACAATGCGCCGGACTCGCCCCGCGCGGATCATCTGCTGGGCGCGGTCGGTTTCTTTTTCTAGAATCGCGTTCGAATCCTCTCCGATATGGACCAACTTCCGCGCTGGATTTTACCCGCCGCGATCAGCGTCACGGTGCCATTGCCTTGCTACGCGGTGCAATACCTGACGGTTCCAGCCGCGCAAAAACTGTGCTTCCCCGATTGCGATCACTTCACCGCGGCACACGTGAAATTCACGCCCGCGCAAATTCAGGCGATCGAAGCGGCCAGCGGCCAAAAGGAGTTGCTTCGTGCCCAGGAAATTTGGCGGGCGACGCAAAGCGGGAAGTTACAAGGCTTCTTCATTGTCGATTACGTCATCGGCAAACATCTGGTCATTGATTATGCCGTTGCGCTTTCGCCGGACGGAAAGGTTAAGCAAATCGAAATCCTGAATTACCGGGAAAGTTATGGAGGCGAAATTCGCAATCCTGATTGGCGAAAGCAGTTCGTCGGCAAAGGACCGCGCTCGCGGTTCGCTCTCAACGAGGGCATCAACAATATCAGTGGCGCAACGCTTTCCTGCCGGCACGTGACCGAAGGCATACGACGCGTTCTCGCGACTTATGAGGTCTGCCTCAAATAGCGTGCGGCGGGCCCGTCCCTCTCTCGGCACATTTGTTGAGATCACCGCTCGAGGCTGTGCCGAAGCAAAGTTGCATGGCGCTATCGATCGCGCGTTCGATGCCATTGCCAGGGTGGATCGACAAATGAGTTTTCACCATCCGGCCAGCGATATTTCGCGGATCAATCGTGAAGCATTTCGGCGCAAAGTGAAAGTCGCCCCCTGGACATGGCGGGTCTTGCGGGCAGCAGGAAAATTGTCGCAAGAAACTGACGGCCTTTTCGACATCACGGTCGCGCGGAAATTGATGCAATGGAACTATCTTCCGCGACGATACCGGAATGTAAGCGAGGGGAACTGGCACGACATTGTTCTCGAAAAAAATTGCACGGTTCGATTTCGACAGCGCGTGATTGTCGATCTCGGCGGCATTGCCAAGGGTTTTGCGGTCGATCGCGCGGTCGAAGCTTTAAAACGCGCGGGAGTTCCATCGGGAGTTGTGAATGCCGGCGGCGACCTGCGTGTTTTTGGATTGAAATCGGAACTCGTCCACTTGCGGCGTCCTGACGAGCCAATGCGGCCGACAAGCGCGATCAAGCTACGTGAGCGTGCCCTGGCGACGTCCGGAATTTATTTCGCTCAGAAAAGGTGTGGGAGAGCGGTCGTCAGCTCACTGCTCAACGGCCGCACATGCCGATCTTCGCGCAATTTAATCAGCGTGAGCGTAGCGGCGTCTGCTTGTATGACCGCCGATGCTTTGACCAAAATTGTGTTCGTCCTACGGGAGAAATCCCGGCCCTTGCTCGCCCGATATCATGCCGACGCGTTGTTGCTTGAGCGCGATGGTGCGCCATTATGGATGTTTCGCTCATCATGCGACACCCGCGACCGGACTCGATTCGATTGAAGCGCCTGCAGAGATATTTTCTCTACGCGGTGTTGGCACTGGTTTTTTTGAGCGGAGTGGCATGGGCGTATTGGAATTATTTTGTGGCGTCGCCTGGCGATTTTGAGATGAACGCGAAAGCGTGGGCGATGAAAGTTCATGGCGGTGCGGCGATGGCAGTTTTAGTTCTGATCGGGATGCTCTTGAACGTGCATGTGCGATTCGCGTGGCGCGCCCGCCGCAACCGAGCAAATGGATCGGTTTTCCTGAGTGCTTTCGCCGTTTTGATCATCACTGGCTATGGCCTGTATTACGCGGGCGACGAAAGACTACGCGCCTGGACGAGTTGGATTCATCTCGCAATAGGTTTGATTTTGCCAATTCTGTTGCTGATTCACATCCTTCTAGGAAGGAAGACACGTCCTACAGTTCACTTTGCGTCTGGAGCCGTCGAGGATCGACATCCAAAGTCCCGTTATCACCGCTCCCAACGCAGCACTTGATGGGGACAGTAGCAGGACTCAATTTCAAGTTGCGCACCGACGCGGGCTATAGCATCTTCCCGCCCCGCTCTGAAAGCTCCCGCCATCGGGAATTTCTCTTATGGCAGATACCACAGAATTAGTACCTGAATTATTGGAAGCTGGTGTTCATTTTGGACATCAGACGAAGCGTTGGAATCCAAAGATGAAGCCGTTCATCTTTGAACAGCGCAATCAGATTTACATCATCAATCTTGATGAAACGGTGAGGCAGCTCCGCCGGGCCACCGATTTCCTCCAGGAGGTTGCGCGTCGCGGCGGCCGGATTTTGTTTGTCGGCTGCAAAAAGCAGGCCCAGGAAGCAACAAAAGAAGCCGCATTGGCGTGCGGGCAATTTTACGTGAACCAACGCTGGCTGGGCGGTACGCTGACCAATCTTACTACGATCCGCAAGAGCATCGGCCGATTGAAATACATCGAGCAGATCGAGCAGTCGCCGGAATACAAGAAAATGGGCAAGCAAGAATTGGCTGCGCTGAATCGTGAGGCTGCAAAACTCAGGCGCAACCTCGAGGGGATTCTCGAGATGTCACAACTGCCCGATGTGCTCGTGATAATCGACACGCTACGAGAGGAAAACGCCGTCAAGGAGGCGCGTCGCCTCGGAATCCCGGTGGTCGCCATCGTGGATACCAACGCCGATCCCGAACTCATCGATTATCCAATTGCGGGGAACGATGATGCCATTCGTGCGATCCGTGTGATTTTGCAAAAACTGGTCGATGCGATTGTTTCGGCCAGCAGCGAGGCCCGCGTCCGCGAACAGGTGGAAATGGCAGGCGTATCGGCCTGACGCCAGCCGCTTCAACGGGTTCAACTTTCTGACGCTTCAACGATTCTAAGGACCTAATGAGCGCAACAACCGAAATCGATCCAAAGCTGGTCAAGCAACTCCGCGAAAAAACCAATGCCGGATTCATGGATTGCAAGCGCGCTCTAGTCGAGAGCGCTGGCGACCTGGACAAGGCCGAAACGATCTTGCGCACGAAAGGCATCGCGACCGCCGCGAAAAAGGCTACGCGTGCGACAAAGGAGGGAATCGTCGCTTCGTACATTCATCTTCAAGGCAAGGTTGGAGTACTCGTAGAGGTGAATTGCGAGACTGATTTCGTGGCGAGAAACGAGAATTTCCGAGAGTTCGTGAAAGACATCACACTGCACATCGCCGCTGCGCACCCGCTCTACGTCAGCCGCGCTGATGTTCCGGGTAACCTGATCGAAGCGGAACGCGAAATCTACAAGGCACAGGTCCAAGGCAAGCCGGCACACATCACGGACAAAATTGTCGATGGCAAACTCGAGAAATTCTATAGCACCGTTTGCTTGCTCGAGCAGGGCTTCATCAAAAATCCCGATATGACAATTAGCGACTTGTTGACTTCGAAAATTGCGGAATTAGGCGAGAACATCATCATTCGTCGCTTTGTCAGGTTCCTCGTCGGCGAGCCGCTGCCGAGCGAAGCGTAGGTTGATTAAGTGCGGCGGCTTCGCCGGCTGATATCTGCGCCTTCGGCGATGAGCTGGCGATCGTTTTCGGGCCAAGCCGATCCACCTCGTATCGATCTTGCGTGTTGAAATCCGTGCTATCCACGTGATCCGTGGTTTATTTGCGTGAGATGGCGCTCACCGAATACAAACGCAAACGCGACTTCAAAAAGACTGGCGAGCCGGCGGGCAAGCCCCTTCCAAAAAAGGTTAAAGGCGCCTCACGATTCGTCATTCAAAAACATGCTGCGCGCCGTTTGCATTACGACTTCCGCCTCGAAATGGAAGGCGTGCTGAAATCGTGGGCGCTGCCAAAGGGACTTCCCTGGAACCGTGGCGAGAAACATCTTGCCGTCGAAGTTGAAGACCATCCCATTGAATACGAAGACTTCGAAGGAATGATACCCGAAGGTCAGTATGGCGGGGGCACCGTGATGGTTTGGGACCGCGGCACCTACTACGTTTACGGCGAGCAACCCGTAAAATCGCTACGGGAAGGTAAGCTGCACCTCCTCCTCGATGGCAAAAAAGCGAAAGGCGAATGGACCCTCGTGCGTATCCGCGGCCGCGACGGCGAAAAGAATCAGTGGCTGATCCTAAAGACGGGCGACGACGTGAAACCGATTTCAAGCAAGCTCGACGATGAATCGGTAAAGACCGGTCGCACGATGAAACAAATCGGGGACGCGCGCGACGCCGAGTGGCAGTCAGGTCGTGCAGAGGATCGGAGTTCGACATCGCAATTCAAGACGCGAATCCGCGAGGCGATTAAAAAAAAAGCGTCATTCCGAGTGAAGTCGAGGAATCCCGTCGTAAAACGTCGAGAGTAACTTCGCGGGATCCTTCGACTTCGCTGCGTTCCGCTCAGGATGACAGGTTAACAAAATTACCCTCTGCAAAACCGCGTTTCGTCGAACCGATGAAAGCGAAACTGGTGGAGAAACCGCCAACAACTGGCGACTGGATTTATGAGCTTAAGTTCGACGGCATCCGGCTGATTACGATCAAGGACCGCGGAAAGGTTTCGTTGCTGTCGCGAAATCAAAACGATTTGAGCGCGCGTTTTCCCGAGATCATCAATGCCGTCAAAAATTTACCCGCTGACGAATGTGTGCTTGATGGTGAAGTGGTCACGCTTGACGAGCGGGGCCGCTCGTCGTTTCAGCTGTTGCAAGCGCGCGAGATGGAAGGACGAAAATCGCCCGTTTATTTATATGCGTTCGACCTTCTCCAGTTCGAGGGCAAGAGTCTTGCCTCGGTGCCGTTAGAGGCGCGAAAAAACGTCTTGGAGAAACTGTGTGCCGGCGCAGACCACCCCACGATTCGATACTCCGGCGCGATTGGTGGAGATGCGAGGCAGCTCCTCAACGAGGTGCAACGTCGCGGTTTGGAGGGAATCATTGGCAAATTGCGCCAGTCCGTTTACGAACCCGGCCGGAGAAGCGGTGCATGGATCAAACTCAAATGTGTCAATGAACAGGAATTCGTTATCGGCGGATACACCCCGCCGCAAGGGGCTCGCAAATATTTCGGCGCAATTCTCGCCGGCTACTACAAAGGTCGCGATCTCGTGTTCGCCGGGAAAGTCGGCACCGGATTTACAACGAAATTATTGGCCGCATTGCACAAGAAATTCCACGCCGAGGAACGTGCCGACTGTCCGTTTGTCGATCTGCCGTCAAAGCAAAACGGTCAATGGGTGCTCGGCATTACACCTTCGATGATGAAAAAGATTCAGTGGATCAATCCGAAGTTCATCGCTGAGATCAAATTCGCAGAGTGGACGCGCGACGGAAAATTGCGTGCACCGGTTTTCATGGGCTTGCGCGAAGATAAAAAGACGGGCGACGTTATTCGCGAAACGCCCGGCTGATAGATTGGCGCCCCCGCACGAAGAAATAATCTGTGCGCGCGTTTTCGTTAGCGTACTCGAACATAAAAAGCCGGGAATTGATCGCAAGGGTCTGGGGCGACTGATAACTGCCTCTGGTATCGACGCGGATGATTTGACCCGGTTGCGCTGGATCAGAAATTTCAAAGAGGAAGGGCTTTTGAGCATGAGAATTGCACAGGTGGCACCGCTTCATGAAAGCGTGCCACGGAAATATTACGGGGGAACTGAACGCGTGGTGTCGTATTTAACCGAGGAATTGGTGCGGCAGGCCCACGAAGTTAGGCTTTTTAGGAGCGGAAATCCGGCAACGAATCTCCAATGCCGCGTCCGCGGTCGTTGCGTTCGGATAAATGTTATCAGGGGGCGGACTGCGAGAAACCAAGAAGTTTCGGAGGCCGCGTAATGGCCAAGGGAGAAGTGATTCGTGTTCGGAACGAGTTTTATATTCGTTCCTCTTCAGCCCGCGTGGACGTGCGCACGCGGGTCTTGAAACAGGGAGACATGTACGCTGTTTTCGATCGATTTGGCGATGTCGACACGTTCGGGACCGGCGAACTCGGACTATTTTACCAGGACACGCGATTTTTATCCCGGCTGACTTTGCAGCTCGGAAAGGATCGGCCTTTGCTCCTGAGCTCGACGGTCCGGGAGGACAACGCCGTTCTTGCTGTAGACGCTACTAATCCCGATGTCTGGCGCGACAGCGAGATAGTAGTTCCAAGAGGAACGATACACGTGTTTCGCTCAAAGATTTTGTGGGACAAAGCCTGTCACGAGCGCCTTCGCATTCATAACTACGGACGGACAGCTGTCGATTTTGTTTTGTCGATCGAATTCGATGCGGATTTTGCCGATATTTTCGAACTGCGTGGAATGCATCGCGAGCGTCATGGGCGTCGCTTGGAACCTGAGATCACTGACGACGGGCTAGTGCTTGCTTATGAGGGATTGGACCAACGGTCTCGCCGTACGCGGATTATTTTCGACCCGAGGCCATCTCGGGTGACCAAGTCTGTCGTCAGCTGCCAGGTCCATTTGGAACCCGGCGAGAATGCCAATTATCAGTGGGCCGTTGCATGTGAGGTGGACGGCGATTCGCATGGCGGGAGCGAGTCTTACGAAAAGATCATGCACGACGCGACCGCCGCGCTCGAACGCACCCGCGCCGGGGAACCGCAGATTTTCGCTGACAATGAACAGTTCAACGATTGGCTGAACCGTTCGCTGGCCGACCTTCACATGATGCGAACGGAGACGCGCTATGGCCCGTATCCTTACGCTGGCGTTCCCTGGTTCAGCACCGTGTTCGGGCGCGACGGAATCATCACGGCGTTACAGAGTTTGTGGTTCGATCCATCGCTCGCGCGCGGCGTTCTGGCGTATCTTGCCGCTAATCAAGCTGACGCTGAGAAGCCCGAACAAGACGCGCAACCCGGTAAGGTGCTGCATGAATTCCGCGATGATGAAATGTCGATCTTGGGGGAAGTGCCGTTCAGGCGCTACTACGGGAGCATCGACGCGACACCGCTTTTTGTGATGCTGGCAGGCGCGTATTACAAACGGACGGGCGACCGCGCTTTCGTGGAGTCGATTTGGTCGAACGTCCAGCGCGCGCTGGAGTGGATCGACCGCTATGGCGACGCAGACGGTGATGGTTTCGTCGAATACCGCCGTAAGTCGAAACACGGTCTCATTCAGCAAGGTTGGAAAGATTCACAGGACTCGGTTTTTCACAGCGACGGCGTTCTTGCCGAGGCGCCGATCGCGCTCTGCGAAGTGCAGGGTTATGTTTACGCCGCGAAGCTCGCGGCGAGCGAGCTGGCTGCGCTATTAGGGGATCTCACAGCCGCACAAGAGCTGAAGAACCAAGCCGAAAGCTTGCGTCGCCAATTCGAGGAAGCCTTCTGGTGTGAAGACATTTCTACTTACGCCATTGCGTTGGATGGCGACAAGAGGCCTTGTAGGGTGCGAACGTCGAATGCTGGTCATTGTCTTTTCGGGGGGATTGCGACGGAGGAACACGCGCGGCGCGTTGCGACTACACTGACCGACGAAACATCCTTTTCCGGATGGGGAATTCGCACGGTAGCCAGCAGTGAGGCCCGCTACAATCCGATGTCGTATCACAATGGTTCGATCTGGCCGCACGACAATTCACTGATCGCCGCAGGATTTGCCAAGTACGACCTTAAGGAATCGGCTGCCATCGTGCTCGCTGGTATGATGGATGCGAGCATCTTCTTCGATTTGCATCGGCTTCCGGAACTATTTTGCGGCTTTCCACGACGGCCCGGTGAAGCGCCTACATTGTATCCAGTTGCCTGCGCTCCGCAGGCGTGGGCCGCTGGCGCTGTATTTCTTGTGCTGCAAGCATGTCTCGGTCTCGAGTTGTTTGCTCCAGAGCGAAGGCTGGTGTTTTCAAAGCCGTTGTTGCCCCAATTTCTTCCGCAAGTCAGCATTCGTGATCTTAAAGTGGGAGATGCAAGCGTGGATCTTTTGCTCACGAGACACGACGAAGGAGATGTAGGCGTGAATGTTCTTCGACGGAACGGCATTCTTGATGTTGTGGTTTTGAAGTGATGACAGTGATTGCGCTTGTCGCCGCAGGTCGCCGCAATATTGTGCCGTGATGAACGCCAAAGTGATCGTTATGCCGAAAGCCGCCGTGCTGGACCCGCAGGGAAACGCGGTGCGTGACGCGATGCGCCACTTGGGGATGCCCGAAGTGCGTAGCGTGCGAATCGGGAAATACATGGAGATCGAGATCGAAGGGCAAGACGGCGAGCTTGAATCGCGCCTGCACCAGCTTTGCCGCGATTTACTGTCGAATCCAGTAATCGAAGATTATGAATTGCTGAAAACCGAATCAGGAAACAACAGGGAGAGGAAGAGGAAGACTTTGTAATGAAAGCGCTACGATATTTTTTCTGCGTGGTATTTCCGCCGCTTGCGGTGCTGATGACCGGACGCATCGCGAGTTTCTTTCTAAGCATCATTTTGACGTTGCTCGGCTGGATACCGGGAGTCATCCATGCGTGTCTCGTCGTAAACGACTATCATGCGGAGCAACGCGCCCGCGCGCATTAAACTCATGACGAACTTTGCCGTCATCCAGTTTCCCGGTTCCAACTGCGACCAGGATTGTGTCGCGGCAATTAATGGGCTTCATGGATTGCAAGCCGAATACGTCTGGCACAAGGAAACTTCGCTCGATGATTTCGATGCTATCGTGTTGCCGGGCGGATTCGCCTATGGCGATTACCTTCGCTGCGGAGCCATCGCTCGTTTTTCGCCGATCATGAAGGCAGTGATCAGCGACGCACGCGCCGGCAAGCTCGTGCTTGGGACGTGCAACGGGTTTCAGGTCCTGTGCGAAGCTGGTCTTTTGCCGGGCGCGCTGGTGCGAAACCGCTCCCTCCGGTTTGTTTGTGACATGGTCACTACGCGCGTTGAAGTAGATGATTCGCCATTCACTCACGGCTGTCCGAAAGGAACGCTTCTGCGTCTGCCCGTTGCGCACGGGGAAGGCTGTTTTTTTGCTGACCCGCAAACGTTGCGTGAACTGAACGCCAATGAACAAGTGGTTTTGCGCTACGCGGACGACCAGGGCCAAGCCGTTCCTGAATCAAATCCAAATGGCTCGATCGAAAACATTGCCGGGATTTGCAACCTCGAGCGGAATGTTTTCGGTTTGATGCCGCATCCTGATCGCGCTTGGGACCCGCAGCTTGGCAGCGCAGACGGCGCGAAGATTTTTCTCTCGATGATGGAGACATTTCGGGTGACTCACGCAACTAACGGCGCCGAAAGCATCAAACAGGTAGCGTGACTTTGCTACCTAGGAGAAAACCGGATAACCTTGGCCATCAAGGTGTTGCGATCGTTACAGATCTGTAGCGAAAACGAACACTACATCGGGTTCTTGCACCCAGATTCGCCTACAAAGAGGAGTTGGCATCGTCATTGCTTATTAAAGCTGCGAAAACCAATTAGACCTATGCTCCTAGAAAAAACCTTACACATGAGCCAACCGGTGGCCGAGTGCAAAGCACGTCTGGCCAGTATCCAATCTTATCGACGCCAATTCTTAATGGTGACACGGGCGACCGTGACGTCATCCAAGACCGTCGATTTTAGCTTTCGCGGACCCTTCGGTTTCGAGGCGCACACTGTGCTGCTGTCGGTCGACGGAGATTCGCCCAACCAATATGCGTTCGAGTCCGTCGGCGGAAACATCTGCCTAATGGGCATCGTTGATTTCGCTGAGATCCGGTCGCACTGCACCGAGGTGACGCTCGCCGTCCACTACGAAATCAAAAACAAACTTTTCGCTTGGCTCGACCGCCGTCTGCATTTTGTGGACAGCTTTGTGAATGCCGAGCTGCGCAGTATCCGCGCGCATTTCGAGGGGATCAGGTCAAGCTATGTGGAGCGCCCGCGGGTTATGCCGGTACTCCAGCCGGCTCACGCCTGACGAAGCGGTTGCGACATCCGTTCCTAAATAGGGAATTTGGGTCACCCGGGTCAGGCAGTGCGCACGGCACGTTTCCGGTCGAGGCGCAGGATCTGGCCTGGGTGAAGGGCGACTTTCGCCTTGGGATCGCGAATTTTGGTTCCATCAATTTCCACGCTTCCCTGTTTGATCAGTCGCGAGACTTCGCTGTGAGATTTTTCTAACTGGAACACTTTGCGATACACGTCCGACACGACAGTAACGGCCGTGAAGTCTTGTTGTTCACTCAGTGAAAAGGCCGGCAGGTCGGCGTTCTTCAAGTCGCGCTTGCTGAAGCGCGTGTTCCACTCATCCAGCGTTCGTTTGGCGGTATCCACGGAGTGGTAAGTCTCCACGATTTCAAACGCGAGTTGTTTCTTGGCCTCTAGCGGGTGCATTTCTGGCGGGGCTCCACGTCGCAGAAGCAATTCGTAATAGCGCGCCATCAACTCGTCCGAAATGCTCATTAGTTTTCCGAACATTTCTGAGGGGGACTCGTTAATGGCGACGTAGTTACCCAGGCTTTTGCTCATTTTTTTGGCAGCCATCCAAGCCTTCGAGAATCGGGAGCAGGAAAACGACCTGCTGCGGCATGCCCTCTTCTCGTTGAAAATCGCGACCGATGAGAATGTTGAAGAGTTGGTCAGTCCCTCCGAGTTCCACGTCTGCTTTCACCATCACCGAATCCCATCCTTGCATAATTGGATATTGAACTTCATGAGCGCGGATCGGGTGCTTTTCTTCGATTCGCGCTTTGAAATCTTCGCGTTGCAACAGCTGCTGCAACGTCACGCGGCTATTCAAGCGAATCACGTCTTCGAACGACATCGCGCGAAACCAGTCACCGTTGCAGACCGTTTCCGTGCGCTCGGGATCAAGAATCTTAAACGCCTGCTCGCGATAAGTCGCCGCGTTTGTGACCACTTCCTGATGCGTCAGGTGCGGCCGCGTAACGGATCGACCGCTCGGGTCGCCGATCATTCCGGTAAAATCGCCGATGATTAGAATCGCCTGGTGCCCAAGATCCTGAAACTGCCTCAGTTTGCGCAAAACAATTGTGTGCCCAAGGTGAATATCCGATGTCGTCGGATCCACCCCAAGCTTGACACGCAATGGCCGGCCCAGCGCAAGCTTCTCGCGCAGTTCGCTTTCATTGATGATCTGCGCCGAGCCTTGTTTCAACAATCCAAGAGCTTCGTCCGGTTGCATGATCCGTCACAGAATAGCGCACCCGCCTCGGCCGGACGAGCGCTACTTGTTTTTGTTCAACAACTCGCGCACCTGCTCGATCGTGAGCGGCTCGGTTTTTCTGTTGAGCGATTTCTGATTTGTGCCTTCGTTCAGAAAGGGTCGGTTACCTCCATACGCATGAGCGGCGACCTTTTTCCCGGACTGAGGTGCATCACGAACACCGAGGGCAGTCTGACTTCCGTAGGCAGCCTTGGAATTTGCAAGTGTTTGCTGTGACGGAACCTCGTAGGCGGTCCGTCCGCCACGGTAGGTCTGAGAATAAAATTGCGTGGTCGAGAAATCTCGTGTCCCGGAGTAATTTTTCGAGCTCGGTTTCTGGTGAATGAAAAACGTTCCGACGTTTGCGTGTTTGTGGATGGATGCCGAACCGTCTCCGCTAAATTTCTTATTTTGCGCCTCGTTCTGCAGCGCCATGTCAGGCTTGAGGAGCCGATCAACCAGTTTTTTCTCCTGGTCCTGAGCGTTTACGCAGCACAATGCAGCTGTTAGCAGGACCCAGACTGCAAACGATGTTCGCACGACAGAGAGGCTGCCGGAAGCAGTGTTGGTTTGTAAAGGAAATTTGCCGAGCAATCGCGACGTAGCGTAAGCGTCCCGCTTGCGCCTTCTGGCAAGTTTCGCAAGCGAGGACGCTCGCGCTACTCTGGGCGGCGGACTTGAGACAGCCGCTCCTTGCCCCGGCTTTTCATTGTGTTCCAATGCGAATCGCGAAATAATGCGCGCATGGCTGAACACGTTTACAAGAAGATTGAGATTGTTGGCTCATCGCCAAACGGCATGGAGGAAGCGGTCCGTAATGCCCTGTCGCGTGCGAGCAAGACGATTCGCAACATGCGCTGGTTCGAGGTGACCGAAACGCGCGGTTACATCGACGAGGGCAAAATCGAGCACTGGCAGGTGACTCTGAAGATCGGATTTACGCTGGACGAGTAATATCTCCGGCGGCGCATGCCCGCTCAACGATTCGGCCGTTTTAACTCTAACCGCTACGACGCTTCGCGTTCTTGGGTCGATCGGTACAACTTGGCGGCACCGTAAATCAAGACCGCGGGCTTTAGTGCCATAAAGAGCAGACGAAGAAGTCCGGCTAGCACTCGACCCAACGGCAGACGATTCAACACGTATCCAACCGCAAAAGCATAGAAGAGAGACTGTGTCGGCTTTTCGCGCACGTAATCACCGGTTTCATTGACCACCGTTTCGACTCGGTCTTTCACCCATTGCATTCCGCGTTCGGGAAACTCAGCAACCATTTCAGGAGATAACTGATCCATGACGCTAATGATTCGCATTGTGAAGCCATCCTGCGCGCATCGAACTATCACCGCAAAGCAAGCCAGATCGAGCTGGCACCTGTGCGAGGTGGAAAATCAGGCAGTGGCGGCGGTCGGTGAAATGTCCCGGCTCGACGCGTCTCTTTCAGGCAATAGCGGGCCATCACTTCTAGCGCACGCTCGCCCAGTGCAGAACAATTCGTCGCCACCAAAAGCTGGGTGTTGCGCTCCGCCACTCCAAGAGCGCTAATGAGCAAACTTTCGAAATCGTGTTGGACCCGAAACGTTTTTCCTCCCGGAGAGCGTGAAAAAGTCGGGGGGTCGAGGATGATCGCATCGAATGTTTCGCCTCTCCGGGCGAGGCGCGCCAGCACGGATCGCACGTCGTCTGTGATAAAGCGATGATCGATCGTTGACAGGTTGTTCAGCGCGAAATTCTCGCGTCCACGGGTGAGAGATCTTTTAGAAAGGTCGATGTTGACGGTGCTCGCTCCGCCACATGCCGCGTACACGGAAAAGGAACAAGTGTAAGCAAAGCAATTCAGTAGTCGCTTTGGCGCGATATGACGCACGTACCGGCGATTCTCCCGCTGATCCAAAAACAAACCAGGCGAATAGCCCGTACCGAAATCTATGCCGAACCGCAGACACCATTCGGTGGCGACGGTTTGTAAACTCTCGCTGGGATCGCCAATGACCAGGGCGGGTGATTCGCGACGTTCGCTTCTTGTAGGCATCAATCGCGCAAAGACACGTCGCACCTGGAAGTCGGCCGAATCGGCCCAGGTTTGGAGCTCTTCCAGCAGCCGTTCGCGCGCCAACACCCTCTTAAACGAGATCAGAACGTCGCTGCCGAAGCGTTCGACCCAGCCATCACTAATAGTGCAAAGCCTGTGCGCGTCAGTACCCTCAGCCTGGAGATCACGGAGCAAGCCTCGATCAATCCATCCAGTAATCATTTTGTTTCAGTGCTCCAACGGGAATAGTTCGAAATCAGTATGGCGCAACGGATGGGTTGCCGGGAAACGCGGCGTTGCTACACTGCCGCGATCACGTTCGCGCCGTCGAGTCAACGGCCGCGTGTCGGCGGCGTAACTATGCAACAAGTGACCGTTCGTGTTCCCGCGAGCACTTCCAATCTTGGCCCTGGCTACGATTGTCTGGGCGTCGCTCTCGGCCTCCATAACAGTGTCACACTCGTCCGGGGCAACACGCCTCGATCTTCCCATTCACGGATCGTCTCCGACGCGGCAGAAAGATTTTTCAAGCAAACCCGGCGGCGTGCGTTCTCGTTTTCGTGTTCCATTGTGGAACGAATTCCACGGTGTCGGGGCCTCGGCAGCAGCGCAACGGTTCGCCTGGGCATCCTTCTGGGCCTGAACCACCTCAGTGGCAAGCCGCTCGATCGATTAACAGTGTTCCGATTATGCGCAGGATTGGAGGGACATCCTGATAATGCCGCACCGGCCGCCTTCGGCGGCTTCACCGTGGTGCAGAGTAGCCCGAGCGTCTCGCTTGCGCGGAGCAAGCAAGAGGAATGCCCGGCAGTTTATCGCTTCGACGTCGCTCCACGCTTGTATTTTGTTCTCTTGGTTCCCGATCTCGAAATCGAAACCGCTCGCGCGCGGAGAATTTTGCCTTCAAAGATTTCGCGCGTTGCTGCAGTAGTAAACTGTGCGAACGCGTGCGCGGTTACCGCGGCCTTTGCATCGCGAGATTACGAAAAAATGCATGGCAGTTTTTCCGATAACCTTCATCAGCCATTTCGCGCGAAACTGATTCAGTTTCTTCCCCGCGTTATCGCAGCCGCTGAGCGAGCCGGCGCGCTCGGTGCGTTTCTCAGCGGAAGCGGATCCGCGATAGCGGCTATTACGCTCAAAGCGCCCGAAAAAATCGCGACCGCCATGGTGCACGCTGCGGCAATGCCTGGTCACACGATTATCACGCACGCTGACAACCGCGGTGCGCAAGTATTGCCAATCCGCCGTCGGACGTCCGGAAGCGACCATTAAGATGGGCCGCCGACTTGAACAGCTAGAAGAATTCGGGATCGACGTCGTCCTCGAGCGACGTCATGGCGTTCGCGCCTCCATTCTGCGCGGTATTCTTTACGCGCTCTCGTTCGTCTACGACGGGGTGGTGCAACTCCGGCTTTATTTCTATCGCAAAAGAGTTTTCCGCGAACGCACGCTGGGATGCCTCGTGATCAGCATCGGCAATCTTACTGTCGGCGGAACGGGTAAAACGCCGATCGTGGAGAAGTTTGCCCGCGCTTTGCAGGCGGGGGGACGGCGAGTAGCGATTCTTAGTCGCGGCTACAAAAGTGTTCCGCGGAAACGCAATTGGCGGAGCCGATTCCGCGGAGATTCAGAGCCTCCACGAATCGTTTCCGATGGCAAATCCCTGCTGCTCGATTCGCTAACCGCCGGCGATGAGCCTTACATGCTCGCTCACAACTTAAAGGATGTGATCGTACTCGTGGATAAAGACCGGGTGAAAAGCGGCCTATTCGCCATTGATAAATGGAAGGTCGACACACTTCTGCTCGACGACGGATTTCAGTATCTCCATTTGAAGCATCGGCTCGATATGGTGCTCGTCGATCGGCAAGCGCCTTTTGGCAATGAATTCCTGCTGCCTCGGGGCACCTTGCGTGAGAGGCCGCGCAATCTTCGCCGCGCCAGCTACATCTTTATTACCAAAAATACGGGCGACGGTAATTTCGAGTTGATGCGACGAATCCGGCGTTACAATCGCACTGCAGAAGTTATCGAATGCGCGCACAAACCGCTTTACCTGCAGAATGTTTTCACGGGCGAACAATTGCCCCTCGAGGCTTTGCGCGACGCGTTCATCGGTTCGCTGTGCGCGATTGCTGCCCCTGAAAGTTTTGCGGGCGCGCTCACAAAACTCGGCGCACACGTCGATCTCGCGAAAAGCTACATCGATCATCATTATTACACCGAAACGGAACTGATCAGCTTCATCAACCGTTGCATCCGCCGTGACTTGGCGATGATTGTCACGACCGAAAAAGACTCGGTACGCATGCCGCGTCTGCCCGATGCGGACCTGAAAGTGCCGATTTATTTTCTACGGGTGGAGATCGACATCCTCAGCGGTCACGAAAGCTGGGAACATTGTGTCGCCCGGATTTGCAAACCCAAGGCGGTGCTTCCGCCCGAGCGCTTCTTCGCCTAATGGGGTGCATGAAAAGGAGAAAGGTTGCGAAGAGAAGATTAGAACCTTTGCGTCTTTCGGGACGTTGTGCGAGGATTAGATCGATGGCCAAAAAAGCGGAACTCGTTGTTGACGATCGGAAGCTTCAGGTGTCGAACCTCGACAAGGTGCTTTATCCGAAAGCCGATTTCACAAAGGCGCACGTGATCGATTATTTTATCCGGGTCGCGCCGGTGCTCTTGCCGCACTTGAAGGACCGCCCGCTTACAATGAAGCGCTATCCAAATGGCGTGGAAGGTGAGTTTTTCTATGAAAAGAATTGCCCCGTGCATCGGCCGAAATGGGTGCAAACGGCAAAGGTATGGAGCGAAGGCAACCAGCGGATCATGCATTATTGTCTTGCCAACGATCTGCCCACGCTCGTCTGGGCAGCGAACCTCGCCGATCTCGAACTGCATACATCGCTGTCGCGCAAGAACAACGTCGACCGCCCAACGATGATGGTGTTCGATCTCGATCCGGGTGCGCCCGCGGACATCGTGCAATGCTGTCAGGTTGGGATCTGGCTGCGCGAACTTCTGGATGGAATGAAATTGAAAGCGTTCGCAAAAACGAGCGGCTCCAAAGGCTTACAAGTGTATGTGCCGCTGAACACGCCGGTATCTTACGATCAGACAAAAGGTTTGTCCCGCTCATTAGCCCAACGTCTGGAACGCGAACATTCTGATCGCGTCACTTCGAACATGTCAAAGGCAGTCCGCAAAGGAAAAGTGTTCGTCGATTGGAGCCAGAACGACGAGCACAAAACTACGATTTGCGTTTACTCACTTCGCGCAAAGGATGAGCCGACTGTATCCACGCCGGTTACTTGGAGTGAAGTGGAGAATTGTTTGAAGAAGAAACGCGCAGACCTCCTAAAATTTCGTTCCGATCAGACGTTGGCGCGCGTGGAAAAACAAGGCGACCTGTTCGAGCCAGTGGAGACGCTCAAACAAAAGCTACCGAAAAAATGGGAGGAGTAATGCAAGCATCCCTGCGTGTTAAAAATCCAACCATCGTGTCATTCTGAGCGAAGCGAAGAATCTCTGATTGATTGATCGAGCCTGCCACGGACAAAACCGAGATGTTTCGCTCAACATGACAGCATTGCTTGCTAAGGAGTCTACCGTATGAAGGATCACTTATGGTTTGATGCGATTGGATGGGTTGGAGCGGCAGCTCTGCTTGTGGCGTATGCAATGGTTTCCGCGAGAAAATGGGAAGGACACTCTTCTGTGTTTCAGTTCCTGAATGTCAGCGGCAGCCTGCTCCTGGCCGCAAATACGATCTTTTATGGATCGTATCCTTCCACGTTTGTGAACCTCGTTTGGGCAGCCATTGCCATTTTCACAATCGCCAGCCGGAAACGGGTTTCCTCCCGTTAGTTCAGCTGAGAGTTTTTCCCAAATGCGAAAGATCAATCTCAAAGACGTTCCCGAGCAGGAAAAAAAATCGCCGAAAGGAAAGTTTGGCCGGATTACCAAGAACATTTCGGTTGCTCTTGGACGCGAACCGGAGTCGCTCGATCTGTCGAAGCGCCATCCGTTTGATCTGGCGCTAGTGCGGATACCGAAAGCCAAATCCCTTTGTCCCTATCACGCGCATGCAGCGGAATCGGAGCTTTATCTCGTTATTTCTGGGCGCGGCAATCTGCGCGATAAGGACGGAATAACCGAAGTTGGACCTGGCGACGCGTTTCTGTTTCAGCCCGGTGAGGCGCATCAGCTCACTAATGGCGGTGATGAGGATTTTGTTTATTACGTGATCGCCGACAATCCACGCAGCGGCGGAGCAACAGGTGATTCCTGTTACTATCCCGACAGCGGCAAGTGGGCTGTCACCAAGGAAGGATCCGAAGAGCTAATCATGAAAGGAACCGAGACTGATTACTTCGATGGCGAAGAATGAATCTTTAACCGCAGCCGTGAAAAAAGTTAACCTAAACGAAATCAAAGAGGACCCGTGGCAATCGCCAGGCGGAAAATACGCCGTCGCCTTTAAGGGAATTTCTGAAGCGCTGGGACGCGAACCGGCTTCTCTCGACCTTTCCAAGCGACACCCGTTTGATCTGGAATGGAGCCGAGTGCCGGCAGGAAAGTGCAACTTCCCTTACCACGCGCACTCTGCCCAATGGGAGCTGTATTTGGTGATTTCCGGAAAAGGCACTGTTCGCCACAAGGATGGTGGGACCGAAGTGGTGGCCGGCGACGCGTTCATCTTCGGCCCAAACGAGCCGCATCAACTGATCAATTCTGGCGACGACGACCTAACGTACTACGTCATCGCCGATAACCCGATCGGCGAATCAGGTTATTATCCCGACAGCGGTAAATGGAAGGTGAACAAATCGTCAGCAGCCGATCGCGTCGTCATCAAAGGTGAGGAGACCGATTATTTCGACGGCGAAGAGTAACTCCAGTTTACCGCAGAGGACGCGGAGAACGCATAGCAGATGTAGTAGACGGTTTTCTCGACGACCTCCGCCATCTCTGCCGTAAAATTACATCATGGCTTCACAACAAGACGCCGAAAAATTCCCGTACAAGACTTACCTAAACATTCTGCATGGACCGCTTGAGGTAATTGATGTGCAGAAGCTGGCGGACGCCTGCACAGACGAATGGTACAACCAGACGCTGTGCACGGTGAACGACTCAGTCGTTAGGATGGCGGTCGTTCAGGGGGAATATCACTGGCACGAACATAAAGACATCGATGAATTCTTCTTGGTGCTGGATGGGCGGTTCCTGATCGATCTCGAAGATCGCGTTATTGATCTTGCGCCGCGACAGGGCTTCGTCGTGCCGAAAGGCGTGCGCCATCGTACGCGCGCGCCTGAACGCACGGTAATTCTCATGATCGAGCGCGCCGACATTGTTCCGACAGGCGACTGAACTCCGATCACGTGGTCGGCGGTCAGTTAGCCCCGCTGTAGTGAAGGCACTCAAGATCATTTCGGGCGGTCAAACAGGAGTGGATCGCGCCGCGCTCGACGTCGCGCTCAGGCATGGAATTAACTGCGGCGGATGGTGTCCGGCCGGGCGACTCGATGAATTCGGAAAAATTCCGGACCACTATCCAGTTCAGGAATTACAAAGCGCCGGTTTCAACGAACGCACGTTGCAGAACGTCAAAGATTCCGATGGAACGATCATAGTTCACTCGAGAGAACTTCGCGGCGGCACCGAGCGGACCGTTCGTTTCTGTGTTGACCTGAAGCGACCGTACCAATTGATCGATGCGTCAAAGTTTTCCGCTGAAGATGCCGCTAAGCCGATTGCCGATTTTGTCCGCGAGAATAAGATCGACGTTCTGAACGTAGCCGGCCCGCGCCAAAGCGAATGGCCGGAAGGATACGATTATGCTTCCAGCGCGTTGAGTGCTTTTCTCAAGTTGTAGCGCCTCTACAACGTCACTCGTAACGCAGGGCTTTTACCGGATCGAGCCGCGCCGCGAAATACGCAGGGATCAGCGCCGCCAACGAACAGATTATGAAGGCACTGATGCAAATGATAGCAACGTCATGCGGAATGACCTCCGCCGGGATCGACGAGAATTGATATACCTCTCGCGGGAAAATCTCGATGTGCAAAGTCGATGCCAGCCACCGACTAAACTCGTTACGATAACGGATCAATGTCATCCCAAGGCCCAAGCCAGTGATCGTTCCGAAAAGGCCGACAATTGTTCCCTGACCAAGGAATACCCAGACAATTTGCGCAATGTTCGCCCCGAGCGCTTTCACAATTCCGATCTCGTGCCGCTTTTGTACCGTCACGGTAATGAGCGTGCTCATGATTCCAAAAGCCGCCACGATCACGATGAAGAACAAAAGAAAAAACATCACCGTACGTTCCAGCCGAACCGCTTCGAAATATTGGCGATTCATATCGATCCAGGTCTGGGCGTACTGCGGCGGCTCGAGGAATTGCTGAATCTCCTGTTTCACTCGTTCGGCGCCGTATGGGTTGTCGGTCTTCACCGTGATGCCGTGCAACGCGTCACCCAAACCGTATAGCTCCTGGCCGACGTAAACGGGCACGAGCAAAAATTCGGAGTCGTGCAGGTAATGGCCTGTCTCAAAAATGCCAGTGACAGTCAGTTCTTTCGGGAGAATTACGTCGCGCAATTCGTCGATGGCTTTTTTCTCTTCTTCGCCCTTCGCGTTCTCCAGTTTCTTAATGCCGTCGAGGACCTGGCCAAGGTTGCCCGGTGAATAAACTGTCACCTTATCGCCGATGGTGACTCCGAGTTTTCGCGCCAGCTCAATCCCGAGCACTGTTGATTCTCCCTCCAGATCGAGCTTGCCGAATTTGATGAACTTTTGGAGTGGAATGACTTTCTCTTCTTGGTGGGGATCAATACCGCGAATCAGCGGTGCGAGCCGTCGGCCGTGAAATTCCACAATCACCGGTCCTTGCACAAAAGGAGCCGTGGCAACTACGCCCGGCGTTTTATCAAGTTTCGCCTTGAGCGGGCGCCACTCGCGGAACACGTCTTCGGAAGTGACCAGAATGTGCGCATCGAAATCGATGACTTTCTGACGCAGCTCCCGATCGAATCCGGTCATGACCGCAATCACAAGGATCAGCACGGTCACGCCGAGCATCACGCCAAGGACCGAGATCAATGTGATGATCGAGAGAAATGTGCGCTTCGGTTTCAAATACCTCAGCGCCAGGAAAAGACTAAACGGAAGCTTCAATTCGTCCTTAGCGTGGCGGCAAACTCAATCGGATTCAACCGCGGCCGATTTGCGGAATTTGTTAGGCTTTCGTTACCGCGTGCGCTTTTAGTTCTTCCAGCGTGACGAACTCCAGCGCCGAAGCATGCGTCGCTTCCAGATCCACAGGCGCCGCGCGGTTGTGATCCAGCGCGCTTTTCCAGCGGGTGACGCACACGCACCATTTATCGCCGGGCTTCAATCCAGGAAAACCCCACTCCGGATGCGGCGTGACCAAGTCGTTTCCATCAAGTACGGAGAAATCCAAAAATTCCTCCGTGACTTGCACGCATACCGTGTGTTGCCCCACGTCCTCTGGCCCTGTCCGGCAATAGCCGTCGCGATAAAAACCGGTCATCGGATCGCGACAACAACATTTCAAATCCGTTCCCAAAACATTCGTCGGCATACCGCAAGTTCAGCCAATTCTTCCTGCTGTCATGTCGAGCGAAGCGAAACATCGCAATTTTTTCCAACGGACCGATCCAGAAATGATCAGAGATTCTTCGCATCGCTCAGAATGACATCGGCAGATCGATTGTGATATTTGTAAGCTTGGTCTAGGAGAAAAGAATGCCGATCCGCGCCAAATATGTGCACACCAATCTGATCGCCAGAGATTGGAAGGGGCTGGTCCGGTTCTATCGCGAAGTATTTGGATGCGAACCCAAAGGTCCCGAACGTGACTTGTCTGCGGCGTGGCTTGACAGGGTGAATTCGGTTCCGAACGCCCGTCTTCGTGGCGTCCATCTCAGGTTACCGGGATACGACGATGCTGGGCCTACACTGGAAATCTTCAGCTACGATCAGTTGATTGAACGCGGACTGCCGAGAGCTAACGAGTGCGGATTCGGCCACATTGCATTCGCGGTGGACAACGTGGATGAAGCGCTACAAGCAGTGATCGCAGCCGGCGGTGGCGCAGTGGGAGAAATTGCCACGGCGGAAGTAAAAGGCGTCGGTCTGCTTCGTTTGGTTTATGCGCGAGATCCTGAGGGCAACATTGTAGAGCTGCAGAAGTGGACTTGAACCGGAACCCGTAATGGTCTCGTGACCAGGCAAACCGTCATTGCGTACTGGCTTATCCCGTCCGAGTCAGCATGCAGCTTCTTTCAGCGGACCATCAACGATCTCGCCCGTCGATGCGATGCGCCTGTTTTCGAGCCGCACGTGACGATTTATGTCGGAGCAGATCGCGTCGATGCGGCTAAGAACGCGCTCGAAGCCGCAGCGCGTAAATGCAAACTCATCGAGCTGACACCGGTTAGAATTGATCAATCCGATGAGTTTATCAAAACGCTCTTTGTGCAATTCGCCATGAACGCAGAACTGCGGAAGATCAATGGCATCATTCGCAATACGGCGAACGATTCGTCACAGTACGAATTAAAACCGCACTTGAGTTTGCTGTACAAGAATTTGGCAGCCGAAACCCGGTGCGAACTAGCAGCTTCAATCGACGTTCCGCTTTCTGAAGTGACTTTCGATGCAATTAAAGCTGTACGCTGCGTTTCGCCTGCGGAATCCGGCGCAGACGTCGAGGCTTGGCGCGTTATTGCAGCAGCTTCTTTGTCTGGGGATTGCGTCTGAGACAGACAGGCTACAGTTCGACAATTCGATATTGCTTTCCGGTTTTCAGCAGCACCGGGGCGGAGACGTTGTAAACGGGAATGCCAGTTGACGTTTTCCCTTCGTTCATACCGTTGTGTGCGTGACCGTGAAAGACCGCGGTGGACCGAAATCGGTTGATCGGTTCTTCAAGACGACTCGAACCGAGGAAAGCATAGATTTCTGGATCTTCCCCCTCCAACGTCGCTCGAATTGGAGAGTAATGTAGGACCACGATTCGGCGCTCAGTTTGCAGTTTGACCAAAGCCTGCTCGAGGCGAATGGCGTGGCTAACTGATTCTTGCACGAATTCCTTAATTAGCGGCTCACCCCACGCATTCAGCATCCGTCTGCCGAATCCCCCGCCGAACCCGCAGATCCCCGCGAATCCAACACCGGCGATTTCGACGGCTTCCCCATTCAACATGGTCACGCCGGTCTGATCGAGAATGTTCGCGACCGTCTCCGGATGTCCGGATTCATAATCATGATTCCCGATGACACCGATACACGGGATTCTCACCGCACTGCGGATGTCGGCGGCGAGTTCCTCCGCTTCTTCGGGAAGTCCGTACTCTGTGAGATCGCCGCAGAGCAACAGCACATCGGCGTTCCCCGAAATCTCCGCAAACGCATCCTGCATTTTTCCGCGCGAATGCTTGCCATAATGAAGATCTGCAGTCGCAGCGATACGCAACGTTCGTTCTGCCATCGTCTTAAGAAACGAAACGGCGACTAAGGATGGACGTTTCGCGGAGGAACACGCCCTGCCATGCACGCGTGGCGCGGTTCAACTGCGTAATTGATGGGTAATGACTGCAAGCACAGCCACGGCGGTTCGAGCCAATCACGGTGAAGGCAGCCGAGATGAGTTTCATCACAGATCAGTGGCAGCGTTGTATGCTGCCGAGATTCCTTTCCTAATTGGCGGCGCGTACATGGTGGAGGTGTCCGGTGGCGTGTCGCGTAGCACGAAGGACTTCGATCTCTATATTCGGCCAAATCATGTGAAGGCTGCGCTCCGTGCGCTAGCGCGCGCAGGGTACAAAACCGAACTGACATTCCCGCACTGGCTGGCCAAGGGGACGTACGAAGGAGATATGCTTGACCTGATTTTTCGCGCCGGCAATGGATTGTGCGAAGTGGATGATTCGTGGTTCGAGCGTGCGAGCGATGCAGAGTTGCTGGGCGTGCCTGTGAAACACTGCGCGCCGGAGGAAATGATTTGGATGAAAGCGTACATCATGGAACGCGAGCGGTTCGATGGCGCCGACATCGCGCACATTCTTCGCTGCTGCGCGGGAGAGATCGATTGGCCCCACTTGGTTCGCCGGTTCGGTCCTGATTGGCGCGTACTGTTCAGCCATTTGATCTTGTTCGGTTACATTTATCCCGGGGAACGTGCGCGAATCCCGGCGGCAATCATGGAGGATTTCATTACACGGCTCCGGAATGAGGTAAGGACCGCGGGGCCGGAACGATTATGCCGTGGCACGCTGATTTCGCGGCAGCAATATTTGGTCGACGTACAGGAGTGGGGATATCGGGATGCGCGTTTGGAAGAGCGTGTTCAGATGAATGAAAAGGACATCGCCGATTGGACAGACGCGATTGAGAAAGAAGAATGATTTCTACAGCGGTGGGGTTGCGCTGGGCAACGGCGACTCCGCCGGCGGCGGAATTGCAGATGCCGTGATGACCTTCGTCTTCGCTTCTTCGAGCAGCTTTTTCTCTTCCGGATAAAGTTTACCTGTTTCGGCGGCCTTTGTGTAATCCCTTGCTTTCTCGGGCTCGTTTCCCTCAACGAACACCAGCGCGACGTAAACGGCCGCGTGGGCATCGTGCAGTCGCTCCGGCGGCAAACTTTGGATCACCGCAAGAGCTTCTGCGTTTCTGCCGAGGCGATGAAGGGAAAATGCGTACGTTACCGCACAATTGAGGTCATTTGGCGCGCGGTCATAAGCTTCTTTCGCGAGTTGATGTGAGCTTTCAGTATTTTCGCCAAGATTCAGGCCGAGCCGTGCCAGGTCTGCTGTGATCGGTGCCTCGTTAGGCGAGCTTTCATGAAGCCGTTGGAGAACCGTGTACAGCTTGGTCGTTTCGTCCCTGGCGCGATACAACTGGCGAAGATTGTCGAGCGCTTCACGGCGCATCGTTGGATTTTCTTCGACGCGAACCCAGAGTTCTTCGGCCTGGTTCGGCAATTGCGATTTTGTGGCGAGCCGAGCGAGCACAAGTTCGTGATCCGGCACGTCCTGTGACAATTGAACGGCAGACTGCCAAAGCGTTTCGAACTCAGATTTCGTGTTCGAGTCGTTGCTGGAACGCAAATGTCTCTCCGCGATTGCGCCGTAAGCCAGGCGCAAATATTCGGCGTCGCCCCAATTTCCACTCCGGGTCCAGCGTTTCAGGCGCGACCAGTTCTTCGTAGTTGCATAAGCATCGGCCACTGCGATAGACACAGGCGGCGAACTCAATTTTGCTGGCGGCAACTTGTCGACCCACTTCACAACATCTCCAGCGAGTCCGTTCTGATTCATCCAGTCGATCAGCGATGCGAGATCAGATGCATTACGCGCCGCAAACGGTTTCACTTTCTCGAGGAGCCGCCGAAATTTTTTCTCGTCTAGCTTTTGGTAAAAATTCAGGCAAAGCAGGTAATCGCCGAATGTGACCTCTGGCGACATTTGGAGCTGTTGCGCAAAGCTATCCGCAGCAGCGCGGTCATTGCGTTCCACAGCATCGTTGAGCAATGCTCGCACCGCGCCAGTTCGGTACGGCGCTATGGTAATAAGTCGCTCGAGCGTATCGCGAGCGTTCTTGCTCTTGTCCGCGTCTTTGGAACGAATTTGCAGTGCTGCGAGATTGAATTGATAAAGGTCGTTCTTTGGTTCTTTCTTTACCGCAGCTGCGAATTGTTCCTCCTGCTCGGCAAGATTACCTTCTGCGCGTGCCAGCCAACCAGCAACGACATGAAAGGCTGCGCTGTCCCGATCGCTCGGAGAGACTCGATTAAGCGCGTCGCGCGCGAGATCGATCTTTCCAAAGCGGAGCGCAGCAGAGGCAAGATTAAGCTGACTCTCCGGATCTTTTGGCAGCAACAGCGAGATCCGCTCGCGCCATGCAACGGCCTCTTCAAGATTTTGTCTTTCCGCTGCGTCCGCCAGGATCGACAGCGCTGCGAGAGAATCCGGATGCCGTCGGGCGAGATCCTGCGCCATTTGTGCTGCGTGGCTGAGGTTTCCCTGTTGTAAAAGTGTGGTGGCTTCTTCTAGCAAACGACGTTCGCGCCAGTCCTCGAATAGTTTTGAGCCGTAACTGACAAAAAAAACGCCTACCAAAAAAGCGATTGCCAATCCCGCGATAGCAACGATCAGCCGAATCCCCCGGGGCTGCCGCTGAAACATCGAGCGCGTGCTGCTAAATGATTGCCGGTCTCTCTCCTGCTCGACGTGCTCGGGTTTAACCGAGGTTTGCTGCGTTGTCTCGACGCCCGTCGATCCATTTCTCCCTTTCATGCAAACTGATTGCTGCGCTAACGATGAGTCGCTACTTCGATGTCTCCAACCGTAAGAGCGGTTTCGTTAGGCAGAGACTGTTCCCGCAAACGCCGGCCCCAAACGTAACGCCCGAAAAGCACCTTAAGCGTGGCAGTAAGCGGCACAGCAAGGAGCGGACCGATGACTCCGCCGATGATCAAGCCCCAGACAAAGATCGATACAATTACTGTCATCGGATGTAAGCCAACGTAGTTCCCGACAATCCGTGGCGCGTAGAAAAGACCTTCCAGATTCTGTATCACAATAAAAATCCCCGTCACAATGATCGGGTGAGTCCAATCCCCCCATTGGAATGCGGCGATGAGAACAGCCGGCACCCAGCAAATAATGATCCCGATATATGGAATCATCGTGAGCACGATCACCATTGCGCCGATGACTGCCGCAAAGTTCAGGCCGAACAGTGTCAAAGCGGCGCCAATGAGAACGCCGTCAACCAGACAGACAAGGAGCTGACCACGGAAATACGCGACAACGTACGAGTTGATTTGTAATAGTACATCCGCCACTTCGTTCTTCAGGGGCGACGCGCGCAACGGCAGGTAATCTGTCCATCTTTCTTCAATGCGCGGCTTTTCTTTGAGTAGGAAAAATAAATAGACCGGGACGAGGATAAGACTGAGCAGGAAGCCGGTTGCGCCGAGAAATCCGCCGATGCTTGTCTTTAAAACGTCCCACAGCTTTCCGAGTAGAGTCGGCAGCGCCTCCTGCAACTTGGGGATTTGTTTTTCGACGTACGCTTGAATGCGCTGGCGTTCCGCGCTGCTCAGCTTGGGTTGGCTCGGGGCGATTACTTGAAGTGAGGGCGTACTGGGTTGCGGCGATCCATTCGGACTCGCCGTCGTATGCTGGGGAGAAGGAGATGGCCCCGGGCCGATCAGGAAATTGGTAAGATTTTTCGACGCGGACTTGGTATGTCCTGAGCCCACCAACCCGAATGTCTGGTCGAACCGATAGATAAGATCGACGATGTAATCCCGAGCCCGTTCGGTGTAGGAAGGGATTTGCCTGGCGAAAGTTCGCGCTCTGGACCGAGATCGTAGGAACGAGCCATGCTGCCAATCCGCCCAATGCAAAAAACCCAATTGCGAAAAGCAGTGCTATAGCCTTGGTGCGAGTAAGCGTTCCGCGAGACATTTTCGTTACCAGTGGATCGAGCAGATAGGCAAGAATTGCGGCGATCGCCACCGGGATCAGAATCGGCTGGAGAAAACTGACGATGCTGGCGCCCGCCCAGATCACGGCGGCTACAATGATGACGAGAATAACTACGAAACAGGCAGTTAACGCCGCCCACATCATCTTGCGCTGCCACAATGTGGGGTAATCCTTCATCTCTCAACATTATCGAAATGTCGGCGTCGGATGTTTAGTGTCGATATTCGATGTTCGATGTCAGCGCACTCGTTAGGTGGGATTGGTTTTTTCTGGTAAATCTTTGCCGATGGTCTTTTTCGTGGTCTGGATCTTGTCTGCGAGATTCTTGTTTTTCGGATCGAGCGACAGCGCTTTCTGCCAGGCTTCCAATGCATCGCGCGTCCGATTCAATTTTAAATAAGTGTCACCGATGTGTTCAAATACGACAGAATCTTCGCGCGGAGCAGTCTTCGCAGCCTGAAGCAGGTCGTTCAAGGCTCGATCGAACTGACCTTTCCGAAATTCCACCCAGCCTAGACTATCGAGGTAGGAAGCGTTGTTGGGTTCGCTTTGCAACGCGCGTCTGATCATCGTTTCAGCTTCGTCCAAATTCATGTTGTGATCCGCCCACATGTAACCCAGGTAATTGAAGGTCTCGGCTGAGTTATCAGGGTCGAGCGCAATCGATTTACGCAGCAAATCGGCGGCCTTGTCGTACAAACCCGCCTGTTCGGCAGCTGCTCCATAATTGAAGTAGAACTTCGCGTTTACGAAGTCAGCGTCTTCTTCGAGTTGTGCTTCGTGCAGCGCCTCCTCAAACGTGGCCACTGCTTGCTGGCTTTGCTTTGCTTCGCGCTGCGCGATCCCCAGATAATAAACAATCTCCGGGGCGCCCGGAAATCGGCGCCGAGCGTCGTCCAGCAGTTTGACCGCACGGTCTGGGTCTTTCAACGTTCCCAGGAGTAACTCCGCCAGACGCACGTATGTGCCGACGTGGTTTGGATTGATTAAGAGGCTTTGCTCATAATTAGCAGCGACCTTGGCGAACGTGGCTTTCGCTTCCTCGATCCGATTCGCACGCTGGAGCGATCGCGCTTCTTCATCCAGTACTTGGGCCAGTAAATCGTACGGCTGATATTTTTCGGGATGCTCTTTGATAATTTGCTCGAGCATCTCAACCGCCTTGTCTCTTTGGTTTGTCAGGATAAAACCAGTTGCCAATTTTTCTCGCGCATTTGCGTCGTCCGGTTGCAGCTCAAGAACACGCAAATAAAGCGGAATCGCTTCTTTCAGTTGCTGCGATGCCGCGTAGTAATCGGCTACGTCCTTGAGGATGCCCGGATCGTCCGCGGAATTTTCCGCCGCTCTTTTGAAAACCTCATTAGTCTTTTTCAGCTCGTCGGGCTTCGGCTGTGAATCGGATTTAAAAAGAATGGCCACGTACAGCTTTCCGAGGCGTATCCAGAAGTTTGGATCACTGGTATGAACTTTGAGGGCGCGATCGAGAGCATCGAGTGCTTTTCGCTCTTGTCCCGCGGCGAGTTCGATTTCAACCAGGCGCTGATAGCCTTCCACATCTCCGGGATTCAGAACGATGGCGCGATTTGCGTAATCAATCGCCTGATCCGTTCTCTTCAGATATCTCGTGTAGATAAAAGCGAGTTGCTGATATGGCTCGGCGTTATTCGGGTTTGCCTTGATTGCGTCCTTCAGCACGTCGATTGCCTGCGGGAAATCATCCTGCTGTATCAGCAAACCGGCCACGCGCGAGGCGAGTTCTGACTGACCCGGATCGACATTGAGGACTTTTCGATAGGCCTCGAGGGCGCGCTCCATCTCGCCGTTTTCCTCGAATGCCATTCCTTCAACGAAACGTGCGAGCGCGTCCGCTTTATGCGCCCCTGGCGGGCGCAACGCGAGGTCCGGAGACGGTTTCGATGCTACGGAATCATCGTGGCGCGCGACGGTTTTTCCAGGATGGGCGCGAGGAACTCTCACAGGTGAAGCCTTGGGCACCTGCGCCTCCGTAAGCGTTGCTGCCATCGCAAAGCCCAGCGCGAAAACAAGCTGTCGGCAGACGTAGCAAACGCAGCACTTTTTCTGCTCCTTCACGCTTAATCTTATCTTCTGCCGCGGGTTCGGCAAACCGCCCCGGACGGCAGCTTCGTCAGCAAAAGGAAATGAGACCGTGCCTTACAATTTGTATCGCAGTCGCTTCTTATGCCGGTGCGCCTTCATGCGTTTGCGGCGCTTGTGCTTGGCAATTTTTGCTTTTCTTCGTTTTTTAAGCGAGCCCATTCAGATTTTCAGTAAGTGCGAACCCGATTGAATCATCTAATTCGTCGCAGCGCAAGCGTAGTCGCCGATTCGTTATCTGGTTTCTTGTGATGGTTCGGCTGCTGTTTTCTTTTTGTCCTGCGCGCCAATGCCGATTTTTTTCAGAAATGGTTCGATCGATTGTTTGCGGCCCAGGAATTTTTCGATCGACTCGTTGACATCGCGCGAATCGCCGGGCTCGTAAATTTCGCGGCGCAATTTCATTCCGGCCTGTTTATCGAGGTAACCATCCTTTGCTTTTTCAAAAACGGTTGCCATGTCGGCGGCAATCGCGTCGGCCCATGCGTAGCCATAGTAACCGGCGTCGTACCCGTTCAGATGACCAAAGTAGGAGACGAACGTTGTGCTGGGATCAATGGGCAAAAAGACTTTTTCCAGGATCGGGTTCGATATCGCCACGGAATCGTATGGCATTTCTTCGGGATGTGGATCATGCAAAGCAAGATCGAGTGAAGCGAATGCGAACTGGCGCCGATAAAGCACGCCGGCATCTGCCAGCTTCGCGTCGTTGAGCTTCTTGACGATTTCCGCGGGAATTTTTTTGGACGGATCGCGGTAATCGGCAGCGAAAGTATCCAGCACTTTCTTATCCCAAACCCAGTTTTGCAGCATTTGCGACGGCGCTTCAACAAAGTCACCTGGGACATTCGTTCCGGCGAAGCGGCCATACTTTGCGCGAGTGACAATGGAATGCAGAGCATGCCCAAACTCATGGAAAAGTGTCTCCACGTCCTGATGCGTCATTAATGATGGAGCATCGCCGCTCGCCGGCGGGAAATTGCAGAGCAAGGCAACAGTCGGCCGCTGATATTTTCCGTTCGGCAAGAGCTTGCCGCTGATGATGACGAATTGCGCGAAGTGATTGAATTTTCCTTCGCGCGGAAACATGTCGAGATAAAACATTCCCGAGCGGCTCGCCCGTGGCTGAATCGGTAACGACATACAGCTGGAGATCATCAATCCATTTGTGCGGCGCGACGATCTTTTCGAATTTCAGACCGAAGATGCTCTGATAAATGTTGAACATCCCGTCGAGGACTTTTTGGAACGGGAAATATGCGCGCAACGCTTCCTTATCGACGTCGTATTTTTGCTTGTCCCGCTGGTTGCTGTAGTACCGCCAGTCCCACACCATGATCCTGGCTTTAGGATCATTGGTTTCGGCGGCCTTCAACTTTTGCAGTTCCGCAATTTCACTATCGAATTTGGGCTGAATGCCTGCGACCAGATCGTTGATGTACTTTTCCGCATTCATGCCGGTCTTGGCCATTTTGACTTCCGTTTGGTAATCGTCCCATGACTTGTAACCGAGGCGCAGCGCAATTTCGTTTCGGAGCTCCAGCATTTGGTTCAGAAGAGGAACGTTCTTATCTTTCGCGAGGGTTTCGCGAACGATGTACAGTTGTTTACGCGTCGCCTCGTTTTTGGCGTTCTCCTGGACGGTGTTGAATTGCCACGTGACATTCGCCATCACGGTGTAAACGTCGTCGCCGGTTTTGATGCCGGGCGAGGCGAAGAAGCTTTCCGGAAGCCCATCGAGGTCGGCTTTGCTAAACATGACCGGAGCGTTGGACTTAACAATGTTGGTTTCGAAATCCGTTCCCAGCTCGGTCAGCTCCTTGCGCAGTCCCTCAACTTCCTTGCGCTTGTCGGGGGGTAATTCCAAACCGGCACGACGATAATCGCGTAGCGTTTCCTTCAGCAGCTTTTCGTCTTCGCCGCTGAGCTTTGGATGCGTATCAGCGAATGCCTTGATCGCCTTGTAAACGTCCTCGCGATAATCGACACCGACCGCCCAGTCCTGAAACGCTTTCACGGCGTTCTCAGCAGCAGTGCGCATGGCGGGATTCGTGTTCGTTTCCTTGATGAGAGTGGCTCTATTTGCCGCGAGACTCGCCTCATAGGTGAGATCATCCAACGCGACCACAGTGCTCTTGAAAGTCACCTTGCCTGAGTCTTGTGCACCGATCTGATCCAACGCGGCGTTGGCCTTCGCAATCGCGTTTTTCATTGCGGTCGCAACGGCTTCTGGTGTTTGCTCCCAATCGGGAATCGTCAATACGGCGTTCGCTTTTGCCGCGGCGGCACGAAAATCATCGACTGTTTTCATTTCGGCAGCCGAAACGACTAAGCCCGATGCGAGCAGAATGAGTGAGATATGAACAACGGCGGATTTATTGGAATCGGTTGGCATGGCGGTGCAGGAGCAAAATAGGCCAAAGGGTTACACAGATTTTCACCGATGGCAGAAGGAATTTTGATGAATCTATTTTTCATCTGTGTTCATCTGTGACGAGAACCGCCGCTCTGGGAGAACGCCTAAAACATGGTCCACAAATTTTTCGTTGCCTTTATTCCGATTTTTGTCGCGATAGATGCTGTTGGCCTGGTGGCCGTGTTTATGGGTCTGGCTGGGGACACTCCGCGCGAACAACGGCAGCGAGAGGGTTTCATCGGCATCTTCACCGCGCTCTGTATTTCGGTTGGGTTTATATTTCTCGGAAGAATAATCTTTACCGCACTTGGAATCACCGTAGCGGATTTTCAGGTGGCAGGCGGCCTGATTTTGCTTGGCTTAGCAGGACGGGAATTGCTTAATGTCGCGCCGGCCAGTCGCGAAGCCACGAACGACTTCGGCGTCGTCCCGCTTGGGATGCCTTTGATAGCCGGGCCGGCATTGCTGACAGCGCTGCTCGTCCTTGTCGATACGGTCGGCCTGGTGTTTACGATTGCGGCGCTTCTGGTCAATCTCGCGCTGGTGGTGATCGCGTTCTGGAATGCCGATTTTGTCGCGCGCTGGATGGGCAGACAAGGGTTACGAGGTGTGTCGAAAATAGTGGCGCTCCTGCTTGCCGCCATCGCCGTCAGTCTAATCCGCCGCGGTTGGCACGGCGTGTGAGTGTCGCGAACGACTCAACTGTATGGAATTTGGGCGTCGACCTTCTCGACGCTTGCCTGCCGACCTCGCCGCGCGTTAGAAGCCTGAGTCGAAACGCCCGCCGCTGGCAATATGCCGTCGCGCTGAAGGCCAGAATTCCTTCAGCTCTGCGCTTTTATCGCCATGGTCATAACGCCAATTCAACTCCACTTCGATTGCCTTGATCTCGTCTTGTGAGGCCGTCGCTTGCCCATGATAAATATAAGCAGGCACGCCCTCGCGAGTTTGGGTCAGCGGGTTCATCCCGTAGAGATCGAGACGGCGCTGCTGCAACTGGGCCGTGCTCCAATCCTTATAGGCGGGGCTACGATGGCCCCATACATCCGCGGTAAACGCATACCGGGAATAAGGGTAGCTGCCGGTTACGGCCGGACCGGGCGGGGGCGCGGGTTGGTTGGCGCAGCCAATCAGCCCAACGGCAAATACTGCTAAGAATAGTCTTTTCATATGCTTGATTCCTCGATTGATTAGACTCTCACTTGCCTCAATTTAACCACACAAATCCAACGTAGTCGCAGGTTTATTTGCGGTTCAGGCCCAATACGCTAAAGTCCTAACCCAAATCCAAACGACCGCTGCAGGCCGATTCACAGTACAAACGGGCCGGCTGATTGACACCCCGACGGCCTCCCGGTAAAGTCCTCGCTTTTATGAGATTTCCTCTTCCGCTTACAGCGAAAATCGCTGCGTATGTGATCGGGCACAAGCTGCGTGGCACCAAGAAGTTTGCCACGGTGCTTCAGCTCGAGCCGTTGCATACGTGCAATCTCACGTGCACAGGTTGCGGACGGATTCGCGAATACTCGACGTCGCTCAAGGACGTGATGAGCCTCGAGGACTGCCTGGCTGCAGCTCAAGAGTGCAATGCACCGATGATTTCCATCTGCGGTGGTGAGCCGCTGGTCTATCCGCATATCGAAGCATTGGTCGAAGGAGTGCTCGCGCAGGGACGGATCGTTTACATCTGCACCAACGCGGTATTCATGCGGAAAAAGATGCGCGAATGGCTGGCGAAAGAATTGAGCAACGCTCAAAACGGAAGCGGCAAGAAATTCGAGGAGAAAATCGATGTGCTGCTTAAGCGTGGATTGATTTCCGAAAAAGACGCTGTGGAAATCCGTAAGGGGCCGAAAGACCCCGCGAAGCCGACGATCGCGCCAAGCAAATGGATGTACTGGAACGTGCACCTTGATGGCCTGGAGCGAACACACGACCTGATCGTCGAGCGCGAAGGTGTTTTCAAAGAGTGCATTCTGGCCATCAAAATGGCGAAGGTGCTCGGGTACCAGGTCGCGACCAATACGACGGTCTACAAAGAGACTGATATGCAGGAGATCGAGCGAATGTTCGATTACCTGTCAGATCTTGGGGTTGACGGACACACTATTACTCCTGGCTACGACTATGATGCTGCCAAGCAAGACATGACCAAACGGCTCAATTTGCGGCCGGAAGATTTCTTCCTCACCCGCGCTATGACCGTTCAGAAATTCCGAAGAATCGAGGACTGGATGAATCGATACGCGTTTTTCGGAACACCTGGTCTATTTTGAATTTCTGGCTGGAAAACGGGACCTGACCTGTTCGGCCTGGGCAATTCCCACGCGCAACATCCGCGGCTGGAAGGCTCCTTGCTATTTGATGACCGACGGCCATTACTCAAGCTACGCGGAGTTGCTGGAACGGACCGACTGGAATCGGTACGGAGTCGTCAATGGGGTCGCGCGCGACAGCCGATGCGAAAATTGCATGGTCCATTGCGGCTACGAGCCCACTGCGACGCTCGGGTTGCAAGCTCAGCGCGGCGATACTTGGAAAACAATTAAGTTCAATTTTGGTGCGAAGCCGAAGGCTGCTGGACGCGGCAGTGAAGTGCTCGCGTACAACGGTGTCAGCTCGGGAAATGGTCATCTGACCGGCAAGCGCGCTGAGCCAGCTGCGAAAGCCTCGTAAACGATCGACATGCCGTCGCCCCAATTGAGAGTCTTACCAAGGTCGCCGGACGTTTCAGACTCCGATTCCGCGGCGGACCAAGAGATTTCGCGGGCGATTTCCCTCGCACAGGAAAATCTTTTGCGGCAACAAAAAGCTGACGGGCATTGGTGCGGCGAGCTACTGGTCGATAGCACGTTATGCTCCGATTACGTCGTGTTCATGCATTGGTGCGGCGAAGTGAACGCGCAACTGCAGCGGCGTTGCGTTCGTCACATTCTTAAACGCCAATTGCCTGAGGGAGGCTGGAACATTTATCACGGTGGACCGAGCGAGATTAACGCTTCGGTGAAGGCGTATTTTGCTCTGAAGCTTGCCGGTTGTTCTGTGGATGCGCCGTTTATGCAGGAAGCGCGCGCGACAATCATGCGGCTGGGCGGGATTCCGCAGATGAATACGTTCAGCAAGCTTTACCTGGCTTTGCTCGGCGTGTTCCCGTGGAAGTATTTGCCGTCGATTCCGTTGGAGATGGTGCTCCTGCCGAGATGGGCTCCTTTTCACATTTACAAAATGTCGTCTTGGAGCAGGGCGATGCTCATCCCGCTGTCCATTATCAATCATTTTAAGCCCACGCGGACTTTGCCCGGCGAAAAGCAATTGCACGAGCTATATCCCCTCGGCACAGAGCAGGCCGATTTGCGTCTGCCACGCAGCGAAAAATTCTGGACCTGGCGCAATTTCTTCCTTCGCCTTGACGACACCTTCAAATTTCTACAACCGCTTCGAATTGGCTTACTGCGGCGACGCGCGTTGGAGACAGCGGAGCGCTGGATGCTCGAGCGAATCCGAGAGGGTAGTGATGGTCTTGCTGCGGTTTATCCTGCGATGCTGAACTGCATGATTGCTCTGCGCTCGCTTGGCTATTCAAAAACACATCCAGTTTACGTTAAGGCTGAAAAAGACTTCAATGGCTTGTTCGTTGACGATCCAGACGATTTCAGAATCCAACCGTGTCTGTCGCCCGTCTGGGATACAGCCATCACGATCATTTCGCTCGCAGACTCTGGTATTTCACCGGAACATCCGGCACTGCAAAAAGCAGCCGAATGGTTGATCAACAAGGAAGTGCGAATCCGCGGCGATTGGGCGATCAACAATTCGTATTCTGAAGCCAGCGGCTGGGCGTTCGAGTACAACAACGTTCATTACGCCGACACTGATGACACCGCGATGGTGTTAATGGCACTCAGGCTTGTTCAACCGGAAGACTCACAGTCACTGGACGATTTGTTTCGTCGCGCGCTTGGATGGCAGCTCAGTTTCCAATGTCGCGATGGTGGCTGGGCGGCGTTCGACAAGAACGTGACAACGCCGTGGTTGGAAGATATGCCGTTTGCGGATCACAACGCGATTCTCGATCCCACCTGCAGCGACTTGACTGCGCGCACGCTCGAGTTGCTCGGCTATATCGGTTTCGATCGCAATGCGAAATGCGTTCGCGACGCGATCGAATACTTAATCGCCACTCAGGATGACGATGGTTCGTGGTACGGACGCTGGGGAGTGAATTACATTTACGGCACCTGGCAGGTGCTGCGAGGGTTGCGCGCGATCGGCGAAGATATGACTCAGGACTGGGTTTTGCGCGGACGCGATTGGCTCGAGAGCTGCCAAAACAACGACGGCGGCTGGGGTGAGACGTGTGGCACTTACGAAAATCCATCGACCAAAGGAATTGGCCCAAGCACTGCGTCGCAAACCGCGTGGGCGATTATGGGCATCTGCGCCTGCGGCGACCTTGATCGGCCAAGCGTTCAACGTGGCTTGCGTTACCTCCTTGGCTCGCAAAAGCCCGATGGCTCATGGGATGAAGATGAAATCACCGGCACCGGTTTCCCGCGCACGTTCTATTTGAAGTACGACATGTATCGCCAGAATTTCCCGCTCTTAGCTCTAGCGACATATGTGAATCATCGCAGCGGAATTGGGTATTACCCAGGGTTTTATCGCTGCGAAAGGTAGGGTCGGCGCGCTGCGCGACCGGACGCCGAGCGGGCGTCCCACCAGATTATGGACAGCTTCCCGGCCGAAAATAAACCTGTCGCTCGCCGTAATTCGATCTAACAGTAACCATTATGGCTTACGAACTACCTAAATTACCCTATGCCTACGATGCCTTGGAGCCGCACATCGATGCGCGCACAATGGAAATCCATTACACGAAACATCACCAGGCTTACGTCGACAACCTGAACAAGGCGATAAAGGGCACCGATCTGGAGAAGAAAACTGTAGAAGACTTGATCAGTGACCTCAATGCCGTGCCGGAAAATATTCGCACGGTTGTGCGCAACAATGGCGGCGGCCATGCTAATCACTCGTTCTTTTGGACTATCATGGGACCGAATGCCGGTGGGGAACCTAAAGGCAAGCTCGCCGATGACATCAAATCGGCGTTCGGCAGCTTCGATCAGTTTAAAGAAAAACTCAGCACTGCCGGTGTGGGCCGTTTCGGTAGTGGATGGGCATGGCTCATCAAGAAGAATGGAGGGCTTGAAATAATCTCGACGCCAAATCAAGACAGCCCTCTGATGGACGGCAACACGCCCATTCTCGGTGTCGATGTGTGGGAGCACGCGTATTACTTGAAGTATCAAAACCGCCGCGCGGATTATCTCAAGGCATGGTGGAACGTCGTAAACTGGGACGCGGTGGCGAAGAACTACTGAGCGCCAGCAATTAGCAAATCGGTAGGGCGCGACCGCCGGGCGCGCCGAACAAAACGGACGGCCGAGCGGACCGTCCCTACCAGATATGGCTTATCTCAACGAGAATTATCTGAAACTTCAGGCCGGGTACCTCTTTCCGGAGGTGGCGCGGCGCGTGCGCGAATTCTGCGAAGCCAATCCCGAAGGTGCCAGGCGATTAATCCGCTGCGGGATCGGTGATGTTACCGAGCCGCTTCCAGCTGCAGCTATCGAAGCAATGAAGCGCGCGATTGATGAGCTCGGCCATCGCGAAAGTTTTCGCGGTTATGGTCCCGAACAGGGCTACGAGTTTCTCAGATCAACCATCGCGCAATGCGACTACCGCGATCGGAATATTCAAATTGCTGACGACGAAATCTTCCTTTCTGACGGATCAAAAAACGATTGCGGTTACATTCTCGATATTCTCGGCGGTCAAAACAAAGTCGCCGTCCCTGATCCAGTCTATCCGGTGTACGTGGACACCAACGTGATGGCGGGGCACGCGGGGCCGTCACGAAAGGATGGCAGCTACGAGGGCATTTATTATTTGCCCTGCACGGCTGAAAACGATTTCGTACCGGAGCCACCGAAGGAGCATGTCGATCTCGTCTATCTTTGTTTTCCAAACAATCCGACCGGTGCCGTTGCATCGCGCGCGCAGCTCGCAAGGTGGGTCGATTATGCACACGAGCACGATGCGCTTTTGCTCTTCGATGCGGCGTATGAAGCGTACATTTCCGATCCTGAAATTCCGCATTCTATCTTTGAAATTCCGGGGGCCCTCGAGTGCGCGATTGAGTTGCGCAGCTTTTCGAAGAACGGCGGCTTCACCGGTATTCGCTGTGGATTTACGGTAATGCCGAAATCGGTGCTCGCACGGACGTCAGATGGTCGTCAGCTGCCACTGCATCCGCTTTGGCAGCGTCGTTGGAGCACCAAATCGAACAGTGTTGCTTACCCGGTTCAACGCGGCGCTGAAGCGTTATATTCCGCGGAGGGCCGTAAACAGGTTCGTGAGCTTATCGATCATTATATGGGAAATGCCAAAGTCCTTCGCGCCGCTGCCGCCGATGCTGGCTTGGAGGCTTTCGGAGGAATCAACGCGCCGTACATCTGGGTGAAAACGCCGGACGGCCTGACAAGCTGGCAACTGTTCGACCGGATGCTGCGCGAGCTGAACGTCGTCATCACACCCGGCTCGGGTTTCGGCGCGCAAGGCGAAGGTTATTTCCGCATTTCCGCGTTCAACAGCAGCGAAAACGCCGAGGAAGTGGCGCGGCGTTTGAAGTCTCTGCGAAGCTCGTGACGCAGACAATTTTGTCTGAGAACCAAATTTGCGCACGCAGGATTGCCTGCATCACCCCAGTCACGTAAAGTGCGCGAAGTTTTTTCGGGGACCATCTCGCGTGCCGGAACGAAAACAAAATCTTCCACAGCTTTATCGCTTTTGTTTCCTGATGCTCGGCGATCCGCGGAAGGCGCAGGAAGTTTTTCACGCGACGTTGCGTGAGGCTGCGGTGCGCGCTGCCCGCGGGGAATTGCCGCGCGAACCGTTCTGGCTGTTCCGCGACGCGCGATGGCGCTGCTTGGAAGCGACGAAAAGTGACTTGCAACCGGAGCCGGTTGAAATGGATGAACGCGATGTCGGCGCAAAGACCGAATCACAAATTCAGCGCCTCGATCCCATGCAGCTGGCGATTTGGATTTCAGCTGCCCCGGACCCACAGCGCACCGCACTGGCACTTTTTTATCTGGACGAATTCGACCACCGGGAAATCCTCGATATCGCCGAATTGAAGCTAAGCGAGCTTTCGCGTTTTCTCGCTAAGGGCCGCCGGCAATTGCAGGCATGGCTTGACTCCAAATTTCCTCAAGCGAGCACCGTATGAAACTACTGTCGTTGATGCGCCGGCAACACTCTCTTTTGAATTGCGCTCCAATCAGCGCGCGTCAATTGGCCGACCGTCCAATGCGCTCGGCAATATCTCGTGCAGACGGCTCCCCCGAATTTGTGGATCAACAAAACTTCGATCGCGCCGTTGCGCGCGTGGTTCGTCTTATTTCCATTCCGGCGGAGTCTGCAGAGTGGTTTTCGGAAAAAGATTTGATCCCCGTCACGAAGCGGACCTGGAAAAGCACTCTGCGCAACCCGGCCGTGCTAGCGATCAGCTTCGCGGTCGTGGTGATCGCAGGAGTATTCATCTTTAATTTCGTTAGCCACTTAAATGATTTCCCGGGCTCGGCGACGGCTCGCAAATTATTGGGCGTCGCTGCTTCGACGCGACCGGTGATGTTGGATCCGGTGAATTCTGAAGCAGGGACATTAAGCGACCTGTTTTTTATGAAACACGGCTTGGAGCATTACGATGTTCCGGAACAGTTCGCCGATTTAGACACCATTGGTTGCCGCGTTTTTGAAGACGACGAATCACGGCGTATCGCACAAATTTGGGTTTCAGAGAAACGCATGCAGTTCTTTCTCTTTCCAGCAGAGAGAGACACCAAGACCGGAACAGTGCTGCGGTTTCCTGGCTGGCGTTATGTTCATCAGGAAGGCTGGACAGGAGCGGTGACCGAACACAGCGGCGTTTGCTTCATGGCTGCCGTGCGCGGCGCGGACAAGGATTTACAGCCGTATCTTTCGCAACCCAAGGAGTAGGAAAGTGCCAGGGGGGAGAGTCGAACTCCCGACCAAGGGCTTATGAGTCCCCTGCTCTACCACTGAGCTACCCTGGCGTGAAGGCAGGAAAGCTGAATCTCATCACCCTTAGTGTCAACGCGCGCGCGAACACGCGACTGGCTTTGGATTATCATGCTCGTTGAGCGTTGAAGCTCAGTCCGTGAGCTGGTAAGCAGAATTTCAGAATGATTAAAGGCGAAGCCATTCTCCAAAAACTTTTCACAGCTGGAAATTCCTATTGGCTAACGCGATTTGTCATTCTGCGACTGCTTGGATTTGTCTATGCAGTTGCATTCTTGGTCGCGGCAAACCAACTCGTCCCGCTCATTGGCGAGCATGGGTTAACGCCGGCCACGCATTTTCTAACGGAGGTTCAAACGCAGTTCGGTTCACGAAGCGCCGGTATGTTTCGGGTGCCTACTCTGTTCTGGTTCGGAATTTCGGACGATGGATTATCGATCTTCTCCTGGGTTGGATTCGCGCTCTCGCTCGTCGTTCTCGGCGGATACGCCAACGCAATCCTGCTTGCGGTCCTATGGGCAATGTACATGTCGATCGCCCACATCGGCCGGATTTGGTACGGCTACGGTTGGGAAATTCAGCTGCTCGAGACGGGATTCTTATCGATTTTTCTTTGTCCACTGCTCGATGGCCGGCCCTTCCCCAAATCCGCGCCGCCGATCTTCGTGATCTGGCTTTTTCGGTGGCTCGGTTTTCGCATCATGTTTGGCGCCGGCTTGATCAAATTGCGCGGCGATCCCTGCTGGCGCGATCTGACGTGTCTCTACTACCACTATGAAACGCAGCCTATCCCGAACCCGATTAGCCGCTATCTGCATTTTGCGCCGCTCTGGCTCCACAAACTTGAAGTGCTTTGGAATCATCTCGTCGAGCTAATCGTGCCCTGGTTTTCTTTCGGCCCGCGAACGGCGCGGCACATTGCCGGCGCGCTCCTGGTCACCTTCCAGATTTTTCTCATCATCAGCGGCAATCTCTCGTTTCTCAATTATCTCACGATCATTCCGTTTCTGGCGTGCTTTGATGATAGTTTTCTTGGGCGTTTTCTGCCGCAATCAATCGTGAGGCGCGCACAACGCGCAGCTCATGACTCGCAACCGTCGCGGGTCAATAACAGTATCGCTATTGCGTTAACGATTGTGGTGATCTGGCTTAGCGCACCGACTGTACTGAATCTCGCCTCCGGCCGGCAGCTGATGAATTACTCGTATGATCCGCTTGATCTCGTGAACACTTACGGCGCATTCGGGACCGTAGGGCGGGAACGCGACGAAATTATCTTTGAGGGAACGGATGATGCAGTAATTACTGGCGACACGAAATGGAAAGAGTACGAGTTCAAAGCCAAGCCCGGTGATCCGAATCGCCGGCCGCCGTTCGTTGCGCCATATCAGCCACGCATTGACTGGCAAATCTGGTTCGCAGCGATGTCGTCACCTTCCGAGTATCCGTGGACGCTGCATTTTGTCTGGAAACTTCTGCACAATGATCGTGGCACGCTATCGCTAATCGCGAACAATCCGTTTCCCGACACGCCGCCCTATTACATTCGGGCGCGACTTTATCGTTACCAATTTGCGCCTATTGGCGACAAATCATGGTGGAAACGCGAAGCGGTGGGAGAATGGCTGCCCGCTCTCTCCGCTGACGATCCAGAGTTTCGCAGGTTGCTTGAATCGATGGATTGGCTCGATGAGTAATGTGCAGGCATCCTGCTTGTCGATGCTCAACTAAATGTCTCCGCGTTGTTGCAGGTGCGCGATTGTTTCCGGCATCATGCGATACCCGAAATGTCCTTGTCGCACACGTAAGAGTTCCGAGCCGCGCCATGTTTGGTGGATCGCTTCGATTTCTGCAGACGGAGCAATCGAGTCGAATTCCCCCGTGACGAATAGAATCCGCTTGGGATCGCACGCCGGACGGCCGTGCAAAGGCGAGCTCAGATGAAAATGCCGCGCAACGAGATCGCGCTCGATGTTTGCCTGGACCAGTTCGCGTCGAATGCGACGCGCTGCCGGGCTCTGCCAAATGGCCTGCTCAACGTTTACGATCGGCGACATTAACGCTACAAATCGGAAATCGCTCTCCACGAGAGTCAGCAATGCGCCAATCCATCCGCCGTAACTGGTGGCCAGCACCCCAAATTCACGGCAGTCGTGTTCCCGCAATGATTCCATTATTTGCCGCAGTTCGATTACGCCCTGGCGTAGTCCTTCCGCGTTCCGAACCAGATCCGGTGTGACCGCAAGTTCGCCATTCCAGTAACCAGTTGGGACACGCGAAAAGTGATATGGCAAATGAACAAAACATGCGTTCCAGCCGAGTTCGTTGAATTTCTCTGCCCAGCGGTAATAACCAGTCGGGCTGGATGACATCAGTGCGTGCAGCAGGAACACCGTCGGCGCTCCATTCCATGTGCGTGCATCTGTTCGGAAAAAATCGAGCCGGGCGTTGTTGTTTGCTGCAAAAACTGTTTCGATCGGACTGCGCCAAGACACTGTTGCCATATGCGAATTGCGCATGCCGTTCACAGCCGGCTTTGAATCGGAGGCGTCGTCGCTACCGTTCGCCTGCGGAATGACATAATATTCCTCCGGGGAGAGCCGCTCGCAGGCCGTAAGGTAACGCTCCATGTCTTGTCGACTGTGTCCATTCAGCGGGTGACGTCGATGAAGCCAATTGATCGATGCGCAGAGAAGCGAATCGACTGTTTTTGCGCTCACGCACCGCAACGTGTCATTCCGAGCGGAGCGAAGCGCAGTCGAGGAATCCCGCGGCGTTGCCTTGGAATGTTGCAACAGGGTCCCTCGACTTCGCTTGAGATGACAGGCTGTTTTGCTCATCCGCTCCTGCGGCGACTGCGGAAGATCATCTGTCGTGAGGCAAAATTTTTCGCGCAATTCTGCATAAAGATTTCTTAAAGTGGCAGCTAGTTCGGATTCGATTCGTTCGCGCGCATGCGATTTTTGCAACTCTTGGGAAGCGGAAATCGGCTTTCCAAACGCGATCCATACGGGCGTGCGCCGGAACGGCAGCCACTGCTTTCTGGAATAAAACCGATCCGTACCGAGAATTACGCACGGCACGATGGCAACATCCGCAATCTGCGCAAGCGTGGCTGCGCCCGGCCGGAGCGGCGCGCCTTCGAGTAAAGAGCGCGCACCATCGCGAATGCCCCCCTCAGGAAAAAGGCCCACGACGCGTCCGGTTTTGAGCCGATCAATTGCAGTGCGAATTGTTTTGAGATCGGCGCGGTCCCGCTCTGCCGGGAACGCGTCAATTGAGCGCAGAAGAATACCCAGGGCAGGCGACCGAAAGAATTCCGCCATGGTCATCCAGTCGACCTTACGGCGGACCGCTAGCGATATGAGAAACGGATCAAAGTGACTGATGTGATTCGACGCCAGCAAAAAGCCGTTGGTGTATCTTGCATTCTCCCGGCCAATTACGTGAATACGCGCGACACAGCCAAACACCAATCTCACGAAAAACTTGCCAGCGTAATACACGGCTCTTTTCATCTTTGGGTTTCGAGTGTGCCGCGGCTTGTGCTCGACCGGAAATTTATTTTTTCAGGCTGATTGAATTTTTGAACGTGGTATTGTGTTGCTGGTTCCAAACCAGTTGTCGGTCAGAGTCTATGAAACCGAGGAGTCCTTCCAAGGGCGGTAAGAGACGCTTTCCGCAGACGGACTATTTTTTTCATTCGGGTTTCGGTCAATGGCGCGGCCATTTCTGGTCTTCCGACGGAGAAGACCGATCTCGCTTTCGGAATCTTGTTAATCTAGGACGAGAATACCGTATCGAAGCGGCGCGGGAACGAGCAAGGGAGATGGCGGCTTTCGCGGTGATTGTTCTCACTTCAGCCTGGCCCGTAATCTACATGATTGTGACGGTGGTGAAGTTGCTCAGCAAAGCACGGCCGCTGAATTGATCGTCCCGCTGTTCCCGCGGTTACTGTCGCGGTTTTGGCCAGAGAAATTCGTCGCGATACTCTGGCGACTGTTCTGGAGCGAACCCGTGACGGCTTGTATTTTCGATCACTACGCGCGGGACAAGAAAGTTCAGAAGATAATCTTCGCCGCCGGCCTTGGTACCGCTTCCGCTCATTTTGAATCCGCCAAAGGGATGGCGGCCAACGATCGCGCCCGTGCACGAGCGGTTGATGTAAAGGTTGCCGGCTTCCAAGCGGGCTTTCACTCGCTCGATATTGTCGGGGCTGCGCGAGAAAAAGCCGCCCGTCAACGCGTAGTCGGTTCCGTTCGCGACCTCGATCGCCTCGTCGAGATCCCGCACTTTCAAGACGCTTAGCACCGGCCCGAAAATTTCTTCACGCGCGATGCGCATATTCGGTTTTACGTCGGTGAAAATTGTCGGCGGAATAAAATACCCATGCGGCGGGACTTCCTTTGCCTGGTAAGCGAGTGTGGCCTCTTTTTTCCCGGCCTCGATGTATTCCAGAATGCGCCGGTAAGCAGGTTCATCTATAACCGGGCCGACCATGATGCCTGGTTCCTCGGGATTGCCGACTCGCAGACTAGCTGCGGCTGGAATCAAACGTTCCATGACGCGATCGTAATTTTCCTCGAGCAGAATCAGACGCGACAACGCGGAGCACTTTTGTCCCTGAAAACCGAATGCGGAATAAATTGAATACATGATGGTCTCGTCCAGATCTGCGTCTGCGTCGACGATCATCGCGTTTTTGCCGCCCATCTCGCAAATCACCCGCTTCAGTTCGCGTTGACCAGGGCGGGTAATCCCGGCCGACTCCCAAATTTTCAGTCCAACTTCACGCGAACCGGTGAACGCAATTAAATCGATGTCCTTGTGATCGACCAAATGCGCTCCGATTACGGAGCCGTGTCCCGAAAGAAAATTGAGCACGCCGGGCGGAACACCGGCTTCCTCGAACACTTGCATGAGCATAGCGCCGCAGACAATCGATTGCTCGGACGGTTTCATGATCACGGCGTTTCCAGTAACAATTCCGGCCGACGCCATGCCGCAGAGAATCGCGATCGGAAAATTCCACGGCGCGATTACGAAGGCTACGCCGCGCGGCCAGTAATGGTGATAACTTTCTTCACCCGACACCTGTTGCGTGAGTTTTGGGCGCCCGAGTCGCCGCATTTGCTGCGCGTAAAAGGTGCAGAAATCGATCGCTTCGCGAATATCGCCGTCAGCTTCCGACCACGGCTTGCCGACTTCGAAAACTTCTACTGCCGAGAGTTCGTAGCGTCTGCGCTCCAGAATTTCGGCGACGCGTTCCAGCAACTGCGCGCGTTCCTCGACTGGCGTCCATCTCCATTTTTCGAACGCGGCACGTGCAGCTTTAACGGCACGCTCTGCTTCGTCGATTCCAGCTTCGGTTCCATAACCGACAATCTCGGTCGGCTCGGCTGGATTGATCGAAGGCGTCATATTATCGGACCAAATTTTTTCTCCTCCGATGTAAAGCGGGTACTTTTCGCCCAAGCGCTTTCGCACTTCGCGCAATGCGCTCTGCATTTTGTCCTGGCTGTCTTTGTATATGAAACTCACAAGCGGTGCGTTTCGGAAACTATGGCCAACTGTTGCGTGAAGTGAAGCGCCATTTTTTTGATTCGATTCACTTATCCCGCCGGTCCCGGCGGTCCCGGCTACAGTGGACTTGATGAGCTCTCTTGGATCGCGCAGCAATTCTGTCGCCGGAACGTTCTCGGCAAATTTCGCCCGCAAAAATCCTTCGTTCGAGGTATTCTCGAGCAGGCGCCGAACCAGGTAAGCCATGCCGGGCAGCAACTCGCCGACTGGACAATATTCCCGGACGCGATATCCCATCTCGACGAGCGCGCGCTTGATTGGGCCGGCCATTCCGTAAAGCAGTTGAAATTCAAACCGGCTCCGATCAATGTCGAGCTCATCCGCGACCGCTTGCGCATGCGCGATGCTGCGAACGTTATGCGACCCAAATGCAGGCGTCACAACCGAGTTATTTTCAAAAAGCACGCGCGTAAGTTTTTCAAAATTCGCATCGCTTTCGGGCTTTTGTTGAAAGACGGGAGGAGTCGATCCGTTTTGTCCCGACTTCATTGTCTCGTAATCCCAATACGCGCCTTTCACCAGTCGGACTGCGAAGCGAGTGCCGCGTCCGCGACCCCACTCGATCAAATCCCGCAGGTCGCCCTCGGAATCTCGCAAATAAGCTTGGATGACAATCCCGGCATGCGACCAATCTTTGAACTCCGGCTCTGCTAAAATGGTTTTGAACAGCGCGAGCGTCGTATTTTTGAGCGCGTAACTCTCCATGTCGAAATTGATAAATGCGCCCAGCTCCCGCGCGCGGCGAAGAAGCGCGCGGAGCTTGGTGCTGAGATGGGCGATCGCATCCGCCGGAGCAGCTGGACTGATTTGCGAATACAGCGCAGAGATTTTGACCGACAGATTTACAACCGGGAAAAGCTCTGGATTTTTTCCGAGCGGGTCGGTCCAGCTTCTTGTTTCGTGCGTCAGTTTCTCCAGTAAATCGCCGTAAATCGCTGCGTATTCATCCGCCTCCGCTTCGCTCACAACGGCTTCGCCCAGAACATCAACGGTGAAGCCGATTTTTTGTGCGCGCCGCTTGCGCAGTGTCGCTATGACTTCATGCGAATTTCGTCCGGCAATAAACTGGCGAGCCATTTCGGAAACATTCCACCGCAGAACAGGAGCGCTTATCCAAGGGACCAGGCGCGCTACGCGAACCCCCATGCCAACGAGCGGGGAGAAACCATCGTTGCTGCCGCTAAAATATTCTTCGAGATGCTGAATTATCTCATCTGACCGTCGGAGTGACGGCAGGACGGCGACAAAGCGAAACAGTTGCGTCTTGAATCGCTCGTCATGCATCGAGAGCGCCATTAAGCGCTGATAAAATCCGGCCTTGCTGAAAAGTCGCTCCGGATATTTGTCGACCAACTCGAAAATACGCGTGCCCCGCTGCTCGACGTCGCTCTGGAGCGATCTCATTGGCGAAGGTTAGTCTGCCACCGCGAGTTAGGCAAAATGCAACGAAAAGCGATGATCAAGTGCAAAAATTGACTAGGAAACACGGTCACTCGGCAGGCCCTCTTCGAAGTACAAATGAACTGCTGAACGCAATTCGAGGAGCAAGTCGAATAGGGAATTTGCCTGGCAGATTCGGAGGCCCAGGGCTCCGCTGTCAGGCAATCTCTTGTACTGATTGTCAGGCGGCAAAACTCGCGTAATAGAGGGCCGATGCCCGCCCACACGATTCGTTACCAGTTTGCCAGCGACAACACGGCGGCGATTTGCCCCGAAGCGTGGAAGGCTTTGGAGGAGGCCAATGCACAGTACGCTCCCTCTTACGGCGAGGACGAATGGACAGCGACGGTGTGCGAACGCATTCGGCAATTATTCGAAGTCGATTGCGACGTTTATTTGGTGTTCACCGGCACCGGGGCGAATGCGCTCGGTCTGGCACAAGTTTGCCAATCCTTCCACGGGGTGATTTGTCACGAGCGGGCCCACATCCAGACGGATGAATGCGGCGCTATGGAGTTTTATACGCGGGGAGCCAAACTGTTTGTGACGAAAACCAAAGATGGAAAGATCGACTTGGGCGAGACAGAAAAACTCATCGCGCAACAGGTCGAGCTGCACGGGCATATGATGCGCGCCATTAGCATCGCACAGGCGACGGAGCTGGGAACGGTTTACACGATGGATCAAGTTGAGGCGATTGGCGCCTTTGCGCGGGCGCACAAAATGTTGCTTCATATGGACGGCGCGCGCTTTGCCAATGCCGTCGCATCACTTGGATGCACGCCGAAAACGATCACATGGAAAGCAGGCGTAGACGTACTCAGCTTTGGCGGGACGAAAAATGGCGTTGCGGCAGGCGAGCTGGTCATTTTTTTCGACAAAACAGCTTCGCGTGATTTTCAATATCGGGTGAAACAAAGTGGACAGCTTGGCTCAAAAATGCGCTTTCTCGCTGCACAGTGGCTGGGGCTATTGAATGGAGATGTCTGGTTACGAAACGCGCGACACGCGAATCAGGCGGCGCGCGAGCTTGCGCAACGCCTTAGAAACGAGGCAGAGCTGGAAAACGTATTCCCGGTGGAATCGAATGCGGTATTCGTTCAATTGGACGATCAAATAGTGCAGGGCCTGCACACGCGCGGCTGGCGATTTTATAAATTTGCGGAGCCGGACATTTATCGCCTGATGTGTTCATGGTCCACCACAGACGAGGAGATATCGATGTTGGTGGGCGATTTTGTCGCGATTAAATGATTGAACAGATCGCGCTGGCAACGATCTTACCATCGAAATGAACCTACATGAACGAGTTATGGTGTTAGGGGCAGTGTTACTCGCCGGCTGCGGAACTACGCGCAACGTGGCCGTGAGTTCATACCATGTAACGCGCGATGTGGCAGTTGGTTCTTATCGTGTTGCGACCGCGCCGGTGCATTACGCTCTGCGGCGCCATAACGAACCAACCATGGTCGGAACGACGGATGCAATCGAATCCGACGTGACCCAGCCCGGTCACCCTGCTGCGTCGACGCAGGTGGCTTCGGCACCGCAGCCACGGCGAAAGACTGAGACGACAAGATCTCAAAAGCCGGCTAAAACAACTCAGGCTGTCGCTCACACCGACACCACACAGCCCCAACCAAAACCGGCTGCGGCGCAAGCGTCCTCCACCTCGACGACGTTCCCAACTGCCAAGGCGGTTCCCGACAAGCCGGGATATGTTTTTAGTCCATTTGATTCGAGCGGCAGGTACGTTGACGTGAGCGGTTACACGCCGGGGACCAAAGTTAAAGATCCCTGGACTGACAAAATTTTTGTCGTGCCGTAGATGCTTTAGCCGTCGCCCGGTGGGCGACGCTTACCGGGTGAATACAGAGGGTCGGCTACAGTCGGCCGAATTGCCGTCGAGTGCAGCGAATGTTACCTAATCCTATGCGAATCGCGGTGAGATCGTCTGTTTATTCGCTGCTTTGCTGGCTGCTCGTTGCTGTTGCTCCGCATGGCGTTGCACAAACCTACCAGGGAAAACAGCTTGTTAGGCCAGAGCTGCTGGCGGACACAAACGCGGTCGTTCCAGGCAAGCCGTTCATGGTGGGGCTGTTGCTGCGAATGGCCCCGGGTTGGCACACCTACTGGAAATTTTCCGGCGACGCAGGTTTGCCCACGGAAATGAAATGGAAACTGCCGCCCGGCTGGAAAATCGGCGACATCCAATGGCCAATTCCGCTTAAAACCAACGATCCCGGCGACATTGAAACGTATGGCTATGAAAATGAAGTCCTGCTGATGCAGGAGATCACGCCCCCGGGAAAAATCGACAGTTCGTCAGCGAACCTTTCCGCCGAAGCAAATTGGCTCGTATGCGAAAAAATTTGCATCCCAGGTGGCGCAACATTGCAGTTAGATCTGCCTGTAGGCTCGACGAGCCAGCCGGCGAACCCGGATGTCTTCGCGCGTTATCGCCGTTTGGTTCCGCAAAATCTCCCGGGACCTGATATGGCGCGTGCAGATTGGAGCCGGGTTGGAGCCGATCTTCGCTTGAAAATTACCAGCGAAACTTTGGCGAAATATCCGGCAGTCGATTTCTTTCCGTTGCCGGGGCAGGACACGATTACCGGGCATCCTGCGGTTCAATCGCGGAACAACAATGAAATTGTATTTCGCATTCCGCTCGAGTCGGCGCCGAAGAATCTGTCGTCGATGGCGGGTCTGGTGGTGTTTGCGCAGCAACCGAACGGCGATGATCGCGCGGCGTGGCAGATCACGACCGCGCCGGCTGTTTCTGCCAGTCATCCGGCGCCGGCGCATGGAATTTTGGTGTTTCTCCTCTTTGGTTTTATCGGTGGGCTCATTTTGAATTTGATGCCGTGCGTATTGCCCGTGATCTCGCTGAAGATTTTCGGATTTGTCCAACAAGCGGGACAGAGCCGCCAGAAAATTTTGCGTAGCGGTATTGCGTTTAGCATAGGAATTTTTGCGTGGTTCATCGCGTTGGCGGTCCTGCTGATCGTCCTTAAAGGCGCCGGGCGTGATGTAACCTGGGGCGGTTTTCAATTTACGAATCCGTACTTCGTCCTCATTTTGAGCGTAATTGTGCTCGTATTCGCGCTGAATCTCTTTGGCGTGTTTGAAGTTTCGTTACCACAATCGGTTACGCGCAATTTGCTTTCGACGAGCGAGCGCAAGGATCTGCTCGGCTCCTTTTTCCAAGGCGTGTTCGCGACTGTGCTGGCTACGCCATGCACGGCGCCATTTCTCGGAACAGCGCTCGGCTTCGCGTTCACGCAGTCAGCCGCGATCATTCTGGCGATGTTCATTGCCATTGCTGCCGGTATGAGCGCGCCATATCTGCTTTTGACGGCGCAGCCTGCGTGGCTGCGCTTTTTGCCAAGGCCCGGGCCCTGGATGGTGCACGTGAAACAGTTCATGGGTTTCCTGCTATTGGCGACGCTGCTCTTTCTGCTTTATGTGCTCGGCGCAGAACGCGGCTTGGAAGGAGCAATTTGGGCGAGCTGTTTCCTGCTCGTGATCAGTGTCGCCTGCTGGATGAAAGGCGCGTTCGTTGTGCCAACAGCGTCAGCTGTGAAGCGGATCGCCGTGCTAGCGCTGATGCTCCTCCTCGTGATCGGTAGCGGCGTTTATTTCATCGGCGACAAATTTCAGTCCGCAAAAATTGCTTCCGCAGATTCGCAGAGCCGAGGCGACTGGCAGCCGTTCACGCCCGAACGCTTGCAAACCGAACTGGAGCAAGGCCGGACTGTCTTTGTCGATTTTACCGCCGCGTGGTGTCTTACCTGCAAATTCAATGAAGCCAGTGTGCTTGAGGCTCACGATGTGCGAGAGGCGTTCCAGCGCCACGGGATTGTGAAATTGAAAGCCGATTGGACCAACGGCGATCCAGTGATCACAAAATTATTGCAGCAGTTCGGCCGCCCGGGTGTTCCACTCTACGTGCTTTATCCTGCAAAAAACGAAGAGCCAATTGTTTTTCCCGAAGTGCTCACCAAAGGCATGGTTCTGGAAAAACTCGAGACAGTCGCGCGCAGGGTAGTTTCAAAATAAATGTAGGAATGCCTCGGGTGTTCGTGAGTCGTGTGGTTGACGCGCCGGCCGGAAAAGTTTGGACGATGATCCGACGGTTCGATTCGGTGGCCGAATGGCTTCCGTTTGTAAAATCGAGCCCGATTGAGGATGGCGGCGACCCAACTCGCGTTGGATGTGTTCGGATTTTGACTCAGACAGACGGGGAGGTGTTTCGGGAGGTACTCCTTGCGCTGTCGGATGCCGAACGTTTTTATTCATACACATTCGTCAGCTCGCCAGTTCCCGTGCGTGACCATCGCACCACGTTACGTGTGCTGCCGATTACCGACGGCGATCATTCGTACGTTGAATGGTCGTCGAGATTCGATATTGACCCGAAGTACGCAGCGCAACTCGTCGATTTGATGAACCGGAATTTCGTGAATGGGCTTCGGAATCTGGCAGCGAAGTTCGGCGGATAGCAGTCGCGGCGTGCCCGGCGGTCGCGCCCTACCAATCCCTACAAATATGTTACTCACGAGAATTTGAACTATCTCGGAAGCCATGTTTCTAATGAAACTATGAATACGAAAATTATACTGACCCTTTTGACATCATTGATTGGAACGGCAGTCTTTGCCGCCGATGCGCCGCCAGTGGGCAGCGCTGCGCCCGACTTTTCGCTCCCGGACGCCAACGGCAAGGCCCATTCGCTGTCGCAGTACAAGGGCAAATATGTCGTCCTTGAATGGTTTAATCCACAGTGCCCGTTCGTGAAAAAGCATTACGGCAGCAGCAACATGCAAAACCTGCAGAAAGAGTTCACGGACAAAGGCGTTGTCTGGCTGACCATCGATTCCAACGCACCCGGCACAGAAGGAAATCTGACTCCGGAAGAGGCGCAAAAGATCGCGACCTCGTGGAAGACGCATGAGACCGCGCTGCTACTGGATCCCGAAGGCAACGCAGGCCGCGCTTACGGCGCAAAGAACACGCCGAACATGGTGATCATTAATCCAGAAGGGAAAATCGTTTACCGCGGCGCAATCGACAGCAAAGCGACGCCAAACCCATCGGACATCCCGACGTCGACGAATTACGTTAAGGCGGCGCTGGATCAATCGTTGTCCGGCAAATCCGTCGCAACGCCAGAGACGAAGCCGTACGGGTGCTCGGTTAAATACAAATCCTCGTAGAGTTCCTGCAGGATTCGAAAGTTTTAGAGCGGCGGTCTGAATACGATCGCCGCTTTTCTTTTATACGTTTTTGGAGTGCGGCGCTGCTGCGCCGCTTTTAATCTTGCAGCGCAACTATGCCGTCTTGTGAATCGAAAACGTTCGTCACTGCGAAGGAACATGTTCTCATTCTGCTGCTGTGCATCGCCGCTGCACTCCGTGTTTTTATTTTCTCAGCAGCATTCCCGTTCTTCAGCAACATTGATGAGGACCTGCATTTCGATCTGATCACGCAGTATTCGCACGGCCAGGTCCCGCGCGGTTTCGATCGGCTGAAAGAAGAAACGCTGAACTGGATTGTTCCTTATGCTTCCCCGGAGTTCCTGTTTCCCCCGGAGCAGTTTCCAGATGGGAAATTTCCGACGCCATTATGGAAACAACCCTGGCCAGAAGTGGAACCCGAGATTGCGTCAACGCGAGCGGCATGGAACGGCGAAATCAATTTCGAATCATCGCAGCCGCCGCTGTACTACGCTCTTGCGGGCCTGTGGTGGTGGATTGGGAAGCAGATTGGATTGGTCGGCATTCAAGCGTTGTATTGGATTCGGTTCCTGAATGCCGCCCTCATGGCGATCGTGGTTTGGTTGGGTTATGTGACCGCGCGAACAATTGCGCCGGAGCGCCTCGATCTGCGCATCGGCGTGCCGCTACTCGTGGCTTTCATTCCGCAGAATGTGTTCTACGCAATGAACAACGATGTGCTTTCGCCGCTCTGTTTCGGCGTGCTGTTTCTTTGCGTTTTGCAATGGTTGCGAACGGACGCTCCGAGCTTATCGCTTGGAGCGCTTTCAGGTCTGGCACTGGCAGCAACGTGCCTGACCAAGCTGTCAAACTTGCCGCTCGTCTCAGTCGCGCTCGCGGTAATGGTTGCGAGATCCATCGCGATCATTTCACGAACACCGCGTGCCGGGCTGATCGCGCTGGCCGCGCTGATTTCGTGCGCCGCAATTCCGGTCGGTACTTGGATACTGTGGACAAAATTTCATTTTGGCGATGTCACCGGATCGACGGCGAAAATTAGTTTGCTTGGTTGGACACGAAAACCGTTCGGCGATTGGTGGCAGCATCCCATTTTCAGCCCCCACGGCCTTTGGGTTTTCTGGTCGGATTTAATTGCAACTTTTTGGCGCGGCGAAGTTGAGTGGCACGGCAGAAAGTTCGATTGGGAAATAGCGGATCGGCTGTACGCCGTTTCTTCGCTAATGTTTATCTTGGCAGCGATCCTCGGATTAAGAAAATCATTTGCACTTTCTGGATTCCAACGGCAGGCCATCGCCGTAGCGATTCTGATTTTTGCAGCCGGAGTTGCTTTCCTTGGGCTGCTTTCAATTCAATTCGATTTCGGCAGTTGTGTTAATCCATCCCGTTTGCATCCGTACTTCACATCGGGCCGCTTGCTGAGCGGCGCGATGATTCCTTTTGCACTGAGTTATGTCTATGGGATTTCCTGCTTCTGCCGCCTCGCGACTTCAAGATTTCGACAAACTCGCTGGATTGACGCCGCTTCGCCACTCATTGTGCTCGGCGCAATTGTTGTGTTTTCGCAGGCTTCGGAAATCGTTATCACTCACCCGGTGTTTGCCAGCGAGCACAACTGGTTCCATCGCTAGCCTACGTGAGGACCTGCGCAGGCCACGCTGTCGCTATACAACGCCGCGTGACCTGGGTGACATCCGTGCCACCCATCGCAAGACTGGCATTGGCATCAATCGAGCGAGAAGCATCAACAGCTTCATCGCGAACCCCGGAATGATGAGCGGTCGGTCTGCTTCGACGGCTGCGAGCGCATCGCGCACCACCTGTTCGACTGTGACTACGATGAACTTCGGACCGATGTCAGGCTTCATTCCTTCCCGCTTGGCGACCTGCTGGAATTCCGTTACCACGGGACCGGGGCAAAGCGCGCATACGCTTATCCCCGTTTCCCGGAGCTCGGCTCTAAGCGCTTCGGAAAAACTTGTCACATACGCCTTCGTAGCGGCGTAAACAGCGGAGCCGGGGATTGGGAGAAAGCCAGCTGACGAACTGACGTTGAGAATGGCGCCGCGGTGCTGTGCGATCATTCGCGGAAGCACATGACGAGTAACCAACGTTAGCGTTTCGACGTTTACGACCGTCATTTCCTTGTTCCGATCAGGATCGCTCTCCGCAAAAGGACCGCTGTCGCCGAGTCCGGCGTTATTGATCAAGAGATCGACTTCGAGTTTCTCGCGATCAAGTTGCTCCAGGAAAACTTGCAACTGCCCAAGATCAGCGAGATCGACTTTTCGAACGTGAACAAGAAGCTTCGGATGTTCTCGCTGCAATTGATCAGCCAGCTCGATCAGCCTTTCATCACGCCGTGCGACTAAAATCATCGAACGTGCACGACCGGCGAGTTGACGTGCAAATTCACGACCGATGCCAGCTGAAGCACCTGTGATTAACGCATTGCAACTTTCGAGTTTCATCGCGGAGTGCGGAGCTTCTGCGACGCCGCACCCGGTCTCGCGGAAGCTCGCCCTTCCAAGGATTCCAGCTCGCGCTTTGTCAATGGACGCCAATGACCGCGAGGCAAGTCGCCGAGGCGAAGATTCGCGATGCGAACGCGGTTGAGGTCTTTCACGCGATAACCAACGGCTTCGAACATACGGCGAATCTGACGATTAATTCCCTGTCGCAAAACAACGCGCAGCCGGACGGGCGACACCGAGTGAAGTCGCGCAATCCTCGCTCGCTGACCATCGAGAAAAATTCCGCGCAGCAGTTTCGACGTAAGTTCGGGATCCCACGGGCGATCCAGTGTCACTTCGTATTCCTTCTCAATTTTGTAACGGGGATGCGTTAGGCTCTGTGCGAGATCTCCATCACTTGTGAGGAGAAGCAGACCTTCGGTCTGTGCGTCCAGGCGTCCAATGTTGAACAGCCGCGAGAATTTTGCCGGCAGCAAATCAAAAACAGTATCGCGCACGTGCGGATCTTTCCGGGTCGAAACGAATCCGGCGGGCTTGTGTAACATGATGGTCAGTGGTGGGGCGACGTGAACAAGTTTGCCATTCACCTTGACGTGGTCGCGTGCATCGGGTTGCGCGCTGAAGTCGGTGCAGGTTTGACCGTTGATAGTGACCCGGCCAGCCGCGATCAATTCATCGCAATGGCGGCGCGATCCAATACCTGCAGCGGCGAGGAAGCGATTAAGGCGCATGGCGCTCTGTTATACCAGCTGTCATTCCGAGCGAAGTCGAGGAATCCCGCGGCAAGATCCAGAGATAAATCTACGGGATCCTTCGACTCCGCTTCGCTCCCCTCAGGATGACCTGAATGCTAAACGTCCGGCTTTGTCTTCGGCAGGCCGATCACTTTCTGACCGTCCTTCCACTGTTTGCGTTTCTTGAGAAGCTCGACACGCTCGAAGCGTTTCAACACATTGCGTTTAGCCGCGATGGTGCTGGCGCCTTTTAGACTGCGATGTTGCGACATAAATTCCTTGAGCCTGTGAAGAGTTGGAAGTGAGCCGACACATTAGCGAGGCTCAGTCCTTTTTCAAGGACGCCGAAACAGACGAAACGAACTCGTTTTAGAGCTGATTGCTAAGCACGACGTACGTACCGGACGAAGTGACCTGGTGATAAACGTGAAACCGGCTGGTAACTCGCCCTTTCCAATAGTCCGCTCGGCTTTGCTCCACAATCAGGTAAACCGGGTCGGGTTGATCCCATTTTTCCAGAACAGCTTCTTCATTCAGAAAAACGTCGGTGGCAGGTGCGCCGATCGGAGCTTCTTTCCGGGGATTTTGGTTAACAAAAAAGAATCTTCGATTGAGATAAAAAATAAGGCTGCTGCTGTCGTCCAGCGGCCCTTCGAACATCGCGTGGCCGCCTGTCTCCAACCGCGGATTCAGGTAACGGGCAACATCGGCGAGTGAGAAATAGGGAGCGGTTTTCGCGACGCCTATTACCATGCTCAGCCCGGCTGGAATCATTGAGACAGCCAGAGCAATGGCCGCGAGTTTCTCGTGTTGTTTGAAAATCAGGTAAAGCGCTATGATCGAGAAGAACACAAATGAAATAGCCGTAATCACGAGCATGGGCCGCAATGCTATCCAGGCGGACACAGGCATATCATCCAAGGCTCTCCACGCGGTCCAGCGTTCGTCCATGACTCCCCACGTCCCGTTCACCGCGCGGCCGTTACGCGCCGCGAACAGCGCTCCGCTCGCAAGAATCAGACCGATAACACCCACCGCGATCGCGCCCGCGGCGCGCAACGATTGGGGAATCCTATCCCACGCCATGGCCGCCCATAGCGCGAACGCGCTCCACATGCTCATCGAATAGTAATCCTGTCGCTGTCCCAAAAAGAGCAGCGGAATGAACACCACACCCATCCAGCAAAATAGTAATGCATCGCCGAAATTGATCTCGCGCGGCCGGGTAACGCGGCGCCAGGCAAAAATGACGCCCGGCAGCAGCGCGATCGACCATGGAAACCACCACGCCACGTGCAGGATCACAAATTGATAAGCAGGCACGCCGAGAAAATCGTGCGTCTCATCCGTGAGCCCGCGCAGGTGTCCCAGCCATTCAGATCTGGCATAACGAAAATAATGCGGGAAATGCCACTGGGCCCAGATGTGCCAGGGCGCCACGATCAAAAGAAAAATCAACGCATATTCCCAGCGCAGAAGCGCGCGAAACCGTATCCTCGCTTCACGATAAAAGATCGAGAGCAAAACAAAAACCACAGCGGGGTAAACGATGCCGAGCACACCTTTCGTTAGGCACGCTAGCGCAACGAAAATCCAGACACCGGCGAACCACAGGCGCCGATGTCGTCTCCGTTCATAACCGCATATTCCGCAGAACATCGCGCCGGTCATGAATGCGGTGACCAGCGGTTCGGGCATGACAATGCGCGCGAGAAGAAACGTGCCGCAGAAGCTAAGATAGATCAGACCTGCGATGAAACCGCGCCAGTAATCCGAGAGCTTTTCGCCAATTAAAAAGATAAGTGCAACCGTCGCTACGACGGCCAGCGCGAGCGGTAGCCGGGCAGCTGCCTCATTCACGCCGAGAATTTTGTACGAAGCAATGATGACCCAGTAAAGCAATGGCGGTTTTTGCAGGCGCGGTATGCCGTTGTTGGTTGGGAGCAACCAATTATGACTCGCCACCATCTCGCGCGCAGCTCCGGCGTATTGGCCCTCCGTCTCACTATAAAGATCGCCGGTGCCAATGGTCACCACATGCAACAGCGCCGCGAGCGCGATCAGAATTACGAGCAGAGCGTGGCGGGTAGGCGGCGGCGGTAACGCAGGCGGTTCCAGCAGCGTTTCTTCGATGCTTAGGGTGCGAGCGCTCGCGCTCATTGCACAGATTCTCCACCGGGAATCTTTCCGGCTCGAGATTCGCGTACGTTCGCTGGATTCGACTTTGTCGTACGTTTTCCAATGCTCAGGCAAACGCAGCAATTTTCCTGTCGGCATTTCGATCAATGCCAGCATCTGGCGGCACTCGGCGATCAATGTGTTGTCTTGTGGGCGCGTGATGCGGAATGCACACCAGAACCGCGCTCTCTCTGCGCGATCCAGCCAGCCTTCAATCACCAGCTGGTCACCGAGCCTTGCCGGGCGCCGATAATCGATCTCAGTCCGGGCCACAACCGGATAGGTTTCCTTTTCCGCCATCTCCACGACGGAGAGCCCGAGTTTCTCCGCCAGGTGTGTGCGAGCGATCTCGATGAAACGCAGATACGCGATGTTGGATACAACGCCTCCGCAGTCGGTGTCGAAAAACATCACCTGCACGTTTGTGCTAATACGGGGAGCCATGGCCAATTTCACATTTTCAATCTAAATTAGATTTGAGCGTTCCGTTCCGCACGTTTTTTGAATACGAGGCAGTATGATCTTACGAGGTTCCCAACATGTTTGCGGTGCTCGCGCCCGACTAATTTCGTTCCTCGGGTTGATCCTACGTACTCCACGCGGGTTCGGTCGGAGCAATCGCAGGTTCGTCGACATTCGCCGGTGTCGCTTTTTCTCCGGGTTCAACGGTCAAAGCTAACGTTCCGTTGAAGCGCTCAGGAAAAGTCGTTGGCTAGCCAAGGCGGGAATGTTGTGCCGCCGAATGCCATCGCGATGCTCGCCACTCCTTCGAATTTTGATCCACAAAAAACTTGGCCGGTATTGGTCGTATGCTCGACCAGCGATTTCAAACGGCAGAATCGCGATGATCTCGTCCAGTTTTATCGCACAGTCGGACTCTCTGAACGCTGGGTGCTTCTGGCCGGAGACGGGCCGCAGCACGCGCGGAGCGATACTGCCGCTTGGCGTGGCGCAATGACGCTCGCGGCGGTGGATGCGCTGCATCGCAGTTTTTCCGGATCGGACAAATGGCCGGTTGCGTGTGCAGGGTTTTCCGGAGGAGGAAAAGGGGTTGGCTACATTGCGCCTCTGCTCGCGAGGAATGGCTGTCGCATTGCCGGCATCTACATGACTGGTGCGAATGAAGATCACCTAAGCGATGGATACGCGCGGATCCAGCCGGGCGGGAGTTTTCTTAATACGCCAATTTACATCAGCGCTGGCCACGATGATCGAATCGCAACGGTGGAGCAGCAGTACGCTGTCGCCGGTTCAATCAAGCGAACTGGATTCAATCGAATGCGAATCGGGACTTTTCGTGGCGGGCACGAAGTAAATGACGGGCAAACTTCGGTCGCTTTAGGTTGGTTCCGCGAATTGGCGAAATAAACGCGTTCTGCTTTCAGTGACCGCGTTGTCCATCGGTCGGATTTACGAGCTCAACCGCGCGTGAAATGCGTGCTGGCGTAGCGCCTGATTGCATCGACGAGCCCGTGAGGATCATCAGTACCCGAGCGCGAAGTTTCGGCCATCTCGTAAGGTGATCGCTACAGCTTCAAACCCAGAAACATTATACAGCCAGCCGTACGGCGTCAGATGAATGCCCCAACCATACCACCAGCGAATGCGAATGGGCTCGCATCCGACAATCTCTGCAAGCCCAACTCTCTTGCGGATAACGCCGATACCGAACGAGGCACAGAGAGTCTCTCCGTCGATCGTAATCCTGAGTCTGTAGAACAGGACGAGGCAAACCAGCAGGATGATCGAAACGATCACCGGCGGCTCGCGATGGAGCGGTGATCCTATCAATCCGCCGCTAGCAATCAGAATGATCGCGAGAACGGACCAAATAATTACATGACCGATTTGCGTGTGCTGGTAGTGCGTCACAAGAGTTTGTCGGCATCGGTCGTTGTTCCTGTTTGCTGAAATTTTTCCAGAGACTTCACCAAATTCCCCGGCAATGGCCGCACGCGATCAAAGATGCGCGAGGCGAGCGGTTTGGCTGTGGTGTAACCGGCGGCGAACATTTCCAGACGCGCATCCAGATTGTCGATGTAATGAAGCGCCATTGCCTCGGGCGTTTTCGGTGCGACGGGCGAACCAAATGCCGGCTCGCCATGATGAGCAGCGATGAGGTGCAACAGATGCATTCGCACGTCTTCCGAGGCCGGTGTGAGATTTTTCCACGCCTCGGCGTTTTCGATGCTTAACCTTCTCCACGACGCATTGACCAACTCGAGTCCGATGGAGATGTGTCCCATCAGTTCGCCGAGCTCGTCATAACTCATTACGAATCCATTTTCCGGCAGCGCGTTCTCCCAAAGTTTTCCGGAATCGTGGAAGAGAATTCCAGTGAGTAACAGGTCGAGGTTCAACTCAGGGTAAAGCGGCGCGATTTTCTTAGCCACGCGCATCATTTGAGCTGTGTGCTCGACTAGTCCGCCGCGCCGCGCGTGATGGTAATTCCGCGCGGCCGCGGTGCGCCGAAAGCGGTCGCCCCATTCGCTTAGAAAAGCCTCACCCAACGCTGCCAACCGTGGATCGCTGATCCCGGCCACACTTTGCTTGACGAATTCGAAATCGGACGCCTGTTTGGCGCGTAAATCTGCGGGGCCCTGGAGCAATTCGTTCTTTTCCTGTTCCGTCAGCGGCCGCTGCATCCACTTGCGAGCATCGAGTCCGTATTGCGACTGGTAAAAATCCGCGGTGAGCTCGATGAAATCCTGATTGGTTAATGCGCTGCACGTTTTGTACGCAGGATGATCGCTCCAGACACGCAACGTCATGCGGTCGCATGCGTCGGCCAAGGTAAGCTCGCAATACGGCTGCTGTTCGCGCGTCAGCTTCGGCGTCGCGTTTTCCACCTGCACGTGCACGCGTGCAGACGTCGTTCCATTCTGCGTCGCGCGGCGAACTTCCGTCAGCGTTAGCAAATTCATTCGTTTTTAATCTAACACGAGTCGCAAGCGGTGCTTTCTGGAAGACAGACTGCCAGTCTGTCGAATCGGCAAGCTGGCAGCTTGCCGTCCGAGTCAGGCACGGCTGCCTGACTTCCGTTTCGACCCACGGGGCGCGTGCGCTCGCTGGAAATGTACGCTCCATTGCTCCGATGTTTCTCACGCATCTCGAATGCAGCGCGTGCGGCCTTCAACACGAGTGGTCGCGTTTACAGAATCTGTGTTTGTCATGCCACAAACCGCTGCTTGCGAGAGTGGATCTTACAAAAGCAGCACGAACGCTGAAGCGCGAGATACTATCGGAACGGGAGAAATCGTTGTGGCGTTATCGCGAAGTTTTGCCGTTGCCACCCGATGTTGAGCCAGTGTCGTTAGGTGAAGGTGGAACGCCGCTGCTGCGCGCATCAAAATTCGCCGATGATGTCGATCTTTGGATCAAAGACGAGTCGCTCAACCCGACGCAGAGCTTCAAGGCGCGGGGAATGAGCGTGGCCGTTTCAATGGCAAAATACCTCGGCGCAACCAAGCTCGCGGTCCCCAGCGCGGGTAATGCCGGTGGCGCGCTCGCTGCCTATGCGGCTCGAGCCGGTGTCGAGGCGCACGTCTTCATGCCGCGCGACACGCCGCGCGCAAACATTGTCGAATGTCGCGAACTGGGCGCTCACGTGGCTTTGATCGACGGACTAATTACCGATTGCGCCGCGGAAATCGCCCGGCGCAAAACAACCGAAGGGTGGTTCGACATGTCCACGCTCAAAGAGCCATATCGGGTCGAAGGAAAAAAGACGCTCGGTTACGAATTAGCGGAGCAACTGAACTGGCAATTGCCGGATGTGATTCTTTATCCAGCCGGCGGCGGCACTGGTCTCATCGGGATGTGGAAAGCGTTTGACGAAATGGAGGCACTCGGCTGGATCGGGAAAGACCGGTCGCGCATGTTCGCGGTGCAAGCCGCCGGTTGCGCGCCGATCGTTCGCGCGTTTGAAGCCGGAGAAAGAAACGCTGCAGAGTTTCCCGACGCGCACACGATTGCTTCCGGCTTGCGCGTTCCAAAGGCGATCGGTGATTTCCTGATCCTGAAAACTCTTCGTGAGTCCAATGGCGGCGCGATTGCCGTCGACGACGAAGAAATGATCCGCGTCGCGCGTGACGTCGGAGCAAAAGAAGGTCTCTTTATCTGCCCCGAAGGCGCTGCTTGTTTTGCAGCTTTGAAGTTGCTTCGTCTAGCTGGGAAAATCCGGTCCGGTGAACGCGTGGTCGTTTTTAATACAGGGTCGGGAATCAAATACCTTGAAGCTTACGACCGCGAATTAGGCGAGTGAGACAATCTTACGTTCGTTTGGCGGCGAAGATGGAAATGCGTTTTGCGAACGCTTTGGATGGCTCGGCGTAGAAACGCCGTCCGAGTTCAAGCGCATCGCGGCGCAGGCCTTTGCAGCGTTTGTCCATCAATTTCTGGAGCCGCGCCAGTTCGTCGGCGAGCGCTTCATCACCGCTTTCCGTTTCCAAACGCGCGCGTAGAAAATTCAAATCGTGGTCAGTCCCCAGCAATTCGCCCAGCACCTCCACATCCTGAGCCATCTCTTCCAAAACTGTTCGGTTCAGTGGCTGCAAAATTCGCAACTGATACCACACATCTTTCACCCGCTTGCGCCAGGCATGAAAATTTTCCGCGTCGGGATCGTCGATCGTCTTGGCGAGCGCGCGCTGACCGCGTCTGTAAATTTTACATACTGCGCCACAAATCTGCTTCCAATTCAGGTCGTCCAGTGGCCACGCCATCAGGCGCGTTTTGACGTTTTCCAATTGTGGTATCGCTTCCTTTTGCCAGCCGGCGAATGCTGCTGAAAAACTTTCGCGTTCGAGCAGCAACAATTCTTCTGTGCGCGGAAAGCCCTGTTTTCCAGAATTTTTTGCCGCCTTATCGCGCAGCTTAATAAACGTCTGCAATCGCACCTGCGCATCGCGCAGGTCTGAGATCAATCGTCCGATCTTGCGCACGCAACGATCCTCCTTCGCGTGACAATTTTTGCCGACCGCGCCAATCGCAAGCCGCATTGCTGCGCGCAGTTTTTTGAGATGCTTGCGAACTTCGTGCACGGTGACGCCACGTTGTTTTGCTGGGTGTTGGCACAAGTGCAAAGCCGCGTCGATTTGCTCGCAAAAAACTCGCTTGAGTCCTTCAGGGAGGGGTTCGCGCAATTTCAAACGGAATGCCATGGCGTTTGTTATTCGAGAGCGAGGCGCACGTTGCTGTAGCGTTTTGCGCCGGTCACTTCGCGGCCAAACCACCAGGGCGCTTTGAATCTGCGGCAGCTGGCGGTATCAGGGAATTCCACCTCCGCTACGACAAGACCTGCATGCCGGCCGCGATAAATATCGATTTCGATCATGACCTTGTCCCACGGAATTTCGTAACGCACCTTTCGCAGTCTTCGTCCCGATCGTGCCAGGCCACAGCGCTGCAAATTGTTTTGGGCTCAGCTTGATCTCGCGTTCTTCGCGATGGCTGCTGCGACCGACCTTGAACGTGAGCGACGACTGCGCGCCCCGCCTTTCGTAGCCGAACCTGTCTGCCAGCGGATTCGGTTGCCAGATAACCTTGCTCAATAACGAAATGGCGTGCCTGCTTGAAATTATCCGGCAGCCATTTGACTAAGAATTTCCGTTCAATTTCGCGATTGTGTCGTGATCGATTGTCCCGTCGCACAAGGCGAACATGCTAAACACAACGCGTTTAGTGTCGAGCCTTTCACGAATGCGGCGGATTGTCTCGTTAACACCTTGCTTCAGCGAGGTGGGTCTTGTGCGGAAAACTGCTGAAGCAGTTGAGGAAATTCGACGGGCATTCCAACACCCAGCTAACGCAGGGTGTTAATGAAACGATACAGGTGTTCGCTAGATCGGCGCCTTAAAGGAATGCGCTGACTGCGTTTGCGGCTACCAAAACTGGCCACGCGGACATTGCCACGATGATGGCGAAGAGCAGCGCTTCAATGGTAAACTCCACGGTCCGTTCGCCGGCGAGATAAGACCGGGAAAGTTCGCGAAACGATTGGCGTTTCCTCATCGCCGATCTTTGCGCACGCGTTCGTCTGACGATTGTTCGCTTCACTGTAATCGCAGTCATGACAGGACGCTTAGTTAAAGCAGAAGCGCGCCGCGTCAGGTTACGAATTGTTAAAACGCGGTGACGACTTAGAAACACCGGGACGGATCGATTGAAGAATTGAAGTGCTGGATCGGTCGTTGCAGGGCGGTTGTGTCAAACGCCGCGGCGTCTCACAGAATGGAGTCAGCGGGCGCCGAGCGACATGGACGCGCAGGCCGGAGGCCGAACGAGCAGGAAAGAGTGCGTAAAACGCCCTACAATTCTAATTGCTCACCAAAGGCTGCTTCGGCCGAGCGGAATCGATCGTCGGCGTTACTGCGTCTGCGCTCGAGGAGAGCGAGTGGTAATTAACCAGCGAGATCATGCCATCGTCGCCTTCGACTAGCGCCGTGCAGCTTTCGACCCAGTCACCGCAGTTGTAATACGCGACTCTGCCGAATTCGCGGATCGCTGCGCTGTGGATGTGACCACACAACACGGCGTCGACGTGGTAACGCTCCGCGTAATGCGCCACAGCGGCTTCGAATTTGCCGATAAAACTGACGGCGTCCTTCACCGTTCGCTTGGCATAGGCACTGAGGGACCAGTAGCCCAGGCCGAAATGCCGCCTGACAAAGTTAATTAGCGGATTGAGCGAGAGGAGAAATTGGTAGCTAACGTCGCCTGCGAACGCGAGCCACTTCATCCGGCCGCTGCCGGACACCACCACGTCGAGTTCGTGACCGTGAATAATCAATATCCGCTCGCCTGAGGCGGTCACATGGATTGCGTTCTCCTTAATCTCGATATTCCCGTAGGAGCCACAGAAGCTCGTCACCAGTTCGTCGTGATTTCCCGGGATGTAAATTACGCGGGTGCCCTTGCGGGCTTTGCGCAGAATTTTTTGGATCACGTCGTTGTGTTGTTGTGGCCAGTAAATTGCGCGCCGCAGCGACCAGATATCGATCAGGTCGCCCACGATGTATAGCGTGTCGAAATCGGTCTCGCGCAAAAAGTCCAGCAGCGCAGTGGCGTTGCAGCCGCGCGTGCCCAGGTGCGTGTCGGAAATCCACGCGGCGCGATAGCGTTTAGGTCTTGAAACGTGCTGCCGCGATCCACCAAATGAGAAACGCTGTTGCTGCGCGTTGATGGCAGGGGCTGAATCGCGTCTGGGAAGAGTCAACGCCTGGCATGCGTGATCAGGTGCAAACGTACGAACCCGCAGGCGAATCGGCAAAAGAATTAGCGTTACATTTGTGTGGCAAAACGACCTCGCGAAAATGAGCGGGCGCCCCGGAAAAGTATCCAGGGCGCCCGAGTCTGGCTTTCGTGCCTTCACCTAACCTTCCAAAAGTGTTCGCGTATCTCGTGTCGGCTTGAAGTTCTGCCCCCACCGTTGCACAGCTGCGTGACACCAGATGGCGATTGCGAAAAAACGCGTGACATGTTATTGCCAACGTTGCGAATTCATCGCGAGCAGGCGAGCTCGCTTGCGAGGACCCGTTTACGCCTCAATGATGTAGCCAAGTGAAGAAACTTACCGCGGCATTCTCTATTGTAGTCGCGCTTGCTGTTGCCGGATGCGGCCTGCTCGGATCGGGTGAGGCTGTTAAACAAGACTCTGGTCGAACCGTCTATCGAGCCGCGGGAGCTCCTCCGGACCTCCCGGACATCGCGCCCGTACAACAAGAAGTGCCGGGAGAAAAGCGGCCACGGTCGCCGTAAGTTTCCCTCTGAGACAGACTCTGCTGTCACAGAAACGTAACATTAATTCCATTGCTGGTTTTGCGGCTGTTTCGCATCGTCGCCGGTGTGGAAACCACCGCGCAAGAGCTGTCGATTCCAGCCAAAAAAAGCGCGACTGGAAACCGACGGCGAACCACCGAATCAGCTATCAGAGCGTTCTTTGGCAGCAACGCGCTCGTTGCCATTATCGTACTGACGTTAATTACGATTTTCCTCTTTCGCGAGGGCTCCGGTTTTTTCGGTCAAAATCTGGCGAATTTGCGGCTGTATCGGCAAGCAGGCCTCGAATACGTGGACATCATTCGGGGGCAGGCCGAAAAACAGACGGCTCTCTCGCGTCAACTCGGCGACATCCGGCTTCAACAAACGCGAGATGGAGCCGACCAGGCGTGCGCTCGAAAAATTCGATGAATTTGCGAATAAATTTAGCGATACGCGGCGAACAGTTAAACGGACTGCTCTCTGACGCGACCGATCAGGCGCAGGCGTTGCGTGAGACAATGCTACAGCTCGGTGGCCTTGCTGGTGCTGGTGTGATCGAAAGGGAATCGCAGGATGAATCCCGCGCCGCGGCGGCGCCTGCTGGCAACGCAGCGGAACAAATGGCTGCGCTTCGTTCTGCAACGGACAAGTTCGCGCAAATTGCCGATTCGATGAAGGCGCAGATAACCGAATTGCTGGCAGCGCCTCCGGCGTTGACGAATGCAAAAGCGGCCAAAGCCTTCGCTAACTGGAAAGCCGAAGTTGAAGAATATCTGAAGCAGCTTCCCGCGGCTGTGGAAAAACTTCGCGCGTGGGACCCGAACACACCAGTGCCCGCATATCGCGCCATTACCTCTTTTCTGTTTGGCACGCAGTGGATCACGGCGAGTTTTTGGCAGGATTGGTACGGCATCATCCCTTTGTTTGTGGGTTCGCTTTTGGTTTCGGTCGTTGCGCTGGTACTTGCTGTCCCTCTCGGAGTCTGTGCAGCGATCTACGTAAGCGAGGTCGCCTCATCGATTGAGAAGAGCCTGATCAAACCGTACATCGAATTCATTTCGGCGATCCCTTCTGTCGTGCTGGGTTTCTTCGGGATTGCTGTACTTGGCGAAACGATCCGCGCTATCTCACGTGCCTCGTTCATGCAATGGGTGCCGTTCTTTCCAATTAGTGAGCGCCTGAATGTGTTCACGGCGGGTTCTTTGCTCGCGCTGATGGCTGTGCCCACGATTTTTACTCTCGCTGAAGACGCGCTGCGCAACGTGCCTCGCAGTTTCAAGGAAGCTTCGTACGCTTTGGGCGCGAATCGTCTTCAGACGATCGTGCGCGTTCTCGTGCCCGCGGCGTTGTCAGGGATCGTGTCGGCGGTCTTGCTCGGACTCGGCCGCGTGATCGGAGAAACAATGGTGGTGCTGTTGTGTGCCGGAAACCGGATCGCCATTCCTGATTTCACGCAGGGACTCGGCGCGTTTTTTCAACCGGTGCACACCATGACGGGAATCATCGCGCAGGAAATGGGCGAGGTCGTTCGCGGCAGCATCCACTACCGCGCGCTGTTCATGGTGGGCCTTGTGTTGTTCGCGATCACTCTCGCCATCAATTACGGCGCGCAGAAACTCGTCATGCGCTACCGCATGAGCGTTGGATAAAATGGTCGCCGCCTCCTCCGATAGCCGGCGCAGCTTTGTCCAAACGTTCATGTTCTGGGCGTTTCGCCTGGCGACGTATTTCGTGTTGGCGTGCGCCACGTTACATCTTTCTCGATATCGCAATCAAAGGAAGCCGGACGGTGTTCACGAATCACGCGCCGTTCATCAATGTGAAATTTCTCACGGAGCCGCCGCAAACGCTCTATGTCTTCGAATATCAGGGCAAAAAAATGGAGCTGAGCGATCGAGAATTCCGGAAATGGCAGGAAACGCACAAGGAACCGGTTGATGCCACGAGCATCGCTTATTCCGCCGGCGGAATTTTTCCCTGCATAGTCGGCACGGCGCTGCTCGTCATCGGCTCGATGATTGTGGCCCTCGCGATCGGAATCAGCGCTGCGATTTATCTCAGCGAATACAGCCGCGACACGCGCTTCATTCGGTTCATTCGCATCGCCATTTTGAATCTCGCCGGGGTGCCTTCGAGTCGTGTTCGGCCTGTTCGGCTTTGGTCTATTCGTGATTTTCTTTGGCTGGAACGTTTCGCTGATCGCGGGCTGGTTCACGCTGGGTCTGATGATCTTGCCGGCGATCATTACCGCCAGCGAAGAATCGTTGCGCGCCGTGCCGAAAGGATTGCGCGAAGGTTCGCTGGCGCTTGGTGCGACGAGTTGGCAAACCATCCGCAAAAACGTTTTGCCTTATGCGATGCCGGGCATTTTGACTTCTTCAATCCTTGGCATCGCCCGCGTCGCAGGTGAAACCGCGCCGATCATGTTCACGGCGGCTTACGCGATGCGCGATGAAATGCCATGGCAGGTGACCAAATGGACGGATTTCTTTTTCCAGGGCGTCATGGCGCTGCCGTACCACATTTATGTCGTTAGCTCGAAAATTCCGCAGAACGAATACACCGAACGCGTTCAGTACGGAACGGCTTTGGTTTTTTTGATAGTCGTAATGCTGATTGCATTAGCCTCCATTGTGCTGCGGGAGAGACAAAGGAGACGCTTATCATGGTAACCGTGATGGAACCGCCACAAACAGTTCGGCAACAAACTCCACCGGAACCTCTCGAACCGGCTGCAAATCAAACGGAGAAACTTCAGGTAATGATCGATGTGCGAGAAGTCGATTTCTACTTACGGCGATAACAAGGTCCTCCACAATATCTCGCTGCAGATGCCGGCGCGTGCCGTGACCGCTTTCATTGGACCGTCCGGCTGCGGGAAGACGACTCTGCTGCGTTGCATCAATCGCATGAACGATCTGGTTGATGGCTCGGGCATCAGCAAGGGCGCGATTCACGTCGACGGCGTCGATATCAGTTCGCCCGGATTGGACGTGGTCGATTTGCGACGGCGTGTGGGAATGGTGTTTCAAAAATCGAATCCATTTCCAAAGTCGATTTACGAAAACATCGCATACGGATTGCGCGTAGCCGGCGTCAAAAAACGATCGCGCATCGATGAAGCAGTCGAGAAAAGTTTGCGTTCAGCCGCGTTGTGGGACGAAGTCAAAGACCGGCTCGAAACCAACGCATACGGCTTGTCCGGTGGCCAGCAACAGCGTTTGTGCATCGCACGCGCGCTCGCCGTCGGGCCGGAGGTGGTGTTAATGGACGAGCCCTGCTCGGCGCTGGATCCGATCGCCACGTGCGAAAATCGAGGAACTGATCCAGGCGCTCAAGACGCAGTACACAATCGTGATTGTCACTCACAACATGCAACAGGCCGGACGCGTTTCCGATTTCACCGCCTTCTTTTATCTCGGCAAACTGATCGAGTTCGGACCAACGGTGAAAATCTTCACGAACCCCGGCGAAAAACAGACCGAAGATTACATCACCGGTCGCTTCGGATAATCCAATCCAGCCCTCAATAAAATGAAATACGCTTCAACTTGTATCGGGATGACTTGGATATGTAGGAATAGGTGTGACAGTTGCAGCCTTAGCGACACCGGCGACTGCTTCCGCATCATCACCGCCGAGAGAGTTGAACAATGAGTCCAGATCTACACGAAGAAGGACAAGACCAAAGTGGTGACGCCGCCGTCGCCACCAAATCGTGAACTGGGCTGCCAGGCACAACAGCTACTCCGGCACCGCGACAGCGCGGGCACAGGAAGGCCAGGTCTAACGAGTTGCTGCTGATCGGTGCGAAGCGACCGCAACTGGGACCGGCGGCGGCAGTGACGCGATGATCTGCTCACGGACAGACTTGTTCCAGGTGTCCACTGGCGTCGTGATAGATTTTCCCTCGTCATTGAGTTCCAAGTGCATGGCGTGCGCGGCGCGATTGGATAACATCCATCCTAACGGCAACGGCACTTCGGCTGGCGCTAGCGAAAAATAATAAACCTTGGCTTCCTGGTTCGGCGGCAGTGTCGCCTTCAGGTTTTCATAGAAGATTACCTGGGCGTGCCCGATCGCCCGCTGCGCGTAGGTGCCACGGGCATCGCGCGTGTGTAACAAGGCGTCCACTGGCGCCATCACATCTTCGAGGAAGGTGCCGGGCTCCGATCGCTTTTGCTCTGCCGCGGTCGTTACTGTCATCTTCGTTTTGGCGCCGGCCGGCATGGGTGCGTTCGCCGTCGGATTATTGCTGATCATGATCAGCTTCGGAACTGTATCGCCCAGATCGCTGCCCGCCCGCCCCATCTCTCTGGTAATTTCTCGCAGGATATCTAGCGCAGTTGTGGCTCCGGAGTTTTCAAAGTAACCGCCGTCAACTACATGCGTCCCATCGGGCGGGAATTTTCCCGCCGGGCTCACGTAAGTAAATCGCGCGCTTAAATGCGCGGCGGCGCTGATCGGCAGATCAATCCCAGGTCGGGCTCGTCTGTCGTCTTTCCCTTGGTCTTTGAGCGGCATCAAGCGTTCCACGGCATCATCGGCGTCGAGAAACTCCTGCCAACTGATCAGCAGGTTGGTCGCAATGATCCGCTTCCCGCGCTCGACCGATGTGCCGTTGAGGCAGAGGCTCGGCACGTAATCATTATCCGCGCGCCATAAGTCGAGGAAGGACTCAGCAAAGCGATTCGGATTTTTCGTCCCCGCCTTTTGCATCGTGTCTCGCCACGCGTTTTCCCAGCTCCGCTCCACCCATCGACCACGGTCCAGTCCGCTGTAGCCCCACGGCCAAAAGCGTTGCAGAAAATCGGGGCAAAGCATCGCCGCAATGGCCGGTGAAAGAAAATCGCGGCCTAACATCGATTCCGCCCGGCGGGCAAAATCTTTTCGATCGCGTCCGTCCGGCAACAGGGAAGCGAACACTGCCGCGCCGAGACTGCCGCCGGAAACGGCGCTGATCGCGAACACATGATCGGCGAACGCGGGCTGCTCATCCTGGATCGTTCCAAGCACGGCGGCGGTCCAATACGCTGCGCGGATTCCCCCGCCTTCGGACGCCACGATATAAAGCGGATGGATTGTGCCCGGATATTTTTTGGCTATGCGCTCATGCCAGTCCTTCAGCGCTTCGGTCAACTTAGGGCGAGTATAATCTTTCGTCGGCGTAACCGTCCGCAGGTCGTGGTTGTCGTTAGTCAAACTGCAAAGCGCGACCCAGAGCACCGCCAGCACCAGCAGCGGAAGATGCACGCGCTGGCCGACAGTAAACCAGCACGCTTCCCCAGAATACGCAGGCCGCACCGGCTAGGACCAAAACCGCGCCGGTCCCCATTTCACCGGCAAAAACAATTGGGTTGATCACCAGGAGCAGAGCAAAGACCAGCGATATGGCGCCCACGGCTCGAATCGCTATCTTGCTGTATCCTTCCATCTGCCTCGCGGGTCGCGCCGTAATGAATTTTCGGCGTATCCGAAATGCAAAATACATCAACACTGCTCCGGCATAGCAGAGCGCGCAGAGAAGCTTGAGGCCCCACGGCGCAGTCGATTCGTAGCGGAAGGTGCACAGCAGGAAGCCGGTGCCGACAATCGCGAAAGGCAACACGCCAAGGATGCGCGGAAACTCCAACCGAACCTTCGCTCGTAATTCACTCCAGCATTCGTTCTTTGGCGGAGGACGTTCGCGACCCTTGAAGAACTCGTAGTTCAGCAGCACCCGTGCGCTGTACCAGCTTGCCACCGACCAAGCGAACAGCCCAAAACCGAAAAGCACTATCCGCCACACATTGGTAGCGCCGGTTTGATCGCCACGCTCAGCCAGGGCGCGCAGAACTTCCTGTCCCTGTTCGACGTAAAGAAAAACGACGCCACCAAGCACGACCATACAGAGGCTGAATCCGCAAACGCTCAGTTCGGAGAGAAGATCGAGCAGCCGGCGGAATGATTGCACGGCAGACTCCGTTACGGAGGGCGATTGAGGTGGTTCGTTCCCAGTCATGGCGAAGCCTTCGTTTGCCTGGCATTGACGAACATCAATTGCCACGGCTCTGCCATTACCGAAGTAGTGTTAGCAAAGAAGAACAAGGCCGCTCCGCTCATAAAGAAAACTTCCATGAATGATTACGAGCACCAGAGACAGACGTTTCGAACGGAATTACTAGCAGCACAGCTACCGAGGACCTTTACGGAGATCGCAAGAGATACAAAGACACCAACGGCAGAAACACGAATCAGAGCCTCTGTGATTGGTGTGGACGTGGTGTGAGAATAATTTAGGCGAATCAGAGTGTCCAATGGTTTGAAACGAAAAGCACGAAAAGACCTAACCAGGCAATGCAACGAACCGCGATATTGTGTGCTTTGAGTATTTGTTATCCAGCTGCTGGCCGCGTTGATCGCTTTCCAGCAGGATCGGCTTGTTTCTTGCGGAGATGGTGTTCGCGATTTTCATGGGTTATCCAGCATCTCTACAGCCATGAGTGCTAAAGCATCTCAACGCTATAAAGGCCCGACGAATGTCTCAGAAGCCAATGTCGTTATGGAGAGAGATGAGACTCTTAAAAGATTTGAACCCGGCTCACGTGTGGTCCAATCGCGGGATAGATTTGCGGCGGTCGCGAAGCGCCGCTAATGAACAGGCATGAAGATTTCGCGCTTGTTACTCGCGCTCTTTTTCTCCGCCGCGGCGTCGCTCCTTGGAAATGATGAATTGAAGGAACGCTTGCAACCGGCGCTTGAGGCGATCACGCCGGACGGTCTGCTTGCACACATCAAAGTTCTCGCATCGGATGAATTTGAGGGGCGCGCGCCTGGGTCAAAAGGCGAAGAGCTTTCGGTCAAATACATCACCGATCAGTTCAAAAAGATCGGACTTAAACCGGGAAATCCCGACGGGACATACACGCAGGAGGTTCCCCTCGCCGGGATCAAAAGCGAACCGCGAATGTCCTTCGTCATTGGCGACAAAACGATGGATCTGAAAAATCAGGATGATTTCGTTGCTTCATCGGCGCGGCTCCAGCCGGAGATCAAGATCGAGAAGTCAGATGTGGTCTTCGTCGGATACGGCGTCGTCGCGCCGGAGTACGGCTGGGACGATTACAAAAATGTCGATGTGAAGGGCAAGACGCTGCTGATGTTGATCGGCGATCCGCCGGTTCCCGATCCAAAAGATCCGTCAAAGCTCGACGACAAAATGTTCAAGGGTAAAGCGATGACGTATTACGGCCGCTGGACCTACAAATATGAGATTGCAGCGCAAAAAGGCGCGGCCGCGGCGATCATCATTCACGAGACAGAACCTGCCGCTTATCCCTGGCAGGTGGTGAGTCGAGCTGGAGCAAAGAAAACTTCGAGCTCGATAATCCGAACAAGAATATGGATGCGGTCTCGGCGCGTTCGTGGATCACGCTCGATGTTGCGAAAAAATTGTTCGCCGATTCCGGCCAGGATTTCGATGCGCTTAAGAAATCTGCGATCACCAAGGATTTTCGACCTGTGGTCCTGAATGCCAAAGCCAACATTGAGATCAAACAACAGGTTCGCTCGTTCAAATCGCACAATGTCATCGGCAAACTCGAAGGCAGCGATCCAAAATTAAACGGTGAATACGTTATCTACACCGCGCACTGGGATCATCTCGGACGACATCCGGAATTGCAGGGCGATCAGATTTTCAACGGTGCGATCGATAATGCGTCAGGCGTTGCGTCCGTCATCGAACTCGCGGCCGCCTTCACGAAAGTAAATCCGCCGCCGAAACGATCAGTGTTGTTCATGGCAACGACAGCCGAAGAAGCGGGATTGCTCGGTGCCAAATTTTATGCGGAGCACCCGCTCTATCCCCTGGAGAAAACGCTGGCGGACATCAACCTCGATAGCATGAACGTCTGGGGCAAAGCGCGCGATATTGAGGATCTGAGTCTTGGTTTTTCCACGCTCGACGATCTTCTCGCTGCCGCGGCCAAACAGCAGGGCCGCAGCGCGATCCCCGACAGCCGCCCTGACAAAGGCAAGATTTATCGCGCTGACAATTTCGAATTCTCGAAAGTCGGCCTGCCCTCGCTTTACATCGGCAAAGGCGAACATCTTCTCTCCCGTTCCGAGACCGCGCCACTCCGGTCCGACGAATTTGACTCGACAGATTACCACCAGGTCACCGACGAAGTTCGTCCCGATTGGGACCTCTCTGGCTGTGTGCAAGATGTTCAACTTTTATTCGAAGTTGGTTACGAAGTAGCCAATGGCGACAAGTTTCCTGAATGGAAACCGCGCTCCGAATTTAAAGCGAAACGCGATTCAATGCTGAAGAAGTGATTGGATTAGACGAAGCTTTGTCGTCTAATTCTCGTTAGATTGTGACTCCAAGACTGTCGCTACCAGTATCGAAGTTAGTGCGAGAGAACATGTCGATCCTCATGACATTCGCCTTCTCGAGGGAACCATTGCGTCGCCTGATCGAAAACGGCTTCCTAGGTGAGTGGAAAAACCTTCAAGAAACCGTCTTCTCCATGTCTGAGCAACGCGCGGAGAAAGCCTGCCTAGAACTGGCCATCTTTCTTCGATACCTCGATGATGAAGAGGGACTGTCTAGGTACGTTGAGGCACGGGTCAATTTTCCGTTTGGCCGTCTTATTCTGGGTGGCGGCGCGCCCGAGCAACTGAAGCTCCGCGATGTCGCGAACAAGATCATTCATGCGGCAGCTCTTGAGTGGGACTTCTCGGACGCCGCGCGCCCGAAGCTTGTGTGTCTGTCCCGCGAGACCGAGAAGTGGGAGAGGGCTGAGATTGATGTGGTTTCGCTGGCATCGGTGTGTGGGAATCTCGCGTAACGAGGCATCGCAATTAACAACAGGTTGGAGCCGACCGTGACTCGTGATGGGCCCATCGCGGTGCGGTTCTTGGGTGTTCAGGCGGGATACGACTCTTGGCGCTGGCGTTTGTAATGATGATTGTTGTGGCGTTCGCGATCGTTATTCCGGTTCAGGTTTTTCTCAGCAATCACCTTTCCACGGGGCCTTAACCGCCTCCGATTTACACTCCAACCATGACTACCAAAGACGAAAAGAAAGTTATGAATCCCAATGTTGATGGATTTTTGAGGAAAGCCAAAAAGTGGCGGGAAGAATTTGAGAAATTGAGAAAGGTCTGTCTTGATTCTGGACTGACCGAAGAATTGAAGTGGGGTAAACCTTGTTACACCTATCAGAAAAGTAACATAGTTCTGATACATGGATTTAAGGAATACTGCGCGCTTCTGTTTATGAAAGGCGCCTTGTTAAAGGATGCCAAGGGTATTCTGGTCCAACAAACGGAGAATGTGCAGGCGGCGCGTCAGATTCGGTTCACCAATGTTCGAGAAATCGTTGAGATGGAACCCATCCTGAAAGCCTATATCAAGGAAGCCATCAAAGTGGAGAAGGCCGGTTTGGAAGTGAATTATAAAAAGACTTCAGAATTCGTAATCCCTGAAGAATTCCAAAACAGATTAGATGAATCCCCTGCCTTGAAAACTGCCTTTGATGCATTGACGCCTGGACGGCAAAGAGGATACATCCTTTATTTTTCTGCCGCCAAACAATCCAAAACCCGGGAGGCAAGGGTTGAAAAATGTGTGCAGCAAATTCTCGATGGAAAGGGATTGAATGACTGATGCCACCAAACGTTCGATTTTTCGCTGGATTCACATCGTCTTCGCCATTCCTATAATCGGTTACATTTATAGTCCCTTTAAAGAGCTTCCAAACTACGCCCCCGTTGTTCGGTTTGTCGCCTTTCCTGTAATTGTCCTTTCGGGAGTGTGGATGTGGAAAGGCCATCTCCTTCGACGACTTGTTTCGAAAACTCGTTAGATGCAATCCGACGTCGTTCACGGAGCTAGCCGCGCAGCTCGCAAAAAGCGCAATCCTGTCAATAACACCAGGCAAATGACCAAAACCTCGATGCGTTTCAAAGCGAAACTCCTCCGGCCGGCAATGGAGCCGGCCGCCCTCGGGCCGATCAGCGCGAGAAGGGCAACTCTTGGACCTTTCTCGTCCTGCCAAAGAATGCTAGCGCGAAACTTCCTTCGCGAGGCATGACGGCGATCGAAGGCACCATCAATGGCTTCGCTTTTCAAGCGACGCTCGAACCAGACGGCCAAAAAAGCCACTGGCTCAAAGTGGACCGAAAGCTGTCCGAAGCTGCCGGCGCAGACGCAGGTGACGTTGTCGCGCTAGAGATCACACCCGCGGCGAAGGAAACGGAACCAGAAGTGCCGGCGGATCTGCAGAAGGGCGCTCGCGGCCGCCGCCCCAAAGGCGCGGGCGTTGTGGTCGGACATCACGCCCAACGCGCGCAGAGATTGGATCCATTGGATCACCTCCGCCAAGCAGGAGGAGACGCGCGCGCGGCGAATCAAAAATGCGTGCTCGATGCTCGCAGCCGGGAAACGACGCGTTTGCTGCTTTGACCGCTCAGGGTTCTACAGTAAGAGCTTGAGCGCTCCGAAAGCGGCGACTTAGAAGATATTAGTTCGCTGTGTTAAACAGAACCCCAGCGAGTTCGCGTAACAGACATTTGCGGACCAGGAACCGGAATAAAAGCAAAGCAAGCAGCGCACGGGAGCTGATCTAAATTGGAACCCTTATGATCACTTCAATTCATACGTTGATTTACTCGGATGATGCTAACGCAACGCGGGCGTTTTTGCGCGACGTGCTCGGGTGGAAGTACGTAGCCGAGGATTTCGATGACAATTGGCTTATTTTCAAATCGGGGCCGAGCGAGATGGGCGTGCACCCGACGCACAGCGAATGGGAAGGCCAAACGTATGACCACCCGCGTCACCACTCGATCGCGCTGATGTGCGACGATATCGAAGCGACGGTTGGCGAGTTACGGGCGAAAGGAGCGCAATTCCGGGGTCCTATCGAGCAACGCGAGTACGGCTGGGTCATCATGATGATCGTGCCCGGCGCGGATGACATCCAACTGTATCAGCCGACTCATAAGCTGGCGTACAATGTTTAACAGACAGACAATCGAGTCGCAGACGGACGGCTCGGCGATCCGTCCCTACCATTCGCCCGGAATGACAACTCAGAGCGGGATGTCTCAATCTGTTTTCGCCAGTAAGTCAGGTTCTTCCGGCTTAACGAAATCGTGAATCTTTTGAAGTGTAATCACGACGTGTGTGCCGATGTGGACGCGATCGTAAAGGTCGATGACATCGCGCGAGCGCATGCGGATGCAGCCGAAGCTCGCTGGGTTGCCGATCCGGCGCTCCTCCGGTGTTCCGTGAATGTAAATACAACGGTCGCGCGCTTTCTGATTTTGCGCTTCCATTCCTCGCAGCCAGATCACGCGCGAAACAATTGCGTCGCGTCCCGACGCATCTACCCCCACGACTTCACCTGTTGGGATTCGATTCTTAATGACCGCGCCCGGAGGCAATCGGTCTCCGATTTTTGCTGAAACGAACAACGTGCCAAGCGGGGTGTGAAAGCTGGCAGCAGAATCGCCGGTTCCGAACTTCGAAGTCGAAATTGAGTAACGCGCGATCAACTTCCCGCGATCTACCAGCGCCAGCACTTGATCGGGCACGCTTACAATCATGTCGGCACTCAGCGGGGCGGCGTGGGCTGCGGATGGATCAAGGCTAAAGAGCAGCAACGTTAATGCGAACACCCAAGAGATGAGGCAGCCCAGCGTCGCTCCTTGTGTGCCGCGCGGGAAACTCCGTCTCATTTGGAATCACTCTTGTCCGCGCCGGGTCGCGCGATTGACTGCAGGTCTTGAATCAGCGAGTCGAGCTTGCGCACATCTTTGCGCCGGCCCTTTTCGGGTTTCAATTTGCGCTTCCGCATCATGATCGTCAGATCGCGGATGTCGTGTAGTCGCTCCCGCGACAGGTCTTCGCCGCGCTTGTAACGGTTTACGGCGGCAATGCTTTCGGCGAGATCGAGCTCCAGACGCGCGGCGTACGCGCGAATTGTTCGACGCAAATCGCGTCTCACCGAGTCCAGTTCATCGGTTAGCATCGTGACGGGAGAGACTTCCCGCTGCGGTTTCTTTTGCCGTTGTTTTTTTTGTTTCACTGATTGCGAGTGAGCGACTAACAAAAAGCCCGTCGAGGCATTCTATCCCCGACGGGCTTCCGTTAACCTAACCACGACCGATTCATTTGATCGGTACAAATCCAACCTGTGCCACAATTTTCTGGCCACCGGGTCCCACTGTGAAATCGACAAAATCCTTGGCCAATCCACTGGGGTCGCCGTTTGTGTAGTAAAATGTCGGTCGCCAGTACGGATAGGTGTGCGCCTGCACACTTTTAGTCGTGGGCACTGCGCCATCGATTGGCATTGCTTTGACGCCAGATGCTTTGGTATAAGCCATGCCAACATATCCAACCCCACTCGGATTTTTGCCGACCTCAGCGGCGATCTGCTCGTTGCCTGCCATTTTCTGCGAGCTACCGGCGTAATCACGTTTCTTCATCGCAAGCTCCTTGAATTCGGAGTACGTGCCTGACGAAGTGTTACGAGTGTAGACGGAGATCTTACCGCCTGATCCGCCGACGGCGCTCCAGTCCGTGACGTCGCCACTGAAGATTTGTTCCACTTGTTTCTTCGTTAGGCCTTTGATCGGATTCGCCGAGTTCACGATCACCGCGATCCCGTCAAAAGCTACGATCGTTGGCTTCATGTGCTTTCCCTTGGACGTAGCTTCCCCAACTTCAGAAGTTTTGGCGCGACGGCTCGACATGCCGATTTGTGCCGTACCATCAATGATTGCCGCGATCCCGGTGGTCGATCCTTCGGCGGCAATGTCGAAGGTGGTGCCGGGATGTTGCGCTTTGAACTGTTCGGCTAATTGCGGAACCAGTTTGGCCCCGAGCGTGTCGGAACCTTTGATGACGAGGCGATCGGCATGCGCGTTGACGATGCCTGTTGCCATGAGCGCAAGGCTAAGCGCGACGTGTTTGATTTTCATAGGCGTTGGATGGTTCTTGTTTTCCAGTGCAAACATCTTAGAACTTCACGCTCATATCCGCCTGAAAGAGTTGATATTGATCAAGCGGATTGACCTGGATATCGCCTACGCCTCCAGTTCCAAGAGAGCCATTGATGCGCCAGGCATAGGCATATGTGAGGTTCAAGCTAATGGCGTCGGCGAGCAGGTACCCGGCTTTTACGGCTACGCCTTTCTGGTTAACACGGCTATCGAAGATATCCGAATCAACCAGGTTGGGATCCAGCGCATATTGTTCGGCCCATTGATACCAGGCCCGGAGCTCCCAATCGCCCTTCTTCTTTAACTGGCCAATAGCCCCACCGATCATCCAAGCGTAATGCTGGCCGGTGTGGGCTTCAAATCCCCCCAGGTCTGCGGCCGCATGTGCGCGATCGTGACCCTCGATATTGTCAGCGAACTCACCGAAGATGCGCATTGGCACGTCCCAGAGTTTCCACCCAACTTCGGCTGGTAGATCAAAAACCAGCAGGCTGTTGATGCCGGTCTGGTTCGTGGCCAATGAGGCGCTGTTGGACAAGGCCGGGTTACCGCCGACGTAGTGGATGTTAAACGTGTCACCGTTACCGGTGTAGTTATAGAGCGTAGGCGCCAGCTGGACGTAGATGCCTTGCGGGGAAGTAAGTCTTGCGCCTGCCTGCCACGCCATCATGAACGCGTCGGTTTGAGGGACGAGCTGAGGGCTTCCTGTGTTATTTCCGGTCGTCGTCGGCCTGGGCCCTATCGGATTCTCTGGATTCGTATCGTCATAAACGTATTGGGCGAGGTTTACGAACAGGTCGAGTTTCCACGGCGACGCTGGCTTCGGAGCCACCACGGCCTTGGCATCTTTACCATCCTTGCTATATACGGTCGGCGGGGGAGCTCCACCTCCAAACGTGAACGTGTGCTTCCATTGCTCCGCGAGGCCTTCCGGATTGATATCGTCGTCCCACAGCATCGACGAGACTATGAGCGGCTGTGGCATTCTGCCGCCTGTAAATTTGAAGTCCGGGAAACCCGTGTAACCGAAATATGCCTGACCCACAAAGATTCCGTCGTCGACTTTGGAGAATGGGCCGGGAGAGTCCGCTCCGAAAGTCACGTTCGTTGAGCGGTTGCTGTTACTCGTTTCCAATCGAATCCCAAAAAACCAATCGTCAGCCAGTGTGCCACGGAGGCCAACGCGGAGGCGATAACGCTCGCGCTCGCGCTCATACCAATCATTTGGGTTATCAGTGTGGTCGCTGGGAGTTCTGCCACCTCGATATTCGTAACGGAGACGCACATCACCGTAGAGCTCAAGCTCGGTAATTGGGGCCGATAGCTTCCATTTTCCAGCAGCCGTGCTGGCCGACTCTTTCACCAGTTCGCTGCGCACTTCCTCGGCTTCCTGGTCACTGATGAGCCTCTTTTTGACGAGCAAGTCGAGCAGCGCCCCTGCATCTTGCGCCCGGGCAACAGTTCCGCCCAGCGCGATACAGAGAGCGGCGGCGGCCAGTGTTAATTTCTTCATAAAGGTTGTTTCTCCTTGGTTATGCGACGAAAGCGCCGCGGGGTGTTGGTTGTTTCGCCGCGAACAATGAACGGCGATTGTTACAACCGTATGGCGACGAGGTAACAATTGGGTGAACTCGAAAATAATTTCACTGCACCAAGGCATGCATGGTGAAGTGCAGACTGGACGATGAGCCTGTCGCCCTTAGAATCAGGTAATGCGAATTGCGATTACGCTGGCGGTTACTCTCATCACCACCGCTTCAGCCATGGCGGATGCGGTCAGTGTCACCAGCCCGAATCACGCGCGAACCTACGCATACGGCGCAGTGACCTGGCACCAGCTCTACCTGGAACGAGCGCGCGGTGAACTCGCCGCGCGGATCACATTCAGTAATTATCCCTTCGCGGACGCAAACGAGCCACGCACCGACCAACCTTTCGACTTCCGGTTCCCAGGTATCCATGTCGATCTAGCGCAGCATGCGTTCGTAGCGACCGGACGCCGCGGCGAATCCATTCCGGTTGCCTGGTTTCGAGGCGATCCGTCATGTGGATGGATTAAGCTGGCGCCTAACGCAAAGATTTATCTCCTCAAGGAGAGCGGTCGCGTAACTGCGACGGTAACCGCGACGAGTTACCCGCGTGATGGAGAGCGCTGGATCGAGTTGAACAACAATTATTCGCTACAGAATCTCTTGTGCGCTCTTTTTCGCGAGGTGCGCCTGGGGCCGGGCGGTTGATGTCGGGCAAGAATCTTCAGGCTGTCGCGAAAGATTTGACATTCAATAGCGACACGGATTTACGCTACTGATCGATTATGCAAACGCGTTTCCTTTGTGCTTTTGCTCTCCTTACAATTGCCGCATCGGCGTCTGCTACTTCATTCCGCGACGATTCACGCTACGTCGCGCGCGGGCCGCGCACTGGGTATTACATCGTCCGTCCCGGCTCAGCGGTAATTCAGCAACTCGGTCTTCAAAGTGCCCCTTTCCGGGATACGTCGGACCCATTGAATCACGGGCGTGGAGCTGATGTACTTGCGTTCCGCTTTAGCACGACTGGTGTGTTATCCATGCCCCCGGCTTATGTCGTGCAGGGGCAGCCTAACGACTTTTACATAAGGCGCATCGGTTCGTTCATTCGTGGGCGTACCACGTCGCATGATATCGAAAGCTTCTTTGGGAGTCCGAAGCAGATTGAAAAGCGGCGCGATGGTTTCATCGCTTATTATACGATCGAGGTTTACAACCCATTCGAAGAGATGTCCGGTGGGAGACGGTAGAAAGGTACACGCTCGTCGAACGAACCTCACCAACACGAAAAGAGTTAGTTACTTTTCAAAGTTTGATTTCATCCCATGGACAATGGTTCTGGCAGACAAATCCTGATTATCGAAGACGAAAGCGACGTGGCGGACCTGCTGGAGATGGCTTTGCGCAAGGCGGGCTTCAAAGCCTCGACAGCGAGCGACGGCGCAAGCGGTTTGCAGAAGGCGCGGGACAACCGGCCCGATTTCGTCATTCTTGATTTGATGTTGCCAAAAATGTCCGGACTGGAGGTCTGCAGAATTTTGAAAGGCGATGCGGCAACGTCTCACATTCCGATTCTCATGTTGACGGCAAAAGCAGAAGAGATCGATCGAATCGTTGGTTTGGAATTCGGAGCTGACGATTACGTGACGAAACCTTTCAGCCCACGCGAAGTGATGCTGCGAATCCGGGCAATTTTGCGGCGCGGCGAAAAACCAGAGGAAACGCTCAAGGCCGGTTCTATCTCCATCGATCCTGCGCGTCATCAAGTTCGTGTGAACGGCAAACGAGTGCATCTCACCAGTCTCGAGTTCAAGCTGCTGCGAACGTTAATCCAGCGCAGAGGCCGGGTGCAGGATCGCGATAAATTGCTGAACGACGTCTGGGGCTACGAAAGCGTGATCGACACCCGCACTGTGGACACGCACGTGCGCCGCTTGCGTGAAAAACTTGGCAAAGCCGGTGATGTAATTGAAACCGTGCGCGGTTTCGGCTATCGCCTCCGCGAATAGTAAAGGCAGGGCTGTCGGCCTGGCGGTGCTGTAGCGTGCGCTGTCCTCAGCGCAGTTCCTTCCGAGCAACGCAGTCACATGCGCAGATCCGCTGAGGACAGCGGACACTACAGCCTTGAAGCGCCGCCGAAACACATGAATCTCAAAAGCAATCCAAAGAGGAAGCTGGCCTAACGAGTATTTCGACAGTACTTTCGCATTGCGAAACGTTTTCGCACCCGCTTTGCTGCGAAAAGTATTTAGAACAGAATAGAAATGCTGTGACCTGGTTCGTTATTATCCTGATTTACGTCGCCTTCGGATGTATCGCCTTCGTTGTCTGGCGCAAATGGATCGCGCCGTGGGACCAGCTCGAGCTGGTCATAACCCAGATTGGTCGCGGTGAACGGCCGCGGACATTTTTGATGGAGGGCAGCGTGCCTGCGCAACGCATCGGGTTCCAGCTGGAGAAGATTGTGAATGAGTTGGAGCAACTCCAAAAGCAGATCGCAAAACGCGAATCCGGGATGCAAACCATTTTCTCGGCAATGCACGACGCATTGTTGGTCGTCGATTCCAGCCGGCAGGTGATTTTGACCAATCAGACGTTTCGAAAATTATTCGATGCTCCCGAAATTTCAGTGGCGACGCCGATGTTGGAAATTGTCCGTGATCCCACACTCGATCAGTTGCTGACCGATGCGTTCCGTGGTGATGGCCCGGTTCGCTGCGAGTTGACTCTTGATGGTTCACAAATTGAACTGCATGCCGTCGCGACCAGGAACGAGTCCGGCGAGATCACCGGCGCACTGGTTTTGTTTCACGACATCACCGAGCTGAAAAAGATGGATCAAGTGCGGCGGGATTTTGTGGCGAACGTTTCGCACGAATTGCGTACGCCGCTGTCGATACTGCGCGGCTACATCGAGACGTTACTCGACAGTCCAAAGACTCCGCGCGAGGAACTCACCCGAATTCTCCGCGTAATGGAACGCCATTCGGATCGGCTTGAGTTGCTCGTCGAAGACTTGCTTACGCTCGCGCAACTGGAATCAGGCAACCCGAACTTGCAGATGGGAACACTAGATCTGTCGAGTTTTCTCCCTGAAATGGTTCGCGATTGGGAGAAGAAGCTTACAAGCAAACAGCTCAACATGAGTGTCGATGTTCCGACCGACTTGTCGCCCATTCGCGTTGATCGCACGCGGCTGCAGGAAGCCCTCTACAATCTGCTCGATAACGCGGTGAAATATTCGCGCGAGCACGGCGAGATTCGGCTGAGCGCCCGGCAGCGCGACAGTGAAATCGAGCTGACCGTCAGCGATGATGGCATCGGTATCACCAAAGAAGATTTGCCACGTATTTTCGAGCGCTTTTACCGCGCAGATAAGGCGCGCGGCCCTGATAAGGTCCGCGGAACGGGCTTGGGCCTGGCGATTGTAAAACACATCGCACAGTTACACGGCGGGCGCGTGGAGGCGGAAAGCGAACTCGACAAAGGCACGACGATCCGGGTGGTGCTGCCAGTTGATATCGTGCCTCGCTGAATCGTTGCAAAGTACAACGGCGCCGTTTTAACGCTTCAGCGGTTTAACGTGTACGGCGAAGCCCGCTGTCACACAAACGTAACAGTAAAGCTTTTGACCGACGGAATCGGCGTGCGGCACTTTCGTTTCATGATGAAATTCCGCAGACCAAAGCTTCTTTCACTGGCAATTGTGCTTGGATTGAGCGCAAGCGCTTCGGCGCAAATGATGATCAACGGGGCGGGCGCGACCTTTCCGTATCCCATTTACTCGAAATGGTTCGATGCATACGCGAAGGTCGATCCGTCCGTACGTTTTAATTACCAATCCATCGGCTCGGGTGGGGGACAGAAGCAAATCCTCTCTCAGACGGTCGATTTCGGTGCATCCGATGGGCCGATGAGCGACGAGAACCTGGCCAAAGCGCCAGGAAAGATCCTCCATATTCCAACAGTCGCAGGAGCGGTGGTGATTGTCTCCAATCTCCCGGGCAATCCAGCTCTGAAGTTCGATGGAGAGACAATCGCCGGAATGTATCTCGGTCAGATCAAAAAGTGGAACGATCCAAAACTGACGGCGTTGAATCCCGGCATAAAGTTGCCCGATCAGGACATCGTTGTCGTCCATCGATCGGATGGCAGCGGCACAACGTTTATCTTCACCGATTACCTCAGCAAGGTAAGCCCGGAATGGAAAAGTAAGGCCGGCAATAACACCTCGGTAAACTGGCCAACCGGTATTGGCGGCAAAGGCAATGAAGGTGTGTCGGGCCAGGTGAAGCAGACGCCCGGCGCCGTCGGGTACGTGGAACTAATCTATGCGATCCAAAACAAAATGCCGTATGCCGAGGTTAAAAATGCAGCGGGTGACTTCGTGAAACCGACGATCGAATCGGTAACCGCGGCGCTCGCAACTGCTCAAATCCCGGATGATTTCCGATTCTCGATGACAAACGCACCGGGAAAAGATGCATATCCAATCGCTGGCGCGACATGGCTGTTGGTTTACCAGCAACAGAAAGATCCGGCGAAAGGAAAAAAGCTCGTGGAGTTTCTAAAATGGGCGGCGAAAGACGGTGAAAAGATGGCCAAGGACCTCGATTACGCGCCGTTACCGGAAAACGTACAAGAGCGCGTCTTGAAGCAGGTCAACGAGATCAAATATTAGGAAGATCCAACCGGTAATCGAAATGTTCCACCGGCCGAGAGTGTTATTTATTTGCGTGCACAATGCTGCGCGCAGCCAAATGTGCGAGGCTCTTCTCAATCACTACGGAGGCGAGCGCTTCGACGCGCACAGCGCAGGGCTTGAGCCGGGTGAATTGAATCCGGTGGCAGTAGAGGTGATGGCAGAAATCGGGATCGACATTTCGCAAAATAAAACCAAGAGCGTTTTTGATGTGTGGAAACGCGGCGAGGCTTTTGAATATGTTATCGCAGTGTGCGATGCGGAATCAGCCGAGAAATGTCCAATCTTTCCGGGGCTGACAAAGCGTCTGCATTGGGCGTTTCACGACCCTTCAAAGGTCACGGGTACGCAGGAGCAGCAGTTGCAGAACGTCCGCGAAATTCGCGACAAGATCGCAGCAAAGATTCAAGACTGGTTGGCGTCTCTTCCGGTCGAACAACCAGCCTGAACATGCCGGCCATCACCGTCGAGCAAGCAAAGGGGATTCGGCCGGCGCAAGAGCGCATGGCGCCCCCATCGCGGTTTGGAGATCGGGCATTCGAATGGCTCACACTGGCAATGGCGTCCACCGTAGTCGTGCTGGTCATCCTGATCGGGTGGGAGTTGTGGGTTGGATCTTCACTAGCCATCAAAAAATTCGGGTTTCATTTCCTGGTTACGTCCACCTGGGACCCGGTCGGGGAACAATTCGGTGCTCTGCCGTTTATTTACGGAACGCTGGTTTCTTCGGCGATTGCATTAATCATCGCTGTGCCATTGGGCATCGCAACGGCGGCATACCTCACGGAACTTGCGCCGTTGTGGATTCGGCAGCCGCTCACTTCGCTGATCGAAATGCTCGCGGCTATTCCAAGCGTAATTCTCGGGCTTTGGGGCATCTTCGTGATGGTGCCGTGGCTTCGCGATTATCCATTTCCATTCCTCAAACAATACTTTGGTTGGATACCACTGTTCACCGGGCCGATCTACGGTCCATGCATGTTTGCCGGTGGAATCATCATAGCCATCATGATTCTGCCAATTATCACGTCGGTCTCCCGCGAAATTTTGCGCAGCGTGCCGGACTTGCAGCGGGAAGCGGCCTACGCGCTGGGCGCCACGCGCTGGGAAGCGACGCGCATCGCAGTGTTGAGTTATGCGAAGAAAGGCTTGTTCGGCGCGGTCATTCTCGGTCTCGGGCGGGCCCTCGGCGAAACGCTGGCGGTCACGATGGTCATCGGCAACACGCCGCAAATTGTAGCATCGCTCTTTAAGCCCGGGTACACGCTAGCCAGCGTGGTGGCCAATGAATTTACGGAAGCGACAAGTGACATTTATCTTGGGGCGTTGTTCGAGATTGGGCTGGTCCTTTTTGGAATAACCATCGTGGTGAACCTTCTCGCCCAACTGCTGCTGCGAACGATTACGACAACATCGGCAACACGCGCCGTGCAATAGCCATGCGTTCCAAAAGAACAGACAACCATGGCTGGCGGAAAATCAAAAGCGCGCTGGCATCGACGACTGCTCTTGTTTCCGCGATTCTTGTGATTTTGCCATTGGGTCTGGTGTTCTTTCACCTGCTCATTAACGGGATCTCTTCGGTTAACTGGGATTTCTTCACCAAGTTACCGGCGCCTGTCGGTGAGGCGGGTGGTGGCATGGCGAATGCCATCGTTGGTTCGCTCGAACTAATGGTTCTTGCTGGCGCAATTGGAATTCCCGTGGGCGTTCTGGGCGGAGTTTACTTCGCGGAATATGGCTCCGCACGCATCAATTCGATCCTGCGATTTTTAGCTGACGTCCTCAACGGAATCCCGTCGATTACCTGGGGCGTGGTTGTTTACGGTCTGATCGTATTGCGGTTCAAAAGCTTCTCCGTACTTGCTGGCAGTCTGGCGCTGGCACTGATCATGATTCCACTCATTCTGCGCACGACCGAAGAGGTCGTTTTGCTCGTTCCCAATGGTTATCGGGAGGCTGCGCTCGCCCTCGGTGTCAGCCGGTGGAAAACAATCGTCCATATTGTAATGAAGACGGCATCCAAGGGCATCATCACTGGCATTTTGCTGGCGTTAGCACGGATCGGCGGCGAGACCGCCCCGATTCTTTTCACTGCTTTCGGAAACCGGTTTTGGAATCACAGCCTTTTGCAGCCTATCGCCGCACTGCCGTTGCAAATCTACACATACGCAATTTCTCCGTATGACGACTGGCATCGTCAGGCCTGGGCCGGCGCGCTAGTCCTCGTTACAGGGGTTTTTTGCATTAACATATTGGTAAGATTCCTGACCCGAGGGCGGGGCGGAACGGTTGCTTAGAAGATTCACAAATGGATAATTTGATTATGGCGACACCCGAACAAAGGGTTACGGAGCGCGTTGAGAGCTCTGCCCAACCGCCCGCGAGTAGCGAGCCAGTGTCGAAGTTCACTTTCGAGGCGAAGAATGTGTCGATCTGGTATGGGCAAAAGCGTGCCATCGAGGACGTGAGCCTCAATATTATTTCCAATGCGGTGACAGCGATTATTGGGCCGAGCGGTTGCGGAAAATCAACCTTCCTTCGGGCTCTCAATCGGATGCACGAGCTAACGCCAAAGACGCGCATGGAAGGCACGGTCCTGCTGCACGGCGAAGATCTCTATTCCAAAACCGTTGATCCCGCGATTGTTCGCCGCCGGGTTGGCATGGTGTTCCAAAAATCAAATCCATTTCCGACCATGACGATTGGCGAAAACGTGATCTGCGGCTTGCGATTGAACGGAGTGCGCAATCAAAAATTTCTCAACGAGCGTTTAGAAAAATCACTACGCATGGCCGCTCTTTGGGACGAAGTGAAAGATGATTTGCACAAGCCCGGAACAAGCCTTTCTGGCGGGCAACAGCAGCGACTGTGCATCGCGCGCGCGCTCGCCGTGGAGCCGGAAGTGATCTTGATGGATGAACCCTGCTCGGCGCTTGATCCGATTGCTACCGCAAAGATCGAAGAATTGATCGACCAGCTCAAGGCTAAATACACTATCGTAACCGTGACACATAACATGCAGCAGGCCGGCCGGATATCGGATTACACAGCTTTCTTTTACCTTGGCCGGCTGATCGAGTTTGGGTCGACAACGACAATTTTTACAAATCCAAAGGAACGACAGACGGAGGATTACATCACCGGACGCTTTGGATAATTCCGTAGACGCGGCCGCCTGGCGTGCCGCTATTGTATGAACAGCAAAAGTGAGATCCACAATGGTGATACCAAAACATATTCTTGGAACATTCGATGAAGCACTGACGTCGCTTCGCAACGACCTGCTGATGATGGCTGGACTGGCCGAACGCAGCCTGGATCGAGCACTCAAGGGCTTGTTCCAGCGTAATGACGATCTCTGCACACACGCAATCGCGGATGACGAAGAAATCGATCAATTGGAGAAACAGATCGACAAGGATGGATTCGAACTTTTGCTTCGATTCCAGCCAGTGGCTTCGGATCTGCGGCGGGTGATTTCGGCAATTAAACTTTCGCCAAACATCGAGCGCATCGGCGATCAGGCCACGAACATAGCGAAACGCGCGCGCAAGCTGAATCGGCATCCGCCATTGCCCGAAGTGCAAATGATTGTGCCAATCCAGGCGCACGCGATGTCGATGTTTAAGGACGCCATTAACGCGTACGTGCGGGAAAATATCGAGTTGGCGCACTCGGTCTGCGGCCGCGACAAGCAACTCGACGATATGAATCGCGATGCAAACACGAAACTAACCGCCAAGATGATGGAGGATAGTGAGCAGCTACGCGGGTATTTTAACCTCATCCTGATTTCACGCGCTCTGGAACGCGTCGGCGATCACGCAACTAACATTGCCGAGGACGCCGTTTACACCGCGGTTGCGGAAGACATCAGGCATAAGAGCGCGACGGCCTCCGTCTGACACGCGGGCGTTGCGTATGCGCGGCTGATCGGCAATCGTTAAACATGCCGCAAGCCCAGGCCACTCCGCCCGCTGAAGAGAAAAGCGATGCGGCTGCTGTTCCGCAGGTTGTCCAAACTCTCCATGACCGTTTTGGTGATCCGAAGAATTTCATCAACCGGGAGCTGAGCTGGCTCGCGTTCAATCAACGCGTTCTCGAGGAAGCGCAGGACCCCACCCAACCGCTCATAGAGCGGGTTAAATTCCTCACGATTTTCAGCTCAAATCTGGATGAGTTTTTCGAAATTCGTGTAGCTGGGATCAAACAACAGATTGAAAGCGAGACGAGCGACGTTGGTCCTGACGGATTAAGCCCTACGGAATTGTTCGACCGCATTCAGAAGCGGGTGCGCGAGCTTGTAGGGACGCAGTATGCGCTTTGGAAAAACGAGTTGCTGCCCGAACTGGGGAAGAACGGGATCTATGTGCGCGAGATCGCGGATTTGTCGGCGAAACGCAATACCTGGACAAATCGCTATTTTCAGCAGGAAGTTTTCCCAATGCTGACGCCGCTGGCTGTGGACGCCAGTCATCCATTCCCGCATCTGTTGAACCGCAGCCACAATTTGCTGGTACGAGCGAAGACACGCCGTCGTGGTGAGCCGCTTCACGCCATAGTCCAGGTGCCGCGCGTTGTGCCGAGGCTTATCCTCATGCCTCGAGGCACCGGTGCGAACGAGCCGTGGGAATACATTTATCTGGCGTCGCTAATCAAACAGCACATCGGCGAATTGTTTCCCGGCTTAATCCTGGACGGCGTGCACGCATTTCGCGTCACCCGCAATAGCGATCTCTACATCGACGATGAGGAAGCGGAGAATCTTTTACGAACGATCGAGCACGAACTGCGACGCACCAGCCGCGGCAACGCCGTGCGGCTGGAAGTGGAAGCTGATTGTCCGAAAGATTTTCTCCAGCTGCTTCTCGAGTTTTTCAGTCTATCTGAGGCGGACGCTTACAAACTCGATGGCCCATTGACGATGACGCATCTTGCTCCGCTGGTTGCCAACGACGCGTTTGCCAAACTGAAAGACCGTCCGTTTCAACCGGCCCGCGATCCGGCGTTGCCGCCACACGCGGATTTCTTCGAAGTGTTACGACGCCAGGACGTGTTGCTGCATCATCCTTACGACAGTTTCGATGAAGTCGTCGAGTTGGTCGAGACGGCGGCAAAAGATCCGCAGGTGCTTGCCATCAAAATGACGTTGTACCGCACCAGTGGTGATTCGCCCATTGTGGAAGCCCTCATCGACGCGGCTAACGCAGGAAAACAGGTGACTGCGATTGTCGAGCTGCGCGCGCGTTTTGATGAGGCGAGTAACATTCAATGGGCGCGACGCCTGGAAGAAGCCGGCGCGCACGTGATCTACGGCGTGGTAGGTCTCAAGACACATTGCAAGGTGTTGCTGATCGTTCGACGTGACGCCGACGAGCTCCGCCGCTACGTCCATCTCGGCACGGGAAATTATCACTCGCGGACCGCGCGCATTTACACCGATTTCAGTCTGCTCACCAGCGAACCGCAGCTCAGCGAAGAAGTGGCGACCGTTTTCAATACGCTTACCGGCCTCGCTGGTTATCCCGGATTGAAAAAATTGATGGTCTCGCCATTCGACATGCACAGCCGGTTCACGAAACTGATCGAGCGGGAGCGCGACAACGCGCTGGCAGGCAAGCCGGCCCGGATCGTTGCGAAGATGAACGCGCTGGTGGATCAGGAGATCATTGAGAAGCTCTATGAAGCTTCCTGCGCAGATGTGACCATTGACTTGGTCGTGCGCGGGATCTGTTGCTTGCGTCCTAAAGTTCCAGATCTCAGCGAAAACATCCGCGTCATCAGCATTGTTGGCCGATTTCTGGAGCACAGCCGGATCTTTTATTTCGAAAATGGCGGTCAGCCGCGGGTTTTTCTCTCCAGCGCGGATTGGATGCCGCGCAATTTTTACCGGCGAATCGAGCTGGCTTTCCCGATCGAGACACCGGCGTTGCGGGATCAAATTATCAACGACGTCATTCCCGCCTTTCTAAACGATCGCGTGAAGGCGCGGGAGTTGCAGCCGGATGGCACGTACCGGCGTTTGACACCCGAAGGCGAAGAACCGCGCCGGCAGGCGCAGTGGCAATTTCGAGAAGTATCACGCGAACGCATTAAAAAGGTTGGTGGCCCGACGAAAAAAGCGCGTGCGGACCGGCTTGTACCGATTGCGGTTGTAAAGGAAAGCGGCGGGACTGGAGGGACGAAATCGGAGACGCAGTGAAGAAAAAAATCCTCGTCATTGATGTCGGCGGCTCGAACGTGAAGCTGATGATTTCGCGCGTGCAACGGCGGAAATTCAAGTCCGGTCCGGAAATGACGCCGCGCGAACTGGTGGCTCAACTCAAGTCGCTGTTGCAGGATTGGACGTTCGACGCGATCTCGATGGGATTCCCGGCGCCGGTCCGCAATGGCTGTATCATGACTGAGCCGAAGCATCTTGGGACGGGCTGGAAACGATTCAATTTTGAGAAGTCGTTAGGCAAGCCCGTCCGCATCATCAATGACGCCGCGATGCAGGCGCTCGGCAGTTATCGCGGCCGGCGGATGTTGTTTCTTGGATTGGGCACCGGACTGGGATCGACGCTGATCTGGGAAAACAACGTGCTCCCGCTTGAACTCGGCGACCTGCCTTACGGCAACGACCACATTATCGAGAATTACCTCGGCAAGTCCGGACTGAAAGAGCTCGGCGAAAAGCGATGGGAAGGCGAAGTCCTTCGTGCCGTCGCGTTGTTGAAGAAATCGCTGATTGCCGATTATGTCGTTCTCGGCGGCGGAAGCGCGAAGAAATTGCATCAACTGCCGGAAGGGGTGAAACTGGGGCACAATCGAAACGCTTTTCTGGGCGGCGTTCGGCTCTGGCAAACCGACCCGCAGACCCGCAGGCCGAAGTGGCAAATCCTGTAAGAAGTTATCTCGAACATGCAACTCTATTTCCTCCGACACGGTGAAGCCGACTGGCCGGGCTGGACGAAGCCGGATGATGAACGGCCGCTCACCGATTTCGGTAAGAAAGAAGTGCGGCAGGTGGCGAAGTTTCTCGATCGTCTCAAGGTAAAGCCGGATTTTATTGTAAGTAGTCCGCTGCCGCGAGCGTTACAGACGGCAGAGGTTGCAGCGGAACAGCTGAAGACAAAGTTGTGCCAGGACGAAGCGCTTGAGCCGGGATTTGGGATTAGCGAGTTGAGTACTGTGCTCAAGCGGCATCCCTCAAAAGTTTTGATGCTGGTCGGCCACGAGCCGGACTTTTCGAGCGTGATCTCCGCGTTGACCGGTGGTTTCATCAAGATGTCCAAAGCAGGTGTCGCGCTGATCGACATCGATCCCGAGACTGAGAAAGGCAGACTTCTCTGGCTGTTCCCGCCAAAATTCGCGCGCAAAGCGAAATAGGTTTTTCGCGAGTAATCGCTACAAATCCCGCGTGGACTGGCGGGCTATGATTTTGGTGAACCAGCCGGTGCTGCGCTTACGGCTGGAGAAACGGCCGGCGAAGCCTGTGCCGGCGTGGTTGCCGGCGACGACCCCGGCGATGATTGCGTGTTCGCAGGTGCAGGTGAGGTTTGCGCGGGCTGGTTTTTCATCAGTTCGCGACGGAAGGCGCTGCTAGCTACGCTGTGGTGCGAATAAAGGACCGACAGTGCGAACGTAAGCGCGAAAAATATTCCGGCCAGCCACGTGGTGAACTTCACCAGCACATTCGTGGTTTGCGCGCCGAAAATGTTCTCCGTGACGCCGGCGCCAAACGCTGCACCGAGACCTTCACTCTTTGGTCGCTGCATCAGGATGACAAGAATCATCAGGCCAGCGACTAGCACGAAGAGCACCAGGCAAAAGTTGATCAGCAGGTTCATCGGGAGGCGAAATATGGCGAAAGCATACGGAGAAGCAAACGTCGAACATCCAAGGTTGGACCTCCAACTTCGAAGTCAGAGGCGTTCAGCGTTGGGCGTCCGACGTTTGCTTGATCTCGTCCCAAATCGCATCCATCTCGGCCAATTCCACTTCGCCCAATTTTCTTCCGCGCGTTTTGAGTTCGTCCTCTACTCGATTGAAACGCGTAACGAACTTATCCGTGGCAGATTGGAGCGCGGTTTCTGCGTCGATCTTGCACTTCCGCGCAAGGTTTACGACGGCGAACAAGAGATCGCCAATCTCGTCTTCGATCCTTTCGTCCTGTCGTGACCGGATCGCCTCCTGGGTCTCACCAAGCTCTTCTTCCACCTTAGCGATTACATCGCGCAGTGCTGTCCAATCGAAATTCACCCGGGCGGCTTTGGATTGCGCCTTTTGCGCGCGCACCAACGCGGGCAAGGCTTTTGGCAAACTGGCGAGGAAATGCGAGTCAGCGTTTTTCTCTTCGCGCTTGATCGCTTCCCATTGTTTAAGCACTGCGCCGGCGTCGCGTGCTTCGCTCGTGCCGAACACATGCGGATGCCGCCGGATAAGTTTGTCCGACACCTGCTCAATCACTTCCTCGATGTCGAACCGCCCGGTTTCGCATGCGATTTGGGCGTGCATCACGACGAGCAACAAAAGATCGCCGAGTTCCTCGCGAAAATGCGCGTCGTCCTGAGCGCGCGCGGCCTCAGCGGCTTCGTATACCTCCTCTATGAGCGCCGGCAATAACGATTGATTGGTTTGCTCGCGATCCCACGGGCAACCGTCAGGAGCGCGAAGTTTCGCGACGATCTCGCAGAGCTTCGCGAAGTCCTCGCTGATTTGTGATCGATCATCAGGCATAACGAAACCCGTTCGAGCGTGCAGCTCTTCACTGAGCACGGATCTAGCGGGAATCCAGTGCCGACTTATAACGATCGCACTTTGTTCTTTGCGCGATACTGTGCGTTTAGAACACCCCGTTCCGCGACAAAGCGATGAGGGGGCCGATTTTTAGGATACTGAGACTGATTGATGGCCATCCATCAGTGGCCCATGGTGCCTTGGGTGGCTTCGCGGAGTTGCTGCGCACGAATCTGCTTCAGTTTTTGGTATTGCTCAGATGAAAGAATCGCCTTCATCTGCGGATCGGTCTGCTGATGAAGAGCCCTGACTTCTTGCATTTTCATCACAGTTGAAATCGAATTGTCGTTCTTGATGTGTTGCAGTTTTGGTACTTCGGATGCAAGAATGGGCAGGATTTTCTCCTTTTGTTGAGGTGTGAGGCTAAGCTGTTGTGCCACAGCCTGAGCTTTTGACATCGCTTCCCCTTTTTGCGCAAAGGAAGCAGGTGCCAGCAACGCAAAGATCGCGACGAATAAAGCCGAGATAACGAGGTGGGTGTGTTTCTTCATATTTCTCCTTTGATTTGGCGCGCATGGTGGTGAAGACAGTTCATTAAGTCAAGCCCAATTGCGGCAGACGGATCGCTTCCAGTCGAAAAACGCCCGGGACGTTCCGCGCCTAGCCGGCGGCCGATTTCACAGAATGGCGAGCGCGCAGCGGGCATCAATCGGCTTACCAATAGCGATAGTATCCGGGACGCCCACTAACGCCGACAACCCAACCCCGGTGCCGATAGTAGTGCCCGCGATACTGATACTGGTAGTAATGCCCTTGATTGCGATATCGGTAGTAATGGCCTCCGTAGTAATATGGATAATACCGTCCATGGTAACGATAAGCCGAGGCTGGCGTCGGAATAAAACAGGCAATACCGATCACCACAGCAAATAATAGCGGAAGAAGATTTTTCATAAGTTTACTGAGTATTAAACGCGGTGAATGTCTTGTCGTCGCGAAATAATTTTTGCTCTGTTGAGATCGCCAGGACGAGAACGGCGGGTTCTTCTTACATGAGCTGACTTACAACGCCAATCCCCTGAATCTCCAGCCTGCATTTTGCGCTATAACAGATACCACTTCAGCTCGCGCGAATTGCGTTTCCTTTCCCATAAGCGGATTCCACCGAGGAAGGCGTTTTCATTTTGACCGCGCACGATTCCCTTCGGCAATCGATCGAACCGGTGCACCAGGCCGCCGCCAAGGACGACATAATCGGCGATGAACGCGCGCTTTAATTGGCCTACAGCATAAAGGACTTCACGTTTCCATCTTCTCTTGCCCAATTCCGCCAGACCGGGGACACCGAGATGGTTCTCAATGATTTTTCCGTCCGGGTAGGGGAGGTCGCCCAGCTCGAGCGACATAAGATTCCTGTCCCACACCAGCGCGGATCCAAGTCCCGTTCCGAGTCCCAGAAACAGCATGCGTCCGTCGCCGAGATAACTGCCGAGCGCCTGCATGGCTGCGTCGTTGACGATGCGCACTGGTATGCCCAGCGCCCTGGCAAAATTGAAATTGACCCAATCTTTGCCGAGGTGCTTCGGGTTTCGAAGAATTCGTCCGTGGCGTACAGGCGCCGGAAAACCAATCGACACAACGTCGAATTTCCAGCCCCTCACGCTCTCCTTAAATTTGGCGAGAAACTGTTTTGGAGTCATTCGTGAACCGGATGCAAATTCGCGTTCCACGCGCTCGGACATGAGCAGTTTCACGAAGCTGCCGCCGATATCGACGACGAGAATCCTTCTCTTCATGAGCGCGCGTCCGCGCGGGGAAAGCGACCTTATCGGCCGCGCCCGAACAATCGCCCCATGCCGGCCTTCGGTTCGGGCTTCGCAGTTGTGCTGCTGGGCCAGCACTCTACGATTTCTAGCGCAACGAATCGGAACAACAGTTGCCGGGCAGATTTCAAATCGAGCCGCAGATTTTTTGCAATTTGTTGGACGGACCGAGCCCCATTGAACTGCGAGCCGAATTGGGCCTCATCCGAAGTCAGCTTCAATTTCTGGACGCGATCGAAGCCTTCTCTCGTGTAAGACGGGATTGACGCGGGATCGAAACCTCCTTGTTGTTCCGGATTCTGAACGAGGCGCAAAGTTTCCAGTGACCAGTCATCCACATCGGGGTCACCGGTCACATCGCCAAAGCCGCCTAATAGATCGGCGTTCTTTTCAAACATGATCCATACATTTGGTGCCGACCACAGTTGCGAAAAGAGCAGTTGTCCCTGATGGCGAATTAAGTCGAACGCCGGCTGCCGTTCGATCGACTCGTTGCGTGCAAGCGTTAGCAGAAAAGGAGTTCCGTTTTCTTTCTGTTGATCCCGGGCGTTGGCAACGAGCTCTGGATCAACGTTTGCGACGATGGATGGAGTTTCCGGGCAATAGAGATCCGGGTCCCGGGTTGTGGCGAAAAGAATCTCGCCGTCGCGGGCGAGAACGTCGATGGGTTCCTGGTCCCTGCAGGCTCGTAGCAGCCCGGTCAGATTCTCTTTCCCGATGGCTCGTATTGCAAGGTTCAAAGGAAACAGATTTGTTCGGCCACAAAAATAAACATCAGCCGTGCCCACTTCCTTCCGCTGCCCGACTTCCGTGGCTGCAGCGTTTGAAAGCGGCTGGGCCCAATCCGACTCAGGCGCCGACGAACGCCACCAGTCGTCGGACTGGAAAGCCTCCGAACTCGTGCCGGGCTCGGACGCTGCCTCGTCATCGGGCGGGACGGGCCGGTCGATCTGATCGCGCTCTTCGCTGTTTGAACGTTCCATTTGGGGCTTTGGTAGCTTGAGGTTTGCGGGCTGCTGTCACCGCAACTGTTCTGCCGCTGTAAGCAAACCCCTTATCAATGCTTTATCAAGAGGCCAATGTTCGCAACGGAGAACTCTCACGCCCTTCTGAAAATTGCCGCGCCAGGTCGCGTCTGTTGATTTTGCCACGTTCGTTCGTTGGAATCATGTCGACGATAAAGATTCGCTTCGGTACCTGCCATCCGCTCAATGCAGTGCGGCAAAATCGTAAAAGATTGCTTTCGCTTACGTCCGGCGATGCCAGCACGCACGCCGCTACTTCTTCATTTCGTAATCCTGCATCTGTGGGGCAGCCGAAGACAACCGCCTGCCGCACTCCCTCAAAACGCAGCAGATGCGCCTCTACTTCCGCCGGATTCACTTTCTTTCCGGCGACATTGATTAGGTCTGAAATACGGCCCACGATCTTCAGCGCGGAATCGTGTCGCTCGAGCAGGTCGTCCGGCAGGAAAACGCCGTTGTCGAGCTTGTGATCATTGGGGTCGGGAAAATAGCCGTCGCTCACTGCTTGGCTGCGAACGCGAATCTGGCTGGCGGACTCTGTTGGATCGACAAGCTCAACTTGGACGCCCTGCATCGGCTGGCCTACAAGACCGTCCTCGAACGTTGTTCCGTGGCGATCGTAGCAAATTCCCCCACATTCCGATGCGCCGTAGAAGGAATGAATCGGTTGGTTGAATTTCTCGAAGAACTTTTTCGCGACTGCGCTGGAGAGCGGCGCGCCAGCAGAAATGCACAGCCGAAGTTTTGGTAATGCCGGCACATCGCAAATGTGGCAAAAGGCTTGGTAAAAAGCCGGCGTACCCGGAAAGACCGTCGCGCCAGTGCGCGCAAGATCCGCAAGGACGGCTCGCGGCGTTCTGTCGTGGCTCACAACCATCGGGACACCGCGGGCCATCAAAGGTGTAAGCAAATTGCTAAACCCATACGAATGCGAGACTGGAATTACGCCAAAATTCAGATCGTCACCTGAAATGTCCATCGTGTCGCAAATCTGATTGCAATCAGCCAGCAATTGATGGCTGCGGATTCGAATTGCACGCGGTGCTGCCGTTGTGCCTGAGGTGAGTTTCAAAAGCGAAGGTACCTTCTCGCCCCAATCCGCGGTAGTGTCGGCTGTCCGCAGCCGAGTGATTTGCGGAGAATCTTCGCCGGGGATCGCGAATACTAGAGCCCTCGCTCTGCAAATCTCCAACGCTGCATCGCGCTGTTGCTCGCCGATAGACTGATCCAGCGGCAGAACAACCAGTTGCTTGCGTAGACACGCGATGAAAATCGCTGGCCAATCTTCGTGGTTGCCAAGTTGCACAGCCACGACGGCCCCCTGGGGGAGCTTGTCCACTTTGGCTTCGAAAGCACGCGCGCGCCCTTCAAGGTCCCGAAAGCTCCGCGCGATCCTGCCGGTTGCATCGAAAATCGCAGCATCATCGCCTTTGTGCGAGATCGTCGTCTGCCACGCGAGTAGCAGTGGATCGCTGTGTTTCATCGCTTGCAAAAACCGAAGGTCGCGAATACATTCCGCGCTCCATTAAGAAGATGAAAGAAGGCATTCATCCAGAATATTACGAGACGGATATGGTGTGCGCATGCGGCACGGTGTATCACACTCGCTCCACGCGTCGCGATATTAAGATCGGCATTTGTGCCGCTTGTCATCCCTTTTTCACCGGCGAACAAAAGTTTGTCGATACCGCGGGCAGAGTCGAGAAGTTTGCCCGCCGTTACGGCAGCACCAAGGCTGCCCGCGCCGAGAAGAAAGCTTAGCTCATTGTAAAGGCGTTCGCCCGCGGCGAACGCTTTCTCTGCGGCTGACACAGCCGCCACTACACCCTCATGGACTTAAATTCCCTTCTCCAACTCAAACGCGAACGCTTCGAACAGCTCGAGCGTGAGATTTCCGATCCGCGCCTGTTCGATAATCGCAAACGCGCTGAGGAGATCATGCGCGAACACGCGAATCTGAAGGATCTGCTGGAGAAATCGCGCGCGCTAGAAACCGCGCGCAAGCAATTAGACGATAATCGCGAGCTGGCGACGTCGCGCGATGTCGAAATCGCGGCCATGGCTGACGACGAAATTCCAGAGCTCGAAAAACGCGTCTCCGATCTTGAGCGCGATGTTCAGATCGCGTTGGTGCCGGCGGATCAAACGGAAGAGCGCGACGCGATCGTGGAAGTCCGCGCCGGCACAGGCGGCAACGAAGCCGCTATTTTTGCCGCCGATCTTTACCGAATGTATCATCGCTACGCAGAAGCGGCGGGTCTGAAGACTGAGGACCTCGAATCCAGTCCATCGGAACTTGGTGGCGTCAAGGAAGCGATCTTTCGAGTTTCGGGCGAATCGGTCTTTCGGAAACTTCGTTACGAGAGCGGTGTGCACCGCGTGCAACGCGTGCCTGCCACTGAGGCTCAGGGCCGCATTCATACGTCCACAGCAACCGTGGCGGTGTTGCCGGAGGCGGAAGATATCGACGTTGAGTTAAAACCGGACGATTTGCGAATCGAAGTCTCGCGCGCGGGCGGTCCGGGCGGCCAAGGCGTAAACACAACCGACTCAGCCGTGCAGGTGATGCACATTCCGACTGGCATGATTGTTCGCTGCCAGGATGGTCGCAGCCAGCTTAAAAATAAGGAGCGCGCGTTATCAATTTTGCGGGCGCGGTTACTGGAGCACAAGCAGCGCGCGGAAGCGGAGAAATACAGCGCGCAACGCCGGGGACAGATCGGTACCGGCGGACGCGAAGAAAAAATTCGCACCTACAATTTTCCGCAGAACCGCGTGACCGATCACCGAATCGGCCTCACGCTCTACAATTTGGATCGGGTAATGGATGGCGATCTCGGTGAGCTGATTCAGTCACTGCAAACCGCCGATGTCGCTGAGCGATTGAAGCAATCAGCGGCCGCCGCGGCTTAATCGCCTCAGCATTTCGCTGAAGAGCGCTTGACGTAACCATGCCGCTTTGTTGTACTGCGCGTCTGGACGCCGACGCGTCAATCCTATGGCTGCATCTGATCGGCGAGGGCAAGAGAAAGACGGAATAAAGCGGTTTGATCCGCGGATTCTCGATCGCAGCGTTATTGCGATTCCGCTGCTTGAGGCAATAGACAAAGATGACAATGAGCTTCATGCCGTCATTATCGATGCGAACCTTGATTACGATGAAGGTCGCGACGCAGGCCGGAAATGGATTCAAGAGGCGATCAAAAACGCCAAAGACATAATCGCACCGTCCGACGAAAAGCAAGGCGTACGAGAGAAGTCGGACTTAAGCAACCAATACATCTTCGCCCGTCTAAGCGGAAAAGTAATTCGCGAACTTGTCCGACTGGACGCCGAGCGCGCTGGCAGCAAAGCCAAAACGCCCAAAAAACCGCGCCAGCCGAAGAAACGCGGAAAAGCCTCAGTGCATTCGGATACAGCAGCACCGTATCGCTCTCGTGCCATCTACCGTATCTGGCCCGATTTCAAGATTTCACCCTGCATTACGAAGTCGCTCGCGACAGTGAAAGCAGACGCGGCGCAAACTTCGTTCTGCGCGCATGGTGTGGGGATCACATGGGCTATTATGGATTCGGGCATCGACGCGAATCATCCGCACTTTGGCCTCGCATGGAAACGTCGATCCCGCTTCGCCGCTCCATGCGGATTTTACCGATACGCCCAATGTTCCGAGGGGTGGTAACGCCGCGTTGATCGATCGCTTTGGACACGGCACACACGTGGCGGGAATCTTGGCGGGAGAACAACTGGCTGATGGCACGAAAGCGCAGGAGCAAAAGATGCGGGCAATCACCCGCTCGGTAAAGGGCTATGAAGTCGGGGATTCGCCCGCTGTCGAGACTAATGAGGTTGTGCTCAATGCGATTCATGGGATGGCGCCCCGTTGTCGCCTCGTTAGTTTGAAGGTGCTCGACGACGAGGGTAACGGCGAAGTCAGCAATTTGATTGCCGCAATCGCCCATATCCAAGAAAAGAACGGCCACGGTCGTCTGAATCTGATTCACGGAGTCAACATCAGTCTCGGATACGATTTCGATCCGGAGTGGTTTGCCTGCGGACAAAGTCCACTGTGCGTTGAGATCAATCGCTTGGTGCGATCGGGCGTGGTGGTCGTAGTGGCCGCGGGCAACACCGGCTATGGGGCGTTGGCGGCTCAACAGCGGACAACGAATGCCGGGATGCAAGTCACAATCAACGATCCAGGCAACGCGGACCTGGCCATTACCGTCGGCTCCACGCATCGCGAGATGCCCCACGTCTATGGCGTTTCATATTTTTCCTCAAAGGGCCCGACTGGCGATGGACGAATGAAGCCCGACGTAGTTGCTCCTGGTGAGAAAATTCTCTCTGCTGCGACGGGAAAGTTGTTAATGGACCGAGCAGAAGGGAAGCCATGCGAATACGTCGAGGACAGCGGGACAAGCATGGCTGCGCCGCACGTCAGCGGTGTTATTGCGGCTTTCCTGTCCGTCCGACGGGAGTTCATCGGCGAACCGGAACGGATAAAGGAGATTTTTCTGGGGGCAGCTACCGATTTGAAACGGGAGCGCTCTTTTCAAGGCGCGGGGTTGATTGATCTTATGCGCGCCATTCAGTCTGTTTAAAAACATGATGCAAGAAGCTTATGAATGATATCGCAGGTATTTCCTACGCGGCCGCTCACTTCGATAAAGACGGTGCGGCTTTAGACAAACAAAAAATCACGCTGCCCGACGGCACGACGGACGTTATCGTCGTGGCGCACGGGTGGAATAACACCGAAGAACAGGCAGAGCAGCTTTACATCCCGTTGTTCACCAACTTTGCGGCAGTCGCGTCGGATCAGCTTCAGGAGAAAAAGATGGCAATTGTGGGAATCATCTGGCCGTCGAAGAAATTTACCGATGTCGTTGACGCCGCTGTTGCGGAACAAGGCCCTGGCGGTGGCGCGGGATTCGGAGGGAGCTCCACCGCGGCGGACGAAACTATCAAGGCCAAGCTCGACGTCATTGCCACAATGTTCGACAAAAAAGCGGCGAAAAAGATCACCGCTGCGAAGAACCAGATCGGCAAACTGGAGAGTGATCTCGATGCACGGCGAAAATTTGTAGACGAGCTGCGGAGCTTGCTCGATGACAGCGCCGCGAACGAGGAAGATAACTCCGCGCTCTTCTTCAAGCTCGATGGATCGGTGATACTCGAGAAGTTAAAGATGCCAACCCCGATTGTTGCTTCGGGCGCAGGAGGTGGAGGCGGCGCCGCGTCGCTTGGCGCTCATCGGACAACTACGTCGACGGGCGGCGCAGCTGGACTGGGCGATATTTTTTCCGGAATCAAATCTGGCGCGATTCGGTTCCTGAATTATTTGGCTTACTACGAAATGAAAAAGCGCGCTGGAACAGTCGGCCAGGTAGGTGTGGCGCCGCTGCTTGATCGACTGACCGACCACGTGCAGCGGATCCATCTGGTGGGCCACAGCTTTGGCTGTCGCCTCGTGACGGCGGCCGCAGCGACATCTACGACAGATAAATTACAAAGCATGTCGCTTTTGCAGGCGGCTTTTTCGCACAACGGATTCTCGAAATCGATGAACGGATTCTTTCGCAGCGTGGTGGATAACCATCGCATCAAAGGTCCGATCGTTCTCACTTATACGCCGAACGATCGTGCCGTTGGGATCGCATATCCCGTTGCTTCGCGATTGTCCGGCACGGTTGCATCGGCTTTTGGCGACGCGAACGATAGGTTTGGCGGCCTCGGCCGAAACGGTGCACAGAAAATGGAATCCGGCGAAGTGGTGCAGGGTGTTGATCGGCTGCTCGCGGTGGGGGGCACCTACAGCTGGCAGTCCGGTCGTTTCCACAATCTGGAAGGCAGCAAATACATCGTGGATCCAAGCGGCCGCGATGCACACGGCTTCGTCACGGGCAAAGAAGTTGCCTGGGCCATCAGCCGCGCGATGGCGTAGCTGTAAAATTTGACGGTATGCAAAGCGGCTGCGTACGGCGCCGGATCTGCGCCTAAGTTGCCACATGACTGTGCTCGAGGTCTTGCAATCAACAACGGCCTATTTCCAGAAGCGCAACATCGACAGTCCACGTTTGAACGCGGAGCACCTGCTGGCGACACGTACTGGTCCGGAAACGAATGGAATTATATCTGGACTTCGAGCGCCGATTGCGGGAATCGGAGCTTGCGCCGTTGCGCGAATTGGTGAAGCGCCGCGGCTTAGGCGAACCACTGCAACACCTGCTCGGCACAGTGGAATTCTGCGGTCGCAGTTTTCGCTGCGACAAACGCGCACTGGTACCGCGACCGGAAACCGAGCAGCTTGTCGAGTTGCTGATTTCACATCTCAAATCTGAAATTTCATACTCACGTGTGGTCGATGTTGGAACTGGCAGCGGCGTCATTGCGCTCACTCTGGCTGCGGAATTTCCAAAGGCCGAGGTCGTCGCGGCCGATATTTCCGAAGACGCTCTCATGCTCGCCCGCGAAAATGCTGAGCGACTCGACCTGGCTGATCGTGTCCGTTTCCTGCGAAGCAACTTGCTTGAAAGTGTGCAACCAGACGTCGATCTGATCGTCGCGAACCTTCCGTACGTTTCGACCGAGGACCGACGGAATCTTTCTCGCGAAGTGCTACACGATCCCGAAGTGGCGCTTTTCGCAGGCGCGCGCGGGGACGAGCTGGTGCGGCAATTAATTGCGCAGGCGCCGTCGTGGCTTCGGGCGGAGGGAATGCTGGCGATGGAGATCGGGATCGGCCAAAGCGAAGCGCTTGTGGCAGCGCTGGCTGAGAAAAATTATCGCGACATTTCGACGGAAAAAGATTACTCGGGTGTGATACGTTTCCTGTTCGCGAGGTATGGATAAAATTCTTGTTCACGGCGGCCGCCGCCTTTCCGGTTCCATTAAGGTCAGCGGTTCAAAAAACTCCTCGCTACCGATTCTCTCGGCGACATTGCTGACGCGGGAACCATGCATCGTTCATGGCGTCCCCGACCTGAGCGACACGAATTATATGCTGCAAATTCTCGCTCACCTCGGTGCGCAGGTGGAACGCGCGAGCGGCACGGTGACTGTGACTGCCGGGAAGATCCACTCTGTTGCGCCCTACGATGTCGTCCGGAAAATGCGCGCCTCCGTTTGTGTTTTGGGACCATTGCTGGGTAGGTGCAAGGAAGCCAGCGTCGCGTTGCCCGGCGGCTGTGTCATTGGCGATCGGCCGATTGACCTGCATCTGAAAGGCTTTGAAGCTCTCGGCTCAGCGGTGCGCGTCGAAGGCGGTGATATCAAGGTTTTTGCGCCTAAACTGCACGCGGCACAAATCGACATGACGGGGAAATTCGGTCCGACTGTGCTCGGTACAGACAACGTGATGATGGCAGCTGTCCTGGCCGACGGGGTTACTATCATCGAAGGAGCAGCATGCGAACCCGAGGTTGTGGACTTGGCAAGTTTCCTCAACAAAATGGGCGCGAAGATCGAAGGGGCGGGCACGGACCGGATTGTCGTCGAGGGCGTGCCTGAGTTGCACGGCGCGGAGCACCGCGTGATTCCGGACCGAATTGAAGCAGGCACGTTTCTGGTAGCCGGCGCAATCGCCGGAGACGGAGTAACGGTGAAACGCGTGGAACCCGAACACGTGCGTGCGGTCACCGATGCGCTCGCTAAGTGCGGTTACGCCGTGGATATCAGAGGAGATTCCATTTCCGTCCTGCCCAACGGCGATGCCAGCGCGTTGGAAATCGTTACGGAACCGTATCCTGGTTTCCCAACCGATATGCAGGCGCAAATGTGCGCGTTACTTTCGACGAACAGAGGAACGAGTTCAGTTACTGAAAACATTTTTCCGCAGCGGTATATGCACGTGGCAGAGCTAAAACGCATGGGAGCGAAGGTCCAGTTGGAGGGCGCCACCGCGATGATTGAAGGAGTAGATAGTCTTCTCGGCGCACCCGTGATGGCAAGTGATCTGCGCGCGTCTGCAGCGCTAGTGTTAGCTGGACTAAAAGCAGATGGTGTCACGGAAGTCAGCCGCGTGTATCACATCGACCGCGGCTACGAACATCTTGACGAAAAACTGCAGGAACTCGGCGCGCACATCGAACGGGTGAAATCAGAGTAGCGCATATCTTTTTCTGCCTCTTCTACTGGCGAGCAGCCGGTCCTTGAGCGAAAGGTTGCATATGGATCCACAACCGCCGCCGACTCTATCCACTTCTTCTAATGTTCGAACGTGGTGCGTCTTGTGCCACGCAAGCGCATTGCTTGGATTGTTCTTTCACTTTCTGGGTCACATTCTTGGCCCGCTTGCCGTCTGGCTGTTAAAACGCGGCGATTCACCTGAGATTGACGCGCACGGAAAGGAATCGTTGAATTTCCAGATCTCGATGCTGATTTACGACGCGATCGCCGCGATTCTCTGCATCTTCCTGATCGGAATCCCAATCTTGATAGCGCTCTGGGTGGCGAACACCGTGCTGGTCATCATCGCATCGGTGAAGGCCAGCGAAGGAAAGTTTTATCAGTATCCGTTTACGATCCGGCTGATCAAATAGCTCAGCGCCGTCATCCCGAGCTAAGTCGAGGGACCCGGAGGAATTACTCTCAGGCAGCGCGGCGAGATTCTTCGACTCCGTTTCGCTTCTCTCAGAATCACCACTTGCCTAAGACTGCCGCGCTTGCGCCAATCGTTGCAGCGTCTTTAGGTTCGTCACGTCCTCCGCGAGGTCTTTCCCTTTCGGCGTTTCCAGCACTTTCGGGATTTTGCTGAAGCGCGGACTTCGCATGATGAAGCGGAATGCGTCCAGACCGATCCGGCCTTTGCCAATATGCTCGTGTCGATCTACTCGCGAACCGCGGTGTGTTTTCGAATCGTTTACGTGAATGGCAACGAGACAATTGCGACCGATGACGCGATCGAATTCACGAAATGTTTGCCTCACTCCTGGTTCGCTGTTGATCTCGTAACCCGCGGCGAACAGATGCGCAGTGTCGAGGCACACGCGCAAACGATCCGGCTCGCGCACGTTTGCGATGATGTGCGCGAGATGTTCGAATCGATGACCGATGCACGAACCCTGGCCGGCCGTGATCTCGAGCGCGATTTTCGTTTTCACTTTTGGAATCTTCCGAAACACCTCGTCGACTGAATCGACAATCTTTTTCAAACCTGCTTCTTCGCCCGCGCCGAGGTGCGCACCCGGATGCAAGACCAAAAACGGGAGTTCAAGTTGATCTGCCCGGACCAGTTCTTCGGCGAGCGCTCGAATGGAATTGGCGTGAAACTGCGGATTGGTCGCAGCGAGGTTGATCAGGTAATTGGCGTGCCCGAACACCGACAACAATTCACCGCGTTGAACGTGATTGAGAAAAGCACAGATTTCCTCGCGGGTCAGCGGTCTGGCAAACCACTGCATGTTATTTTTCACAAACACCTGCATCGCCGTGCAGCTTATCGATCGCGCGCGCTCGATAGCCATGCTCAGCCCCGCCACGGATGGACATGTGCGCGCCGAGGAGAGGTTGAGATGTCGGGTCGGCGAATCGGCGAATCGGGGAGGACGCCGCTTCGCCAGTTCGCCGTTTCCCCGTTTCTTTTTTTGTCACTATTGTTTTTAGAACCGCTTCGGGTGCCAATCGGGTTTCTTGAGACTCCCTTCGCCGGCGTATTCGAAAAGTTTATACATCGGCAGGAGTACTATGCCGGGCCCTTTCATATCCAGCCGCAGATTGAAGTCGAGTTTGTCGTCGAGAAAATGAATGTCGCCGTTGCCGAGCATACTGAAGAGAGAGCCACCGGCCTCGAAATCCTCGGTGTGAATAACGCCGTTTCCGACAGTGAATCCGGCGTTTGCTTTGTGAGCGACGCTGTATCCGCTGCCGGGCACGATGTGATTTAAAATTCCGGACAGCGGCCCAAAAATCGGTATAGCGAAAACGTCGCCGTTGCTTACCTCAACTTTCCCTTTGCCTCGCATCGTTCGCCAGTCACTGCCCATGCCGTTAAACTCATATGTGGTCTGTAACAGTCCCTGCGCAGTCTTGTAGTTGAAGTACAAGTCAGTCAGGCGCGGGAAATTGATGTCGCTTATGGATAGCGTGGCGCGGTAATGCGGATCGTTTCGTGCCAGTGAGATGTCAGCATTCCCGCGCAGCGTGCCGGCAAGGAGATCCGCGCGAACATCGCTAATTTGCAAGCGATCGTTCGTGAAAAGCAATCGCGCCGAGACACGATCGAACGGCAAGGTTTTGCCAAGAAAGGCATAGTCCATTCCGCTTGCAGCATCGACCTTTATCTCCAGGCGCGTGTTCTTGCCGCCGCGGAACTGGTAAACGCCATTAGCGACAACATTCGGGGGATGCCGGAATTTGTAAGGTGCGACAGTTTTCGAAGTCTTCGGATCGATCCAGAAAATTACCTCTGCCGGATACAAAGAACTGCGGATATTCGAGATCCGCACCTCGTGCTTTTTAAAGTCGTACGTGAAACTGCCGGAACCGGTGCCTTCTTCGCGCGTGACCTGAATATCGTCGTAAGTGACTGCTCCATCGCCGAAATGAATGCGGGCATTGGCTCCATTCATCCAGATTCCGCGGAACCGGGTACGCCCCAGATCAACGGTGCCGTCGCCCTGCCAATTTTCCGGATTCCGTTCTGTGCCGCGAATTGCCATCCGAATTGCAGGCGAACGTTGCCACTGCCATTCCCGCAGAAACCCGCTTGCCTCGGCAGGAACGATCGGGCGCACTGCCTCTGGCGATATCGTGCTCTCAAGGTTTAGCCGGAAATCGTTGGGTGCATCGAAGAGATCCGCTCTGAGTTGTCCGGTCTGATGACGCACGCGCAGCTCGCGAACGAAAGTGCGCTCACCGTCCCATGAAAAATCCGCGCTGAGCTCGGAAAAGGGCACCTTCTTGTACGTGAACTGTGCAAAAGCAGCATGTCCGATGATGTCCGGTTGGAATTGCTCGGCCAGGTTTATCGAGCCGGTGATCTCGAGCAGAGGAGGTGAATGAAATTCTAAGTCTTTCAGCGATTCACCAACGCCGAAGGCGTCGAGAAATCCTTTCAAATTCAGGGTGCTGTGAATCTGAAATTTGGCGATGTTGGTTTCTCGACTCCAATCGCCGCGACCGGCGAAGGCGCCTTTCGCGTCGCTCCATTCACAATGCGCGATATCCAATCTCTGGTTGTTCCATTCGGCCGCGGCGGACAGATAATAAATTTCGTAGGTACCTCGATGCAGCCGGTCGCCGCGCAGAGTCGCCTCGATCCGGGCGTTTTCGAGCTCTGCCATGTCGCCGCTGAACTTCAATTGCAAAGAAGGAGGTCCTGCGGGGAAACTGAACTTTTGCAGTTCGGTCACTATACGCTGGGCAAGTGACAATCGCTTTTGCCATTCTTCCGGTGTAATTGATGCCGATGGCTGGTAATCGGCGCGTTTGATTAATTGTCCTCTCGCTGACAGTCGAATCCCACAAAAAGTTCCTTCGGCCTGACTGACGTAAATCTGTTCCGGTGGAAAATAAATGTGCGCACGGAGGTTAGTCAGTTGCGCGCGACTGGATTTTCCTTCAGCGGTCTTGATTGGAAATGTGATCTGCGCGTCGCGCACATCCAGCGCGTTGAGAAACGGTTCGTGATGGATGAGCGCTGCATAATTAATATCGAGAGAGACTTCGCTGATCCGGGCCAACGTGTTTTCGCGGTTTCTATAATCGAAAATTCTTACGTTTTTCGCAACCAGACCCCGGAACGGGTCCAGCGTTAGCCGTCCGATCTGTGCTTCGACGCCGCGCTTGTGTAGTTCTTCCACGACGCGGTACCGCCATTCACGGCCAAATCCCCGTCGCGCCAGATAATAACCGCCGGCGAAGATCGCAACGATGGCGGCGAGAATTGCTAGACGAATTGCAATTGCAACAACGCGGCGCGTCCGGCGCAATCGTGGCGTTTGCGCGGGAAGATGAACCCGAGGTTGTTCTAAAGCGACTGGCATGAACCGTTAAACCGTTGAACCGTCGGAGGGATAGACCAACTTAACGGCTTAACGGTTCAGCCGCTTCAACGTGATTTCAACCTCCGACCTGCCCGCCCTCAATGCCACGTTTAATCTCGTGAGCACCATTTTTATTTCCACGGGTTGGTACTTCATCCGTCGCGGCGCATGGCGCCGTCACATGGTGTGCATGATCACAGCCCTTCTTTCGTCTGTTTGTTTTCTGGTTGGCTACATCACTTATCACGCGCGCATTGGCGAGAAATCTTCCGGATATACGGGCTGGATTGCCGGGGTCTACTTTCCGATCCTTGCCTCGCACGTTCTGCTGGCGTTTGTGACGCTGCCTTTGGTCATTTTGACGCTTGTTCCGGTTTTTCGTCGCAGATGGGACCGGCACAAGCGGATCGCGCGTTGGACGATCCCGATCTGGCTCTACGTGTCTGTTACCGGAGTTCTCGTTTACCTAATGCTCTACCAATGGTTTCCTCCGCCTGCTCGTTAAGCGCTGTGCGTCCGCTGTCTTCAGCGGAACACCGGCAAATCCCGCCGATGTCAAAATCTTGCGCTCCACGGCGATTTGATGTTTGATCAAGACGATGTGCTGCAGCGCGTGAAGGAGATTTTATGGTGACCATTGCCACGTTTAATGAGCCCGCCAAAGCGCGTGAGCTTAAACGGCGTTTTCAGGATTCAGGGATTAAGACCGACGTTCACAATGAGGCGCCGATGCAGCAGTTCGGCTTCATGTCCAAACCGCAGGCGAACGCCAAAGTCATGGTGGAGGATAATGATTTCGAAAAGGCACAAAGTCTCATGATCGAATGGGAATCGACTGATCCAGACATCTCCGCCGCGTTGATTCGCTGCCCACAATGCAACTCTTCAAATATCGAGTACCCGCAGATGACGCGGAAATTTTTGACGCCAGCTCTGGTCGGCGTGCTTTGCGCGCTGAAAATTATACCGAAAGAATTTTACTGTCAGGATTGCCACTTTACCTGGACAAACCGGGAGGAGCCTACCATTGGACGCCTTTGGCACCGGTTCTTTCCTGGAAGCGAAGCCGAACAGGGCTAAAGCGCAGAACCGTTAAGCGTTGAAGCGTTAAAGCGAGAAACATGACGCGGTGACTTGACGCTTCAACGGTTCAACGGTTCGACGCTTTAACTTCATCCAAGTCATGAAATGGCTTTTCGTCCTACTTTTGGCGCTGGCGATCTTTGGCGGGGCTGCGTGGTTCGGTTACAACACCTTTGTCAAAGAAGAAATCGAAGTGAAAAAGGAGCAGCGCGGAGAAGTCACTCCGCCGCCCGCAGTGGACGTCAGCCTGCCGGAATTTGAGGCGGCGGTTAAACTTCGTCAGGATGGAAAACTCCCCGAAGCGCGTGATGCGCTTGTCGCTGTCATCCAAAAATATCCCGCCGGGAAGCACCTCGATGAAGCCCGGGATATCCTTGGGGAAGTGAACACCACAATTTTGCTGTCGCGTCGTCCATCTCCGGAAAAGACCGAATACATTGTGAAACCCGGGGACGTGCTGGCGAAGATTGCGCGCAAGCTGAAGACGACACCGGAGATGATCATGCGCATGAATAATATGAGCGGCACCATGCTGCGGATTGGCGACAAGGTGCTGATCTCACATCCCGATTTCTCCATGGTGATTCAGCGCAAAGCGAAACTGATTGTGCTGTTGAACCACGGCGCGTTTTTCAAGCAATATCACGTGCGCGAGGCAAAGCTGCCGCAGAAACAGCCGGCCAAAATTATGGCGAAAGTTGCTGAAACGATGGCTTGGAAAGGTGGCAAACGCGTTGGGCTAGGCAGCAAGGAGTACCTGGCCAGCACAAAATGGATCAGGCTGGCCGGCGCACCAGCTTATACGCTGTACGCCGTGCCGGATGCAACGCATCCCAATCTCGACCAACCGCCCCCGCCGACCGGTCTCGGTCTCGCTGCGGTTGATCTCGAGGAGCTGAGCACGCTTGTAAATAAAAGCACCTCTGTGACGATTACTGACTAAGCTGGTTGAAGCGTTGAACGTTTTCCTGATTTGTCATGTTGAGCGGAGCGAAACATCTCTGATATCGGCTTGCAGCAGGTCAACCCCGTCGAATAATCAGAGATTCTTCGCTTCGCTCAGAATGACAAAGAACGGATCCCACTTTAACGGTTCAACGCTTTAACACCCATGGAATGGCAACCGCTCGATTTTGAAAAGCCGATCTTTGAATTGGAACGACGTCTGCAGGATTTAAAAAGTCATTCCACAAAGCACGACGTCGATCTCGGTTCGGCGGTGAAAGAACTTGAGGCAAAGCTTCGGGAAACGCGCCGTCATGTTTACGGCAATTTGACGGCCTGGCAGCGGGTCCAAATCGCCCGGCACACTCAAAGGCCCTTCGCTCTCGATTACATTCAACGCTGTTTTACGAACTGGGTTGAATTACACGGCGACCGCCGTTTTGCCGACGATCGCGCAATGCCATGCGGAATGGCGATGCTCGGCAGCCAGCGTTGCATTGTTATCACTCACCAAAAGGGGCGCAATACCAAGGAGAACGTGATGCGCAATTTCGGGTGCGCTCATCCGGAGGGCTATCGCAAGGCGTTGCGCTTGATGCGTCTCGGCGAAAAATTTGGGATGCCAGTGATTTCCCTCATCGATACGCCAGGCGCTTTTCCAGGTGTCGGATCGGAGGAGCGCCACATTTCTGAGGCAATCGCTGTGAACCTTCGTGAGATGATGAAGCTGCGCGTGCCGGTCATTGCCGCAGTGATTGGTGAGGGCGGCTCGGGAGGCGCGCTCGGCATCGGGGTCGCGGATCACGTTTTGATTTTCGAGAACGCTTACTACTCAGTCATTAGTCCGGAAGCGTGCTCCGCAATTTTGTGGAGAGACCGGCGACACGCTGCTGAAGCCGCTGAGGCGCTCAAATTGACGGCACAAAATCTTTTGAAACTCGAGGTGGTTGACGAAATCATTGCCGAACCGGCAGGCGGCGCGCACCGCGATTATGCTTCAGCTGCGGCGAATCTTGGGGAAGCGCTGCGACGGAGCTTGGACCGAGTGTCTCAGATACCGGTCGCGGAATTGTTAGAGAAGCGATATCAGAAATTTCGCCGTCTGGGTGTGTTTTCGGAAGGAAAAACCGTTACAGTCCCGGTTCGCGTTTGATGTGATGTTGGGGACCTGGGGCAAATCGGTAGGGGTTTGGTGGCTCGGTGCTTTTGCCGCAGTCGCATTCGCGCGCGCCGACGCCGCCCCGACGGAATTTCGTTTTGATCGCGACACGTTCGCTTTCGCTAATCAAACGGTGTTTGAGTATCACGAGGGACACGCTTCTTTGCGAAAATCATCGGCGACGAAGAAAGACGCGTATAATCGGCACTGCTTTGTAATGTCCCGGACGGCCGCCCAATTCAAAAAATTTGCGCGATTCGAGCCGCGAAGTGCTCCCTTGGATGATGCATCGCTGGCCGCTCGCGTTCGCGATCTCACACGCCACGCGGCGTGGGCGGAGCCGCTGCCGGAAAATCAACGAATTGTTTTTCCCGGATACAAAGACCTGAAGGAAATGAGCAAGGCCCGTCGCGAACTCGTGCAATTAAACATCGGGCATGGTTGGCCGAGTTACTTTCGAATCGGCAATGCGCGGATGATGTTTCAAGACGGTCCCGGCTACCAGGAAAAGACTCACGCCCGGTTAAATGCGGTGTTGGCGCGCGGCGAGTTATTCGTCGCATTTCTTACAACTTATCCCCGGTTCACCATCAATCACTCGGTTTTGATTTATAAGCTGAAATCTTCGTCGCCGAATCCCGGGGTTGATCGCTATCTCGTATACGATCCAAATCATTCAGACTTGCCGCGCGAGCTTACCTGGTCTTCACACGATCGCGCCTTTTCATATCAAAAGGACTGGGATTTCGTAGGCGGCGTTGTTCGCGTTTATCAGGTTTACGGCGAACCGCTGCAGTAAACGATTCTTTACTAAGAGTTCCATGCCAGAAAATCCGTCTCCGCCCAGGCCAACTCCGCCGCCTGTACCTCCACCCGAACCCTTGCCTCCGAATCCCCCGGCGACGCTGCCGTAAGTCCCGAACGTCATCCTGAGTGAATCGGAGCGAAGTCGAAGGACCCCGTTTAATTACGTCTCAGTTTCGCTGCGGGATTCCTCGACTTCCCTCGGAATGACAGCGACAAAAAAATCATTTCCGCGCAGGAAACAAAAAGCTTAGCGCCGGTTCGACCCTCGCTGCCCAGGCTGCTTCGCTGTGATCGCCGTGATCGGCTTCCATGTATAGAAGGTCCTTGCCCGGTTTCCAGCCCTTCTCGACTAGTCGCTTGCATAGTTCGCGAGTTTGTTCCCAGCCCGGCTCGGCTGTGCCGGTATCGACCCAAATTTTCAGCGGTGGCTTTCGCTTGATAGAATCGACGAGGCGGTAAATCGCGAAGTCATCCCACCAGATAGATGGTGACATCACCATGAGCCGGCGGAATGCGTTCGGGTTTAAAATTCCAATCGCCAGTGTCACAAGTCCGCCCAGGGAGGATCCGCCGAGACCGGTGAATTCCGGGTCAGGCTTGGTCCGATATTTCCGATCGATGTAAGGTTTGAGTTCTTCCATGAGAAAATTTCCGTAGAGCCGCGCTATACCGCGGCTGCGTTTTTTCCTTCTTCCCTTTACTTCGATTACTCCTGGCGTGGGCGTGTACTCATGGACGCGGTCTTCGCCGATGTTTGCGACTGCAACGACAATGACGGGCTCGATAATTCTAGTGCGGATGAGGCGTTCGGCGGTCTCGTCGACGCCCCATTCCACGCCGCCAAAAGAAGTCGCTGCGTCGAAAACGTTCTGTCCGTCGTGCAAATACAAGACGGGATAACGTGTTCGTGAAAATCGGCGGTAGCCCGGCGGCAGATACACCCAGATATCGCGCCGGTTCCCGAGAATTCTGGACCGAAACGCGCGGTGCAATTTAATGTTTCCCGTCAGCGTATGTTTGCCCATCGAATCGAAACGCTTCGTTGAAAAAGAAACCTAGCGCAAGCGTCTTGGTTCGCTGCCGGACGAATCAGTGTCCCGGACTTGCCATTTTCTAGAGGCGCAACCAAGATGGTCGCGCTACTTCAAAATGAACGACGTTTCGCTCTGCTCGGAATGAGACAATCGATATGAAACTGGTGATCGCCGCCACTGGTGCAAGCGGATCGATCTATCTGCAACGCTTGCTCGAGCAAATCGATTGCGCGACGCACGAGGTGCATCTCGTTATGAGCGCTTACGCGAGAGAGGTTGCAAAGCAGGAGCTGGATGATTTGAAAATTCCTGCGGAAGTTTCGCACCATCCCGAAGGTGATATGAACGTGCCGTTTGTGAGCGGCTCCGCGCGTTTCGACGCGATGGTGATCGTCCCTTGTTCGATGGCGACGCTGGGGCGAATCGCTTCCGGTTCCAGCGACAGTGTCCTCTTACGGGCGGCCGATGTCTTCTTGAAGGAACGACGGAAACTAATTCTCGTGCCCAGAGAAACCCCGTGGAACTTGATTCACGCCCGCAATATCGTGACTTTGCTTGAAGCTGGCGCGATTGTTCTGCCAGCGGTCCCCTCGTTTTATAGTCGTCCCAATTCCCTAACCGCCGTCGTTGACACAGTGGTTTGGCGCATCCTCGACCAAATTGGATTGCCGAGTCCGAGTGCATATCGCTGGGCTGAAAAGGAGTCGGCGAAAACGTCGCGCAAAGAAAATTGAAGATCGAAGGCAGGCTTGCGCGATGGTTGATCGCATTTGGAGTTCGTTTGTTGCGGGTCTGGGAGCGGACGCTGCGTTACGAAATTGACGATCACGCGGGCATCTTCGGGAAACCGGTGACGGAAAATTACATCGGCTCGCTCTGGCATAATCGGTTGCTAATTTTCCCCTTGGTTTTGCGACGCTTTTTTCCAAATCGTCCCGGAGCGGCGCTGATCAGCGCCAGCCGCGATGGCGATCTGCTGACGGATGCCATTCACCGTTTTGGGTACGAGGTCATTCGCGGCTCCAGCTCGCGTCTTGGCGCGAGCGCAATTCTTCAGCTTACTGAAAAGCTCGCTTCAGGACGCGACGTGGTCATTACGCCTGATGGTCCGCGTGGCCCGGTTTACGAACTGGGTCCCGGAATCGTTTTTCTCGCGCAGAAATCAGGAGCGTCGGTGTTGCCAATGAATCTGGAATATTCGCGCTGCTGGCGCTTGGGAAGCTGGGATCGCTTCATTATCCCGCAACCATTTTCCAAAGTCCGCGTGCTGATCAGCCGACCGCTTCCCGTCAACCCGACGACTACACCAGATGAATTCGAGGCCGAACGCCTCCGCGTACAGGACGCGATGATGTCGCTGGTTGAAATGCGTTGAGTCTTCGTCATCCTGAGCGCAGCGAAGCGAAGTCGAAGGATCCGTGAATTCAGCTTTTGGTTTTGCAACGGAATTCCTCGACTAGGCTTGGAATGACAAGAACAAACCATGGCAAAACTTATCGATGGCCGCGTTGTCGCGGAAAAAGTTTACGGTGATCTTCGCAGTGATATCGGAGAATTGAAGGCACGAAGAGTGACGCCCGGCCTTGCTGTGGTTCTCGTCGGAGATAATCCAGCTTCGCGCGCTTACGTGCGGTCGAAAGATAAAATGTGCCGCGAGCTTGGCCTGCATTCCGTGAAACTGGAGCTGCCCAAATCAACCACACAGGCTGAATTGCTGGCGCGCGTCGAAGAATTGAATCGTGATTCGACTGTTCACGGCATTCTTGTTCAGTCGCCGCCGCCCGAACATATCGACGAAGCGGCAATCGTGCGCGCGCTGGACCCGCGAAAGGACGTGGACGGATTTCACCCGGAAAATGTCGCGAAGCTCGTGCTCGAAGACGCGAGCGGGTTTGTGCCCTGCACACCGCTCGGCGTGCAACGTTTGCTTCTGGAAAGCGATATCGAGATTAGCGGCGCTCATGTTGTGGTCCTCGGGCGCAGCATGATTGTTGGTAAACCTTTGGCACTACTGCTCATGCAGAAAAACAAAAACGGAAATGCGACGGTGACCGTTGTGCATTCGCGCAGCAAAAATCTCGCGCAGATTACGCGTTCGGCTGACGTTGTGGTTGCGGCGATTGGACGAGCAGAATTTCTGAAAGCCGATCACATTCGCGAAGGCGCGGTGGTTGTTGACGTCGGAATTAATCGAGTCGAAGACGCGGCGAGCGAGCGCGGCTACCGGCTAGTGGGCGACGTTGCTTTTGGCGAAGTGTCAAAAAAGGCGAAGGCGATTACACCCGTGCCGGGGGGCGTTGGGCCAATGACGATCGCGATGTTGATGGCGAACACGGTGAAAGCGGCGAGGCAAGCCTCTTTCGGATGAAGGCATTACGCTCTCTCTGTGGGGGAAGCTGACAGCTTCCCCTACAGTTTTTCGACGATCTTCCCGGTCAGAAACTTTATGATTTCGGGACGGATTCGCGCGGCATGAACGAACAGCGAGCCGAGTTGTGGTCGCAAGACTGCCGCGCGCGCGAGGCGATTGATCCATAAACGTCCGCGATACATTTCGGCATGAGCGCGACTGAATTCACGCAATATCGAGTTCCGATCATTGCCCCGAAGAATTTTCGCGGCCGCGTTTGCGGCCAGTTCGCCCGACTGCAGCGCGTAATAAATTCCTTCACCCGTGAACGGCTCGACCACACGAGCTGCGTCACCGATGAAAAACAGATTTTCATGAGCGGATGGAACCGGCGAACGCGTCAGCGGCGTGATCGTACGCCAGGGTTGATTCGCAGGAAGATCAAATTCGCGCTCTGCCCATTTGCGTAGCGTGGAAATTGTAGGTGGTGTGCCGACGAGGCAGAGATTCAACTGAGTCTCATTTACTGAAGCCTGGCCGGAATAACCTTCGTGCAGAAATTGTAGAACGATGCGGTTTCCAAAATCTCGCGGCAGCGGGATGTGCGCCTGTAACGCCACACGTTCGCGCGCAGGACGCGGCAACAAATTGCACAAATGCGCTACCGTAGAGTTGCGTCCATCAGCACCGATTAAAATCCGAGCCTGAAAAGAATCGCCGGAAGCAGTTTCAATGTTCCAGTGGTCGTTTCTGCTTAACTCCGTCACAGTCGTTTTTTCGTGGACGTTCGCGCCAAGTTCGCGAGCTCGTCTTAAAAGCAGATCGTCAAAGAGGCTGCGTTTGACCGAAATCTCACCATCGGCGCCCGATGGAAGATCAACAGTTACTCCACGCCCATTGATCGAGATGAACTCGACCGAGGATAGTTTTGAATGCGGCAAATCCCGCACTCGCTCCGTGAGCTGCAGCCGCTCCAGGACGGGCCAGCACGACGGATTCAAACAGTCGCCGCACACTTTCTCGCGCGGGAATTTTTCGCGTTCGAGTATGAGAGCTCGCAAACCGGCCATCGCGCAAAACGCGGCGCAGCTCGATCCGGCGGGTCCGCCGCCGACGATTGCAACGTCAAAAAGCTGCATGGAGTTAATTGAACTGTGAAACAGCGCTAGCGCGCGATTTAATCAGAGAGGACACTATTTCGCATGGGCTGGTCGATTCCAATCCTTCGTGTTGCGGGGATCCAATTGCGGATTCACATCACGTTTTTGCTCCTGATCGCGTGGATCGCATTTGCCTATTATACGCAGGGCGGCTCGTCCGCAGCGGTCGGCGGAGTCTTGTTCATTCTGTTGTTGTTTACATGCGTAGTGTTGCACGAGTTCGGGCACGCTTTGGCGGGGAAAGCTTTCGGAATTAACACGCCTGACATCACGCTCTTGCCCATCGGCGGTGTAGCGCGGTTGGAACGTATTCCGGACGAACCGGTGCAGGAATTAGTCATCGCGGCAGCAGGTCCGGCTGTGACCGCGTTGATCGCGCTCGGTGCGTTCATCGGCGGTGGTTCGTGGGATTATCCGCCAACCACCGAGACCAGCATTCCTGATCTCCTATTCACAATGAACGTTGTGTTGCTTCTGTTTAACTTGCTGCCGGCCTTTCCAATGGATGGTGGCCGGGTTTTACGCGCGCTGCTCGCCACGCGGATGAGTTATGTGCGCGCGACGCAGGTCGCGGCGACTGTTGGACAGGGATTTGCGTTCGTGTTCGGCTTCATCGGCTTGATCAATCCCAACTGGTTTATGTTAATCTTTGTTGCGCTATTCGTTTATATCGGCGCATCGCAAGAGGCAGCGCTGGCGCAAATGAAAGATGTCTCGCGCCGGTTTCCGGTTTCCAGCGCAATGGTGCGCGAGTTCCGCACACTGGCAGCAGATGCGACGCTCGAGGAAGCAGTGGACGCATTGCTTGCGACTTCGCAGCACGATTTTCCGGTCATGGACGAAAGCGGGAACGTCGCCGGATTATTAACCCGTCACGATCTCATCTCGGCTTTGCGCAAAAACGATCCCACGCTTCGTGTGGGCGACGTGATGCGGCGCGACATTCCAACCATCACAACCGGCACACGATTCGAGGAGGCCTTTCGTATCATGCAGGAGTGCGATTGCCCAGCCGTGCCCGTCCTGGATCGCATGAAACGGCTGGTCGGCTTGCTCACGCCGGAGAACGTCACCGAGTTGATGATGGTTCAATCGGCGATGCCGCATCGGCGGGTTTTGTGAAGCGAGGCGGAAGCTGTTCGAAAAGTCGCGTCGTCATTCGAGCAAACGGCTGTAGGGTCCGCTGTCCTCAGCGGAGGATGCGTGGGTTCATCTTGTCCGTAAAAGGGATGCGCTGAGGACAGCGCACACTACAGCAGAGGTGTGTTAAGGATCGGTGCGCGTTTCAGGAGCTGATGCGCATCGGCATTATGACGTAGAGGAATGGGGTTTGAATTTTCACAACGCCGGGGCTCATCTCGTCAATAAGATCGAGAAACACTTCGTCTTCCGTGAGCGCACGCAACGGCGCCATTAGAAACTCCGGATTGAACGCGATGGAAAGCTCACGCCCTTTATAGGGCACGGCCAGTGACTCTTTCGCTTCGCCGACTTCAGGCGTATTCGCGGTGATATCGAGATTGTTCTTGCTGAAATTCAGTTTCACGGAGTGCGATTTGTCGCTGGCCAGAAGCGAAACGCGCCGCAGTGAATTTAAAAACATTTCGCGCTCGAGTTTTACGCGCTCTTTCGCCTCGCCTGGAATCACTTGCTTGTAATTCGGATAATTGCCTTCGATCAATTTGGAGACGAGCAGCGTCTTGTTGAGATCGAATGCAATCTGGCCATTGCTCATGCTCACCTTCACATCACCGTCATCGGTAAGCAGACGCTGCAATTCCGTGACCGCTTTGGTCGGAATAATCAGGTCCGATTCGTGGCTTCGCGGGAATTCCAATTCAATTTCCGCCATGGCGAGGCGCCGCCCATCGGTTGCAACCAGCGTTACCTTGTTGTCCTTAAAGCTGAACAGGACACCGTTAAGCACGTAACGGGTTTCATCGGTGGAAATCGCGTAGGAAGTCTTGCGCAAACCGTCGCGCAAATCTTTCTGCCGGATCGTGACGACTTTCGCGTCTTCGAATTTAGGGAGCGGCGGAAATTCGTCCTCTGGCAGACCGAGAATCTTAAAGAAGCTTTGGCCGCTACGAATCGACGCTGCATTTTTTCCATCGACATCGATCTGAATCTCGCTCGACGGCAGTTCGCGGATGATGTTGAAAACGCGCCGCGCCGGTAGCGTCGTCGCTCCGGCTTTGTCCACGTGCGCTTCGCAAGTGCCGCGCACGCCAACGTCCAAATCGGTGGTCGTCAGATGCAATTCAGACTCGTTAGCTTGTAGCAAAACGTTGGACAAAATGGGCAACGTGGTACGGGTGCTCACCACGTTTTGCACCTGCTGCAGGGCTTCGAGCAGTTTTTCCTTGGCAACGCTAAATTTCATGGTGACCAGAAAGCAGGCCTAAGATGTAAAGCCTTCGATTTTATTCGGCAACCGCAATCTCTCATCTGTGGCGTTGGTAGGCTTGCACGCGCTGCGGCTCCTACCGCTGGAGAGAACTGTCGATGTACGAGATCGTCTGCCGAATGTTGTCCTGCTCAGCTATTCGTTTCTTCACCAGCTTGCAGGCATGAAGCACAGTGCCATGGTCCCGCCCGCCAAACGCGTCGCCGATTTCATTCAAGGATGCCTTGGTAAGTTCGCGGGCCAGATACATGGCGACCTGTCTTGGAAAAGCGATGCTGGCCGGGCGACGCTTGCTCGTCATATCGGCAAGACGCACGTCGAAATGCTCGGCTACGCGCCGCTGAATCTGTTCGATGGTGATCGATTGCCGGCCTTCTTCCTGCAGAATGTCTTTTAGCAAATGCTCCACCGTTTCGTTGGTCAGTTCCCTGCCGCTAAGTGACGCAAAGGAAGCGACGCGCATGAGCGCGCCCTCCAGACGACGGACGTTTGTCCGGATACGGCTGGCGAGGAATTGAAAAACGTCCTCGTGCAATTTGATCTGCATGGCGTCCGCCTTTTTTCGCAGAATGGCGAGCCGCGTTTCGATGGCGGGCGGCTGAAGCTCGGCGGTTAGCCCCCATTCAAACCGCGATACCAGGCGGTGCTCCAGATTCGCGATCTCCGAAGCGGGCCGGTCACTGGACAGCACGATTTGTTTATGACCGTCAAAGAGCGTGTTGAACGTGTGGAAAAATTCCTCCTGCGACCGCTCCTTACCACCGAGAAATTGGATGTCGTCGATCAAAAGAAGATCGGCCTGGCGATAACGCTTGCGGAATTTGACCAGATTGCTGTGCTGGATCGCGTCGATGAACTCGTTGATGAACAGCTCACTCGAGACGTAGAGCACCTTCATGTTTTTTCTTTTCGCCCAGACGAATTGGCCGATGGCTTGCATGAGATGGGTCTTGCCCAGGCCGACGCCACCGTAAACGAAGAGGGGATTGTAGGTGCGCGCCGGCGCCTGCGCGACCGCGAGACTGGCTGCGTGCGCGATTTCGTTATTCGGGCCGACCACGAACGATTCGAATGTGTTCCGCGGATTGAGTCCCGGAACAGTTGTGCCCTGCCGCGCATCAACTTGAGGCGCAGGCAACGCTTCTTTGACCGTGGCCGAATCTTCCGCGGACGTTTGCGTGCTAGCCGCGGACGGGCCGCAAAACTTCACCAAACGCGGACTGCCAAACGTGACGGTGATCGCATTCTGCAATGCCGGCATGTAATTACTTTCGATCCAGAGCTGGTAAATGTTGTTTGGAACAGTGAGCGTGATCGATTTGTCCTTTGCCTCCAGCAACTCGACGGCAGAAAACCAGCGTTTAAAACTATCCGCGCTAATCTGTGGCTTGAGAGCGGCCGACAATCGCTGCCATAGCTGCGCGCATTTCTTGTCCATAAGAGAAGTTGTTAACAGTGTTACAGAAACGCCACATGGGCCTGTAGCATCGGAAATCGCCCGCAGCACCGGGCGAATAATCGAGCTGTTCCTGAGTAGGATTCGGAGATCAATAGTCCAAAAAAAATGTCAAAAAGGCGTAAATACGAGGGAAAACGGCTCGAGCCTTCGTGCAGCGTGCGCATACTACGATCTTGTCGCGTACCCGAAATCAATCGTTCTGGCGCGAAGCTTTTGGTCTTGTTCATTCTTGCTGCCGGAAATTTCTCAAACATGTTCACAACTTATTCACACACGCTTTGTGGTCGTCCTCGCCAGCGGGCTTGAGACTAGAAATCCGTTGCGAAAGCGACAAGAAAAAAATGAATTTTATTTTCAATTACGACCAAAAAATTTTCTTGACTGGAAAAATGAAGCGCGCGTCTCGTCGCGGGAACAAAAAACAGTCTGTTGCAGAAATTTCGTGAGCCAGTCGCGACGGATTTTGAATCGCCGCAACGAACACTTCGCTGCTAATTGGCTGCGTATCCCGAGTTGACCGAATTCGTCTGTGCGCGCAATTTCTCGCCTCTGCGAGCGGAACGTAAACGCTCAGCAAATGTAGATGCAGGCAACCGATACCGATACCACTGGGCGTGTTTCGATGTGCGTGACTCGTCCGAACCAGCTGATGATCCGCCAATTTTTAATTGGCCTGGTCACCGTTTTTGTTTTTTTCGCGCAACACTCACGTGCCGCTGATGAATTGGTGCCGCCGTTCGGGTTTCGTTGGAACGATTCGATGGCTCGCGTAGAGGCAGTGCTGCACGGCGCGAAAGCCAAATTAGTTTCCCGTGAGAAGAAAGAGAACCGCGAGGTCTGGACCGTGGAGGGCCTGATTCATCCCGGACTCAAACGCACGGTGTTTACGTTCAAAGAGAGAGCGCTCGTGGCGATAGAGCTGCAGTACGAATACCCCGACTGGTCCATCGAACGTTACAACACTCGGATGGGAGAAATTCGGAAATACTTCGACGAAAAGTACGGCACCGGAAAATTAGTATCACGTTCTCGCGATCACGACACCGAGGTGATCCAAACACTGGTCGGATACCAATGGATGGTTGGGACTACGATGCTCGAGCTGTATTATTTCTCAGCGCAACACGACAATCTCGTGTACCGGACGATTTCTGTGGATTACAAGGCGCTCTGAAACGCTCGACGCATGTTGAGCCAGCCGATATTTCAGTCGAGCTCCTGGGGCAATGATAAACCTTCGTACGTCTCCACGACGATGTGATCGACAACGGCTTTCATGTCCTGTGTGTGTTCCCACGTAGCGAGTTGCCGGTCCGCGCCGGTGCCTTCGCGGATAATTCGCTCGATATGCGCCATTTCTCTCTCGCTGCCGAGTTCCTTAACCTCGGTCGAGACGAAGTCGAGCAGTTCGTTTAACAGACTCCGTTCGTCCACTTCGGCTTCCTTGCCGAAGTCGATCATTTTTCCTTCGATACCGTAGCGCGCGGCGCGCCAGCGGTTTTCATCAAGAAGACGCCGCCGATAAATCCGAAAGGTGATGTTTTGATGCAACAGCTTATAGAGTTTTGAAATTACCGCCTGGATAAGTGCCGCGATCGCAAGCGTGTCGTCCACGCGCGATTGCGCATCGCACACGCGCACCTCCAGCGTGTCGAAGAACGGATGCAACCGGATGTCCCACCAGATCTTTTTGGCGTTGTCGATGCAACCGGTCTTAACCAGTAGCTTGCAGTAATCCTCATATTCAGAAAGCGACTCGAACGAATCCGGAATGCCGGTGCGGGGAAAACGCTCGAATACTTTCAGGCGATAACCTTTCAGCCCCGTGTTTTGACCTACCCAGAACGGTGAATTGACGGACAGCGCGTATATGTGCGGCAGAAAATAGCGCGCTTGATTCATCACGTGGATCGCCGTCTCCCGATTGGGAATGCCGACGTGCACATGCAATCCAAAAATCAGATTCGCGCGCGCCAGCGATTGCATGTCCTTGACGATTTCCTGGTAACGCTCGCCTTCAGTGATGAGTTGATCGCGCCAGTGCGAAAATGGATGCGTCCCCATGGACGCAATTTTTAATCCGCTGCGCCCAGCCAACTCCGCCAGTTTCGTGCGCAGCGCAGTGACGTGATCGCGCGCACAACCAATGGAATCACAAATTTCGGTGCCCAACTCAACGACCGACTGGTGCATCTCCGGTTTGATCTGCTCCTTGAGCGTGACCTTTCCGCCCTCGAGAATTTCGTGAATATGCGAACGCAGCTCGCGCGTCTCGGGGTCGATGATAGCGAACTCCTCTTCGATTCCCAAAGTGAAGGTGTGGTCTTTCATCAATGATGCCGGATAAAAAACATCCGCAGATTTCGTACATTTACACAGATTATTTCTGACAGGTAGGGCGGGCAGTCCTCTGCCCGCCGAAGCGGCTCGCACAGGAGTGGCGAGCCCTACGAGACAACCGTCAGGCGAGTTCGCTCAACGAACGTCGCGTGACCGCAGCTTGCATGAACTTGCCCCAGCTTAGATTATCCCGACCGGGGACGTGTTCGCGCGCCTTGCGGATGGCCATTTCGGCGACTGCTTCCACTACCCACTCGAAGTTGTGCTCACCGATCCACTGCGCTTCGCAGTCAGGCGCGGGATTACAAAAGTCGATCGCGACCGGCACGCCATCGCGAATGGCGAATTCCACGGTGTTAAGGTCGTAACCAAGGTATTGATTCAATCGCAGAACGCCCTCCTCGACTTTTTGCAGAATTTCCTTCGGTGCATCCCACTCTGTTCGGTAACGCAAATGAAACGGGTTCCGTGGCTCGTACGGCATGATCCGGACCTGACGCTGATCAATCGAATAGCAGCGGAAATACATGTCGAACTTGACTTCCTCCTGCAGCATCATCACCAACTCTCCCGTATCGTTGTAAGCGCGGAAGAATTCCTCGCGATTGTGCAATCGATAGACGTTCTTCCAGCCGCCACCGGCGAACGGTTTGAAAAATGCGGGCCACCCTACGTAGTTAAAAATCCCTTCCCAATCGAGAGGATAGCCGAGATTTCGAAACGATTTGTCGTTGGTATCTGGCGGCGGCTGATGTGATGGAAGTAGCACCGTTCGCGGAACGGCGACGTCGATTTTGGTCGATAGCGCGTTGTTGAAAAACTTTTCATCCGCGCTCCACCAAAACGGATTGTTTACCACGGCGGTGCCGGTTAGCGCGGCGTTCTTTAGCCAGGCGCGATAAAACGGCACGTCCTGCGAAATTCGATCGATCACCACATCGTATCCGCACGGTTCGCCCTGAATTACTTTGTCGATCTTCACAAACTCCGCCGCAATGTCTTTGCCACCGGTTTTTTGATTCACCCGATCGACAAACGCGGGCGGAAAACTCTGTTCCTGTCCAAAAAGTATTCCGATTTTTTTCATAGGTTATTACGTCTTTCCGAGCGGAGCGAAGCGTAGTCGAGGAATCCCGTGGAGTCACCTTTGCCTAACGCCGCGGGATCCCTCGACTTCGCTCGGGATGACGAAGAAACGCGCGGCGTGGACTCTCATTGTCACCGTGGCTACGAACCTGGTGCGCTTCGCGAGGAGCGCAATGAAGCCATTTTGACGGCTTTGTCCAGAGGGGCCGTTTGAATCGACCCGCTCAAGCAATAAGATAGAACATGGTCAAGAAATTACTGCACACGCGCTATCGCGTACACGACTTGGAAAAGACGACTTCGTTCTACAAAGACGTCCTGGGGCTTCAGGAGGTTCGTCGCCATACCTCTGGACGCGGGTCACAACTCGTCTTTCTGAAAGCCCCAGGCAGCGACGTGGAAATTGAAATATGCAAATTCGACGAGAGCGGCCCGATTGTCGTCGGCCCCGATCTGACGCATCTCGCATTTGAAGTCGACGATTTGGACAAATTCGCCAAACACGCCGCGGCAAAAGGTCATCCCTTCTCGGACGGACCGCATTCCACGAACGGCGGTAGAATTGCTTTCATTGACGCGCCCGAAGGCTACGAGGTCGAACTCATCGAGCGGGGTAAGAGATAAGAGCTTACAGCAGCCTGCCGAACGCTCGGATGGCGAGGCATATACACGCAGGCACTTGCGCAGACGAACGTTTTGTCCGTAATTTCCCGTCCATGATTTTGCGCAATCGAATTTGGTTTCTTTGCGCACTCATGCTGAGCTTGTCGCTGGGCGCTTGGGCGCAGGACGTCGTTGATTCTGATATTGTCCGGCCAAGCAGTGTTAACGGGCCTGTTCGGAAGGCAAAGGCCGTAACGCAAAAAGATTCGGATGACGAGACCGAATCCGATGCACCGAAAGCGAAGAAATCAAAATCGAGCCATGCTCGGTCGCAACGGGCCCGCGCAAAATCGAAAGAAGAGCCGGACACAATTGCCGCGCCTACCGAGTTCACACCTGAGGGCATACCGAAGACCAGCGCGGCTTCAGTGATCGTCGTCGACGCCAATAGCGGCAGGATCTTGTATGAAAAAAACGCCGATCAGGTACGACAAGCAGCGAGCACGCAAAAATTGCTGACTGCGCTGATTGTGGCAGAGACCGGTTTTCTCGATCGGCCGGTGACGGTGCAATCGGTAGATACAATGTGTGACCCGGTGAAGTTAGGAATCAAATCGGGAGAGACTTATCAGCGGATAGATCTTTTACGGGCCTTGTTGGTGAAAAGTCCCAATGACGTTGCACGGTGTCTGGCGCGAGACAATGCCGGGAGCGTCGAGGCATTTGCCCAGACGATGAATAGACGCGCAGTGCAACTGGGAGCTGTGCATTCGCACTTTGTGAATCCGAATGGTTTGCCGATCCCGGGACAATATTCGAGCGCCCGCGATCTCTCGCTCATTGCGCGCGCTGCTTACGCCAATCCGACTATTCGCTCCATTGTTTGTCTTCCTCAGCTTGTCTTCCGTTATTCGAATGGGCGCACGCGCGAGCTTGAAAACACAAACAAACTTTTACGAAGGGTGTCTTACTGCAACGGCATGAAGACTGGTTACACCGACGGTGCGGGCAAATGCCTGATCGCAAGCGGAACGCGTCCCGGCAAAGATGTAATCGCTGTTGTGCTGGGCGACAGCTCCAGCAAGATCTGGCGCGATGCCTCCGCGCTGCTTTCGTGGGGCCTGTTGCTGTAACAGCCGACGACGGGATTCGAACCCGTGACCTACGGTTTACGAAACCGTTGCTCTACCAACTGAGCTACGTCGGCGGGAAGCGGGCGAAACATTGCATCCAGCGGCAGTTCACACAAGCGCGCACTGTAGACGCTTCGCTGTGCGAAGCGATAGAATGCGGGGCGTACCGGGGTATATAAGTCGCTTCGACGCCGGGCGAACGCGTCTCACAGAGACGCGGCTACAGGCAGCACGAATGTCTCGCCAATTTCCCGCAGCGCAATTCGCTCGGGAGTTTTACTTAGCGCGGCCTCGAAGCGCTCGATCGGTTCGCGAAAGGGCTCAAAGCTGAGCCGAAACGTCTGGTGGTGAACCGGCACAACAAAGCGAGCGCCTGCCGCATTCGCCATCTGAACTGCCTGCTCAGGTGTGCTGTGCGACTGGATCCATGGATTGTACGCACTGATAGGCACGATCGCGACGTCGATTGGCCCATATCGCCGCAGATCGGCAAAGCTGTCGGTCATTGCGGTGTCGCCGGCAAAAATAATCCGGCGCCCTTTTCGTTCGATTAAATATCCATTGTATCTGCGATGAGTGTCATACTGCGTGCGCGCGCCCCAATGTTTCACGGGAAATGCGGTGACAACCATTTCGCCTGCAGCAGCGCTCAAGTTTTTGGTTTCGCCCCAATCAAGTTCGGTGATCTGCGAAAACTGGGTTCGCTTCAATAAATCGCTTGTGGCGCGTGCGGTGATCACATGTGTGGTCTCATCAAAACAACGGAGTGTTCGCAGATCGAAATGATCAAAGTGCGCATGCGACAGAAGGATTAGATCAATTTTCGGCAGGTCGTGAAACTTGAGCGCAGGCGCGGTCAGGCGTTTCGGACCTATGGTGATGCCTGGCAAACGAATTCCGACGCGCCGAAAGAGCACAGGGTCCGTGAGAATTGTGACACCGAAAAAATTGATGAGCACTGTGGAGTGCCCTAGCCATGCAAGTGTCACCTGTGTATCACTCCATTGCGATGGCTCTGGTCGCGCAAAGGCCGGCGCGATTGGTCGCCAGCTTTCGATCGTCCATTCCCTAAACAGATGTCCGAGCCAACGACGCACCCTGGATCCGCGCGGCATTGGTTGTTGCGGTGCGTGCACCTCGAAAAGTAACACAGCTATGTTGGCTGCAGGGTCAGCAGGCTGGAAGCCCTACGAAGAATCTCGGACTTACGTCCCTAGACCTTGCCAAACAATCCTCTGACCGCCTTCCAGAGTGTTCGAGCTGGTTGGGGGGGACCGGCGCGGGCGACGAGGACGGGCACATTCGAGCGGTTCAAAATGTCCCGCGTTAAATCGCCCATGATGTAGTGTCGAAACAGGCCGCGCGCCTGCGATGTGCCTGTTACAATCAAATCGTAATTGCCATTCCGGGCTTCTTCGAAAACCTGATCGATCACGATGCCATGCCTGAGATGCACTTCAGCAGGGACGCCCAGCCGGTCGAGTTCCCGTTTTTGACGGCGCAAATTGGTCCCGAGCTCGGAGCTTGATTGGAGTAACTGATCAACATTCTCTTCCATTCGTACGAGGTCGGCGTACATCGCGGGCGGCTCAGCCATCACATGTAGCAAAGTCACGGATGCGCCGACAGCTGCGGCGAGCTGCCCGGTGAATTTCACGGCTTGCTCGATGAATTCTTTTCCGCCTGTGCAAACCACGAACCGCTTCAGTTCTTTGCGTTCGCCGATCGCCACCAGCACCGGAGGCTGAATCGCCTTGATGACTTCGTAAGTTCTCTTCGATCGCCAGTAATGTCCCACCGCGCCCGTCCAGCGGGCACCGATCACGACGAGATCGTATTTGGTTTTCGAAGTTTGCTGGACGATCTGCAAGACCGGCTCACCGAACTGGACGACGATGTCGGGCGTTACGCCGCGTTGCCGCAGCGATTGCTCCTGCACATGAAGCGCGTCGCGCAGAGGCTGCTCATCTTCCGATTTTTCTGCGATTCCCAAAAGGGTGATCTCGCCTGTGAGCGGACCGGCGAACACTCCCACGAGATCGATTGCGGTTTGCGCTGAGGGTGTGCCGTCACTGCAAATCAAAATTTTCATGGCTAAAACTTATGGCCGGTCACGAGCGTATAGATAACGATCGCCGCGCCGATCAACGGCAGCGGCACAAAAGCGAGCCGGATCTTCGGACCCGCGAAATATTGCGTGGCGACCACGCCGATCTGCGCCCCGATCACGGCGCCGGTGTGCATGACGAGCGCGATCAGAATATCCACGTTGCCTTTGATGGCGTGAGTGAACGTTCCATAACTGGCTGAAATCACGATTTCGAAAAGATCTGTTCCCACGGCGAGGTGAGTGGGGACTCCGAGCACGTAAACCATTGACGGCATCCGGATGTAGCCTGCGCCGCCGCCCAAAAACCCGCTAAAAAATCCGCCGACAACGGCGACTAACAGTATGATCCAGAGAGAGATTTGTATCCCTGAGGTGGGCAGATTGATCATCGGCCGAATTTTCATTCCCTGAATCTTTTTTGTGACCGGTCCGAATGCGGAGTGATCTGCTTTTGATTCCGGAGCCTTTGCGGTTCGGCGTGATTTGCCCTTGTGTAACTTCAATGTTTTATGGCTCTCCCAGAGCATGAAAACGGAGATGCCGACATACACAACAATGGCGACCCAACTGACGACGGTGTTCACGTTGCCTGCACGCTTGAGTGCCTGGATCAACTGTGCGCCACCTTCGGCGCCGGCGATCGTTCCCACGGCCATGATCAGTCCGAGCTTCAGATCGACGTTGCCAAGCGTGCGGTGTTTTCTTGCTGCGACGATCGACTTGCCAACAATGTGCGCCAGGTCCGTTCCGACAGCGAAGTTCCAATCCACTCCCATCAGGCGCAACGCCGGACCTGCAATGAAACTTCCGCCTACGCCAAAAAAGCCGCCCAGAATCCCAATAACAAAACCAACAACAACCAGGTAAAGCGGGTTGATGTGAGAGTTGGAGATTGGGAAAAACATGACTTACTTCGAACGGCCGCGCACGAGCCGGAACAAAACCGTGGTTAGCCCATCCAGAACAACCGCCTGACCAGCTATGAGCAAGACGGCCACGAATGCATAAAGAAGGCGATGCTGCGTTTCGAGCCGGTACAGCCAGTTCCCTAGAACATGGAGAACTAAAAAGAAATAACCGGTAACAAGAACCGCATAGACGCCCAATTCGGCTGCAAATGCGCGGAGGCTTTTGGCAGCATCTTGTTTCATGAGGGCAGGGTAAAAGGAAGGTCGCTAAATGCGAGAGCGCGTTTACGTTTGAGGAGATACGTGCCAGCGGCACGCTGCGGTTGCGCCTGAGCCCATCAACGGGCAGATTATTGCGTTAGGAGCCTTTCTTCCTAACATTCCATTTCACCTTCAGGGAAACATGGCCGACTCAGCGAACAAATACCCAGAGAACGTACCGGGAAAATTCTACGTCGATGATCAGTGCATCGACTGCGATTTGTGCCGGGAAACGGCCCCAGCGAATTTCAAACGGAACGATGATGGCGGCCACTCCTACGTTTACAAGCAGCCGGAGACGCCGGACGAAGAAGGTCTCTGCAAAGAAGCGATGGAAGGCTGCCCTGTGGAAGCGATCGGCAGCGACGGGAACGGCGCCTAAATGGTAGGGCGCGACCGCCGTGCGCGCCGCGGACGCGCCAATCCGAACGAAACAATTCTGCATGGCATTCAATCAACGCCGACCGCCTTAACCATTGCAGGTTCCGACAGTAGCGCTGGCGCCGGTATTCAGGCCGACCTGAAAACTTTTACCGCTCTCGGCGTCTATGGATTAACCGCTGTGACCTGCATCGTGGCGGAAGTCCCTCGAAAAGTTTCGCGAATTGAACCGGTAACTGCGCGAATGGTTCGCGAGCAAATCGAAGTACTCCTCGCAAATTTCGGAGTAGGCGCGATCAAGACTGGTCTGCTCTGTTCGGCGGAGATCGTTTGCGCTGTCGCGCAGACGATTCAAAAAGGCAAAAAAAAAGCAGCGCGATCCATCCCTTTGGTAGTCGATCCGGTAATGATTGCGACGAGTGGCGACAATCTCCTCGAATCGAAAGCTGTTGAAGCTTACAAAAACAAACTGTTTCCCCTTGCGACACTTATCACGCCGAATCTCGACGAAGCAGCTTTGCTGCTCGAGACCACGATTGTTAACCGCACACAAATGGCGAGTGCTGCAAAAGCTCTAGCAAAGAAATATCACACGTCGATCCTATTGAAAGGCGGCCATCTTCGCGGTGACAAGGCGATTGATTTACTTTTTCACCAAGGCGAATTGAGTGAGTTTTCGGCGCCGTTTGTGCGGGGCGTCGAAACACACGGTACCGGTTGCACCTATTCGGCGGCAATTACGGCAGGTCTGGCGTCGGGCTTCTCGTTAGAACAGGCTATCAAACGCGCTAAGAAGTTTGTCATCGAATCGATCAAGCGCCGTTTTCGTTGGCAGTCGAAATCTGGGCACGTTCTCGACGCACTCAGGCATTCGCGGTAGGGCGCGACCGCCGGGCGCGCCGGAATCTGAAAGGGACGGGTTAGCGATTCTTATTCTCGCAGAGCAGTTACGTGCCCGCTTCCGGCTCTTTCTCCCAGCGCTTTAATTGCAACGCTTCCAGAGCAGCCGCGGTTTCCGCTTGTTTCTTGCTCCGTCCCGTGCCCTCACCAAGAACAATTCCTTCCCAAACAACTTCTGAGACAAAAGTTTTTTCGTGTTCAGGTCCGCTCTGTGAAACGAGTTCGTAAAGCGGACTGCGTGGCGAGATGCTTTGTAACAACTCCTGAAGATCGCCCTTCGGATTAAAATCCACCGGCTCTTCCGCCAATTTCGCAAGATCGCCGCGCGTCTGTGTCAGAATGAAATTTTTGGCGACCTCCAGACCACCGTCCAGGTAAAGCGCACCGATAAGCGCTTCAAATGCGTCGGCCAGTGTGGATGTACGCTCCCGGCCGCCACTTGCTTCTTCCCCACGTCCCAACAAGATGTAACGGCCCAGATCGAGAGCAGCAGCGTGCGTCCTCAGCGCATCGCGAGAAACGAGTCGTGAACGCAACTTCGTGAGTTGTCCTTCCGCTTCGGCTTGGAAATGGCTGAAGAGATATTCCGTGATTACGAGTTGGAGCACAGCATCGCCGAGAAACTCCAAACGCTGATAATCAAAGTGATAACGCTGGGCTTCGTGTCCGAGGCTCGGGTGGGTTAGCGCTTCGGCCAACAAAAGCGAGTTGCGAAACTTATACTCGATACGTTCCTCGAGCGGCGTCACATCTCTGATTCTGAGGGAAATCGGAGGATCTCGTCAACTGTAAACCCAACGCCTAAAACGAACGGCATCTGCTACAGACGCGTCATAAACAAATGCAAAACAACGTGAGCGCCGTTTATCGTTTTTGATAAACCTCCAGCGAAGTCACCACGTCCAGCGCACGTTGTAAAACCGGATCGTGAGGCAGCGGTTTTTCCGGCGCACGGCCGCGACGTTGCTGTGCTGCTTCAGCGGCTTCTAGCTCGGGATTTGTCCCGGCTAACAACGCAGCTTCACTCATGTGTGGACGCCCCGCCTCGTAAATGAAAGGTCCCATTCCCTTTTCGCTGTTCGACTGAAAAATCTGTCGCTTCTCTGACAATGACATTTCGACGGGCAAATCTGGTTTCACGCCGTCGCGAAACAGTGATCGACCTTCGGGCGACACCATTTCAGCCACCGCGAGCCGCAGATCCTTGCCATTGGGCAATGGCAAGTCTGAGTATTCTGCTGCCCGACCGGCAGTTGGTTGGCCGATAACGAGTGCCTTGATGTAGAAGCGCAATGCAGCCGCAATCGCTTCGGCAGCACCGCTCGTGTCGTTGTCGGCGAGCACCATTACCAGTCCGCGAAATGCCGGATCACGATCGGAACTAAATACCCGGTCTTGATGCCCTGTCGGTTTGCGCATCGTAAAGATGGGTTTCCCCTTTGGACAAAACCGCTTCGCGAACTCCGTGGCCAACGACAAATCATTCGTCGCGGAACTGGCGCGAAGATCCACAATGAGATCAGTCACCTTTTTTGCAGCGAAACCGCTCAGAGCCTTATCGAGTGCTTGCAGGTTGGCGTTGTTCAATGTTCCCAGCCGCACATAGCCGGTGCGTCCGTTAATTAACTCGCCGTAGAACGCGCCAGGGACTGCGGTGGCGATGTTTTCTTTGCCTGCCAAAAGTGTAATCCCGCGCGGCAACCGCACCAACAAGCCCTCAACAGTTGCCCGACTCAACTCGGTGTCGGTAATCGCGTCCGGGTCTGTAAAATTAGCCTTCAGCAATGTGATAAACGTCTGCAGATCGGATGGCCCTAACGAGTCAACCAGCTCTTCCAAGGTAGGCGTAGCCGATGGGGAAGGCGTTGGCTGTGCAGGCGACTTTGGTACGGTCTGCGGCGTTGATGTCGGTGCCGGCGACTGGCCAGCCAGATTCGCGCACAGGACGGATATCAGAAATGTGGCCAGCAACAATCGAGACATCACAATAATTCGGTCATGTTAGCCGTAACAGCATTCAGAGCAATGTCGCGCCTGTAATGACAATTCTCGAAATGAATACGCGACACGGCCTCATATGCGCGTGCCCGCGCCTTTTTGAGCGTGGATCCCAGCGCCGTGACGGCGAGCACGCGGCCGCCGGCGGTCTTTACTTGGCTGCCATCGCGTTTAGTTCCAGCGTGGAAAATCTGCACATCTTCGAGCATGGCTGCCTCGTCGAGACCTGAAATTGATTTTCCACTTTCGTATTTGCCAGGGTACCCGCCAGAGGCCAGCACAACCGTGACCGCAGCGCGCGTGTCCCATTCAATCGCGCATTGCTCGATTTTTCCGTCAATGGTCGCCTCCAACAGTGGCAACAAGTCGGATTTCATTCGCGGCAGGAGCGCCTGCGTCTCCGGATCGCCGAATCGGCAATTAAACTCAAGGACGCGCGGGCCATTGCTGCCAACGATCAAGCCTGGATACAGAAGTCCGCGAAACGTGACGCCTTCCTGAATCAGACCACGCAATAACGGTTTCATGATTTCGGCGTCGAACTGCGATTGCGATTTGGTGTTCCAATTGTTGGCGGGGCTGAAAGCGCCCATGCCGCCCGTGTTCGGCCCCTGATCGCCGTCCAATGCCCGCTTGTGATCGCGCGCCGATTCCAGCAGAAGATAATTTTTTCCGTCGACCAAGGCATGCAGTGAGCATTCCGTGCCGTGCAAAAACTCCTCGATGATAATCCGCCGGCCAGCATCGCCGAAACGGGCTTGATTCATCATGTCGTCGATTGTCGATCTTGCCATGGCAGCGTCGGCGGCGATGACAACGCCTTTGCCAAGCGCAAGCCCATCCGCCTTGATCACGATCGGAAATTGCAAGCGATCGCAGTAATGGAGCGCTTCACTGCTGTCGGAGAATGTGCCTGCGTCCGCGGTGGGAATCTTCTGCGAGCGCATCAATTCTTTTGCAAAAATTTTCGATGATTCAATCCGCGCTGCCGATTTGTCTGGACCAAACACGCGCAATTTCTGGCTGGTGAACAGATCGACGATTCCGGCGGCAAGAGGATCATCGGGGCCGACGACCGTCAGATCGATACGGTTTTCTTTCGCGAACCTAACGAGTTCCATCAAATCGCTTACGGGAATCGCAACGTTTTCGGCAATGTCGTCAGTCCCGGCGTTTCCCGGCGCGCAAAAAATCTGATCCGCATGGGGCGATTGGCGCAGCTTCCAGGTAAGCGCGTGCTCGCGGCCGCCGCTGCCAATGACGAGAATTCTCATCGGGTAGAGTAGCGTAACCGTCTCGGTTGCGCCGGAAATCGCAAGCCAGAGGCTCGCGCTACTTTTGTGCTCGTGATTCCGCGGGCAGAATCGGCACGTCCAATTTCTCCGTATGCCGGATGATCGTGAGGCTGGCGTTCACGTTAATTTGTTCTCCGACCAAAACCTTGTGCAGATGATGCACGGAGCCGATGGGCTGGCTGTTGAACGCGACGATCAGATCGCCCTGGCGCAAGCCGGCTCGCTCGGCCGGGCTGTTCTTCTCGAGTGAAACAACGAGCACGCCCGTCTCAAGCGGCAAACTGTAAAAACGCACGATCCGCCGGTGAATCGGCACGTTCTGACCGGCGACCCCGATGTAACTGCGCCGAATTTTTCCGTCTTTGATCAGCCAGCCAGCCACAAATTTCGCGGTGTTACTGGCGATGGCGAAGCAGATGCCCTGGGCAGGCCGGATCATCGCCGTATTTACGCCTACGACTTCACCGGCTGAATTGACCAGTGGCCCGCCGGAATTACCGGGATTCAGCGCTGCATCGGTTTGAATGATGTTGTCGATCAGCCGGCCGGACTGCGTGTGCATTGAGCGACCTAGCGCGCTGATGACCCCTGCTGTGACGCTCGCTTCAAACCCGAGCGGGTTTCCGATCGCGATCACCAACTGGCCCACTCGCAAACTCTCGGAATCTGCCAGGCGCACGTGTCTCAGCTGTGGCGCATCGATTCGGACAACGGCAAGGTCCGTATCGGGGTCGTCGCCTGCCAGTTGAGCGGGATATTCGCGGCCGTCCGGCAGGTTAACGGTGATTGCGCTTGCGTCATGAACAACGTGGCTGTTCGTCAGAATGAATCCGTCAGGGGTGATCACGAAACCGGATCCGTTTCCGCTGAGTTCGCGCTCTCCACGTCGTGCGCTGATCCGCTGTTTTACGTTGATATTAACTACGGTAGGCGCGACGCGCGCGACTGCGCTGACGACCGTGCGCGAATAGGCGTCGAGTAATTCGGAGTCGTCCGGTTGCGTCTCGCCGCGAACTGGCTGTGAAGCGCCGGAGTCGGTCTCATGGAAAAGAAAGTCGATCCGACCGGTATTGTTTTTCGAAGGAGCCGTGATGCTCATGCGTTAATTTCGGACGCCGCAACCAGCAGTCAACTACACACCCATATGGAACCATACGCACCTTTTGGAATGTTACCCTCCAGCTTGAACCTGTTATCAAGTTGTTTTACACAGGGCCATGCCAAAGGCCTCTTCAGTTCCCTCCGTGCTCGATCCGCGCTGTCCCTCCCGGTTGGTGCTCGACCGCATAGCTGACAAATGGACTGCTCTCGTCATCCAGATTCTTGCCGGTGGCACCATGCGTTACGCTGCGCTTCAGCGCGAGATTGGCGGGATTTCTCAGAAAATGCTCACCCAGACTCTGCGCAGCCTCGAGCGCGACGGCCTGGTGCAACGCACAGTGCATCCGGTTGTGCCGCCGAAAGTAGAATATTCGCTTACGAAGCTGGGACGCACGTTGATCGAACCGCTACAGGGACTTTGTCGTTGGTCGGAAAAACATCTCGGGGAGCTTCAGGCCAACCGCGCGCGAGCCAAACAAATGGCCGTGGAGTAATGGAGTATTGGAGTGCTGGACTAGTGACCTCTCATTACTCCTTTGCTCCACTACTCCATCAGTCCGGCCTCTGATTCATGCACCAGGCCGAGATTATTGTCCTTTTATTCACGGCCGTCGGGATTCTGGCTGTGCTGGCGCACAAGATTACGCTGCCGTATCCGATCGTGCTCGTCCTTGGCGGACTCGCTTTGAGTTTCGTGCCGCGATTGCCGGCGGTGAACCTGAATCCGGACGTTGTGTTGTACTTCATTCTTCCGGCGGTGATCTATCCCGCCGCGTTGTTTACATCGTGGCGTGATTTCCGACGAAATCTGCGCCCGATACTCCTGCTCGCGATCGGGCTGGTGCTAGCGACAATGCTCGCAGTTGCGTGGATCGCGCATTCCATTGTGCCAGCGCTTCCATGGGCGGCTGCTTTTGCCCTCGGAGCAATTGTCTCTCCGCCAGATGCGGTTGCGGCAACGGCGATCATTCGCCGGCTTGGCGTTCCTCATCGCGTACAGGTGATCCTCGAGGGTGAGAGTCTGGTGAATGACGCCACCGCGCTGGTTGCGTTGCAGTTTGCCATTGCCGCGCTCGCCACCGGTACTTTCTCTCCGGCGTATGCTGCGGGGCGGTTTGTCTGGGCAGCGGCGGGCGGCATCGGAATTGGATTGCTTGTTGGCGTGGCGATGCGCTGGGTGCAGAGCCATCTGGATGATCCGCCAATCCAAATCACATTCTCTCTGCTCACGCCCTTTATCGCTTATCTGCCCGCCGAACAAGTGCATGCCTCTGGCGTTTTGGCGGCAGTTGCCGCCGGTATTTTTCTTGGCTGGCACCAGCCGTTGATCATCAGCGCGCGGACTCGCCTCCAAGCTCATGCCTTTTGGGAAATGATCGTGTTCCTTCTCAATGGATTCGTTTTCATCGTCATCGGTCTGCAACTTCCCAGAATCCTGCATGCGTGGAATCGAGAATCGCTCACCGGCGTGTTTATGAGTGCGATCGTAATCTGCGCAACGGTAATTTTAGTCCGTTTCGCGTGGGTAATACCGGCGACCTATCTGTCTCGTCTGTTCAAAATCGAACGACCGGTACGCGACTCAACTCCATCGTGGCAGTACGTTGCGATCGTTGGCTGGGCCGGCATGCGTGGCGTGGTGTCACTTGCGGCCGCGTTCGCATTGCCGCTGGCGTTGCCGACCGGCCGACCATTTCCCGGGCGCGATTACATTTTGTTTCTCGCCTTTTCAGTCATCCTGGTGACGCTCGTGTTACAGGGCTTGACGCTGCCGGTGTTGATTCGGAAGCTCGGCGTCCCACGCGATGCAGAAACGGATGACGAGGAGCGCCTGGCGCGATTAGAAGCAAACAAGGCGGCGCTCAAATGGATCGAGGAAGCAGGCGCAAACGGGAAGTTTTCGCCAGACGCGGCAAATCGATTGCACGCCGAATACGACGAACGCATAGAGCAATTGCAACTTTGCGCTGAAAATCCCGATGATTGCCGCGGCGAAATCGCCACACCGCAGTATCAGCGTTTGCAACACCAGGCGCTACGCATCGAACGAAAAACAATCATCCGCCTGCGAAACGAACGAGTGATTAATGACGACGCGTTGCGCCGAATTCAGCGTGACCTCGATCTGGCGGAAGCACGGCTGATCGAAGCGTGAAAGAGTACGGGCCTTACGTGGTAGGGACATCGCGCTGCGATGTCCGGACGGCGCAGCGCACCGTCCCTACCTATGAGATCCAGTCGCACCAGAAGAAGAGATCGATGCTGTCGTCGAAGAAATCCCACAAGAATAGTAGCAGTGAAAAACCGTATCGCGTCGGCCAATCTCTGGCTGCCCCACCGAGTCGCGTCGCACACGTCTTTAGCTCTTTTTTGAAGAACTGTGCCAGATGCGACCGAACTTTATCCGTGAGCGGAAGCTTTTCCATACCGGCCCAACTGTTGTCCTCGGCTGACATCCGGCTGGCTGGCTTATCCGGATCGGCACCCAGAAAATCGAGGATTGAACGCCGCAGTTGTGTCGGATTTCTTTGCAGGTCATCAAAGAAATAAATGCGAAATCGGTCTGGATGAACATAATGTTTCCATCGCGCGACGATTGCGCTGGGGTACGAACGCAAGAGCAGCCCTCGCCGGAGCAAATTCCGATTAACTTCGTCGATATCAGTTACGTCGAACGACTTCGATCTGGTGGTAATGCACTTCCATGGACAAGTGCGACCACAGTCGTTCAACCGGGTCACGGGCCAGGAAAATCACCTTTAACTCCGGGAAATATCCGACGATTTGCCGAATGATCTTGTTACTGAGCGTGGAATAGTTGGGCGAAATATCACCGGAAAATAAAGGTCCCTTGGATTCGAACAGTTCGGCATAATGCTCGAAGTCGATAGACGGTTTGGCGCTGAGGCTGTTTATGGTCTCGAGAAAACGAAGATCGCGCTCATCTCTACAGCGCGAAGACGATGGGCGTTGGACTCTGCTCAATTGATCAAAATAATGCAGCTCCTTTAAGGGAGGCATCCAGAAATCAGGGTGGGAATCGAGTTGTTGATAAAGCCAGGTCGTTCCGCCTTTATGGACTCCGACACACAAAAAATCGGGTCGTGCACCGTTGGCACACGAGCTGTTCCCGTTCTTATGTTCGCCGTTGCCGGCGCGACCGTTGAATGGCCAAGTCCATCTCATGCCTGATTATCTTTCTTTCAAAAGCCAGAACGTTGGCACCCTCAGCAAACCCAATCACACCAGAAGAAGAGATCGATGCTGTCGTCGAGCAAGTCCCAGAAGTACAGCAGCAGTGAAAAGCCGTATCGCGTCGGCCAGCTTTTCGCGCGTCCGCCAATTTCTGCCGCGCAGGCTTTCAGTTCATGTTCGAAAAATTGAGCCACGCGGTCGCGCACTTTTGCCGTGAGCCGAAGCTTATCGCGGCCGGCATCGTTATTGTCGTGCGGTTTTAATCTGCCGCTTGGCTTGTCGGGATCGCCGCCCAGAAAGCGCACAATCGATCGCCGTAGCTCAGCGGGTTTTTCCTTTAGATCGTCGAAGAAATAGATACGGAAGTTTTCCGGGCGAACATAACGTTTCCAACGCGCGACAATTTTGCTGGGATGCGACCGGACCAGCACGCCCGGGTTCAGCAAATTGCAAATCACCTTCTCGGGATCTGTGGCATCGAATTTATTGATCATTCCGAGCCGCACACCCATGGACAATTGCGACCAAGCCCGCTCAACAGGGTCGCGAGCAAGAAATACCACCTTCACGTTCGGAAAGTGATCGACGACTCTTTCGATGATCTCATCGCTGAGAGTCGAATAGGCCGGCGAGATGTCACCCGAAAGCAGATGCCCCTTATGCTGGAACAATTGACCGTAGCTCTCCAGATCGAGATAAAACCGGGCACTCAGGTTTTCCATACACTCCAGAAAGGAGGCGTCGCGCTCGTCTCCGGATCGTGGAGGATGAAATCGCTTCATTCTGTTCAACTGATCGAGGTAATGGAGTTCCTTTACCGGAGGCATCCAGAAATCGGGATGCGGCTCGAGTTGCCGATAGAGCCACGAGGTTCCGGCCTTTTGCGCTCCAACGCATAGGAAGTCGGGACATGCACCACCGGTGACGCCGTTGAGGTCGTGTCCGTTACCGTTGCGGCCCTTACCGCGGTGTCCGTTAGCATGATGACCGTTCCTCTGGCTACCGTCGCGGGATTTGAATGGCCAGTTCCAACTCACCGCGCCATATTTTCCATTCGCGACTTAAAAAGCAAGCCCGGAATGTAGGGTTGCGCCCTACTTCGGCCATGTGGAAAATCGCCAGAATGAAACAGAGCCTCCGCCATCGGATTTTCCTTCTTTCGCCCGCTTACGCCGGAGGTGAGCGAGCCCGAATGATTTTGCGCGATCAGGCGCAGTTTCCGCTCGCCCGAAAGCTGCGCGGGAAAAGTGGCGCGCCAATCGCGGACGTGTTCACCTTTTTGAGCGGTCTCTATTTTCGCGGAAAGATTGCCTACGCAACTGCGTTCGCGCGGCCGGCGCGCGGAACGTCAGGTGTGCTTGTGATCACGCCCACACGTGGATTGATCGATGCGCAAACGCGAATTCGTCTCGATGATTTGCGTGAATTTGCGGAGGTAGACATTGATGAGGACGATCCGCGTTACCGGATGCCAATCGAGCGTGACGCCCGGCGTTTGGCAAAGAAACTGTCGGACCAAAGCGAAGTGATTCTCCTCGGAAGCATCGCCTACTGGTAAATACGCGGAAGTGCTGTTGGCAAACCTTGGTCGGCGACTGCGGTTTCCGGCGGACTTTGTCGGCCGTGGTGACATGAGTCGCGGCGGATTGATGCTGCGTTGCGCCGCGGATCTTCAGGAACTTTCATACTTGCCGGTGGCAGGCGCGATTGTGAACGGGAAACGGCCGCCGAAACTGGCGCCGCGAAGATATACGACTGCGGTGCGCGCCGATCAGCCCAGGATAGCGCCCAAGGCGCGTTTCTCATACTAGCCTGGCGCATCGTCGCCCCAGGAATTGATTGGTGCGAAAGCCAGGCACTGAAGGCGCGATTCAGTCCTGCGCCAGAAAAGGATCGCGATCACGCGCCGTCGAAAATGAGTTTTGAAAATATCGGAAGTGAATCGCGCTTTCAGCGCTCGTGATTCTGGGAATCTGTTCTCCTCGGGCGTTGCCCGAGGCTGCTATTGAGTCCCGCGCCGTTCGGCGCTCAAAATCTCAACCGCGAGAATTGTTTTGCCTCTCTTCCGTGGATTGCCCTATGTTGGAGTTCTAAGTCTTCGTGATTGAGTGATATGGACGTTAGCGGCACGATCGGCGCAGTTCTGAATCAGAAAAGCAGGGAGATTTACTCCGTTTCGCCCGACGCGACGGTGTTCGAAGCGGTCCAATTGATGGACGCGAAAAACGTCGGCGCTTTGCTGGTAATGGACGGCCAGCGTTTGGTGGGAGTCATTTCCGAGCGCGATTACACGCGCAAAATCATGCTCCGCGGCAAGCGTTCACGTGAAACCAAAGTCGCAGAAATCATGTCGACGAATGTGTTCACAACGCATCGGCGCGAGGGAGTCGAAACATGTTTGCGACTAATGACGGATCACCACATTCGCCATTTGCCGGTCGTTGATGATGACAAGGTGGTCGGGGTGATCTCGATCGGCGACCTTGTGAAACATGTGATTTCCTGCCAGCAAGCCGCCATTGCACATCTGGAAAGTTACATCCACGGCGGTTTCGCCACGGGATAATTCGACGAATCTTGTAGGGCGTCTGTGTCAGACGCCATTCTCAGCGGTGCCGTTTCACAGAAACGCCCTACGATTTCCAAACCGTTTTCCCTTCAACAACTGTCCGCACAGCGCGGCCTTTTAGTTTCCAGCCGTCGAACGGCGAATTACGCGACACTGAGTGAAATTGATCGACTTTAACTGTCCACTCCCGATCCGGGTCGATCAGCGTCACATCAGCGCGCGCGCCGACCGACAGTGTGCCGGCGTCAATCTTCAACAAACGCGACGGCGCGACCGTGTACATCTCGATTAATCGCGCGATGTCGATCGTGCGATGTTTGTGCACGAGCAGGTCGAGAAATAACCCGAGTTCTGTCTCCAAGCCAATGATGCCAAAGGGCGCGGCATCGAACTCGACCTCCTTTTCGAAATTGGCATGCGGAGCATGATCGGAACACAAGATCGATAGCGTTCCATCCGCGATTCCTTCCAGCAGCGCATCAATGTGGTTCTGTGAGCGTAGCGGCGGATTCATTTTGTAGTTCGTGTCGAAATTTTGAATCGCGGCGTCGGTCAACGCGATGTGGTGCGGACAAACTTCGCCGCTAATTTTCACGCCCCGCGCCCGAGCCTCACGAAGCAACCGCACACTGCCTGCAGTCGAGATGTGCTGGCAATGAATTTGATGATCGCAAAGTTCCGCCAGCAAAATGTTTCGCATCACTATCGCTTCTTCGCCGGCCGCGGGCCAACCGGGTAATCCCAGCAACGTGCTCCAATAACCCTCATGCACCACTCCGTTGCCGACCAAATTGTAATCCTGACAATGGTCGAGCACAGGCACGCCAACCATCCGCGCATATTCTACCGCGCGCCGCATCAGTTCGTGATTTTGAATGCAATGACCGTCATCCGTTATCGCCACAATGCCTGCCTGTGCAAGGGAGCTGATCGACGCGAGTTCTTCGCCTGCGAGATTTTTGGAAATCGCGCCCGTTGGCAAAACATTCACGCAAGAGACGGTCGCAGCGCGATCTTTGATCCACGCAATCGTGCCCGGATTGTCCGAAACAGGCGCAGTATTCGGCATGCAAACGACAGTTGTGAATCCGCCGGCCGCCGCGGCTCGCGCGCCAGACTCGATAGTTTCCTTGTGACTGAATCCCGGCTCACGCAGGTGCACGTGGATGTCGATTAAACCGGGCGCCACGATCAACCCACCCGCGTCGATCTCTTCAATTTTGGATTTCGCGTTTCGGATTTCGGATTTGGAACCGATAATTTTTCCCTCAGCGATATAAACATCGGCGACCTCATCCCGCCTGTTTGCGGGATCAATCACGCGGCCGTTGCGGATAATGGTCGCGTTCATGGCCGGGTAGCGCACGCTTGTAGCGTGCTGGTCGCCGCATTCTGCGGCGACGAACTTTTGTCCGTCTTTGCCGCAGTGTGTAATTGTCGTCCGGATGTAAAAGTTCGTGATCGCAAGATGCGATCACCAGCACTCAGAATGAGTGCGCTACCCAGACGTGCAATTACCAGCGCTCTCACGTCGCGATTCCTCCGCACAAATACAAAACAGCCATGCGCACCGCTAGACCGTTAGTGACCTGGTCGAGAATCACGCTTTGCAATCCGTCGGCCACTTCGCTGTCGATTTCGACTCCGCGGTTGATTGGTCCGGGATGCATGATCAGGCAGTCGGGCTTTAAAAGTTTCGCGCGTTGTTTCGTTAGGCCGAACAAGCGGATGTATTCGCCGAGGCCAGGAAAATATTCCCTGCGCTGCCGCTCGTGCTGAATCCGTAAGAGATTCACGACATCCGCGGTCGGGAGAACATCCTCGATTTCGTGCGAAACCTCGGCGCCTAGCTTTTCAAACTCACGCGGCACGAGCGTGCTCGGGCCGACGAGCGTCACGCGCGCGCCGAGTTTGAGCAGACCGAAAATGTTCGAGCGCGCGACGCGACTAAACAAAATGTCGCCGATAATCGCGACATGCAGCCCAGCGATTTTACCTCTGCGCTCGCGAATGGTGTAGAGATCGAGAAGCGCCTGTGTCGGGTGTTCGTGCGCGCCGTCGCCGGCGTTGATTACGCTGGCTTTCAGTCTGCTTGCCAGAAATTGCGGTGCGCCTGCGGAGCTGTGCCGCAACACGATAATGTCGGCTTGCAACGCCTCGAGATTGCGCGCGGTGTCCTTGAGCGTTTCACCTTTTGTCAGGCTCGAAGTCGTTGCCGAGATATTGATCACGTCAGCGCTCAGGCGAAATGCGGCCAGCTCGAAAGATGTGCGCGTGCGTGTGCTCGGCTCGACAAAAAAGTTGACCAGCGTTTTCCCGCGCAATGCAGGCACTTTTTTGATCTCGCGTGTGCCGACTTGCTTGAACGCGTCGGTTGTTTCGAGAACGAAATTGATTTCGTCGGCCGTCAACTCGCGCAGGCCAAGTAAGTCCTTGTGGGTCCAGCTGGTAGTCATGATCCGAACAACCACTGCGGCTGCGATGGCGGAATCCGGGGAGCGCACGCTTGCAGCGTGCTGGCGAAGGCGTTTCGCCTTCGCGAACTTTTCTTGAAGGTTCGCAATCTCGGCAGCCTTACGCGGATGTTGTGGAAAGTTCGTTTCGGCGCAACGCCGAAACCAGCACGCTGCAAGCGTGCGCTCCCCGGAATTGTCTTTCGTATGCTCATTGCTTTTCCAAGTAGACGCCATCCGGTTCCTTGTCGGTTTCTTGCAGGAGAACCTGAATCTGTTCGCGTGTCGCGGTCGGCAAATTTTTGCCGATGTAATCGGGACGAATCGGCAACTCGCGATGGCCGCGATCGACCAGTACAGCAAGCTGAATACGCGCGGGACGGCCGAATGAATTTATTGCGTCCATCGCCGCACGCACCGTGCGACCGGTATAAAGGACATCATCGACGATGATCACCGTCCGGTCCTCCAATGGTACCGGAAGGTTCGATGCGTGCACGACTGGCAATTCCTTGCGCGTGCCGACGTCGTCGCGATGCATCGCGACATCGATGACGCCGGTATCGATATCTGCATTTTCGATCTCGCGAATGAAAGCCGCGATTCGGATTGCGATCTCAACACCGCGCGACGGAATGCCTGCGAGCACTACGCTTTCGAGGTGCGGATTTCCCTCGATGATCTCGTGCGCAATCCGGCGCAGTGCCTTACGAATTGCTTCCGCGTCCATGATCGGGACGCCGGCGGTTGGATTCTGTTTCGGTTTCATGACTTCCTTGGCGACCTCGCGGGATCGCCTTAAAGGTACAAAAATTAGGAGGCGGCCTGTTCGGTGCGCGCCTCCTTTCGTCGTCGCTCTCGCCAGTTGGAGCGATGTTTCACGATCCAATCCAGCAGCGCTCTTTCAAAGCCGATGTCTTTCCCGGCTTTTTCGCTCTCGATCCACTTGTGCTTCAAAATTTCTGCGCGCTCCGCAAGGAACTCCTTGTAAAGCGCCGACTCTTTGACGAACTGCACCTGATCTGTTTCCGAAGGGGACATGTCCAGTTCTACTTTCATAAGATCTCCACCTAGTCAACTCCGAACGGCTTGGTGGCCGTAATAATATCAACACCGGAATTGGACGAGTGAATCGCAGAATTTATTTCGACCTCTGTTTCGGGCGGGCGCCGCGGATGGCTTACTCAGGGCAGTGTTTTGCGAAAACCTTCGGCAATTCTCTTAAATTCGGCAGTGACAGGTGATTTCGGATCCTCGCTAACGATTGGGATTCCGCGGTCGCCGCTTTCGCGCGTCGCAATGTCGATCGGAACCTGCCCGAGCAATGGAACACGCAATCTCTTGGCTTCCCGTTCGCCGCCGCCTGAGCCGAAAATATCATAACGTTTCTTATCCGACGGCGAGAGGAAATAACTCATGTTTTCGATTATGCCGAGTACCGGGACGTTCACCTTTTCGAACATCGTTGCTGCTTTGCGCGCATCGATCAAAGCTACTTCCTGCGGTGTCGTGACGATGATCGCTCCCGATAACGCGACGGTCTGCACGATGGTTAACTGAATGTCGCCCGTGCCGGGCGGAAGATCGAGCACCAGATAATCCAGTTCGCCCCATTCGACCTGCCGCAGAAATTGTTGTGTGTATCGCGTGACCATCGGTCCCCGCAAAATAGCCGGCGAAGTGTCATCCAGCAGAAATCCCATCGACATCAGACGCAACCCGTATTGCTCGATTGGGACGATCATATTCTCATCCGTCGCCGTGGGCCGCTCGCGCGTGCCGAACATCAGCGAAATGCTAGGCCCATAAATATCGCAATCACACAGACCGACGTGTGCGCCGGTTTGCTCGAGTGCCACCGCAAGATTTGCCGCGACTGTTGATTTGCCTACGCCGCCTTTGCCGCTGGCCACTGCGATAACGTGTCTAACGCCCGGAATCCGCGTGGTGACTGCACCAGCGCCTGCGCCGCCAGGAGGCGCGTGGATATCGATCAATACTTTAACGCTGCGAATGCCTTCAATCGTGCGCAAGGCGCCTTCCGTATCACTTTTAATTGTTGCGGGGATGTTTGGATCATTCGTGGCAAGCGCGAGTTGCACTTTAATGTCGCCATTATCTATCTGGATCGACTTCACCAATCCGAACGAAATAATGTCGCGCGTGAAGCCCGGATATTTCACAGACTTCAACGCATTCTTCACTTGCTCCTCGGAGATCGACATATTCCAAGGTAACCGGCCAGCCTCAGACGTAAACCAGGGTGGATCGTCTTGTCCTCAAGACGATGGAATTGCCAAAGGCCAGCTTTCCAAGGCTTTGGTAGCACAGAAAACTCCAGGCGGCAGACCCGCAGTTTCCAACGCGTTGAGCCGTCTTCGCCAAGGCTACGGCGGGCCAAGGGACAACGCGTTCCACCTGATCAAGGTGAATTGGACGGCGCCGACTTTTGAAGAAGATCGATGCGTTCGTGCGTTTGTCCGACTTCCACGACGAGCCCGGAATAAATCCAACGTCCGAGTGATTTGTTTGCGGACACGTAAATTGTTCCTCTTCCTTTGGGACCGGAGATGGGAATCGCAAGGTTGGATTCACCAGACGCGCCGTTCACATTTGTGTTTCCCGACATGAGAAATCCGTCCTTGATAGGCGAACCGAGCGCTTCAGTCACAGCGGGATTCGCCTTGGCGCGGGCCAATGCCTCCTTGTAAACGTCTGTCGATTTCATCGCGCTGAAGACGATCAGGAGAATTGATCCGACGAACGTGAGAAACAGCAGCGCCACAGTGAAACAGCCCAGCGGCACGAACCATTTCCAGTTTCGCTTCCACCAGTTTGATTTTGGTGTTGCAGTCTGCGTCAGCGGTCGGTCCACGAGCCTCTTTTACTTCAGTGACGAAGTTATTTGCAATGCATCTGTTCAAGCGCTCCTAGCTTGACGGTTTCGATGGTCGTGAGGCACGATGACAGTCATGAAGCGACGACACACTTTCCGAATTCTTTTTGCGCTGGTCTTAGTAGCAGTGATGGCAGGATGCGAAACTGTCCCGAGCTCCGGCCCTGACGCACTAGTCGGGCAGTGGACCAACTCGCTGGGCACGGTTTGGACGATCAATCCCGACGGTACGTTTCACGTTGCAACTACAAAGCCGAAGGCACAGATCTGGGGTACCTATACGGTTTCCGGCGACACCATCACAGTTCAGGAGACTCACCAGTCAGGGAAAGTCCCCAAAAATTGCAAAGGTCCTGGTACCTATAAGTTCAGCCGGTCAGACGCAAACACTTTGGCCTTCGTGGTGGTGAATGACGCCTGCAAGCCACGGATTCAGAACGTCACGCAATCGTGGCATAGCCAGTAAAACGCCACCGCCGAGAATCTCTACTGGGTCGTAACGCGATTCTTGGGAGCGCACGCGTCCTCGCGATTGCGAACTTTTAGCCCAACTCTGCTAGAGCCGGAATCCGATGGTTTCGGCGAGGCCGCCGAAACCTGCACGCGAGCCGCGTGCGCTCCCCAGAATCGTCCGACGAATTTGCGAGAGCGCCCACTAACTGGGCTTTGCGATCATTCGAAGATAAATGTCTTCAAGTCGCTGCACTTGGGCAGCCGAATCAAAATTCTGTCTCACTGCCTCGGCTCCCGCGCGCGCGATTCGCGAAAGCAAACCGGGATCTTGTGCAGCATTAAGCATTGCTTGCGCTAATGCTTCGTGATCGCACTCGAGCACTAGCATGCCGTTAACGCCATTCTCAATTGCTTCGGGAATGCCGCCATGCTCGGTGGCGAACACCGGCAGACCCGTGGCCATCGCTTCGAGCATCGAATTTGGAATACCTTCTTGATTTCCGTCGCGGCCGGTCTGGCTCGGGTGCACGAAGATGTGCGAGCGATAATAGATCTCTCGCAATTGCTCTTGCGAAACGAAACCGGTGAACGAGACGCGGTCAGCGATACCTGATTCGCGCGCAAATTTCTGAAGTTCGGAAAGCAAAGGTCCTTCGCCGGCGATCGTTAGCGTGGCGTTTGGATGTTGCTTCAAAAAGGTTGAGAAGGCGCGAAGGGTTACCGACAGACCTTTTTTCTCGATCAATCGGCCCGCCTGCACGAATCGCCATTCGCCGTTTTTAGGGATAGCACGGTCGCGAAATGGAAATTCGTCCAGCGGAATTCCGGTGCGCTGGATTTCAATCTTCTCCGGGTCGCAGCCGAGATCGACGACCGCGCGCCGCAGCGATTCCGACCTAACGAGAACCAGCGTTACTGCGTCGAGCATCCGCAAAGTCGCTTCTCGATAGGCCGGCTTGTTCATATCGACCATGACATCGGCGCCGTGGAAGGAAACAATCGATGGATTTGTCCACGACTGGATCAGCGGCAGAAGATGCACACCGATGTGGCCAAAATAAATGTGCAAAAGACGCGCGCGCGTTTCAGTTAGAACGCTTAGTAACTTGCTTACTTCCGCGTGAGAGATCTGCCAGGGCTTATCGCGAAATTGTCGAAACCAAAAACGCCGAAGGAAATGCGTTCGTGGCTTGGGGATGATGCGAAGAGGCTCAAACGGATAGCGCGCGGCGTTTTCGCGTTTCTGCGCAATCACCAGCGGAGCGCATCGTTTCAGACCGGTGATTTGCCGGTAGATATGCAACATCTCTGGTTTAAGAAACGTTGCGCAATAACAAGCGACAACCGGGCGTGACTCGGGCGTTGTACTCAACGCGCAAGGTTAGACGTTCATCGTTCGGCGTCCAAGTCAATCACTCCGAGCAAAGACCGAACGCATGGGATATTTCACAACCCAAAGCGTCCTGTCATTCTGAGCGAAGCGAAGAATCTCTGGTTAATCGAGACCGACGCGCCATAACATAAAACAGAGATGTTTCACTTCGCTCAACATGACAGCGTCATTTATGGAACGGGTTCGATAAATCTCAAATCGAAAACTGCTCGCGTACGTCGACCGGCACGCGCACTGGCCGGCCGGTTTGCGCGTTTATCGGGCACCAGAGTGTTCGCGCGGATGACAATAGCTGCGCCATCGCCGCTCCTGCGGATTTCAGTGAACCGTTCGAACGTAAGCCGGGTCGCTTTGCCGACCCACGTGCGCAATACGACGTCATCGCCCAGACAGGCCGGGGCTTTGTAATCGATTTCGTGCCGCAACACCACCCATCCGATGCCCTCCTGTGCTTCGCTACTGGCGATCGCTTCCCAATGTGCGGTAGCAACTTCCTGGACCCATCGCAGGTATACAGTGTTGTTGACATGATTTTGCTCGTCGATGTCTTCGGGCACTACTGAGATCGTCATTTCAAACGGCGCGGAGGACATCAGGGATTAAAATTCATCTCACACACCGCCGCTGTCATCTTGATCCCGCGGTCGCGGGAGAAAGATCTCAGTTGTTGCTTCAAGATTCTTCCTGGCAGAATGACAATCATGGAGATTCTTCAGGGTGGGCTCAGAATGACAAATCAACCGATGGAGGCGACACGCCGGTTCAGAAAATGTTAAATCGTCGCATCAATTCCTGGCGCGCTTCCATCGCCTGCGCCGGATTCATTCGGCTGAGGATTTTTTCTCGCCGCTCACGATCCATTGCTGCAAGTTCGCGCACGAGCTGGTTGCGCGCTTTCCATTTTGAGTATTTGCCGGCGCCAATGCCCAGCGCGAGCAGCGCGGAGACGATCCAAACGGTAATGTCGGTCGAAGTAACGAGAAGCATGGGCGTCGAACACCGTTCGCGTAACGTTCCCCCTTCACCACAAAGTTCAAGCGGCACGCGGGGAGCGCGGGCGCCCGCGCTTCGGCGCCCCGCCGGAAAGCTTCCCAAAAGTGTCCCGCGAGGCGCGTGACACAGCGGACGAGGCGCCCGCGCTCCCCAGCAATTCATCGCGCAGCCTTGATTTGACGTTCCTGAGACAGGGAGGACATTTTCGCCGTGGTTGCCCGCATCGTGAGCGCCGCTGTTGTCTGCACTGGGGTTTGCTTCGCCGGTGCGCAGCTGACGCAAGCACAAGAGGCGACCTCGGCGAGTCTTCCGGATCAATTTCAGACCGGCGAAATGATTCAAATTCACAAACCGAAAAAGAAAAAGACCGAAGCAATCTCGCAAACTGTTGCAACGGCTCCCAAGCAAGACGCCGCACCTGTACCCGAGCAGACGCCGGCTTCGGAAGAAGGGCCGGCACAGATCGCCCCAGGACAGAAAAAGCTAGAGCCCAACCCGAGCACGGCCTCAATGCCACCAAGTCAAAAACCGGCGCCAACAATCGAACAGGCGTCTTCTGCGGAAGAGCCGGAAGTAGTCGCCGCGCCTGCCGAAAAGAAACATCGATCGAGGAAACGGCCGCGACCTGCTGTGCAGCCGGAGGCGGCGACCATTTCGGCGCCCGTTCCGGTGTCGCTTTCGGTGGCACAATCCATGGCAATTACGGCGCCGTTGCCTGATTACCCGTACGAAGCGAAACGGCGCAACCTCACGGGAAGCGGTACTTGCGTAGTGACCGTTGATACCGCGACAGGCACAGTGACCAACGCAACCATGTTCCAAAGCACTGGCAGTCCGCTACTCGACAAACTCACCATCCAAACATTCAAAAGCTGGCGGTTTAAGCCCGGCACCGTCTCCCAGGTTCGAGTTCCGATCAGCTACGAATGAGCTGAGTTTAGGGCGAGACGAATTCGTCCAGGTTCGCAATATCGCCATCGCTACGCGAGGTTCATCGCCCTAACGAGACATAAGATCACCGATCGCGCGAGCGAGAAATGATTTTCGCATGCTTCCAATTGTTAGGCCGCGTTCGCGCCAACAATGATGCTCCACCTTCCGCTCTGTGAAGGCATCGAGGATTTCGCGATAGAACCTTGAAGGACCACGCCCGTTTAGGGCTTCTTGATCGTTGTCCCCTGAGAGTGCACGAGCTGCCAGCGCCCGTCCTTTCGAACGAAGACGCGGGTCCAGCGGCGCTGCTCATCTATCGCTCCATCCTGGTCTTTTCCTTTGGCAGTGGAACGATAGGTCACGATGGCGGTATCCCCGTAGACGCGGACTTTGATCTCATCCGCGACGAGCGAATCGAAATCCACACTGCCGGTCTTGCGATCCTCCAGGTACTGCGCGCGGGTCTCGACGTTCCCGTGCGGGCGATAATGGACGTAGTCCTTGGCCAGGACCCGCTCCAGGAAAGCGATGTCCGGCTTGACGATAGCCGCATTGAGATCGTTGACGAGTTGCGTTAACTCGCGTTCGTCGCTGGCCGTATCGCCAACGGCCCAGCTACACGCAGCGAGCAAGAAAACCGCGATCGCAAATAGATGTTTCATGATTTCACTCCCTCATATTTGAACACAAGCAGAGCTTCCCCCTGCTTGTTGGCTCTGTGTCTGATCCGCCCGATCCACACGGAACAGCCGGACAAAGATAAAATCGGCGTTGGGTTTCGGATCGGTTGCAAAAAAAAGACCATCGGCCAACGCCGGTGATCCTGCACTTCTGCCACGAATCACGACTCCTGTTATTGAGACGAAGTCAGTCGCGGTGTTGGACTAGGGCGCGGATGTGGCGTCGGACACGGTCGGCTCGGCGGTTGCGTGCGCTGACATCGTCGTCGCCGCAAGCAGCAGCACAGCAATGGCGAATATTGTGGTTCGCCTCATCAAACTGTTTGTATCGCTTCGTCGTTGCCCAGCGCTGAGACTATTTCTTTCTATGGCCGACCATTTCTCCTTGCATTGAACGACGATCGAGGCGCGTGAGATTTTTTTCCATTGTCGGGGTGAGCAATGGGATGTGCGGGATTTCGCAGAGATGTTCGGCGATGAACCAGATCGGTTTTTCTGTGGTCATCCAGTCGCGATCGTCAAATCGCGCCAGGTTCACCGGGCGCGAGTAGCGCCGCAAAGTACGTTCGCCGCGCAGGTTGAAGTAAATGTTGAAATAACTCATCGCCAGCTCGCGCAGACTGCGGTACACCGGTTCGCGATAACGGCACCCGGTGAAATTCGATTTTGCCACCGCGCCCCAGTGCCCACGCACTTTGAAAATCGCGATGACATGATCGGTGTCTTGCTCCGCTTCCAGATCGAAGATCAACGGCGGAAAACCGATTATGCGCAGCGCAGCAGCGGCGAAAATTCCACCTTCGAGACATGACGCGACGCGATCGTGCAGGACTCGCTTCGGCGAGCGCGCGTCGTAGCTAAGATTGTAAGGCAGCTCGTCGAGATATTTCTGTATGCCGGACGGCGTTTTCAACGCGCGCAGCTTTCGCAACTCGGATGGTGTGAAACCGAATTTGTTGGTATCTCCCACGCAGAAAGCTCCAATATTAAGTTCCAAGCTCCAGAGAAATTCCGCTCCCGGAAAGATTAGTTTGAAGGGCTTTGAGTTTTTCGCGATTTATCGACTGTAATGTGCGCTGTCTTCAGCGCATTATTTGCGCGGCGCGTGGCGAGCACGAATCCGCTGAGGACAGCGGACACTACAGCTCTCACGTGGATGGGTCGCTTGTCGCTTTTTTTGATGTGCACGAACGGCGAATCAAGGCGCGGTCGTCCACGCAGATGGATTACGGACTGCCTCGACAACTTGCTTGATTGCATCAATCACCAGTTGTGGTTCCTGGGCTTGAATGTAGTGCGAGCTCTTGCTCGCGATTTTATGCTTGGCGTTTGGCGCAAGTGTCGCCAGCGCATCCTGCGCCGCGTGCCACGCGTTGTTCAGTGCTCCGGGAAAATCGGCGGGCAAAGGCTGCCACGGGCTGAGATCGAACGGTTGTCCTTGCGTCAGAACAAAGAGAGGCATGGGACGGAGCGGTTTCACGCTGGCAGCTTTTTCCATCTGATCCAGGCTGGCGTTTACGTCGAGCGTCTCGATGTCTTTATATTTTTCAAGGCCGGGCGTCGGTTTAGTAAAACCAAAATTCGCATACAACTTCCACTGCTCGGGCGTGAGACCGGTCCTCACCTTTTCGGACAGCGCATCAACCAGAACCATTCCAACAACTTCGTTCGGATAGGTGCTGGCGTATAACCGGGCAAAGATGCCGCCAAAGGAATGTGCAGCTAAGACGTACGGTCCAGCGACGTGGGCCGTCTGGAGCAACGCATGAAGATCGGACACGAGGTCGCGAGCAGTGCGCGGCATGGGGACAGGCGTGCTCCGACCTAAATGATCCGCGTCAAGAAATGTTCCCGGGCGGTCATAGGCGCAAACCCGCGTGAACCTGGCAACCTGCGAAAAAACGGGGCTCATTCCAGGCTCAAGCTCGGCGCTCCAAATGTCGGCATCATTTCTGTAACCCGATTCAAGAATCACCGTCGGGCTGCCCGAGCCACTGCATTCAAGATACATCTTGCGGCCCGCGCCGATGTCGATGAGACCGGCAAAATTGTCCGAGGCCGGTTTCGATGCGCTACTTTGTGACATTTCTTCTGGTGTTGAAACGCGCTTGAAAGTTCCTTCGCCGTGCACATTGAGATTTTCCACGACAACCTGTGTGGCTTGGCCGTCAGGGCCGATCGTAAAAGTGACGCCGCTTCGGCCGACAGCATTTTCACCGGCGGTCTCATAGGCGAATGTGTCGCGGTCGTAGTGTTTCAGCGGGAAGGTGAGTTTCTTCGGACCTTCCACGATCGCTAATCCGCCATCTTTTTCGACAATCGCGATGTCGCCAAAGAAATCGTTCGCGTATTTTCCGAGATAGGCGCCGTTCTTTAGTGCCGGTGCGGGCGAGGCCGACGGTTTGGAATAATCAAAGCCGAGCACCGTTCCTGTTGTTGCTGGGTCCGAAAACCGCTGCTTATAAAGCGGGAACCAGTCCTGCGTCGGCTTCCCATACAGCGCAATGTCTGAAAATATTGTCCCGAGAGCCTCCGGTATGCCCATGGGGTGCCCGTTCGTGAGCACGACAATGCCCAATTGCTCAGCAGGGATGAGGTTGACGTAAGTGGCCACACCAAGATCAAACCCACCGGAATGATTCAAGCGCAACCGACCCTGCTCATCGTAGCTGACGTTCCATCCGAGGCCGTAGAAGCTCGGCATGTTCGTGAACGGATTAAATCCTGTGAGCATGTGCGGATGATGAGTTTCGGCCAGCGGCTTTTCGCTGACGATCTGCTTGCCATCAAATTTTCCGTTGGCGAGCTGCAATCGCATCCATTTCGCTACATCGTTAACCGAAGAACTCACACCGCCGGTGGGAGATTGCGCGTCCGGATCGCGCTTGAATTTTTGCTCCCATTTGCCATTCACCAACACGTGCCCGAGCGCTTTGTTCTGGCGCGCGATGAAGTCCGCATAACGCGAACTGGTCGAAGTCATGCCGAGCGGTTTGTATAGTTTTTGGGCGCACGCCTCTTCCCATTCCAGACCGTATGGTTTAACCGCCGCGACGGCGCCTTCGGTCATGCCAAAATTCGAGTAAGCGTAATGCGAACGAAAACTGCTATCGGGACGTTGATAACGCAGACGAAATAGAATTTCCGTGCGCGTAAAGCCGATATCCTCGAGCAGATCGCCCGCGTGATCGGGCAAGCCGCTTCGATGCGCGTACATGTCGCGAACGGTGATTTCGCGCGTGACCCAGGGATCGAACATCTCGAATGTGGGATCGAGCGCGTTGAGTTTTGAGTCCCAGGTTATTTTTCCCTCGCCGACGAGTTCGGCAACCACTGTCGAGCCAATCGGTTTGGAGACCGACGCTAACTGGAACACTGTGTCGGCATCCACCGGCGCTTTTGTATTTACATCGCGCACGCCAAATCCTTTCGCGTACACGACTTTGTCCTGAAATACGACCGCGATCGCGAGACCGGGGAGTGCGTTTTCCTGAATTTTCTGTTGCGCAAGCTTTTCGAGTTTTTGAACCGCGCTAGTTACTTGCTCTGAAGTGACATGACCTTGCTGCGGTGGCGCTGCAGAAGATATTTCAAGGACGAGCGTTGCGATGCTGGCTAGAACAATGCGGTGAATGAGTCGCATGAATTTATTAAGCAATGACATCCTCAGGATCAAAGCGACGCGAGGACGCCTGCGCGCTCCCAAAGCTTACGTGAAAGAAAATCGGCGTCTTGCATACATTTCGCACGAGGTGCTCTGGAGTGCGATGCGTCTTCGCATCGCTTTGTCTCTATGTGACTACAACCCGATCGGATGCCTGGCATCAAAGCCACTCGGTGGCCGGTAAGCCGCGTACCAACGAGGTGCCCATTTGCCGTGGTAGCGATCAAATGGCGTGGTGTCCAGGCGCAGCCCTGCAATTACTGCGAATGTGTGTCCCTCCCGCGCGTAGACGGTGATCCATTTGCCGGGACCGCGTTCGCCGTAGCTGCGAAACTCGGTTGAGCTCATCGGCGTGTTGATCAAACCAGCCGCGGCCAGAACGTAGGAGATCGTGCCGGAACAATCGTAACCGTGGTCGTCGAATGATTTGTGGCCGCCGCCGTAACGATAAGGCTTTGACCGAAGTTGATTCGCTGCCCAGATCGCGCGTTTTACCGAAATCGGTGCGTTCTTCGGTGCGGCGGCTTTCCCCCATCGAAGGCGCGCACCTTTGCCCGACACAACAGGTCCGGAACTCGGAAAAAGATCGGCCGATGCCGATGGAAGGATCAATCCTGAGATGACGACAGTTAGCAGGATTTGACGTTTGACCGGATAGATAAACTCCTCCGGGTCCGTCTTCTACAAAAGGAAAGTGGCGGATGAAAGAAAAATTTTAAAGCTTTGGTGGATCGTCTTGTCCTCAAGACGATGGCAAACCAATCGCCAAAGGCGCAATATCAGGCGGCAAGCCGCGTTGCCAACGCGTTGAGGACAACGCGTTCCACCAAGGAAATTTTGTGATAAACTGCCAGCATGATCCGCGCGATCGCGTTGCCGGTGATGTTTCTCACTAGCGCGATGATCGCATTAGCTGCGGATCAACCGAACAGTTCTGACGAGCCCGGTGAGTTCGATGTTGAGCCGCCGATATTGAAGCAAAATCTTTCCGACGAACTCGCTGAGGCGGGAACGCCCGACGGCGACGTTGCCCGATGCGAAAAAAAACTGGAGCGTTCCAAACAAAATGCCGCCGGCGCGGAACGCATGTGGAGGATTGGTGTGCTTGCGAAAGTCGAGGTGGAACAGCGAGCATTGAAAGTGATCAAGTGCGAAGCTGAAGTGGCAAGCGCGCGAGTCGTCCAAGCCAAAGGAACAGTCGCCGAGCAGGAGTCCCGCGTTGCGTCTGGTCAGGCCACAAAACAAGAGCTGGAAGTGGCGAAAACAGCGCTCGCGCAATTGATTGAAGCCGAGCAAAAAGCAGTAGCAAAACGCGAGACCGCCGAGCTTGAATTTGCCGAAGCGAATCTCCGGCGTCAGCAAAGATTGCTTAAACTCGGCAGCGCGCACAAATCCGACGTAACGAACGCGGAAGAAAAACTAGCCGAGCTCAAGACGCCCAAAAATTAGCTCGAAAATTGTAGAGCGTTCGTGTCAAACGCCGTCCCATTTGTCTGGCGTCTGACACAGACGCCCTACAAGTGCCGTTCAATATCCGGCCGCCATTCCGTCTTTGCGTGCTTCGCTGGCGCCGACGTAAACACGCCGGCCATCGTGCATTTCGACTTTGATCGCTTGATAACCACCGTAACCGCCGACGTCGAAACGCACGTCGTGACCTTTCTTGCGCAGTTCGCGCACCGTCTCGTATGGAATACCGCTTTCGACTTCAACGTATCCACCTGAAGCGTTCATCTTTTCACCTGTAGGCTCGTTGTCACCTTCATGCTGCCAGCGCGACGCGTCGCCGGCTTCCTGGACGTTCAAACCAAAATCAATCTGATTTGTGAGCACCTGTACATGACCCTGCGGCTGCATGCCGCCGCCCATGACACCGAAAGCTTCCCACGGTTTGCCATCTTTCATCACGAATCCTGGAATAATCGTGTGAAAAGGGCGCTTACCGGGCGCATAAACGTTCGCGTGCTGCGGGTCCATCGAGAAAAGCTCGCCGCGATCTTGAAACATGAAACCCAGGCCGGGCACGACAATACCGCTGCCCATCCCACGGTAATTGCTTTGGATGAGCGAGACCATATTGCCTTCATCATCGGCGGTGCACATGTAAATCGTGTCGCCTTGATCGAGCGTCGGATTGCCAGGGGCCACTTGTTTGGCCACGTGGTTCGGGTCAATCAATTTGCGACGTTCGACCGCGTATTGTTTCGAGAGAAGCCCCGCCAGAGGAATCTTCGCAAAATCCGGATCTGCATAAAATTTCGCTCGATCGGCCCATGCGATCTTCTTTGCCTCGATCATCGTGTGCAGCGTCTCGGGTGAGTTGCGTCCCATGGCGCGCAGATCGAATCCTTCGAGAATGTTCAAGATCTGCAGCGTGGCGATGCCCTGACCGTTCGGCGGAAGCTCAAATATATCGTAACCGCGATAATTCACCGACACGGGCTCGACCCACGTCGAGGTATGCTTCTCGAAATCGGTTTTCCGCAGGAACCCGCCGTTGGCACGCATAAACGCGTCGATCTTGTCAGCGATCTCGCCTTTGTAGAAAGCGTCGCGCCCTTTCTCGCCAATCAACTGCAGCGTTCTCGCCAAATCCGGGTTTTTGAAGATGTCGCCTTTACCGGGAGTGCGTCCTTTGCCATCAAGCGTGTAGGTCTCGGCAAATGCTCCGGGCAATCCTTTGTAGAGTCGCGGACCAAACGACCAGTAATACGCGATCAAATCGGTAACTGGAAAACCTTCCTCGGCATAACGAATCGCCGGGGCGAGATCGTCGCTCAATTTCAGTTTGCCGAATTTTTTGTTTAGCTCCGCCCACGCATCGACGCAGCCGGGTACACTGATCGGCAACATGCCGCGCGGCGGAATAATCTCGCTATGCAGCTTCGCCAGTTCTGATTTCATCGCGTCATAAGTCAGGCTCAGCGGCGACCGACCGCTTCCGTTGATTCCGTAAAGTTTGTTTTCTTTCGCGCTGTAAACGATCGCAAACAGATCGCCACCGACTCCATTCGAGACTGGCTCCATCAATCCGAGCGTCGCGTTCGCTGCGATTGCCGCGTCCACTGCGCTGCCGCCGCGCTTTAAAATCTCGACTCCGACTTCCGTGGCCGCCGGCACGCTGGTACAAACCATTCCATGCGTCGCCAAAACTTCCGATCGCGTGGCGAAATTCTTACCGGTGATGCGATCGATCTGCGCATCCAAGGATAAAACTGATCCAACGCTAACGAGTGCAAATATCAGTAGCTGAATCCCGCGCATCCCGGAATTAACGCCTTTCAGCTAAAGAGCGCACTTGAATTTTGGGCTGCCGGCTATATTTGATTGCCGCTGCCAATGAAAATCTCTAATGACGACCAGCGAGCGATCGGGCTGATTTCGTTCAGCGTTGGCGTCCTTGCCTTCCTGATAGGCCTGGCCGGGCACCTCAAAGAAAACTATCATTACCGCGGCGAAATCTCGTCCACCGGCTTTACCATCGCTATTATTCTGGCTGGGATTGGCGTCGTGTTGTTTTTGGTTTCGCTGAGGAAGAAACAAGGCTAGACGCCGTGACTGTAGGGCGTCTGTGTCAGACGCCGAGCAATCTAGCCAGGCGGTTCACAGAAACGCCCTACGCTCTAGTTTGAAAATCCGAGAAAGCGACCCGGCGGCGACCCTTTTGAGATCGCCGCCTTTTCCCTTGTCGCTCAAAACGAGCGGGAAATTAGTCCTGCTGCATCGCGTCGTGCAGCTGTTTCCTGGCGTTCTGCATGTCCTGATGCGCTTTTTGGATCGCATCGAGTTTCTTCTGCTGGTCCGCCGTCAGGATTGGCCGAATTTGCGACAGTGTGCTGTTCATCACTGTATGCATCTTCTGCATCGCCTCCTGATGAATGGCGGCGATTTGCGGTTTGGCTTGATCAAGGATCGGCTGAACCTTCGCCTGTTGATCGGCAGTCAGGTCCAACTTATTGGTGATCCCACTCAGGCCGAACGCGTGGCCGTGTCCGGCACCGCCGGGGCCCGGTTGTGCCTGCACAAGGACAAAGCCTCCAAGCGCGATCGCGCCGGCGGCTGCAATTGCTAATAGGTTTCTTTTCATAGTTGATTTCATTTGTTTTCTGCGAAGCGCCCTTTGCGCCTTTGAAAGAGATGACCGTGCGCGCAGCAGAGCGGTTACAACAATTTTTTAAGCGACCGCTGCCAAGCCGCAGGTGCTTGGCACAAGCGCTTCTACACGAGAAGTTGTAACCAAAGCGCAGCCAAGCCGGTCATGGTTAATGGTGTGGATGCGCTCTTGATCACATGGATGATTCTGACGCAGGCGCGCTGGTTAAAGCTGCGCTTCAAAATGACGAAGAGGCAGCTCGCGCGCTGGTGCGACAGCTTTATCCGTTGGTTGCCAAAATCGTCCGCTCGCATCGGGCGCGTCGAACCGCGGAGGAAGATCTCTGCCAAATGATTTTCATTAAAGTATTTCAAAAGCTGTCGCAGTTTTCGGGCAACGTGCCACTGGAGCATTGGGTCTCGCGCGTTGCGGTCAACACTTGTCTCAACCAAATCGAATCGGAAAAAGTGCGGCCGGAAGTGCGTCATGCTGATTTGAGTGTGGAAGAGCAAGCTGTGGTTGAAAATCTGGCTAGCTCCAGCGACGAACTGGCGCCGGATCAGCGATTCGCTTCGCGCCAACTGGTGGAGCATCTCCTCGCGGCTCTGAAGCCGGTCGAGCGGCTGGCGATCGATTTGCTATACTTGCAGGGGCGCAGTGTGGAAGAAATACACAAGATCACTGGCTGGAGCACGGCGCTCATTAAAGTGAGAGCATTTCGAGCCCGGCAGAAAATGAAACAACACCTCTCGAAAATCTCGGAAAAGGAGAAGCAATGAAGAACGAACAGATCGATCGGTTGCTGCAATCTGCGGCGCAGGCGGACGAAGAGATTCCAGCGGCAATGCCTTTTGGGTTCGATACTCGCGTGGTCGCGCTCTGGCGCGCTGGTATGCCAAAGGCGAACGGCGTGATGCAATTGCTTCGACGCGTGGCCGTGTTGTCGATGGCCGTGATTGTCATATCAACCGTCGCGGCAATTCGCGAAGCAAATCAAAGCCGCGAAATCCGCGAATCATTCGCGAATGAATTCGCCATCGCGGATTCAGCGATCCAGGATGAGTTTTGAAATGAACCGGGCGTTGCAATGGAAACTCATCGCCGGCTTCCTTCTGGTTTTTGTCGCGGGTGGAATCACCGGCGCGTTCGTTGGGGGATCATATGCGCGGCGTCATTTCTTTGAACTGCATCATCCCGAGCGGATCGGCGGGCGAATGAAAGAAAGACTTCGCGCCGAACTCAATCTGACCCCGGAACAACTCGAAAAAATTTCGCCAATCATCGACAAGACAACTGCTCAACTGCGAGATATTCGGAGAGACACAGGTCAACACGTTCGCGCGATCATTGCCGACGCGCATCGCCAGATGGGTGCCGAGCTCAGTGACGAACAGCGTCAAAAGCTGAAGCAAATAGAAGAGCGACATCAGCGCTGGCGACATCATCGCTTACACGAATCTCCGGTCGAAGCGCCGTCGGCAACACCCGTAGGCAGGGACGCCGCGCTGCGGCGTCCGGTCGGCGCAGCGCGCCGACGCTACCAGTGTGTTGCATTCATCAAAGGCGCACGCCGTTTTCGAAAAAAATTCGTTCGCGTTCGACGTCTGCGCCACGGCTGACAAAAAGATCACGTATTTCAGGCGTGTAATAGCCGCCGTTGTAAGAGGGATTTAATCCAAAGAAAATTTTTCCGCCCGGCGCCAGGTGATGTTGTAAATCGCGAAGAAAGAAATCCCATTCCGCTGTTCCCCAGCGTTTTTTAGCCGGATGATAAAGGTAAAAGTTCGCCGAAAACGCCGTGATCCAATCGAATTGTTGACCGAGGTCTGGCAGCGGCTCGAAAGCGGCGATCTTGTAAACAACTCGGTGCACGCCGAACAACTCCAGTAGTTCGCCGAACAACGGAACACGATCCATGTCGAGGCCGATGACGGAATGGCCCAGATTCTTCAGGATGAACAAGAAGAATCCGCCTCCGCACCCGAGATCCAAAACACGCCTTGGCTTCGAGCGATGAAGATTCAAATCCTGCACGCGTTCACGATTCAATCGCAACCACGGCTCGATATCTGCGTATTTAGCGTAGCCCGCAGCGGAATTGGCATATTGCTGCTGGATCTCACGTGCGCGATCCAAGTCGACCTGCGCAAGCATCGGTCTGAGCGGCACGGGAAAAATCGAGCGTTGCACCCTGCGCCAGCCGCGCCGGTAGGTTAGTGGGTCGGTAAACTTCAGGATCTTGCGGGACAGTTTCATTCTGAAAAATCGATCAACTGTAGGGCAACCGGTCCGGTTGCCAACCGTCGCGGCTGCAGTGTGCTCGCCCTACAAACTATCCATAATTTCGCGCAGAAGCTGCGGTCCGCGGTAAACGAGGCCGGTGTAGAGCTGAATCAGTTGTGCCCCCGCCTGAAATTTTTCCCGCGCCGATTCTGCGTCGAAAATTCCACCGGAAGCGATCACTGGAATTGTAGATCGAGCATTAATTTCACGCACCAATACGGTCGATTTTTCTCGGAGTGGCGTTCCACTCAAGCCCCCCGCTTGATCCAGTTGCGGCGCAATCGAAGAGTGATCCAGCGTGGTGTTCGTGGCGATGATTCCCGAGACGCCGTTCTCTTCACATACAGCGAGAATGGCTGTCAGTTCGGCGTCTGACACGTCTGGCGAAATTTTCACAACCAGCGGTTTTGGAGCTGTTCCTGCTTCATTGCCGATGGCGTGCAGTAACTCCGAAAGCCTTTCAGGCTCCTGCAACTCGCGCAAACCGGGTGTATTTGGCGAGCTGATATTCAACGTGATGTAATCGGCAAAGTCCCGCAGCATGCGAAACGAGAAAAGGTAATCCTCTGTCGCTTGTTCGAGCGGCGTTACTCTCGACTTGCCGATATTGATTCCCACCGGAACGCCTGGCCATCGGCCGCTTTCACGCAGCGCCGCCAATCGTTGCGCAATCGCGTTCGCGCCGTCGTTGTTGAAACCAAGCCGATTGATCAGCGCTTGTTGCTGCGGCAGTCGAAAAATACGCGGCTTGGGGTTTCCAGGCTGCGCTTTTGCGGTCACGGTCCCGATCTCGATAAAACCGAATCCGAGCGCCGCCCACGCGGGAAGGGCAACACCGTTTTTGTCCAGCCCAGCCGCCAGTCCAATAGGGTTTGGGAAATTAAGACCAAAGAGCGTTTTTGGTTTCGACGGTAGCTGAAAGGATTTAAGAACGCGCAACGCAAGATCGAAATGCGACGCCCTTTGGAGCAATGCGATGGTGAGATGATGCGCGGTTTCGGCATCCAAAGAAAACAGCAGCGGCCTAACGAATACGCTCGTACCGTTCTTCATTTGAACCGCGGCCTCAACGCTTCAAGCCCGAGGTCCTCATCACACCAAGTCGTTTGAGCGAAGCGAAGAATCTCTGATGACTTCTGGTGACCAATTGTCACGTAGAAAAAACCGAGATGTTTCGCTTGGCTCACATGATCGGCTGTTTTCTGGAAGAACGCGCAGTCACTTTCCAATGCAAAACTGGCTGAAGACGGAGTCGAGAATCTGTTCCACATCCACGACGCCAATGACTTCGCCGACTGCTCGCAGCGCTTGATCAAGATCAACCGCAACGTACTCCCCGGATAATCCCTCGCCGAGCGCCGTGCGGGCACGATCGCATGATTCCAAGGCGCGGCGGAGACAATCGCGATGACGAGTATTAATCGCGATCGCGCTCTCTGGTCTCAGATTTTGCTGGCGAATGCGTACCAGAATTTCCTCCTTCAGTTGTGGGAGTCCGTCTTCGGTAGCGCACGAAATTCGCAATGCCGGGAAATCCCTCCAGTCTTTGTCCTCGGGCAAATCGCTCTTATTCAAGACAACAATTTCGTTCGGATCGCTTGTCGCTCCGTTGAAATGCGGGGGCTTCGGCGAATTGCGGTCAGCGATGTGAAGCCGCAAATCAGCCCACTGCAATGACTTTTGTGTGCGCTCGATTCCCGCACGCTCCAGTTCGTTTTCCGACGCGCGCAAGCCCGCGGTGTCGAGCAACCGGATTGGCACACCCTCCAAATTGACCGTTTCTTCGATCGTATCGCGCGTCGTGCCGTGCGTGTCGCTCACAATCACGCGATCGTAGCCAAGCAGGCGATTGAGCAAACTCGATTTGCCGGCGTTTGTCGCACCGTAAATGACGACGCGCACACCTTCGCGCAGCACACGACCCTGATCGGCAGTCGCGAGCAACACGGCGATTTGATCTCGAACAGAATCAAGCCGGACGCAGAGCGCTTTGTCTTCGTCGGGCTCAATCCCTTCCTCCGGAAAATCAATCGACGCGTTGATGTGCGCCAGCAGCGCGATCAATTCATCGCGAATATTTCTGATTTGATCGCCGAGTTTGCCTTCGAGTTGTTCAGTCGCCGAACGCAGCGCCAGATCGGTTCGGGCACGAATCAAATCGATCACAGCCTCAGCCTGGGTGAGATCCATTTTACCGTTGAGAAATGCGCGCTCGGTGAATTCACCTGGACGCGCTGCGGTGGCGCCTGCACGCAGACATGCTTCGAGAACTTTTGCGGAAACGAGGGTGCCGCCGTGACAACTGATCTCGACGAGATCTTCGCCGGTGTAACTAGCCGGTGCACAGTGGACTGAAAGAACGACTTGATCGATCAACTGATTTTCCGCGCTGAAAATCTCGCCGAGATGCTGAACGTGTGACGCGAATTTCGACGGTTGTTCTTTTCCCCGGAAGATCTTGTCTGCTATCTGAATAGCGTTCGCTCCCGAAATCCGAACAAGCGCGATGGCGCCTTCACCAGGCGGCGTCGAGATCGCGGCGACTGTGTCTGAAGCGGTCATGCGTTAGGACTCAAATTGTAGGGCAACCGCTTCGGTTGCCAAATGTGTTGGGGCAGAATCGAAAAGCGCCGGACCACCGGCGCACTCCAAAACGTGGCCGCAAATTCCACGCGCAATATGTGCGCTTGCGTTTTGGAGTGCGGTGCTGCTGCGCCGCTTTCCATTGGGACTGCCGGTCCTATCGCGGCCGGATCACTTCGCTCAACGCGGCGATCAACTGCCGATTTTCTTCCATTGTGCCCACGGAAATGCGGACCCATTCAGGCAAGCCATAGCCTTTGAGTGGGCGCACAATGATTTTCCGTTGCAGCAACTTCTGGAACACCGCACAACCGTCGCCGACGTTTACCATGAGAAAATTTGCAACGGCTGGCACGAAGCGAACCTGCATTTCGGCAAGTTGTTCCTGTAAATAAGCGCGACCTTCGTCTACGACCCGCTTGGTTTCGCGCAGGTGCGCTTCATCATCCAACGCCGCGATCGCACCGGCGTGTGCAATGCTGTTCACGTTGAATGGCTGTCTCGTCTTGTGAAGCACCTCAGTTATAGGAGGCGGCGCGATGGCGTAGCCGATGCGGACCCCGGCAAGCCCGTGAATCTTCGAGAACGTACAGAGTACAACGACGTTTCGGCCGTCGCGAATAAATCGAAGTGTGTCGGGCGGATCGTCGAGGAATTCGAAATATGCCTCGTCAAAAACGACAACGATGCTGTCCGGCACTCGCGACATGAAACTGTCGATCGCGCGCTCCGAGATCAGTGTGCCTGTGGGATTGTTTGGGTTTGGAATAAAAATGATTCGGGTTTTTGCGGTGGTCGCATCCAACATTGCATCGAGGTTCTGCTGGTAATCCGGACTTGGCGTTTCAATCGTGCGCACGCCGAAAGCGGTCGCGAGTAGTTTATAGACGATGAAAGCGTACTGACACGTAATCACGTCATCGCCCGGATTTAGAAAGGCGTGACCGAGGAATTCGATCACTTCGTTTGATCCATTGCCGAGAATTACGTTTTCAGGCGCTACGCTAAGTTTCGCTGCGATCGCTTTGCGCAGGTAAAATCCGCCGCCGTCAGGATAAAGGTGCGCATTTTCTAGCGCGGCGCGCATCGCCTGCAGCGCTTTGCGAGAAGGACCGAGCGGATTTTCATTCGACGCCAGCTTAATGATTGTGCTCGGATCGACGCCTAGTTCGCGCGCCGTTTCCTCTATCGGTTTCCCGGGTTCGTAAACGGCGAGATCACGCAACTGCGCGTTCGCCAGCTCCCACACTGACGTCATGCGCGAGAGATTAGATGCGAGGGCGGTAACTTTGCAATCCGCAGCGACAAATCGGCCTAAATAATCGCGGGGTGGCCGTTATCAGAATGTGGTCGGCTGTTTTCAGCTTCTTGTCGCAATCGTTGAAACTGTGCCTCCAGATTCTTGAGCTCGTCGTCAGAGAGGTTTTCCAAATCGACAAGTTGATTGCGCGCGCCTGTCACGGCGCGAATTAGTTCGTCCAACTTGAGGTGCATCGCTTTGGCATCGCGGTTCTGCGTGTTCTGAATCAAAAACACCATGAGAAAGGTGATGACTGTCGTGGCGGTGTTGATGATCAATTGCCAGGTGTCCGAAAAATGAAACGTCGGTCCGGTGACAAGCCAAACAACAATTACAAGTACAGCACCACAAAACGCCCATGCGCTGCCGAGCACACTGGATGAGCGCTGCGCAAAGCACCGGAACGCGTCCCTGGCGATGCAAAAAAAATCGCGTTTTCGCTCGTTTCTCTTCGCTTGATTTGTCCCGGCATGATTGGCCATGTCACTTAGCATTCGCGCCTGAACCCACAGTTGCGCGCACGCTCGTCCCGCCTCGTAACGGTCGAGGCACAAAGCGGATTGATTTCACTGCTGTTTTAGGGAAGACTTGGCCCCGAATTCATGCAGCAGGTTCAAGGGTTTTCACGTCTGCAAACGGTTCCATCTGAGCCAGCGACTGCTGCCAGGCGGAAGCTTTGGATACTTAGTTCCTGGCGGGACTTGGTGTTGTACGTTGGCACACCGCTGCTGCTGATACCCGCGTTCGCGCTGGCCCAGGCAAAGTGGAGTCCGCAGGACATTTATCTCTTTGTCGCTGCTTTCGGTGCCATGGGTCATCACCTGCCAGGCATGATCCGCGCCTACGGCGATCGAGCATTGTTCGAACGCTTTAAGTGGCGTTTCATTTTGGCGCCGCTGTTTTTAATGGCAGTCTGCGTGGCTTTTTTCTGGTGGGACCTCAAAGGCATTCTCCTGGTGGTTTTCTTCTGGGGAGTTTGGCACGGCTTAATGCAGACCTACGGGTTTTGCCGCATCTACGACGCCAAAACCGGAACGTTCGACACGCTTACGCGCCGGCTCGATTTCGCGATGTGCCTGATCTGGTTTGGCACTGCCGTGGCGCTTTCGCCATACCGCCTGAGCGACACGCTGGATACTTATTACATGTGTGGCGGGCCGTTTATTCCGCCGTCGGTTGTAAACCTCGGCCAAAACTTGATTCTCGGTGCAGCCATTTTTGTGTCGGTTTTGTTCGCCGCGCATTTTATTCGGACCTGGGTCGCGGGGCATCGGCCAAATCCGGTAAAACTTGGACTGTTAGTGACCAGCATCACGTTTTGGTGGTACTGCAATAACCTTGTCTCAAACATTCTCGTCGGGATCGCGCTGTTCGAGGTGTTTCACGACGTGCAATACCTGTCGCTCGTCTGGATTTACAATCGCAACCGCGTCGAGAAGGACAGCAACATCGGCGGGTTCATGCGATTCGTGTTCCGAAGGAGCGGCTCGCTAGTTGGCCTTTATGTCGGCCTCGTCTTTGCCTACGGCTCAGTTTCCTTCATCAATGCGCATCTCGGAATGGATACCGTGAAACGGATTCTCACAGGCGTGGTGACCGCTTCGACACTGCTGCATTTTTATTATGACGGATTTATCTGGAAAGTTCGGGAGCGCTCGACGCGTCAATCGCTGGGGCTTGCCGGTGGAACCGCTGATATTTCGCTCGGCGGTATGCTTCCCAGTTGGGCATGGCACGGGTTGAAATGGGTGGGCGTGTTCATGGTGCCCCTTGGAGCGCTGTGGTTCTGGCAAACGCATCTTGCCGTTCCCGACGTGCAACGGACCGCACGGGTTGTCGCGGATGTGCCTGACGCCGCAAAACCACATATTGATTACGGCGCCGCATTGCAAAAGGAAGGCAAACTAGATGAAGCCATCGAACAGTACAAACTCGCGCTCCGGTTCGACCCGAAGTACGCAGCAGCGCACATGGACCTTGGCGCTGCGTTGAGCGCTCAAGCCAAATTCGACCCAGCGGTTCCACACATGGAAACAGCGCTGCGGCTGCAACCGAACAACGGCGATTTTCATCTGATGTACGCGAATCTCTTGCAACGGATCGGACGCAACGATGATGCCGCGTTTCACTTCGAAGCTGGCACCCGCCTGAAACCAAACTCGGCTGATGCGCACTACAGTTACGCAGCTTTCCTTCTGGCGGTGGGTAAAATTGACGAATACGTGAGCGAGCTTCGAACAGTTCTCCGGCTCAAGCCGAAGTATCCAAGCGTCGAGCTTCGTCTCGCGGACGGACTTTTTGCGAAAGGAAATCTGAAAGAGGCGGAAGGATATTATCTGGCGGCGCTTCGGGCAGACCCGGAATTAACAGTTGCCTACAACAATTTGGGCAGACTGTACCTGGCTCAGGGCCAGAATTCTCAGGCCGCCGTCCAGTTCACTGAAGCGCTGCGGCGCAACCCTGGATACAAGGAAGCCGAGGAAAACCTCCGTACGGCGAAGGCAGCCGATGCTGAGATTTTTCCGGCCGCGCACCGCTGATCTTGAAAGATCGCGCGCTTCATCTCAATCTTGATGACGCGTGGCCTAACGACTCGGCGGGCCTTCCTGTAACCGATGCGCGAAGTTGGGGCCCGCGCTTGCGTTTTTCCGCGCCCCCGCGACTGATCGAACAGTTCTTTCGCGAGCGGGAGAGGGATCTCGCAGCTCCGTTCCTGCTCTACGGCTCCGGCGACTTTCACTACCTGACAGCGCTCCGATTGCGTTCTGTTGCCGGACCGATCGTCCTTGTTTCGTTCGATAATCATCCCGATTGGGATGTGCGGCCGCCAACATGGGCATGTGGCGGATGGGTAAACCGCGCATTGGAACTCCCAAATGTACGGCTCGCGAGTGTTTGGGGCTGCGGCAATTTCGAATGTTGGTGGCCCCATCGGATCTTCGGCAATCGTCGTGCGGAACGCGCCGGAATTCTTGAAGTGCATCCCTGGGCAGACGATCGCCCCTTGAAAGATCGACAGCGGAAGGGCGCGATCCTGCGTGATAATTGGCGCGACCGTTTTCAAGAATTTGCGAAACGTCTCGCCGGCGAAAATGTCTACGTGACGATCGACCTCGATTGCCTGCGCATCGAAGAGGCGGTGACCAACTGGGAGAGCGGCCGCTTCACGGTCGCCGATCTTGAGTGGGCGCTTGGAAAATTGCACGAATCTTCCCGTATCATTGCTGGTGACATCTGCGGCGCCTATTCGCCTCCGAAATATGCGCGTTGGAAACAAAGTTTCGCTGCTGAGTTCGACCGGCCGAAGGTCGCGCCACCAAATCTTGAAACAGCGCGAGCCACAAATTTGGCGACTCTGGAAAAGCTCTGGCCGTTATTAGCGTAGCCGTTGTACGGCATCCGCATTCGGCTGCCACTCGAATAGCGGCAAACCGAAGCGGTTGCGCTTCAATTCTTTTCAGCTCATCGAAACGAGCAAGATTCCCGCGGTGATCAGAAGCGCGCCGATGGTGAGCCGCGCGCTAAGTTTTTCCTTTAACACAACCGTCGCGAGAATCGTGATAAAGATCACGCTCAAGCCTTGGAAAGGATAAAGATAACTCAGATCGAAGCGCTGTAGCAGGCCGAGCGTCAGGAAAAAGGAAACCGTCATCAGAACGACACCGATGGCGACACGCGACACGAAATAGGAGTTGCGCATTCCCTTTGTCGCCGAGAATTCCATCGCTTTCTTGAGGATCAACTGCGCGGCCACAAAGGTGACCAGCGAAATAAGAATGAACAGGAAAGCCAAAAAAGTCACAGACGTTCCTCCATTTTTGCGATCGGCTGTGCCACCAAAGCCAAGCCGAAAACCACCAGGGCGATCCCGCACCAACGCAATGTAGAAATCAGTTCGCCGAGGAAAATCCAGCAGCCCAGCGGAACAAGAATATCGACCACGCGCGAGAGAGGATAAGCAAGGCTGAGCGGAATGTATCGAAGCACGTAAAGCCAACTGATGAAGCTTGCGATGATGAGAACAATGGCCCACCACACTAACGGCGACGCCAAACCATTGATTCCGGTCCAGGAAAATGCGTCGTCCGGCGCGGCGACCTCGGTTGCACCGCGTTTCAAAAGAAGTTCGGAGCCGAATACACACACCACGCTCAAACTGAGTTGCAGCCACGGGTTCCCAAAGCCGGATGGCCGATTTTGCATCCGCTTTTCTAGCGCGCGATCAAAGCACCGCAACAGATTTTGAATTACGGTTGGTAGGGCGCGTCACTCCGTGCGCGCCGGGCCTTCGGCGTGCAGAGGACTGCCCGCCCTACCATGTGATCGCTGCGCTCTCAAAGGTCGTGCGCGTTTGGGAATCGCTGCAAAACTGGATCGTGCCTCGTCGGTCCGAGGTATTTGATCACGCGACGAAAGATCGGATTCAGCAGCGGATTGGTGTGCATGATGTAGAGGTCGAGAGGCACCAATTCGCAGTCCAGATGCAGCTTCGGCTCATAATTTAGCGGATTGCTGTAGTAATATTTCAATCCTTGGTGCAGCGACCACGAGATGATGTCGCGCAGCGTGTAAAAGTATAAGTGCAAATCGAGCGCGACACGGTAATCGAGCCCGATGCATTCATCATAGATGGCGTCGCCGCAGACGAGGCAGAAACTGAACGCAACGATCTTGCCGCTTTGTCGCCAGATGAAAAACCGCGCACGGTCCGGCATCCGCTGAGCAACGGCGCGGAAATAATCTTTGGTCAGTGTCTCAAATTTCAGTGGCGATCGGTCGTGGACGGCCAAATACAACGGATAGATTTCGTCGACCAAAGGTGTGATGTCGTTCAACACCTCCATTTCGATCTTTGGTGCGCGCTCAGCTTTGCGAAACTTCCGGCGCAAATCTTTGCGAGTCGCCTTACTAAGTGTGCCGAAATATTCGTCCCAAGTTGCGTATGGGAGCGGCAACTGCGTCATCGGCATGCTTGGAATGCGCGCATAACCATTCGAGATCAACGTTTCCAGAGCTGAGCGAAAGTTCGCCGGGAAATCCTTAAAGACGACAAGAGAAGCTTTGTTTCGCCTGGCGTAGATCTCAAGACTTGCCTGCAATGCATTTGCCACCCATTGCTCGTCTCTTTCATCGCATGCTCCCAGGTCGCCTGTGCCGGCTCCGCAGCCAACCATCAACACACGCATGGTGAGAAAGCGCGGAAAAACCTTGCGGATTCCATCAACAATGGAACGGACCTTGCCAGGAACGCCTTCCACTAAATTTTGCCGGACAAAGAACACCGGTTGGACGGCGCGCACGTTGCCAGAGGCATCATCGAGCAGCAGATAACGATGCTCGAAACCGCACTCCAGCGTTTCTTCCACGATCTCGTAGTAACGATAATCTTTGCACTTATCCTGGAGCGCTCGTTGCCAAGCGTCGCAATTCTGCAACTCGGGCAACTGCACAACTCTCACGGAGCCTTCCGAGACTAGGATGCGGTTAGCGTGCGGCATTGGAAAGGCATGGTTGTTCTATCGAAGAAGACTGTCGACAGCTGCAACCGTCTCAAACATGTCATTCTGAGCGGAGCGAAGAATCTCTGGTCACTTCTGGATCGAGTGGCCACTGCCACAATCCGAGATGTTTCGCTTCGCTCAACATGACACGACAGCAGGCTCGATCGATCGTTGCAGTGTGCCCGCTGCGGATATTGAGGTCGCGTGGGGGATTTGGGATCTCGATCTGGTAGAGGCGTGCTGGCCGCGGGCACGCCTGAAGTTTCGAAAGCGATTCTACTGCTGCTTGGACGACTTCTCTTCGATGTACTTGATGACGTCGCCGACGGTTTGCAGTTTTTCAGCATCTTCGTCCGGCACTTCGACCCCAAATTCTTCTTCAAAAGCCATCACGAGCTCGACGATGTCCAGCGAGTCTGCCCCTAAATCCTCAATAAAAGATGCCTGTGGCGTGACCTGTTCCGGGTTCACGCCGAGCTGTTCGACGATGATGTCTTTGACCTTCTCTTCGATCGATTTTTCCGCCATAAAATTTGTTCGGTTGGTGTTAGTCGCGCGGAGGTAAGTCCGGCAGCTGCCGGACAGCCCGGCCACAGCATCGCAAGTAAATGAATTAAAGAGGATGTCAATCAAATTTCGGGAGAACGGCACAGTGCAAATGGTCTCATTCCGAGCGAAGTCGAGGAATCTCTGGATCGTCCTCTGAGCGAGTCGGGCATTTTAAAATTAGAGATCTCGACTGCACTCGACATGACAAGATGGTGTGGCTAGCCGCGGGGCGATTAGAGCATCTGCAGATAATACACCTTCAAGTTGCCTTCCATTCTGCATCGAGTAGATGGACGTGATGAGCGCTCCGCCCGTCGAGTCTGCCGATCTTCTTGATCTGAAGTTTTTGCCTGAATGGGTGAAAGAACCTCGTGCGACGAATCATTACGATCATTACACGGCAGAAGAGACGCCTACTGAAGTGCGCGGCCGCGACCGGTTTGGCAGACACAAGGATCGATCATTCCCCTCCCGCGAACGACGTGGACATACTCAACGACCGGGATCCAAGCCCGACAGGCGCCCCGGTAGAACGCCCAAGGCGGAAGGCACGAGGCGTCGCGATTTCGATCGAACTAAAGATCGCCGTTCGCCGGACCACGCGGCGCAGCCTCCACCAAAGCCATTCGAGGGGACGCTTCGTTTTCTCCCGCGCCAGAACGTATTCGAAAATGTCGTTGCTCAGATCAAATCCGGCTCGGTTGCCTATTCGTTGTTTGTTCTAGCCCGTTTGTTCCTGGAAAAAGCGGGGCGATATGAAGTTCGTCTCACTGCAAAGGCCGAAGTGCCGCTTTTTCAACTTGGCGAGGGCGGAATCTCCATGGACCGGCAATCCCTGGAGCGAAACGCGTTCCGGTTCGCCCAACGCGACTTTTACCAGGTCAACGTTGTAGAAAGCGATCCGATAAAAGGAAATTTCTCGAATGTCGCCAGATGTCGGTTGAGCGGCACGCTTCTGGGCCCGACCAATCACCATGCTTACCAGCCGCGATTGCGAAGCTTATACGAGCAACGTTTCAGCCGGCGAATGAGCTTTGCCGATTATCAGCGGCAAATCGAGATCGTAAGCGATCCCGCGGTGGTCGAGCGGTGGAAAGAGGAAGCCAGAAAGGTCACCACTTACGCAACGGTGCGCGAAGAAACACCTGTGACGTTTTCGTCTGCCGTGGAAGCGGAACGACATTTTCATTCGCACTATTTGCCGACACTCATCCGCAATGTGGACGACGTGACTGTTGGCGGCACGTCGAGCCGGAGCTTGCCAGACCGAATGTTGAACAGGGCGATCGAAGAGGCGTGGGTGCGCGAAACCCGCTCTCCTTCGAATATGATGCAGGAGCTAGCGAGCCGATTCCGGCAAAACGGCCTGCACATTTTTCGTCATCGGCGTGGCATGTTGTTCGTTTCGTCAATTCGTGTCCGGGCGTTTGTTCATGAGCACTCCGGCGTGTCTCCGTTGGTGAACGCGATACTTGGAGCAGTCTCGGCGAAAGAGGGAATTAATCGAAAACAGCTTTTTGAAACATTGACGGGCAATGGGGCGAGCGAAGATGCCGAGCCGCGCAGACTGGCGCTCGCGTCCGATCTGCGTTGGCTGATCAACGAAGGTTACTTGATCGAGTTCAACGACGGCTCACTTGATCTACCACGGATGAAATCAAAGCGGCCGCAACCTGCAGAGGCTCTCGCGGCAAGCGCCGCGACGGTAGACATAACCGCCACAACAACACTCTGGCCGCTTCAGCTTACTTGGCGCGAACCCAAGCAATTGCTGTAGGACGCGTCTCTGTGCGACGCCTCGGCGTCTATTTCAGATTGCGCGGGCTTTCTTCAGCGCCTTGTAAGCGCCCTGCTTGTTTATTGTCTTGAGACCGCGCGCCGTGACGCGGACGCGCACAAACTTCTTCAACTCCGGTACCCAAATACGGTGGTGCTGCAAATTGGGCCCGAACATCCGCGGCACCATTTTCGTGATGTGCCGGCCTACGCCACCTTTCTTCTTGGCCAAACCGCGCCGGTGAATCACGCTGCCTCGTACCGCTCTGGATCCTGTAATCTGACAAACTTTCATATCGCAAAAAAGCCGCGCTAACCTGCCGTCTTTGAGCCTTGCGGTCAAGCGGATCATTCGCAAACGCACGCGAAGGTAGGGAGCGACCCCCGGGGCGTGCTGGACTGTCGGTTGAACGCGCAATTACTCACAGCGGTCAAAGCTAGCTCGATCATAACCAATCGCTTTTGCAGCAGCGATCATCGCTCAGATCTAATGCACAAAAATAATCACAAATTGCGGATCGGAATCGTAGGAGCCGGCAACATCGTGCGCACCCGCCATTTGCCGGCCCTCAAAAAAAACGCCGACGTGGAAATTGTCGCGGTTTCAAATTCCACATACGAAAGCTCGGAACGCTTCTGCCGCGAGAATTCGCTCGAGGCGCTACCGATCCGCGATTGGGCGGAATTAGTCGCGACGCCGGAGATCGACATCGTCTGGATCGGCACGACGCCGTACATGCATTCCGCGGTCACAATCTCTGCCCTTGAGGCAGGCAAACATGTTTTTTGCCAGGCGCGCATGTCGATGGATTTGGCCGAGGCCGAGGAAATGCTCGCCGTCTCAAAGCGCTATCCAGAATTGGTGACGATGCTCTGTCCGCCGCCTTTCGGACTGCGCAGCGATTTAATGGTCAAAAAAATCCTCGCCGAAAATTACATCGGCCAGCCGCATCACGTGCGGCTGCAAAGTTTCCACGGAAATTACGTTGATCCCGACTCACCGGCGCACTGGCGCCAAAAGATCGAGATCAGTGGACTCAATACGCTCACCCTGGGGATTTACATTGAGGTTCTGCAGCGCTGGCTTGGCGACATCACCGGTGTGTTCGCGCGTGGAAAAATCATTCAGCCACTTCGCGAAGCCTACAACGTGATCGTTCCCGATTTGCTCACGGTGCTATGTAGTTTTGAAAGTGGCGCGGAAGGCGTGCTCGAGTTCAGCGGAGTTAATGCGCTGACGGAAAGTGATCGGCTGGAAATTTACGGCAGCGCCGGGACCTTGACGTATGATTTCACGGCCGACGTATTGCAGACGGGAAAGGTTGGCGATCACGCGTTGCACGTCGTGGATGTTCCCACGGAATTGGAAGGCGAATGGCGCGTCGAAGAAGATTTCCTTGCCGCGGTGAAATCAAAGGGACGCGTGCTTCCCCATCCAAATTTCGAAGACGGCCTGCGCTACATGCGCGTCGTGCAAGCTGTCTCCGATTCTCGTGCACGGAACGAGTGGGTGGCAGTCAAAAGCTGAAGCGATCGCGCATTCTACGCGGCCATCGTGTCTGGAACGAGATACCTCCTCACCAGCAGGGCCCAGATTAGGAGCGTGATTAGTTGATACCACGCAAAGAAACGATCGTAGCCGCGACGATGCGCAACGAGACCGATGGCTGCCAGGACGGCGTAGTGACCTACAAAGGGCACGTACCAAATTGGATGAAGTAGATCACCATGGATTGCGGTTTGCGCGATATCGAGCACGCACATGCCAATGAACGCCGAATAATAGCCTGTTCGATTTCGTTGAAAGCGGCGCTGGTGTTCTTCCGCTTCGGATAGGTCGGGCGGGTAAAGGAAAACGGTGAGCATGTAAAGCGTGATGGTCCAAACGATCAGCACCAGAAACATGTCAAAGCTCCAGGTGACCTCGGTGTTCCATTTGAACGTCACCCACCATTGCAAAACCAGTAGCAATAGCGTGGCGATGGTGAGAACGATGTGTACTTCGTCGAGCGGATTTTCTTTGCGGCGGTAAAACGCGCGCCCGGCGCCCGCGAGCAGATTGGTCACACCGAGACCGATGATGATGGACATGAGCGCGGCGATGAACTCGAAACTGCTCATCAGGTTTTGAGCGTTCTGCATGGCGTGTGCTCTCATAAACGTCATTCCGAGCGAAGTCGAGGAATCCCGTGGCGAAACCCACCGTTGACTTCACGGGATCCTTCGACTGCGCTCAAGATGACGCGCGGATTTTAACGGGACGTCCCTAACACCCAACCGAGCGCGTCGTTCAAATCGACCAGCGCCACCCCTTCGACAGGATCGTTGTGATGCGCACCGCGCAATTCAATGACGCGTTTTTCTCCGGCGTATGCCTGGACCACCAATCGGTGAAAACGCGGCGCAACGATCTCGTCTCTTTCCGCCAGCAAAAAGATTGCAGGCGTTCGGCTCGCTCTCGCGTTTGCAATGCAGTCGAGGTCCCGGGGGATTTGCAATGCAACAGGCCCGGCTAGCAGCCACAAGTTCCACCAGCCAAATTGGCGCAGAATCATTTCGCGCACCGGCGGCGGATTCTGCAAGATCAATCCGGCAATTTCGGCGGGGCGAGATGCAGCGGCATGAAGCGCAGCCGTTGCGCCGATGCTCGTGCCATATGCGACGATTGGCGCATCAGCCGCTTCACGTCTTAAAACGTCGAATGCCGCGACCGCTGCTGGTCCGATGCGCGCTAATCGCGCCGGTCCTGTGCTGCCGCCAAATCCGGGATAATTCATTCCCCAGATTTCCACTGCGCGATCCTTCCACATCTCGGCCTCCATCGCAGGCCAGCGATCCGCGCGATCCGCATTGCCGTAAAAGCGCAAAATGAAAACATCAGCGCGACCCTGTTGACGCGCCGACTGCGATTGTGCCGTCCAGATTTCCAAATCGCCATTCTCGAAAGAAATGGTTCTGCGAACGGCGCCGCCGGCGTTGATCGGCGACCTCGTCGGAAAAAGAATCAGATGGTCCGGCAAATGTCCGAAGAACATGACAACAAAGTATCCGAGCCCAAGCACGACCAACTTCCACCGCTCGGAATAGCTTCTTGGCTTCACATTCCTTTAGCCCACGAAACACACGAAGGACACGAAAGGAAGTCGACCAAGAAAGTGATGAAAAGCTGACATCGCGGCTCAGAAACAACGGGCGCGAATCCAAAAAAGCTACAGGTTTATCCGCGGCAAACGGCCTCAATCAACGCCGTCCTTAAGCGTCCGCTTGATCTGCTCGCGAAACTTCGGCTGGGTTGCGTTGTAGCGCTCGGTCCGGTGCTGAAGAGACATTGCGGCGAAGCCGCCTAAAAGAAGTTTTTTCTCTGGAAACAAGTCGGCTTCAGACATTCGCTTGGTAACCGTCAAGCTTTACTCGTCTGAGTCTTTAAGCATCGAGCGAATCTGCTCGCGTAGTTCCGGCGTGTTCTCGTGCCCGTGAACGGAAGCGGCATGAAGCACCGCCGCATCGAGGACTTCTTCTTCCGTGCCGGAAATCTTGAGCGAGCAATTGTTTTCGCTCGGGTAATCCCTGCAATCGATGGATTTTCTTTGTGTGGCCATAGGAATTGGAGTGTGAAGCAGTTTTATCGAGACGGAAAAGCGGCGTCAAGCCGCCGCACTCCAAAGCCCCGAAAGCGTTCGGGGCAAAAATTCGCGCCGATTTGTGTCTATCCGCCGTCAGCTCTTCTTTAAGTCCGCCAAGTCTTTTAACACTTGGTCGCTGTGCTCGGCGGGTTTGACGCTGGTATATACCTTTACGACCTCGCCGTCAGGATTAATGATGAACGTGTTACGCGCGGCGAGCTTTTGGCCCTTGTAATCCATCACTGAACCGTACTCGGTAGAGACTTTCGCGTCGGGATCGGCGAGCAATTTGAAATTGAGACCTTCTTTTGCGCAAAAATCTTTGTGCGATTGCGCGGTGTCGACGCTCACTCCGAGAATGACTGCGCCGGCATCACCATATTTCGCGATGTCTCGCTGAAAATTGTGTGCCTCCAACGTGCAACCGCTGGTGAAATCCTTCGGATAGAAATAAAGAACCACCCATTTTCCGTGATAATCTTTCAGGCTCACCTGCGAACCGTCTCCGGTGGTGAGACTGAAATCCGGCGCTGGCTTGCCGACTTCGGGCTGTGTTTGAGATTCTGTTGCCGCCATACTTGAGAACGTCGCAAGACCAATGATCGCTGGCAAGATCGCGTTTTTGATTTTCATGGTTCAGTTTGAAGCGTAGACGCAGCGAGTCAAGAAACTCTGGGGAACGCACGCGCCTCGCGTGCTGGCGATGGCGCCCTCGCCATCGTCTAAACGCACGTCGTTAGGACACCTGAGATTTGTCGCGAGGCCGCGGCAAACAGCACGCGAGCCGCGTGCGCTCCCCAGAATGAAAGCTTGCGCTTGCGTGACAGCTTTGAGTCAATAACAGCGCTTTTATGGCGAGGCCGGACATTGCCGAACACCTTCCGATCAAACCCTTGCGGCTGCTTCTGGGTGTGATCGCCTGCGCCGGGATTGCGATCACACTATTCACGCTGCTGTTCGGGTTCACCACGATTCCGGCAAACTCGCTTGGGGTGAAGACGCGGTTCGGCGCTTATCACGACAACGTGAGCCCCGGTCTCACCTACGCAATTCCGTACGTCGATGAAATTTACGTCGTGCCCACGCAACGTTTGCTGAAACTCGAGTTTGGGTTTTCGACGCCAAACACGACGAATGCTTATCAGGGGGACGTCGAGCCACAAGAAACTGAGACGATGATCACAGGTGATCTGAACACCGCGCTCGTGCCATGGGTGGTACAGTATCGGATTACCGATCCGAAAATGTATTTGTTCGGCGCGCGCGAGCCGGAAAAGACGTTGCGGGACCTTTCGGAAAGCGTAATGCGCGAAGTGATCGGCGATCGCACCGTGGACGAAGTGCTGACGATCGGGCGCCACGACGTCGAGACGTCAACGTTGAAACGTTTGGCCGATCTCTGTTCGCAGGACGATCTGGGAATTCAGATTCAACAGGTTCAACTCACCAGCGTTCGTCCGCCGTCGGCTGTGCAGGCGGCGTTCAATGATGTCAATCAGGCGCAACAGGAAAAGCAGACCGCTATCAACCAGGCGTGGTCGGTTTATAACGATGCTGTTCCGAACGCGCGCGGCCAGGCAAAAGAGCGGGAGAAACAGGCGGAAGCGTACGCGTTTCGACGGGTGAACGAAGCCAAAGGCGAAGCTCAAAAGTTTTCGTTGTTGCTCACCGAATATCGCAAGGCGCCGGAGGTGACGCGCCGACGTCTTTATCTTGAGGCGATGCAAGCCATTCTGCCGAATTTGCAAAGGAAAATCATAGTGGATGACAGCTTGAAGAATATTCTCCAGACGTTGCCACTGCAGGTGCCCGGCGAATCGAAGAGCTACACCATGAATGTGATCGATGTGACTCCGCGACCCGCTGCCATGACTGCTGCAGTCCGTTTTTTGCAGAGCCCGGTCATGTCGATCCTGGGCATTCTTTTCATTCTGACTGCATTGAAATGGGGAACGTTGCTCTTTGTCGTGCCCCAGTATGAGACGGTGATCATCACGCGATTCGGCAAAATCGTTCGGACAATCACGACGCCTGGGTTGAAGATGAAGCTGCCGGTCATCGATAAGTTGCAGCGGTTCGACAAGCGCATTCTCGCCTGGGACGGACCGCCCATCGAATGTCCAACCAAGGATAAGCTCTACATTATCGTCGATTGTTTCGCCCGATGGCGAATCAGCGATCCGATGCTCTACTACAATCGGCTCAATGACGAGCGGAGCGCGCTCTCGCGCCTGGACGACATTCTCGGCAGCGAAACGCGCACTGCTGTCGCCACGCACGATCTGGTCGAAATCATCCGCGTAACCAAGGGGCGAAAACCGGTGCGCGACGAAGAGTTGGAAAAGACCGGGACCGTTCTGCCAACCACAATTCCCGATATTGAGTACGGGCGCGGCGAAATTGAGAAACAGATCACCGAACGCACGCGTCAAAAAATCGCCGACTTCGGAATCGAACTGCTCGACGAACGTTTTAAACGCAGCAAATACAATCCTGCGGTGGCGGAGAAGATCATCGAGCGCATGTCCAGTGAGCGACACCAAATTGCAGCCCGTTTTCGTTCCGAAGGCCGCGGCGAGGCGGCGAATATTAACGGCCAAAAAGAAAGCGACGTCGCCTCGATCAGTTCCACCGCCACAAAGAATGCACTTGAAATTGAAGGCAAAGCCGACGCCGAAGCCGCGGCGATTTACGCCGCAGCTTTTGGCACGCCTGACCAGCAGGAACTTTATACGTTTTTGCGCAGCCTCGATGTCATGCGCGCCGCGTTTGAAAAGGACACGACGGCGGTCCTCTCGACCAACAGCGATCTCGGCCGAATGCTGAAATCGATGGCCGAAGCCGTGGCTCCGACGAATCCGCCGCGTTGATCGGCGGTCCACATAACAGCCGCCAGACGGTCCCGGCGCCCACAGGAGTGGTCGCCCTACCTGTGGGAATGCCGCGCGTCCTTGCTCCGCCGTAAATCATCGGCAGATTGGAATCTCGATTTTTTCAATGAAGACAACGCTTGCTCATCAACTTGCTGATTACGCGTGCGCGCTGCGATTTGAGGATCTTTCGAAGGACGTCGTGCACGAAGTGAAACGGCGCGTCATCGATTCCCTGGGCTGCGCGCTCGGCGCATGGAAGGAAGAACCGTTTGTGATCGCGCGAAGAGTAGCGGGAGATTTCTCGGCGAAACACGGATCCACGATCTTTGGCACCGATCACAAGGCGCCGCCGGACTGGGCGGCATTCGCCAACGGCTGCGGCATTCGCTATTTCGATTTTAACGACACGTATCTGTCGAAAGAGCCGGCGCATCCCAGCGACAACATTTCGGCCGCGCTGGCCGTCGCGGAAAGCGTGGGCGCTGGTGGACGCGAATTGATCACGGCCATCGCGCTTGCATACGAAGTGCAATGCCGGTTCTGCGACGCGGCGAGCATTCGTGCGCGCGGCTGGGATCACGTGACTTACGGAACGTTCTCGACTGCGCTGGCGTCCGCGAAGTTGATGAAACTTGATTCGGCGAACACTCGGCATGCTGTGAATATTGCCGGTGTGGCCGGCGCGGCCATGCGCCAGGCCCGCGCAGGCGAACTCTCGCACTGGAAAGGCGTAGCCTTTGCCACCGCGGCGCGCCACGGCGTTTTCTCCGCGCTGCTTGCCCGCGAAGGTATGACCGGGCCCGCGCCGATTTTCGAAGGCGAAATGGGATTCGAGAAGCAACTCGGCGTGTCGCTAGGCAACGTGGGTGAGAAATTTCGCGGATCGCCCACAATGATTTTGAAGACGAGCATCAAATATTGGCCGGCGGAATATCACAGCCAGAGCGCGATTGAAGCGGCGCTTTTTTTACGAAGCCAGATTGACGACCTCTCGAAAATCAAAGGCGTGGTGATCGAGAGCCACGATGCTTCGGTCGACATCATCGGGAGCGAACCGGAGAAATGGAAACCGAAGACGCGCGAAACGGCGGACCACAGTTTGCCTTACATCACGGCCATTGCGTTGATTGACGGCGAAATCACCGATCGCCAGTTCGAGCCGGAGCGGTTCAAAGATCCGGAGGTCTGGAAGTTTTTGGAGAACGTGAAAGTGGAGCGGAACGCGGAATTGAGCGCGATGTATCCAGATGCGGTCGGCAACATTGTGCACGTTGATCTTGCCGATGGCCGGCGATTAACCCAGCGCGTCGATTATCCGCTGGGCAACGCGAAGAATCGGCTCAAAGATTCGGCAGTCGAAGGAAAATTCCTCGCGCTCGTCGAGCGCATCATTGGGGAGAGCCGGGCGAAAAAGATTATCGAGCTTGTTTGGAAATTGGATGAAGCCAAAAACGTGGATGCGCTGATGCAGGCGCTGCAGGTGCCGGAGGAGAATTAATTAGAGATTCCTCGACTTCGCTCGGAATGACAGGGGTTCGCTCGACATGACAAGACAAACAAAAGCGGCGCGACTGCGTGAGCTTATCGCGAAAGGCGCGATCATGCTGCCCGGTGTACCAAACGCGGCCATGGCGCGACAGGTAGAGCGTGTCGGATTTGACGCCGTGTACGTGAGCGGCGCGGGAATGGCGAATTCGACAGCTGGCGTTCCCGATATCGGTCTGCTGACGTTAACGGAAGTGGCGCAACTGGCCGGGTACATCGCGAGGGCGGTGAAGATCCCGGCAATCGTGGACGCAGATACCGGGTTTGGTAGTTCGGAAAATGTCGCGCGCACAATCCGCGAGCTTGAAGCAGCAGATCTGGCTGGTTGTCACATTGAGGACCAGGAATTTCCCAAGCGCTGCGGACATCTTTCCGGAAAATCGCTGGTCGACGTTGAGGAGATGACGGAAAAAATCAAAGCGGCGGTCGCTGCACGACGCGATCCCGATTTCATGATCATCGCGCGTACGGACGCGCGCGCGGTCGAGGATTTCGATCGAACAGTTGATCGGGCGCAGCGGTACATGGAAGCGGGCGCCGACGCAATCTTTCCGGAAGCATTGCAAAGCGCCGAGGAGTTTCGCGACTTTGCCAGTGAGATCGATCTGCCGCTGCTGGCGAACATGACGGAGTTTGGGAAAAGCCCGCTGCATTCGTTTAAGGATTTGGCCGGATTCGGTTACCGCATGGTGATTTTCCCGCAGAGCGCCTTCCGCGTGTCGATGAAAGCGAGCCAGAAGCTTTTGCGTGCTCTTAAGGAAAGCGGGACGCAAAAGGAATGGCTCGATGAAATGCAGACGCGCGAGGAGCTCTACAAACTGCTCGACTACGATCCGACTGCGGAGAAATGGGTAGGCTAGAGCGACTGACGATTTGTCGGCGCGCGTATCGTAGTTACAATCAGCGAACAACATGGGTACTGAAACAAAACCACAATACAGCCCGGGACTGGCCGGGGTAATCGCTGGAGAGACGGCGATCTGCTGGGTCGATCCCGCTGCCGGATTGATGTATCGGGGCTACGACATTCATGGGATGGCCGAGAAGGCCACTTTCGAGGAGGTCGCTTATCTGCTGCTCAATGGAGAGTTGCCGAACGCGAAGCAACTGAAGGAATTCACGCAACAAATCGCCAGCGAACGCGGGTTGCCCGGGCCGGTAACGGAAATGCTGCGACTTCTCCCGAGCGACACGCATCCAATGGATATGCTGCGCACCGGCGTTTCGATGTTAAGCGCCTTCGACAAAGATCTGAGCGATAATTCGCACGACGCGAACATTCGCAAAGCAATCCGGCTCATCGCGCGCGTCTCCACTTTGATCACCGACGGGTGGCGCATCTTGCAGGGTGAACAACCGTTTCCTGAAAAACCGGAGCTGACGCTAGCCGCGAATTTCTTCTACAAGTTCAACGGCAAAATTCCCGAGCAATGGCAAACCCGGATGCTCGATACGATTTTCAATCTCTACGCCGACCACGAATTCAACGCGTCCACATTTGCAGCGCGCGTAACGGCGTCGACGCTGGCGGACATGTATGCTGCGGTTACATCCGCGGTTGCGACTCTCAAAGGGCCACTGCACGGCGGCGCCAATGAGGAATCGATGAAGATGCTCGAGGAAATCGGGACGCCGGATCGCGCCGAAGCATGGTTAATGGAAAAGCTGGGGACGAAAGGCAAGATCATGGGATTCGGTCATCGCGTTTACAAAGCAGGCGATTCCCGAGTGCCGGCGATGCGCGAGATCGCGCGCGACCTTGGGAAACGAACGGGGAAAGAGAATTGGGTGCCGATTTGCGAGAAGCTCGAACAAGTGATGGAACGGGAGAAACAATTGTGCGCCAACGTCGATCTTTACGCCGCGCCCGTGTTTTGGCTGTTGGGATTTCCTCCTGAGTTGAATACGCCTCTTGTTCGCTGCGTCCCGCGTAGCAGGCTGGTGCGCTCATGTGGTCGAGCAACACGATAATAACCGTCTCATTCGGCCGCGGTCACTTTACGTCGGGCCAGAGCTGCGTCCGTATCCCGGGTCGCCCGGAGCGTGAGCTCAAGCAATTGTAGGGCGTCTGTGTCAGACGCCTTTGTATACTCGGATGGCGTTTCACAGAAACGCCCTACAAGGTGAAAGAAGAACAATCGCTTCAGGAAAAATATGCGCCCCGAAACATGTGCTTCGGCTGCGGCGCGGCAAACCCGGACGGGTTGCATATTCGTAGTTTCCTGAAGAATTCCGATGAATCGCGAGCAGGCGGCGAAGTCGTCGCTGAGTGGAAACCGGAGAAAAAATACGAAGCGTTCGAGGGAGTTTTGAACGGCGGGATCATCGGCACGTTACTCGATTGTCATTGCAACTGGACGGCAGCGTATCATTTGATGAAACGCGCAGGCGAAAATCGCCCGCCTTGCACGGTCACCGCGGAATACGCCATCAAACTGCTCCGGCCGACCCCGACAAACGACTCCGTTTTTCTCTCTGCGAAGGTTGTCGAGATCACTGATGACCGTGCGACCATCGAGGGAACACTGAGCGCCGGCGGAAAAGTTTGCGCCACGTGTCGCGGAGTTTTCGTTGCGGTGAAGGAAGGCCATCCCGCGTATCATCGATGGTAGCAGCTTTGCTTTTGTTTCTCGCTGCGAGCACGCCGGGATCGACCAGCGATTTCGCGAATCGGATTCTATCTATCGAGCAGCGAACCGGCGCTCGAATCGGTGTGGCTGCGCTGGACACTGGCAGCGGTAAACGTCTCGATTATCGATCGGAAGAACGTTTCCCGATGTGCAGCACGTTTAAATTTCTCGCTGCAGCGGCGGTGTTAAAGCGCGTCGATGACGGACAGGAGAAATTGGATCGGTTCGTTACTTATGGTGCAAAGGACATTTTGGAACATGCGCCAGTGACGAAGGAACATCTTAAAGATGGGGGTATGACGCTCGGCGCTTTGTGCGCGGCGGCGATCGAACAGAGTGACAACACGGCCGGCAATCTTTTGCTGGATACAATTGGCGGACCGGGCGGACTGACAAATTTCGTGCGCAGCATTGGCGATGAGATGACGAGACTTGATCGGAAAGAACCGGAATTGAACAGCGCCACTCCCGGCGATGAACGTGACACCACAACCCCTGCGATGATGTGCGCAGACATGCAACGGTTGCTGCTGGGCAATGTGTTATCCGAATCTTCACGGCATCAGCTCGAAGATTGGTTGCGGCAAAACGAGACTGGCGCACTGATGATTCGGGCCGGCGTTCCAAAAACGTGGACCGTCGGGGACAAAACCGGGCGATGTGGAAATGGAGCGACGAACGACGTTGCCATTATTCGTCCGCCCGGCCGTGCACCGATCGTCGTTGCTATTTACTCGATCGGCTCGACATCCTCAGCGGATGATCATGCTGCAATTGTTGCGGAAGCAGCGCGCGCTACTGTGGAGTTTCTGGCCCGGTAAAACAGAATCCACTTCTGACAGATGGTAGGGACGCCGCGCTGCGGCGTCCGGTCGGCGCAGCGCGCCGACCCTACCAGGAATTCCTTGCCTGAATTTCGCCGATGCGCGGCTCGCGTGTTGGATTTAACTGTCGCTCATGAAAACCTCGCGCTTTCAAATCATTCCTCTTCCTACCGAAATTGCAGACGCAGCGCGGCGCGCAGTAAACGCGGGTGCAGCGGATCATGCGCTCATCACAGTAGATTCGCCCGAAAGCAGTCCCTGTCGGCACTGCCTGCGGTGGGCACAGCCTGGCGAGCGTGTCATTCTGTTTCCGTACGCCGCGATTGCGTCTGGTCACCCGTATTCTGAGACAGGCCCGATCTTTGTTCACGCCAATGAGTGCCAGCGCTACAGCGCGACTGACGAATACCCCGCCGACTTTCGCAATGGCCGCGTGTTTCGCGCTTACGATTCAAAGTACAACATCATCGACGCGCAAGTCATGGATGGCAGCGAACCGGAAGTCGTGATTGAAAGTTTGTTCCAAAATCCCGACACCGCGTTTGTGGATGCACGCAGCGTTACCCGCGGCTGCTTTACGTTCCGAGTTCAACGCGCATGAAACACGACGTATGGAATTAAGGACGGACGCTCTGGTAGGGTCGGCGCGCTGCGCCGACCGGACGCCGCAGCGCGGCGTCCCTACCGAATTCGCTGCTCGAATTTCGTCGATGCATCAACCATTGTGAGTGCTTAGCTTTTTCGCATGAAAACGCTCGAACTTCTGCCGCCCACGGAGACGATGTATCGCGCACTGGTGAACCGCGATCCGAGCTTCGAAGGAATTTTTTACATCGGCGTGCGCACGACTGGAATTTTCTGCCGGCCCACGTGCTCGGCAAAAAAACCGGCACGCGAAAACGTCGATTTTTTTGCAACATCAAGCGACGCACTGGAAAACGGTTATCGGCCTTGCTTGCGCTGCCACCCGCTCGATCCAAATGCGCGTCCGCCGAAGCTGATCGAGCGCTTGCGCGCGGAAGTGGAGCGCGCGCCGGACGGACGCCTGACGGACAAGGAACTGGCCGCGCTCTCGATCGATCCTTCAACCGCGCGTCGACAGTTCAAGCGCCATTATGGAATGACGTTCCAAGCCTATCATCGCGCGCGGCGGATGGGCCTTGCTTTGAACCAGGTGCGGCAAGGCGATCGGGTGGATCAGGCGAGAAACGGAAGTGGCTTTGAATCGGAAAGCGGTTTCCGCGACGCGTTCACAAAGATCTTTGGCGAATCGCCAACAAACGCCAGGACGCATGCACCACTCCTTGCTGAGCGAATCGATACGCCGCTCGGGCCGATGATCGCTGTCGCTGACGATCAAGGCTTGCGCTTGCTCGAATTCATCGACCGGCGCGCGACAGAACGCGAGTTGTCGATTTTGCGGAAACGATTGTGCACAAATGTCGTGCCGGGGAAACATCGGAATCTCGATCGTGTTCGTTCCCAACTGAAGGATTACTTCGCGGGCAAGAAGCTGGAGTTTGACGTTCCGCTGGCTCCGGTCGGGTCCCCGTTTCAATTGAGCGCCTGGAAGATATTGCAGTCGATTCCAGTCGGCGAAACGCGTTCGTATTCGTGGATGGCAAAGCGCCTGGGCGATGAAAATGCGCGTCGCGCAGTTGGTCGCGCGAATGGCACGAACATGATTAGCATCGTAATCCCGTGCCACCGCGTCATTCGAGCCGACGGGACGCTCTGCGGATACGGCGGCGGTTTATGGCGCAAGAAATGGCTGCTCGATCACGAACGGCGCTGGACGAAAAACAATTGATTTTTAGGTCGGGAACCTGAGCAGGTTCGAACAGGTTTCCGTGGCCGCGCGCGTCTTTGACACTCTCGATCACTGTGCGAGTCGTGATGCGCGATGGGGCGCAGTGAGCATGCAGCAACAAAGATTGAGGCGACAGCACCTCAGTCCATTTACACCGGCGCTGCGTCGCCGGCTGTGAACGCCTGGTGGCTATTCTGCGCGCTGGTTCTCGCGATCAAGCTTCTTGCTCCTTTGGCTGGACCCAACGCCAAAACTCTACATGGGCGACTCGTGGAGCTACATTCATACGGCGCTGATCGGCTCGATTCCAAGGGATCGATCCTACTTCTACGGCTACCTGGTACGTTGGCTCGCGGTTTGGCCACACAGTTTTACTCCGCTTTTGGTCGCTCAGGCGCTCGCCAGCGGTGCAACAGCGATTGTGTTTGCGCTGATTTGCAGCCGCTTCTTCAGAATGTCGAACAGGCTTTCGTTTTTATTCGGATTAATGTGCGCGCTGGATCCTTGCCAGCTTGTCTGGGAGCGGTACGTGATGACCGAGACCTTTAGCCTCCTTGTTTACGTGCTGGTTCTCTATTGGTCTCTCGCTTATCTACGCGATCGGCGGCTGTGGCAACTTGCAGTCGTCCAGGCGCTCTCGGTGCTGCTGATTGGCTTTAGGATGAGCTATCTGCTGGTCGTTCAGGCCTGCACGATTCTGCTGCCACTCATTGCCTTTGCACGTTGTGGTCTTCCGGCGTTACGCAACCGATCAGGGACGCGCGCACCGGAAGCAGGCCGTGCTAACGACCGGGTTAATGCACGTAGCCGCCAGTATTGCGATGATGTTCGTAATGCATGGCGCCTACAAGTATGCGAACGGCTGGCTTAGCAAGCGTGAGCCGGCTTATTTGCACGATTCCGGACTTCACCTTGCCGCGGTTTGGGCGCCAGCGCTTAAGCCCTCTGACGCGACGGATTCACGCTTCCGCGATCTCATTGCCAACGGCGATCAGTTCAAAATCGACGATTTGACACTAAGAAATGCCCAGCACTTCGGCGAAGGTTTTCTGATCGACCGCTGGGCGAAAATTGAGAAGAACCGTAGAAAGAGAGATCGCATTGCGAGAGAAACCGCAATGAATGCGCTACGCCGGCGTCCGCTGCAAATTGCCGGCCTCGCTTTGAAGACTTACATGGGTTACTGGGGCATCGCATCCATTCAGTCATACGCTCGAGAGGATCTCGGCTATGGCGAATTGAGCGACGAGCAACTTAAGGTGTTCGTTGAAAAGTTCCGATTTACGACGGTAAAACTGCTGCCAGCGCAGCCTTTCTCGTTGTTACAACAGTACTTTCTTGGCGGTTGGCCGTATTACTTCATCGTAGTCGTTTCGCCTTTGATCTGTGCATTGGCGATGTGGGTAAGCAGGCAGCGAGCATTTGTGTTTCTCCTGTTTGTTCATGCTTCAATCCTGATGGTGGTGATAACAGCTCTGTCACCGCAAGCGAGCGTTCGATATCTTCAACCCGTTTCTATGTTGACCCTTTTGAGCATCGCCATTTGCATTGACTGGCTTGCCAGGAGAGCAAGGCCGGGCGCCATGCAATCTGCTTCATGATTCGGCCGCGCTGAAGCAACGTATTTTGAGGCTGCGCGCCCGGAAGGACTCGAACCTTCGACCTACGGATTAGAAATCCGTTGCTCTATCCGGCTGAGCTACGGGCGCAGATATTTCGCGGTCGTTCAACGACCTCGGGTCTGCATTATCGAGGCTGATCGCTGACATCGCAATATCCTAGAACTCGGAGCTTCGGCCATCATTACGACGTTTCATTATCATTTTGTCATTGCTGTGTGGACAGCAAAAGCAGCAAAATCCGCCCGCATGAAGCACTGGCAGATCGCACTGTCAATTTTCGCAACACTGTCCGTGTCACTCGCGCTGGCTGAGGACTTCAAAACAATTAACGGCAAGGAATACAAAGACGCCACGATCACCCGTGTAGAAGGGGACGGAATTGTGCTTAGAACCAAAACGGGAATTTCGAAGGTCTATTTCGTTGAACTCCCTCAAGACGTTCAGAAAAAGTTTCGTCCCAGTCCACCGACGCCCACCGCAACACAGAGTGAGCCGATCAAGTTAGAGGCAAAGCAGGACGGGCACCGGCAGGCTGATCGGGGCGGCAGGGTAGTGGTGGTTGGGCAGAGCGGTGTTAGCTGGAAACTCATTGTTGGCGGGATCATTGCACTGGCTGTGGTGGTGTTGGCTTTCGTTCGCAGTCGTTTCTAATAACAAGCAATTACGCGAGCAAAGTCTCACTGAAAAGTTGGGGGATGATCACTCACAATCTCAGTAAAGCCTGTTAGAGTTGCGGATGCGTCTCAGCGATTGATTCTCACGGGCGCACGATCCGGATTACAGACGCACATCGCGACGACGGGAAGCGTTTCGTTGTGCACGCCGATGAAAAGCTGACTGGGTTTTTGGAACTTGAATCGGCGATTCGTGCGGCGGAACGCCCAGAGGACTGCGGAGCGCGTGAAATAAAGCTCGACAGACTGTCGCGGATTAAGTAGAAGGCTTTCGATTACGTCATCCGACGTTTCAACTTACCTTCGGCACGGCTGAATAAGCCGCAGGGGCTGGATCTTCGCTGAGACACCGCCTAACGCGATCTCCAGATCCAACTGGAGCCCCGAGTCAGCCGAAGTGAGGCCGCTTTTTCAAAAGCGCCTCATGAAGATGATTCCTGGTTCTGGGCGGAACTGGATTGCAGTTAATGCAGTTCAAAAACCAATAGAACGACAAAACTTGAAGAGGAAATAACAATTATGAAAACACAATTACTTAAGACCATAATGGTTCCCTTAGTGGTCGCCTGTGCGTTGGTCACCATGGTTGCCCCAACGGCGAGCGGGCAGCGCACGATGGGGGGGAAACTAGAAGGAGCATGGAATGTGACAGCAACCAGTTGTGATCCCGGCTTAACCGCGACAAGGCTTATCACGTTTATGTTCGGGGGCACGCTGCAGGAATTCACTGCTCTCGTCTCGCCCCTCGTGCCCGTGCGACGCGGTCCGGGCCAAGGCGTTTGGGAGCATTTGACCGACCGACATTACTCTTACACCCTTAAATTCTTCGTCCTTAACGCTGACAGCACTCTTGCGGGATGGCGTATAGAGATGCGGGATGTGATCGTGGACGTCTCAGGAAGCACTTTTACCGCCACCGGCACGTCGCAACTCTACGATATCAATGGCAACCCTGTAGGACCTCTCGGCTGCACCAATGAAGCAGGGACGCGTTTTGAATAGAAACCGGCGTGTTTCTCGTTTCACAGCTTTGGGCCAAAACCTGCGCCCGCAAATAACCAACAATCCCTAAGCAGCTGCATTTCACAATCAGCCGTCCCGCTTCACCGCGTGGCGGCTTTTTGTGTCACGCCGCGTTACTGTTCTTTGAAATCGCCCGCGTGATCGGTGCGCGTTCATCGCATCTCGTCATATCACTTTGTCATTGCCGTGTGGAGAGCAAAAGAGGCAGAATTCTGCGCGTGAAGTGCTGGCAAACCAAAAAGACAACATGAAAACGAAACTGCTAATCGCAGCATTAACGGTATCCGCTGCGACTGCGTTTGCTGGTCACTGGGTGCCTCACATTACCATGCCTGCTGGGACGGGCTATGCGACAGATGCCAAGGGCGCTCGACATCCGAACACAGAGTGCGTGCGTGATGCGCTTTTCGTGCCATCACCACGATTTCCGCTTGGCAATACAAGCTCACAAGATTGGGAGCACGTGACGTGGGAGCAAGTCGAGAGCGATGGACTGTATCGGTTGGACATTGACTTGACCACGGGACGAGTGACCAACGTTACAATCGTCAAGTCGGGAACGAAGCAGTTGAACGACCTCAGCATATTGGCGTTCAAGCTGTGGCGTTTCAAACCCGGCAAATGGAGAGAAATCATCATTCCAACCACTCTGCGCAAAAAGTGGGCAGGAGTGATCGCCAAAAGCGGATAGCAAAGACCGAAAAAAGGAACACATGAAAAAGCTATTTAGCTTCATGTTACTGTTGGTCGCCGCCGGGCTTTTTGGCATGGGGTCACAAGGTATCCTCTATGGACTAGCGGGGGACTTGGTGAATAACATGATTACGTGGAGCAAGGAATGCGGCGGCAAAACGGACGCCGACTGCTCGCGTAAACTAACTGCGCTCAGAAAGGCGGCTTCCAAAGCTACTGAGTTCCCAACCGACCTAGCAAGCGATGACTCAGGCGATACAAGCCAAGACGGCGAGGCTATCGGTAATGGAAAGGCGGGTTGGAAGGCCCACTGGCGACTGTATGCACAACTGTTCAAATATCACGGCGACTGCTTTAACCGTTACGACGCAGACGAATGCAGGGCGGAATGGGCGGCGTTTGAGAAAGAGCAACAACGTTGCAGTCGCCTATACGGCGAAGAACCACGATGGTCTGACTTTCCCGATGCGCTTAAGGAACGGGTGTTCAGACCTATTCCCAGCCGATATCAAATGCCTGAGTGACCACAGTGTGCTCGCCTCGCCTAGTTCGTTAGCACATGAAGTATTGGGAAATCATCGCTGACAATCTCAGCAAAGCTGGTTTTAGTTTGGGGCTGCGTCTCAGCGATTGATTCCAACGGGGCTAACGATCTGGATTGCAGACGCACATCGGGATGACGGAAAGCGCTTCGTTGTGCACGCCGCTGAAACACTGACTGTGTTTCTCGAACTGAATCTGTAATCTGCGCTTGCAGCAAGTTGTCTTGACGAGTACGCGAGATTTTTTTCACACTCGGCGTTGCCTGGAAACCGAGGTTCAGGGTAGGAAGCTTTCTCCCCCTTTTTCAGACTTGCACTGCGAAGGGTCAACCACCGGGGACAAAAGTTCAGCCGTGGAAACGAGAACCCGTCTTTGTTTTGCTCTCAAATTTGTTGTTGACGTGCGCCATGACCCCGTATAAAAGGCGCAGCCAATAAGATTACGTCATCCGACAGTTTCACCTTATGTTCGGCACGGCTGAATAAGCCGCGACGGCCGGACGTTCGCTGAGACACCGTTTGGCGCAATCCCCCAGCTCCACCTGTAGCCCCGAGTCAGCCGAAGCGAGCCTGCTGTTTAGAAGCGCCTCGTGAGGAATGGTTCCCGGTTCCACGCGGAACTGGGTTGCAGTTAATGCAGTTCAACAATCCAGCCTCAACAAAAGAACAAAATATGACAACTCTACGCTCAATAAAATCAATCGGCCGGTCGCCTTCGCGGCTTGCATTCGTGCTCATTTTACTCCTGCTCGTCTGCTTTGGGCTTTCACCCACAGCAAAAGCGCTGAGCCCAGAGCCGGATGGAGATTATCCCAACGGCAATACGGCAGAGGGGTTTGGCGCCCTGCTTAATCTAGCGAACGGCAGCCGAAACACGGCTCTCGGTCGCTATGCCCTCCGTCGAAACCTCGATGGCGACGACAATACCGCGACCGGCGGTTCTGCGCTCCATGACAACATTAGCGGCAGCCGAAACACGGCTACCGGTGTTTTTGCACTTTCCAGAAACGTGGGTAGAAACGATAACACAGCTGTCGGATTTCGCGCTCTCTATTTCTCCAACGGCGATGGCAACACAGCCATCGGTTCTCAGGCACTCGAAAACAATATTGGCGGCAAGGGCAACATCGCCCTGGGTAACGAGGCCGGTCTCCATCTTACTAATGGCAATGGCAACATAGCCATCGGTTCTCGCGCACTCGGAAACAATGTTGGCGGCAAGGGCAACATCGCCCTGGGTAACGAGGCCGGTCGCCATCTTGATAATGGCAGTAGCAATATTGACATTGGCAACGAAGGTGTTGCTGGCGAAAGTAGCACCATTCGCATTGGCAGTGCTAGCCAGACCAATACCTTTATCGCCGGCATCAGTGGCACGGGAGTGACTGGCGCAGCAGTTCAGGTAAACGCAGCCGGTCAACTCGGCACGGCACCTTCCTCCGCAAGATTCAAAGACGAGATTAGACCGATGGACAAGGCAAGCGAAGCAATCCTTGCTCTACAACCAGTAACGTTCCGCTATAAAAAAGAGATTGACCCGGCAGGCACACAACAGTTCGGACTCGTTGCCGAGGAAGTGGAAAAGGTGAGTTCGGATTTGGTTGTGCACGGCGAAAAAGGGAAACCTTACAGCGTTCGCTACGACCAGGTGAACGCCATGTTGCTCAATGAGTTCCTCAAAGCACGTCGCCAGATTGACGTGCAACAAAAGCAAATTGATGCGCTTACCGCGGGCCTCCAGAAAGTGAGCGCCCAGGTTGAAGCGGGCAAACCTGCCGCGCAAGTGGTCAACAATCCCTAGAGCCACACCCCGCCCCGACAAAGCAGCAGCATTTCACAATCAGCCGTCACGCTTCACCGCGTGGCGGCTCTTTGTTTGCTCGCTCACGGCTCTTTGAAATCGCCTCGTGCCCGTGCGTTTCAATCACGTTGCCAGCTTCATCGTAAACGCGACGCAGGGATTCGCGTACGACTTCTGCTGCAGTGTGTTGACTGATTCCCTTCTTTTGATTGCGTTGGCCGCGCCTTTGGGACGGCGGTTCACATCAAGACTAAGTGGTGGCCGCTCCATACCGCAGTGAAGCTGTAGGTCTGACCCGCGTGTAACGTCAGACTCTTTCTCGTTGTCCCGAAACGACCACGATTCGGCGTCACCGTGAGGGATATGACATGCTGCCCCGGCGACAAGGTGCCATTGTAGGATCGACCTGTTACAAGCGCAGCTACTGGCGCACTATCTATCGAAATATTGAGCGTCAAGCGGCTCCCAAAGTTGGCGGCTCTCCGGATGGTCATGTGAGCAACATTTCCGCTCGGTGCAGCCATCCCTGTATTACTCGTTTCGCATGCTGAGAATGTGAAGGAGGCAAGAGCAATAATGAGGAGGTCACCGATATGGTAGTTGTATTTTTTCATGTGCAAAGGTTATTGAATCTTGAATTAGAGGGCAATAGGGCATACCAGAGCCGACCGAACGGGAGCGCATCGGAAATCAGATCGACGCCGCGCTTATCTTTGCGCGGGCGGACTATCGAATATGAGGCGTTAAATCGCGCCAAGTTACCGAACCATCAGGATGAAACACGAGCCGCACCGAATGAACACGACCACTTGTATCCGTCAGATTGCCGTAGTCGTAGTTAATTGTGACTTCGCGGGTCTGCGCCGAGCTCTTCACCACGGTCACAAGCATCGCCCCTAGAATTATCAAAAGCGGCAACAGCCAAATAAGTTTTTTCATGGTTTTCACAGGCGAAGTTTGCGCGAAAAGGCTGCAGGATGGCAAGTCCGCTCACCACTCCTTGAAATCGCCCGCGTGCTTGTGCGTCTCGATCACGTTGCCCGCTTCATCGCAAACGCGAATCACAGCGCTACCGGGATCTTCGGCAGTAAAGTGGAATTGCTTTACTTTGTTTGATAGAAGTCTCCATGATTGCTCTCCTCGAAAACAAATCATATGAGAATCACAATCGCCTCCATTCTAATTTCGGTGGCAGTCTGCCTTGGGATGTTAGCTGCCGCGCCAAGGAACTTCCGCGTCTCCGCTCTTTCCTCGGGACAGAACAGCTCTGAAATCTTTCGGGGCAAGGACGCTCCCTTAACTGTTGCCGATACGCGCTCGCCGATCCGTCACCTTATCGTTGTAGTCGGGGAGAATCGGAGCTTCGACAACGTGTTCGGCATATACGTGCCATCTGATCCAACGCAGACAGTGTGGAACCTGCTGTCCCAGGACATCGTCCAGATCAACGGTAATATTGGAACGAACTTTGAGGCGGCGGCGCAGCAGCAGGCGACCGATACAGTGACGTATGAGCTCAGTCCCACGCAAACGGGTCATTTTCAATCCTTGCCTCAGCCGAGCACTACTCTCAGTGCGCTGCCAACCGGGCTGTGCAACCTTGGGATCTTTTGCAGTGACATAGGGCTGGATCCAACATCGCAGGGGCTTCTGTCCACTCGAGGCACGGGTCAGCCCTTCTATGATCCCAACGCTGGCGCAACTCCCGTGCCCGATTGCCGCTATCCATCGGATCTAGACAATGGGCCTTACTTGCTCCTAGGCGATTCAGAATTGAACAACTGCGGGACGCCCTTCCTGGCTGAGTCGATTGCGAACACAACTTACACCAGCAACACAGGTGACCCCGTACATCGGTTCTATCAGATGTGGCAACAGTCCGATTGTTCAGTTGCGAACATCACCCCGCAAAACCCGAGCGGTTGCAAGCGCGACCTTTTGACGTGGGTCGCGGTAAGCGTGGGATGGGGGTTCACCAACCCACCGATGACGAATCAGGATACCTTTCAAGGAGGTGTCGCAATGGGCTATTACAGCATGGCTGCGGGTGATTTCCCCTATTTTCTCGATCTGGCAGAGAACTACGCGATAAGCGATAACTACCATCAGCCAGTGATGGGCGGCACTGGACCCAATTCGCAATTCCTGTTCACCGGCGACGTTTATTACTTTACCGACGCGAACGGAAATCCGGCGATGCCAGCCGCTAATCTGATTGAGGATCCCAACCCCAGGTCAGGTACGAACAACTTCTACAACAACGACCACTTTAACGTTGCGGCGGACCCGGGCAGCACAGGTGTTGCTTTCACTAACTGTTCCGATGACACGCAGCCCGGGGTTCAGTCAATCATGAGTTACGTTCAGGCCCTACCATACCCGCCGTTCAACAATGGCAACTGCGCTGCAAGCCATTGGTACCAGCTGAACAATGATTATCCCAATTACACCACGAGCGGCACGATAATCAGCAATCAAGACGTGAACGAATTCCCCGCGGGACCTGCGTTTTCGATTGGGCCGCAGACGATCCCGACCATAGGCGATGCTCTTTCAGCTCACAATATCTCATGGAGGTATTACGGAGGAGGTTTCAATGTGGCGAGTCATGACCCACCATCCAACAGCCTTTACTGCGCAATTTGCAATGGATTCCAGTATGCAACCTCAATCATGACCAATGCATCTTTGCGGCAAAACCTGGTCGATTTGGAGCAGTTCTACACCGATGTCGCCAACAACGAGTTGCCGCCGGTTTCGTTTATTAAACCCGATTCTCTCGTCGATGGTCATCCCGGCACCTCGACGCCTGCATTGTTCGAGGCATTCGTGCGCAAAATAGTAAATAGCGTAAGAGCGAACAATCAGGTGTGGAACGACACAGCCATCCTAATCACATTTGATGAAAGCGGTGGCCTGTACGATTCGGGTACATTCAGCCCATCGATTTCTTCGGTGATGGGCCGCGCACGGTTTTGATCGCGGTGTCGCCCTTTGCCAAGCGCGGTCATGTCGATCACACTTATGCCGATCACGCATCGATTCTGAAGTTCATCGAATGGAACTGGAATCTGCAACCGCTATCGTCGCGTAGCCGCGATAATCTGCCGAATCCGACCACCTCGCCCAATGCTCCGTATTTCCCGCTTAACAGTCCCGCGATTGGCGATCTCAGAACCCTGTTTACTATTCTCCAATCAGCTCCAATGCCTCGACCGACGCCTACGCCTCGACCCAGGCCTACGCCTCGACCGGGAGGCTAAAAGCGGGATGTGGCAGGTTGATTTCGCGGTTTGTAAAATTCCCTTCCCCCTCCGCCGGTCCACTGGTCTATCAGGAGACCGGAAGTGATTTTCTTCTCCCTTGGTCGTGCGTCTCGATCACGTTGCCCGCATTATCGTAAACGCGAATCACGGCATCGTGTGAGCGGCTGCGATGCTACAGCGGGTGGTTAGACGTTTTCAGTGGTGGCGCGAGCTCCAGCGCCATACCACGACGCCATCGTGGCGCAGGCCCATTTGATAGCTGGCGTTATGATAGCCGGATCCATTTAAGGTGCCCCCGCTACCCGGCAACCACACGGTACCATGCCCATGATCGACCTGCGCCCATGCGGCGGTGGCAATCAGTAAACCAACAATGAATGCTGCGATTGTTTTCATGAGGCAGTTTGCCGAAAAACACTGCAAGTTAGCAAGCACGCTCTCGCGAGAGGCACTTCCGCTGCTGACTCCTAAACCAAGCGGAAATCGCCATTGTGCTCGTGCGCATCAATCACATTGTCAGCGGCATCATAAAGGCGGATCACAGCCTTATGTGGACGGCTGCAATGCATCGCGTAGCCGATTGCGTTGATCGCGTCACAGAACCCGTATATTGGGGTCGAAAGATTTTCGCGCGAAGCTGCTTTACTCGGCCATGAATACGAAGACGAAAACGACGATGATGGTCATGGCTGCGGCGCTGCTGTGCGGGATCGGTAATGTGTGCGCGCTTCCGCTCCGCGTTCTGATTGAGGAGCAGCATGCGAAGATTGAGCCCGCCATCAAAAAGTTCCAACAGGAATGCAGCGGGCACACCGACAGCCAAGCGTGCAAAGAGGAGCATGACGCGCTGGTGAAAGCGCTCAACGGATTCCTCAGCTTGGTGCAGAACGGGTTCAAGGTTATCGACGCCCACGCTAATGACGCCAGTGACGCTGATTACCAGAAGCAAATGGAGGCGCTCCGGGCACGAGCACAGCAGCATCTCGATTGGGGGCGCGAGCAGCTCGCAGCGCTGCAATGAGGAAGGGATTGAATCACACTGCACCGTGCGCCGTAAACGGTTAAGAACAACGACTGAAATTGTCGGATTCGTGAAAGACTGGGAAATCATCGCTGACAATCTCAGCAAAGCCGGTTGGAGTTGGGGCTGTGTCTCAGCGATTGATGAATTACGGTGAATGAAAGCTAGCGCCATGGGCTTGCCTTCCACTGAGGATTGCTCGCGGACTAACGGTTGACTGATCGCAACATACTTGATAAACGCTAGGGCGTCCCGAATGCTTTTGGGATTTGCGTGTCATGACAAAGGAAGCTGCATCGGCCAATCCCTCTGTCCCATTGCATGAGGTGCTGGAGGCCGAGTTCGCGGTGTTGCATGGGAAATTGCCGCCTGACTATCCGAGTTCGACCGAAGCAAACACCCGCTTAAAGGCAATCTGGTCGGCTGTGCATGCGTTGCCAGAAAAGCGCTCCGCGCTCTGCATTTCGGGTGGCGGCATTCGCAGCGCGACATTTGGACTTGGAGTGTTGCAGGGCCTCGCTCGCTGCGGTTTGCTCGACAAGTTCCACTATCAATCCACCGTCTCGGGCGGCGGATACATCGGCAGTTGGCTGAGCGCCTGGATTAACCGTGAAGGCCTAACAAGTGTTGTCACTCAACTCGCGCAACAGAGCGAGGATACGAGACCCAATCCGGAACCGCTCGAGATTCAGAATCTGCGCAGCTACAGCAATTATCTCAGCCCACGGCTCGGGTTTTTCTCGGCGGATAGCTGGACGCTTGTTGGCACATACTTGCGCAACCTGTTGCTGAACTGGTTCGTGATCATTCCGTTGCTCGCCGCGTTTCTCGCGCTGCCGTGGATTTTCAGCTCAATCGTGATGATGGATCCGCCGCTGCGGACTGACGCGCTATTCTGGAGCGGAGCGGCACTGGTCGCGATTGGCGTCGCTTACATGGGACTCAATTTACCGTGTGGCCGCAATTTGCGATGGAATCAAAAGCGGTTTCTGTTGTTCTGTCTTCTGCCGCTATTCCTCGCGTCGATATTCCTGACGATCTACTGGGCGTGGTTTAACTATTACGGTCGTGCTCTGATCGCGTGGCCATTGTTCGGCTTTGGGCAGCCGCAGACGTGGGTGCCGTTTCTCTATCTTGGAATAGCGCTGCATATCGTCTCATGGCTGACGTCGTTACTTCCCGCGCATGGGTTTCGAACATTGGAATTTTTCGCGGTGATCGTCTCTGGCGCAATTGCTGGAGTGCTCCTGTGGTTAGGCGCGCAAAAGTTATTTCCGCGTCCGGTCATGCAAATGGAATTGTACATTTGTCTGGCTGTTCCCGGTTTCATGGCGTTGTTTTTCCTGGCTATCATGGCATTCGCCGGAATCTCCAGCCGCTGGACCGACGATTCGGATCGCGAATGGTGGGGACGCGCAACCGGCTGGTTGTTTGCTGTAGCTTTCGGATGGCTGCTCATCAGCGGTCTGGTGGTCTTCGGACCACTTTCGCTAAGGTGGACGTGGTCATTCATCACCACCGGAGGTGTGGCAGCACTTCTTACCGTCCTGGGCGGCCGCAGTTCGATGGTTGCGGCGAGCGAAAAAGAACGGGCCACTGCGAGTCCGCTCGGTCTCATCTTGTCCAAGGCATCCACGATCGCGGCGCTGGTCTTTGCGGCGGTGCTGTTGATTCTCATCACCGAGGGAACCACATCGGTGATGAAGAAGTTGATTCAGGATTATAACGTTAAACTGAGCTATCACGCGATGTTGAACTCCAACTCGGGGCTGCTCGGTCGTCCTGAAGAATATCTCAACGTGATTTTCTACACGCCGTGGTGGCTGGTGATTCCGTTCGGGGCGCTACTTTTGCTCGCTGGCGTCGTGATGGCGCGCCTTATCAACGCAAACAAGTTTTCATTGCACGGTATGTATCGTGAACGGTTGATTCGCGCTTACCTCGGCGCTTCCAATTCGAACCGGAAGGAAAATCCATTCACGGGGTTCGACGAGAACGACAACATCAAGATGCGCGATCTTTGGCCGCAGAAAAAATTCAACGGCAAACTGATGCCCGTTGTAAACATCGCGCTCAATCTGGTGTCTGGCGAAAAGCTTGCCTGGCAGGAGCGCAAGGCGCAGAGCTTCACGGTCAGCCCATTGCATTGCGGCTCGTCAGCGATGCAGCCGGGCTATCGTTCTACAACCGGCGCGGATGGGACAGTGTATGGCGGCCCGCAAGGTATCTCACTGGGATCGGCAATTACGATTTCCGGCGCCGCGGCCAGTCCTAACATGGGCTATCACTCATCGCCTTTCGTCACCTTCATCCTGACATTGCTCAATGTGCGACTTGGCGCGTGGCTAGGAAACCCCGGTCAGGCAGGCGATCACACATTTCACCTTGGATATCCCGAGAGCAGTGTGCAGCCAATTATCGACGAAGCCCTGGGCCTAACGGACGCCAAAAGTCCATACGTCTATCTCTCCGATGGCGGCCATTTCGAAAACCTCGGACTTTACGAAATGGTGCTGCGCCGCTGCCATTTCATCGTAATCAGCGACGCAGGCTCGGATCCCGAATGTTCGTTCGCTGATCTCGGTGAATCGGTGCGAAAAATTCGAGTGGATTTTGGGATTCCGATCGACTTCGATCAGATGAACATTTATCCCCGCAGCCAAATCGACGCGGCGAAACAGCCGGGCCATAAGTGCGCCATTGGCCGCATTCGCTATTCAGCAGTCGACGGTTCCAGCGCTCCGGATGGCATCATCGTTTACATCAAACCGACGTGTTACGGCGATGAGCCGCGCGATATCTACGAATATTTTAAGAGGAGTGTAACCTTTCCGCACGAGAGCACCGCTGACCAGTTTTTCTCCGAGTCGCAGTTCGAGAGCTACCGAATGCTTGGCGCGTACACGATGGAGAAACTCTGCACGGCTGGCGACGGCGATTTTCGGGGCTTCACTGCTGATATCCTCAGGACGCACCTGCAGACTCAACCGCCCGATTGGCTGGCCGCATTAATTCAAATGCCTCCCACCGACTCTGACGCCACTCGTCCTGCATAACGAGAGGTTGCAAAGCCGAACATAGTACCCGCGTTACCACGCTTCGGTTTGCGCTCGTTGCTCGATCTGCTCCAGACTGGGATCAGTGTTGCTGATCCAATTCCGCGCCTGATTGATCTCCGTTGGGTTCACTGGAATCGCGCGCGGAATTTCTTCGCCTCTCGCCACCAGAGCGCCTTCATATTTCACCGGTTTGCCGCGCTTGATGGGAAACTTCCAATGACGCCCGAATTTGTAGAGAGCGTAATACATCGTCTTGGACTCTGTCGCGCCAACCCCGCTGCAACGCATTGCGTAATAAAACATTCGGTCGCAATCCTGCCACGGTCGCTTGTGCTCGTCGTACGCCACATCGTGGAGCACCGAAGCATTCCGATATTTGCCTTCAAACGGTCCGCCCATGACCGACCAAAGATACCGCGGAAGGGATGCACCATCGACGACCGAACCAATCGGCGCGACCCAAACTTCACCGTGCGGATCAGTGTAACGCAACTCAGTGAGCAGCGTCATAGTGCGCCCGTCCGGATTCCATTTCGTCACCGGTTCTCCGTCGTAATGCCCCCATTTGGTTGCCCCCGGAATCGTTTGGTTAATACCAGACGGCCCAGCTGCCTTGTCGCTTGAAGCGCACCCAGCGAGAACGGCTCGCGGACAGAGTAAGCAGCCCGAACAATTGAACTCCCGTAACGTTTCCCATGACGGGAACGTTCATCGCTCAACGTTCAAGATTCAACTGTTGGCCGTTGTAGAGGCGGCTGTGTCAGCCGCCTGCGCGCTTGGCACAAGCGCCCCTACACTAATCCATGAGCTGCTGGAAGGTACGGTGGATGGCAACTGATTTATGTCACACAAATCACTGCAGAGATTTGTGTTAGAGGACGAGCGCATCCGAGGTCCGCTTGTGAAAGCTGAGAGGTTTTGCCGTCTGTTTCCTTGATTATCTGGACGTGATTTAGGCTTTATGCATTTATTTTCTGGCCCGCGCGCCTTGCTCGATCAAACGGCAGTAGTTGCGATAGATACGTGTGCCAATGCTAATAACCGGACAGCCGTTAGCCGTAGGGCGCAACCTAACAGCAGCGGGTGAAGCCTTTGCGCGAGCAATCAACTTCCCGCGTCGGCGGTAAGTGACGTACTCGAAATTCCGGCTGTCGTCGTCCGCCTCGGTTGTTGGCATTATCACCCGCCGTTCTACCTGAACGCGGCGGCGGCAGCCGGAGCTTCCATGTGTGGTAAGCGTTAACACGCATGAAACAAAAAGCCGCCACGCGGTGAAGCGTGACGGCTGATTGTGAAATGCTGCCGCTTAGGGATTGTTGACCACTTGCGGCGCAGGTTTGCTCGCTTCAATCTGTGCGCTCACTTTTTGGATTTGCGTGGCCTGCTCCTTAAGCTGGGCTGTGAAATTCTCCGCCTGCTCTTTGAGCTGGGCTGTGAGAGCCACTATTTGTCTCTGTTGCATCTGGATCACTACTTGCAACTTGTCGACTTTGTCATTGAGCATGGCTTGGTGCTGGGGGCGCCCGGCAGGTGGCTGCGGTTTGCCACGTTGCGCAGGTGCGCCACGAGAAGTACGCTAGGCGCACGCTGGCTCGGGCCAATAGTCCAGCCAAGTTGGTCGTTCGAAAGGTCCAGAGTAACTTCAACAATGTTGCCGCCAAGAACCGTGGGGCCATTAGCGAAGATACCACCGATGTAGCAGGCCAAGGACCCTGCCCCGTTCCCGTTCGAGATGTCGCCGATGCGGATCGTATCGCTTTCATCGCCGGAAAGGTATACGAACGAAGTCGCCGACATAAGTGTTATTGGAGCCAGTGGCAATGTTGGGTCCTGTCCCTGCACCCACGGCTGTGTTGCCACTGCCGTCAACGTTATCTATGAGCGCCGCACTGCCAACTGCCACGTTGTTATTAGCAACACCGTTTCCGCTCGAGTCATTAAACGCGAGCGCGACATCTCCAATTGCGGTGTTTTCAGAGGCGGTTTGGTTATTGAAAAGCGCGGACTCGCCAAAAGCGTTGTTGCCGAATCCGCCAGTGTTACTTAAGAGCGCACCGGAGCCGACGGCATCGTTGAATTCAGCAGCGCCGCTTCCGGTGCTGTCATTACTGTTGAGCGCTCCAAAACCAACGGCGGTGTTGTTATCGGCTTTAATGTTATTGCGGAGTGCCCCAGAGCCAACTCCCGTGTTACCGTTTGCAAAACCGTTTCCGGTGTTGTCATTAGCTTGGAGCGCAAAAGCGCCGACGGCTGTATTGTTGTCCCCGCTGTCGTTGAGGCCAAGCGCGTCAGTTCCAACGGCTGTGTTTTGTGTGCCGGTGGTATTGAGCAACAGCGCTACGGCGCCAACTGCCGTATTTGAGTCACCCTGATTGAGCAGTAGCGCTCCGGCGCCAAGACCGGTATTGAAGCTGGCAGTCGTATCGGCAAAGAGCGCTCTCCAGCCAACTCCCGTGTTTCCCTCGCCGGTGGTGAGGCTTTGAAGCGCTTGAGTCCCTTCTGCAGTAGTGAACCCGGGATAGCCCCCGTCCGGTGCTGGGGTAACCGCTTGTGCTTTGGGCGAGAGAGACAAGCAGGCGAGGGCGAGCGGGATGAGAAGGAAGCCGAGCCGCAAAGGCGACCGGTCGATTGATTTTATTGAGCGTAGAGTTGGCATAATTATTGGTTTCATTTTTTGAGGGTGGATTGTTGAACTGCAAGATCCAGTTCCGCCGTGGAACCGGGAATCATTCTAACGAGGCGCTTTGAAGAAGCGGCCTCACTTCGGCTGACTCAGGGACTCCAGTTGGAGCTGGGGGATCGCGCTAAACGGTGTCTCAACGAACGTCCAGCCCCAGCGGCTTATTCAGCCGTGCCGAAGATAAGGTGAAACTGTCGGATAACGTAATCGAAGAGAGCTTTTACGATCATCGCGGCAATGCGTCGAGTTTTTGTCTTGTCAGGTGTCGCCTAATTGTCATGTAGGGTCTAGCCTCACATGCCACAACTTGGCCGAGCAGCAGGGCGTCGGCGACGCGCCACGACTGGGCTAGTTAACCCTCCGATGATTCATCGTAGGGTCTGGTCGTTAGGCGAACGCGTCGTTCCAGCTTCGCCGCCCAAACCAGCCCAAAGTCTGGCTGACGGCGTTACACGCCGTTAAACAAAAAGCCGCCACGCGGTGAAGCGTGACGGCTGATTGTGAAATGCTGCTGCTTAGGGATTGTTGACCACTTGAGCTATGGCGCACGTCAACAACAATTGCCGGTCTAACAAAGTTTGCATAGGCGGTTCTATTACGGGTCCATTCTCTTCGGCTTTTTGGGACGGCCCACAGGGCCGTGGCTACAGCGGAGCGGCTGAGAGACGCTCAGCGCGTCCACGCTTTCCAGCGTTTGCGGATTGGCTTCGCGGTACTGGTCTACGTCCATTTTTTTCCACTGTTTAACGCCGTTTCGCATAACATCTTCCGATTTTTCGCGGGCCGATTTGAACAGCGGCCAGAGAAACGGCAGCGAAAGAACGCTCCAGTTGAATTTCCCAAACGGAGACTCCATCTCGATTTCGCGTTTGCGTTCGCCGGGAGCGGCGTAGCGGATGGCCAGGCCAATGGCGATTCCAAGGCCAAGTGCGCCGAGAATGGTCGGCACGGGATTTTCGCGCACGAAATCTTCGGTACGCTCTAGCGCCACGCTCGCCTTCTCTTTCGTTTGGTCCCAGGTCTGGCTGATTTGCGTGGAAACTTCTTCTTTTGCTCGACGAAACTGCTCACGCCCAGTTGAGCCAATGTCTTCTTGTGGCTGAAATTGCTGCGCCGGAAGCGGTTCGTCCCTCGTAAAATCGTTTTCGTTCGGATTCATACAAAAGAAAATCGAAAATGGCGGCCCGATTGCGTCCCTTTACGTGCGAAATGTTGGTGACAGCGGGATTTAAATAATGACGAAGCACGAATGACGAAGCTCGAAGGAAGCTCGAATGATCGAAAGCTTAACGTTATCGTTCTTATCGTCATTCCTTCGTCATTGGACATTCGTCATTTTTGAAGCGCCTCACGATAAGCGTCGTAAACGTCGTCGCCCCAGACAACGAAAATTACTTTCTGAGGATTATCGTTTTCTGCGAGAAATTCGCGCGTCGCTTTGAATGCAATCTGCGCGGCTTCCTTAATCGGATAACCGTAAGCGCCGCAACTGATTGCCGGAAACGCCAGGGTTTCGATTTCATTTTCGACCGCAAGCTGCAGCGAGTTACGATAGCAATCTGCCAGCGTCTCAGGCTCGCCATGTTTTCCACCACGCCATACCGGCCCGACTGTGTGAATAACGAACCGAGCGGGCAAACGATATCCGCGCGTGATTTTAGCTTGGCCTGGACGACAACCGCCCAGCTTTCGACATTCCGCGAGTAATTCAGGGCCTGCGGCGCGGTGAATCGCCCCATCGACGCCGCCACCTCCGAGAAGTGTCGTGTTAGCAGCGTTCACGATCGCGTCGACGTCTAGTTCAGTGATGTCGTCGCGGGTAATATCGATCTTGCTATGGGTATCTTTCTTCGAAAAGAGTTGGCCGCACATCGTTTCCGCTTCAACGATTCAACGCTTTAACGTGGCGCAGCCATTTCTCATGGTGCGAGCCGATCGATTTGCCACGATCCATCCGCCTGCCGCGTGTACCGAAACCGGTCATGCAAACGGTTGGAACGGCCTTGCCAAAATTCGATTTTATCAGGCTTGAGTCGATAACCGCCCCAGTGCGGCGGCAATGGAATTGGCTTGTCGCCGTAGCGCTCAGTCATCTCCGCCATGCGGGCATCGAGCACACGCCGGCCATCGAGCACCTCGCTTTGACGCGACGCCCATGCGCTCAACTGGCTTCCGACAGGGTCGCGAATGAAAATACGTTTGCGATTCGGCACGCGAGGTCTTTTCCACTTTCCCGCTGATACGAACTTGCCGGTCGAGTTCGATCCAGTAAAACCCAAGCGCGGCGAACGGATTGGCCTCAAGCTGTTTCCCCTTCGTGCTTTCATAATTCGTAAAGAACACGAAGCCATCTTGATCGAAGCTCTTCAGCAGAACGATTCGCACCGACGGCCTCGCGTCGCGATCCGCCGTTGCAAGACTCATCGCATTGACGTCGCGAATGCCAGCCTCAATCGCAGCGGTGAACCAATTGGCAAACTGCTTGATCGGGTCGCGATTGAGGTCGCTCCGTCGCAGTCCTCGGCTGCCGTGCTCGTAACGCGAAGCTGCGGGATCGCGTGGGACTTCCATCACGGGATTCCTACAATCGGCCGGCAAGAATGTCCATTCTGGTACGCTTGCTGTAGCCACGCGCCTGTGGCGCGTTCTCTGATGTGCCCCGCTTTTGGACGGCCACAGGGCTGTCGCTACAGAGTCTGCTTTACTAATTATTCTCAACCACTTGCGGCGCAGGTTTCCTCGCTTCGAACTGTGCGCTCACCTTTTGGATTTGCGCTGCTTGTTCCTTCACCGTTGCTGCGAGGACGGTCATCCCGGATTTTAGCTCTGCGATCGTCTTTTGCTGTTCTTTCATCGCGCGGTGCTCTTTCAGAAACTCGTTGAGCAACATCGCGTTAACGGCCTCGTAGCGCACGCTGTTGGCTTGACCCTCCTTGTCGCGAACGACCAGATCAGGGTCGATCGCTTCTACGTCTTCAGCCACGAGTCCAAACTGCGGGATGGCGTTTGGGTCTTTCTTGTAATGAAAGGTGACCGGTTTCAGCGCGAGGATCGCGTCGCTCGCGTCAGCCATCGGTCTAATATCGTCTTTAAAGCGTCGAGAGGAAGGAGTGGTACCGAGTTTGCCGTTTGCGTTAACAAACACCTGCGTTCCTCCAGATGCTAGCTGGTTAAATATGCTTGCGATATAGCAGACGTTACTCTCGCCCGCTACGCCTTGCATTCCTGCGCCGATATAGACATTATTCGAACCCGTTGTGGCGTTAAGCCCGGCGGTACTTGCGCCAGAGCGACATTCAGACTACCAGTGCTGGCACTGAGCGCGCCCGTGCCGACGCCTGTGTTGCCGCTACCAGTGGTGTTGCCGGAGAGCGCGCCAGCCCCATCGGCCGTGTTACCACTGCCTTGGCTGGTGCTAAAAAGTGCCTGATAACCATTAGCGGTATTGTTGGCGCCGTTTGTGTTGCTAAAGAGCGCGTTCTTACCGATGGCAGTATTCTGGTACCCGAGGGTGTTGTGAAAGAGCGCCTGCAAACCAATCGCTGTATTTTGGCTAGCGGTGGTATTGCTAGCGAGGGCACTCAGGCCGATAGCCGTATTGCTCTCCACCGGTGGTGTTGCTAGTCAACGCATCAACCCCCGAGGCCGTGTTGTTAGGGCCGGTGGTGTTGCTAGTGAGCGCTAATACACCGGTCGCCGTATTGAACTCGCCAGTTGTGTTATCAACTAGCGCAGCCGCCCCGATCGCCGTGTTCCCGGCACCGGTGGTGTTGCTAAATAGCGCGTCACTACCGTTTGCTGTGTTAGCGTCGGCGGTGTTATTAAATAGTGAATATTCACCAGTCGCAGTATTCTCATTGCCGGTGCTGTTGCTCAAGAGCGCCTGATAACCGATTGCGGTGTTACCGATGCCGACCGTGTTCATGATCAGTGCATTCATACCGTTGGCCGTGTTCTGGTTGCCGGTAGTGTTGTGATAAAGAGTTTGATAACCAGTGGCCGTGTTCGAGGTACCAGTGGTGTTGCTAAAGAGGCAGACAACACCGATCGCTGTATTGTCGTCGCCGGTGGTGTTTACCGTTAGCGCGCTTCACGCCGGCTGCCGTGTTGTTCCCGCCGGTGGTGTTGCTCTGAAGCGCTCGTTCACCAACGGCAGTATTGGAGAATCCTTCCGTGTTGCTTAAGAGGGCGAACGCTCCATTGGCCGTATTGAGGCCGCCGGTGGTGTTGCTTAAAAGCGCTCCAGCGCCAGTAGCCGTATTTTCGTTTGCGGTGTTCTCAAGAAGTGTCGCGGCGCCTACGCCAGTGTTGAAGTTGCCGGTGGTCAGCGTGTGCAGCGAATTCCAGCCGTTGCCTGTGTTGTATCCGCCAGTGGTAAGGCTGAAGAGCGCATTAGTACCTTCAGCCGTATTGCCGCCAGCATAGCCGCCGTCCGGAGCCGGAGTGACGGCTTGCATCTGTGGTAAAACTAGCAAGCAAACAAGTCCGATAAGAATGTGAATTAGATTTTGAGCTTTCATTGATAGTATAGTTTTTCTTTCCTTTAAGCCCGGTGGTTTATTCATCACGACCTCAGGCGTGATACTTCAAAGGGGGGAAGAAGGTTCCGGGGAGCAAACTTCCCAACTACAACAGATTCAGAATCTTTTGCGTGGGTCTTGTATGAAAACCGCCCGAAGCTGTCTAGTCAGGTATCGCCTAATTCTCGTGTAGGACACCGCCTTACATAGGATCGTCGCGGGCGGGGAGCTTGGGAACGGAAACCTCTTTCTCTCCGCCGCTAGCGACGGTCTCAGTCCAACATGGATGGCGGCAGGAATTCGAAGTAGGCGATCTTAAGTTGGCCGCCTTCCTCGACGAGAACGATCTTGAGGTTGAAATACGGATCAAAGTCCTCGCTCTTCTTCAAGTCTTCTACGCTGATCCCTTCTCTTTGCGCCACATTTTCAAGTTCCTGCGGCGACAGTTCAGTATGGATTTGCCCGCGCAAACTCGCCGTCGGATATCGGCGGGAATCCACTCAGGCATTCCCCCAATTGCGAACATGGAGTCCATCGCGCCGAATTGCTCCTTGCTGCGCCGGTTCAAAACGTCGGGATCAGTCGAAAACACGTGCAGCATTTTGGGCCCGCGAGGTGTCCCATGCGCCGCTTCAACATATTGCATCAAATAGGCGAATTGTTCCGCGGTCACGTTGTCGAATGCATACGGTTGGTTTTGCTGAACATCAGAATCCTGCTGAGAGGGCTTAAACTGATCGAGGGACATCCGTGCTCTCGCGTGACTGGAGAGTAGCGCATAAGCGTCCGCGTATCTTCGGCTGGCGACGGCGATAAAGAAGGGTTTTGCCGCCAGGAGATATTTGCGTTCATCCGGTTTTGCGTCTTTGTCTAAAAAGTCGTCCTCGCTTTTTTGAACAGTTTCCTTTTGGCCCTCCTGACCTTTCTTGCCGCAACCTGTTAACAACACCGGCAGCAGAATGGCCGCAGTCAGAATCACAACAAGCAAACACAGAACGGATTCGCCGTGGCGAATTTGACTGCCGCTTTTGCAAAAAAGCTCCGATTGACATTCCCGCGCCGAATTTCACCGCGTCACCGAGTCGGGCGTGGTGCTGGAGTTACGCACCGCGGCTGCAGTTGTGTCTCGACTGAACCGACATCAATGCGACGACCGAACACACGGTGAAAACACGCGCCGCGCTGGTCGTGATCCGGCGGAGGAGTAAAATTCGGATCGCCTGCGTCAATCGCAGGGCTGCCGCGCATCGGCATATGCGTGAGCGTTGGTCCACCGTGATCCGCAACGGACCAAGCAACGGGTCGGTGTTGATCTGATCGCCTGGGCCGATTAAATGGCCGCCGCCATCGTCGCTGCTGAGGTTGTAGCCGTGCGAGGTGACAGTGCCATCGATGTTTCCCGACGCGTTCGCGTTCAGGATTGTGTTTGCAATTTCCATTTCACCGCAGACGCCGCCGCAAGTAGCAGCCGAGTTGCCGCTCACGGTGCTGTTGACAATCATCATACCGAAACTGCCGCTCACGATTCCGCCGCCATAAGCCCCAGCCGAGTTGCCGCTGATCGTGCTGTTAATGACGGTCAAACCCGACTTGCCACAAGCGATGCCACCGCCATCGGAAGAGGCGAAGTTACCACTGATCGTGCTGTTCATAACGGTGAGGTTCCCCGGAATTTTCCCTCCGTATTGATACGTGTAAACACCACCGCCCACGCCGGACTGGCTTCCAGTCTTGGCGACGGAGTTGCCACTGATTGTGGTGTCGACAATCGTTACGCCGCCCGCATTGTTGTCGACGCCGGGTCCAGAGTTGTCGTTGATAATGCTATCGGCGATTGTTACAGCGGTGCCAAAAATGTGGTCATTTGGGCCGCCTGACACGCCATAGTTGAAGACGCCGCCGTACTGATTGCTGCTAACGATGCAGTTAGTGACGCTTGCTTCGCCGTAATAATTATAAATCCCAAATGAATTCCCACTAACGTCGCATTGAATTACGAATAACACGTAGCTATTAAAAATTCCGCCGCCTGAGTTCCCGCTAACGACGCAATTGCTGACGGTCAACACCGATGGGACCCCATCGTTAAATAGCCCGACCCCGGAATTGCCGCTGACAGCGCAGTAGCTCACAGTTAAGGTTCCGTGGTTCAAAATCCCAGTCTGGCCATTCCTGATTGTCAGGCCGGAAGATCGTGGCAGTTTTGTCGGAAAAAATCCCGACACAAGTGACGCCTGGTTACCATCGATTGAGAGTTGATCCTTGCCAGGGCCTGAAATCGTCAGACTCTTGTTGACTGGGAGCCCGCCGCTCGTCAGCGTGATTGTGCCGGTGACTGCGAAGCGAATCGTGTCCCCATCATGCGCGATCATTAGTGCCTGAC
>CAVXHW010000028.1:0-103733 GCA_963761585.1 uncultured Verrucomicrobiae bacterium
CGATCTCGAAGCTGCGCTTCTACAGCGAGTCCATGCACGAAGCGCTTGGGCAAACGAATCCGTGGACTGAATTAAATTTTCCGGTGGACCGCGCCAAACGATGGGATCCGCTCCATCGCGGAGTCTGGATTGCCGCGCGAGTTCTTCTAGCCGGGCATCTCCTCCAAGCCAAAGGCGATCGCGTCGCGATGCATTCTTCTGTCGAAGTGCGATACCCATTTCTGGACGAGGATGTCTTCGATTTCTTGGCGAAACTGCATCCGCGTTGGCGACTTCGCGGGTTTCGGGATAAGCACTTGCTGCGACTCCTGGCCGAACGTTGGGTGCCAAAATCTGTGGCACGTCGGCACAAAGTTATCTTCCGCGCGCCGTTGGATAGCTTTCACGTGGAACCGGAGCCGCCGTTTGTCGCGCAGCTTCTCAGCGAGGAATCGCTCCGCAAAACCGGCTATTTTGATTCAGCTGCCGTTGCTCGATGGCGGACCGACTTTCGTAAAATGCGCGCCGGCTCGCTGCCGCGGCTTTCCGTCGAGATGGGTCTGATGGCGGTCGCCGGGACGCAGCTTTGGCACCATCTTTTCATGGGCGGCGGGCTGGCGGATTTGCCTGAGTGGTCAGCGGTGCCGACGCCAGCAGCGGTTGAAGCCAGCGCCGCATCGACAGCGATCTCCTAATGAGAAACTGAAGCTTGCGCCCAGTGTCTCTCGCCCGCGTTGTTTTGTTTCCGGATCGTCTTTTTCGGTGTCGGGCATCGCAGACCCTTGTTGATGAATTGGCGCGCTTCTTCTTCCTGCCCATCTGCGCGTAAATCCGTCCGAGCTCGATATAATGCATCAAACGGTTTGGATTGAGCGCGATCGCTTTCTTCATTGCCCGCTCAGCCTCCTCGTATGATCCCTTTGGCAACTGGCCGTAAATAAGGCCGGCCACAAATCGCTTCGCGAGTCAGCGTCCGCCAATACGCGATTCCATCGGCCAAGAACATGCCAGGCGGTATCGTTGTGCGGATCGATGGCAAGCGCTTTGTCCACCGAGACCTTGATCCGTGGAGAAGCGGCCGCCTGCTCTTTCGTAGGCAGAGTCACGGCAGCATTTTTCCAAGCGTGATGGCGGTCGCGAGCTGAGCGTCGCAGTCCTTTGGTCCACACGCTGCGGCGCGCGTGGAATAGTCCAGTGCGATGTGGCCCAGCCGCAGTTTTTCTTGGTTATCCGACGCGTCGGTCATGAGGTAGCGATACTGCCGAGCGATCCGGACAAGCAGTTCCGGATTCTTCGGCTCCACTTTCTCCGCCGACAGATAGAGCGGTAAAGCATCGTTAGTCTGAAATTTTCGCTCGAACGCTTTTCCTTTTTCGACAAGGGTGTCCACTGATTCAGCGGCCAAACCGGCGTCAACCAACAGCAACGCTGTTGTTGCGACGGCAATGAGGTAGTGGACTGGGATTTCATCAGAACGTCGCGCAAGGACACTATCGTAAGATCGTCTGAACGCATCCTCGCGGTCTTCGCACCGCCGCGCTGAAGGAGCTTTCTTATCAGAATTCTCGGTTGGTGTTCCGAATGCGAGACCGGGACTCCTCTCAGCTACGAATCCATTAATATGAACACAAAAATGAGAACACTTGGCGCAGCGTTGCTCGCCGTTGGCTGCTTCTGGTCGAGCCAGGCTTTAACACAGACCACAACGACCGAAACCACGACAAACGGCGCATTCACTGAATACGTTCCCGGCTCCGAGACAATGGTCGTCAGAAGCGAAACTGGCACCACCAGCCCGTTGCGTTATTCCGTGACCAAACAGACGACGATTGTTGACGAGACTGGCGCCCCAGTTGCAATCGACCGCATTTCGCCCGGCAGTCAGCTCTCAATCCAGTACACGGGTTCAGGCGACCGGCTGATAGCGTCTCGAGTTGTTGTACGACGGGCAGCAGCGGCGACTACTGCGGTGACAAGCGTGTCCGCGGGGACGGGACAGCAAACCAATACCACTACGACAACAACCCGTGCTCTGACACACGAGGAAAAGCACGCCCTCAGGGAGGAGCGAGAGCATCAGAAGAAAGCTGCGAAAGAAGAGATCGAGCATCAAAAGGACGCGCTGGACAAAGCGAAGGATAAACTCGACGACGACCATTAACCGCAGCCTCTCCGCTATTCCGGTGCCGCGGCGAACGCAAATTCCCTGCGGCCCGGTTTAATGGTTTTTCACGGCGGCCTCAACCAGTCTTCCCGCATTCAGCAGATCCGCTTCTGCAAATCGCGGACCGATCAGTTGCAAACTGGTGAGCGGCACGGATTCGTGGGGGATAGGAATTGGGATGGCTAGTGCGGGAACACCCCCGAAATTCACGGCCTGCGTGTTCTGCAAAGCCAGTGCTCGCGCCTCAAACGCGACGGTGCCACCAAACAACGGAACGTGGGGCGGCAGATTTTTTAGGGTCGGCAGCGCGATGAAATCCACATGTTCGAAGGTGCGGCGCAGTTCTGTTTTCCACGCCGTCTGTTTCCGCAGTGCTTCGGGATAAGCGGTCTTATACTGAATCCCGCCAAGGGCGATGACTGCCTTTGTCCGAATGGTCACTTCGGATTCGTTTTGGAACTTTTGGTCATAAAGCCGAGCACCGACCGCAGCCACAGTCGCTGCGTCCTTTTGAGCTTGAATCCACTTATCGGTAAATTCGCGGCCCAGGTTCACGACCTTGAATCCAGTCGCTGCCAGGGCGTCATCCACTGCGCGATCCACATTGGGGTTTGTTCCTTCTATATAAACGCGCCCGATTCGAAGGCCGTCGGCTGAAGGTTTGGCGGCTACCGCTTGTCGATAGCGCCCTGAGAATCCCGCTTGCAGCAAGTCCATGCCCCGGACTGTGCCGGCGATGTCTTTGGCCAATGGTCCAATGGTGTCGAGCCGGTTCGGAGCAATCGGATATACGCCGTCGATCGGCACCAACCCGAAGGTGGTCTTCAAGCCAACAACTCCGCAGCAAGCGGCCGGCACGCGAATCGAACCCGCTGTGTCGGTGCCAAACGCAACATCGGCCTCATCGTTTGCTACCGCCACCGCAGACCCGCTGGACGAACCACCTGGAATGCGCCCTCGATCTAATGGATTTCGCGGCGTGCCGTAGTACGCATTCATGCCGGAAACCGCCACCGCCAGCTCCGACAAATTCGTCTTTCCCACAAATTGCACTCCACTTTGGCGGGCGATTGCCAAACATTTTGCATCGCGTTTTGCAGGCGAGGCGTGCTTGGCGAGGAATTCGGAACCGGCCGTGGTGACCACGCCTTTCATGTCGATCAAATCCTTGACGGCCAGTCGCAATTTCTTGCTGTCGTTTGAAGGTGGCCAGTATTCGATGAAGGCCTTGTCGCGTGTCGAACTTTCCGGCCGCGCTTTCGGAATTGCGCAGCCGTTGAGCCAGGTCACGATGAAGATCGTGGGTACAATCGTTCGGATTACCGCGGACTTGAACGTCGCGATCCGAAAACACAGGCTGAATAATCCGGAAATGATGCGCACTAGATAACGCGGCGCCAAGCGCGCCAACCAAAGGAATCGGTTCGGGAGCTAATACCGGCCGCCAGTTGCGGCCTTTATCGATGATAGGAGGCCGCGGATTTGGCCGGGTTGTATGGTACTGGGCCGCCCGCGGCGGGAGCATAAACGAAGACGTACCGGTCCTCTTTTACATCCACCGGGTCAAGAAGTAAGCCTTTGTTACTCGCTTTCTCAGTGTATTCGATCAGCACTCTGGCCGTTCCATTGAAGCCCCACATCTTGAGTCCCGTCCCGAGAAATCCGCCCTTTGGGAAAAGCTCGTCCAAACCCTGCATGGCATGAAAGCAACTGATAGCGACTTTGTCTTTTTGATAGAGACGGTCGTCGGCGCGATATTTAATGGTTCCTCCGTCGAGCAAGCGTTTGCGCTGCACTGCGAGATCAAACGCCGCTTTCTCGATCTCATAGGGTCCCCACATGGCCACCGCATTCTTTGCATCCACGGCAAGCTTGATCGTTTCTGCGAGCGTAAAGTTTCGGCCGGTCGACACGGGACATTTATTCTTCTCTGGAAGAATGCGGCTGCCAGCGCCGTCAAAGACGCACAGATGAGGATTGCTGAGGAAATCGCGAGGTAGCCAGCTGATGGTAAACGTTTCGAATTCCCAATTCTTGTATTGTCGCGTTGGCAACCCAGGAGTGAGTTTTGCTGGTTTGTTGTCCGCGAACACCCGAATGACGGAGATGAACGAATGCGAGAATTCCGGGTGATTTCCGCGGTCTTGATACGCAAACGGAATTATAAAATAACGCTCGTGCGTAAGGGGACCATCGCCAAGGCGAAGAGCAATTTTGGCTTTGATCCGATCTACGATCTGAGTGTACAGCGGCACATCATAGTTCGAAAAATCGATATCTCCCGCCTGCGCCACCAGAGGAAACCAAAGAAGCAAAAGGAAAATTCGGAAGTACACGTTCGTGAAATTACCGGCCATTGCTTTCATGGAAAGTCGTTAGTTTTGCCGTTCCGATTACGGTACGCCCTTTCCCGTTTTTGGCGCCGTGCGTGCGCGGCTGCAAACGTCGAGACGCAATCGCTAATCTGGAATTCTATTGTGCGCTTGCAGCTAAACGCGCGCGCAAAACGCGGCGGGCTTCAATAGCCTGCCATGCAATCAGGCCCGGGATTCCGAGAATCAATTCGCGCACCCGAGCAATCAAAGACAGTGCGAAAGCAGCGTCACCAGGAATACCGAGCAAATTACCAACGACGACGTAGCCGCCCTCCTGCACTCCGAGTGCACCCGGAACGGGAAATACTGCCGCGCGGATCGCCAGAACCATGCTTTGCAAAATCACTGCGTTGACGAGCGTCGCATGCAATCCAAGCGCGTGAAGAGCTATCCAGATTTCTCCTGATCCGAACAGTAGTGAGGTGGCCGTCGCTGCGCAGCATCCGATCACACCGGACCGCCGCGCATAGAGCCTGCGAATCGCCTGGTCCAGCGTGTGGCCACTGTGCACCAGTGAATGCCAATCCTCCGCATTCGCCAGCCGCGAAATCATCTTGCCGATGAAGCGAAACATTCCCAGTCGTTGGACAACATAGAACCCGATGATCGCGAGAACTCCGATCGCTGCTCCGATCAACGTCGGGCGCACAAATCCTTGCTGTCCTGTTGCGCTAACAATCAAGGCCAGACCCAACAGCGTAAAAACAATCTGGACGAAAACTCCCAGCGTGATGTCGACGAGAACGCTCGCTGCTGCAGTCGGGAATCGGTGCGCCATGCAGCGCCGCGAGTCGCGCCCTAACGACATCGCCGCCAACAGTAGCTGAAGGCACGAGCGTGCTGACTGATTCGCCGATCCAGCGCATCCAAAACAGTTGCCACAGCGACAGTCGCTCGGATTTCGGAAAGAGCGCCCGCCACGCAATCGTATCCAGGAACACTGGGACAACGAGGTGATAAATCGCCACTGCTGCAATCCACCAACCGGCGGAAGCGAATGCCTTAATAACGTGTGGCGCCCCCTGCCGAATCAGCAGCAATGTAAATAGCGCCGCACCGCCGGCAGCGAGCAGGTAAAAGGCAATGCGGATTTTTTTTCCACCTCTCATAGGCAACAGTTGAAAACAGCCCGGCGATTTTGCTGCCGGGTCAAGCAACGATCCGAATTGTAGGGCAACCGCTTCGGTTGCCAACTAATGCCCACCGCCCGAGGGCGTGCGCTATACGCTCAGCGCTTTAATTCCGCGCAACGACTTACGGGAACCGCTAACACAAGGGTCCTTCGTCGAACGGACCTACCCACAGGCAATTTCAGGGACCGACTTCCGCCTCAGCACCGCAATCGAAATATTCCTTGCTAAAACAGTGTGCTTTCGATACATCGCTTTCATCTTCTTCATCCGATATCTGATGACCAGACCGCCTTAAGCCTGTGAAGAAATTTCGATATCTCGCTGTCATTTTCCTGTGCGTCGGAATCGCGTCCGCTGTGGCCGGGCCCGCAAACATTGAGCTTCAGCCATCACCTACGCTGGCAGACCAAAATTCACACGACATCTTCTCGTACGAGACGACATATACGTTCAACAGCGATTTCAAGGAGTCGAAGCTCGGCGACGGCGATTCGCTCTACGACGATTTCAGCTATGACCATCGCTTTTTGATTACCGGTAAATGGTATCTTCGCCTCGGCGTTGAATACGAACGCTACGATTTCAACGGCACGGACAACGGTTTGCCGGATCATTTGCAGGCAGCCTATGGTCACATCGCCTTCGAATACGTGGTGAAGGATTTTCCGGGCGTGGGAATTGAACTTGATCCTGGAGTTCTACTTTCAGGATCACGTCAGCGGTGATACGTTCGACATTCCGATAAGAGCGTTCGTAAGTTTTCCGCTCAAAAAGGACAAGATCTTCGCGGTCGTCGGCTTGGGCTGGTCCTTATTCCAGGATCCGCCGGTTGCGCCCGGTGGAGGAATCATCTGGGTGTTCAACGATAAACTGCGACTGCAGGCAGTCTTTCCCAAACCAGCGTTGATTTACGAACCGAATGACGATTGGCAGTTCAAGCTTCTCGGCGAGCTCAATTATCTCGGCGTTCGGACGGACGACGTCGTATCGCACACGGAACAGAAGCTCGATCTGCACAACGCGGTGCTCCAATACAGCGAGTATCGTGCCGGCGTGCAGGTGGGATATTCCGGCATCAAACACCTCAAATTGAGCGCCGGTGCGGGCTGCACCGTGGAACGCGATTATGACTTCTTCCGCGCACATCAATCCAAGAGGGTCGATCCGGCGCCGTACGTCAGAATTGCAGCCGAAGTGAGGTTTTAGGGGAAAATTTCGCCTAGCTTTCTGGCTATTCCCTGATCGCCGCGAACCTTTAGTCGGCCAGTAAGATAAGCCCACGTTCCGCTGATTTGGTCATTGCAGATCGCGACCCAATCCTTGTCTTTGGCGATAAAAGTGACGCTCGGATTGGCGATTTTTCCCGTACCCATTTTGTATGTCCCGTCGTTTACGTCGATCCACCATTCGCCACCGTTGGGGCCGCTCAAGTCCCATTGATAACGAGCGTGGACTCCTTTTGCCTTGGCAGGCTGAAAACTGCCGCGCATCCCGTCGAAGATCTCCTGAGGAGTTGAATGCTGATGGCCAGCCGCCGTAACGGTTACCGCACCTAGACAAGTCACTGCAATCGCAACCATCGGCCAAAACAAGCGGATTTTGGCTTTTAGAACGCTGCGCATTTTCCGAATTCCTTCATTATTTGTCATTCGTGCTTCATCATTCTGCCGGTCTCACTGCTCAATACGGCGCAGCAGGAACACGGCGCCGGCGAACGTGATCAATGCGCCGGCCAACAGAACCAAAAGGTCGACACTATAAAACTCCGGCCCCGCGCGATACATATTCACGAGTCGAAACGCTCGGCAGAAATGCGTGAGCGGGAAAAGCTCGGAAATATACCGGACCGCTGTTGGTAGCTGTTGAAGTGGCGCGAACGCGCCTGAGAGCACGAATACCGGCAGCAGAAAGAAAACAGAGAACTGAATCGCCTGCGTTTGCGTGCGCGAAAACGCCGAAATCAGCAAGCCCAATCCCAGCGAGCAAAGTAGAAATAACAGACAAGTAACCGCCAGCGCCGGCCAATGATAGAAAGCCACGCCAAAATGCAAATTGCTCACGAGCATAATGACCGTCACCAGGAATGCAGACACAACGAGGTACGGCAGCATCTTGCCAACGACGATCTCACGGCGCCGCAGCGACGTGACCATCAGCTGGTAAAGAGTGCCTGATTCTCGCTCGCGCGCGATCGTGCACGCCATCAGTGTCACCGTGAGTAATTGGAGGATTAGTCCAATGATCCCGGGCACGACGTAGTCGATGACCCGAGACTTCGGGTTGTAAAGTACTTTGCGATCAATACCCCACATTTCCATCATTGAGACGAAGCGTTTCCGTATTTGGACGGGGAGCTGCTTGCCAAGGTCGAAGACTTCTTCCGGCAGGTTCTCAATCATACTGTCGCGCTGTTTTAACTGAAAATCGCCGAGGCTCTGTCGCACACTGCCTTCTACGGCATCGGCCGTGTTGATGTCGCTTCCGTCGACGTAAAGCAACAGCGGCTTCGGGTCACCGTTCTCCAGACTTTCATTCCACCCTGCTGGGATGACGAGCGTTGCTTGCACGCCGTGAGCGATCAAATCCGCCGCGTCTTTTGCTTCAGGCGATCCGCGGCGCCACGCGAATGTCTTGTTCTTCGAAATGATGTCGATGAACTCCTGCGCTCGCGACGTGTTGTCCTGATTGACCAGCAAACTCGGTACGCCGGTTAGTTCGCCCGTCTCAAAAGCATGGCCGAAAAGCAGTGTGAAAAGCGGGGGTAACGTAAGTACGAGCAGAAGCACGCGCCGGTCGCGATAGATGTGCAGGAATTCCTTGTACGCGACGCTGGCAACAGCTTCGAAAGACAGCCATTTCATGGAATTATTTTCGTCAGAACGCCGTGATAACCTTGTGAGTACGCCGTGAAAACATCCTCCATGTCGGGCTCTACCCAGCGTTCACCCAGCAAACGTAGATCCGGGAACGGCCAGTGTTCGCGCCATCTGGCCATCAGTTTCTCGGGTTCCGGCGCGTACAGGCGCAGACCACCGCTGCGCAATGAGACACCAAGCAACTCGGGAAGACCGCGCAGCCGAACGAGCGCCGGCATGAGCGGTTCGACGTCGATCTCGAGCAATCGACTGCGAAAGCTCGACTTCAAAGCACGCGGGGGAGCTTTTGCCAGCAGCCGGCCCTGCTCGATAAAGCCAACTTCGGTGCAGCGTTCCACTTCGTCCATGTAATGCGTTGTGACGAAAATTGTTTTTCCTTCATTGCTCAGATCGTACAAGAGATTCCAGATTTGCTGCCGATGAACCGGGTCAAGCCCCGCAGTCGGCTCGTCAAAAAACAGCAGGCGCGGATCGTGGATCAGCGCGCAACCGATCGCCAGCAATTGGCGCATTCCTCCCGAAAGACTTTCCGCCGCCGTATTCCTTTTTTCTTCCAGGTCGATGACACGCAACAGGCGCTCTATTCTCTGCTCCAGCTCAGCGCCGGGCACACCATAAGCGCCTCCAAAAAATCGAAAATTCTCCGCGACGGTGAGATCACGGTAGAGGCTAAAGCGCTGCGGCACATAACCAAACTTTGTACCGTACTTCCTGGCGATCTTTCCAGACATCTGCGCCCTCAATGGTCGCGCGTCCGCCGGTTGGATGAGTGAGGCCACACAACATGCGAATTGTCGTGGTTTTTCCCGCGCCGTTCGGCCCGAGAAAACCAAAGATCGTTCCTCTCTCGATTTGAAGGAAAAGGTCCTGGACCGCATGAACGTTCCCATAGCTTTTGCTCAAATGGTCGAGCACGATAATCGGTTCGTTCATGGTGAAACCTTATTGCGGCGACGATTTAAATTTGCAACCATGGCTCACTGGCCAACAGGTTATCTGTAATGAAAGTTGAAACCATTGTACGAATTCGAAGCTTGCCGTCGGGCATGATTGCCGTGGCCGGTGTTCTTTTCTTGATATCGATTGCCGGCCTAAGAAGCGCGTGCGCCGATCCTGTATCTGAACTCGCTTCGTTCTCAATCTTCGACAAAGTCGATCTGGCGCAACTGGCAAAAAGCGACGTGAAAACGGCGCATGGGCCGCCGATGAGGAATTCACGTTTTCTAGCCATCCAGAGTTGCTATGTCGCGCCGGGTTCGCCTGCGCAGCAAATAGAAGCATTGCGCCGTTGGAATCCCGCAAAATATCGCGAATTGAAAGTGTTCCTGCATTCTGATCTGACATCAAACCCGGGGCCGTCCAGTTTTGACAGACTGAAGAATGCGCCGGACAACGCCTCCGTGCGTTCGTTCGTGAACGCGACTCAGAAACTCAGTCCTGAACTCCAAATCAGCAAAGATGAAGCAAAGCGATTTTCCGCTGCTGGGACTGGAGGGGGCGGAGGCGTTATACCTCCGGCAGTCATGGCGTTCTGGACAGATGTGCTGACCGGACGAACGAAAAGCTTTGTGTCCGGCGGAATGGCGGCAGAACCACCATACGATCATGCCGGTCCATCTGTTCGTGCGAGTGATGAAGTGAATGGTTTATTGCGCGAGCAGGGAAAGATTCGGCAACAATTCTCGGGACTGCTTGGAGCCACGGCTATTGGACGCGGCGCTGGTTCGCTCCCGGCTGAGCTTTACTGGGAACTTCTCGACGCTGATGACCACGGTGTTGTGACCTTGGGCGCGTCTTACAGCCGCGGCGGAGCCGGCGGCACTTATCAATCCGCCGACGTCCTTTACTATGCCAGTGGCGGTTATTATGTCGGTCTCACCCTTCATCAGTTGTGGCCCGTTACGGTCGACGGAAAACCTTCTACACTGGTTTGGCGTGGCGACATGATCTCTTCTGCGACGCTGGGATCGCTTCGTGGTGTAGAACGGCTGGGTTCGGAATCAGTGATGATGAAGAATGTCACCAAAGCTGTTACTCTTTTTCGCCGTGAGACTGGAGGACGGTGAACGAATGAAAATGTCGGGGCTGCGACTGCGTGTTCTGATCTTCGCCGCGGTGATTTTCTTTGTCAGGACAGGGCTTTCCGAGGAAAGCAATGGTTTTTGGCCTTTGTCGGGTGAGTTTTCTGCCGACCTCACATATGTTGGCGAAGGGGATGTTCAACGCGGGGCCAAACACGTCAACGATTTTGATGAGATCGATTCGGAGATTCGCGCTGTATTGACGCCGCGATTCAAACTTGGCGTTCTGCGATTAGGCGCACAATGGGAGCGGTTCTCATTTGGTCTTCCAGCTGGCGCCGCCCTGCCCAACACATTGCAGTCCTTCAGCACGATCATCGGGCTCGATACTCAGTTGTCCGATTCCATTCTCATCAGAGCGGAAACCCAGCCTGGCCTGTACAATTCAGGCCTCGGTCATTTGTTTTGGGATGATTTCGACATGCCTTTTGTCATCGGCGGCACGTACATTTTCAGTCCGAACGTGCAGCTTATCCTCGGCGTAAGCGTCGACGTGGAACGGAAGTACCCTGTAATTCCTGCCGTAGGTCTTCGCTGGAAATTAGGGCCACAGTGGTTGCTGGATGCTGTCCTGCCAACGCCGCGGCTGCAGTATGAGGTGAGTCGCAATGTATCACTCTATGCGGGAGCAACCATCACCGAGGCGACTTTCCGGACCGACGACGCGTTTGGCGATTCGCACGGGATTCCGCGGCTCAACCACGCAGTGGTAACATACAGCGAGATTCGAACCGGCGCCGGTTTTGACTGGAAGATTTCGCCGATTGTCACATTCACGGGTGAGGTTGGCTACCAGCCATACCGGGACTTCGATTTCTACCGCGCTGAAGTGCGCTATCACCAGGACGGCGGCGCGCCGTACGGGACGATTTCATTGCACGGCACATTTTAGTCGTGTCGATTTCTAGGGCGTCTGTGTCAGACGCCTTGCCATGGCGTTTCACAGAAACGCCCTACAGTGGCAGCCTCAGCGCAGGGTTCGGTCCAGCGCGCCGATATTTCGCGTCTCCGGCCACCGGAATCCAACGCCCAACACGACCAGGATCGTTCCGATCCCTCCTGCAACCACCGAAATGACCGGCCCAAATAGCGCAGCCGTCAATCCCGATTCCAGCGCGCCGAACTCGTTCGATGTGCCGATGAAAATATTGTTTACCGATGACACGCGGCCGCGCATTTCATCCGGCGTCATCAGTTGCACGATCGACCCGCGGATGATCACGCTCACGCTGTCAAACGCTCCGATGAGAAAAAGCACGCCGAGCGATAACCAGAATACTTTCGACAAGCCGAACAGGATTGTCGCGACACCGAAGCCCGTCACGCACCACAGCAACGCTTTGCCGGCATGTTTCATTGGCGGCAAATGCGCAATGAGCATCGCCATCATAAAAGCGCCGATGGCAGGCATCGCACGCAGCCAGCCAAGACCCACCGGACCGCAGTGAAGAATTTGGTCCGCAAAAATCGGCATCAACGCCGTCGCGCCGCCCAGCAGAACGGCAAACAAATCCAGCGTGATCGTGGCGAGGATTACATTTCTGCTGAACACAAACCGCAGCCCGGCCATGAGACTCTTCCAAGTGCTCGCGTCGCTCTGGTCTCTTTTTTGCGTGCTGCGGCGGATGAGTACGACCAAAAGGAAGAACGAAAACGAGCAGAGCGCATCCAGCAGATACACGAACGAAAACCCGACGTACGCGACTAAGAACCCGCTCAGAGCTGGACCAACGACAGATCCGATTTGAAAAATGCTATTGTTCCACGTGACGGCGTTCGCGAATGCGTCACGCGGAACCAGCGTCGGAAAAAACGAGCTGCGCGCAGCCCAACTGAATGTGCGCGCCGACGCTCCTATGAAAAGAAGCAGGTAAATCAGCGGGACTGATGGGTCATCGAAATGAAACATTGGATGATGACGCTCGAATATCGCGGCAACAGCTGCCAGAGCGCGATTTCCCTCCCGCAACGGCGCAATTTGGGGAATGGAAAGATGTTTCCAGGAAACCAGAGCAAGGGCCAGGGACATAAGCGCGCTAAAGACCTGCGAGACAAGGATGATGTGCTTGCGGCTAAACCGATCCGCCAAATGGCCGGCTGGCAGCGAAAGTGTAACCACTGGGACCGCGATTGCTAAGCCAACAAGCCCGAGTGCAGTCGCTGAGTGGGTCCGGGCATAAATCTCCCATTCCACCGCTACCGCGAGCATTAATCGCCCGGTAATCGACAACAGGTTGCCGGCTGTAAACAGAGCGTAATCTCCGAAACGGAACGCAGCGTATGGATCGTGGGTCTTAGACTTCGTTTCGATTGGCAGCGGGACGGCGGATCGTTGCCGGTCGGGCGATCGATACGAACCAGGATCGATGGAATGAGGCATGGTCGACGGCGCAGGATCAAACGCGCATCAGAGTGTAGATTGAGCGGGCAGCACAGCAACCCTCCGCGCCGCGCCGAGAACGCTCAGGAGCCGTCAATTACCTCGATTTTGTCCAGCAGCGACCCGGGAAGAAATTCCCCTCAAGAACCGCCGATTTTTCTTCCATTTCAGAGTTCCACTACCTAAACTCGGCGCCCTTAAGGCAAAATGGACAACATCATCGAGGCGAAAGAACTGCAGATTGAGCGCAAGCATTTCTATGTCGAGCTCCGGGAGAACGACCGCGGTAAATTCTTGCGTATCACTGAGGAAGCGCATGGGCGCCGGAACAGCATTATCGTGCCGAGCACCGGCATTGATGACTTTACGGCGATCATTGCTGAAGTTCTGACAAACGGCGAAACCGCGCCTGCTTAACTGCTGAACGCCAGTCGGTAGGGACGCCGCGCTGCGGCGTCCGGTCGGCGCAGCGCGCCGACCCTACCCGTTGACATCGGGACGCCCGAATTTAGTTTGGCGCTTCGTCATTCCAGCGGTCGCTGTCGCCGCTAATTATGGCCACAAAACGAAAATCGAATCTTCGAAAACGACTTCAACGCGCGCGCAAGCCGATGGGATTCAGAGTCGCGCAAAGCCGCCGCTGGGAAGAAAACGCGCACGCCGCGTTACGTTTATTACTTCGGCGATGGCCACGCTGATGGGAAAGGCACGATGAAAGCGCTGCTGGGCGGCAAAGGCGCGAATCTGCACGAAATGACGCGGATCGGTCTGCCAGTGCCACCTGGATTCACTATTACCACTGAGGTTTGCAGTTATTTTTACGATCACAATCGCGCGTACCCCAAGCAATTGGAGGCCCAAGTCGCGACCGCTACAGCCAAGATCGAAAAATCCACCGGCAAAAGGTTCGGCGACCAGGAACGGCCTCTGCTGGTGTCCGTGCGCTCTGGCGCTCGTGATTCGATGCCTGGAATGATGGATACGATTCTGAATCTCGGCATGAACGATGAAGTGGTCGAGATCGTCGCGAAGAAAACGAAGAACGCGCGGTTTGCCTGGGATTCCTACCGACGATTCCTTCAGATGTATGGCGACGTCGTGATGGGTGTGCAAAAACGGCCGGGCGAAGACCACGAGCCGTTCGAAGCAGTAATCGAAGCCTTGAAGGACAAGCGTTACGGGAAGCACGACTTCCCCGATGTGCGATTGACCGTCGCCGATCTCAAAGAGCTTGTGCAGCGATTCAAGGCTTTGATCAACGAGCGCGCCGGTAAATCTTTTCCTCAGGATCCGAACGAACAACTCTGGGGCGCGATCGGCGCCGTATTCGGCTCATGGATGAACGACCGAGCCATCGTTTATCGACGGAAGTACGGCATCCCGCACGAGTGGGGAACGGCGGTGAATGTTCAGACGATGGTGTTCGGAAACATGGGCGACACCAGCGCGACAGGAGTCGCATTCACGCGCGATCCCGGCCACCGGCGAAAAGGTTTTCTACGGAGAATACCTCATCAACGCGCAGGGCGAAGACGTGGTTGCTGGCGTGCGCACGCCGCATCCGATCGCCGATCTGGCGAAAGAAATGCCCGCCGCGCACAGCGAGTTGATGAAAGTTCGGGCGACCCTTGAACGGCACTTCAAGGACATGCAGGACCTCGAATTTACGGTCGAGGATAATCGCCTCTACATTTTGCAGACCCGAAACGGCAAACGCACCGGTCATGCGGCGGTCCGTATCGCCGTAGACATGGTCGGCGAAAAATTGATAACCAAAAAGGACGCGGTTCGCCGTGTCCCAGCCGATTCACTCTCGCATCTGCTCGCGCCAGTTTTCGATCGCGAGGCAGTACGGAACGCGAAGAAAATTGGGGCCGGTCTCGCTGCTGGACCGGGCGCAGCGTGCGGCCATGTCGTGTTTAGCGCGGAAGAAGCTGTGGCCCGTGCGGATCACGGCGAAAAGGTCGTGCTCGCGCGCATCGAAACCTCGCCGGAAGACCTGCGCGGCATGATCGCAGCTGAGGGCATTCTGACATCGCGCGGCGGTGTTTCTTCGCACGCGGCCCTGGTTGCTCGTCAAATGGGCAAAGTCTGTGTGTGCGGCGCGACGGGGCTTCAAATCGATTACCAAAAAGGCACACTCAGCGCCAATGGCACAACATTGAATCGGGGTGATTACATTTCCATCGATGGAACGGCCGGCGAAGTGTTTGCAGGGGAAGTCGCCACGGCGCCCTCAGAGATTGTGCAGGTGCTCGTCGACCGATCGCTCGACCCAAAGAAGAGCTTCACGTATCAGGAATACGGGAAATTGATGAAGTGGGCGGACGAGTTCCGCGCCCTCGGCGTGCGTGCAAATGCCGATACGCCTGAGCAGGTCGAAAACGCTGTCGCATTCGGCGCAGAAGGAATTGGGCTCTGCCGAACGGAACACATGTTTTTCGAAGGCGATCGGATCGACGCGATGCGGGAGATGATTCTGGCCGGCACGAAAGACGAGCGAGCGCGAGCTCTGGCGAAACTGCTTCCATATCAGCGGGGCGATTTTATCGGTATCTTCACTGCGCTAGATGGTTTGCCTGGAACAATCCGCTTTCTCGATCCGCCGTTGCACGAATTTCTGCCCGCTGATCATGCGCAGCAAAACGAACTGGCGAACAAACTCGGCATGCCGGTTGAACAAATTTCCCGGCGCGTTCACGAATTGCATGAGTTCAATCCGATGCTGGGTCATCGCGGTTGCAGGCTCGGGATCACGTTTCCTGAGATTTCCGAAATGCAGGCCCGCGCAATTTTTGAAGCTGCCGCCGAAGTGCAAGCCGAAGGCATAAAGGTTCGCCCCGAAATCATGATTCCGCTGGTGGGATTCCCGCGCGAGTTAAAGCTGCAAATCGACATTGTGCGTCGCGTGGCTGACCAAGTGGCCAAAGAACGCGGAACAAAATTCAAATATCTCGTCGGAACCATGATCGAGATCCCACGCGCGGCGCTGTTAGCCGACCAGATCGCGCACGACGCCGAGTTCTTCAGCTTCGGCACAAACGATCTGACACAGACCACACTGGGAATGAGTCGCGACGACTCGGGCAGTTTCCTTCCCGCGTACGCGGAACTCGATATCGTTGGTTCAAATCCATTCGCAACAATCGATCAGAAGGGTGTTGGACGTTTAATGGAAATTACTCGCGACCTCGGCCGCAAAACGCGGCCCGATATCAAACTGGGAATTTGCGGCGAGCACGGCGGCGAACCAAACAGTGTCAAATTCTGTCACCGTCTCGGTCTCGAGTACGTCAGTTGCAGTCCTTTCCGAATTCCGATCGCGCGATTGGCGGCGGCGCAAGCAGCGCTCGAGAGTTGAAGCGCGTCTCGCGTTTCGTAATCTCTTCCGATGCAAATGCGCGAACCAATTATCGACATTGATTCGTTTGCGCGCAGACACATCGGGCCGAACGAGGAAGAAGTGCGCGCTATGTTGCACGACGTGGGTTTCGATAACCTCGATGCGCTCATCGATTCCACGGTTCCGAAAGACATTCGTTCCGGACGGCAGCTGAATTTGCCGGAAGCGAAATCGGAAGGCGAAGCATTGGCTGAGCTACGGGTGATTGCACAAAAGAACAAAATCGCCCGCTCGTTCATCGGGGCTGGCTACTACGACTGCATCACGCCGCCTGTCATTCAGCGAAACATTCTTGAAAACCCTGGCTGGTACACCGCTTACACGCCTTACCAGGCGGAAATCGCGCAAGGGCGCCTCGAAGCGCTGCTGAACTTCCAGCAGATGATCATAGATTTGACTGCTCTCGACATTGCGAACGCGTCCATGCTGGACGAAGCAACGGCAGCTGCTGAAGCCATGGCGCTTTGTCACGCGGTAGTTCCAGATCCGAAGACGTTCTTCGTTGCCGATAATTGTCATCCCCAAACGATTGCCGTCGTTCAAACCCGCGCGAAGCCGCTCGGGATCGAAATCAAGATCGGCGATTACTCGCGATTCAAATTCGACAGCACAATTTTCGGCGCGCTTATTCAATATCCCGCGACCGATGGCGAGATCTACGATTACGCCGAGTTTGTCCGAAAGGCGCACGATGCCGGTGCGCTGGTGGTGGTCGCAGCAGATATTCTCGCGCTAACTTTACTCAAACCGCCGGGCGAATTCGGCGCGGATGTCGCGGTCGGCAATACGCAGCGCTTTGGCGTGCCGCTGGGATTTGGCGGGCCGCACGCGGCGTACTTCGCCACGCGCGATGAATTCAAACGTCACATGCCCGGCCGGCTGGTGGGCGTTTCACACGACGCTGAAGGTCGACCCGCGTATCGCCTCGCCTTGCAAACGCGCGAGCAACACATCCGCCGCGACAAAGCGACCAGTAACATCTGTACGGCAGAGGTTCTCCTGGCCGTCATTGCGTCGATGTATGCGGTCTATCACGGTCCCGAAGGATTGCGCGCGATCGCCGAGCGTGTTCACCGGCTAACCAGTCGACTTGCGGATTGTCTGCGGGCCCTCGGCTACACAGTCACGCACGAGAATTTCTTCGACACGGTTCGGGTCGAAGTGGAATCGAGCGAAGTCACTTTGGAGCACGCGGCCAAAGCGGGTTGCAACCTGCGTCGGCTTGGACCACGCGCGGTGGGCATTTCTTTTGATGAAACGACAACGCCACGGGATATCGAACTGCTGATGTCCATCTTCCGCGGAACGAACGTTCGCGATTTTGACGATGACAATGTTGGCGAGCCGCCAATCCGCATTCCGCAATCCGCAATCCGCACTTCCGAATATCTCACGCATCCGATCTTCAACACACACGACACTGAAACCGAGATGCTGCGCTATTTGAAGAAGCTGGAATCGCGCGATCTATCGCTAACGACGTCAATGATTCCGCTCGGCTCATGCACGATGAAACTCAATGCCACCGCGGAAATGTTCCCGATCTCGTGGCCCGAGATTTCCAAATTGCATCCGTTCGCTCCAACCGACCAGGCGGCAGGCTACATGGAAATTTTCCAGCAACTGGAAGACTGGCTGGCAGAAATCACCGGCTTCGCTGCGGTTTCATTGCAACCGAATGCCGGATCGCAGGGCGAATTCGCAGGCTTGCTGGCCATCCGCGAATATCATGCATCGCGCGGCGAAGAGCATCGCAACGTTTGTATCATTCCGACCTCGGCACACGGCACGAATCCCGCCAGCGCGATAATGGCAGGATTTAAGGTTGTGTCCGTCGCCTGCTTAAAAGATGGAGACATTGACCTTGCAGACCTTCGCGCGAAAGCCGAGGAACACGCGCGCGATCTCGCCGCGCTCATGGTGACTTACCCATCAACGCACGGCGTGTTCGAGCCAACGATTCGCGAAATTTGCAATATCGTTCACGCGCATGGCGGCCAGGTTTACATGGACGGCGCAAACTTGAATGCGCAGGTCGGTCTTTGTCGCCCCGGCGATTACGGAGCCGACGTTTGTCATCTGAATTTGCACAAGACGTTTTGCATCCCACACGGCGGCGGCGGCCCGGGCGTGGGACCAATCGGTGTGGCCAAACATCTGGCTAAATTTCTGCCCGGCACGTTTTTCAATCGGCAATCTGCAATCGACAATCGACAATGGTGTGGGTCCGGTCGCGGCGGCACCCTGGGGCAGTGCCAGCATTCTGACGATCACGTGGATGTACATTTGCATGATGGGCCCCGCCGGGTTGAAACGCGCGAGCGAGGTGGCGATTCTCAACGCTAATTACATCGCTAAACGGCTCGATCCGTACTTTCCTGTTCTTTTCAAAGGCAAGCATGGCCTCGTGGCGCACGAATGCATTGTCGATCTCCGCCAGTGGAGAAGCGCAGGCATTGAAGTCGAAGATGTCGCAAAGCGTTTGATGGACTACGGCTTTCACGCGCCAACCGTTTCGTGGCCAGTTGGAGGGACGATGATGATCGAGCCGACCGAGAGCGAACCGAAACACGAGCTTGATCGTTTTTGCGACGCGATGATCTCCATTCGCGCGGAGATGCAAGCAATCGCCGACGCAAAACAGGATCGGCAAAACAATTTGCTCAAGAACGCACCGCACACCGCGCGACAAATCGCGTCCGACAAATGGGACCGCCCCTACTCGCGCGAACAAGCAGCTTTCCCCGCGCCGTGGACGCGCGACCACAAATTCTGGCCCGTAGTTGCTCGCATCGACAACGTCTACGGCGATAGGAATCTGTTCTGCTCCTGCCCGCCCGTGGAAGAGTTCGAAAAGGCGTAGCTCTCGCGCTATGCTTCCGGCGCTAGCTCCGGGGTGCCGACTCGAGCAGGAACAAGGCGAAGCGCGCTACCGTTCGTTTTCTCGGCTGCAGCGGAACCGGCTTCGTGATATTCGGCGTCGCTGTTCACCTGCCACAGATCGTAAAGCTTTGTTTCAGCCAGAATATTTTCCGCACACAACATCGCTGTCATCATGGCGTGGTCCTGGTTGTTGTATTTGTGCATTCCGTTACGGCCAACCAAATGCAGGTTCGGGTACCGCGTGTCCAGCTCCTGACGAATGGTGGCGACGTGCCGCGCGTAGTCGTCATCATAAACCGGATACGCTTTTTTCTGGCGAACGACGCAGCCATCAACGAAATCGCCTTCCTTCGCCAACCCGATTTGAATCAGCTCGCGCTTTGCGAGCTCGATCAAGTCTTTGTCGCTAGAGTCCCAAAGACCGTCGTGTTCGAAACAGAAATACTCTAGACCGTAACAAACCTTGTCCGTCTCGGGCACCATTTCGGGCGACCACGATCGAAAATTCTGAACACGGCCGACTTTAACGCTTGGGTCGTGAATGTAGATCCAGTTGTCATCGAACATCTCTCGATCTTTCAAAATCAGCATGACGGTGAGGAAATCACGATACTTGAGGCTCTCAGCGGCGCGCTTGGTGGGTTCACTCACAGCCGGTGACAAACCGCAGATCAGCTCCCGCATTGGCGCGGACGAAATGACATGTTCGGCTTCGATCATTTGGCGATCTCCGTTGCCGTTTTTGTATTCCACCTTCCATTGGGCCGACAAATTGTCGTAAGAACAGCGCATCACCCTGCAGCCCATCTCTAATTTCCCGCCCAGCGCCGTCATCTTTTCGGCACACGCCTCCCACATCATTCCCGGACCTCGTCGCGGATAACGGAAAGAATTAATCAGCGTCTTGATGACTTTGCTCCGGTCGCCGTTGTAACGCTGCGGAATAAGCGCGTTCTTGATTGCGCTGCCTAACGAAAGGCCTTTGATGCGTTGCGCTGCCCAGTCGGCGGAAATTTCCTTGCAGCTCATCCCCCAGACTTTTTCGGTGTAGCTCTTAAAGAACGTGTTGAACAATCGTTTGCCGAATTGATTACTAACCCATTCTTCGAAATTTCGTGGATTCTGGATCGGAAACAGACGCGCTTTCAGCCAGGAAAGAACGCACAAAATCGATTTAAAAACGCCAAGCTTCAGCAACGCTTCAATTGGCTTGAGCGGATAGGAGAAAAATTTGCCGCCGTAAAAAATGCGCGATGAGCGCGGGCGCGTGAGCATGTCGTTCGGCAAAATCTCGGTCCACAAGTCTTCGATCGCTTTGGATTTTGAGAAGAAACGATGACCGCCGATATCGAAATGAAAGCCCTTGTAAGTCGCCGTGCGCGAAATGCCGCCCACATAAACAGGATCGGCTTCCAGAACGAGGACATCGACATCGTTTTTCGAAAGCAGATAGCCCGCCGTGAGACCTGCCGGACCTGCACCGATGATGACGACCTTTGACTTCATGTTTTGCTACGCGACCCAGTGGCCCCGCGTAAAATTCCAGACGTACCAGCCCTGCAGGCACAACCCCGCAGCGCTGACCAACGCTACTGCCGTCGTCGCAAAAGCGCGCACCCACAGTGGCGGCATGCGAAATTGACGCAGAAAATTCAAAAGCGCCAGCACGATCAAGGCATACGCGCTGAATTCGTAACGCATCATGCTCTCCATGTCGACGCAGGCGACGCCGCTCACTGAAAGGTAATAGATCGCGACAGCGCAAAAATAGATCCCCGCGCGTGACGGCAAATCGGTGCGACGCCGAATCGCTGGAACCAATTCGCAAACCGCGATGGCAACGAATAGCATTGCGCCGAGTGTCATCGATAACTGGCTCATTTCAGTGGGATTATTTAGTGCCGGCACAAGCCAGCGATAACTTTCGGGCCTAACCACTGCAAGATAATCGGGCACGATCCCCCAGCCAGCCGTTTGTGTGAGCATGTAAACGTCCCAATGACCCCAGCGCACTTGGCATAAAGCGAAAAAAACGATCCCGCCGCAGGCCGCCACAAATGTTAACCCGACAGCTGCCCGGTTCTCTCGAAGCCATTTGCCTGGCGTCAGCAAACCGCGCCATCCCGTCTGAAAAGCCGAACGCACCAAAGGAAACGCAGCGCAGACAATCCCGACAATTCGCGTCGCGGACATAACCATTCCGTGCATAGCCGCCAGTACCTCTTGCCGTGCGACCCTCCGCGGTGCTCCAATAGATGAAGCCAAGGAGCGCCATTAGGAAGAGTGATTCCGAGTACGCTGCGATGAGGAAAAACGCGGCCGGGTTCGCCAGAATGAGGAGTGTCCCGCAAATCTGACGCGAAGCCGCAACTTTCCATCGCCTGCAGAAGAGGAAGAAATAAGTCCAAAAACCCCACGCAGCGAGCTGAGCGGTGATCAAAAGCGCTGTGCCGGTGTTGATGTTGAATGCATTTCGGAGCAACGCGGCAATCGCCGGGTATGCCGGGAAAAACGCGACATTCGAGATTTCCATCACTTTGTGATCGATGGGCGGGATAATCGTTTGATATCCGCGATCGATAATGTTCATGAACCAATAACTGTCGTGTTGAACTAACGCGGAGTAGCGCTCAGCGATCGGCTTTTCCGGAGCAAGCAGAGCCACCGCCATTAGAATCTGCAAAAACGTGACGACGCATCCCGCGAGCAATGGCGTTAGAAACCGTGGCACGCGCATCATCCCCTGATAATCGCAGAAGTCGCCCAGTCTGCTCGCGAAAGTCTCGTCGCCACGCCAACGTCTCCAAATTGGTTTAGTTATCGCGATGGGCAGCTCAGGACAAACAGCAAGCGCGACCGGACGCCGACCAGTTGGGAACCTTTCGGCAGTGGCAATATCGGAACGCATCACTTTTAGCTGGTTTCGGTGACAGGATTCGACGGCAGTTGCGATATCTTTATTCGCGGAGACTTGTCGTAGCTTCGTTCCTCAGCTTTGCGCATTGGTTTTTTGTGCGCTGAAAGCGCACCTCACATAGTAGCCCAGGGCAACGCTATTTTCTGGCTTTCAGCCCGAGGTAAACCCACTCCCAATACAAGATCTGCGTAGCATCACGACAAGCCGGAGACGACGAGCACGATTTCGCCTTTCGCCGGATGTGCCTCATAGTGCGCAAACAGTCCGGCAGCAGTACCGCGGCGGAATTCCTCGAATTTCTTTGTCAGCTCACGTGCGATGCACAATTGCCGTTCCGGCATAATGGTATTGCAAGCCTGAAGCGTTTTAAGAAGCCGGTAAGGAGATTCAAAAAAAAGTGTCGTCTCCTCGCGTTCTGCTGCTATCCGCAATTCGCGTTCGCGTCGGCCGCTTTTCACCGGAAGAAATCCACGGAACGAGAATTTCTCGTTCGAAAATCCGGAACCGAGCAGAGCCATCAGAATCGACGATGGTCCGGGGATGATCGTAAACGGCACTTCGCGGTTAATGCATTCGCGAATAAGGCGCAGCCCTGGATCGGAAAGTCCGGGCGTGCCAGCGTCTGTGATCAATGCAATGTTTTCGCCTCGACCAAGGCGCTCGACCAATTCAGCGGTGCGCGCCACTTCATTATGTTCGTGATAGCTGACAAAAGGCTTTTTGATCTCGAAATGTTTTAGCAGCAACCCGGAATACCGCGTGTCTTCCGCTGCCACAACGTCAACGCCCTTCAGGACCTCAAGAGCCCGCAAGGTGATGTCGCCCAGATTACCGATCGGCGTCGCCACCACGTAAAGCATTCAATATCCTCGGTTCAAACCTTGCCTCACGCCATGGAATCAATGACGGAAGTCTGGTTACGCGCCGACGTGGTGTCGGTCACCAGCCTAAAATCTTCGCGAAAACCAGCGGTGCAACGATTGTCGCGTCAGATTCGATCACGAACCGCGGAGTATCGACGTTCAGTTTTCCCCACGTGATTTTTTCATTCGGCACCGCACCGGAGTATGAGCCGAAACTGGTGGTGGAATCGCTGATCTGGCAAAAATACCCCCACTCGGGCACAGGCATGCTGACCACGTCCTGATTTAGCATGGGCACAACGCAAATGGGGAAATCGCCGGCGATGCCGCCGCCAATTTGAAAAAAACCGATGGATGAATCCTTTGATACCCGGCGATACCACGCCGCGAGTTCGATCATGTATTCGATGCCTGAGCGGACCGCCTGCACATTGCTAATTTTGCCGGTGATGCATCGGGCGGCGTAGATATTTCCCAGAGTCGAATCTTCCCAGCCCGGCACAAACAACGGAAGGTCCTTGTGCGCAGCGGCAACCATCCAGCTGTCGGCAGGATCGATCTCGTAAAACTGTTTGAGGCGGCACTCACGCAAGATTTTGTAAAGGAACTCGTGGGGAAACTTTCTATCGTTGTTCTCTGAAGCGCCTTTCCATTCATCGAGCACCACTCGCTCAATGCGGCGCATCGCTTCCTCTTCCGGAATGCAAGTGTCAGTGACGCGATTCAGGTGCCGCTGCAGGAGCTCCTGCTCTTGTTGCGGACTCAGCTCTCGATAGTTAGGGATTCGTTCGTATTTGCTCCGCGCAACAAGATTGAAGAGGTCTTCCTCCATGTTCGCGCCCGTGCAGGTGATGGCGTGCACTTTGTCACGGCGGATCATTTCTGCGAGCGACACGCCCAGTTCGGCGGTGCTCATGGCGCCCGCCAGCGTGATCATCATCTTTCCACCACGGTCGAGATGCGCAATGTATGTGTCGGCTGCGTCTTTCAGTACCGCCGCGTTGAAATGCCGGAAATGGCGCTCAATGAACTCGCTGATGCTGCCCATCTTCACATTACCAAGTTTGGAATCGAGACGATCACTTTTGATGCAAAACTTACTGTGCGCGGGTCAAGTGTTAATTGCATTTTGATTAAAATTTTAGGGAATAGCGGCCAGAATGCGTGATGCCAAAACGTTCGGCATCACCCCGAGTAAAACCACTGCTGCGGCAAGCAGAGTAACTGTACTTTCCTGCAAAGAAACGGCCGGCATGCGCTCCCTCTGTTCTGCTAACGCAACGGGCGACACATCCACAAAAATCGCCTTCAATACGAGAAGGTAATAATAGAGAGAGACGAAACTGCCAACGAGTCCAAGCGCGACAAGCCAAAGAAGCGGCTGATTTGCGCCAGCGTGTAATGCGGCACTGAACAAATAGAATTTTCCGAAAAATCCCGCCAACGGCGGAATGCCTGCGAGGGACAACATAAAGACTGCCATGCATCCAGCGAGCAACGGAGATTGTGACGACAGTCCGCGAAAATTAGAGAAATTGTCGCCGCCGGTTTCGCGCCTCACAACGCCGACAACGCCAAACGCGCCAACAAGCGTGATCGCATAAACCGTCGTGTAGAACAAGGCTGCGGAAAAGCCTTCGCGGTCGCCGGCGACGAATCCAATCAATGTGTAACCCGCGTGTGCGACGGCTGAGTAGGCAAGCAGTCTGCGTACGTTCGATTGCGCAAGCGCGACAAGATTCCCAATTACGATCGATAACGCCGCTAGTGCCGCAAGGACAGGCGACCAACCGGCCTCCATCGCGTGCCATCCGGCGTTGCCGTGCACCGGCGCAAAGCCTATGAGCACGATTTTTCCCAGCACAACAAACGACGCGACCTTCGAACCCGAAGCAATGAACGCCGCGCTCGGAACAGGAGCGCCTTGATACGCGTCAGGCGCCCATAGATGGAACGGCGCGGCGGCGATTTTGAATGCGAAGCCGACGAGCGTCATAACGATTCCAACCGCAAGCAGCGGCTCAACTGAAGTTGTTGCCAACTTGGTTGAAATCGCGACGAGACCGGTTGCACCCGACATCCCGTAAATCAGGCTGATCCCGAAAAGTGTGAACGCGCTTGATGTGCTGCCGAATAGAAAGTATTTCAGACCGGCTTCGGCTGAGCGTATGTCGGTTTTATCGAATGCGGCCAGGACATAAAGCGAAAGTCCGAGCAACTCGAGGCCGATGAAAATCATCAGCAGTTCTTCACTCCCGACGAGTAGCATCAGGCCGACGGTTGCCAGAAGAACCAGCGCCAGATATTCGCCGGGATGGCGCGGCGCCTTTTCTCCCTGCGTCAGAAGTATGGTGAAAAACGCGAGCGCGAGGCAAATGATTTTGAACAGTGACGTCAGGGGCGAGATCACCAGCATTCCGCCATACAGCGTCTCGCTGCCCGGCAAAAATGTGACTGCCACAATTGCAATCACAATTCCCAGCGCTGCAACAAACGCGCAGGCCGCCGCCGCGCGTTTCGCAACGAGACTGACCGAAAGCACTACAAGCGCGGTCAGAACTATGACCGCTTCAGGCGATGCAAGTTTAAGAAGCTCGAGATAATGCATCGCTAAAGAATTGAAGCGTTGCGAGCGTTGAAGATGACGCGCGCGTTTCATTTCAAAAACCTCATGGTTTCGACAGCGGGCATGATGCGATCGAGCAAGAGTTTCGGATAAACGCCGACGGCGAGTGTGGTGAGCATCAGCATGCAGGCGCCGATTTTCTCCGGGATCGTGATCGGGTTGAACTCTTCCCGACTTACGGTTGTAACTTCGGCTTGGACACCTTTCTCACCGAAGAACGAAAGCTTTAGCGCGCGCAATGTGAATGCAGCGACGAGAACTATCCCAATTCCCGCGATCCACACGGCAATCGGGTAAGTTTTCCATGCGCCAATAAGAATCGTGATCTCAGCTGCGAATCCACTGAAACCCGGAATGCCCATTGATGCAGCCGCGGCGACCACGAAAGTGAAAGCTGCAAAGGGCATTGCGTGGCTCAGATTCATTCCAGAAAGAGCACCCAGTTCGCGCGTGTGCGTGCGCCGGTAGATCATGCGTCCGGCGACGGCGAACAAGAGGGCCGCGATAACGCCGTGCGAGAACATTTGCAGCACTGCGCCGGAAACACCGAGTACGTTGGCCGTAGCAAAACCGAGTAGCACAAAGCCCATGTGGCTAACGCTCGAATAACCGATAACAAATTTCAGATCACGTTGGCGAAGCGCCACTGCCGCGGCATACACGATTCCGATTAACGCCAGCACAGCGATCCATTTGCTCCACATCTGAAATCCCTGCGGAAAAAGATTCATCGCGACGCGCAGAGCGGCGTAAGAGCCAAGCTTCATCACAATTCCCGCGAGCAACATTGAACCCGCAGTGGGAGCGGCGGCATGACCAGTCGGCGCCCAGGTGTGCAGCGGCCAGATGCCCGCCAGCACAGCAAAGCCGAGAAATAACACCGGAAACGCCCACGATTGCAGTTGCGGTGAAAATTCGAACTGCGACAACTGATTCAGATCCAGCGACCCCCCACTGACGTAAGCGACCAGTATTCCAACGAACACGAACATCCCGCCAAAGAAGGAATACAGGGTGAGCTTCATCGCGCCGTATTCCTTGTTCGTCGAGCCGAAGATGGCGATGAGAAAATATTTCGGCACAATCACCAACTCGTAGAACAAGAACAGCAAAAACAGATCCGCGCTGAGGAACACGCCGTAGCACCCGGCCACCACCAGCAGAAGCCAGAAGAAAAATTCGTTCTGCCGATGTTCCACGTCCCACGAAAACAGCACCGTGCTTGCCGCTGAAATGCCAGTGACAAGAACCATCGTCAGACTCACACCATCGAGCGCGAGGTGATAATTCATCCCAAGCGCCGGGACCCAAGGCACGCGCACGATCGTTGTAAAATGCGCCAGATCCGGAATCGGAGTGCCGACGAACACAATCATACCAAGCGCCAAGCCTGCGATTGTCGTCAGCAGCGCGATCCAGCGAGCACACCGGCGCGGCAAGAGCAGCGACAGAACTGCGCCGCCGAACGTGAGGTAAATCGTCCAGGCGATCATGCGCGTGTACGCACCCGGTAGCGCCCAGTCCGCTCGCGCACATGAAATCCGATCTCCCGCCGTGGTTTTTCGGGTGGCGCCATCAACTGCCGAATCGCTTCCAGAATCGCGGCGATCTCGTCATCGTGCTTGTCGACGCGCCGTTCGAGTTCCGAAAATTTTTGTGCTAACTCGCGATTGCTTTCGAGTGTTTGGCGCAGTCTCACAAACGTGCGCATGATGGAGACATTTACTCTGATCGCGCGGTCGCTCTTCAGGATGCTCGACAGCATCGCAACCCCCTGCTCCGTGAAAGCGTACGGACGGTAGCGCAGACCTCCTCGAGCTTTTGAGGTTCCAAATTGGAACCTCAAACTGCGAAGTTCTTCTCGCGTGAGTTGAAACATGAAGTCGGTCGGGAAACGTTCTGCGTTGCGTTTGACTGCTTTGTTCAGATTTTTCGTCTGCACGCCGTAGAGCGCAGCCAAGTCGAAGTCGAGCAGCACCTTCTGCCCGCGAATCCATCGAATCGATTGCACTACGTGCTCGATTGGAATGATCTCTTTGCTCATTTGCGCTGAATCTCAGCTAAGCAGCCGCGCCATTTGAACGACGGTCGTATTGAAAATGTTGAAGATGAATTGTGGCGCGATGCCGATGGCGAACATGAGCAGTGTCACAGGAACCACGACGAGTTTTTCTCTTCGCAAAAGATCAGGAAATGCGCTGCAAGTTTCTGCGAGCGGTCCACTGAAGAGAGATTGCATCGCTCGCATAAAAACGATCGCTGTGACGAGAAGGCCGATCACGGCAATGGCTGTGAACGCCGCCGCCATCGCGAACGAGCGCTTTGAAAATTAAAAACTCGCCAACAAATCCGTTCAACCCTGGCAAACCGAGCGACGAAAACATGGCGACACTCATCCAACCGCAGAGCAGCGGTGTCCGCTGCATCAGGCCACCGAAATCGTCGATGCCACGCAGACCGCGCCGTTGTTCGAGCAAGCCCACAAAGTAGAAGAGCGCCGCGGCGGTAATGCCGTGATTGAAGATTTGCATGAACACGCCACTCAGTGCCGCCTGCGTGTCGATTGTCGCAGCAACAGTCGGGTGACGCGGCCAGCGCAAAAAGCCCCAGCATGCAGTAGCCGAGATGGTTGATCGAAAGATAGGCGATCATTCGTTTCAAATCGCGCTGCGCCCATGCAGCCAGCGGAGCGAAAACGATCGAACAAATCACCAGCGCAAGCAGCCACGGACCGATGACTTTGATTTCGTGAGGGAACAACGGAAGCAACAGCCGCACGAAACCGTAAACGCCCATCTTGGATAGGACGCCCGGTGAGTATCATGGAAACGCCGATAGGTGCAGTTTGATAGGCGTCCGGCAGCCAGGTGTGAAACGGAAACAGCGGCACCTTCACAGCAAGGCCAACAAAAATTCCAGCGAAGGCGATCCAGGCGAAGTTTCCTGTGAGGAGCCCGGTCTTCCCAAGACTCGCCAGAGTCCCGAAGTCGAACGTGCCTTTCGCGAAATAAATCCCGAGGAACGAAAGCAACATGGCCACGCTTCCAAGAAATGTGTAGAGGAAAAACTTGGTCGCGGCGCGATCGCAATTTTCACCGCCCCAGATTTTGATCAGCAGAAAACCGGGGATCAGACTCATTTCGTAGAACAGGAACCAGAGAACGAAATTCTGTGCAGTGAACGTGCCGTAGAGCGCAGACTGCATGACCAGTATGGTCGCGTAGAACGCGCGGCTTCGATCGGGAGCGGGTTGGGCAAGCAACGCGAATGGAATGATCAGGGAGGTGAGCAACACAAGCAGCAGGCTCAAGCCATCGACGCCGACCAGATATTCGGCGTTGATAGCCGGAATCCATGGATGTCGTTCCACGAACTGGAGCCCAGTCGTCGTGGCATCGAACTTCCGCCACAGCGCCAGAGCGCATCCGGCAGAGATGATATTGAACATCAGAGCAATCGGGCGGCCATTGCGCAGCCTGCCCACCGCAGCCTCCGCGGAGACGGGCGGCCATGTGCACACCGCCACTGCGCCGAGCAGCGGAATCAAAATAATCGCTGTGACTAAGCCAACCATGCGTAGAGAAGAAGCAGCGCCAACATCCCAACAGCCACGACGCCGAGGTAAATTTGAATCTGTCCAGAGTGCGCGCTGGACAACAGACGACCCAAACCGCGAGCGCCAACTGTCGTTTCATCTACTCCGGCGTTGATTCCGCGCTCGTCCACATCGGCTGTAAATATTCCAAAGAGTTGGCCGATTGCGCCGAAGCCGCGCACCAAACCATCCCAGAAATAACGATCCATCCAGTCGGACAAACGCGCGCTGGCCCAGGCGAACGCGATGATCGTTCGCGCATACAGTTCATCGATCCACATCTTGTTTGCGAGGAATCGGAATAGCGCCGGTTGCGCGTACTCGAGTGGATCAACTTCAGCGGATCGATCTCGATCCTGCGCCCCCGCTTTCCGATAAAACCAGATGCCCAGCGCGATGCCACCGCAAACAAGCAAGAGAGAAACGAAAAGCATGGGCTGGATCACGTGCGTAATGTCGAAATCAACCGGTTCACCCGTGAGATAACCATGCAGCCATGGCCAGGCGGAGGTGAGCACGACGCTTAGGAAAACTGTGCCAATCGCCAGCACAATCAGCGGCATCGTCATCACATGCGGACTCTCGTGCGCGTGCTCAGCAGCGCTCCGGCGATTCCCGAAAAAAACGTAAATCATTTGCCGGGTCATATAGAGCGCCGTGAGAACAACCCCGGCCAGCATCAGGTAGTACGGTGCATGCGATGGCGGCCAATGCGCGGTGGCGTGAAGGATTTCCTCCTTGGTCCAGCCGCCGGAAAAGAAGAGAGGCACGCCACTCAACGCCATCATACCGATGGCGTAGGTTCCAAATGTCACCGGCATCATGTGTCGCAGGCCGCCCATTTTGCGAATGTCCTGCTCGCCATGACATCCGTGAATCACCGAGCCAGAGCCGAGAAATAGAAGAGCTTTGAAAAAACCGTGCGCGACTAAATGCATGATTCCAGCTGCCACGCCACCGACGCCTAACGAAACCATCATCAAACCGAGCTGGGACACGGTTGAGTAAGCGAGGATGCGTTTGATGTCGGCCTGCGCGATCGCGATGAGCGCAGCCATGAGCGCTGTAGTTACTCCAATCCAGACAACGACAGTTAGCGATGATGTCACGCCGTTGATCGCGCCTAACGAAAAGAGCGGATAAACGCGTGCGACAAGAAACACACCCGCTGCGACCATTGTTGCCGCGTGGATGAGTGCGCTGACCGGCGTCGGACCCTCCATAGCGTCGGGCAACCAGACGTGCAGCGGGAATTGTCCAGACTTGCCAACTGCGCCGCAGAAAATCAGGAGCGCGATGTACGTAGCGCTTGCTCCGAGCATAGCGAGACCCGCGCTTTCAAGACATCCGTGGCCGCCATCGTAAAAAAGCAGTGTGCCACTGCGATTGTAGAGCCAGAGCATTCCGAGAAAAAATCCCATGTCACCGATGCGCGTGGTGATAAATGCTTTCTTTGCTGCCGCTGCAGCGCTCGGTCGGTCGATCCAGAAGCCGATGAGTAAATACGACGCAAGCCCTACGAGTTCCCAAAACATGAAAAGCAGCAGCAAGCTGTTTGCGATAACCACGCCGAGCATCGCGCCGGAGAAGAACGACAGATACGCGAAGAAACGGGTGAAATTCTTGTCGTCAGCCATGTAGCCGACGCTGAAAACAAAAATGCACAGAGCGACGAGTGAGATCATGACCAGCATGGCTGCCGCGAGCGGATCGAGAACAAATCCGAGTCGCAGGGTTTGTTCGCCGAACGTGAACCATGTGAAATTGTGGACTGCGCGGAAACCGTGCGTTTGCAGGGTCGGAAGGAACGCCACGATCGAGAGCGCCAGCACAACGATTTGGCCACCGATTGCGAGTACGGCCGCGCTTTTGCGCCGCGATTTTCCCAAGCTCAAAATCACGACCGCTGCCGCAAATGGCACCGCCGGTAACAACCAGAGATTACTCACGATCCCTGGATTCATCCTTTGAGCTGGTCGTATTGATCGACGTTCGTTGTTCGGAAATGCCGATAAACGGCAATGACCATCGCAAGGCCAACAGCGGCCTCGGCGGCGGAGATCGCGATGGAAAAGATTGCGATCATCACCCCGGTTGGCGGATGCGGCGGCGGAGCGAAACGCCAGAATGCGATGAAATTCAAGTTCGCCGCAGCGAGCATCATCTCGATCCCGATCAGGATAAAAATTGCGTGACGCCGGCTTAATGCAGCAAGCAAGCCGATAGAGAACAAGGCTGCGGAAACGATTAGGAAGAGTTGAAGTGTCGGTGTCATGATGCGGTATATCTGGCGCCTGGGGAGCGTACGCCTCTGGCGCGCTGGCGATCGCCTTCAGGCGATCGCGAACTTTCATTGTCACACCGCAAACAAACTGCACATCGAAGACGTTCGTTTCCGCAGAATGCGGAAACCAGCACGGTGCAACCGTGCGCTCCCCAGGCGCCCGACTCCGCCCTCACCTTTTTTCCTCCATTACGAGCACGAGCGCACCTATTAGAGCGGCGGTCAGGAGAAGCCCGACGCATTGCAATGGCCACACATAACCGGTCATTAACGCCTGGCCGATTTGCTTAACCGTGAGTGCCCGAATGTGCGGTGGGACGAGCGAAAGCGATTGCGTTTTTAGAACCGCCCACGTCAAACCCGCAAAAACAGCAACCGCGATGAGAACACCGCTCCAGTTGAAACCGTAATGTTCCTTCGAATCGCGGCGCGTCAGAAGAATCGTGAAAACGATCAACACCGCCACTGCGCCGATGTAAATGAACACCAGGGCAAGTCCTACGAATTCTGCGCCCAGTAGGAAAAAGAAGGATGCGAGCCCGAGCAACGCCAGCACCAGGCAGAAGGCGGCGTGCATGAGGTTTGGCAACGTCGCAGCCGCCAGCGCCGCGGCGAGCGTGAAGACAGAAATCAAAATGAATGCCGCACCGTTCATTCAGCGAAACGGTAAACACGCCGAGCGAATTTTCTTCGCGTGTCCAGCAGTATCGATAGCGCGCTATAAACAACGACGATTACGAACAACGACCACAGCCAGCCGCGCATACCCCGCCCGGCGTAATGCCAGACGGCTGCAGCAATGACGCACGTGAATGCCATCGGCAACATGAACTTCCAAGCGACATTCATCATTTGATCCACGCGCATGCGCGGGAGCGTAGCCCGCAGCCAGATATAAACGAAGAGAAGCACGCTCAGCTTCCCGAAAAACCAGACGTAAGATGGAACAAATTCAAGAAGGCGCACAGGTGCATGCCAGCCGCCCAGAAACAATGTCACCGCCAGCCCGCTGACGGCGAACATCCCGAGATATTCCGCCAAGAAAAACGTGGCGTACTTAAATCCTGAATATTCGGTCATGTGCCCGGCAACGATTTCCGATTCACCCTCGGGTACATCAAATGGCGTGCGGTTCGATTCGACCAGGCCGGACACGAAAAATAATATGAACGCCGCGGCGCCCCATGGCGTGAAAACATACCAACGAGGCACGATGCCTAATGTGTAATCGCCTTGCGCGAAAACAATCCTGTCCGGCATAAGCGAGCCAACGATCATTACAACTGGGAGCACCGTGATGATCAGCGGCAATTCGTAGCTGAACATCTGAGCGATCGCGCGCATGGCGCCAAGCATCGAAAATTTGTTGTTACTGGCCCAGCCAGCCATGAACACCGCGAGTTCCGTAGCCGATCCCACCGCGAAGAAAAAGAGTATGCCGCCATCAATTGTAAACACGGTCATGTTTCGCCCGTACGGAATTACACCCAGCGTGAGGATCGCCACTGCGGCGAGCACGACTGGAGCGAGAAAATGGACGACCTTGTCTGCACGCGCCGGCACGATGTCTTCTTTGATTAACATTTTGATTCCATCTGCGACCGGTTGGAAAAGACCGAACGGCCCGACGCGGTTCGGCCCGTAACGATTTTGCATTCGCCCTAAGATTTTCCGTTCCAGCACCGACATAAGCGCGAAGAGCGTGAGAAACACGGCAAGCAACGCGCCGATGTTGAGCAGGCTGGACGTGATTTGGATGATCCAATCCGGCGCGGCGGCAATCCAGGAAAGCAGCCATCGCTTTCCGTGAACGAAGATTTGATCGAGAGCCGAACTCATCTTCGTGAAGAAAAGCGATTGCCGCTGATTTAATCAAGAGCGAATCATGACTGCGGCATAATGGAAGCGTTACAGCGGTTTTGCGCGCAATGCGCGCTTTGGAGTGCGACGGCTTGACGCCGCTTTCAACGATTGCTGCTTTGATGGTGCAGCGGCAACTCGACAAGCTTCCAGCTAATTTTTCCGCCCGCAATTTCAAGCCAGGCAATACTTGGAGGCGCGCCGCGGTTGGGCCGGGTCACGCAGCCGGGATTGAGAAACAGAACGCGACCGCATCTTTCGTTGCGCGGGACGTGCGTGTGCCCGTGGAGGAGAACATCGACATCCTCCAGCGGATGATCCGGTGGAACGTGTTGGAGGCGGAATTTCAACCCGCCTCGCACAAGATCGCGGACCAACGGCCACTCGAAATTGCTGTCGCAATTTCCACGCACAACGATCACTTTGGGTCCAATCGCCCGCAGCTCATCAAGAATCGCTTCCGCGCAAACATCGCCAAGATGCCAGATCTCATCAGCGTGTTCGGCCATCTTCTTCACGCTCTCCGGCAGACGATTGTGCGTGTCCGCGAGAACGAACACGCGCTGAGCCTTTTCGGGTTTTCCGTCAGTAGCCATGTTGCGCTTTGAGCTTTCAGCTCGTTAAAGTCGGGGCAAACATAGGCGAACTGTCGGATCGCGGGATGATAAAACCGCTTATATCTAGGCTGCGCTTCTCGCGCATGACAAATATTCGGGGGAGCTTTCGGCGCCGGCCAGTCCTTAGGGCGGTGGCGGCTGTTTATCTCATCCGTTGAGCGGTTTTGGCTTTGCAGGGGGACTTTGGTGCAGTACGGTGGGTCGCCATGCGATCGCTGGTTTTCTTACTGGCCGGCCTGCTTGCGACTGCCGGTTGTATACACGGAGCAATCAAAACTCCGGAGAATGGCCCAATTGAAATTACTTCAACCGGGCAAACCACATATGAAAACGGCCTGGCGACCGCTCGGGATAATGTCGTGATTCACATCGGGAACACGGACATATACGCAGACTACGCACAATACAATCCCTCCACTCACGACGTGGAGTTGAGGGGTCACGTCCGAATTTATCGCGATGTAAGCCTCTACAACGCCGATAGCGGGATTTACAACACTGAGACGAAAAAGATCCGGGCGATCACCGGACGAACGGAGTCACAACCGTACTTTCTGGCCGGTAACGATGTGACCTCGCTTGAAGGGGACAATGCCTATCTTATCAAAAGCGGCACTTTCACGACGCACGATTCGTCGAGGCCCGATTTTCGCCTGCACGCCCGTAAGATTCGGCTTTACGACAAGGATCGCGTAATCCTTCTGGACGTCACTGCATACGTCGGAAAGGTGCCGGTGTTTTGGTTTCCGTATCTCTACCAGTCGCTCGACAACGCGTTTAGTTTTGCCGTCTCGCCCGCGTTTTACAGCACCTGGGGACCATCGCTTTTGACGCAGGTCACGTTCCCAATCACAGACAATATTCAAACCCGGCTCCGGCTGGATTATTTCGACAGGCGCGGACCAGCCATCGGCGTTGAGCCGACAATTGAATATGGGAAAGACAAAACCAGCGTGGCGCGGATAAAAACTTTTTACATCGACGACCAAAACCCGGATATCAATCAAACCAACATACCGCGAGTGGGTGTATCTGACTCGCGATACCGGCTTGGCCTCGAGGACCATACGGATTTCACCGACTCCATCTACGGCATGGCCAACATCACAAAGCTGAGTGACCAGTACGTGATGCAGGACTTCTTCCAGGGAGAATTTCGGATTGATCCTGTTCCAGACAATGTGGTAGCGCTGACAAAAATAAATCCGGTTTTCACCCTGACTGGGATCGAGCGTTTTCAGGCAAACGATTTCTTCACTACAACGGAACGCCAGCCGGAAGTGGCCCTGGACATCAAACGGCACGCGCTGTTTGGCGGACCGATATTTTACGAAGGCGAAACCGGCTTTGCCAATTTGCGGCTACAATTCCCTGAGGACTCAGGTATCAAGAATTACGGCACGGAACGTTTCGACACGTTCCATCAACTGATTTATCCCAACACATATTTTGGTTGGCTGTCGTTTATGCCCCGGGTTGGATATCGAGGCACCTACTACGGCAAGACGTGGGATCTCGGATCAACAATATTTGTTCCGCCATCAAGCCCGCTCGTGCCCAACACTATCCTGCCGCCACCATCAACAACCAATCCCATCAAGTTTGCTGGGGACACATTTCGAAGCGTCTTCGATACGGGCGCGGAAGCTTCGTTCAAGATCTCTCGAAAATGGGAGGATGTGCAGAGTCGTACTTTCGGTTTAGACGGATTGATGCACGTGATTCAACCGTTTAGCGACTTTTCCTACGTGAAAGAAGACGGACCTAATCCCTTGTCGGTTTTGCAGTTCGATCGATTTGAGCCTTCAACGCAGCTTCGGGCAATTGATTTTCCACAGTTCACCGCAATTGATTCGATTGCCGATTGGACGGTCTTGCGCATGGGTGTCCGCAACAAGTTGGAAACCCGGCGGGACGATTCAACGGTTACGTGGCTTGAATTGGATACATTCGTTGATCGAAACTTCCAGGATCCGTACGATCGTACGGACTACTCAAATTTGTTCAACAATCTGCGGTTTAATCCCGTGCCGTGGATGTCCTTTTCTGTAAATTCTCAGCTGCCCGCTTTCGCTAAAGGTTTCACGGAAGTCGACACTTATGCGACAATCCAACCGTTGGCGAATCTGCAAGTGAATCTCGGGCATCGGTATCTGAATGGGAACCCATTTTTTGACAATAGCAGCTTGTTTTTGGTAGGCGGATATCTTCGCGTTAACGACAACTGGGGCTTTGCCATTCAAGAGCAGTATGAAGGCGCCACCGATACTCTCCAGGAACAGCGCTACGCGATCTACCGGGACCTAACGAGCTGGGTGGCCTCGTTCGGCGGAGTAATACGCGATAACTCAGGAGTGAAAGAGTACGGTCTCCTGTTTACCGTAACACTTAAGGCATTCCCGAAATTTGGTTTCGATTTAAACTTCGATCCTTACTCGTCGGGCAACTGATCCAAAAGTGGCGATTCCGGCGAAACCGCTGGCTGAATTCCGCTACTTGTGCTGGGGCTGATTCGCCGACACCATTCCTGACTCATGGATATATCAATTATCGGCTCTGGATACGTCGGCTTGGTAACGGGCGCCTGTTTCGCTGACGTCGGCCATCATGTCATTTGCGTCGATAACGACTCCGAAAAAGTGAAACAACTCAAAGCTGGCGAGATACCGATCTATGAACCGGGACTGGAAGAAATAGTTCACCGCAACGTCTCGGCGCAGCGACTACATTTCACCGGTAATATCCAGGAAGCTGTCGAGCGCTCACAAGTCATTTTCATCGCAGTCCCAACTCCGCCGCTGCCGGACGGCGATGTCGATCTCAGCTTTGTGGAGAAAGTTGCAAGGGAGATCGCGGGCGTGTTGACCGATTATCGAGTGATCGTCGACAAGAGCACGGTGCCTGTGAAGACAGGGGAAAAGGTGGCGGAATCCATAAAACGATATAACCGCCACGGCGCAAAATTCGACGTAGTCAGTAATCCGGAGTTTTTGCGCGAAGGCTGTGCAGTGGCCGATCTCATGCATCCGGATCGGATCGTGATCGGAGCACAAAGCGAACATGCGATCGATTTGATGAAAAAGGTGTATGAGCCTTTCATGGCGCCGATCCTCGTGACCGACGTTAGTAGCGCCGAGCTTATTAAACATTGCGCGAACTCATTCCTGGCCCTGAAAATTTCATACATCAACGCCGTGTCCGCGATTTGCGAAGCGAGCGGAGCCGATGTGGAAAAAGTAGCCGACGGGATTGGGATGGATCACCGCATCGGACGCGATTTCCTGAACGCTGGAATCGGGTATGGTGGCTCCTGTTTCCCGAAAGACATCGCGGCGTTCATCGCCATCAGTGAGCAGCTTGGAAGGCCATTCACTCTGCTCAAAGAAGTTCAACGGATAAACGAGGGTCAAAAGGCGCGTTTCCTCAAGACGATCCGCGAGACGCTCTGGGTACTGCGCGAAAAGCGCATCGCGGTCTGGGGTCTGACATTCAAGCCGGATACCGATGATGTCCGCTCATCGGTAGCAATTGAGGTGGTCGAACAGCTTCTGCGCGAAGGAGCACACGTGGTCGCGTACGATCCGAAAGGAATGAAGGCGCGCACCATCAAAGCGATCGCCGATGCGGAATTTGCCTCGTCCGCTTTGGAAGCCGTCACTGATGCCGAAGCACTGATCATCGCGACGGACTGGAATGAATTTGTGAACGTGGACCTTGCGGAGCTGAAAGACAAAATGCGGACGCCGATCGTCTTCGACGGACGAAATCTGTTGGATCCTGAGACGATGCGGCAATTCGGATTCCATTATTACTCTGTTGGACGCGCGAGCGTGAGGCCGCAGTAGCGAATATGGCGCGGCGTTCTGCTCGCCAAACTGCGCTCGCGGCCTTGCGGCTTTGGCGAAAAGAAAAACGCTTCGCGGATTCCATCATCTCACGGCTCCTTGCCAACGCGGATCTCACTCCGTCCGATCGTGCGTTTGCCTTGGAACTGTTCTATGGCGTTCTGCGGAATTTAACGCTGCTCGATTTTTGGATCGGTTGTCTGCGCGCTTCGCACATCGAGACCAACGTCCGCGACATCCTGCGACTCGGCTTGTATCAAGTTTTCCTACTTAAAACGCCGGAGCACGCAGCCGTGCACGAGACCGTTGCCATAGCCTCGCAAAAGCAGCGACCGATTATCAATGCCGTCTTGCGTGCCTCGACCAGGCAGCGAAGCGAGCTGCTTACAGAGGCCGACGCACAGCCATTGTTCGTTCGATCATCTCATCCGCAATTTCTGGTTGAACGGTGGCAACAACGCTTTGGCGCCGCGTACACCGAAGAGCTCTGTAAATGGAACAATCGGCCTGCGCCTATTTATGGCCGAATCAATCGAATAAAGACGGATTCTGAAACCTTTCGACAGCTCTACCCAGACTCACGACCGCTACCTGGCAACCCAGATTTTGCAGAATTCAATACTTTCCCAACGGCCGCTCTCGATTCTGGTCATTGCTACGTTCAGGACCCCAGCACAGCAATCGCGTGTCAGCTTTTAGAGCCAAAGCCAGGAGAAAAAATCCTCGACGCGTGTGCGGCACCGGGCGGTAAAACAGCCTATCTCGCGCAGCTCATGCAAAACCGGGGAGTGATCGTTGCCTGTGACCGCGACCAGGAACGACTTCAAATTCTGAAAGATAATGTTGGCCGGCTCGGCGCGACCATCGTTCGTGCTGTCCGTCACGATTGGACGCGCAATCATCCTCCAGAAGAAATTTTATCAGCCGCGCCATTTGATCGAATCCTTTTAGATGCACCATGCACAAATACCGGAGTCATGCGCCGACGGATTGACGTGAGATGGCGACTGCGACCTGAAGATTTCAGCCGAATGTCCAACGAACAGTTGGTCATCTCGCGCGTTGTACTCCGCTTGCTGAAACCCGGCGGCATACTGGTTTACAGCACATGCAGCCTTGAGCGCGAAGAAAACGAACAGGTCGTTCGTCGGATCGTTGCCGAGCTGCCGGCCCTGGCGCTGGAGACGGAAAAAGATGCGCTTCCTATCCGCGACGGTTTTGATGGCGCATTCGCCGCGAAACTTACTGTAGCCATCGCTCTGTGAGCGACGCGCGTCGCATGTGAAATAACCGCAGCGCATACTTCCCGCAGGGAAGCGGCTACAGTTGCATCGCGTCCGGCTGATGGAATGATAAGCGCCTATGCACGACGAGCGATTTGATAAACTCGCAAAGCTCTTGGTTGAATACTCCATTCGGCTAAAACGCAACGAGACGGTCCTGATCGAAGCATTCGACATTCCCGATGAAATGACGGCCGCGCTCATACGAGCGGCACGGGATGCAGGAGGCGTTCCGTTTGCGCAGGTATATCACGCGCGAGTGAATCGCGCGCTTGCGCTCGAGGCCTCCGATCGACAGCTGAACATCATGGCAAGCCATGAGCTGGCCCGCATGAAGAAAATGAACGCATACATTGCGATGCGCGGCAGTCACAACATCACAGAGCTGGCGGACGTGCCGGCGGAAAAGATGCAGCTGATCGGCAAAAAGATGCGCCCCGTCCAGGATCAACGCGTGAAACGGACGAAATGGGTCGTGTTAAGGTGGCCGACACCTTCGATGGCTCAGCTTGCAGGAATGAGCACGGAAGCATTTGAAGACTTCTTTTTCGATGTCTGCACACTCGATTACCGCAAACTGCAGCCCGGTATGAAGGCCCTTAAGGGGCTGATGGAAAAAACGGACCGCGTCCAAATCAAGGGTCCCGGCACGGACCTAAATTTTAGTATCAAGGGAATTCCAGCCATTATCTGCGGTGGCGATCGTAACATCCCCGATGGCGAAGTTTTCACGGCTCCGGTAAAAGACTCGGTGGAAGGCCAACTCACCTTTAACGCACCGAGCATTTATCAAGGCACCGCTTTCGACGGTATCCAGCTTAGTTTCAAACGAGGTAAAATCGTCGAGGCGTCAGCCAACGAGACCGAAAAACTGAACAAGATTCTCGATTCGGATACGGGCGCGCGTTACATCGGCGAATTTTCGCTTGGCTTTAATCCGCGAGTGTTCCAGCCGATGCGCGACATCTTGTTCGACGAAAAAATCGCCGGCTCATTCCATTTCACTCCAGGGCAAGCGTACGAGGAAGCCGACAACGGAAACCGAAGCCAGGTTCACTGGGACATGGTCAACATTCAGCGTCCCGATTACGGTGGCGGCGAAATTTATTTCGACGGAAAGTTGATCCGGAAAAATGGCGAGTTTCTTCCGAAGCAATTGCGCTCGCTAAATTGGCGCTGATTGACCGCCCAGACTGGTCGAACTTCGTGTTTGTTACGCGCGCTTCAATCCGCTAAGCAAATTCAGTTGCATCATCACGATCTCGCCGCCCTCGTTTAGTTCGAGATTAGCGATCTCGAACATTGGCGCGCCTTCGACCGGACCAGGCCCGGTCCCCGGTAACTGGACGACAACCTGCTTCGAATTTGAATTCAGCGTAACCGATCCAATTTCGAGCGTAGGAGAAAACTCAAGCGTGCTGATCTGGAACGGCACGGTAACGAATACCGATGCGCGCCCCTGCGACGACGGGGTGAGTTGAACCGGCGCCGTTTCAGAATTCGGCACGACCTGCAATCCGGCAACTGCAAACGAAGGCATACCTCCCATAGCAGGCCGCTGTTGCTGAGAGGGAACGACGCGAACGGTCCCGAGTGCGCCCGCGGCGGGCTGGATTTTTAGTACTTCGAAGGCAACCTGCAAATTCAAAGGAGATTGCGCGCGCTGAGGTGAAGGCAATCGCATCGTGACGAGCTTCGATATGGGACGGACTTTCAACACTCCCATTTTAAAGCTCGGCGTTAACTGCATCGCTGCTATCTCGAACGAGAAAGTGAGCTGCACAGAGGTTTGCATCCCGGCTGCCGGTACCGGCGCTTGCGGCTGAGGTTGCGGTTTGGGCACAGGCGGTGCCGGGACTTTGGCTATCGGAGCAGGTGGTGTTTGAGTAGTTTCTGGCATGGTTGCAGGTATGGTTGGTTGAGGAAAAACTGGCCGGACGGGAACAACAGGCGAAGGCTCGAAATCAGATGCCGGTTCGGCAATGACTTCACTAACTGGAGCTTCACGCTCTGTAAAGGGTTCGCGTTCAGAAAAAGTGTCAGGTTGAACAAAATCCTCCTGCTGAACAAAAGCTTCACGCTCGGCAAAAATCGTTTCATGCGGCTGATCGTTCTCGATAGGCAGAGCTGTTAACTCTGCTGCGGCTTCCGCAGCCGGCCACGCATACTCGGCTCCACTGCCAAAGACCTCGTTCGGTTGCTCATAACCGGCCACAACTTCGTCCCTCGGATACTCGGAAAATTCGTTGGCCTCTTGGGTGCCGAACACTGGCTCCTCTGGAACCTCTAGAATTTCATTCTCCACTGATTGCGATGCAGTCGTCGAGGCCGAGGGAAACTCCGTCTCTGGTTCCGAACCATCGAGTGCAGTTTCCTGCGGAGCGACGGCTGACACGGCCTCCGGTGCTTGTTCGATCACTGGTCCGACCGACTCAAAGAATGGCTCGGCAACCGGAGCTGATTTCTTAGGTTCCTGCGGCTCAACAGCTGTCACTACTGGGCCAACCGATTCGAAAAATGGCTCTGCCGATGGAGCCGATTCCTCATGTGGCGGCTCTGCATCGGACACGACCGGGCCTACCGATTCAAAGAATGGCTCCGCCACTGGGGCTGATTCCTCAGGTCGCGGCTCCATGGGAGCAGGAAGACGTGAAGGCTTCGCCTTCGAGTCTTTCAACCGATTAAAAGCACCGCCAGCTTTCGACAACGCCAAAGCGCTGGGCCGGACCGGAGAATTCCATGCTTTAAGTTCCAGTGAGACCTGACGTGGTCCGCCAGCGAAGCCGTTGCCTTGAACACCAATCGTGTGGGCGGGCGCTGTTCTCGCTTTAAGAACCGCAGTGTCGGCGCCTGATTGCGGCGGCGAGGAACCCGGGACCGAGAACTTGTATCCCCGGCGAACCGCCGGGATGATAGCAACGGCTATCAGCACCACGGCCGCCAAGAGTAGTCCGCCAACAATCCATAGTCTGCGGCTCGACGCGCCAGCAAGGGTTGGCGACGAGGCTTTGGTCGGCGCTGTCCCAGTGCTTGCCTGTTCGGGAGGACTTGTTTGCGCGACAGGCTTTTGCTCGGCCTGACTTTGGCTACTGGCAACAGTCGAAGCGCTCGCCGCCTCAGACGCCGGAGGTTGTTTCTCGGCTTGGTTTTGGTCGCTAGCAACAGTCGAAGCGCTTGTCGTCTCAGGAGCGGCAGGCTGAGACGCAGCTGCTGATTCGCTGGTGGTCGAAGGGGATTGCACCACTGACGGCTCCGCGGGCGAATTCGTCTCGGGCGCAGGCCCAGCCACAGTGGTCTGGTTAGCGGTCGCTCCCGCGCCGGCAAGTTCCATTCCGCCGTCTGGAGCACTTGCCGACTGCGCGAGGGCAAGCGTTTCTCCCTGTTTGTTTGCGGCAGGACCTTTGTCAGGAATAGGACTCGGCTCTACTGCGGGGCCACTATCCGTCTGCGCAGAGGCGACATTGCTCGTATCAAACGCGACCGCAGGAGCAGTTGCGCCTTCTGGTCTTTGCAACCACCCGACATCATAGAAAGCATCAGCAAAAACGCTGTTGAGCGCCGGCGAGTAAATCTTGTTGGCGGAGTTCGTCCAATCCTCGGCCTTTTGCGCATTATTGTGCTTGTACTCCCATGCTGCCTGCGCGTAATAGAGTGCGGGGGTATCGCCCGTGAATTGGAATTCCTCCATCATCGAATGCGCCCGGCTCTCTTTGCCCTCCATCAAAAGGGTCATGTAAATTTTGAACTTGAGCAGCGCGGCCGCCTGGTTTTTGTCGCCGCCGGGTATGCGTTTAGACAACGTCTCGAACCGGTCGCGCGCTTTTGCGTACTCTTTCTTTTTGAATGGAATTTGCGCGAGATTGTATTGCGCATCGCGAAGTTTCGGATCCAACTTTGCTGCCTTTTTGAAAGGCGGCCTCGGCGTTGTCGAATTGCCCTTGCTGCATGAGAATTTCGCCTCGCAAATTCAGGGTCGCGGGCTGATTGGGATCCACCTTGTCCGCTTCGTCCACCAGCTTCAGCGCCGTGACAAAATCACGCTGCCGGAACGCCTGTTGCGATTGCTCAAATTTCGACCGGGCAAACGCCTTCGTCTTTTCCGTGCGTTCGGCTGCGGTCATGAGCGGTAGCGACGCTCGCCGTTGGCCAGATGGCTTTTCCATCCAACCGATTTCGTACAGCGATTCCACGAAAAGCTTGTTTAGCTGCGGGGAGTAGTTCTTTTCCGCCGCCGTGATCCAATCCTTCGCTTCCGTTTCGTTCTTCTGTTGGAGCGCGACCGCTGCCTTTACATAATCAACAGCGGGTGTATCGGGCGAAAGCTCCAGCTTGGCCAGAATGGAATCGACCATGTTGCTTTTGCCCTCCATTAGATAAGTCAGCAAGATCTTGTACTGGATCAGCTGCGAAGCTTCTTTTGCCAGATCGGACTGTCCGGTGGAGAGCAATTGCTCGAAGCGCTTTCTCGCCTCTACCCAGTCTTTTTTGAGAAATGGGATTTCCGCCATATTAAAGCGCGCATTCCAAAACTTAGGATCAATCCGTGCCGCCTCGTTCAATGCGGCTTCAGCCTGATCGTAATTGCCCTGGCGCATAAGGATGACGCCACGCAGGTTTTTCGACGCAGCAAGATCGGGCTGGCGCGCGTCGATGGCGTCGAGTTGTTTTAGGGCCTCGGGAAATTTGCCCGCGTCGAACGCGCGGTACGCGGAGTTGTACATCTCTTCCAACTCCGCCTTGGTCGGGGCAACATTATCCGCCGCAAAGGCCGTAAGTCCCAGCGCTGCGATGGCAGCGATCTTCCAGATTTTCATGAACCACCGATTCAAGCCCTGATTAGCACCTCTGACAAGTCGAAATTGTATTCGGCGCGAAGATTTTCGGTTCGGTTCGGAAAAACATTTTGCGGCGAATGACGGCTCGGAAGCCGTCACTCCTTGGTCTGCGAAATCAATTCAAGTTCCCGACGATACGTAATCCTTCGAGAGTCAGATGCGGATGAACCACTGCGACCTCCGGCAACTGGCTGGCAACTAGGCGCGCATAACCACCAGTCGCGACGACGGTAACTTTTTTACGCGAAAACTGCTCAGCTTTGATTCGCGCCAGAATCTCCCGAACCAATCCACGGTAACCGAAGATGGCGCCGGAACGCATTGCTTCAACGGTCGATTTAGCAACGGCACGGTGTGGCTCTTTCAGCGACAGCTTCGGGAGCAGCGCGGTCCGTTGGTAAAGGAAATTTGTCATCGCTTCCAGTCCCGGCGCAATCACGCCGCCGATGTAACTGCGCCCCTCGGAAACCACATCGAACGTCACCGCTGTGCCGAAGTCCACGACGATGGCCGGACAACTGTAAAGGTCGGCAACGGCGGCAGCGTTCGCCAGGCGATCCGCGCCAATCGATTGGGGCTTGGGATATTCGATTGTGACACCCAGCCTCAGTTTCCAATCCAGCCACAGCACTTGCGCTTTGTTGCGCGCAGCCTTCGAGATCGCAGAGTTTTTTGTCGGCACCACTGACGAGACAATCACTTTATTTACCTGTCGCCGGCTCAAAAATTCCGCGACCACGCTGCTCGAAACCTCCGAGGTGGGCATCCGCGCAGGATTGGAGACTCGGTCTCTCGATGCGAAGGCAAGTTTTGCGTACGAGTTGCTGATATCGATCAATAAATAATCGGAATGACGCACCACGGCTAAGATGCAGACACCCAACGCTCCGCGCCGTCAAGCATTCGCCACGCGCTTGGTAGCACGGTCGGCTTGCGACAATCGCGCCGCGCGGGTAGCCTCGACCTGTGAGAAAATTGGTGCATCGACCGCGTCGCCTTCGGCGTTCCCCTGCCCTGCGAAACCTTGTTCGTGAGACGCATTTGACCATCCACGATTTTATTTTGCCGCTCTTCGTGAGCGAAAAATTGAACCAACGTCGGCCTGTCGCCAGTATGCTGGGAGTTTTTCAGTTGCCGGTGAAAGAGGTTGTCGATGAAGCGCGCCGAGCTCAGGATCTTGGGCTGGAAGCCATCCTGCTATTCGGAATCCCCGCGCGCAAGGATGAGCAAGCAAGCGGCGCTTACGCACAAGACGGAGTGATTCAAGAAGCGCTCCAAGCGATTAAATCGAAATGTCCGGAATTGATTGCGATCACCGACGTTTGCCTTTGCGAATACATGAGCCACGGCCACTGCGGTGTCACCCGAATGGATGGCGATCATTTTCATGTTCTGAACGACGAAAGCGTCGAACTTTTAGTGAAAACGGCGCTTTCTCACGCCGCCGCAGGCGCGGATGTTGTCGCCCCGAGCGACATGATGGACGGCCGGATCGGCGCAATTCGCGAGGCGCTCGATGCGAGCGGATTCGATCAAACAGGCATCATGAGTTACGCGGCGAAATTTGCGTCGGTGTTTTACGGGCCGTTTCGCGAGGCGGCAGAAAGCCCGCCGCAGTTCGGTGACCGCCGTTCGTACCAAATGGATTTTGCGAACGCAAACGAAGCACTGCGCGAAGCGGCGCTGGATATTGAGGAAGGTGCGGACATTCTGATGGTGAAACCTGCCCTGCCGTATCTCGACATTTTGTGGCGCGTGCGCGAACGCTTCGGCAAACCAACCGCCGTCTATCACGTCAGTGGCGAGTACGCCATGGTCAAAGCTGCGGCCGCGAAAGGGATTTTCGATGAGCGCGCCGCCGTTCTCGAGATCATGACTGCGCTTAAGCGTGCCGGCGCGGACATCATCGTCACCTACTGGGCACGTGAACTCGCTACATGGCTGCGGGAGTAACAAGCCGCCGCGGCGAAACAACACAACACGCCAGGCTCAAGCGGCTCGCATTTATTTGGGCGCAGACGCACGGATTTTCCGCGTGCGCGATGGAAGTGACTTTGCCCCGCTGCCGATATCGCGCTGACGTGGCCGGCTATCGGTCTGTCCCCAAGCAAATTGGATCAACAGTGATCTTCGAATGCAAACAGGCGCTGTGCGATTTGCGCCGAGACAACTGTCGCAGCGAGTCGGCACGCCAGCGACTCGAAGCAATCTGTAATCGTCGCCAGGTTCTCGAAACGCGTCTCCGCACGCATTACCCAAGCCTGCACAATGGTGATTCGCTTTTCCCGGAGTTTGATTCCGAGAACTTCAGCGCGATCGGCCACCGCGGTTACGCACGCCTCGTTCGTGAGCTGCGGACGCTGCAAAATCGCCTCTACGATTGCACAAAGTTCGAGAAACTAATTCGCTACCGCTGCGCAAACTTGTTTTTTATCGTGCTGCCGGAGCAATTATTTCGCGATTCGGAAGTGCCCGTCGGCTGGGGCGCTCTGGTCGAATCAAACGACACACTGATGCTCGTCCGCAAACCAATCTGGAACGACGCTACAGCGGCTAATCGGCTTCACGTTTTGCAGCGAATCGCCGTGGCGGGAACGCGGACGTTGAATCAAGAACTCTCGTTAGACTGGCACGAGCAAATTGTGCCCGGTCATTTCTTTCGGTTGCGGCAAACCGAGAAGAAATAAAAGAGTCGGGGCGACATCCGCCAGAATGCCGTCTTCGCAACGGAACTTCGTCGCATCGTTGGCTACATAAATGAAGTGCACAAGGTAACTGGTATGCGACGTGTGCGGCGAGCCGTCAGGGTTGCGCATTTGCTCGCAATTGCCGTGGTCCGCGGTAACCAATGCTTTCCCGTCGAGTTCTAGAAGTTTTGGAATGATGCGGGCGCAGCATGCGTCGACCGTCTCCACCGCTTTGATCCCGGCCTCGACGACTCCCGTGTGACCAACCATGTCGGGATTGGCGAAGTTTAAAACGATCAAATCGTAGTCCGCCATGTGTGCGAGTAGTTCGTCGGTGATTTCGAACGCGCTCATCTCGGGTTTCAGATCGTAAGTGGCGACTTTGGGCGAAGGAATGAGTTTGCGGTCTTCACCAGAAAAGGACTTTTCGATTCCGCCGTTAAAAAAGTAAGTCACATGCGCGTACTTCTCCGTCTCGGCGATTCGCAATTGCCGTTTGCCGGCAGCGCTGACGATCTCCCCTAAAATGTGTTTGAGTTCTTCGGGCGCAAAAATGAACGGCGAAGAATACCGAACATCATACTGAGTGAGCGACACGAAATGAACCTGTGGCCAAACTTCGCGATCGAACTCATCGAAGTCTTTTAGCAAAAACGCTTGTGAGAGCTGGCGCGCACGGTCGGCGCGAAAGTTAAAAAACAAAACCGTGTCGCCGTCGCGGATACGCTGTTCGTTCGGAAAGGCGAAAACGAGCGGAGGCAAGAATTCGTCGGTCTTGCCAAGCGAGTATTGTCGCTCCACAGCCGCAGCGGGTGATGATTCGCAAAATTCGCCGCGACCAAGAACGATTGCGTCCCATGCTTTTTTTGTGCGGTCCCAGCGGCGGTCGCGATCCATCGCGTAATAGCGCCCCACCACGGTGATGATTTTAGCGCCGCTCTTCTCAAGTTCCTTTTCACACGTCCTTAAAAAACCCGCACCGCCAGTGGGCGACGTGTCTCGTCCATCGGTAAACGCATGCACGAAAATTTCTGCGACTCCTGCCGCACGCGCGGTGTCCGCCAGCGCGATCATGTGCGAGTAATGGCTGTGCACGCCGCCATCGGACACCAACCCGAGGAGATGCATCCGATGTCCGCGCGCTTTGGCAAGGGCGGCCTGCAAAACACGGTTGCCTTCCAGTTCGCCATTCGCGATGGCCTTGTTAATCCGGGTGAGGTCCTGATAAACGATCCTGCCAGCGCCAAGATTAAGGTGGCCAACCTCGGAGTTCCCCATCTGTCCTTCTGGTAACCCGACGTCCATGCCGCTGGCGCTCAATCGCGACCAGGGATAATCGCGATACAAATCATCGTGAAACGGCGTGGATGCTAGCAGCGTCGCGTTGCCGTTCTCTTCACGCTTCTCGGGACCGCCGGGATTAATGCCCCAGCCGTCGCGAATGATGAGCATCACCGGGCCAGCCATGTTCCCGCACTTTGCTGATGAACGAGAACGTCGACAAGCAGTTCTTTGAAAGAGAAGGTGGCGCATGCCTCCGGCTTGCCATTTTCGCCGCGCAAGCGAAGACGCTTACGCTACACTAAGCGAAAATGAAGTGGCGCAACCAGTTGCTGGCGTTCGTCTGTCTGCTCGCCTTCGCGGGAGTGGGTGTCATTTATTTTCAGCACTGGGTCATCCGAAAGCCCTTCGGTATCATCTTGTTTGTCGGAGAAGGCCTCTCGCCTGCAAGGCTGGCACCTACTCGCACCTATGCCGGCGGCGCGGGGACGCGTTTAAATGTCGACTCCATGCCGTACGCCGCGCTGGTGATGAATTACTCGAAGGATTTCGCCGCGCCCGATCAGGCGGCTGCCGCGACCGCGATCGCGACCGGTGAGCGTGTAACTAATCGCGCGATCGCGATTAACGGCGAGGGGAAATCGGTCAAGAGCATTATTGAGCTGGCTCGCGAATACGGACGAGCCACAGGCTTAGTCACGGACGCAAAGCTCACCGACCCCACAAACGCAGCGTTCTACGCACACACGGGAGACGCCAGCGACCCGGAGAAGACCGCAGCCGAGTTTGTGGATCGCGGAAACTTTGACGTCGCAATGGGCGGCGGTGCGGCGCAATTTATTCCCTCTATCAAAGGCGGTGAGAGACAAGACACCCGCGATCTATTGCTGGAGCTTCGTGGCAATGGATTCGACATTGTCCGGACACGCACGGATTTGGAAGCGGTTCCAGCGTGGCGCCGGTCGAAAGTTTTTGGCCTCTTCAGCAACAACGATTTCGCGTACACAAATCAGGTGGAAGAGCGAGGCCAGCAGCCGAGCCTTTCGGATATGGTGAGGCGAGCCATCCAGCTGCTGCAGTACAACGCCGGAGGCTATTTACTCGTGGTCGATGCGGGCTTGATGCGAAAGGCGGCTGAACAAAACAATGGGGAGCGAACTCTGACGCAAACGCTCGAGCTGGACCGCGCGGTCGGCGTCGCCCGAAGTTATGGTGGGCCAAAATCTACAATCATTGTGTGCGGGGATGCGGCCATTGGCGGGATGAGCTTGAATGGATTTCCTTTTCGGAAAGATAGTGGAATCGCGCTGCTGGGTTTCAATTCAGCTGGTCAACCATGGATCACCTGGGCAACGGGGCCGCAGGGAACAAAGTCATACGGCGCGGCGAAACTACCGGTGAACCAGGACACGGTAGAAACCAAAGAGCCGCCACAGGAACAGCCTGAGCCGGCGACGATTTATACAAAATCGGCGCTGGTCACAGTTGAAGATGTCGTTGCATTTGGCAGCGGCCCCGGAACAGATGCGCTGCAAGGTGTGGTCGAGAGCACAGCCATTTTCAAAATCATGCGTGACGAGTTGTGACAGCGTCGACCTCGCCGCCCTAAACCTTAAATCGCTGAATCGCTCAATCGTTACGCGTTCAGCCGACGTAATTTTGTAATAACTCCCCGCACCTCGGCACTATTTCACCGTTTCGCGGTACGACATTCCGAGTTGATACAGCGCGATCTGTTGATCGAGATCCGTCATCACAGCTTCCTCGCCGTGCATCCGCGCGAGTTGCATTGCAGACCGGGCAGTTCTAATCGCGTTCGCGAATTCGCCGTTTTCCGCATACGCGGCTGCGAGGGTACGCAACACAAGAGTGTTCGTGCCCCCGACCAGTCGATCGGCTTGTTTCGCAAGCTCAATAGCTTTCGGACCATTTCGCAGTGACGCATCGGGGGATGTGGCCAGCAGCCACGCTAGATTGGTAAGCGTGGGGATGGAGCGCGGTGCAAGTTCCAGCGCTTTTTGGTAATGCTGGATTGCTTCAACAGGGTTGCCTTTTTCCTCGAGAGCGATCGCGAGCGTCGTCTGACAATCCACATCCGAAGGGCGAAGCAAGAGTGCACTGCGGCAAACTTCTATGGCACCGTCGAGGTCGCCTTTCTCCAGCAACGCATGACCAAGAGTGTAACGAGCGAGGAAGTGATCGGGCTGTGCTGTTATTGCCTCTTGATAATGAGCGATTGCTTCGTCAACCCGGCCCTTTTGAAAAAGTGCGTTACCCAAAGCAACCTGAGCATCCGGATCCGTTGGTCGCATGCGCACCGCCCTTTCACAGTGAAGTATCGCCTCGTCCACCTGAGCTTTTCCCAAAAGCGCCGTGCCAAGATTGTACTCGGCATCCCACGAGTCGGGCTGCATTTGCAAGGCCGACCGATAATGAGCAATGCTGTCGTCGACCTTGCCTTTCTGGAGAAGAACAAGACCGAGATTGGTGTGGGCCATCCAGCATTCGGGATTTCTTGCGAGGGTGGTGCGCCAAAGCGTTTCAATATCGGTGTACATCGCGGCTTGCCGCCACGTTAACGTCGCCAAGCTTGCAACGACTAACAACGCAGCGCTTAGAATGACGGCGCGATACCGCGCAAATTTGTCGGACAAACTCACTACGCCCGCGCTCGCAAGGGCTATTGGTCCGATGCAGGCCAGATATTGATAATGATCTGCCACGAAGGTGTAGAGAAACGTGAACAGCATGATGAACCCAAGCACCGGGCCAAGCGTGGCGACGAAAAACGCGGCCGCGACTTCAACACTTCGCCCAACGTATCGCCTGAGGAAGTAGATGGCCAGGCAGGCTCCGATGCCCGCAAGCAACCAGATATAGTTGAGCAAATCCGACGGTGAAATATTCCATCTCGGGTAAATAAAAATCAGATTGGAAGGCCAAAGAATTTTGCTCAGGTAAAACCAAACAGCTCGGCTCGCCACGAGGATTCGTTCGATCGGACTCAGGAAGGTAAATACGTCGCGGCTCGTTCCCTGATGGTAGTGTTCCCACCAAACTGCGAGTAACCCCATGCCGATGCCGAGCACGACAAAGGGAACAATTTGCAGCAGACGGCGAATCGTGATCGGCTTTTTTTGCAACCAAAGAATCAAGAACAATGCAGCCGGCAGGGTGCAGGCGGTTGCTTTCGCTGAGAGCGCCAGCACATATAAAATCAGCGCCAGGCTATAGAAGATCCACGGGCGTCGGGTTCGCCCGTCAACAAACGCAATCCAGGCAAGCAGCGTCAGCAAAAAGAAAAAGCCCATCAGGACATTCTTGCGTTCGGTAATCCATGCCACCGACTCCACCTGCACAGGATGTAGCGCAAAAATTGCCGCAGCTAACCACGAGCCGGGTACTCCTAATCGCGCCAGCACTGCCCAGATCAGAAGAGCATTGCCAACATGGAGCACAAGGTTGACCCAGTGGTAACCAGTCGTGTTTAGACCCCACAAGGCGTGCTCGACGCGAAACGTGCTGTAAGTGAGCGGGAAATACTGCGACGGAGAATCCAGGGAAAACCAAATGCGCTGCCAACCATTGGGAGCAGTTAACAATTCGTTATTGATGATATAGGCGTCGTCGTCCCACAAAAATCCCCCATGCCAGGCAGGCCGGTATGCTAGGAGCGTCACTGCCGCGAGGACGACAGCGAAAATCAACGTGCGCCCGCGCGCGGTAAAAATGCGCCTCGCGACTTCGTGCATACGCTAACCGCAAGCGATTACATCCCAAAGCGGTTCACCCGAAATTTCGGCCGCCGCCTGCGGTTGCAACGCTCCGTTTCTCATATAGAACTCTTCGTACTGCGTAAGACCGACATCAACGGAAAGCTGGTGCAGTTTGCATCATTTTTTACTCTCGTCGTTGCAACCAGGATTCCCTTTCTTGGGAATTCCGCGCGAACATGACCAAGGCGAGTACGCTTATGCTGTCCGGCTCATATTGCAAGGCATCGCGACTTACAACCTTCTGGCGCCTCAATAGTAAACTCACAAAGATTGATTACGACGCTAGGATTCCTACTTCGGCAATGTTCCGAAATCAGTGGAGACTTTGAAGAACTAGATCCTGATTTATAAACGAAACGTTTAAACTGCTTCATGCTTCCAAAATTTTAGGCCGCAGATGCACAGAATCAGCCAATCAGCGGATCTCCACAGGCGCAATCTACCGTGGGTGACCGCCTGCATTTGCGTCTGTCTCTTCGTCCTAACGTGGATCGTCTTTGGTCAAACACTCCGGTTCGATTTCGTTAACTACGACGATCCGGGCTACGTCTATCAAAACACCAGGATCACTAGCGGCATTAGCATCGCCAATGTCGCCTGGGCGTTTTCTCATATCCATTCCGAAAACTGGCATCCGCTGACGACCATCACGCATATGCTCGATTGCCAGCTGCACGGGTTAAACGCAGGCTGGCACCACTTCACCAATGTCCTCCTGCACTCTTTCGCCGTCGTCCTCCTGTTTGCGGCGCTGGAGCGAATGACAGGCGCGTTGTGGCGAAGCGCATTTGTGTCTGCGGTTTTCGCCGTGCATCCGTTGCATGTGGAGTCGGTCGCGTGGATCGCGGAACGTAAAGATGTGCTGAGCGCGTTTTTCTTCATGCTTACCCTGCTCGCGTACTCACATTATGCGCGCGCCCCATCGATTGGCCGGTATTTAACTGTGGCAGTTCTCGTCGCGCTCGGGCTGATGTCCAAGCCTATGCTGGTTACACTGCCGTTCGTTCTTTTACTCCTCGATTATTGGCCACTCGGAAGACTTAAACTCAAGAGATCAAGTACTGGAAGCCAGTCCTTACAACTCGTTCTGGAAAAGACCCCCCTGATTGCGCTCTCTGCCGTTTCAAGCGTCGTCACATTTCTGGCTCAACGAGGAGCAATCGGTTGGACTGAGCAGTTGCCAGTATCGGAACGAATAAGTAACGCCTTGGTCGCCTATGTTATTTACATCCGGCAACTGTTCTGGCCGGCCGGGCTCGCTGTGTTCTACCCGCATCCGGAAAACAGACTGCCGGTATTGGAAATCAGTCTAGCCTTTATCATTCTTGTTGGAATCACGGCGGCAGCTTTCGTCTTTAGAAGCAAAGCGCCTTATTTCGTCACCGGTTGGCTGTGGTACCTTGGGATGCTTGTGCCAGTGATTGGACTGATCCAAGTAGGATGGCAGGGACATGCAGATCGCTACACATATTTGCCGCAGATCGGCCTTTACATTGCGGTTACCTGGGCGGTAACAGATTTCACTCGCACATGGCGCTTTCAACGGATGGCCCTGGGCCTTGCTGCTCTAATCGTAGTTGGTGCTTTAAGTTGGCGGCTGCTGCCTGCAAGCATCCTACTGGCACGATAGCGAAACGCTGTTTACCCATGCGCTCGCTGTTACCAGAAACAACGATGTTGCAATGAATAACCTGGGCATCATTTTTTTGGAGAAAGGACAACTGGACGACGCCATTTCAAACTTACAAGCAGCTATAGATGTGCGACCGGAAAATGCGCCAGCTCATGATAATCTCGCGAAGGCCCTGCTTCAAAAAGGCCAGGTGTCAGAGGCGATGGTTCATTATCGGAAGTTTTTGGAGATACAACCTGACAACGTAGAAGCACGTAACACTCTTGGAACAGCACTCATTCAACAGGGCAGATTAAGAGAAGCCATTGACCAGTGGCAGGAGGCGCTGGCAATCCAACCGGAAAACGGAAACGCCGCGAGTAATCTAGCTTGGGTGTTCTCAGCCTGTCCCGAAGACTCAATCCGCGATGGAAAACACGCAGTCGAACTGGCCGAGAAAGCGCTTCGTATCTCTGGCGGTAAGATCCCAATGATTTACAAAGTGCTTGCCGCCGCGTACGCAGAGAGTGGACGCTTTGCTGACGCCGTTGAAACCGCGCAGCGCGGCGCCGAATTAGCAGCTAACCAGGGCAACCCAGCTTTGGCCGCCGAACTGGAAAGCAATGTTGCTCTTTACCAATCCGGCAGACCGCTGCGTGATCCAAGCTTAAAAAATGGCAGCTCGTCGCCTTAGCACTCGCGCCACGAAGGAGCGGCAGGTTTCGAACCGCCGAAAGCATTCGTCCGATGTGTCTCGTTCGGGGTCGTGCGTTCGCGGTTGGCGTGAGAAATCACGGCTCAGCGACCTTCTTGTCTGCCTTGGTCTGGTGGCAGTCACCTGGGCCGTATTCGGTCAAACAATCCGTTATCACTTCGTTAACTTCGACGACGACTTATACGTCTATAACACCCCAGCCATTCAGTCTGGGCTAACACTAAAAGGGATAGCAGCCGCCTTTGTCAGCCAACACGCCCACAACTGGCATCCATTAACAACTATCTCGCACATGCTGGACTGTCAGCTATACAGCCTAAACGCTGGTGGCCATCATGCTACCAATGTGATCTTGCATACCATCGCGGTGCTCCTTCTGTTTTGGGTATTGCAGCAAATGACCGGCGCACCATGGAAGAGTGCGCTGGTCGCGGCATTATTTGCAGTGCACCCACTGCATGTCGAATCCGTAGCATGGGTGAGCGAGCGAAAAGACATTTTGAGTGCTGTCTTCTTTTTTCTCATGCTGAATGCATACAACCGTTATGCACGCGAACCGTCGGTAATGCGCTATCTGGCGGTCGCTGTCCTCTTCGCCGCGGGACTCATGTCAAAGTCGATGCTGGTAAGCGCTCCCATCATCCTTCTCCTTCTCGATTACTGGCCGCTACGCCGCTTTGAGCAACCCTCCTTAATAATAGAGAAGACCAAAATCTCAGAGTGCGATGATCAAAGACGCATAATACGACGCCTCTACTTGGAGAAAATTCCGTTGTTCGTTCTGTCCGCCGTCGTTTGTATCGTCACATTTGTTCTGCAAAAGCGCACTGCCGGCGCTATCCCGCCGTTGCCATTCCTGTGGCGCGTCCAAAACGCATTCGTGAGCTACGTGATTTACGTCTGGAAAACATTATGGCCGGCACGCCTCGCGGTTTTTTATCCTCATCCAAATGACACTCTTGCACTTTGGGAAGTCATCTTCGCGATCCTGTTGTTGCTGGCTATCACTACCACAGCGATCGTTTTTCGAAAACAACGACCTTATCTGTTAACCGGCTGGTTCTGGTATCTGGTTATGCTCATCCCAGTGATAGGCATCGTCCAGGTTGGAGAACAAGGCCATGCAGACCGTTACACCTACCTTCCTCATATCGGTTTGTTTGTGGCTATGGTTTGGTTCGCGATCGACGTGGTAACATTCCGCCGATCCAAACCGCAGGTGGCTCTGACCACCGCGGTCGCGGTGTTAATAATCCTTGCTCTGGCATGGACGGCATTCATTCAAACTTCTTACTGGCGCGATAGCGAGGCTCTTTGGACGCATGCTCTTGCGGTGACGTCCGACAACGACATTGCTCACAATAACCTCGGCTATCTGTGTGCCGACCGCGGTGAGCTGGACAAGGCGATTTCACACTTCGAGAGTGCCGCAAGGATTAGGTCCGGTAAGCGAGATCCTCACTACGACCTGGCTTCAGCGTTTGTGCAAATGAACGTTGCTGACGCCCTCGCCAAAAAAGGCCGATCCGATGACGCGATGGTGCATTACGAGGAGGCAATAAGATTGCAACCGAATTATGCGGACGCCTATTACAACCGCGGCAGTGTTCTTTTTGCAAAAGGTCGCATTGACGAAGCGATCGCTGACTGGGAGACGGCTCTCGAAATGCACCCCAATGACGCAGATGCCCACACCAGCCTTGGTAATGCTCTTTTGCAGAAAGGGTCGCTACGGGAGGCGATTGCACATTACGTAACAGCCCTGGGTTTGGCTCCAGAGGATCCTCATTCTCGTAACAATGTAGCCTGGATATTGGCGACCGCTTCTGACAGCTCGATCCGCGACGGCGCCAGAGCGCTCGGATTTGCGCAGGAAGCAGTGCAGCTTTCAGGCGGTAGAGAACCACGGTTTCTGCGGACGCTAGCAGCTGCTTATGCGGAGAGTGGCCGGTTCTCTGAAGCGATCGCCGTGTCCCAACAAGCTGCAGTCATAGCTACCATGCAAGGGAAGCCCGACATGGCGAAGCGCCTCGAGAAAGATCTTGTGCTCTATCGCGGAAATCTGCCGCTCCGGGAAAACCCTCCCGGCAATTAATTCATGATAGATATGCGGACATTACAGAAAGGCCGCAGCTAGCTCTAACAAAATGGTAATCGTCTCCACAACGAAAACACATAACGCCCAACAGCAATGCGCAAGTCACATGAATTGGACGTTGGTCGTTAGAAACTCTGTCGTAACGAATTCTGACGAAGGTGAGCAAGAGCAAGAATAAAAGCATACCCAGGAAGAACACACTCGGGTTGTCCAACAGTCCGTTAGAAAAGGGCTCTTCGTGGAGATTCGCGTCCTTTTATGTCTGCCTCGCTTTGGTTGCAATCACTTGGTTCGTTTTTGGTCAAACTCTGCGGCACGATTTCGTCAATTTTGATGATCACGTTTACGTCTACGAAAACCCGCTGGTTGTAAGAGGCCTTTCCACTGAAGGAATGATCGGCGCTTTCACGCATACTCACGCGCTGAACTGGCATCCGCTGACCACACTTTCTCACATGCTCGATTGCCAGCTTTATGGACTAAAGGCTGGCGGCCATCATCTGACCAACGTCATTCTTCATACAATCTCGGTGCTATTGCTCTTTATGGTGCTCAAGCAAATAACCGGCGCGCTTTGGCAAAGCGCCTTTGTGGCCGCGCTCTTTGCCATTCATCCGTTGCACGTTGAATCGGTCGCATGGATAGCTGAGCGAAAAGATGTTCTCAGCGCAGTGTTTTTCGTGCTGACGCTGGCTGCGTATGCTCGCTATGCGCGGGCGCCCTCCACGCCTCGATATCTGCTCGCGGCATTGCTTTTCGCTTGTGGGCTGATGTCGAAACCGATGCTCGTAACTCTGCCGTTCGTGCTGTTGCTGTTGGATTATTGGCCTCTCGGTAGACTTGCAGCTCAGAAATCAGAAGCCGGAAATCGGCTACGAAGATTGATCACGGAAAAAATTCCGTTATTCGCGCTGTCCACCTGTTCGTGTCTTGTAACGTTGTTTACGCAAAGGCAAGGTCCGAATCCGATCGATCAACTGCCTTTTCTATGGAGGGTTAACAATACGTTTGTGAGTTACGTTACCTACATCTGGCAGATGTTATGGCCCGTGCGGCTCGCGGTGTTTTATCCGCATCCAAACGATCGTCTCCCACTCCTAGAGGTTACGGTGGCTATCGCATTCCTTGTTGGTGTCAGCCTGTTAGTAATTTATCTGCGACGGACAAAGCCTTACCTTGTTACCGGCTGGTTTTGGTATCTGGGAATGCTCGTTCCAGTGATTGGTCTCGTTCAGGTCGGTGAACAAGGGCATGCGGATCGTTATACATACCTGCCACAGATTGGCCTTTACATCATGATAGCGTGGTCGGTTGGGGATCTTCTCCTAGAATCAACGTCGCGTGCTCGTCGAGCGCTAGTCTGCGTTGCCGCCGCAATAATAATCGTGAGCCTGAGCGCGCGCGCGCGCGGCCAGACTTCGCATTGGAAAAACAGTGAGACGCTGTGGAACCATACGCTCGCCGTTACGAGCGACAACGACGTCGCGCATAACAATTTGGGCTTTGTCTTTCTGCGGAGGGGAGAATTAGATAAAGCTATTTTAGAGTTTCAGGCAGCACTGGATATACGATCCAGAAGCACTCACACTCATTACAACCTTGGTGCGGCACTCATTCAAAACAACATCGGTAATGCTTTTGCCAGGAAGCAGCTTTTGGATGAAGCAGTCGACCACCTGCAGGAAGCCGCAAGGCTGCGTCCTGATTACGCGGATGCGTATTTCAATCTTGGCAGCGTGCTCTTTCAACAGGGCCGGATCGACCAAGCTATCGCCCAATGGCAAAAAGTGCTCGCGATACGACCAACCGACGCGGAAGCTCACAGGAATGTTGCCAGCGCCCTTCGCAGACAGGGGAATGTGCAAGAAGCGATCGCGGAGTATGAGCAAGCGTTAAATATAACGCCGGAAGACGGTGTATCCCTGAACAACCTGGCGTGGATTTTGGCGACTTCTTCAGATGCTTCGATGCGCGACGGCGCACGATCAGTCACGTTGGCGGTGAAAGCGGTGCAGGCTTCGGGAGGCAAAGATCCAAATTTCGTTCGTACGCTTGCCGCTGCACGTGCAGAGGCTGGACAATTCGCCGACGCCGTAGCGACAGCGGAGACAGCAAAGGCGTTAGCCAGCACACAGGGTAAGTCGGAGCTCGCAAGCAGATTGGAAGAAGAAATTGCTCTCTACCGCGCGCGAGTCGCACTTCGAGAATGACGGAAACGCATCCGCGCTCCAACGGGATTCAACCCTGTTTACTTGTGATACGGTAAACCAAGGTCGTAAAGAGCAAGCTCTCCCGCAGTGCGTCGGCCAAAGTGGTGTTGCCTTGGATGTTCGCTGCTTCCAAAGCCTGTTGGGCCGTCTCTTTAGCCTGGGCAAACTGGCCGGCTTCGGCGTAGGCTGCAGCCAAAATCCGCAGAACTGTCGGGTGCTTGTCGCTTCTGGAACTTGCGGAATCGGCGCGCTCAGCCAACTGCACAGCCTCGGATCCGTTTCGCAGAGTGGGATCGGAAGATGTCGCGAGCAACCATGCCAGGTTGCTTAGTGCAGCTAAATTTTCGGGGGAAATTTGGAGTGCCTTTGTATACTCAGCGATTGCATCTCGAACGCGCCCCTCTGTAAGGAAAGCGATGCCGAGATTGGCATGAGTGTCTGCGTTCTCCGGATGCATCTGGAGCACCTTTTGGTACTCGACAATCGCCTCTTCCGTGCGGCCTGTGCGCAGAAGAGCGCTCGCGAGATTGTATTGCGCTTCTTCCTGGTCGGGTATGACCGCAAGGCACGCCGTGTACCGGGCGATGGCACCATCGAAATCACCTTTGGCTATAAGTGCGTTCGCAAGATTGCAGGAGGCTTCGCCGTAGTCGGGCCGGATTTCGAGTGCCTTCTGATAATGGGCAATCGCATCATTAGCACGCCCGATTCCAAAAAGCGTAACACCGAGATTGTTTTGTGCTGCTGCATCGGCGGGGTTAATCGCAGCAGCTCGTTCGTAATGGGCAATTGCGTCGTTAAGCTGACCTTTATCAACCAAAAGTCGGCCCAAGTTATAATGCGCCTCCGCGTAATCAGGCCGCAGTGAAACGGCTTGCCTGTAATGCTCGATCGCCTGATCCGCTTCTCCCTGCTGGCTGAGAACGATGCCGAGATTGTAATGCGCCATCCAGCAACGCGGATTTTTTTCTAACGTCGCTGTGTATAACGTGAAGAGATTGTGATATTCCGCGGTTTGTCGCCACGTTAAAAAGCCGAGCAATACCAGAAGGATTCCACAGAGGGCGCTGCTTATAATCGATTGCCGTCGTGGACTAGCGATGGTGTTGCCCGATCGCGGTACGGTTTCAGGGTGAGACACGAAATGGTCCGGTGTTCCACAAAAACGGCCGAGAAGTGTTGCGATCCCCGCTCCTGCCAACGCAAGCGGTCCCATACTGGCGAGATACTGAAAATGATCGCTTACAAATGAGTAACGAAAGAAATACACGCTGAAAAAGCCAAGCACAGGAAACAGGGAAATGACGTAGTAAGCGGCGGCAAAGAACGAGAGAACGGCGCAATTGCGTGCGAGCAAACCAAAAGGCAATCAGGGCAGCAATTGCCGCCATCAAAGGCAGATATGCAACGACATTCGACGAATCAACCTGCCAGCGTGGATAGATGAAGATCAGAGGATGTGGCCACAGCAGTTTGCCGAGGTAAAACCAAATGGCTTTGCCCGCGATGATCACGCGTTCCGGAAAGGTTAGCACCCAGTCCGGACCAACTGCGCGCGCATGAAATCTCTGTTCCCAGATCGTCCATGCGCTCGCGATGATCGAAATCAGAGCAAATGGAATGAAAGCCACCGTATCACGCCAACGGATTTTTCCTCGCACCCACCAGACGCACAACGCGAGCACAAATGGCAGCATCGCTACAGAAGGTTTGCTTAGCGTCGCCAGAAGAAATGAAAGAAGAGACAAAGCGAAGACCAATGAATGGCGTTCTTCAATCTCCCGCTGAGGCGATCCAGGCACCGAGAGTTCTTGATCCTCCCATTTCAAAAAGAAAAGGATCGAGAGCAAATAGAACACGCAGGACTGCGTGTTCTTCAGTTCAGTAACCCACGCCACAGATTGCACCATTACCGGATGCAAAGCCCAGAGTGCGGCGCCGAGCCATGCGCCGCGGACTTGGAGTAGTCGCAGCACCCGCCAGAGCAGAATCGCCGAGACGGCGTGCAACAAAACATTGAGAGCGTGGTATGGCAGCGGGTTCAGGCCCACAAACTTATGCAGGGCCCAAAACGTCGTCAGAACGAGTGGATAATAGACCGCTTGCGTCGTGGTCCAGATTTCCTTCAAGCCGAGTGGGCCAATGACGCAAGGATTCTGAGTCAGATGCGATTCATCATCCCAAATGAAGTCAGCCCTAAAAACTTGAGCGTACGCAATGAGAACGAAAACGATTAAGACCAGCGCCCAAAACCAGTCCTGTCTCCAGAACGCCACACGAATTTCACGAACTGGCACGAATTGATCCAAGACTTGGCCTCAACGTTACCGAATTGGTGGCAATTCGCGTAACTGCGTCAAGGAGACTGAGCGCTACTCCCTTTGGCAATGCGCAGGTTCTGTTCCGCTTCTGGAAAATCGGGATGAAGGCGTAGCGCTTCTTGGAATTGTGCAATCGCTTGGGAAGTGTTGCCTTCACGCATCAGAACTTTTCCAAGATAATTGTGCGGCTGAGCCAGTTTCGGGTTGAGTTCGGACGCTTTCGCAAAATGCTCTCGTGCTTCCGCGAATTCGCTTTTCTCCAAAAGCAAATTACCCAAATCGAGCTGGGCGTCGACATGGGCAGGATCCAACTGCAGAGTCTGTCGATATTTTACGATTGCCTCTTCTGGCTGTCCGTGTTTTTCCAAGAACGCGCCATAGCTGTAGTGCGCTTGCGCCGATTTCGGCGCCAGACGAATAGCCGTCTCGCATTCAGCTGCGGCTTGGTCCTTGCGACCGCAGTTGGTCCAAAAGATACGCATAACCAGAATGATATTCAGCGTTCTTCGGCTCGATGCGTAATGCTTGCTCAAAATGACTTTCTGCTGCGTCGAGCTCTCCCTTCGCCGTCAACAGTGATCCGAGGTTGACGTGCGCCTTCGCCGAGCCGGGACTTAAACGTATCGCCTCAGAGAATTCCTTCGCTGCTTCATCGTCTCGCCCGGCCTCCTGCAGCTCGGTAGCGTAGTTAACGTGGGCCCGGACGCTCGTCGGAAGATCCGCAACAATCGCGCCCAAACGTTCCAGTTTGCCTCGGCCACTTTGCATTTCGGCGTACCAGAGTATCGCGAGAGGAATCACAAAAATAGCGACCCATTTTATGCCGTGCAAAGCCCAGCCAGGCAGAAAACCACCCAACGAAACATCTGTTGTACCACCGGCGATGCCCAAAGATTGCCGCGTCGACTTCTCGCGAACTTTCCAAATGAATCCGTCGTAGTAGAAATGAAGAAGTGCCGACGCAGTCACGACGCCGGTAAGAATATTTTTAACGGCGTCGACACCGACATAGGATTTGGACAAACTCAGCCCACCGTAGGCGAGCACAAGGCCTATGTACACTCCCACAAGCGCGCCACTGCGCCGGAACACAAAGCGCATGAACCCACCGATAGAGCTGTCGCTCTCGACTCGTTTCCGATTATAAATCCAGACGAGCGAAAGGTATTGCACATCATGAAATACCTCGAACAACGCAATGCCAACCAAAACGCTCGCTACAATGTTGTTGCAATACCACCAGAACGAGATGCTCGTGATGAGCAGCACCAGTTTCACTGGGCTGGGCCGCTTTCCACTGCTCCACATCCAAACAAAATTTGCCAGAAACAGCGCTGAAATTAGAAGTGCCAGCGCAAGCAAACCCAGTTGTCCCGCTCGAAGAACTGCCGGCGGAATAAATGGTGCGCCTGCGGAATAGTACGTTTCGAGCGTATCGGTCATCCGTTGCGGCGAAAGAAGAACAGCTGTTGCGAACCAAATCCCGCACAAGGCGAAATCGAGGCGACGCGTTATCTCCGCAAAGGAGCCGACTTTCGCATCATAGATCCGGCAGAACCCGTACGTTTGCATCATCCCGTGCCAGACGCCCCATACAAACGCCACGAGCACAATTCCCTTCAGGTTCCACACGGAAAAAGCCGCGCAGACAACGACCAAAAAAATCGGCGCACAAATGAAACGCCATCGAAAACGCTCAAAAAGCGCACGATCGCCGTACGCTCGAATCATTCCCGGCAAGTGGTGTCCCATCGCGCCAAAGGCGGCGACGACGAGATAAATATCCTCCGCGGCCCACACGCCCTGCGCTGCGATGAACATCGGCACCAGCAACAAAGGTGTGCAGACGTAAAGAGCCAAGTCGCGCCAACTGTCGAGAATCCACAAGCTGGGCTTGCGGCCGGCGGCTGACGGCGCCGGTGCAGCCGGCATTGTTTGCGCAGATGAAATCCCCGGGACGAGCTGCATGCCGTTTCCTTAGCGGAGCCAAGTCTCTCTCAAAGCGCAGCGAAAATCAATCCTGAGATGATTTGTGCAGCACGCAAACTCAAAATCAAAGCGGCGAAGCTTGGCTAAGAAAGCAATTATGTGGGGATGGCTCGATGCCGCCGGATCTCATTACAAACGTGGAAAGCAAAACGGCCGGACTCCTTTCAGAGCCCGGCCGCTGTGAAACCTACCTTACTACTTAGAATCGTTTCTTCAGTCCGACGTACCAGAATCGCCCCTTAATCGTAGCAAGCGATTCGTCATAGCCGTTCTCGAAGCTACCTGCCACAAACGGTGGATCTTCATCCGTTACGTTCTGCATGCCCAACGTGACTGTGGTGTTGTTAAGCCACCAATGCCAATTGCTGCACCCATATTCAGCCGTGGAAACTGGGACGACATTCTTCTCCTTGCCGTCCTTGCCGCTCCTCACGTTTTTGCCGCCGTCCTTGGCAAAGCCAGGTACCTCGGCGGGCGCAGGCGGTGGCAAGTTAAATGTGTAGTTTAAGATGAGGTCGAGCGTGGTTAACGAAGCGACTTTCCGAGCGCGGAAATCCAACGGACCGCTTCTAGGGTCTTGTAGTTTGGTCGATCCTGTCAGACTGGCATTGTCATCTTCGTACTGACCGGTCCAGTGGACAACGGCACCGAGATCCAAGCCCTGCATCCACGAATCGGCTGGGCCGTCGTAGAAGATACTGAAGTTGGCCCGATCCCATGGCAACGAACTAGTTAACGCAAATGCCGGGGGCAGGAACTCCCCGGCAATTCCCACCCGCTTTACGGTGGGGGAAGCTTGAAACTCAGCGCGCGCCAGGTGGGTGCCGTTGATCGTGGACGTCAGCCTTCCCCAATCTCCGCCGCCGAAGACCGTCGAATCCAGAATGTAGATCGCTTCGTAGTCGAGACCTTCGAAGATTGCACCGGAAAGGTTGTTGCTAGGATCGATGACCAATGAGACTTCTCCAGGCACAAGCGTTGGCACACCATTAACATTTACTATTTGGGAAGGCCCACGGAAGACATTCGGCCCGTTCTGCGGTGGCCCACTTGCCGGCCCCGGAGGATTCTCCAGGATGAGGGTTTGCGCACCCAAGGTTGCTACGATGTCGCGCATATCGATATGCCACCAGTCGGCGCTCAGTGTCAGGCCCTTAATCCATTTCGGGCTGTAAACAGCTCCATAGGTCCATTCATAGGCCGTCTCCGGGTGCAGATTGGGATTTCCGATAATGCGTTCCTCAATCTGCGGCTGAGTCAGCGGCGAGAACGGATCGGCTACTATCGGGAAGCCTTGCGAGCTCGCAGGGGAAATTTCTGACAGCGTCGGCGCATGGAACGCTTCGGTATAACTGCCGCGCAGCGTGACTGCCCCAATATACTTGGGATCCAGCGGCTGCCAGCGGAGCGATATCTTTGGCTTCTGCGCATTATACTGGCTGTGCGTCGGCCCCTGGCCTGGGAAAACTCCCGAAGGCAGCACCGAAGAAGTATTCTGGCTATACCATTCTTCTCGTTCGGCAAAGTCTACCTCGAAGCTGTAGAAGCCCCAGAAGTTCCATGTCGGACTGGTGATTGGCACACGTAGTTCCTCGTAGATTCCCCAGATGTCCCGATTCGTACGGAAACTTTGCCCATCTGTCGAGCCAATGGAGTTAAAGGTGTTATTGAGCGCGTCACGATCACGCGTAAACCTCGGCGCGTCGTACTCGCCACCAATCGCAAAGGAAACCGGCCCGGCGGGAAGATTGAAGAGGTCACCGTTAAAAGTGGCATAGTAGATCGGCAATTCATACTCACCGGAATTATGCAGGGTCACATAAACACCCTGCCTTGCCCTCCCGCTGTTTACGATGGGAGCGAAGGGATTAAATGCCGAGCGCGGATCTGTGTCCAACAACGCATCGCGCAACCCAGGCTGACTCACTTCGCCGACGGACAAATCCTGGCCTTCGTTCCTTGAATAACGGAAACCGGCTTCCCAGTTCCACGTTTTGAAGTAATCGCCGGCATACGCTAACTCGCCCCGCAGACCGACATCGAAGAGTTGATCCCAGTAAGTGAACTTTTCACTTCTTGTACCGGTATCAAAGATGCCTCGAAACCGAACACCAGTGGTGACAGGGATTAACGTTCCCCCTGGACCTATCCAGGTTGCGTCTCCGACTGTGAAAGGATTAAACGGATTCTGGATTGGTACACTGATTCCGCTTGGACCGCTCAATCCAACCGTCTGACCCGGATTCCTGAATGGATCTGGCGTAAACGGCACCGCTGCCAGCGACGAATCGAAATACGAGCGCGCATACTTAAAGTCGCCGAATACTGTCAGGTACTTGTCGCACAGATCGCGGGTGAACGAGCCGTAATACACTTGACGGTCGCCCGGCGGCAACGCTGGCGTGACCGAGGCAAAGTTATAGGCAACGTAGTTCCCATCCAAAGCATTCACGTCCCCGAGATTTTGACCGAGACCGAACGCGTTCGGGCTGATATAAAACGGAGAATGTCTGGCATTGGTAGCCGAATGTGGCGGCGGGGCGCCCCCGTTGAAAAACAAACTCGGAACTAAACGGAAACCTTGCACACGGCCAGGGAAATTGCCGCTGCGCGCATCAAATCCGCCGAACGGGATGAAATCCCCGTTAGAAGAAATATCGCGGTCCCGACTGAAAACGCCACCGGTGCGCTGCCAGAAATCGGCAATGACCACGATGTCGGTTTTGTCATCTCCGGTGCCGGCTTTGATCCATGTCTCCCACTCGCCCATGTCATTGGACGCTCCCGCGTTTGTATTTCCGTAAGTGCCCCCAATTTCCAAGCCACGAAACTTGTGGATCAGGAAGAAGTTGACCACACCGGCGATTGCGTCCGATCCATACACGGCCGAGGCGCCATCTTTCAGGATGTCAACGTGATCGATCATCGAGAACGGTATCAGGTTAATGTCCGGGCCACCGCTACCGGCGGCAACGTTCAATGATCCGTAGGCGAGTTTTTTTCCATCGATTAGGATCAAGGTTTCCTTGGGCAAAAGGCCACGCAGGTTAAACTGAATGGTACCGTCGCCGCCGTTACCGATGTTCAGGTTGACAGTTCCGCCCGCCTGTTGCGGGATGAACTGCTGAAGATCGGTGGCGCTGCGAATACCGAGTTTTTCGATGTCCTGCGGCCGGTAGGTGTCCACCGGGTTCGGGCCGGTCTCTTCCGCAGTGGGAATGTTTGAACCGGTCACGACGACGCGTTCGACCTCAGACGCCTGGGTGCCTGGTACTGCAGGCCCAGCTCCTGGTTCGGCAGGCACAGCTGGAGCTGGCAATTGCGCGAACGCGTTCGACGCAAGGATTAATTGAAATCCGACGCCCGCCATCAAAGCGAGACGCGCGAATCTAAACGTTTTTAGTGCGTTTTGTGTCATTAGTTTCTCCGTTGGTTTGGTTAGGTTTCAGCACGCTTATTAAATTTCTAACGCCCTGACAAGCTTTTTTTTCACTTTTTTGAATTTTTTTTGAACGACGAAATGAGGGCATTTGTCGGTCGCAATTTCTCTAGCGGAAGCCCCAAGGTCCCGACAAGCTTTTTTTTAAGATTTTTTTGAGCTCGGAAAAGCCGTGGGGAATCGGAGATGGCGCCGTGAAAGTTATTCGCGCTTCTCAGGGGGATGGAATCCGAAATCGGTTTGCAGTTTTTCCCACAACCAATCGACAAACCAATTCTTCTCAACTAAAGCAGCGTTGTCGGTAACCAGCGTCTCTGCCTTTTCAACACTGCCGTTCAAGCAATAGAGATAGCTGAGCAGGAAAATCTCGTCAGCGCCGAACACGGCGCGATCTTTCTCGCTCTCCAACAGCTTAATCGCCCGGTCGATATTCCGCTGTGCCAGCGCTCCCGCGATCAAGTCGGGCATTACCTCCAGCGGTGGCGTCGCAGAACCCTTCGCGACCCGCTCAGCAATCGACACCCGTAACGCATCGCTTCCCAAGACTTCCAAGACGGGTATCCTTAGACGGGAATGGCGGAGATAAAGGTCGAGCTCAGCGAGCTTATTGCTTCCAATAATTTCAGAAAGGTAGCGCGTCTGCCTGACGGTGAAGAATGACTCCAGCTCGGTCGCCGCCGGATTCAACGTTTCGGGCCAGATTTGATTAATCAACGAAGAATGAACGAAACGTTGATACGCCGCGGGTGCCGTAAAATAGGTTAACGCGAACCGATGACTTGCTTCGTTATCCCACGGACCATCCGTTAGGCGCTTGGGATGAAGGTCGGTGAGTGGGGCTATATTGTAGGTAATGCGATCGATTTCGTCGCCGTCCATCAAAAACAGTGCGCCTAGTTGCTGGGGAACCTCGATTCCAATGCGTCGCAAATCTGCGCCCGTGCCCGGATCGTTCCAAAACTGACGAAGCTCATCTTCACTCGCTCTGCGGATCGGCCCATTGATCCCCATCATGATCCAGTCCTGATCGGCGCTGCCCCATACCGAGGCGTTTGGAAAAGCGTTATGAAAGGCGCGCAGGATCGCCTTGGCTTCATCGACTCTTAATTGATTGATTGGAAGCCAAAAGGTCGCGATTCCGCCTTCGTTCAGACGACTTCGCATGAGCGAAAAAAACTCCTGAGTGTAAAGATTCACTGCCCCGGCGACTTTCGGCGGTGGCGGTTCGCCCGAGATGATGTCGTATTTCCTCGCGCTCGCCTGTAGGAAAAACCGTCCATCTTGAACGATGGCGTGCACGCGAGGATCACGAAGCGGATTGGAGTAATTGATTCCGGTATAAGAATCAGCCAGCGAGAACACTTCTTTCGAGATGTCAACGATATCGATTCTTTCGACACTTGATTTGCGAGTAAACGCCTCCGCAGTCACCCCGCACCCGTAACAAATCAGCAGGACATCTCTCGTTCCAGGGTGCAACGCCAGCGGAAGATAGGCGAATAATCGCATGTAACGCTGGTTGCGCGGACTTGTGGCCGACATCGAGAACGCGTCGGTCAGCAGCCGGTAATAGTACGCCTGGCCAAACAAATCGCGCCGTAACAATTGCCACGTGTCCGATGTTCCCTCGATCCGTTTCACCACGCGCGCCAGCACATGCCCCTGATCGTCCCTTTCATAGGGACGGCTCGCATGTTCGAAATGCGCTTCGGCGCGTCGATATGGGAAAAATACAAAGCCAAGCAGCAATGCGATCCAAAGCGTAACGAAGATGATCCCAGTCGGACGCCGCAGCGACCAGAATGCGCGTTCGGTAACGATAATGCTAAGCAAACCATACGCGGCAGCACAGCAAACGAGACTCGTTTGATAGCCGAAATACGGCAACAGGACGAAAGTTGCGACCAACGGACCGATCGCCGCGCCACTCGTATTCAGCACAGTAGCGATTCCAGCGCTATTCATCCGGTCCATCACCGCAACTTGAATCCGAGCGACAATGGTCGGAAACATCATCCCGGATAAAAAGGATACCGCGAACATCAAGGCTACGCATAGGATGGCGACTTGCCACCACGAAGCGAGACTAAAGGCGCCAGCGGGGGTTCTTACTGCCTCACCCGGAAAAAATAGGTATGATAAAAGCACCGCAACCGCCGCAAGCAGTAACAAAGCAGGGACTAATTGATGCAGCCGTATTGAGCGATAATTAATCGCGCCGGCCGCGATTCCGCCTAGTCCGATTCCCGCCAGTACAGCCGCGAGCATAATGGCGAAAGCCGTCGGCGAAGATACGACATACAGATGCAGGAATCGGAACCAAATGACTTCCAGCGCGAGAAGAATAAGACCCGTGCCGAAGCTGACGAAAAGCAAACGCCACGGTGGCCGATAATTCGTATCGAAGCTGAGCGGAAATTTGGAGACCGCGGCTTGGCCGGTACTTTTGAAATTTGCGGCGTATCGCGCCGCTCCAAATCTCGCGACCAACAAGGCAATCGCAGCAGCGATGCAAACCGAGGCCGCGGCGGCTAAACTTGTGCCGTATAGTCCAAATGCCCTGATCAAATACGCTTCGCCGAGAATTGCGCCGAGCATCGCCCCCAGCGTGTTTGACCCGTAAAGAAAACCAATTGCGCGGCCAAACTCCGTTTCTCGGAGCAGAGGATCCTCAATGACGACCGGCAGCGTCAAACCCATCGCTGTTGTTGGCACAAGCAAAATCAGAAAGGAAACCACGAACCGCAGCCCCAGCAGCGCCGGCTGATAATTCCACAGCATCTGCCAGACGGGCCGCAGCAAATCGCCAACGACGGGAAGGCCAAAAACAATCGTGCAGCCAAAGAATGCGACGAAGAGCTCGAGCACAGCGTAGAAATGGAGCGGGCGCCATCGCCGAATTCTCGATGACGCAGCCACTGCATTTCCCAACGCCAGGCCCGCCATGAAGCTGGAGAGAATCAGCGCTGTGGCCCATGTCGAGTTTCCAAACGCCAAACCACTAAGTCGCAGCCACAGTGTTTCAAAAATAAGGGCGCCTGTACCGGAAAGGAAAAGAACACCACAAAGAACGGCAACGCGTCCACTTTGAGATACCACTACCTGGGACGTGTGTCTTTCACGAGACACGTGGGATTTTTGCGAACTATTTGGCATCGCGCGAAACTCGGCCTGTCCGCAGAATCACAGCCCCGGCAACTCCGGCCAGAAGAGAACCAGCGATAATGCCTCGTTTAGCTGCGTTAACGGACGCCATATCGTCGAACGCCAGCATGGCAATGAATAGTGACATGGTGAAACCGATTCCGGCGAGAAAGGCATACCCGAGCAACGATCTCCAATTTACAGCCTGAGGAAGGCTCGCAATTCCCGTCTTCACGGCAGTCAACGCAAACACCATAATTCCAAGTGGTTTGCCGAACAATAGCCCCGCCAAAATTCCGAACCCAATCTCTGAATGCTGCAGCGACATATCAATTTTGACTCCAGCATTCGCAAAGGCGAACAACGGCATTACCACGAACGCCGAAAAATTGTGCAATGCATGCTCGAGTCTGAGGACGGGTGCAGTTACGCCCTCGCTCGCCCGCTCAAGCGCAAACACCGTTTCCTGTTGTCCTTTGCTGGTCAAAACCACCAGGTCACCAGTTTCCGTGCGATCGAATTGATCGAGCAACGAACGTGCTTCTCTGGAGAATTCCCGCGCGTTGGTGCGCGAATGTGTAGGAATGATGAAGGCGAGGACAACGCCTGCGATCGTGGCGTGCACGCCGGAGGCATGAACAAAACACCATAGAACAACACCGAGCAGCAGGTATGGCCACAGACGACGGATACCAATTAGATTGAATCCAATCAACACGAGCATGGTAACCGCTGCGCCGCCAAGCGCGCTCCAGACGATTCCCTGCGAATAAAAAAGCGAGATTACGAGCACCGCTCCCATGTCGTCGACGATGGCCAGGGCGGTCAGCAGCACTTTTGCACCGATTGGCGCCTGCGGAGCGATCAAATTGAGTGTGCCCAACGCGAATGCTATGTCGGTTGCCATTGGGATGCCCCAACCGTGCGCGCTCGGACCACGCAAATTGAAAATCAAATAAATCAGCGCGGGCACAACCATTCCACCGATTGCGCACGCGATTGGGAGCGCCGCTTGCCGGGCAGAGGACAATTCACCAGCCAGAAATTCCCGTTTGATTTCGAGCCCGACCAGAAGAAAAAACACGGCCATCAGACCGTCATTAATCCAATCGTGCAGGCTCAACGAAAGCTCCTGAGGCGCAATCCCGAGTGTCAGCGGTATTTCCCAAAGATGGTTGTAAGCTGCGGACAACGGCGAATTGGCGATCGCGAGCGCAGCCAGACCGAATCCCAACAAAACCAGGCCGCCGAGGGTCTCTGTGCGGAAAAAGCGCTGGAAGACTGTCAGCGGGATTTTTTTCAATCGTCCTGGCATGTCAGTTCGTTAGGTTAGCAATTACAAATGACTGGTCATCCAAACCATTCGGGCAAGCGTTGTCGGTACCGCGTTCGGCGGAGATATGTGCAAGGGCTAATTAGCTTCGCAACGCTAAATCGTCGAATCGTAAATCCGATGTAACGGTGTAATTATTTTAACAGATCCTGCCGCAAGATTATGTTCACGGGATTAGTCGAAGAAGTTGGCACAGTTGTGGCCGTGCGCGGACGTGATTACGGAACGGAACTGCAAATCGCCGCGCCGGAAATCGCCAAACACGTCAATCCGGGAGAGAGCATCGCCGTCAATGGTTGTTGTTTGACGCTGACTTCGTGCTGCAACGATTGTTTAAGCTTCGATCTGCTCGAGGAAACAATTGCTCGCACTAACCTCCACAATTTGCGGCAGGATAATCCCGTAAATCTGGAGCGCGCGTTACGCGCGGACGCCCGCGTAGGCGGACATTTCGTTCAAGGCCATGTTGATTGCGTCGCACCCATTCTCGCTTTCGACAGGAAAGGCGCAGATTTCCGACTCGAAGTCGCGTTGCCGGAAAAATCCGCACATTATGTGGCTTACAAGGGTTCGATCACCGTCAATGGAATCAGTCTTACCGTTGCGGAAGTTCTTCCGAAAAGCTTTGCGGTGTGGATCATTCCCTACACCAAGCGCCACACCAACCTTGATCGTGCAACCATCGGCGATCTCGTTAATCTCGAGTTCGACATCCTGGCCAAGTACGTCGAGAGAATGATTGAGCCATTGGTGACAAAAGAATGATGGCGGGTCACTCGGCCAAGCGGCGTCCGCGGATTGTCGGTGTGATCGCATCGGGTGCCGATCTGGAAAAAGCTCTGCGGATGCGCAGGCCGCCGGATTTATTCGAACTGCGCTTGGATCGTCTCGCAGGCATGACCGATGAAGTGGAACGCACGTTACCGAAGCTGCGCAGGCCGCTCATCATCACGGCGCGCGACCCGCGCGAAGGCGGCGCTAACAAGCTTCGGCTGCTGCAACGGCGAGATCTCCTCCGCCGATTCTTGAATCACGCCTACTATATCGACGTCGAGTTACGCTCAGCGCGTGCGCTGCAAGTCTTGCTCGCGAACGCCAAAACGAAAAAGGTCCGGCAAATCGTTTCATTCCATGACTTCAAATCAACACCGAGCGCGCGAATCTTAGCGGCGAAAGCGCGCCAAGCCAGATCACATGGCGCAGATATTTTCAAAGTTGCTACGCGAACCGATACGCCAATGGAACTCGGACGTTTACTCGAATTCATGACAAACAGCCGTTTGAATCTCTCAATTGCCGTCATGGGAATCGGCAAACTTGGATCGATTTCTCGTGTCCTGCTGACGCGCGCTGGCTCTGTGCTGATTTACGCATCCATAGCTGCCACGAGCGACGTCGAAGGCCAAATGTCGCTGGAACAACTCCGCACGTTGGGCTTCGGCCCATGAAACTGATGAACGTTCGAGTCTATTTCCCCTCGACACTTGCCCTTTGCTCGACACGCATAAGGTACATATGACAAAACATGTCCTCATCCATAACTTTACCCGAGCAATTACCCGTGATGCCGCTTCCGGGAGCTGTGCTGTTTCCACACGCGCTGCTGCCGCTTTTCATTTTCGAGCCGCGGTACCGCAAGATGCTGGAGCACGCGCTTCAAAAACACCGGATGTTTTGCGTAACGTTGGTTAAGCCGATCTGCCCGGATTGGCGTGCCCCTGAGGATTTTTTCCATCTCGCTACTGCCGGATTGATTCGCGCCTGTGTCGAACGCAGTGACGGCACATCGAATTTGGTCCTGCAAGGGCTGCAACGTGTGCGCTTCACCAGTTTCGAACGGGAGAAGCCGTTTCCGATCGCTAGCATTGAGACCGTAGAATCGCGCGATGCACCGACCGTTGAGACCGAAGCGCTGGGCGCAAAAGTGATCGAGCTCTACGCCAGCCTAAAGCACGATCGCCGTCAGCTTCCTGAAAAACTGGATCGCTATCTTTCCGAATTGCGCGATCTGGAAATGCTGGCGGACCTAATGGCTTCGACGTTCGTGAACGATCCATTGCGCCGGCAACGCCTGCTCGAAGAACGCTCGCTCAATCAGCGTCTTCGTTTTCTCATCAGATATTTACGCGATGAGATCGGCAACGCCGCCGCGTAGCTAGTGGCGATTGACCTCAATCGCCCGTTTCCTTGTGATCACATTCGCGAGCGCGGTTCGGGTGAACCGCCCTTACCGGCAATTCGCGCGTATTCTTCCATTACATAACGGTCGGTCATTCCGGCGATGTAATCACAAACTGTGCGATGCAATCCTTCCTTCTCGACTCGTCGCATCGCGCCTTCGCCCAGTCTATCGGGATCGGCAAGGTACGCTGCGAAAACGCGCCCCAGCATCTCGCAAGCGCGTTGGTTCACTTCCGCGACACGCGGATGGTAATAGACATTTTGATACAAAAATTTCCGGAGCGCGCGGTTCGCCTCGGCCAATTCATCGCTGTAACGAATAAGCGGGGCGGTTTGCCGGCGCACGTCGTCTGCGCTCTGCACGCCTGATTCGGCGATCGATTCCGCGCTCGTCGCAACCAGGTCGTGCACTTCGCGGTCTATGATTTCCCGAATAACCAGCTTGTGCAGCTCCGGTTCGCGCGTGTCCAAGTAACGCGCGAGAACTGCGCGATGACTGTTGCGCCACACGTCGTTCTCTTCTAATCGCGGCGGGGTCAAAATTTCGAAATCAAGCGCGTCATCGAGGTCGTGACTGTAATACGTGATCTCATCTGCCAAGTCGGCAATCTGCGCCTCCAGCGACGGACAAGCGTATTCTTCCCCTGACGGAGCCGGGAATTTGTAAGGTCGCTCATGCTTCCGCAGACCTTCACGCACTTCGAATGTGAGGTTTAAGCCCGGAAAATTTGGATTAGGCGTTTCAAGTAATTCGACCACGCGCACACTTTGATGATTATGATCGAACCCGCCGTGGTCGCGCATGCATTCGGCCAGCATCTCCTCACCGGAATGTCCAAAAGGCGGATGGCCCAGATCGTGGGAAAGCGCTATTGCTTCCGCCAGATCTTCGTTCAGCCGCAACGCACGCGCGATGGTGCGACTGATCGAGGCCACTTCGATCGAATGCGTCAGGCGCGTGCGCAAATGGTCGCCGGTGCCGTTGAGGAAAACCTGCGTTTTGTATTCCAGGCGGCGGAACGCGCGCGAATGGATGATGCGCGCACGATCCCGCTGAAATTCGGTGCGATAGGCGTGACTCGTTTCAAAGTGCAGCCGGCCGCGCGATTCACCCGATTTTTGAGCAACAGACGCGAGCGCTACACATTCCCCCTCCTCCATTTGTTCGCGCGTCTTCCATTTTGCGCTCATTGTTTATCCGAAGTGTAGAGGAACCGGGCGACTTCGGCTAGATCCGCTGGACGAAAGTGCATTTCCAATTATTTGTCGATTCACCTATGAAAAAACGCGAAACGAAAAAGCTGACGCCCGAACGCCTTCAGCAGTTCGGATTTGCTTACGCGCCGCCGTTCGTCATCAGCGCGGCCGTGAACAATAAAGTTTTTGATACATTGGAGGCTGGACCAAAGACGGTTGACCAAGTGAGAAAACAAACAGGCGCATCCGCGCGAGGGTTGCGTGTAATCATGGACGCGCTTGTCGGCTTGGAACTGCTGAAGAAAGATCGACAATCGAGATACTCTCTAACCCCAGAGAGCCACGCATTTCTTATCAGCGAAAAACCGGCCACGCTCGCCGGATTTTTCGGATCGATTTTGCCGGTAATGATTTCGCGTTGGTTGCGGCTGACCGACGTTGTCCGCGACGGACGACCGGCGGTCGCCGTGAACCAGGAAACCGAGGGGACGGAATTTTTCAGCCAACTTGTAGAGACGATCATCCCAATGAGCTATCCGGGCGCGCAGAAGCTTGCCGATCACCTGAAAATCGCGAAGGCCAACCAGCCGGTGCGCGTGATCGATCTAGCGGCCGGTTCCGGCATCTGGGGAATCGCGATGGCTCAGAAATCGCCGCAAGTGCGGGTGACGGCAGTCGATTGGCCGCGAATGATACCTACGACGAAGCGCATTACAGGAAAATTTGGTGTGCGCGATTGTTTCGATTTCATCGAGGGCGACCTTTCAGAGGCGAAGTTTGGCAGCGGCTACGATCTCGCGACGCTGGGGCATATTCTGCACAGCGAAGGCGAACAACGTAGTCGACAATTGCTCAAGAAAACTTTCCGAGCCTTAAAGTCGGGCGGCATAATCGCTATCGCAGAATGGCTGGTGAATGACGACCGCACCAAACCGCTCCCCTCGCTGATGTTTTCCGTGCAAATGCTCGTCAACACTGAAAAAGGCGGCACGTTCAGCTTTAACGAAATCAAAAAATGGCTCGAGGCCGCGGGCTTTAAAAAAGTGCGAAAAGTCGAAGCGCCCGGGCCATCACCGCTCATTTTGGCAACAAAGCCGTAGAAGTGGCGTATTACGAATCTGCTTCTCATCCGAGCCTCGAAGTGTTTTGATTCGGGAGATGAAAAAAACGAAAACGAAGTCGCGCTCAGAACCAAAGGCCCGGCCTGCGGCGAGAAATTCTGAGCGAAGTGTTCCCTACCGTAAACCGGCGCTTCGCAGCGAAGCATTCGTCAGGGCTCTGATCGATGCAAAAGCGTGTCTCAATGATTCTGAGACTTTGCTAGCGCTTTACAATGACGCAGCGAAAAAGGCAGCGGTAGTGCCGAGGGAACCGTTCAAAGAATGTTGGCCTTATCTGCAAACCATGTTGCGTTTGGTTCGCGCCTATCATCGCGGCGAATACGATCAAATCCCTGACAACGCACTGCTCTGGATCGTTGCTGCTCTCAGTTACCTCATTGATCCATTCGATTTAATTCCGGACGCAACACCGGTCCTCGGCTTCGTCGATGATGCAACCGTGATCGAGTTTGTCACCGACAAAAGCCGTAAAACGCTGGACGATTTCATGATGTGGGAAACTGCCGCGGTGTAGCAGTCGCCCTATGGGCGACGCCCTTTGTGCGAACCGCTCGAATCGAGGAGGCGCTTCGGATATTGAAGCGGCTACAGATTTAGACCATTAGCAGGGCTGGGTTTTCCAAGAGGTGCCGCAGTTCCTTGAGATATTCGGCGCCGAGCGCGCCGTCGATGACGCGATGGTCGCAGCTCATCGTGATGGACATGCGATGACCGACCATTACTTGATCGCAGTCGTCAACGACCGGGATTTTTGTGAGCTTGCCCACGGCAAGAATGAACCCCTGCGGCGGATTGATGACAGCCGAGAAACTGTCGATGCCCAGACCGCCGAGATTCGAAACGGTAAATGTGCCGCCCTGAAATTCTTCCGGTTTCATTCTCTTGTTACGGGCTCGATGCGCCAAGTCCTTGGCTAACGCGCTAATCTCGCGAAGCGATTTGTCCTGCGCCGCGCGGATGACCGGCGTCAGCAGCCCGTCGTCGATCGCAACCGCAACGCCGAGATCGACGTCCGCGTACTGAACGATTGCGTCATTGTCGAATGAAGCATTCACACGCGGCACCTTCACCGCAGCCATCACTGCAGCTTTTAAAACGAAATCGTTCACTGTGATCTTCGCAGCATCGGCATCTTCGCCCGCGGATTTCAATTCCTCGCGCGCCTCCATCAACGGTCCCGCATTAATGTCGATCGTGAGATAGAAGTGTGGAACCGGGCCGAGACTCTCGACAAGCCGTTGCGCAATGATTTTGCGCATCCCGGAAAGTTGAATGCGCGCGCGAGCGCCAGATTTAACCGGAGCGGTTTTCGTTGCAGGTGTTGCGCTGCCGCGGTCAACGCCCGCGGCTACAGATTTCGCCGCACCGCGAACGTCGGTTTCGGTAATGCGCCCGTCCGGTCCTGTTCCTTTCACGTTGGCAAGATCCACGCCAAGTTCCGCGGCGACTCGGCGCGCAACAGGCGAAGCTTTGACGCGGGCTTCTTCGGCTTTTTGTTCTGTCGCCTGAGGCTTCTGTTGCGTTGTCTCAGCTCGGGCGGCTGGCACAGACGCCCCCACATCTTTTTTCTGCGGTGGCGCAGTTTCTTTGTCGGCGGCCTCCGCCGGGGCGGATTTTTCCGTTTCCGCTTGCGGCTTCTTTTCCGATACGGCTTCCGTTTTCTTTTTCTGTGTTGGCTCTTCCGGTTTCGGTGCTTCGTCGCCTTCTCCCCGGATGAACCCGATTTTATCGCCGACGTTCACCTTGCCGCCTTCCGGGACATAAATTTCGGTGAGCGTCCCATCCTCAGGCGATTCCCATTCCATGGTCGCCTTATCGGTCTCGATCTCGGCGAGCACTTCGCCAGCCGAGACCTGGTCGCCCTTCTTTTTCTTCCACGCGACAAGAGTGCCTTCGGTCATCGTGTCGCTCAGTTTCGGCATCTGGATTTCAGGCATAATTACAACTGAAGGTTTTACGCGTAGCAGACCTGTTTCACTGCGGCCACGAGTTTGTCAGCGTTCGGCAGGACAGCGTGTTCCAAGTGTTCATTGTATGGCATCGGAATGTCTTCCTGTGATACGCGTAGAACCGGCGCATCCAGCTCATCGAAAATATTCTTTTGAATCCGGTAGCAAATTTCTGCGCCGACACCGCAGAACGGATGGTCCTGTTCAACAATCACCACACGATGCGTTTTGGCGACAGAATCAAAAATCGCCTTCTCGTCGAGCGGTTTAATCGAGCGCAGATCAATGATCTCGGCGGAAATATCTTCCTCTTCTAGTTGCGCCGCGACTTTCAGCGCGATCGGAACAGTCTGTGCGTAACAAATCACTGTGACATCGCTGCCTTCGCGTTTCACCTCGGCTTTGCCGAGCGGGATAAGCAGTTCTTCATCGGGCGGCTCAACCATTCCCTTGGAGCTGTAAAGCAGTTCGGCTTCGAGGACCAACACCGGGTTGTCGTCCCGCACCGCAGTTTTCAACAAGCCCTTGGCATCGCGCGGCGTCGCTGGCGTGCAAACTTTCAGTCCGGGCACACTAGCATAAAGATTCTCTGTGGCGTGCGAGTGAGTCGCTCCAAGCTGATGCGCCGGGCCGTTCGGTCCACGAAAAGTAATCGGGATATTAAACTGGCCGCCTGACATCATGAACATATTCGGCGCGTTGTTCACCACCTGGTCGAAAGCCACCAGTGAAAAGCTAAACGTCATGAATTCAATAATTGGTCGCAGCCCGACCATCGCTGCGCCAATACCCAGCCCGGCGAATCCGTTCTCGCTGATCGGGGTATCGATGATGCGTCTCGGTCCAAAGCGCTCCAGCAACCCGGCGCTTACTTTGTACGCTCCCTGATATTCGGCCACTTCCTCTCCCATCAGGAAAACGTTGGGATCACGCTCGATCTCTTCAGCGAGCGCTTCATTCAATGCCTGGCGATACGTGATTTCTCTCACGACGCAGCTCCGTTGAAATACACATAATCGTGGAGTTTCTCGACCGGTAGCTCCGCACTTTCTTCGGCGAACTTTACAGAGGCCAGCACTGCTTCCTTCGCGCGCTTGTCTAGCTGATCGAACTGTTCGTTGGTCAATTTCCCCTCGCGCGTCAGCTGCGCGCGCAGACGAATGATCGGATCATCGAGGCGATATTTCTCCAGTTCGTCTTTGGTTCGGTAACTTGCGGGATCGGACATGGAATGGCCACGATAGCGATATGTGCGCACTTCCAGAAACGCCGGATGCGATTCTTTCCGGATGGACTCGGCAACCTCAGCGACTTTGTCGCGCACCTCGCGGAAGTTCATTCCATCGACGATCTCGCCGGGGATATCGTAACCCTCCGCTCGATCCACGATTTGCTTGAGCGACGTCGATCGTTTCACCGATGTGCCCATGGCGAAAAGATTGTTTTCACAAATGAAAATGATCGGCAGCCTGTACAACGCGGCGAGATTTAACGCTTCGTGGAACGACCCTTGATTGATCGCGCCATCTCCGAAGAAGCAAAGTGTCACCCGATCTTCGCCTCGGTACTTGATTGCAAAGGCCAATCCAACTCCCAACGGGACATGGGCGGCTACGATCGCGTGGCCGCCGTACATGTTGTGTCGCTTGTCAAAAAAATGCATCGACCCGCCGAGCCCACGCGAGCAGCCGGTCTCTTTTCCAAAAAGCTCCGCCATGCAGGCATTCACGCTTGTGCCACGGGCCAGGGCATGTCCGTGATCACGGTAAGCCGTGATTACGTAATCATCCGGCCGCACGGCAGCAATGGCACCGGCCACGACTGCTTCCTGACCGATGTAAAGATGACAAAAGCCGCCAATCTTCTGCGCTTGATACTGCTGACTGGCGCGTTCTTCGAAGCGTCGGATCAACAGCATTAGCGAGAGCATCTCGACTTCGTCGCGCTGCTCCACCGGCTGCATAATTAATTATCCAGCAGCAACAGGACGGAACTGCGAAGCGGGTTCCCGCGATCTCCCGATGCCTCGGCCGGCGTTCATGCAAACAACAAAAAGACCGGTAAAAATAAGATCGCTGACGAGTGAATTTCGGAAAAACATCCAGGTCGGTGTCGCGCTGTATTGAGGCAAGCCAACGGTTAGCGACTGGATCAGCCCCGCAAAATTTTTGGCGTACCCGGGATCGCTCAACCACGAGAACGTGTTAGTGATGACGTAGAACATCGTGGAAGCAACAATCGACGCAGGCAAAAGCGTCTTCAGCGATGCTCGACTCTGCAAAAGAAACCCGAGGCATCCGACGAGTGCCAGCGCGCCATAACGCACGAGAATCTGCGGATCGAGCAGGGGCGCACCATAGCGGAGATTAATGATCACGTCGGAAATGAACAACGTCAGCAGCGGCACCGAGAACTTGTATTTTTTGGGGAAATAGGCAGCGCTACATAGAGCAATCGCGGCAAGTGGCACAAAGTTGGAAAGCCAGCCCGCCCCGGAATGAATCAGCAAACCTGTCGTGACTCGATAAACGACGACTGACAAAACGAGTAGAAGCGCGGGAATCATTCCACAGAATCTATCCGGCCACTAAGATATGCAACGGGCATTTGGAATTCGTTCATTCCGAGGCAGTCGAGGAATCGTGGGACGGCGGGAATGTTTCGACTCCGCTTCGCGCCGCTCAGGTGGCGGCTCGCCTATTTCGCCGCTAACGCTTTGTTAAGGCGCGCCTTGCGACGATTGGCCGCGTTGCGATGAATGACCCCACTCTTGGCCGCTTTGTCGATAGCAGAAATCGCCGCGCGAATCTGTTCGGCGGTGCGCTCTGGCGCAGAGCGGATTTGTTTTTGTAGCTTGCGTAGGTGCGTCTTGACGCTTCGATTGTGAGCTGCCAGTCTAAGTGTTTGTCGGGCACGTTTACCGGCTGATTTCGTGTTGGCCATCGGGGATCAAGAATTTATCGAGCGAACGCCTGCTAGAGCGCTTGTTATAAGCGTTTGTTCGCTGCAAGTTTCGCTCTTTGCCGGGCGCCGGCAAGCGCTCCAGCCGACCGCATTTGTTCTACGGTAAGCGCGCTGGAAGGTGGCATCGCGAGCGTGGTAGCACTTATCTGCGGTGGCGGCTCCGGCGTTACCTTTTCAGCTTTCGTGGCAGTTATCTCTGCTGGCGGCTGCGCCCTTACCTTTGCAACCGTCGTGGCAGTTATCTGCTGTGGCGCCTGAGGTGTTACCTTTGCAACTTTCGTGGCAGCTATCTGCGGTGGCGGTGGCGCTACGTTTGCAACTTTTGTGGCAGTTACCTGCGGTGGCGCTTGCGGCGTTACTTTTGCAGCGACGACACCGCCGCTCATTTCCTGCCGCGGTTTCGTCTTGTCCATTTTTGGCAAGCGATCAGGAATAATTTGCACTACAGCACCGACTGGCAGCTGGTCGTAAAGCTCGGCGACGTCTTTCGATTTCATGCGGATGCAGCCGTAACTTGCGGGACGACCGATTTTGTTTTCCTCAGGCGTGCCATGAATATAAATGCAGCGTTGAAACGCATGCGCGTTCTGCGCCTCGAGTCCGCGCAGCCAGATGATGCGCGTGGTAATCGGGTCGCGGCCAGGGGCATTGGGCTGAAGAACTTCACCGGTCAACCGCCGTTTATGAAAAACAGCTCCGACTGGCACGTTGTCACCGATCTTTTTTTCTACCGCCAGATAGCCGAGAGGAGTGGTCATTCGTCCCCACGCGTCACCCAGGCCGAACATTGACGTTGATATTGGATAGGTCGCCACTTTGCTGCCGTTGCGCATAAGCACCAGCTTCTGATCGCGCACGCTGACGATTACCTGGTTCGAAGTGTCCAGCGGCGCGACCGCAAACGCGGAGGTAGCTGAGAGTACACTAAGAATGAGTGCAACGGGCCTAAGCATTCGGCGAATCTTTTACTCGACAATTTCGATTTGTCACGCGGGAATTGTGGCCCGCGCCCGTGAACTGCCAAGATTAAATCTCGACCAACCACTCAAAAAGGAGCTAAGACACACGTACAGAAATCCTGCCTGAAACATTACCAAAAACGGCACGGACAAAAATTGCCGGTGCATGATGGCATACACAACGAAGTAGCTGAAATAGATGGCAAATGCCAGCTCCGCGAGCGGGAGCGCCGACTTGAGCGGCCGGTACTTACAGCTTCGCCATGGCTGCGACTTTCGCTCAATTCCGTACTTTGGCGTCCGCGTGAAGTCCGATTGGTGGTTGATCATCGCTTCGAGCACAGCTCGCGCGTTGTTGAGCGAGAGACCAATTCCTAATGCAAGCAAACATGGAAGAAAAAGAAGTTCTTTGATCCAAGTTCGGGGATGCAACTCGCGTTGAGCACAAATGTAAAAAAGCCCGACCGAGGCCGATGCTGCGAGAAACATCGGAACGTCGACCAGCAGTGTGCGAAGCCAGCCAACCGGAGGTCCACCAGTGGCCGGATATAAAAGGACGCAAAGCATTGCCAGCAGCAGGTATGCGAAATTCGACATCAAGTGGCCGGTGGCTTCCAGCTTTATTCGAAAGGGCAAATGGCTGCGCCAAACGGTCGGCAACAACTTCTTGCATGTCTGGACAGAACCTTTCGTCCAGCGATGCTGCTGAGACTTGAACCCATTCATATCCACCGGCAGCTCCGCCGGAGTAACGACGTCAGAGAGATAAATGAACTTCCAGCCCGCGAGTTGCGCCCGATAGCTCAGGTCGAGGTCCTCACACAACGTATCGTGCTGCCACCCGCCACTCTGCTCGATACATGAACGGCGCCACAAGCCAGCTGTGCCGTTGAAATTGAAAAAGCGGCCGCTGCGGCTACGCGCGATTTGCTCAAGCAAAAGATGTCCATCCAAAAAGATCGCCTGCGCGCGTGTGAGCAGCGAATAGCCACGGTTCAAATGTCCCCACCGCGTTTGAATCATTCCGACTTTTGGATCGGTAAAGAAGTGAACGGTGCGTTTGAGCAGGTCTTTCTCCGGAACAAAATCGGCGTCGAGGATGCAAAGAAATTCGCCTTCCGCAGCAGCGGTTCCTCCCGCCAGCGCCCCAGCCTTAAAGCCGGTTCGGTCAGTCCGATGGATCCGTTGGACGTTGAAACCGCGCTGGCGCAAATCCTCAGCACAGGTCGCGGTAATCTCACGTGTCTCGTCGGTTGAATCGTCCAGCACCTGGATTTGCAGAAGCTCCTGCGGATAATCCAGTTCGCTTACAGAACGGAGCAGCCGCTCGGCAACGTACACTTCATTGAAAATCGGCAACTGCACCGTCACCATCGGCAGTTTCTCAAAGTTGCGGGCGGGAACCGGCGGCCGCTTACGGTTTTTCAAATACAAATAAATGATGAAATAGCGATGGATCCCATAAGCAGAAAGCCCGAGGAGCACGCTTAAGTAACAGGTCGACCAGATAATATGTCCGATGCTTTCTTGCATGGAGATTGCTATGGCTGCGAATGGATGACGCAGTCAGGCCGACATGATGCTATTTCCATCAGTTGCGTCAATCCAAAAATCAAACGGTTGCCGGTGAAACGCCGTCACATCGTGTTGATAGACAGCAGTCTTTTATCGGTTCGCAATTGCAACACCAGTCGGTTTGGCGATATCGTTGTCCCGCCGGGCACTGTGCATCTGAAAACCGGCTGACTCTCCGCGACAATTCCTCCTTGCCTGAGACGAGCAGCAGGTTGACGGTGATTCAGTCGGTTTTCTGCTGAACACCGGCGTTTTTATTGGGAATTTTCATGACGAAACGAAGGCGCGAGCGTTTCGAGCGTTCAAAGATCGTTATTCCGATTCTGCTGGCAGGATGGATTCCTTCCGTCCTGACGCTGATCGTTTCGTACACCATCCTCCGCGACACATTGGAATCACGCATTTTGCGAGACCGGCAAACGCTGGTGCAATTGCTCGGGCACGTGGTCAGAACCGATCTCAGCCGTAGCAGCGAAATTATAAACTATTACGAGAGCCTTCCTGAGGTCGCCCGGATTTTCAGTTCGCCAAGTCCTGCCGCCGCCGCCCAACAGTGGGTCAACTCCGCTTTCTATTCCCATCCAAACGTTGATGGGATGTTCCTCGCTGGACCGGATGGCACTTTGCTCGCGTCAATTCCCACCACGCCAGAGATGGTCGGCAAAGACTTTGGGGCGAATGATTGGCGTGAAGAAGCGACTGCTTCGGAGCAACCGATCGTGTCGTCGATACATCCCAGGTTCTCCGATAACCGCCTTGTAGCCAACATTGTCGCCGCTATTCGCTCCCCTGACAGGACACTTCTTGGATTCGTCGGCGACTCGGTTCTTATAGAGAGAATTGGCAAGCGATTGTCCGCTATCGACTTTTCCGACCACTTCGTTTTCCAGGTCCTCGACCAAAAGGGTGCAGCGCTTTTCTCAAATGAATTCAAGCCAAATCCGAATACGACGGCGCCTGAGAGCAGCGAGTTACTCAACAAAATCGGCAAAAACAGGAGTGGACACTTCGAATACCGCAACAACCTTTATTCCTTCAGCCGCATTGAATCGACCGGTTGGGCGGCATTAGTGGAGCAACCGCTCTCCGTAGCGTACAAACCGGTTCATGATCTTCTCGGGCGAATGACGGTCTTAACCGCCTGGCTGGTTGTTCTGACGGGTGTGTTCGCCTGGATGGGCAGCCGGTTCTACGAACGGCAACTGGAATCAAAGCAGCAACTCGAGCGTGAGGTCATTTTCAACGAGAAGATGCTGGCGAACATGCCTGGCGGTATCGCTCTAGTTGATCCTGTTTCTCGCCGGTTTCTGCATGCCAATGATGCATTTGCCCGGATGGCTGAACGTTTCGGCGATCTGCCGCCGGGTCGCGACATTACAGAAATCAGCTGCGATGATGTAAGAATTGCGCCTCCAGGGGCAGTCGAACGGGTCCTTAACTTTGGAACGCCGTTTCAACTGATCGAACACCCGTTGAAAAATAAGTCAGGCGTCACGCATTTCCTCGACATCAACCTGCTCCGATTGCAAGGCGCAAAGGAAACCGTTCAAGGCGTGCTTTATCTGGTAGAAGAAAAGACGCGCGATGTCACGCTGCGTCAGGAGTTGATTGCCGCGAACGCAGCGAAAGACCAGTTCCTGGCACAACTATCTCACGAGTTGCGCAGTCCTCTCACGCCTGTGATCGCCATGGTGGGGGAACTCGAAGCCGAGGTGCCGGATTCCAAGCCCGTCAAAGAAGCGCTTGAAGTCGTCCGCCGAAATGTGGAATTGGAAGCACGCCTCATCGACGATTTGCTCGACATCACTCGCATCTCGAAAGGCAAACTCCAACTAAGCTTCGAACCGATTTCCATCCATCAAATCCTCCAGCGCGCTTACGAAATATGCCGTGCCGAAATCGAGGCAAAAGACCTCGAAGTGAACTTTGCACTTCGCGCGGTTCGTACCTACGTGGAAGGGGATCCAGCACGCTTGCAGCAGGTTTTTTGGAACCTGATCAAGAACAGCGTCAAGTTCACCCCGGAAAAAGGGCGCATTACCATCGAAACCCTGAATCCGGCGCCGGACAAAATCGAGGTGCGCGTTACCGACACCGGCATTGGCATTGAATCCGGGACGATCGACAAAATCTTTGACGCTTTTGAACAGGGGCAAAGTGATATCACCCGTCGGTTTGGAGGCCTCGGCCTCGGTCTAACGATTTCCAAGACCTTGATCGACGCGCACGGCGGACAGATTCGCGTCCAAAGCTCCGGAAAAAATCAGGGCGCTGTTTTTACCGTCGAGCTAGACACCATTGAAAGCCCTATTCAACGCGATGGGCACGGGGAGGACCGACCAACTGATCGGAAACCGGATGCCGCCGTTGCAAATCACCGGCGCGTCCTGCTGGTTGACGATCATTACGACACCTGTCTCGGCATGAAGAGAATGTTGGAACGTCGCGGCTATCAGATAACTGTCGCCCATTCCGCAGAGCAGGCTGCCGAGAAAGTGCGCACACAAGAATTCGACCTGCTCATCAGCGACATCGGATTGCCCGATCGCAGCGGCTACGAGTTAATGCGCGAGGTGCGGCTCAACACAAGTTTACCTGGGATCGCTTTGAGTGGTTTTGGCAGCGAACAGGATATCAATCAAGCTAGAGAAGCAGGGTTCGCTGAACATCTGACGAAGCCAATTAACTTTGAGCGCTTGGAGAAAACGATCCAGAGTTTGCTCTCGTGACTCGTGAGAAGGGACGATCCCTTCTGCGAATCTAGGTCGCAGGGTTCACAATCGTCCGATCAGATCCAGTTATTCGCCAGCGTGTGCGCCGACCTCTGCGCTAACCTTTCGCTCTTCCGCCTCTTTTAATTGCCTGGAGAGCTTTTCCACGCGTTGCCGCATGATTTTACCCGCCTTGAACTTCACCGTCGCACGCGGCGGAATTACGAAACTGCTCCCAGGTTGATTAGGGTTTCGTCCGATCCGCGGTCTGGTAAGGCGCGGGAGGAATACGCCGAAGTTTCTCAACTCAACCGGAATATTGTTCGCCAGGCTATCGGTGATTTTATCGAGGGTCTTTTGCACCACATCGAAGACCTGGTGCTGAACCATCCCGGTCTGATTGCTGATCGACACCACAATGTCGCGCTTGGTTAATTTCGCCATATCTATTTTAGTATTCGTTCCTTGTGACTCCTCCGGTGGCCAAAATGAAGCACAAAAACGCAATTTTTTGAATTGGGAACTTCAACGCTTCAGTTGGTAACGCTAGGCGAGGTGCGCCGTCGCCACTCTTCGCGAGGTGGCGGCGCGGCATAATATTGCGGAGCAATCTCGTGCGCGGTGCGGAAATGGACTTTCGCCACATCGCGCAGCGCCTGCGGCCCGTTCAATTCGACTAGCTTTTTTGCAGTCTGTTTCACCCCGGGAGACACGCCGCGTTCCAAGCGCATACCGACTTCTTTGCCTTTGCGTTCGAGCCAATTGATGAATCCCTCCCGCGCTATGATCGATGCCGCCGCCACGGCGATGTCAGATTCCGCTCGCGGCCTTTGTTCAAGAACAATATTACGCCCGTGCTTCATCAATGACTCCTTGATTATGCGTGCGTCGGCGAACTGATCGGATAAAGACCGCGGGCAGCCTGGCTTTCGGGCCAGTAAATTCTCAATCACCCGTGCGTGCCCCCATCCGAGAAGCCGATTCAAATTATCGAACTTTTCGTATAACTCGTTGTACTTGGCCGGGCCGATCAGAACTATTTCCACCAGACCTTGTGAAGTTTTCCGAATCGTGTCCGCCAGCGCGCGAATCCGCGCATCGGAGCCGATCCGCTTGCTGTCCACCACGCCACCGTCGAGAAGCTTCCGCGCGATACCACGATCAACGTAGACCCCCGATATAACCAAGGGGCCGAAGAAATCGCCCTTCCCGCTTTCGTCGACACCGAAATGCGGCTCGAACATTTCGGGCGAGTGCACTTCTTCATAGCCGAGCTTCGCTTCGCCGAGAACTTTCGGCTCCAATTCAAATTGGACGAACTCCTCGATTCCCCGACCCTGCACCAGCACCTTTGGTCCTTTCTCGTAGACCGCCACGCTTAACTTGTTCTTTTGCGCAAAAAAAATGGTCCAATCCTTCGGCGCGAACTCGAATCCTGACTCCTCGAGCAAATCGCGAAGCTTTCTCACTTGCTCAGGCGAAAGTAGATGAGTGTAAGAATTCATTTCGGAAAACGCCGAACGCTCAACGCTCAACGCTCACCGCCCAATGCTCAACTCTGAATTCGGCATTGGACGTTCAGCGTTCAGCGTTGGACGTTCGCTTCCACACCGTGACATCGCCAGAAAACCTTCCCGTTTTTCGCCGCTCTCTTGTTCGCTGGTATCGTCGGCGTGGCCGCGATCTCCCTTGGCGCCGGACCCGCGATCCGTACGCAATCCTCGTTTCCGAGTTCATGCTACAGCAAACTCAGGTGGCCACCGTGATCCCTTATTATCACAAGTGGCTACGCAGATTTCCCGATTTCGGTTCACTGGCGCGCTCTTCGGAAAATGAGGTGCTTTGCGCTTGGCAAGGCCTCGGCTATTACGCTCGCGCGCGAAATCTCCACGCCACAGCAAAAGCGGTTCTGGATCGACATGGCGGAGACTTTCCGCGGGGAATCGAGCAAATGCGACAGCTTTCCGGAATCGGGAAATACACAGCCCATGCCGTAGCCAGCTTTGCCTTTAATCAATCGGTTCCGATCGTCGAAGCGAACACCGGTCGCGTTGTGGCCCGGCTTTTCAATTTGCGCCAATCAATCGATTCTAGTCCGGGACGGCGGATGCTTTGGCAGCACGCAGCGAGTCTTCTCCCGAAATCCGATGCTGCGACTTTCAACTCTGCACTCCTCGATCTTGGCGCGCTTATTTGCGTCGCCCGGAAGCCGAAATGCAATGTATGCCCGGTTAAAACGTTTTGCCGCGCAAAAAATCCCGCTGCACTCCCCGTAAGGAAGTCGCGACCCGACAACGAAACAACTCATCGAAACGCATGCATTAATCGTTAGGCGCGGCCGGATTCTGCTCGAGCAATCCCGCCAGCGTTGGCGCGGCATGTGGATTTTGCCGCCGCTCGTTATTGATTGCTTTGGAACGGTCGCGTTTCCAGCTCCGCCCGGTTTATGAGTCCGTGTTTCCGTTCACCCATCATCGAGTCACGCTCTCTGTGTATCGTCGCCCTGCGATAAAGCGACTCGCTGCCGGACAACACTGGTTTGGATCGATCGAAGAGGTCGCAATGCCTTCGCCTCACCGGCGCGCTCTCGACGCGCTCATCGGAACGACGGGTAATCTCTCAGTGCAACATGAGCAGCACGAAGGTCCCGGCAACGGTAGTTAGAATGGTAATGGGAATGCCAAACCGCGCGTAATCCCAGAAGCCAATTTCGAGATGTTCCCGCGCGGATTCCACAACGATCATGTTAGCAACCGAACCGACAATTGTAAGATTGCCGGCGAAGGTCGTCGCCAGGGCGAGCACTTTCCACATCAGCGCAGGATCGGCGAAATGCGGAATCCATTTTCCGGCCATAAGAACAAACGGCACGTTGGAAAAAATGTTCGATCCTGCCACAGAGAACCAACTCAAATTCCAAGCTTGCGCTGTCGCGTGCGCCCCGAATATCGGCTGCAGATGGCGATAAATCGCATCGGGTAACCCCGTGTCGCTGAGCCCCTCGACCACGACGAACAACGCCGCAAAAAAGACAAGTAAATGCCAATCGACAAGCTTGAGGACCTCATGCGTGTCGCGGCGCGCGAGCACCATGACCAGCGCCGCGCCGGCAAGCGCTGTCCATGCCAGGTTTAATCCGGCAAGAAAACAGACGAAGATCGACACAAAAACGATGCACACGATCGCGAACAGACCGCGATCGAGCTTCTGAATCGGATGAGGTTCCCGGCTGATCGCAGCCTCGCGCAGCACTTTGCGAAAACCGAAACTCACAATCCCAAAATTGATCGTCAGTCCAACGAGCGCCGCAGGCGCGAGCGATCGGGCGAATTCGGAAAACGGGATGCGCGAAAAATGCCCGATGATCATGTTTTGCGGGTTTCCCACCAGTGTCGCCACGCTGCCGATATTGGCGCTGGTTACCAGTGCAATGAGAAACGGCAGCAGCGGAAGTTTACCGCGGCGGATGACTGCAACCACCAACGGCGTCAGCATCAAACAGATCGTATCGTTGACAAGCAGCGCGGACAGGATCCCCGACGTAAACGTCAGAAAAAGCAACAGTCGTTGCGGCGTGTGCGAGAACTTCAGGACGATGTCAGCCGCCCATTCGAAAAAGTGGGCGAGGTAAAGATACGACGAGATCAGCATCATTCCGAGCAACAGGACCAGCGTATCGTAGTTAACCGCGCGATACGCGCGCTCCGGCGTCATCACGCCAGTCGAAACCATCAATACCGCTCCGAACAAAGCAGCAGCTGGCCGGTTCAAAGGCAAAATCTTGAGCTGTCGCCCACTGATCAGCACATACGTGATAGCAAAGATGACCGCCGCGACGATCTCCTTTTGCCAGTGATTCACGGGCGTCCATAACGGATGGCGTGGCGCTTTTCAATTCACGTGCCGCGCTGTGGTTTCCAGTCAGGGTTGAACGTTGAAACGTTTACGTTTCTCTGCGATAAGCTTTGCACTGAGATATGCGAAGCATGACTGGATACGGTCGTGGCGAGACCGATCACGACGGAACAAAATTTACTGTCGAGCTAAATTCCGTGAACCGGAAACAGAGCGACGTCGTGGTTAATTTGCCGCGCGATCTCGTTGAGCTCGAGCCGCGCATTCGCCAGACAATCAACGAAAATATTTCGCGCGGTCGCACGAACGCGACTGTCAGTCTGCACAGCGGCGCGAACGGCGCGCGGACGCTCGCGCTCAACACGGAACTCGCCCGTTCGTATCACGAGGCGATGCGCTCATTGCAAAAGGAATTGAATGCGCCGGGTGAAATCACCATCGCCACCATCCTCCAAGCGCCTGGCGTAATGCGGTTCCCGGAAGAAGCGCTGGATCCCGAAGGCACATGGCCGGCAGTCGAACGTGCTCTGCGCGCGGCCCTCGCAGATCTGATAAAAATGCGGGAAAGCGAGGGTAAACATCTGGCCAAGGATTTGATTCACCGTCTCAAAGCAATCCGAAAAAAACTGAAGGAAGTCCGGGCACTGCATCCCGATGTGGTGAAACGATACCGCGCGGCGCTGCTGGACCGGATACAAAAAGCGGGGCTACCGCTGCCGAACGAGGACGAGCGCGTCTTGAAAGAGATTACATTTTTCGCCGATCGCGCTGATGTATCGGAAGAGCTGACACGACTTGAGAGCCATCTTGCTCAATTTGCCCATCATTTGCGCAGCAAAGAGCCTGTTGGGCGCACGCTTGAATTCATCACACAGGAGATTTTCCGGGAACTCAACACGCTCGGAGCGAAAGCGAATGACGCGGCAATCTCCCAACGCGTCATCGGCTGCAAGGCCGAATTAGAGAAGATCCGCGAGCAAATTCAAAACCTTGAGTAAGCAATCCTTTGGCCCAAATGGGACCCGAATCGCGCCGCACAACCGATCGCGATCTGAAGCGAGCGCTCCATTTGTCATGTTGAGCGAAGCGAAACATCTCTGAATATTCGCGTAGTGAGCGAAGAAAGAAGTGGTGTGAGATTCTTCGCTTCGCTCAGAATGACAAGCTAATGAAATTCAGCCGGCACGGAATTCTCTTCGTCATTTCCGCTCCATCGGGCGCGGGAAAGACTACTGTCGTTCAAGCCCTGAGAAAAACCGGGAACTCTTTTTATTCCGTCTCCTGCACGACGCGAGCGCCACGCGGCGGCGAGATTGACGGCATGCATTATCACTTTCTTTCACACGCAGATTTTCTCGCAAAACTGGAACAGGGCGATTTTCTGGAGCGCGCACAGGTCCACGGGGATTATTACGGCACGTTGCGTGAGCCTGTGCTGTCGAATCTGAAAAACGGCGTCGACGTCCTGATCGACATCGACACGCAAGGAGCCGCCACCATCCGCAATTCCGACGATCCGATTGTTCGGCAGGCGTTGGCGGACATCTTTATAATGCCTCCTGAGGTTGAAGAGTTGCGGAGGCGATTGATGAAACGCGGAACCGAAACGGAGCAGCAGATCGAGTCGCGTCTCGCCACCGCCGCGCGAGAAATGGAATTATGGCGCGATTACCGTTACACTATCGTCAGCGGTTCAGTCGAAGAAGATCTCGAAAACGTCCGCAACATCATGTCTGCTGAAACGTTCTTGAGCAGGCGGCTGACGCCAAATTGACCGATATGGCTGCCATGGAGAAAAGTTCCAGACGTAAGTTGGAGAAAAGCAATCCCCGAAAAGTGGTAAACATTCCCGCTGGCAGGAAATCAGTCGTGCTCGGTGTCACTGGATCGATCGCCGCATACAAATCCGCAGAGCTTGCCAGTCTGCTGGTCAAACAAGGTCACGAAGTTTTCGCGGTGATGACACACGACGCGACCGAATTTATTTCGCCGCTCACGTTACAGACGCTGTCGAAAAATCCGGTGACCATGAGCTTCTTCGATGAAAAAGAAAGCTGGCGACCGGGCCACATTGATCTTGCCGATCGCACGAATCTGCTGCTGATCGCGCCTGCTACTGCGCACATAATTGCCGAGCTCGCGCAGGGACTGGCGGGGCATCCGCTCGCGGCCATAGCGCTTGCCACCCGCGCGCCGATCCTGATCGCACCAGCGATGAATGGAAAAATGTGGGCGCATCCAGCGACGCAGGAGAACGTGGAAAAACTCAAAGCGCGCGGCGTAGAATTCATCGGCCCGGAAGATGGAATGCTGGCGTGCGGATACGAAGGACTCGGCCGGTTATGGAAAGTGAACGAGATCGCGTTCCGCGCGGAATTTCTTCTTACCCGGCACGACAAACTGATCGCGTGACATTCCTCATCACCGCCGGTCCGACACGCGAACCGATCGATCCAGTTCGTTACATCTCCAATCGTTCGTCCGGGAAAATGGGCTACGCCATCGCAAACGCAGCATTGGATGCTGGACACGACGTCATTCTCATTTCCGGTCCGGTCAATCTCGCGCCGCCGCGCAATACCAAATTCATTTCCGTTTCGACAAGTGACGAAATGTTTGACGCCGTTCATCAACACGCGGACAGCTCGGACGTTTGCGTTCTTTGTGCTGCGGTGGCGGATTACAAGCCGGTTGAAGTATCGCCAGTTAAAATCAAAAAGTGCGCCGCTCAAGTTTCACTCGAACTAATTCCGACGCGCGACATTCTCCAATCGTTAGGCCGACGACCAGATCGCAAATTTCTTCTTGTTGGATTCGCCGCTGAAACGGATCACCTCGAAGCGAATGCCACGAAAAAACTGCGTGAAAAGAATTGCGATATCATCGTCGCGAACGATGCGCGTATCGGAATGGAAACCGACGAAAATGAATTACTGATTCTGTTTCGTAATGGCGAAACGGAGAAAATTTTTCGCGCGCCAAAAACATTTCTCGCGCGCGAGCTGGTGAAAATTTTTTTCAAATTCGCAACAAAAAAGTTTGACAAAAAAAATGTGATGATTACTGAACGCACATAAGTGAAGTCATTCCCAACTCTTCACAATGCCCCGCGCGTTGCGGATTGAAAGGGGGGAATTAGTCGATGGCAAAGAAAAAAGCAGCAAAGAAAAAAACAGCGAAGAAAAAGAGGCACTGAGCCCGTCGCTGTGTTAACGGCCCCGAATTTCTTCGGGGTCACAACCCTAACTTCAACCCGGGAGGAGAAATTTATTTCCCTCCCGGTTTCTTTTGTACGCGCTGTCATTCCGAGCGCAGTCGAGGAACCCCGCGGCAAAACTTTAATGGCTGCTCCGCGGGATCCTTCGACTCCGCTTCGCTTCGCTCAGCATGACAAATTCGGTTTTCAATCGTGCACTTTGCATTCTTTGTGCGACGTAATGCTTCCCGATGAAGCATTATCTCCATGCAGCGGAGAACGCCGCCCGCGCTGCCGGTAAATTATTACGCGAAAATTTCCAGGGTCCGCGGCGCGTCAAGGCATTCGCGGCGCACGACATCAAACTCGAGATCGATGTTCAGGCGCAGGAGTTAATTGGCAAATTGCTTCTCGAGGAATTTCCCGCACACGCGCTGTACGGCGAAGAAGGGATCGTGGGAGATCAATCCAGCGACCATCAATGGATTGTCGATCCGCTGGATGGAACGGTGAATTATTTCTACGGCATTCCTCATTTTTGCGTTTCCATTGCGCTGCGCCTGCACAAGCAACTCGTCGTTGGCGTGATCTACGACCCGATTCGCAATGAGATGTGGACTGGACAACGAGACGAGGTTTCGACACTGAACGGAGCTCCGATCCATGTGAGCGATCGCGCGGAGCTCGCCGAAGCCGTAATCTCAATCGGTCTCGCCAAAACCGGAGAGACGATCAACACGAATTTCCCTCTGCTTCAGCAAATGATTCATCGCGTGCGCAAGTGCCGCGTGCTCGGAAGCGCCGCGCTCGACATGGCTTACGTGGCGTGCGGGCGTTTCGACGCATACATTGAAACGGGAATTAGTTTGTGGGACATCGCCGCTGGTTTGCTCCTGGTTGAAAACGCCGGTGGAACTGTCGATCTTCGCCCGCGCGAGAACATGAAAGACAAATACAGCATCGTCGCGTCAAACGGTCTGATCGATTTGAAACTGTGATGAATGGCAAATTTTTCGCGCGCGCAGCGCGCTTTGGAGTGCGGCGGCTTGACGCCGCTTTAACGGTTCAGTACCCCGTTAGGCTAAGCCCATGATCCGCTCCGGCATCGGTTACGACATCCATCGTCTCGCCGACGGACTGAAACTGATATTAGGCGGCCTCGAGATCGCTCACGCGCGCGGACTTGAGGGACACTCAGACGCCGACGTTCTCTCGCACGCGATCGCAGACGCGCTACTTGGCGCGATCGGCGCCGGCGATATTGGCCAGCATTTTCCAAACACCGACCAGTCGATCCGCGGCATCAGCAGCATGGAGATTTTGAAGCGCGTCGGTAATTTGCTAGCAGAGAAAAACGCGCGGATCGTCAATGTTGATGCAACGGTGATTGCCGAGGCACCCAAACTCGCGCCGCATGTTCCGGCGATGCGACAACAAGTTGCGGCAGCAATCGGTATAAGCGAGTCCGACGTGAGCGTGAAAGCGACGACGAACGAAAAACTCGGCGCAATCGGACAAGGCGAAGGCATCGCCGCAATCGCCATCGCCACGGTGGATATACTCGGTAGCGGCGATTGACCTCAACCGCCGTGGCGGTTCAGGTGAACCGCCGCTACCGTACTGCACATGGCGTTGCGCTTTTTTAATACCTACTCGCGCGAAATTGAGGAATTCGAGCCACGCGATCCGACGGTGCGTCCAATCAGAATGTACACGTGCGGTCCGACTGTTTACAGCCGGGCGCATATTGGAAATTTTCGCGCCTACATCTTCGAAGATCTGCTTCAGCGGCAGTTGGAACTGCGCGGATACAAGGTGCATCGCGTGATGAATATCACGGATGTGGAGGACAAGACCATTCGCGGCGCGCGCGAGGCCGGCGTTCCGCTGGAAAAGTTCACAGAACAATTCAAAGACGCCTTCTTCGAAGACGCCCACACGTTGCGGATCAAGCGCGCGGACGAATATCCGGCCGCGACCGACCAACGTTACATCGACAGAATGATCGAAATGATCAGTGCGCTGATTTCAAAAGGGCTCGCTTACCAGGCGGACGACAAATCAGTTTACTTTCGCATCAACAAGTTTCCGGATTACGGAAAGCTCGCGCACTTCGATCTCACGCAGTTGCAATCGACAGGGCGCGTGAAGCATGACGAATACGACAAGGAACACATCGGTGATTTCGCGTTGTGGAAAGCCTGGGACGAAGCGGACGGCGACGTGAAATGGGATTCGTCCTGGGGACCCGGCCGTCCAGGCTGGCACATCGAGTGCAGCGCAATGTCCATGGCGTTGCTGGGCGATCAAATCGACATCCACTGCGGCGGCGTCGATAATATCTTCCCGCATCACGAAGCCGAGATTGCACAGAGCGAAGGCGTGACCGGAAAGAAGTTCGTGAATTACTGGCTGCACTGCGCGCATCTGCTGGTGGACGGCCAGAAAATGGCAAAGTCGTTAGGCAATTTTTATACCGTCCCGGATGTTCTGGCTAAAGGTTACACCGGACGCGAGCTCCGCTATGCGCTTTTGCGTGTGCACTATCGCGTGCCGTTGAATTTCACATGGGAAGGAATGAATGAGGCCCGCGAGTCGTTAGCCCGAATCGATGAGTGGCTGGCGCGGCTAAGACAAATCGCAAAAAGCGGAGACGCCCGACTCCGAACGTCCAACGCCCAACGTCCAGGGACTGCTTTTGGAGACGCCCTCGATGACGATCTCAATATTTCTGGTGCGCTCGGTTTTCTATTCGAATCGATTCGCCAAACCAATCGCGCGATGGATCAAAACGAAATGGACGCGGCTTCGGCAAGTGCATGGCTGGACTGGTGGAACCAGGTCAACACCGTTCTTGATCTCGAAGCTGCAGTTGACGCCGCCATTCCGGACGAAGTGGCGCAGCTCGCACAACAACGCGAGAACGCACGCCGCGAAAAGAATTGGAAACACAGCGACGAACTGCGCGAGCGGATCTCTGCACTCGGCTGGGAAGTGCGCGACACGAAAGACGGGCCAAAACTCACGCGCGGCGCCGCATCCGCGTAGCACATTTTGCGTTCATTGCTCTTCGAACGCGTAATTAAATCGCTCTATCTCGGTAGCGAACCGGGTGCGCACTAATTCGCGAAGTTCATCATCGTAATATTTTGAATAATGCTCGCGATTTGAGCGGTTGTATTGCGGTAGGGTCGGTGGCGAAATGCCAATCGCCGTGCACACAGCACGAAAGTCGTCGGTCAGACTTTCAAACCGCATGATGTAATCGACGTTGTCGAAAGGATCGTCTTTGCCGTCGTCCAGTCGCAGATAGTCCGTCAAGGAGACAGCTGTGGAGATTATCCCGCGGAATTTTTTCCGGTTCCAGGTTTCGGGATTTTGCGTGGGCGTGAAATAATACGACACCATTCGATCCCATGGATTCCGCACGCAGGTGAACTTATACAGATCGCGAAATTGCTCGTTCCCCAAAGCATCGTGATACTCGCTCAGCGTCGAGTGTTTCTTGATCTTGTAATTTGGATTGCGAAGTCCGAACCGCTCGATCCCGTCCTGCTCCTTTCGTAGAGCAACGAGTTGATCCTCCGAGTAATCGCGCAGCACACTCTGAATCGAGTTACCGGCTGTTTTTGGAATGTGAACGAACAGGAAACGTTTCTGCAGCGAGATCATTCCTATCCTCAGTCTATCTCATATTGCTTATGTCTTGCCACTAATCAGCCTGTTACTCTATTGTCGTTCACACGTGAACACATCGCCGACCCCCCCTCGCGGCGAGGCGGAAAGTCGGTATGAATCATTCGCCTCGACTCGTTGGTCAATAGTCCTCGAAGCGGGAAATTCAGCCACGGTTTCCGCTCACGCATTCAATGCACTGTCGGAGCTATGCCAAATTTATTGGCGTCCGCTCTATTCCTTCTTACGCAGACAAGGATGTGGCGCAGAGGATGCGCGCGATTTGATCCAGGGCTTTTTTGCTGACCTGATCGAAACTCGTGCCTACGCACGCGCCGACCGCGAGAAGGGACGGTTCCGTTCTTTTCTCCTCGGCACACTAAAACATTTCGCCGCCGATGTACACGATCGTGGACGCGCCTTGAAACGCGGCGGCGGCACGATCCTGATGAACCTGGACGATCAAGCTACCGCAGAGGCGGAGGCGCAAATTGCGCGAGAAACAAAATGGCAACCGGAGGAAGTCTACGATCGTGAATGGGCAGCCTTGCTTTTGCGGCAGGCTCTGGATCGGCTGACGGAAGAGTGTGCGCTCGCCGGCAAAGCGGACCTGCTCAGCCATTTGATGCCATATCTTTCAGCCACCGAAGAATCGGCGATCCCGTACGAAGAGATGGCACAACGAACGCATCGGCCAGTCGCGACATTGCGCAGCGATGTTGCTCGATTGCGCAAGCGTTATCGCGCGATTCTTCGCGAAGTCGTGCGCGATACGGTGTTTCAAACCGAAGACGTGGACGAAGAACTGCGATATTTGTGCCGCGTCTTAGCCGCGCGGTAGCCGAGCGTGCATTCACCTGCCTTATAGTCTGGCCTTCCATTGCGTCGTAAGAATAGGCGCAACCTTCCTATTAACTGGGCGGCTTCACTGCCTTCTGCGAGTCGATAAATTTCTTTCCAAAATTTTCTGCAATATCGCGCCGGATCTCCCGAAGTACGTCAGTGGAGATCAAAATCACAAACAACTGAAAGGAAATTTGAATCATGAAAACTTTTATCGTTTACGATTTGGATACGGGATTACCGATCGCAGTTGGCGAAGCGATTAAAGCAGAGTGGGCCCGTGTTGAAACGGCAGAGGAAACAGACATTCGCGCCGAAAATTTGATCGCAGAGGAAATTAATCTGGGAAGGGAGTTTGAACTTCCATGAACATAAAGTGTGCAGCAGTGGCTATACTCATTGCGCTTATGTTTGCATGGCAAGCATCTGCGGTGTTACGACCGCTGTTTCCAATCAAACCGTCGGCGCCATTTAACGGTGAACTCATTGTCATAGGAGACGATTTAGTGTTGCGATCCGCAAAAAAGCCTCCGGTGCATCAACCCGTTCAGGCACACTAGGCAGTGCTTGGACACGAGCTATCACCAGCTTTATTCTCGACATAGCCTGGCAGCGAGTTTATGAAAGGTGTTGTAAGGTACCTCCACATGTCCCCCGAGGCTCAAGAAGAGATTGAGCGGAAAATCGGGCAATCGTTGCCTCGATCTCGCCTAACTAAGCTCGCGACTTAGGCCAAACAAATGCAACCTTCCTCGCAGCAGATTCGACCTGTCCGACCTGTGGCGCTGCGCTTGAGGAAACATTCGGTGGCGGAGGCGGCTGCATGTTCTGTCTATTGCAGGCCGGAATCGGCAGCGAAGAAGAAACGGTGCAAGATTCAACCCCGGACGCTCTCGGGGGCGGCACGCGCTTTGGTGTGTATGAAATCGATTGTCACGCGGACGGAAGTTTCTGCGAGCTTGGCCGTGGAGCGATGGGCGTTACTTATCGCGCCACCGACACGTCGCTCCGAGCGCAAAGTCGCCTTAAAGATCATTAAAACCGATATCGCTGAGCGAAGCGCCGACGCCCGCGAACGCTTTGTCCGCGAAGCACGCGCGGCTGCAGCACTGCGACACGAACACATCGCCACCGTCTACCAATTCGGAATGCGCCTTGAGACAGGCCAATACTTTTACGCGATGGAATTAATCGAGGGCGAGACCCTCGATGAACGCGTTCACCGCGCCGGGCCACTCGATGCGCGTTCCACCATCGGAATTGCACAGCAAGTCACCTCGGCCCTGGCCGCCGCAGAAAAACACGGGTTAGTCCACCGCGATTTAAAGCCAGCAAACCTGATGCTCGTAAATGCGGACGACCCCGAAGTGATGGGGAGCGATCAAGCTCGGTCTAAGCGAAGTAGAATACGCGCGCTCCGCAAGAGCGGGATTCCGGTGGTAAAAATAATCGATTTCGGTTTGGCCAAAGCTTTTCACACGGCAACGGATCCGAAGTCGCTGACCCATGACAGATTCGTCGGTACCCCGGCATTCGCCAGCCCGGAACAATTTGAACATTCTGCGCTCGACGTGCGCTCCGACATTTACTCGTTAGGCGAAACGCTCTGGTTTGCGCTTACCGGAAAAACGCCATTTGCCGGCCATACCTTGTCGGAGATCCACCGCGCTCAAAAATCAAATGCGCTTCCCGTCGAACAACTCAAAGCAGCGCATGTCCCGCATCGCCTGAAATCGCTGCTCGAATCGATGCTCGCATTCGAACCGGCCTCGCGCCCCGGCACCCGCGAGTTAGCAGCGCGCCTGCAACGTTGCTCCCCGGAGGCACGCAGCGTGCGACGCACGCGCGCCGCTCTCGCAGTCGCAACCGCCGTCGTTTTCGGCATGTCTACACTTTTCCTCGCATATCGATCGCGAGTCGAAAATGCGGCTTTGAATCCCGCAGCCGACAAAAGCATTGCAGTGCTTCCGTTTGAAAACCTGAGCCCTGATCCGGATAACGTCTATTTCGCCGACGGCGTGCAGGATGAAATTTTAACCCGCCTGGCCAGCCTCGCCGATCTGAAAGTGATCAACCGCACCTCCGTGATGCAATACAAGAGCGGAGCCGCGCGCGATCTGCACAAGATCGGCCATCAACTCGGTGTCGCGCGTGTAGTGGAAGGTAGTGTCCAGCGAGCGGGTAATCGGGTGCGCGTCAACGCCCAGTTGATCGATGTGTCTACCAATCGGACGCTTTGGGGGCAGAGTTACGACCGCGACCTTGCTGATGTATTCGCGATTCAAAGTGAGATCGCGACTTCGATTGCCCAGCCAATTGCAGGCCAGCCTTTCGGCACGCGAAAAGACTGCGATTGAGCAAGCCCCCACAAATGACGTCACCGCCTTCGAACTCTACGCTCGAGCCAAAGATCTTCTTGCGAGCACGGAATGCGAAAGCGAATTTGCTGGAGGCGGCTGATCTGCTGAACCAGGCTGTCGCGCGTGATCCATCATTTTTCAAAGCGTATTGCCTGCTCGCCTCGACTCACGACCTCCTTTACTTTCTCGGTCACGACCATACGCCTGCTCGGCTGGCATTAGCTGAAGCGGCAATTGAGGCGGCATTTCGCCTCCGTCCAGATGCGGGTGAAGCACACCTCGCACGCGCCCAAAACCTTTATCAAGGCTACCTCGATTACGACGCCGCTCTGGCCGAATTGGAAGTCGCCGCCAAGACCTTGCCTAATAATGCCAGTGTTTTCGAGCTGAAGGGTTACATCGAGCGTCGCCAAGGCAAACAAGAAGAGGCGGTGCGTAGCCTGGAGCGCGCCATTGATCTCGATCCGCGCAACAGCTACATGCTGCAGCAGATTGCGCTCAGTTATCGTCTTCTGCGCCGTTTCGCCGAGCAAAAATCGGTTTTGGACCGCGCGTTGGCTATCGAGCCAAATGATGTCGATATCAAACTCGAGCTCGCAGCCGTGGATTTCTATTGGAAAGCTGATCCGCGCCCGTTGCATCAAATGGTCGATTCAATTCGGGCCACAAATCCCGCTGCCACTCGAGACATCGCCGAGTATTGGCTTTTTTACGCACTGGCCGAACGCGATGCCGCTGCCGCAAGAAATGCCGTGATCGCAGCCGGTGAAAACCCGGCCTTAACCGACGAGACCGTTCATTTCAGTCGGTCGTTCATGGAAGGTGTTATCGCCCGCATGACGAAAGATGACGCAGGCGCACGTGCAGCTTTCACTGCGGCGCGCGCGGAGCAGCAGAAGATCCTTCAAGCTCCCGAAAGCTACGGCCCGGCGCTCTGCGTGCTGGGTTTGATCGACGCTGGCCTGGGACGGAAAGAGGAAGCGCTGCGGGAAGGCCGGCGTGCAGTTGAGCTTCTTCCCGTGGAAAAAGATGCAATTAACGGAATCGCTATGGTCAAATACTTCGCGATGATCGCTGCATGGGCTGGTGATAAAGATCTCGCCTGCGAGCAGCTTGCCATCGCCGTCCGTCCCCCGAGCCCGACTCAACTACGGCCAATTGAAACTGCTGCCGTTTTGGGACCCGCTGCGTGGCGATCCGCGCTTCGAAAAAATCGTCGCCTCGCTCGCGCCGAAGTGAGGCGCACGCTCTCGACTATGAGCTACGCCTTTTATCAGAGTTATCAGGCTTTTTCCGCGCAGACTAAATGTTCGCGCTACAGATCAACATGACTCTACGATTACCAAAAAAACATTCGGGTCCTAACCGTCGCAGCATTCCTAACGATCGGTGTTCTCTTTGGCGCCTGCACGTGTCAATGGCCCAAACCCAACGAATCTAGTTCACGTCCGCCTCCGACTCCAGCACAGCGCTGATAACGGAAGAAGCGACTTCAATTGTCGCAGAGGCTTCTTTGGAGTTACGGGAGAAACAGGGGCTAGAACCGGGGCACGTCAACTCAGGCGTTCTTACTGACCTCCTCCGACATTGGGCTTTGGTCCTGGAGCAAGCACTGCCTTAGTTTTTGGCAGGTTGAGCCATGCGTTCAGATTTGCCATTTGGGAAGCAGAAAGCTTATCCACACCGGTCTGCTTTTGTATTTTTGCAGGCATAATGTTTTGGATCCGGATGATTTTTGCTGATTTCGTTTTCATCGAAACATGTTCGACCGCCCGTCTAAACGTCGTCAAGAAAATTGTCTTCTAATGCAAGGTCTTGGCATCCTGTACTGATCACGGAATGACCTCTTTGGCCGTTCTTTACAATGCTGAAGACGGTAGCGAAACGGGAAGCACAGTCGTGGTTTTTTGCAGGTTGAGCCACGCGTTCAAATTTGCCAGTTCACTAGGCGAAAGCTTATACAGACCGGTCTGTTTTTGGATTCTTTTAGGCATAATTTTCTCGATCCGGATAATCTTAGGGTGCTCTTTTTCCCATCAACACAGCGTGGAGCGTCGGTGCACATCGGGTCAAGGCAATTGTCTTGCAATGCATTCCTTTAATGGGCTTTACTGATCGCGGAATGACTTCTTTGGCCGTTCCTTAGGAGCTGGAGGCATTTATGAAAAAAAAGCAGTTAGCCCTACCAAAACGCGCAACCGTCAAACTGAGCGTGACAGTGAAAAGGCATCTCGAACACAAATACGACCCGGCTGCGCTCGAGAAAATTGAGACGCAGTCAAACGCTGGATCGAGGCGGATGCGAACCGCGGTATCCAGACTGTGCACGTGGCCGTGGACGATTCTTCGAAGATGAGGACAATGAATTATCCGAAGGCGCGCCGTTAGTCGTTTCGGGCAAAGCCACCGCTCCAAAAATAAAACGGGTCATTGACGATTTATGGAAACGGCTAAGCCGAAATACCTCGTGCTTTTCGGAGGCGACGACGTCGTGCCAATGTTTAAGGTTCCCAATCCAACTCTGTATTGGAAGACGACGAAGATAACGATAGAATGGTGCGGACCGACAATCCTTACGCGTCGTTCAAGGCCTTTGTCCTCAGGACATCGAAACTCGTACGTTGTTCCGGATCGCGTAATCGGTCGCATTCCAGACATGTCAAACGCGGCGACACCGACCGTAAGGGTGATCCGACTTGGCTCCTCAAATATCTTGAGACAGCTATGAGCTGGACTTCGAAAAGCCGGGAGTTTTTACGAGGACCAGTACGCCATTTGCACGACCGAGTCTAAAGGCGGAGGCAACAAATGCATCCAACAAGCTTTTCCCGCGCCGACATTTCCTCCGTTGATCTGCCCTCCGGATTCCGACACTTTACCCAGGACCCGCCACCGACTTTCGGCGGGAGTGCACATGATCAAGTGTCATGGCAATAAAAAGGACGCAACGTTCTGGGGGTTCGAAAAACTCGATGAAAATAAAGACAAGCCGTGTCAAGCGATAACTAGCGCAACTCTGAGACACTTACCGCAGCTTAAACGTCCCACTGTGGTCGCCACTATGTGTTGTTACGGCGCGCAGATCTTTTCACCTAATGACAGCCATGCTAAGAGCGTGGGCAGTGGCCCTTGGCGAGCACCTATCTGCGCAAAGGGGCCGTCGGCTTCGTCGGTTCCACCATGATGGCGTGGGTCGGTCTTGATGAAATGAGCGCTGCCGATTGGATCGTCACCGATTACTTGAGGAGAGTTTTGGAAGGTGCCTCGATTGGTCGCGCGCTTCTTGAGTCAAAGCAAGATAACCCTGGGTACTATTTGAGCGTGGACGGGTCCTGAGGGCCGGAGGAGGAGAAGACTGTAATTGAATACATTTTATTGGGAGATCCGTCAATTCATCCAGTAGCAGCGTGCCAGACTCGACAAATTGACTCGCTGTTCAAGAGCGTCGGCAGCGGCGGGTCGCCCGCGCACTGATAGGCTCGGGGATGCGCAACCTGATTCCAACCCGGTCGCCCGCTACATACGAAGAAAAGGCCAAGGCGACGAAAGTGTTTGCCAGTAAGCTTGCAAAAGACGCTATCACGAACCTCAAAGGGTTCAGGATCGAACCGAACGCCACCCAGGTGCAAAGAGTTGAGACGCGGTCCCGATTCCCCGGGGACGGGACTGACGCCAGCGCTATCAAAACCCGGCAATCGCTGGAGTATTATTGGCATGGACAACGCATTCGCGGTGAGCACAAGCAGCTCTGTTTGCTCAGAGTGGAAACCGACCCACAGGCAAGGCCGTGGCGCGCTTCCGTCAGGCTACACCAGTTAGCAGCCAAATACAGGGCGAAACTGGAGCACATCCGCAAACGCGCTAACCACGAAACGGTGCGCTGCGGAATTGTGAGCGACATTCTGGTTCGGCCGAGCTTTAGGCCCACTCGTCTTCCTGATCTTTCGCTGAAGAATTCCGTGCCTCATCCCACCTGCGGATCGCGCCCCGTGGTCGGCGCTAAAGATTTCGGAATCGCTTTGCCATGCCAGCTCATCTTTTCCGAAGGAACAGGTAAATGAACAATCCGATTCAAAGACAAAGCTGAAACCCAAGAGCTGATGCGTGAGATACCTTTTCGGTCCGCACCGGAGGACGAAGCAAACGAGGGAACAATTACGTCTGTCAACGATCCAGATAGGATGCTCAGCATCGTTGTCCTTGTAATAGCCTGCCTCGGCCTTGCGCTCCTGGCCCATGTAGTCGTTTAGTAACTAAGTAAATGGCAAGCTATTTCTTCTAATAGGCGGCAGTAACCTAACTGTCGAAAAAAGCCGTCACGCCATTACGTGACGGCTTTTTTGTTTTCACCATTACGCACAGCAAAGCGCCGCACTGACCCGGCAGAGTCAGCATGTTCGATAGCTAACAGTAGCTGCCAGGCTCTACTTCCGAAGTGCGTCGCGGGCAGGTTGGGTAAACACCCGCTGTCTCCCACGGTATAGCCTCGTTAGGCTTTCAAAACAAGGCTTCCGCATTTTGTCTGCCACGCCCAACAAAGGTT
>CAVXHW010000029.1:0-18833 GCA_963761585.1 uncultured Verrucomicrobiae bacterium
CAAATCGCTCCCAGCATGAAGAAGCGGAACGCCCTTTGGCGTTTCTTCGCTTGGAGGGTCTTACCAGGGATCAGCCGGCGAATTTGGAAGAAATCATTATACGAATCAGGGCAGCTCGAGAACTCGCGCAGGATCTTCTGCTCCACTACCGCGGCCAGGAAACCGATCCTCGCACTTATTGGACCCAACAGATTTCGAAGCAGGTCGCGGCGTGGAACGGCGTCATCGATAAATATCTTCGGCCGGTGGAAATTCTGATGTCGTCGCCCGCGCAATTGATGTCGTTAGGCGAAGCGACGCACGAATCTCGCAGGGAAGCGCTCGCGGCCACCTTTTCGCTACGCAACATTGCCATCGAGGGCATCTCTGGGTTGGTACCGCTGCTTCCTTTTTATCAGAGACGGGAGGACCAGGAAATATCTTCCGACGTCCGCGAGTGGCTCGATCTTCTCGCGACGGAGGTCGACCGTTCGCGCCGAAATGCCTCGGAGCAGCTCGCGCAATTGGACGAATTGATCGCCCAGAGCCGGGAGCTGGAAGAAGGCATGGGGCTTCGATTTCTCTACGATGAGGAACGACGGATTTTTGCCATTGGCTATCAGGTGGCTGAGCGCCGTCTGGACAGCTCGTTTTATGATCTTCTCGCAAGCGAAGCGCGCCTAACGAGTTTCCTGGCCATCGCGCGCGGAGAAGTACCGGTAGAACATTGGTGGGCTTTGAGCCGGCCCTTTGGGTCCGCATACGGGCGACTGCCGCTTCTGTCCTGGAGCGGGACGATGTTCGAATATTTGATGCCGCTGTTGTTCACTCAGACGCATGAGAATTCGCTGCTTGATCGCGCCTGTTACGACGCTGTGCACTGTCAGATTGGTTATGGCCGGCAAAACCGAGTGCCGTGGGGAATTTCGGAATCGGCCTTTAGCGCGCTCGACCGACACAACGTTTATCAATACCGAGCATTTGGCGTCCCGGCGCTGGCATTGAAACGTGGGCAGGAAGAGGACCTGGTGGTTGCGCCATATGCCGCTTCGCTCGCACTTGGCGTGGAACCGGCCGCTGCGATGAAGAATCTGCGACGCCTCGCTGTTCTTGAGGACTCAGCAATGCTCGGCGATTACGGGTACTACGAAGCGATCGATTATTCGCGACGCACGGAACTCGACGGCGCGGCGGGAATCATTATCCGCTGTTACATGGTTCATCACCAGGGAATGTCGCTCCTGGCTTACGGCAACGCCTTACATGACAACGCGATGCGGAGGCGGTTTCATTCCGATCCCCGTATTCGCGCCACCGAGCCGCTCTTACACGAACATATCCCGGAACAAATTTTGCCGACGACCGGTGAGGCGCATGAAGAACGGCCCGTGCGGCAGACAATAGCGACGGTCGGCACCACGGCCGTGGCGCAAACACCAGAGATCGCTTCGCCGCGTATTCATCTCCTTTCCAACGGAACCTGCTCCGTCACAGTGACCAACTCCGGCGGCGGCTACCTGCGCTGGCTGGACTTCGACGTGACACGCTGGCGCGCCGATCCGACTTGCGATGTGTTCGGGCTGTTTTGCTACATCCGGGATTTGGAAAGTGGAACGACTTGGAGCAACACACATCAACCGGTGAGATCTCCGGAGCGCCGTTATACCTGGAGTTTCACACCGGACAAAGCGGAGTTTCGGCGGCGGAGCGGGCCGTGCGAGACGTTCACAGAAATTGTCATCTCTGCCGAAGACAACGCAGAAGTTCGACGAGTGACTTTGGTGAATACGTCGCGCAAACGGTGTCGACTGGAGCTCACCAGTTACATCGAGCTCGCCCTTGCGCCGCATCGAACGGATCGCGCGCATCCCGCTTTCAACAAGCTGTTCATCGAAACTGAGTGGCTGCCGAATTGCGACGCCCTTGTCGCCCGGCGCCGCCTTCGCGCTCCTGACGACCGTCCAGTCTGGGTCGCGCATCTCATGGTCCCAGAATCGGCCATCGAGGCGGCGGAATTTGAAACCGACCGAGCCAAGTTTCTTGGCCGGGGTCGTACGCCGGAAAATCCCGAAGCGCTCACGCGCCGCCTAACGAACAGTGTCGGTGCCGTGCTCGATCCGATATTCAGCCTGCGCCGGCGCGTGACGATTCTGCCTAACCAACGGTTTCAGTTCGCGCTCGTCACGGTCGTGGCAGATTCGCGCGAAGCGGTTGTTACACTGGCGGAGCGCTATTCTGAGTTTCACACTTGTGTGCGCGCTTTTGAAACCGCATGGACCCATTCCCAACTTGAGATGCGCCGGCTGCACATTCGGCGTGCCGATGTGCAAACGTTTCAACAACTGGCCGGCCTGATCATCCTTCCACAAGCCCAACTTCGACCGCCGCCGGGGCGTCTTGGCCGCGCCGAAGGTCAGCGAGCGCTGTGGCGACAAGGCATTTCGGGTGATCTGCCGATTGTCGTCGTCATGATTGGTCATCTTCGCGACATGGAGGTCGTGCGAGAGATATTGACTGCACATACCTTCTGGAATCTGCGCGGCTTGAAGGTCGATCTCGTTCTGGTGAGCGAGGAAGTCGCGAGTTACGAGGAACCATTGACTGAGCATCTGCGTCGGCTCACCGAAGCGCAGGCGCACTTGACCGGCGTCGATCAACCCGGCGGCGTCTATCTCCGTTCGGCAACAAAGATTTCGAAAGAAGAGCTGCTCGCACTTCAAGCAGCTGCACGCATGGTGCTCGTCGCAGCTCGAGGCACATTGCGTCAACAACTTGCCGCGAGCGCTCCCGCAGCTGCGAAACCGCGCCAGCTATTGCCCGCGCGCCAGTTCCTCGAGGAGCCCTCTGCGCCTCTGCCTTTCATGGAACTGAAATACTTCAACGGCCTCGGCGGGTTTACCGAGGACGGAAAGGAATTCGTCATTTATCTCGGACCGAACCGATATACACCGCTTCCTTGGATCAATATCATGGCGAACCCGAAGTTCGGGGCATTGATTTCCGAGTCTGGCGCCGAATGTGTCTGGGGCCGCAATAGCCAGAACGATCGTCTCACGCCGTGGTTCAACGATCCGATCTGCGATCCGCCCGGAACCGCCATCTACATCCGTGACGACGAGATCGGCGCCGTGTGGTCTCCAACAGCCAAACCGATTCGAGAGAAGGACGCGTATCGTGCGCGGCACGGTCAGGGTTACACAACGTTTGAACATAACAGCCATGCGATCGAACAACGTTTGCTTACGTTCGTGCCGGTCGATGAGTCTCGGTGGAAAACCTGTACGTTTGCAGCGGCTGCGCTTGCGCAACAATTCGTCGCGCCGGCGAAAGCTGACTGTCACCGCGTACGCCACTCTCGTTCTCGGATCCGATCCAGAGGAAACCGGGATGCATATTGTTACGAAATGGGATTTACAGAGCCAGAGCTCTGTTCGCCCGCAATTCTTACAACCCTGAATTTTGCGACTGCATTACTTTTGCCACTTCGGCTCCAACGCCTGCTTCGTTCACCGCTGATCGCGCGGGGTTCATCGGGCGTAACCGCTCGCTGCGCGATCCGGTAGCGATGGAGCACGAACGATTGACCGGCGACGTGGGCGCCGGCCTTGACCCTTGTGCCGCCGTTCAGGTGATAGTGGAGATTGAACCGGGGGACACCGCAGAAATGACTTTTCTCCTCGGGCAGGCGGATGACGAAGAGAAAGCGCGTGGACTCGTTACGCATTTTCGCGATCCCGCCAACGTCGAAGCCGCATTTAAAGAAACACGCCAATGGTGGGACCGACTCCTAAGCACGATCGAAGTGGAAACGCCCGAGCTTTCTACGAACCTTCTACTCAACCGCTGGCTGCTTTATCAGACTCTGAGCTGCCGACTCTGGGGTCGCTCGGCTCTTTACCAATCGAGCGGTGCCTACGGATTCCGTGACCAGTTACAGGATGTCATGGCCCTTGTGCATTCCGCGCCCGAGCTCGCGCGCGATCACATTTTGCGCGCCGCTGCACGACAATTCGTGGAAGGCGATGTCCAACACTGGTGGCATCCAGAGTCTGGCGCGGGCGTCCGGACGCGCATGAGTGACGATCTTCTCTGGCTTCCCTTCGTCACCGCACATTACGTTCGCACCACCGGCGACGCTGCGATCCTCGATCAGATGGTTCCATTCCTCGACGCCAAACCGTTGGAGGAACAACAGACAGAGAGCCTTTCCATTCCGGTCGTTTCCGCCACGGAAGGTTCTCTGCTCGAACATTGTCGGCGGGCCATCGCGCGCTCCGCCACAGCCGGTCCTCATGGGTTGCCCTTGATTGGAGGTGGGGATTGGAACGACGGCCTCAATCGCGTTGGAATCGGCGGCAAAGGTGAAAGCGTCTGGCTCGCATGGTTTGAGATTTGCGTGCTGAAAGACTTCGCTGAGCTGCTCACTCTACGCGAACTGCATGACGAAGCGCGAGCCTGCCAGGTGCGCGCTGCGCAGTTGGCTAAAACAGTCGACGCGCAGGCATGGGACGGAGCGTGGTATCGTCGCGCGTACTTCGACGATGGCACGCCTCTCGGCTCGAAAGAAAACACCGAGGCCCGCATCGATTCAATCCCACAAACTTGGGCCGCGATTTCCGGTGCTGGCGACGTCGATCGCATTGATGTCGCGCTGCGATCGCTCGAGGAAAATCTCGTGCGTGAAGCAGACGATTTAATTTTGCTCTTTACTCCGCCTTTCGACAAAACCGCCGCCGACGTTGGTTATATCAAGGGTTATCCTCCGGGTGTGCGAGAAAACGGCGGCCAATATACGCATGCCGCGACCTGGGTGCCTATGGCTTTTGCCCGCCAAGGCGATGGCGATAAAGCCGTCCAACTCTTACGGATGTTGAATCCTGTTGAGCACGCCCGGGACGAGAAAGACTGCGAACGCTACAAGGTCGAGCCGTATGTCATCCCGGGCGACGTCTACTCGTTAGCGGGCAATGTCGGGCGCGGCGGTTGGACTTGGTACACGGGCGCGGCAGCTTGGACTTATCGCGTCTGGCTTGAAGAAATTCTGGGATTCCAACGCCGCGGCGACACGCTCACGATTAACCCGGTCATACCGAAAGATTGGCCCGGCTTTCGTCTGCGATACCGTTTCAAAAACACCACTTATCACATCACGGTCGAGAATCCTGACCACTGTTCTCGTGGTGTTATCCTGATGGAATTGGATGGCGTTTCAGTAGCCGACAAAACTGTGAGGTTGTCTGACGATGGCCTGCCGCACGAGGTGCGTGTTGTCTTGGGAAACAAGCCGCCGGTGTGAGTGACTTATCACGGCGGAAGTCCTCCGCGTTTAACGCGCCTTCTTTTCGGAGGGCCCTATTCCACGATGGAGTTTCGCTGGAGGGCGCTGTGAGAGAATCACATCTCTTCGATCTCGGATCGAAGCTCGTCTTTTGTTCTGCCCAATCTCTTTTGGAGGCGACCCAGAAGCTCGTCCTCCTTGCCGTCGGCAAACGTCAGATCGTCGTCAGTCAACTGACCGTATTTCTGCTTTAGTTTGCCCTTTATTTCGTTCCAAGTCCCCTTCATTTGTAGCTTCATAACACAGACAATTCGTGTTTCAGACGGCCATTGGCCTCCACGTTTCTCAACTCAGCGTCGCTGAAGCTAAAAAAAACGCGCCTTGCTGTTCGCACGTAGCAGAACAGAAAGGCGCGTCGGAGACGAACGAGACTAAATCTTAATCTTCGTCGACGATTACGCGATCAACCATCATGTTGTCGCCTGTTCCGACATAATGGACGTGGACTGGGACCCCGACTCTAACCTTGGTTTTTACCACATCTGGATCCAAGATCTTGCCGCTTTTGGTCACATATGTGACCGACTTGCCGAAGCGGTAAGTGCGCGGTCCGCTGCTTTCCCTTAGAATGATCTGACTGCCTGGCGAATACTCGGTGATCGTCCCGCCGCCCTCAGTCGTGGTTGTTGTGGTGGTAGTCTCTGACACCTGGCCCCACGCAAACGGCGCTACACACGCCAAAGCAATGCTTAATACTATTTTTTTCATGTTTTCCCCTTTGTTAGTTGAATTGCCGCAGTCATCTTCGCCCTCGTTTCGTCTAAGTTCACGATTCAAAGGACTGCTACACCCGATTCGGATTCGCGCTGGGCTGCGGATGTTTGCGCGGTACGTTTTCTCTTGAAGCACGGTTTCGCACAATGGACGCTCTTAGCAATGAACTTCTGGATCGGTACCTCGGGATTTCAATACTCGGAGTGGAAAGGGAATTTTTATCCCGAAGATTTGCCCGCGCGCGAAGATGTTGCCGTTTTATGCTGAACGATTTTCAACGACGGAAATCAATTATACATTTCACCGCATTCCGGCGCCGAAAACAATCGACAACTGGAAAGCGCAAACGCCGGAGAAATTCCGGTTTGCGCTGAAGGCGCCGCAGAAAATCACGCATTGGTCGAAGCTGCGCGACTGCGCCGACACGCTTGAATATTTTTGCAAAGTTGTCACAGGTCTTGGCGAGCGGCTTGGCCCGGTTTTATTTCAACTACCGCCAACTTTTAAAAAGGACGCCGATGTATTGAGTTCGTTTCTGCGCGAATTTCCTGCCATGCGTGCCGCGTTTGAATTCCGTCACGACTCCTGGTTCGACGATGAGATCTTCGATCTGCTCAAATCGCGCAACATAGCCCTCTGCATTGCGGACACTGACACCATTACTACGCCAAGGAAGATCACGGCTGACTATGGGTACCTACGGCTCCGTCGTGAAGATTATCAAACGACCGACGTCGAAAATTGGGCAGAATTCGCCCGCCAACAGCAATCGAATTGGAAAGACGCTTTCGTCTATTTCAAGCACGAGGAAAGCGGCATCGGGCCGAAACTCGCGCAACAGATGTTGGGATTGCTCGTGTGACCCGGCGGAGCCTAGCGCCCGATCAGAATAAAAATTCCTGCCAGCAGCGCCAGCACGCCAGTTACAATTCCGATGCCAAGTCCAGTGAGGGTGACGACTCCCACAGCGATCAGGTAAATTGCGAGCAGAAGCATGCCAATATTTTTAGTAATCATGGGGTGAGTATGAGGAAGTGTGCCAATGGTTGACAATGCTGAAGGCATCGCGCGTCACCTTAATCCCGGCGCGAAGCTTTGAATTGTCACTGTCGGAGCTTTTGGTGTGAGTCGCAGGATCTGCTATTTGCCCGCGACACGAACTACGACCGCAGAAATGTCTTTCACATCGATGAACGCGTCGAAGTATTCCGCGCCAGTCAGATTGGAAAGATGGACGACGTTGTCCGTTACTTGCGCGACCTTGCCGCCCATTTTCTCTCCGGATCTCAAGTGCAGTTCGACACTCTTACCGGCACTGCCCTGAAGAAGGCTGATGACGGTGGCGTTTGGTTGGAGGGCGGCTTTCTCCTGAGCGAGCAAATTAGAACAGGTAACCGCTGCAACGATGATTCCGATAACAAGTGAGTAGCGTTTCATAATCAGCGCGTTCTGCGTGATTTCTGATCGATTGACCAGCAAATAATTGATGGTCAACGAGCGACGTGTCTGAAGTCCGTCCTATGAATTATGCGGCGGTTGCGCTTTCATACGAAGCAGCGCGCGCGACCAAGAAACTGTCAGTCGTTTGATTTCTCATTGGCAGGCGCAGCGCTTGCCCTACAATTTCGCATGAGTTCGATCGCGGAAGATCTCGAACGCGTCCGGGAACAAATCGCAAGCGCGGCGGCGAACTCGGGCCGATCAGCTGATGACGTTGAGCTGGTCGCGATCAGCAAGACGCATCCGACTGAAAAAGTGCGCGAGGCAGTTGAAGCTGGGCAAACTTTGTTTGGTGAAAGCCGCGTGCAAGAAGCGCGCGCGAAAATTCCGGAGCTGTCGTCGAATCTCCGGTGGCATTTTGTCGGACATCTCCAGAAAAACAAAGTGCGCCAAGCCCTGCCGCTATTCGAAATGATTCACAGCGTCCATTCTCTCGAACTGGCGCAAGACATTAACCGGGTCGCGGAAGAAGAGGGACTGTATCCGCGGGTTTTGCTTGAAGTGAATGTGGCCGGTGAGGGGAGTAAATTCGGATTCGCGCCTGACAACTTGCGCGAGCAAATGGAACGGTTGCTGGCGCTGCCGCGGCTGTTAATCGAAGGGCTGATGTGTATTCCACCGCTGGCTGTGGAATCGGAAGACTCACGGAGATTTTTTGTGCAAGTTCGGGAATTACGCGATTCGCTAGAGAAGGAATTTAGCGTGAAGCTGCCGCAGCTTTCGATGGGCATGACGCAAGATTTTCCAATTGGAATAGCCGAGGGCGCGACGCTTGTCCGCGTTGGCACAGCGATTTTTGGCGAGCGCAGAGCAAGGAAGGGCAATCTCTAGATCGCCCTTGGCGGCTGGAAAGCCGCCGCTCCTAAAAAGAATCCGAAAAATGCGACTTGAGCCAATGAACATCCAACAAATCGGAGACGAGCTGGCCATTGCCTGGAACGACGGCACGGAGTCGTTCATCAAACTTGAACTGCTCCGGCGCGCGTGTCCGTGCGCGGGTTGCGGCGGCGAGCCGGATGTTCTCGGTCAGGTTGTGCGTCCGCAGGTGAGCCACACTGACAAGAGCTTCGAGCTCGTCGGATTCGATCTGGTGGGCGGTTATGCAATCCAGCCCCGCTGGGCTGACGGACACAACACTGGGATTTATAGCTTTACTTATCTCCGCCGTTTAGCGCAGCATTCTAATTGAACTGGAGCGACAAACCGTAATTCGCCTGTGAGCCGCATGTTGAAACTCGCGATCGTTGTCGTCTGCTTCTCATTGTGTGGAGCGGGGACGTTCATCGTCTCTACACCTCGAGACGAACAATCGCGGCAGAAACTCAACTTGATGCCCGTCAAGAATCGGCAGCTCATCCAACGGAACTGGATTCAGGTTTAAGGCTGTTAGGCCTTCGGAATCGTCACGCGCAACAGACTTGTGTCGGGCGCGAGTGGTTTCAGCTGCCGGTCTCTCAAATGCGCTGGGACAAGAAAAATTTGTCCCGGCGTAAGGCTAGCGTTCGCACAGCTGAGATTTCCAGTGAGACAACAAACGATCGCGAATTGCCCGAGCGAGGCTGCTTCGCGGGCTTCATCAAGATTCCACTTCCGGACTTCGAATAAACGATCGCTGATTAGCAATTCGCCTTCCGGTTGGATCAACTGCGGCTGCACGTCATCGAAATCGATACATTGAATCGCCTCCTCGACGTGCAAATCCCGTTTCGTGCCGGCTGCCGGATCGGTTCGGTTCCAATCGAACGCCCGATAAGTCGTGTCGCTATTCTGTTGAATTTCGATCAGCAGATTGCCCGCGCCGATGGCATGAACACGGCCGGCTTGAAGGAAAACGGCATCGCCGGCCTGAACGGCAATTCTATGAATGTGATCGATCACGGTGCCCTCGCGCAGCGTTTTCTCAAACCTGTCACGCGTGATCGGCTCACGAAATCCAAGGAAAATCTCGGCGTTCGCATCCGCGGCCGCCACGTACCAAAACTCGGTCTTCGGCTCGCCTCCCAGTCTGCTGGCAACATTTTCAGGCGGATGCACCTGTAGCGACAGCTTCTCCTGCGCATCGAGAATTTTGATGAGCAATGGGAACCGTTGAGTGTCTGGAAGGTCCCCAAAGATCTCCTCTCGATGTTCAGTCCACAAATCGTGCAAAGTTCTTCCGCCCAGCGGGCCGCCTACCACGACGCTTTGCGCTTCGGCACGATCGACAATTTCCCACGATTCGCCGACGCGCTTCTGCGGCGGAAGCTTTTTGTGAAATTCGGATTCGAGGCGCCGCCCGCCCCATATTCGCTCGATGAAAACCGGTTGGAAGGTGAGGGGACTCATGATTGCGGATTGCTGATTGCAGATTGCCGATTTCAAATTGGCAAATTTGTAGGGCGTTTCTGTGAAACGCCATCTATTTAATTGGCGTTTGACAAGATTTGATTGGCGTCTGACACAGACGCCCTACAACCGAATGCGACGCTTTCTTAAATACTGGCTGCCCTTGCTGATTTGGCTCGGTGTGATCTTCGTCGGCTCGACCAGCGTCATGTCCGCCGAGCACACGTCGCGATACGTTGTTCCCTTCTTGCTCTGGTTGAAGCCGGGCATGTCGCCGAACGACAATTTGGACAATTCTCGTCGTTGCTCGCAAATGCGCGCACGTTAGCGAATACGCGGTTCTAGCTCTTCTGCTGTGGCGTGCACTTCGCAGCGTTCCGGCTCTCCGCACAAAAACGTTGATGGTTTTTGGCGCAGTTCTGGTGGGTTGCTCAGTGTTTGCCGCAAGCGATGAATTTCACCAAACGTTCGTTAAATCGCGTACGCCGTCAGTTCGCGACGTGCTCCTGGATGTTGCAGGAGCACTCCTCGGATTGTTGATTGGCTGCGAGCTTCGCACGCCGTCATCCTAAACGATTCCGAGCCACCAGCCATAGCGAGTTGGTTGATGCGCAATTATGACGCTCGCATGACAGGCGAAGTGCATAAGCGTTTTCAGGGACAACGGCGGAACTGGTCAGTGGTCCCGAAAACTCGGTCAGTGATAGCTGCGCTTGCGGTGTTGTTTGCCGTCTGTTCGGGAACAGTGCTGACGCTGCGCGCCGCTCCCCAACAAAATGCATCGGGCAGCAATTCAGAGCGGCTTTCACGTGCGCCCGCTATCACGGCAAAGCCCGAGCGTGTAACGCTCGTCAATGGAAGTGGCAGCACTGAAATCGAGTGGGATACCGGAACTGGATCGATGGGTTTCGTCTTTGTCACTGAAGACGGTGGAAAACCGGTTGCTTTTGCAAGCGGTTCGCGAGGTACTCAGGTCGCTCCGTGGATCGGAAACCATCGCTACGTCTTCGAACTCTATGGCGACGACCGGCGGCAGACGTTGCTCGCTAAAGTAGCCGTTTCTGGAGCTGACCGAGAGCGTCTCTTCGCAGCACACCCTCTCATGGCAAGCTGTCGCCCGTTGGGCGCTGATTATTGGATTAGCAGCCATTTCGTACTGTGCAGTGTATCTCAGTTCGACTGGACCGGTGCGAACGACATTTCCAACTGAGCCTACGACGTCGCCTCGGCAGCTCCACGTTTCCCGAAACCTTTTGCTTGGAATCGCTCGCGTTTATTTGCGTCGACGGTGCCGTCTTTCATAGCGGGTTGTATGTCTCGATCCTGGCTCCAAGTTCGTACGCGGGACGTATCTGGAGAATTACGCGAACGGAAAAGGAGCGCGCTCCATCAGGTCTGAAAGAGGTGCTGGTTCTGGGTGATTCACGCATAGCTGAGGGATTCTCCGCTACGTTGGCGAACGAGCTTGGTTCTCCCGCTGGGCTTAAGTTTGTTAGTCTCGCCGAACCCGCCGCATCTGCTAACACATGGTATTACATGGTTCGGGAAGTGGATCCTACCACGCGACGCTATGCGGCGATCGTTATTCCTTACGGCATCGGCTATGAACCAAACAACGCCGATCCCCTCCGGATTTCCATGACAGCTCCGCTACTCCGATATGGAGACGGCTTCCACTTTGCCTCTGGTTTTCAACGATCGTCCGGCCGGTTCAGGGCATTTATGGCGTGCATACTGCGAGGCTCGGCGTACCAGGACGACGTTGTCGATCTGCTTTCGCATCCTGTGGCGCGAATGAGAAGCATTCAACAGGCCGACGAAGTGCACGCCGGACGGGAGTACAAAGGACGGGATTATGATCTTGTGGGGACATCCTACGATGCAGCGACAGGACAGGTAACCTTCGCGCCAAAATTAACAGAAGCTCAGAGGCTGGCTTTCCGGAAGAGCTTGATTCAACCATCGCAGTCGGACACGGAGTATTCCCTCAAACTACAGCGCGACTGGATCCCTCGAATAATGGATCGTTATTCGCACAGTCCCACCGCGATTGTGCTTACGCCTCTTCCTCGCGGTCCATTTCTAGAGCTTGGTGGATTATCCAGGGCATATGGATCTGTCCTTCCAACCTCTGTCGTTGAGGGGACCAGGTTTTCGTTGCCGGGACACACGTTCGATTTTCTCGAAAAACCGGAATACTACTTTGACGCATTCCATCTTAACGCGAAAGGCCGTCAGAAGTTCACGGAGACGCTTGTGTCGGAGTTACTGGGGCGACTTCGATCAGCTGAATCGAAACAACCAGATAACTTCCGGTCTGGACTGGCCATGAATAGGTCGCAAGCGACCGATGAAGACGAACTAGGTGCTAACCTAACGACTCCTGCATGCTATTTAACAGCTTCCAGTATTGGATCTTCTTTTTCATCGTGGCGGCGCTGTTTTACAGCGTGCCGTTCCGTTTCGGAAAAATCCTGCTGCTCCTGGCAAGCTATGTCTTCTACATGTGGTGGGACCCGCGATTCATCGTGCTCATCCTGACTTCAACGGTCGTGGATTACTACCTGGGAATTTTTCTGGAGACTGCAACCGGCCGCCGTAAGAAGCTTCTGCTTGTCGTTAGTCTCGTCGTTAACCTGGGAATACTCGGTTTCTTCAAATATTACGATTTCTTCGCCGGCTCGCTCGCTGCATTGCTTCGACGTTCCTCCGTCGTCGGTGGTGTTGCAAATCGTGCTTCCTGTCGGCGTCAGCTTCTACACCTTCGCCAGTCTCTCTTACACCTTCGATGTCTATTGGGGAAAGATGAAGGCCGTCAGAAACCCGATCGATTACGCGCTGTTCATTGCATTTTTTCCTCATCTGATTGCCGGTCCGATCATTCGTGCCCGGCAATTCATCTCTCAGATCTGGTCATGGCGGACCCCGTCGGCGATTGTGATCCAGAGTGGAATCATCCTCGTCGTAGCAGGTCTGATTAAGAAGATGGTGTTCGCCGATCGGTTCGCCGTGGTGTCCGATTCGTACTTCAACGATCCTACGGCGCACCCGGGTTGGCTGGCTGCGTGGTCGGGCTGTCTCGCCTATTTTCATGCAGGTGTTTTTCGATTTTTCTGGTTACACCGACATCGCTCGTGGTTGCGCCAAGCTGCTTGGGTTTCGAGTTTCCGCTTAATTTCGCGCGCCCATTTCTGGCCAGAAACCCGCCTGACTTCTGGCAAAGGTGGCATATAACGCTTTCCACCTGGGTGCGTGACTATGTGTTCATGCCATTCAGCCGGGGGAGAAAAGGACGGCTGCGTGTTATATCGCAACATGTTTGTTGTGATGGTGCTCGTCGGTCTATGGCACGGAGCGAACTGGACGTTTGTAGCCTGGGGCGCCTACCATGGTCTTCTGCTAATTGGGTACCGTCTTTTCGACCGGGCGACAGTAGGAACAGCGATCGACAAAGTTATGAAGAAGCGCTGGTTCGTGCCGTTTAGCGTCGGAGCAATGTTTGCAGCCTTCGTGTTAAGCGCGGCTTTCTTTCGTCCGAAGACTCTTCAGACCAGCGGATATGTGTTAGGTGCGCTGTTTGGCTTCCACGCATGTAACCGGGGACTTCCTGCTCACGACCGGGACGATCGTGCTCATTTTCATTTCGCTATTCCTGGCTGTCGCGCAGGAACGCAGCCAATTTATTGATCGCCTCGCTTTGCAACCGGCGCGCATTCAAATCCCGGCATACGTCTTGCGCATTTCTGGCGCTCGAACTCTTTCCCGCGACCGGTCCGGTGCCGTTTGTTTATTTCCAGTTTTGAACAGCGCGTGAGTGCGCGGCGACTGCAAACAGTCGGACGGCGAATGCGAGTGGAAAAACCGCAATCGCTAAATCGAAATGCGAAAATCGTGGGCCTGACTGGGCTCGAACCAGTGACCCTGCGCTTATCAAGCGCATGCTCTAACCAACTGAGCTACAGGCCCGCATCGGCGGCAGAGCCGCCGGATTTTAGATTTGCGATTGTCGATTTTCGATTTGGAACAACTGTCGCGCATCGCGCGCATTTACTTAAATCGGCAATCGCAAATCGCAAATCGAAAATAAATGGAGGCAAGGGGATTCGAACCCCTGACTTCCAGCTTGCAAAGCTGGCGCTCTACCAACTGAGCTATGCCCCCGAAAAGAACTGCGGAATGTAGTTTGCCGATCGCAGATTGCAATCGGCATGGGTCACCAAATCCGGACGCGTTGCTCAGGTGCGACGAACATTCTGTCGGTGGACTGGACTTTAAAGGCGTCGTACCAGACATCGGTGTTTCGAGCGGGACCAATCACGCGAAATTGACGCGGGGAATGTGGGTCGCTTACGACCTGCTTTTTGACGTAATCGTCGGTGACTTTTCCGCGCCAGGCCTGTGCCCACCCGAGAAGCACGCGCTGATCGCCCGTATAACCATCGAGCACCGGCGACGGTTGTCCTTTGAGCGAAGCGCGATAGGCGTCGAGCGCGAGCGTGAGGCCGCCCAAGTCCGCGATGTTTTCGCCCATGGTCAATTCTCCGTTTACATGGACGCCGGGAATCGGTTCGTATTTTGAGTATTGGGCGCCGAGCACTTTCGCTCGCGCTTGGAATGTGTCCGCGTCTTTCTTGGTCCACCAATCGCGCAACGCACCGGATGCGTCGATCTTGCGGCCCTGATCGTCGAACCCGTGGGTGAGCTCGTGTCCGATGACGCCACCCGCTGCGCCGTAGTTAATTGCGGGATCAGCATCCGCGTCAAAAATCGGCGGCTGTAGAATTCCCGCCGGGAAAACAATATCCCGCAGACTTCCGTTGTAGGCGTCGTTCGTTTGCGGCGTCATGCTCCAATCAGTTCGATCAACCGGTTTGGAAAATCGACCTGTGTAAAAATCCCAATCGAGCTGCGCGCAGCGTTTGACATTGCCGGTTAAATCGTCACTGCGAACAACCAGCTTCGAGTAATCACGCGGATGATCTGGATAGCCAACCTTGATTGTGTAGGTGTCGAGTTTCTTAAGCGCTTCCTTTTTCGTCTCCGGGCCCATCCAATCGAGCTTTTCGATCCGTGCGCGATACGCGGCTTTCAAATTGGTGACAAGATCCTGGATTTTCTGTTTTGCCTCTGCTGGAAAATATTTTGCGGTGTAAAGCTGACCGACTCCGAAGCCCATCGTTCCGAATGTTCCGAAACGATCTCCAACAAGAAAATCGCCGCCGCCGACCGCTGTGATCGCGCGTTTCCAACGCACCTGTTGTTCTTTCTGACCGGAAAGTGTTTTAGCGTGTAGCTCAAAGTAAGCGTCGGTGAACGGCTTGGAGAGATACGGCGCGGCGTTATCCGCGATGTGAAATGCCTGCCAGGCACGAATCGTGTCGATCGCTGTCTTTGAATACGCGTCGACAATCTTTGGGAATGCGCTCTTCTCGGCAACGATGACGCGCGTCAGATTCGGCATCTTTGCTTCAGCGAGAAATCTGTCCCAGGCAAATCCGGGGACGAACTTCTTCAGATCCTGAACCGACATCGGATTGTAAATCGCGTTGAAGTCGCGCTGTTGCGCCTTGGTCCAACTGGCGTCCGCGATTTTGGTTTCGAAATCGACAATGCTCCTTGGCGTTTTTGTCAGCGTCAGGCCAGTTCAACAGTTTCAAAACTGTTGCGACATAATTTTGGTAAGCGGTCTTCTGGGCCGCGAAATCCGGTTTCAGATAGTAATCGCGATCGGGCAGACCGATTCCGGCCTGGGTCAGGTAGAATGCGTATCTGTGCGGGTCCTTTAAATCGACGTCGATCATGGCATTGAAGAGGGAAAATTCGAAATCAGTCGTGGTCCGGCCCATCAGCGCGGCGAAATCGTCGCGAGTCTTGGCGTTCTTGAGAGCGTTCAGCTCAGACTCGATCGCTTTCGCGCCAAGTTGCTCAACCCGCGCTTCGTCCATGAACGAGCGGTAAAAAGCGCCGACCTTTTCCTCGAGCGTGGATGGATTTTCATTCGGTTTCGCGCCGAGCGATTCCATCATCTCGTGCAGCCGCTGTTCGGTCAGATCGGTCATTGCGAGCCGGAGCGAGTACGCCGGTTTGTCTGGAGGAATCTGCGTTTTGTCGATCCAGGTTCCGTTGGCGTAACGGAAGAAATCGTCGCCCGGTCTCGTTGCCGTATCCATTCCGGCCAGATCAAATCCCCAGGCACCGTATTTCAATCTCGTCGGAGAAGAGTCTTCGGCGTGGGCGAGAAGCGCGGAATAACAGAGAGCGGCGAGCAGAAGAACGCGAAGCAGTGAACTCATAAATGAATCATTGATGGAGCGAGACAGTAAGCGAACAAAAGCAGCTTGAGAAGTTGAGAGACAGCGCCGGTTCACCGAACACCGTACGGGAAATTGACGCCGAAAATCCTGCTAATTCGGCTGCAAAGAAAAATGCCGGATGTCGATTTTTACATCAACATCCGGCATGAACGCACCTGATCCGCGTTCAGGGCCCTATTTCTTCCTTTTTTATGGCGAAAGCGGTACCGCCAAATACGCCGTTAACACGCCCGTATCGGTGCTAGCTCTACCTGTAATCTCTCCTTTGTTATTTATGTCTTTGGCGTTTGTGAGCTTTAAAGGAAAGCTGCCTTTGAGATCGTTCAGGTCTGTTGGCGTGTTGCCGTGATCCCAAATAACTGCACGACAATCAACCAGGTCCGCGTCGCATGAGACACCGACTACCTGCCGACGTTCGTTAATGCCGTAGGCCTCACTGTCTACGTGTTTCGGTGTGCGGTTTGGCAAAGGTTTTAGTTGCCGGATGCCATCCTCCCTCGTCCACATGAAAGCGTGTAGGACGTCGCCTTCAACAAACGTCCGGGTCGCCGGCAAACCCAACGACATCGCCTCGTTGATTGATCGCCGTTGGCGTATTCCACCACGGGGCTGCCGCATTTGGATAAATGTCCGTGACGGTGCCATTTTCCCAAAGCACGGCATGCTTGGCCGTATGTCTTCCAACGGCCTGGTCGCAGATACCGGAGATGCCCACGATTTGACCGTTATCATTGATCGCGGTTGCAGCTCCCGAGCTGTCGCCGGGAATTAGTGGCAAGCTCGTGGATCTGGTCCGGTGGTCCCAGAGTCCACATGGCTGGACGAAACTGCAGGACTTGGGGCGAGACGCACGCGTTGTCATGAACACCATTCTCAGCCCACCCGACCACTTGACCTAAGTTGTTGGCTCCGGTGGCAAAGCCGTTATTTCCGCCCGGAAATGGGGGAAGCCCTCTCATCTGGTTGTTTTGCCAAACGAACCCGAGGTTGATATAGCCGACGTTGTTAGGCGTACTGTAGAAAGCCGCGCTACTCCAAGCCTCGCCGAGAGGCTCAGGAATCGGCGGTCTGAGAAATACCCACGATGATGCCTTGAGTATTCTTCACGTTCCACGTGACACTGCTGTTAGGTCCGCCAAGCGTGCCGAGGTCGGTGAGCAAACTGCTTCGCCACAGCGTAGCGTGCCGGTTCTCTATTCGGCAGCCTGGAATAGCCTGCCGCCCAGCTCTGGTCATTGATGCTGTTGCCCCCGCTACTCGTGCCACCAAAATCGGGAAGGGTCGACACCTGGTATTGCGATTTTGCCTTCATTGCTTCGGGCTTTTGCGCATGCACCGGTGTCAGTAGTCGCCCCGTAGCAGACAGCGATCAGAATAATGAAAAGAGTTTGGTTAGCTCTTTTGGTTGTGAATTGTGTTGTCATGTTTGTCTCCTTTGTTGAATTTTCATGACGACACTTTAGGAACTGGCCAGGTGTCACTGCCATAGCCACTTCGCAGATTTGGTACGGACCATTTCAGTTTTGAAAGTCTGGCCGGCGAACCAGCAGATCCAAAGCGTGGAATGATTAACGTGCGACTCGTCAGAGACCGCTTCGTGGCCTGCCCAATTACTTAATTCAATTTTGAATTAAGCGCCGCGGCGAACTTGCCAAGGCCCTCACGAATTTGCGCGCGCGACCACGCGGCGAAACCAAATGTGAGTGCGGGCTTCGGCTCTACTTTCATAAAGCACGACGACAGCGGCGAAGGCCTGATACCGATGTCAGTGCACACGCGCGTGATCACCGGCATATGTTCTTTCTGTCGCACCCAGGCGACGAAGTGTAATCCAGCTTCGGGGATTTCGAGGATGAAGTAATTGCCTAGCAATTTGTTGAATTGTTCGATAAAAAAGTCCCTTCGGTCCGAATACAATTTTCGCATCCGTTTGATGTGAGTAAGGAAAAACCCCTCCGTTAGGAATCGGGCCAGTGTCGCTTGATCGATGGCAGGCGAATGTTGGTCCATCACGGCGCGAATTTTAATCATCGGTTCGATCAGTTGATGTGGCGCGACGATATAACCCAGCCGCAATGATGGGTACAAGATCTTGCTCATCGTCCCCGAGTAGATAACACGCCCAACATTGTCCAGGCCTTGTAAACATGGGAGTGGGGGACCGGTATAACGAAATTCTGAATTGTGATCGTCCTCGAAAATGTAGGCGTCGCACGCGCGAGCAAAATCGATCAAGGCCGCTCTACGCGCCAGACTCATTGTCATGCCGAGCGGGAATTGATGAGAAGGAGTTACGTAAATTATTTTTGGCGAGCGTCGCTTCGACGGCCGCGCGATTGTAATTCCTTCTCCGTCGACCGGTCTTGGCACGACCATCCCCCCGGCAAAGCCGAACGTTCGGCGAGCTTGGTAAAATCCCGGGTCTTCAATCCACGCAACCTCGCCGCGATTTACCAACGCCATCGCGCTGATCATCATTGCCTGCTGCGTTCCGGCAGTGATGATAATTTGATCTGGATCGCAGCGCGCGCCTCTGTAATCGCACAAATACGTTGCCAACGCCTTGCGCAGCTCGGGGTCGCCGCGGCTTGACGCATACTGGAGCAGATGTGCTCCTTTTTGCGCGAGAACTTGTGCTCTGAGTCGTTCCCAAACTTCGATGG
>CAVXHW010000030.1:0-6466 GCA_963761585.1 uncultured Verrucomicrobiae bacterium
AAGGCTTCCATCATTCTTGCTCAAGGAAAATTTGCCGACGCCATAGCGGAAATTGAGCGCGGTCGCGAAGCGATTATGGATTTTCTGCAACAGTCGAACTTTCCGGAGCTGGTATCCAAAAGCGCGGAGATCGCGTTTCTCGACGAATGGCTTGAGGAAGTAAAATCGAAACGCCCGCTATCGAAGCTGGAGGTCATGCAGCGCGAAATGGAAACGGCAATCACCAAGGAACTTTACGAGCGCGCAGCCGAGTTGCGCGATGCAATCAAGCTGCTCAAAGCGCAAAGACAGGCGTAAGCGGTTGCTCGAACGAGCCGTATTCGACATAGCGTTTACCGATTCGTTAGGCCGGCGGTGACGTTGCCTAACGAGAAGTCCGTTAAAGGATGTGTTCGCGATTATCCGACCGAAGCCGGATGGTCTTTATCTGCAAGTCGTGTCGGGCTCGAATAAAACGAACGGTTTTGCTCTTCGCTCGCATGAGGATCGAGTGGGTGATTGCCGTCACGCCGCCACGCGCTCGCACACCGGAGAGAAGCGAGCTATCACTGATGCCCGTGGCGCAAAACATGATGTTCTTGCCACGTGCCAGATCGTCGGCGAAATGCACTTTCCAGCAACTCCTCTTCGAGGCCGTCCTTGATGAGTTGCTTGCGCTCGGTTTCGTCGCGCGGGGCCATCTTCGATTGGATGTCGCCACCGAGGCATTTGATGGCGGCGGTCCCGCAACCACTGATTCCGGCTAGCTGCCGATGCCGGCATAAACATCCACCCCCGAGTCGGGCATCGAAGGCGCAATGGCGGCGGCGATGTCCCCGTCGCCGATCATGCGGAGCTTGGCGCCGACGGACCGGATGGATTTGACCAGCGTCTCGTGGCGTGTGGGTTCAGTCACCGTCAGGTCGCCGAGCCGTTTGCCCAGTGCCTTCGCGATGAGGTCGAGGTTTTCCTCGATGGGATTTTCAAGGCGGATTTGTTGGAGGCCAACGCGTTTCATGTAGTTCACCACGGCGGGTCCATACGCGAGCTTCTGGCTGTAAAAACTGGGCACATGCCGCAAGGCCTGGACGCCTTCCTCGGGTGACGCGGCGCGCGATGCAACGAGATGGAATTAGGCAGTCCCTTTGCGAAATTCGTCGTGCCGTCGATCGGGTCGAGCGCGATGTCGAATTTCGGTTGCGCTCGTATCGCCACCGCCCCAGCCGTTCGCCTATGAAGATGCCGGGGGCTTCGTCCTTGATGCCTTCGCCAATCACCACTTCGCCGCGGATGTCGGTGAGGTCGAACATGCCGCGAATCGCGTCGCACGCGGCGGCATCGGCGGAGTTCTTGTCGCCCCGGCCCAACTGAACCAGTGGAACGCATTGAGCGCGGCGTGTTCGGTGGCGCGGATGAAATCAATTTCAATGAGGCGGTCGATGTCGTGGTAATCCTGTTTCGGCAGTCGCAGAGCCATGGATCGTTGATCTTCACGCAGGTCGCGCGCGATGACAAGGCAACAGGAGTGACGGCTTCCCCTTCGCACGCCGTACCCATGGGCCACGTGTCATATGTGCTAACGGCTGCCGAAGCGGTTGCTCTCAGTGATTTCCACGCGGGGAAGGCCGTCTTCAAGAACTACGGGAATCAAAGACAGCGACGAAATTTTCGCGCCTTCGTTTAAACCGACCTCGAGTAACGCGCCGCGATTCCATGATGCGACCGTTGGCGCTCCGTCGAACACCAGATTGCCAAGTGAATACGCAATTGGACAGCCGTGATAAAAATCGAGCGGTTGCACACAATGCGGATGCGAGCCAACGACGAGATCAACGCCGCGATCAACCAGCCAACGGGCGAGTTCGCGTTGTTCATCAGTGATTCTTTCGCTGTTTTCGATTCCCCAGTGGACGAGGCAAACGACAAGATTTGCGCGGGACCGCGCTTTAGTAATCGCAGCGCCAAGCTGGACGCGAACAGATGACGCGGCGATTTGGCTATTTGTTTTAGGATCAACACTGTTCATCGCAAACAGGGCGATTCTTTTTCCATCGGGCAGAGAGAAAAAACTCGGATCGCAAGCGTTCCTGGTTGGTGTTTCCACTCCGACTGGCTCAATTTCTTCCCGAACCAGGTGCGCTGCGGAATCGTGCAAAGCGACGGGGCCAAAATCGAGCGAATGATTATTTGCCAGTCCCATTGCGTCAAAGCCGGCCCGGCGGAGCAATTGCGCGGATTGGACTGGAGCGCGGAACGCATACCGGTTTGTAGCCCCGCCTAGATTCGAAATCGTGCATTCCAAGTTTGCGGCGGCGAATGACGCCTGACGAATCACCGATGCAATGCCTTCAAAGGGATCTGTGCCGTCTTGGATCTTCGCGGCGCAACTACGAGCGAGCATGACGTCGCCACCGAAAAATCAATCTGGCGTCGGATTTTGCTGGTGGGACGCGATACAAATCGAAGCGATCCTTTCCACGCTCTCTGAGGAGTTGGCCCAGCGTCACCAGTTCCGGTGCGGCAGGCGAGTTGGTGGCGCCACAAGATCGTTTTCATCGAGAATGCCGATAGGATTTCGATCCTCGATCAGCGCAGCGACATGCGTACCTAGATGAACGATTGCGCCGCGCTGCAAATTCTCCGCTGTAATTCTCGGTGTGCCCGGTGTGGCTGATCGCGCGATCAAATCAAGGTGTTGACGCAGTCGCTTCGGGTCCGACCATGGAATGCGCTGGCCCTGCCGGCGCAACGCGTAAACGACAAAGTTCGCGCAATCGGCGCCGAGATTGGTTTCCGGTCCGGTATTCGAAGCTTCTGACAATTCGCCGCTGCCGAAAAGATATGGCAGACCAAATTGCTCGGTCACGGCCGCGCGAAAACCGCTGCCATGAATCTTCGCGATTCCGTCACGGCGTTCGCGACTTTCCGTCGTACCACACGCGCTCGCAAACGCACCGAGCCACAATGCAACTGTCGATCGAACAAATTTTCGATCTTCGTTATCGGTAGAACAGAATCGTGACAATCAATCGCCAGCTGTTCCACGCAGGACGCGGTGCGGCGTTCGCGACAAAGCCGACTTGATCGGCCGATAAACCGCTCACGTTGCAACGCCAAAATTTCGGCATCAGCGCAAACCATTCGATCTTCTCCGGTTTCGCGGTCCAAGGCTCGACGACCAGTTGGACGTCGGCGGACTCATCGGCTGGAACGCGCCAAACATCGTCTGCAGAAGGTTCGCGATTTTTAACTTCAAGATGCAATCGCGGCGCTTCGTCGTTCCAGGTACGCAACAGTTGCTGCCAACGCGCGCTATCCTGCAGCACGTTGATGCGCTCACGTTCTGACAAAATTCGCGCCCGAAGGTCTTGAGTGATTTGCGCAACATCGAACGCCGGCGGCTTTTCTCCTTTCACCATCAATTCCTTGGCGAGATTCGAGTGATCGTTCGCAACGGTTAGGAACGGCTCGAATTCGATTTGCGCGGTGGGTAGCGAAAGCGCTGACGTCAACGCCAGCTTTAACAGCCGATCCGCGTCGTCTTCGCTCTTCAGAGTACGGACGCGAAATTGCGAATGTGATCGCGCAGAGATTTGGCTGCTCAATGACGAAATTCCAAATCCGCGCGAATGCTTGTTCCCGCTTCGCCTCAGCCAGTCCGGCGAAGTAATCGAGATCAATTGTAACAATCAGCCGCTGGTTTGGGTCGATCTCTTTTTCCAGATGTTCGAAATCGGAAACAACGTACGCCTCTTGTAATGATCCCGATTTCCGCGGCGCTGCTTCGAGATGGCCGTCGAGCAACGCCGTTGCTTGTTGTCGGCGTTCGCGAATTTGAGATTCCGAAAGTTTCTCAGCCGGCACCCAAATGACTTTTTCAATCGGCGCCGGCATGAGCGGCTCGATCCAGTTGAAGCATTGGACAGCGCCTTTGCTGCGCCAGCGATCGAGCAGCGTTTGGCGATCCTGCGTAGACGCAACGTTTCGAAGCGCGTAACGAATCTTGTCGGAATCGAAAATGCCCGATGCGTCGCTGTGCGCATCGAAAAGGATGAGCGTGTACGACTGGTCGAGATCGATTTTTGAGCCAGCCAGTAAAACGTGCCGGCGTGATTGTCCTCGATGTAGATGGGCAACGCGCTCGCCTCGACAGCTGCGAACGTGGCGCCAACCAAGAGCGTCGCAAAACAAATCGCGGCTGCTCGCGCGTTCATCGCGCCCCGTGAACTTCAGGTTTTTTGCTAAGCGGTGCGCGCAACTCGACGAGCGAAATGCACGTGTCGCGAAACTGCGTGCCGCGATGCACACCTTTGATGACCAGTTTGATTTTGTTGACCGGCTTGGTGTAGTCCCGCACGCGGATGAGGTACGGTACGTTCGAATCGCTCATCGGGAATGCTCTCCGTAAACGTATGCTCATCGTTCAGCATGATTTCGAGCGCTGCGACGCGGTTGTTTTTCAACCACGGTTCCTTGTCATCGTAATCGTAATATCCAGGCTGGATCAGGATGCCATAGAGTGGAAGCGGACGTTTCACGTTGAGCGTTATGCTCTCGCCGATCCCATCGCCTTCGACTCCCTCGACCCAGGGCGATGGAACCTCTCGGGTGGGATCGCCCTTTATGTTAACGACGTCGTAATTGTGTTTGCCCTGGGCTGCCAGCGTCGAGCTTGCCGTCGCATCGTAATCGGTGTGATCGAGAAAATATTGATGGTCCCTGAGAACATACGATGCACGGCGGCTAAGGTCTTCTTCGCCATATCCGGTCGGATACCTGTCGTATTTTGAATGCGCGACGATCCGGATGTCGTCGGCCATCGTTGGCTTCAAGTTTTCAAAGTCCCATTCGTAACGCGTATCGCTGATTTTCTTGAACCGCTCCTTCGGCTTCGCAATCGAGACGTCTTCAGGCTCAGGGTGCAGGATATTGATCTCAATTTTCCCTTTACCAATTGGCCCTTTCCACGTTGCTGCCGGCGACAGCGAATATGCGAAGGTCGCGTTGCTGATGTGCGCATCGTCTGAAACCGATTCGTCGTTCTCCGCGTAACGCGCCGTGTAGCGAACCGTCAACTCCCGCGTTTGGTTTCGTTCAAAAGGAATGACCGATTTTTTCCATGACTTGATCGTGGACACGTGTTCTTGCCAGAATGGCCCCGAAGTTGTTTCGCCTCTTCTTCGCTGCCTTCTTCTTCCCCTTCGCTGCTTTCCTGCTTCGCTTCGCTAGTTTCTTCTTCCTTCGCTTCGCTGCTTTCCTGCTTCGCCTCGCTGGCTCCTTCTTTAGTTTCGCTGCTTTCTTGCTTCGGTCCGGCCACGTTGGTCGATTTCAATTCTTTTCCATCAACGGTGATTTGGTAATGATCGATATCGTCACTCTTTCCCTGCCCGTCGGAGTCTGGATTTGCTCCCCAACGCTCTACCGGAAAGAAGAAATCCTGTTGCACCTTCGGTCCTGTGTTATGCATCCGATATCGGACTTCCACCGCGGCGTACTCCGGGTGCAGATCGATCTTCAGGGTTTCGTTTTCGATCGTGACGTCGGTGTGTCGATCATTTTTCGAGGCACTGGCGTTACCTGTTGTCGGAACTCCGGCCTGCCAGGCCCCGCCATTGCTAAAAAGAGTTGATCCGCTACCGACAAACAATGCGAGGGCGAGCCATAGATTTTTCATTTGGCGCTTGTCTTAACATGCCGGTTCCCGTGTCGAAGCTAGAATTTATTCTCGGCTTCAAGCAGTGACTGCTTCTCCAGTGCGTTGCTTTTGAAGTAACAACTGTGCTGACCCAACGCTCGTTCGATGGTCTACAATTATTTTCCCGTTCCGGGAATTTGCTCTAGATGCTCGTGCGCGCCGTGACTGTGCTCGGATGGGCGGATGCGGAGAAAGAAATGGAACGCGTAACCGGGATCGTCTCCGTAGTAACGGTCGAGAGAATCGGGGCGATCGTTGACGGTGAATTGGGTGCCGAGACCTATGTCGATACCGTTGCCGTGCGATAGGTCGCGCACGTAGCCGAGCGCGTACCCGCTCACCGGAAAAAGTTCGGACTCATCGAAAGGCTTGAGGACAAGTTCGTGTCCGGACTTTTGCACGCGTTCCCAGCGAAAGTAAACCGTGTTGCGGCCACGCTGGTAATTTGATTCGATCAGGAATGATTGCGTTTTGCCTTCCTCGGTGGCGTTGTTCTGACCCCGGACAAAGGTGTTCGACCAGTTGGTATCCTGGCCAAGCGGGAGGTTGTAAATCGCAGAGGCAGTCGTGCGATGGATGTTGGTTTCGGGATGCGAGTTCTTCGGGACTCTTGATGTAACCGTCCCAAACCTGCAACGCCAGGTTTCGTGTCGGGTTCCAGGAGAGGCGACCGCTGTATGAATCAAAACGCGGCCTGTCGAAATCGTAACGGTCTTCATCCGGCTCGCGCCCAGTGAAGATGCTGCCCTCAAGTTTCATCCCGCCGAAGCGGGACCACTCCAGGCCGAGCGT
>CAVXHW010000031.1:0-13514 GCA_963761585.1 uncultured Verrucomicrobiae bacterium
ATACGCAAATCGCGGAACCGCTTATCGCCAGGAAGCACGAACTGCCATCGCGGCGGGGGATTCCGAGGGGGCGTCTACCAGGTATCAGGCCGCTTTGGCGGATTTTGCAAAATACATCGAACTGGCGCCGAAAGATGCCTCCGCTTACACGGAACACGGTCAGACGTTATCCGAACTAAACAGTACGACGCAGCCCTTGCGGATTTCAACAAGGCCTTGGAAATGAAGCCGGACGACATCAATACAGTTAAATTTCGTGGCTTCGCTGAGATCGGACTCAACCAGTGGGATAAAGCGGTCGCCGATTTTTCGGCTGTGATTCAAAAGAAACCAGACGATCTGCAGAGTTATGATTGACGCGCGTTAGCGTATCGAAGCATGAAGAATTACGACGCCGCGATCGCCGATTACACATTTTTGATCACGAAAAACCCGAACGACATGGAAGCGACGACCAAGCGCGGGTACACCTACAGCCTGGCGCAGCAGTACGAAAACGCGATCGCGGATTATCAAGCCGAGCTCAAGGTCAATCCGCAGGACAACGACACGTTTCAGCGGATGCAATATGCGCAATCGATGTTGGCGGCGAAGAACGCCTCTCCCTCACCCACGCCTCCCATTCCGAGCCCAACGCCTGAAGAGAAAAGGGGCTGATGGATAAAATCAGTCCGCTCTATATCGGGATCGGTGTCGTTGCACTGCTCATAATTGCTGTGCTCGTACGTCTGCTTACGCGCGGAAAAGCGGGAGCCGAGCAGCCATCGAATTCGGTAACGCAGGCAGCCCAAAATTTCTTTGACACTACGGTGCGCACGGTTAGTTTGCGGACGCTTTTTGCCGGACGAGGCGATCCCATGGTCGTTCAAATGCAAATTTGAAGCGACTCTGGGATTTTTGACTCTCTGGTGGAAGGCACGGCCGGTTCGCCGCCCGGGTTTCCGAGGGAGGCGCTGGGTTGGTGACGAGCAGCCCATGTAGCTCAGTTGGCAGAGCACGTCCTTGGTAAGGACGAGGTCATCAGTTCGATCCTGATCATGGGCTCCAGTGAGCTTGCGACCGGCAAGAAAATCAAAATTAAAGAGGTAAAAAGAAAACGATATGGCAAAAGAAACTTTTCAACGCGACAAGCCGCACGTCAACGTCGGCACCATCGGTCACGTTGACCACGGCAAATCCACGCTCACGGCGGCCATCATCGAAGGTGCCAGCAAAAAGGGCTGGCCGAAGTGCGCGAATACGACCGATCGATAAGGCGCCTGAGGAAAAAGAGGGTGGATCACCATCAACACGGCGCACGTGGAGTATCAAGCGACAAGCGTCATTACGCGCACGTTGATTGCCCGGGCCACGCCGACTATGTGAAGAACATGATCACCGGCGCGGCGCAGATGGACGGCGCGATTCTCGTGGTCTCCGCTGCGGACGGCCCGATGCCGCAGACGCGCGAGCACATTCTGCTGGCCCGTCAGGTCGGCGTGCCCGCCATCGTGGTATTCCTGAATAAGGTCGACCTGGTGGATGATCCGGAATTGCTCGACCTCGTCGAAATGGAAATTCGCGATCTGTTGACGCAAGTATCAATTTCCCGGCGACAAGACCCCGATCATCCGCGGCAGCGCGACCAAGGCGCTCACGGCGACGCCGACGCGGAGAAGCGATTACTGCGCTCTTGGAAGCGGTGGACGAATACATTCCGGTGCCCGAGCGGCGAATCGACAAGCCGTTCCTGATGTGCATCGAAGACGTGTTCAACATTGAAGGCCGCGGCACCGTCGTGACCGGTCGTGTCGAGCGCGGCATCTGAAGAAGATGGAGGAAGTCGAAATCGTCGGTGTGCGCCAACCGCGAAGACGATCGCGACGGACATCGAAATGTTCCGCAAGCTGCTGGACAAAGCACGCGCGGGCGACAACGTCGGCGTGCTGCTGCGCGGCACCAAGAAGGAAGAAGTCGAGCGCGGCAGGTACTCGCCAAGCCCGGCTCCATCACGCCGCACACGAAATTCAAGGCGGAAGTTTACGTGCTGTCCAAGGAAGAAGGCGGCCGTCATACGCCGTTCTTCACCAATTACCGTCCGCAGTTCTATTTCCGCACGACGGATGTCACCGGCACCGTCACGCTGCCGAGGGCGTGGAAATGGTCATGCCCGGCGACAACGTCTCGGTGGAAGTCGAGCTGATCACGCCGATGGCCATGGAAAAGACCATGCGCTTCGCAATTCGCGAAGGCGGCCACACCATCGGCGCGGGTCGCGTGGGCGAAATTCTGGATTAACAATCTTCCTCTACCCTTCCCCTGCGTCTGGTAATGTTGGGCGAAGGCGAGGAAGAGGAAGAGTAAGCGGAACAGGAAGATTAAATACGCCAGTAGCTCAATTGGTAGAGTAGCGGTCTCCAAAACCGTCGGTTGGGGGTTCGAGTCCCTCCTGGCGTGTGGTAATGAATCACGTAGCGAAGCAATGATGACCAAAGTCAAAAACTTCTTCAGCGAGGTGAAGGTCGAGCTGCAGAAATGCTCGTGGCCATGGGACCCGAAGGAAAAAGGTTTCCGCCGCTACAAGGAACTGGTGGATTCGACCATCGTGGTTGCCATCGCGATGCTGTTGCTCGGTGGCTACGTGGCGTTGTTCGATTTCATTCTGGTGAACGTTGTGCACTTCTTCACCCGATTGCACTGATTTATGGCACAAACACTCGCAGCGAAAGATCAATGGTACGTCGTGCATGTGCTTTCCGGTCAGGAAAACAAAGTGCGCGAGAACATTGTGAAACGCGTTAAGACCGAAGAGATGGGCGACGTGGTTTACGACGTGCTTCTTCCGACCGAACGCGTTTCGGAAATCAAAAAAGGCAAGAAGACCGAAACAACGCGAAAATTTTTCCCGGGTTATTTGATCGTTAACATGCATCTGCTCGACGAAAACAATCAGCTGGTCGGGCGCACCTGGTATTTCATCCGCAATACACCCGGCGTGATCGGATTTGCCGGGACCAAGGACAAACCCATCCCGATGCGGCAATCGGAAGTGGAAAGCATGCTCGCGCAGATGAAGGAGCGCGAGGAGAAGGTGAAACCAAAAGTCAGCTTCGAAGTTGGCGAAACTGTGAAGGTCGCCGACGGTCCGTTCCAAAATCAGACCGGTGTCGTCGAAGAGATCGATCCCGAGCGTGGCAAGCTGCGTGTTTCCGTCACCATTTTCGGTCGCGCCACGCCGGTGGAACTGGAATACTGGCAGGTCGAACGCGGCTAAAATCCCGACAGAATTAACAAAATGATCAGAATGTTTTCAGAAAATTTCCCGGTCACCATTTTGTCGATTCTGTTCATTCTGTCTAAATCATGGCCAAAGAAATCGTAGCACATATCAAACTCCAAATTCCCGCAGGACAAGCTAACCCCGCGCCTCCAGTGGGCACTGCTCTCGGTCCACGCGGCGTCAACATCATGGCGTTCTGCAAGGAATTTAACGCCGCCACACAGAAGCAAGCCGGCGATATTCTTCCGGTCGTAATCACTGTCTTCAAAGACAAATCGTTTACGTTCATCACCAAGAGTCCGCCAGCCGCTGTTCTGCTCAAGAAAGCCGCGAACATCGCTGCCGGTTCGAAAGAGCCTAACAAGACAAAAGTCGGAAAGGTCACTCGCAAACAAGTGATGGACATCGTGAACACCAAGCGCAAAGACCTGAACGCGCGCAATGACGAAGCCGCTTTCCGCATCATCGCCGGCACTGCCCGGCAAATGGGGCTCGAGGTCGCCGATTAATTGAGCTGAGGCAAATCGCCTCATGTGGCCGACAGGCTGAAGCGCCGAGTTTCCAGTCACCGACATGCAAGCTGCATGTCGCTTTCGAACCGCTGCAACCTCTATCTTTGCCGCTCAAATATTCCCATTGCTGCAACGCGATTGGAATATTGCCGTTTTTCCAAACGAAATCGTGGAAAGCGCGGAGATTGAATTTGTCGCCCTGTTGCATGCGCGCGTCGGCGAGAAATTTCAGGATTTGTAATTTCCCGATCTGATAAGTCATGGCTCCGCCGGGGTTGGTGGAGAAAGCGATTGCTTCCTGGCGCGCGGTCTGTTCATCCATTGGGACTTTTTCCTGGAGATATTTTGCAGCTTGCTCGAGCGTGAATTCGCCCAGCGCAAGTTTCACGTCCACTTCCACGCGGAGCGCGCGCAGTCGCATGAAATTGTAAATGATCTCGCGCGTGTGCGGACTGTCATCGAACAATCCCGCCTGCAACATCATTTCTTCAGCGTAAAAGCCGATCCCTTCATTGGCACCGGAATCGTAGTAGTGACACCGAATCGGGTCCTCGTTTTTCCACGAAAGAGACAGCTGAAAATAATGGCCGGGAATTCCTTCGTGTACCGTGATCGGCCGCGGATCCATTGCGGTCGCGCGCCAGAAGTAGCCAAGTTTTTCCGACGGCTCAGGCACGTAACGAATGCAATTCTCATTTAGTCGTGACGGCGACGTAAAATCGTCGTGCTCAGTAAACTCAAGCGCGCGCAAATATTCGGGTGTTGGACGAAGCGTGTAATGCTGGATCCACTTCGGCACGGTGAGAATGCCGCGCTCCTCAAGAAACTTGCGGATTTGAAGTTCTTTTTCAGCCGCATCTTTGATCCATGTATTAGTGTCCGTCGCGATCTTTAGCGGCGGCACATCTTTGTTGCGGTTCTTCTCGTACGCTTCAAACGCGACCGCCCGGTTCCATTCCTGTCGTCCCATCGCGAGAAGCTCCTCAGGCGTGAACGGCATTAGCGCGACGTTGCGCAAGTACCAGATGTACGCGTCACGACCGAGTGCGGTTTGTTGCGGAAGCTTCGGCAGCTTGTCTTTGAGCTGCTGCTGAAATTTTTCGAGTGCATCCGCGGCGCGATCAGTCGCGGTGTTTAGCTTATCTGGCTTCAGATTCGTCGACGCAACGAGCGCGCCTGCCATCTTGTGCAGGCGGTCGCGAATACCGTCGAGATTCTGGACTGCAACACTTGCGAACGGCGCAGGCGGATTCTCGAGGTTTTCCAAGCCTTGCTGCAAGATCGACGGAATGTTTTCGATGCGCGTGAGAATTTCGCGGCTACGCGCTTCATCATATGGTGCCGGGATAGTAAGCGCTTCCGCCAGCGCGGTCAGCGTCTGTTCGATGTAAAAATTCGGGTCGCGTTTCCAACGCGGATTAACTTCCAGTTCCCAACGAACGCGCGACAATGCTGAGCCAATCAATTTGGAGTCGACCTGCTTCGGAATCCGCCATTGTGCCGGATCTAATTTCTTCCAGCGCCCTTCAAATCCCACCAAATCTTTTTTTCGCCGGTCAATGCTCGCTCGAGACCAATCGCGCGTTCCGCCGGACCGCTCGATCCGATTGACGTCGTCAGATGTGAATGGCGCGTATTTTGCCCGCCAAGCCCAGAAATCGTTTGCTAATTGTTCCAGTGAATCGGGCTGCGCTTGGACGGCTTTAGAAGGCGTGAGCGAAATCAGCAGCAAAAGCGGTCCGAGGAGGCGCACGCATCGCTTTCCTCTTTCGAGCGCCTGTAGCGATTCTGTTTTCATTCCGAGCTTCGGCGCAATCAGATGGCAAATGCTTATCAAGTGTACGCTGACTAGTGCAATGGCAGTTGAATTGTGCTTGGGTGCTCGGCATCGTGGTATACCTGCACGTTGCAAGTGTGCGCGTCCTTCGCTGTTTCTTCGGCAACGATTCCGCCCGAGCAATAATTCTTTTGCCACAAGATTGAGTTCACTGCGGTGACGACCAGGCGCAGCCGGCTGCCTTTCATCAAGCGGCGCGCTACGAATAAACCCGGATTAAAATCGCAGCGCACGATTTCGCCTGGCTTCACGAGTTTCGCTTCACGCAACGATTCGCGGTAACGCAGCCTGCGCAGATCGCTCCACAGCGCGATGCTGGTGCCGTCGGGCTGGATTTCGTACAGGTCACACTCGAGATCGATATCGGGCTTATCGATGGATAGCCACAGACTTAGCGCCGGGCATCCGACCAGCGGGGTTTCGTTCGGTAGCGGATCGGTGTGATAAACCAATCCGTCTTTGCCAATACTCAATGCGAACGTCTGATCGAGTGCGGCGGTTTTTTCTTTTGGATCGATTCCCTCCACGTTTTCGCCGCGATGTGTGTCCAACGGATCGTAAACAAAAGCGTCCGTGCCATCGTTTGGCTGCTTTTCGTTCAGCGACCCGGAGCGGAAGACGCCGTTTGCGTCGCCGTTCTTCGAATCGAGGTAAAAGGTTTTTGGATTCGCAGTCAGTATCTCAAATCTGTCGGCGTATTTCCATTCGCCATTCGCGCCGGAATTGCCGGGTGCGAGCAAATAATACGCGACCTGATTTTTGAGGAATGCCGGTTTCGGTCCGGCTTTCATGGTCCAATCGTACCACTGACGGTGCAGATCATTTAAGTCGACGATTGCTCCGGCGCCAAACTTTACGCCAGCGACTTCATCTGTAGGCGTGCGCGTGCCGGCATGGTCCCACGGTCCGATGATGAGAAAATGTTTCGCGCGTGCTTGCGGCGAGGCGTTTGCGATATGATCGCGGTAATATGTGAGCGCACCCAGTTCGTCGCCGTCGTATTGACCTGTGATTGTTAGAATCGGCAGCGCGATCTTTTGGAACTGCTCAGGCGTGGGTAGCATCGCATCGTAGTAAGCGTCGGCCATCGGGTGCTTGAGTATGCGCTGGAAATTAACCGATGGATTCCCCACGAATGAATCGAGCGATTTGAAAGGGAGATGCTTCTTGTAAGCGTCCAGGAATTTTGTGCGCCAGAATTTTTGATCAGCGAAAAGATTGTTCTGTGGAGTTCGCCCGCTAGTGAGCGTGAACCATTGCACATCGTAAGTCATCCCGATGTTGTTGTAGGATGGATAATCCAAGCCGGGATGCGCGGCGGCAGCGGGCACGATCGTCGTTAGAGCCGGTGGAAATTCTTTCGCCGTTGCCCATTGATCGAATCCCGCGTACGAACCGCCCCACATCGCCACTTTACCGTCGCAAAATGGTTGCTTCGCCAGCCACGCGACGACGTCGTGTCCGTCGCGCGGTTCATTTGCGAACGGCTCGAAGTCGCCGCCGGAATTGCCGCGGCCGCGAACATCGACGAGCGCGAACACATAACCGTGTGACGCGAAATAGGCGCCGCGCGCATGGTATGTGTCCGAGATATACGGCGTCAGTGTAAAGATTACCGGCGTCTTCGGCGGTAAGCCGTCTGGAGTCTTTGGCAAGTACAACGTCGCGTTCAATTCGACGTTGTCACGCATTGGAATCTTGACGCCCCACCGCAGGTCGTAGTCCGAAGGTGGCTGCGCGGGGGAAGGCGCCGGAGTTGGCGATTGCGCGACGATGTTCGTTGCGAGACCCGCGCACAAAGCCGCAACAAGAAGTGATGTTTTCATGTTCGCGGTGATTGAAGCGAGCCACCGACACGATAACAAGGTTGTTTGTTGTAGCTGACCTGCGTCCTCGGATCGCTTTGTCAGTTTGCAGCTACGCCAGTTTGCGAGACGATAGGCAAATGGCGCGTCGACCCGCAAGGAAGCTCCAACGTCAAAAGGAAGCGATTCGGAAACCCCTGCTCGAAGCGAATGGTACGAGGCCGTTCTCTTCTCGAGCGGAACTAGTTTGCGCGGGCACGGTCTTTCTTGTTGCGCTGGTTGTATACAGTTGGACGCTCGCCCCCACGGTTACTCCGACCGATAGCGGCGAGTTAATTTTGGCGGCGTATGGGCTGGGAGTGGCGCATCCGCCGGGTACTCCGCTGTGGGTCATGCTCGCACATCTCGCGTCGCTTGTACCGGTCGGAAATGTCGCCGTGCGAATCAATTTCTCGTCTGCTGTTTTCGCTGCCCTTGCCTGCGCCATGCTTACTCTCGTCGTTGCCGAATTACTCGTTACGGCTTCTTGCTTTGTCGCACCTCGGCGAAGGAACAAGACTGCGCGGCAGGGCAGCAACATTCAGAGTTCAAACGCCGGTGGGCTTTTGATTTTCGCGCCCGCGGTTGGCGCGGGACTGCTAATGGCGTTTTCCCGCACGCTTTGGGCCTACGCGACGATCACCGAAGTGTACTCTCTCAACGCGCTGCTAGTCCTGCTCGTTTTCTTTTTGGTCGTTCGGTGGCGGCGCCGAATCATTGAAACGCGAACCGATTCCCACGCGGCCGTCGTCACACATGACACATGGATTTATGCCGCTGCCTTCGTATTCGGCCTTGGGATGGGTGTTCATCACGTGACTGTGGCGTTAACGCTTCCGGCTATCGCCGTAGTCGTTTATAGGACAGAGGGTCTGAAGTTCTTCACCAGCCGACGCCTTTTATATGCTGCGCTGATCTCGATCACCGCGTTGATCCTTGTCTACAGTTATTTGCCGTGGGCAGCGTCGCGCTCGCCCGCGATGAACTGGGGGAATCCGCGTTCGCTGCAGGAAATTTGGTGGCATATCACCGGACGGCAGTATCGTGTGTTCTTCTCTTTTTCGCCCGCGACCGTTGGAGCGCAGTTTGTTGAATTTTGTCGAATGGCCGGCCGTGAGTTTGGCTTTGCATGGTTGCCTTTGGCGTTGTTTCTAGCGGTGGCCGGGCTCACGAGCGCGTACAAGCGTGACCGCACGGTTTTTTGGTTTTTGCTGTTGATCGTGCTCGCCGACCTGGCTTACGCGCTGAACTACGAAATTGCCGAGGATAAGGATGCGTACTATTTACCGGCATTCATTTCGATCGCAATTGCGGCCGGACTAGGTTTCCACTGGTTAATTCAACTTGCTCCTTCCAGGCGTTCGCCGATGTGGACGCCGTATGTGGCTGCTGCGACTGCGATTGTCCTGACATTGGCTACGGCGTTCGCTGCGAACTGGCCATTCGACAACCGCAGGCATTACTTCATTGCCGATGATTATGTTGAGAACCTGTTCAGCACCATCGCGCCCAATGGACTGTTACTCACGCAAGATTGGCAGGTCGCGTCTCCCATGTTGTACGCGCAAGAAATAGAACAACGCCGTGGCGATGTGAAAGTAGTGGACATCAATCTGCTGCGCCGCTCGTGGTATTTCGATTATCTAAAGCACGCGCATCCCGGTATGATGGACCGGTCGCGCGAAAAGATTGATCCATATGTTGCGATCCTAAAGCAATGGGAAAGCGATCCTGCAGCTTTTTCCCGGAGCCAGGACCTTACTCAAAGGATTAGCATGGCGTTTCTGGAGATGATTCAGGCAATCGTCAGGAACGAAATCAAAGACCGCGCCAGTTTATATCACGAATGATGTGCTGATCGCTGACTCACTGAACAGCTACTTGACCCGATGGATCCCCCAAACCTATCAACTTGTGCCGCAAGGGCTGGTTTTCAATCTCACCACCGACCAAAGCTTTCATGAATCCCCGGAGCCGCATCTCCGGATGCGGGGATTGGCTGATGGGACGGTGCGTTTTGCAAAGGATGATGTCGCAAACCTCAAAATTTTGCCTGCGTATACGAGAATGCTGACCAATCGTGGAAAGTACCTGGCTTCTGTCAATCAGCCCGAGCGTGCCATTATTCCTTTCAAAGAGGCATTGGCGCTCGATCCTGGACTTACTGCCGCGCGAGAAGGACTTGAACAAAGTGCGGCCAAACTGCGCAGGCCTTAACGCTACATGGCAATTTGCCTGTCACGTTTGCAAATTCCTTTCTTGCTAGCGTAGTACATCGCTTCTACACGAGCGGTATGAAAATCACGTCTCGCATTTTTCTAGTTTTTCTATGGTTCGGCATGGCGGCGCACGCGGCCGATCAACCAATTGTGCTTAAAGCTGCACGGATGTTCGACGGCAAATCGAACGCGCTCGTGCAAAACGCCGTCGTTATTATAGAGGGCGACAAAATTGTCGATGCGGGAAGCAATTTGCCGACGCCGGACGGCGCGCAAGTTATCGATCTCGGCGACGCGACGCTTTCGCCTGGTTTCATGGATGCGCACACACATCTGACTGCCGATTTTTCGGGTAATTACAGCGAGCGGCGACTGCAAGAACTCGATATGAACGTTTCTGAACAGGCGATCATTGCCACGACGCACGCACGTGCCACTGTCGAGGCAGGCTTCACTACTGTGCGCGATCTAGGAAGCCGCTCCGTCAGCAGCCGGGAATTTGTCGACGTCGCGCTGCGCAATTCGATTAACAAAGGCGTGATCGTGGGCCCGCGAATGCTGGTCGCTACCAAAGGCATCGGCGCCACGGGCGGTCATTTTGATCCGACCAGCGGATTTCGCGATTTTCTTTTTGGACGCGAACCGGACTACACGGACGGCATCGCAGATGGCCCTGATGAGATTCGAAAAACCGTGCGGTTTGAGGTTAAGAATGGCGCGGATGTCATCAAGGCCGCAGTTTCTGGCGGCGTACTTTCGCTCGTCGACGAAGTGGACACTCCGCAGTTGACGCCGGCTGAAATGGCGGCGCTAGTCGATGAGTCGCATCGCTTACGCAAGAAAGTCGCTGTGCATTGCCACGGCGATGAAGCCGCGCGCGAGGCCATCGAGGCGGGCGTCGATTCGATTGAGCACGGTTCGTTTATGAAGCCGGAAACGCTTACGATGATGAAAAAGAAAGGAACCTTTCTCACGCCAACGCTAATGGCCTCGGAGTGGATCATGGGCAAGCTCGACAATTACCCCTCGGCGTTGCAGGCGAAAGCGAAAGCGGCAACAGCGGCTCGTTCGGAAATGTTTCACAATGCGATTAAGATGGGCATCAAGATTTCATTTGGGACGGACGCAGCCGTTTTTCCACACGGACAGAATGCAAAAGAATTCAAGTTAATGGTCGATCTTGGTATGACTCCGATCGACGCATTGAAATCGGCCACGGCGAACGACGCCGAACTTCTGGGCATCGGGCAAAAAGTCGGCACCCTGGAAAAAGGAAAACTGGCCGACATTATTGCGATGCCGGGCGATCCGACTTCCGATATCACTGCAACCGAGCGTGTCTCATTCGTAATGAGAGAGGGCAAAATCATTCGAAACGGCCCCGCGACTCAAAAAACCGGAACTACGCTTCACAGCGATCGGCAGTTCCATCTCGCAGTGCGCCGTTCGCGATTTTTGGCTTGTTGTTTTGACACACTCAAATATCGCCTACGTTCCGTGTCCCGCTTGCTTGACTGGAGCGGGATAATTAAGCAGGAGCCTCGCTATTAAAAGCAGCGAACGGCGTTTGAACTGCACCGAATAATGCAAACAAATCGTAGCAAACGTTATCGCGCGGCGTCGGAGCAAGTAGATCGGGCAAAGAACTACAATCTCCCCGATTCGGTCGCGACGCTGAAGAAATTCTCGCCAACCAAGTTTGACCAGACGGTGACGCTGTCATTTCGCCTTGGGGTTGATCCCAAGCAATCCGATCAAATGGTACGCGGGACTTGCCCGCTTCCACACGGCAGCGGAAAACAGGTGCGAGTACTCGTTTTCGCAGAAGGTGAAGCGGCAAAGGCAGCCACAGACGCTGGCGCGGAATTCGTCGGCATGAAAGATTTGATACAGAAATGCCAGGAAGGTTTCCAGGATTTTGATGTCGCAATCGCTACACCTGCGGCAATGGCCGAAGTGCGGAAGTTGGGGAAAGTGCTCGGCCCGCGGGGTCTGATGCCCAACCCGCGGACGGGGACCGTCACCGAAGATACTGCGAAGGCGGTCCAGGAGGTGAAAGCCGGCCGCATTGAATTCAAGCTCGACAAGAATGGAAACGTTGCCGTGCCGGTTGGAAAGTTTTCGTTTGAAGAAAACGCGCTGGTGGAGAACGCAAATGCGGTGATTGAGGCTGTAATGCGCGCTCGACCGCCGACCGCTAAGGGCCGCTATCTTGAAGGTGTGACAATCAGTGCGACTATGTCTCCCGGCGTCCGCATCGATCCCGGCCCTTATCTGAGCGGAGTGTAGGACCTGAATAATTAGCTCGAGAGTATGCGACCAGAAAAATCCAGCATTGTTTCAGAATTGTCCGAGGCATTGAAACGCTCGCCTTTTGTGCTCGTGACAGATTATCGCGGAATGAAGGTGGCCGATTTTAGCGAGTTGCGACATCGACTGTCGCCCGCCGGTGCCGAGGTGCACGTAGTGAAGAACAGTTTTCTTAAACTCGCGATGACGGATTCGGGTTTCCCGCAAGTTGCTGACCAGTTCGCGGGGCAAACCGCGGTTGTTACTGGGGAAGCAGATGTAGCCCCGGTGGCCAAGATTTTTAAGACGTTTGCGACGGAGTTTAAGCTGGCTGCCCTCAGGGTTGGTTTTGTCGATCGCGCAGTGCTCTCTCCTGCGGAATTGGAAACTTTGGCGGAATTGCCGGCGCGCGAAATTTTGCAGGCGCAACTGCTGGGATTGCTGTTGTCCCCGGCAACGCGCCTGGTGCGTCTGTTCAACGAACCGGCTGCGGCGTTAGCGCGGCTGTTGAGCGCGAAAGCCGAAAAGGAGGGCGCGCCCGCGGCATGAATTTTGTACGGCAGGCAATTGTCTGCCGTACAAATCCAACACAAACGAAATTGTCCGAGCTGGTGGCTACCGGCTTCAATTCTTCGAAGGCTTTCGGAGGCGGCAACTGGAGGAAAAACTAAAATGGCAGATACAGATAAAATAGTAGAGCAACTCAGCAATCTTTCGGTCTTGGAGATTGCTGGATTGGTCAAGCAGCTTGAGGAAAAATGGGGAGTCAGCGCCGCTGCGCCAGTAGCGGTCGCGGCGGGACCCGGAGCCGGAGCAGGTGCCGGAGCAGCAGCTCCAGCAGCCGAGGAAAAGACCACGTTTGACGTGATCCTGACAGAAATGGGCGCAAACAAGATAGCAGTGATTAAAGAGGTGCGGAGCGCGGTTCCAGGCCTCGGTCTTGCGGAGGCGAAAGCGCTCGTAGAAGGCGCGCCTAAAACCCTCAAGGAAGGCGTGACTAAGCAGGAAGCGGATGAGATCAAGAGAAAGGTCGAGGCCGCAGGCGCAAAGGTCGAAATCAAATAAAACAAATCAGATTTGGACGCTGTCGCAGCATAAAATCTGTTGCGCGGCGCCGGATCCATAATGGGTTACAACCCACTACACTCCGCCAGACGTATTTTTACCCAGGCGCTAACAAGGCAAACCACGTTACCGGCTACGAGACGGTGGTCGTCGATTTGACAGGTCACCGTTTTGGTGGCATTTTCGTGCTCTTCGCCCATCCCAGAACCGGTAAATCTGCCTGCGTCGGTCCGCGTTTGTTGGAGCCGGTGTGAGGTTTTAGCTGGTGAGCTTAAGCACTATGTCGGAACGCATCTACTTCGGAAGTATCAAGGAAGCTATCGAACCGCCCAACCTCATTGAGGTTCAGGCAAATTCATACGTCGACTTTCTTCAGAAAGACCTCGCGTATTCGAAGCGCAAAAATCAGGGCCTTCAGGCGGTTTTCAAGGAAGTTTTTCCTATCGAAAGCTACGATGAGAAGGCTGTCCTTGATTTTAGCCACTACGA
>CAVXHW010000032.1:0-110223 GCA_963761585.1 uncultured Verrucomicrobiae bacterium
CGTAGTGCCATTAATCGAACCGTTCCCGGCGCCAAACAGAATGCCGTTCATGGTGTTCGGCGGCAGGTTGTAGTTCGCGAAGTTCGGCAGGTTGTAGAAGCCCACGCTCGGCTCGATCGGGAAGCCGCTCTTTGAACGTGTGCCGCCATGCCACTCGCATGTCCAACGCCCGCAGCCAGGGGTAGTTCACCTGGTTAGGAGGAGGCGGATCGATCGTCGGAGAAACGCCGCCCGGCCGACTGCTGATCTGCGGTCATCAGGCCGTTTTGAATCAGCACGTTCCCGGCGGGAGTCGCCTGGTTCCCTTGGCTGGAGTTGTAGTGGCGATGAGCGCACCCAACCTACTCGCATTGGTACCACTGTCGAACTGCCCGAGATGTGTCCCGGGACCGGATCGCCCATCGTTCCGTCTCCCGTAAAGTCGGTACGGTAGATTTCGCCCACATCGCCGAAATTCGGGGCGACGATCGCGCTCGATAGCGGGCTGTAGAAGTGCGCAATCAGCCCGATCCGGAAGCCGGACGGGGCATCCACGTAGCCACCGAACGAGATCTGGTGAGTGCGATCGAGTCAGTGACGGACCATAGTACCGACCCGGCCGGTCGTTGTCGGCCGTGGTCAGCACAAAGTCCTGGTCGTTGTCGGCAGGAGTACCAGTCAATTGTGCGCCGCCCGTATTGCTGAAGTTCGACAGGCTGTACGCGGTTTGGAAGTTTAGCGCCTTCACACGCATTACGGGTTGGTCACGTTCTGCGTCAACTTCATCTGCAACGCGTTGTAGACCGAACGCCCAATCGGCTTGAGGAAGAAAGCCGGGTTCTGGCTTGCATTCAGTCCGCCAAAGGCGCAGGGTCGTCCAAGTCCACCGAGCCGCCACGGGTTGGTTGCAGCCGACGCCGTGACTGTCGTTGGGGGTTCCCAGACCGTTGCCAGTGTAGTCGTCGATAGGCTCCCTGCGCCTGCGCCGATCGCACAATCGGTCTAACCCTATCGAAGCCGGTTCCGCAATTAAACGCGTTATTCGTGTCCGAGATAGCAGCCTGCGCGCCCACCAGATTGAAGGTCGAGATGTCTCCCACCTTGTTGACATCAATGCCGAGCAGCGTCCGGGTTTCGATGTTGCGCAGGTAATCGACGCTCAGAACCATGCCATGCCGGATCTCGCGTTGAATTCCGAAGTTGATCTGCAAGGAACGTGGCGTCTTATAGTTCGGATCAAACAACGCCGGGCCGGGTACGCCCAGACCTTCAGTCAGTGCGTTGCCAATGAAGTTTGGATTCACGCGGTCGTATCGAACGTATTTCCTGCGAGCACCTGCTGCCAGAACGCCAGGATATCGGGAATCACATCTCCGACAGACGGTTGCCGCAGATGCCAAGGCCAGTGCGGGGGGGGGCGAGATCGTCGTAGCGACGCCGCTCGAGTCTCGGATCGGCACTTGCTGCGCACCGTTGAGGAAACAAGCGCTGGTAACTGCGTTGAATGCGCCGGTTCTGAGCGTTCAGGCCGGTCAAACAAGACGTTGTTCCAGATGACGTTCTCAAAGTACAGACCAGCGCCGGCCCGGATTACCGTTTTACCGTTCTTGCCCGGATCCCAGGCGATGCCGAATTGCGGCGCTAGGTTTCCATTGGCCTGCTTCACCGGATTTCCGTAACCCGGGAACTCGGCATTGATCTCTGGAATAGCAGGCAGGTCGCTGTCGGTGCGACCGGTGTCGCGGTCGTAGCGCAGGCCCAGACTGACCGTCAGGTTCGGCTTGACCTTCCACGAGTCGCCGATGTAGAGGCCGATGCGGTTGTCCGGTCCCAGGCCTCCCGCGGGGAACCCAAGTGCCGGATCCAGAGTATTGAATCCTTGGCCGTTGCCTACTCGCAGCCGGTTCACTGGGTAGTTCAACGGATTCGAAGAACCACCGGCGAAGGGACCGGCGTCCGCCACTGCGATGGTGGCGGTGTTGGTGGTCCAAGACACGCGGGGCGCGCTCCGTAGAAATCAGCAAAACCGCCGCCCTGTACGTGGTTGAACGAAACGCCATAGCGGATTGTGTGCGAATGAAAGATCTTGCTACCGTCGTACTTGATCTCGCGGTTCGACTGCGGAGTGCTCTGCGGCGCCAGCAGGTTCGGTCCGGTGAAGAACGACCCGGAACTCATTTCCAGCCCGGTGCAGCAGAACGGCAGGCTGGTGTTGCCCAGGGTCGCATCCACGATCTGGTTCTGGAACTTCAGATACGAAAAGCGGACGCTGTGGGTAAAGCTCCCAGTGTTGAAGTCAACCCCGAGCACGTGTTGCCGGGTAATATCTTTGTTGTCATACACTGAGAATCCAAGCCCGAACGTAGCCAGCAGAGAATTCTTGAAGTACGAATAGCGGTAGAACGCCTTTGCGCCGTTACCCAGGTTGTAGTCCACCTTGCCAATCAGGTTGTCTTCGCGGAAAGGCGAGCTGAAAGCCGGTGCCATCGCTCGCAAAAGGCGTTCCGGTCAACACTACCGGAGCCGAGCGAGTCCTGCTTGGTGCGTTCACCATCGCACAAAGAAGAACAGCTTGTTCTTAATCACCGGGCCGCCCGAGCTCGCGCCGTACTGCGACCGCTGGTTGTAAAGGTCCTGTCCACCCGCAGCAGCGGCGCGCCATGGAGTGGTCGCGGAAGAAGTCGAAGGCTTCGCCGTGCAACGTGTTCGTGCCGGACTTCGTGGTGACGTTTACCGCTCCGGAAGAAGTCATATCCTGCGAGAGATCCAGGGAGGATTGGCTGATCTGGAATTCGTCGATCGCGCTGGCAGGAATGTTCGCGGTGGTCGTGCCCACAGTCTCGTCGCTGACGTCCACGCCATCCACGTTGACGCGCGCCGTGCGGCCGAAGCGGCCGCCGAACGAAATCGAGGAGTAACCGCCTTTGGTGGGATCGAAGTTCTGTCCGTCCTGAATCTGGACGCCGGGTTCGAGCTGCGCGAGATCAAGGAAGTTGCGTCCATTGACCGGAAGGTTCTCGATTTGCGAGGAGGTGAGCACGCCCTGCACCGTGGCCTGCTCGGTGTTCACCTGCACCAGTCGAACCCTGTACTTCAATGATCTGGCTTTCCTGGCCGACTGCCAGCTTGGCGTTGACGGTGGCCGTGTTGCCGACTTGCACAATCACGATCGGACTGACGCCACTGAATCCTTTCGGCGAAACTTGCACCTTATAGTGCCCGGCTCCAGCGGTCCCGAACTGAATGCGCCCGCGGAGTTTGAGGTCAGATTGATGGTCTGGCCGTTTCTCCATCTGGTGATGACCACCTTAGCGCCGCTCACCAACGCGCCACTGGGATCAGTGACGGTACCGTCGATGGTGCCGGTGCTAAGCGGTTGTCTGTGCCCACGTGAGCGCGGGTAAGAACAGCAAAACAGCCATCAGGAACAGCACAAAAATACGGGAGGCAGGGCGAGAGTCGAGAATCGGCATTCTAAACCTTCCTTTCGGAAATGTTGCGCTTAAGGTCGTTTGGAACCCAAGCAAACAGAGCTAATCTGTCCAACTGCGTTTGGAGAAAGTAAGGAACTCGGTGGCCCAACGGAGCAATCTCGAAACCTGAATCGAGCCGCCCCAAGCACTGCGGGCATTCCTTTGCCGCTGCAAACTCGGCAGCAACTAAAGAGATTGCCTGATGTTTTGCAATCTACCTGCCAGCATTCGGCGTTTCCCACAAGTGTTCAGCATCACGCTTATTATCATTCACTTACAAGGAAATTAGAGTTTGTTTTCCGGGAAAGCCTCACCCAGGAACCCAAGAAACTCCGCAAAATCATACTTTTCTTCTTTAAAACCGAATTTGAAGACCTGTGCCGCATTATCACTCGCGTGTCGGAATGTGTGTCAAGGTTAAGAGGAGTTCGAGTGGGCAGTCAGGAGAAGGTGTTAATCGTTAGAAGTCAGACCTGCTGGTGTAGTAGCCCGCCCGGTGCCTCACCCGGTAAGCCTTCTCCTCAGCCGGTCCTGCAACTTCGACCTGGATGCGACGAAACTGCGAGTTCGACAAGCGTTGCGACGGGTAATAGGCCAGCAGGTACTGGGTACGGAGTTCGTCGCTGATCTGCCGAAAGGCATCGTCAAGCTGCGTCATGGACGTCGCATAGTAATACTTCCCTCCCGTATCTTCGGAGAGCTGGATGAGCGCGTGCTCGCCACCGGTTTCGCGGCCAGCGCTGTTTTCGATGGGTACGACGATAATGCTATAGACGATGGCCTCGGCTTCTTCGGCGGCACGCGCCGCTTCCTTGTAATCGATTTTGCTGATCGTGTCACCACCGTCGGTAATCAGCACCATGACCTTCCGTCCCTGGCGGCGATCGAGCGAGCGGGACGCGAGGTAAACCGCGTCGAACAGTGCCGTAGCCGCACCCAGCCGGAGGTGGTCGATGCCCTCGTCAATTCGCTTCAGATCGGATGTATAGGAAGAGAGACTGCAGAACCGTCTCGCTGAAACCGAACACCGCCAAGGCATCGACCGGACGCAAGATTAAGTGGGCGAACCTTTTGGCCGACGACTGCTCCAGCGGCAGGTCGTGGCGGGTGCTGAGACTGGTGTCGATCGCGAGCGCGATGGAGAGCGGTAGGGCCGATTCTTTATCGAACACCGAAATCGCCTCGACGCGTCCATCTTCCTGAAGGACGAAATTTTCCTTCTTAAGGCCTGCCACCGGCGCACCATGTGGGTCAGTTACTGTGACATAGACATTTACCAGCTTTACGTCAACCTTGAGAGTGGCTTCAGGCGCGGGTTTCGATTGGCTCTGGGATGGAGAATCCTGCGTCCACGACAACGTACAAGCCAGCGGCAGCAGAATCAGGGTGGCGGGTTTTCTCATTCGGGGTAGAGATAAGCCGTAGAGGTAAGGATACCGGAGACGAAACATCGTCTTCCCGCTCACTTAGATGCGTCTTCCGGGACAGGGCTGCCTGCGTGGCGTATCTCCTCGGGAAAAGGTTCGCCATCAGCCCACACCGCGCCATCCTCGAAGAACTCCTTTTTCCAGATGGGTACGGTGCGCTTGAGGGTATCGATGAGCCATCGGCAAGCATCGAAGGCTGCCGCCCGGTGCGCCGAGGCGATCACAATCAAAACACTGGTTTCCCCGATCTGAAGCCGCCCCAGACGGTGAACCAGAGAAACTTGCCGAACTTCAAATTTCTTCAGGGCTTGCTCCGCTAACTCTTCCATCTGGTGCAGCGCCATTTCTTCGTAGGCTTCGTAGTCGAGGTAGAGGGTCCGGCGGCCGCGAGTCTGGTTGCGCACAATGCCCTCAAAAACGACAGCGGCTCCATCCTCGCCCTGCTTGATTCGCTCCAGCACGCCCTGCGTGTCAATCCGGTCGCGGACAATTGACGTGGATCCGAGGGATGCCGCCTTTCCCGAGCCCCCGCTGACCGGAGGCAAGAGCGCAACTTCATCATCATGGGCCAGCGCGGTTTCAGGCCCCGCATATTGCTGATTGACCGCGACCGCCAGGGAAGCCAGCGATTCCTTCAGTTGCGGCATCTGAGCGCGATAGTGCTCCAGCAAATCGCGCACCGACGCGCCTTCGGCCAGATCCAGGACATCGCTGGACTTGGCCGCCAACTCTTTCAGCATGCCGAAGAAGAGAACGCGTACTCGCATAGGGACTGTTATCACCAACCGCCAGTTTAACCTGTGGAACCAGCCGTTCACGGAGATTGATTCTGAAAGGGCCCTGCGAGGAAATAATGGGGTGACCCTGTCGCGACGAGCCGACGGGCTATAAACGCGCAAAAAATAGCGGCACGGCCGAAGCCGTGCCGCTGTAAAAGTCCGACAGATTAAGCTTCGGCGGTCACTACTCTGTCATGGACCACCGCCGGATCCTGCGTGGGACGAATTGCCGGCGTCTTAGTTTTGGAATCGGTCTTGGAATCGGATTTGGGATCCGAATCCGTTTCCATAAAGACCTTGGCGGCCAGCGACTCCGCCACGACGGGCAATGAAACCCGCAGAGCTTCTTCGATCGTCTTCACGTAATGAATGCTGAGGTTGGCCAGTTGCTCTGGCGTCAGGTCTTCCTCGACGTTCATGCTGTTTTCCGCCGGAAGAATAATCGTGGTGACGCCAGCGCGCTTGGCGGCTAGAACTTTCTCTTTAATGCCGCCGATGGGCAGAACGTTGCCGCTGAGCGTGATCTCGCCGGTCATGGCGGTCAGGGGACGGATGCGGTGCCGATCAGCAGCGAGACCAGCGTGGTTGCCATGGTGACGCCGGCGGAGGGCCGTCTTTCGGAATGGCGCCCGCCGGCACGTGCATGTGAATGTCGTGATCGGCGAAGAAGTCTTCAGCGATGCCCAACTGCGCAGGCGTTCGAGCGGACCCAGGTCGAGCGCGGCCTGCATGGATTCCTGCATCACCTGGCCGATCTGTCCGGTCATGGTGAAGCCGCCCTTGCCTTTCATGGCATTGGCTTCGACAAAGAGCACGTCGCCGCCCGATGGGGTCCAAGCGAGTCCGACTGCGACGCCGGGACGTTCGGTGCGCTCTTCGATTTCGCCTTCGACGCGGATTTTGATGCCGCCCAGAAATTCCTGAATGATCGCTTCGGTGACGATGAGCTGTTCGTTCTTGCCTTCGGCCATGCGCCGCGCCTGCTTGCGGCAGACGGTGCCGATGGTGCGTTCCAGGTTGCGAACTCCGGCTTCGCGCGTGTAGTGACGAATGACATACGCGCAACGCTTCATCAGGGAATTCGATCTGCTCGGTCGTGATCCCGTTCTCCTCTACCTGCCGCGGAACCAGGTAGCGCTTGCGCGATGTGGAGCTTTTCTTCCTCGCTGTAACCCTGCAGTTCGATGATCTCCATGCGGTCGCGCAAGCGGCTCGGCGATAGGGTCGAGCATGTTGGCGGTGGTGATGAACAGCACTTTCGAGAGGTCGAATGGAACATCGAGATAGTTGTCACGGAACGTTCGCGTTCTGTTCAGGATCGAGCGCTTCGAGCAGTGCGGAAGCGGGATCGCCACGGAAGTCGCGCCCGACCTTGTCGACTTCGTCGAGGATGAAGACTGGGTCATTGGTCTCGGCACGTCGAATGCCCTGGATGATCTGTCCGGGCAAGGCGCCGATGTAGGTGCGGCGATGGCCGCGGATTTCGGCCTCGTCGTGGATGCCGCCGAGCGACAGCCGGACGAACTTGCGGCCGAGCGCGCGCGCGATGGACTTACCGAGCGAGGTCTTGCCGACACCCGGAGGTCCAACGAAGCAAAGGATCGGCCCCTTCATGTTGGGCTTGAGCCGACGCACGGAAAGATAATCAAGAATGCGATCTTTTACCTTCTCGAGGTCGTAGTGGTCTGCATCGAGAATCTCCTTGGCTTTGAGGATCTCGATTTCCTGGCCGGATGTTTTGGTCCACGGCAGCACGGCCAGCCACTCGACATAATTGCGAGTGATGGTGAATAGTCTGCAGCCATGGGAGACATACGCGAGAGACGGTCCAGTTCCTTCAGGGCCTCTTTCTTAACTTCCTCGGGCATGCCAGCGTCGTCGATCTTCTTCTTGAGATCGTCGACGTCGCGGGCCCCTTCATCCTGCTCGCCCAGTTCTTTCTGGATGGCCTTCATCTGCTCGCGCAGGTAGTACTCGCGCTGAGTTTGTTGAACGCGATCCTGCACTTCGCTCTGAATCTTGTTGCGAAGCTGCTGCACTTCCAGTTCTTTGGCGAGGTGCTGGTTGATTTTTTCCAGACGGATACGAATATCGAGCGTCTCCAGCGTGTCCTGCTTGTCGGGCGTGGATAGCGACGGCAACGACGAGGCGATGAAGTCCACCAGACGGCCCGGCTCATCGATGTTCATCGCAACGGTGGACAATTCGTCTGAAAGAGTGGGCGAACCGGCGACGATCTGCTGGAACAGGGTCAGCACATTCCGCTGCAACGCTTCAATTTCGGAGCTGTCGGGCGGCGCTGACTCAGGGATAGTCGAAACTCGCGCGCGCATAAAGGGCGCAAGCTGCGTAAATTCGCCCAGACGCACCCGCTCCAGGCCCTCGGCAAATACGAAGAGGCTCTGGTTGGGCATCTTGACGACTTTGTGGACGACCGCGGAGGTCCCGACGGTGTAAAGATCACTGGCCTGGGGGCTGTCGACGCGCGCTTCGCGCTGCGCGACCACCACGATGGTCTTATCTTCACCCAGCGAATTGATCAGCTGGACGGAACTGTCCCGGCCCACGGTAAGAGGTAATACGGCATGCGGGAACAAAACGGTGTCCCGCACAGGGAGCACGGGCAATGCCCGTACGTCATTTGTTTCCCGATGCTTAGGAACCTGCTCGGAAAGCGGCTGTTGGCTCATTGGCTCTCCTTGAGTGTAACTCACTCAAGCCTTAGATGTTCGTCTTGGGGAAAGGTTTCAAGTGGCTTGGAGTTTCCCGCGACTTGGATTCTATGCCTGTTGCGCACGGTTCGCACTGTATCAAGAGTGCAGCAGCTAACGTGGGGAGAACTTATGTCCCGTTCCCGGAAAGTAACCTGGGGAACCGAAGGCAGCCTCTGGCCGCTCTGCGATTACGGACGTCGCTTTGAAATTGCAGCCTTGAGTTCGACGGGAGTGAACTGAGCCAAATCGTAGATTCCCAATTTTTTCTCCAGCTCGGCCACCTGATCGACCACTTTGAAAAAACCTTCGTCGCCAAACAGTTCGTCCTCTTTCTTTTCGAACTCGTCGCCGAGTGCGCCATATTCATGCGCCGAGACGATCGAGCGAAACGCCGGAAACAGAACCGTATCTTCGCGCGCCTCGTGCGGACGGTACATCCGAAGGAAGGCGCGGAGGGCGTCAGCAAGTTTGTCGGAGTCGGAGACATCTTAGCAGTTCCACCAGCCTCGTTGAAGTAATCGCCTGGCGTAGTGGCAACGGTGACTGCGAAATGGAGTGAGATTGAGCTTCTTGCCGGCACGGTGAATGATCCGCTCCAGGTCAGCATTTGAGCAGCAATCGTCGGGTCGTTGCTCGTCACGCCGGTGGTCGAGGCCGACACATAGGTGAACCCGGCCGGGAGCGTGTCAGTGATCGAGTTCACTGTGACATCGTTCACATTCGGGTTCTGGATCGTGATCGTGTAGCCGGTTTGTGTTCCGGCCGGCGACGTCGGGCTGTCAGCAGTCTTGGAGGTCACAAGCCCTTCCAACCCCAGAGGAGAAAATGTCGTCACGTGCGAGTATGTGGCAGAGCCGCCAGCGGGGGATGGAGAAATTCCAACTGATCCCGGCCCCGTTGTCCAGCAGGGTTGTGGAGGCGGACGGTATCCGGGAACGGCGCTTTGGAACCGATCGCACTCCAGACTATATCGAACTCGTCCTCGAAATAATTGTTGCCGCCTGTCAATGGGATGAACTCTTCGATCTTACCGGTTGGCGAGTTGTTTGCATTCACAGTGCAACCCACCGCCTTGCGGTTGCCGCTGAAGACGTTCTGTGAAACCGTAGCCCGTATCGGACCCGCCCAGGAACGCGTCAGCCGCCCGATAGAGGACACCGCTTGCCGTCGCGAAGCCGTTGTTGCTGATCATGATCTCCGTCGTGTAATACTCCCGGCCGGTGACATAGGTGTCGGTCTGCTGGATGTGCAGCCCCGTTGCGGCCACGTCCACGACCGTAACCACTTTAAAAGGATCAGCCGCCGTTCCGGAGCCGCTCACCGGTGTTTGGCTGACCGGGGTGAACGGTGTATTCGGGAAGGTGTTGTCCGTGGCGGTATTGTCGTGATTAGCAAAATCGGGCGCGTAGAGGACTCCGCCCATGGCGATGAACGTGCCGGAATCGCCGGGAATTACGTCTGACGGAAAGAACTCATAATCAGGTCCGTCAGCGATGTGCTGGACTTGGCAGCTCAGATCGTTGCCCACCCAAACGTGAGTAAGCGGACCTGCCGAGAAAATATCCGCAGATGGAGTGAGCGCAGGCACCACGCCGCGCCGGCCGAGGCTACAACCAGCGCAATGGCCGCGCGCATCGTCAATTTCGTTGTCATACTTGTTCCGAAGGGTTTCATTTTTTGATTTTCCTTTTTGGTTAGGAATTTTTCATTTCATTTGCGAAGCCTTTTGGGGATTTTCCTTAAGGCTGATTGGGTAAAGAATTGTTCCCGGGGGCGCTCTGGGAGGGGCTTGTAGGATTCGTCCTGCGGTGAACTGCGAGTTCTACGTTCCGGTCCCCTATTCGGTCACTTCCTCAAGCTGCTGACCAACTATCGTTCCGTCGAAGCGATCGATGGCGATGTGAAGCCAGTAGTGTTTTTCCCCTTCCACCACGAAATTCGCCAGCGAGTCGTTGTGGCCCATCTGCGGTCGGTGATAGTGGCCCGTCTGCGCGACCAGGTCGATGAGCAGGCCCCATGTCCGCGTCTGTGTAGTCTCGCAGAGCGCCCGCGCAAAGGTGTCTCGGACGTCTTGGTTTGCCGTGCCGTCGAAGGGAAAAGTGTTCACCACGCTCCCCAAGCGGGCGATATCAGCCCGGCTCATCGCGGGCCCATGGGGAGGCGTCAGTTGAGGTTTCACTCACAATGAGATTCGCGGCCTGCGTCGCCTGAGTCGAACTGAGGACAACAGACGTTCCGTAAGTCGCTTGTGAGAGAATTGCGGCCATCACGGGAACTTGCCGGGTATTGAGACTAACGATTCCAGATCGGACCGGGGCCTTATTGTAGGTGAAGAAATCAAGGAGAGCGGGGTCAGGGTTGTTGGCTGAATCGTACGCGTCCTTAAAATCGATAAGATACCTAGGACTATTAGTGGCGTTGCGGTTGGTAGCGGCGTCAAGAATGCTGTAGGCCGAACCAAAGTCGCCCACGCTCCGGAAGCCTTGGTTAATCGGGGGCACTCCGTTAGGTAAGGCGGGCAGTGGCTCGGGTGTTGGTGCCACCGAGATGCACCCCGATGGATTCACATACCAAATCGTGTTGCTTGACATGTTCTGCTCCGCTCCATACACCAGGCAGGCGTTGATCGCGGGGCTGGTGTCGCAGGTAGCAGCGTTGGAGCCATAGTAGATTCCGGTAATGAACGCGTTCGTATTGCTACTGCCCCCGTCGGCATCATACTGGTCAATTAAAGCGGCCCCGATCCCAAGGGTAAAAGGAATGTGTGTCGAGTCAGCGGTAATAACACCGAAGAGCGCATAATTAATGTACTGAAAAAAATCCAAGGTGGTGAAGTCGCTGGGAAACGGAGAGATGTCCGTGCGGGGCGTCGCGGAGGGGTCAGGGTCCTGCCCCACATATTTCCAACGAACCTGGCCGATACACGGGCTCGGAGTTGGCGTCGCCGTTGGCGTTGGCGGCGGCGGTGTGGGCGTTGGCGAAGCGACGCTGACAAACTGTAAGCCAAGGGAGGTCTGGATAGTAGGTGTTAAGGTGGGCGTAGCTGTGGGTGTTGGAGTTACAATCGGCGTTGGCGTTGGACTCGGATATACAACCAAATTCAGATTACCGAGATAGAATCTTTGCGGCAATACAACCCTGGTAAAGGGCCAAACCGTAGCTGGAGTCAGGGGCAACGTTGGTTTGTTTTGCTCTCGCGAGAAGGTGCCCAGATATTGCAGCGCATTCACGTTCTGCGGTAGCCGGTGCTTCGGAGCGAAAAAACTTGATCAGTTCAGCACGAGTCGATGAAATTTTGATCCGTTCGGATCGAGGGGCCAGTGCCGATTTGGTGGGGTATTAACAGAACCGAAATCCTGGCTCGTGCCATTGCGTGGACTGCCCAGGTAGTAATTGGCGAAAAGCGACGCGCCGGAATTGAACGCGTCGCGATTACGGTGGCGAAATTCAGCCCGTGTAACACTCGAGGTCTGGCTAGTAGCATAATTCCTGAACAAGACAACTTGATTAATGGCTGTGGAAGTCATGCGTTCGGCGGGTCGTTCGTAGTCGCAGGCAAGGCCGTAAGATCGGCGAATGCGAGCACGCCCTTCCTGCCAACATCGGTCGTCCACGATGCTGGCGCAGCAGAAGGAATGGGATATCCCGCCACGTTGATGTCCAGCAGACCGCCTTCGTCATAGACGGCATAGGCATAGCGGCCAACGACCAAAGGATTTGGCGAGGTTGATCACAAATGGGACCCGGCGATTGTGTTGGTGTAACCGGATTGTACGTTGTGTGACGAAGCACCCAATCAGGCGTGGCATTCGTGAAGGCAGGTATTGGCGACGAAGTCAGTGGTGGTTGGGTCTCGCTTCTGTGAACCAAATAGTGACTGTTCCAGCGGGTGCCGATATTGATCGGCCGTTAGCAGAGGAGTCGTTCGAATTCACGGCCGAGGCGCGACTCGCTACTGCTGGCAAGGGGATCGTATCCGCGCTGACGCTGCGCCGAATAAGGTTGGGCACACCAGCTGCGAGCTGGCTGCCTCGCTGAGGAAGCGTGTTTGCAGCGGCGCCGGAACCGGTATCCTTCGGCACGTAGATCGTGGTGAGCCGGCCGCCACCGCTGCTTACAGGTGTCTTCGCAGAGCCATTAACGATTTCCTGTTTGAAGTCGCCGACGACAATATCCAAGGCACTCCGCGCGAGCAGGTCCGCATCGGTGTCATGGAAACTGCTGTGGGCCAGTTGTCGATCCGTGGTGGAGCGCGAGAGGTAAGCCACAGCCAGGCCGGTAAGAAGGACCACAAAGGCAAGCACAATAATGAGCGCCGCCGCCTTGTTAGAAGATCGCCTGTGCAAAGAAGAAGTGGGCATTCCTGGCCTTACTGATAAAGATAAAAATAACGTTCGTACACCCGAATACCGGAAATGGCCGGGCGTGGCATATCGGTGATTCCGTCCAGAGCGGTTTGCCATGTGAATAACAGCTGCCCGGGAACCAAGCCAGTTGTGAAGCCAACCAAGGGCGACGTCTGGCCATTTGTCCCTGCAAGCTTTTCCATGTTTGCGGTAGTCAGCAGTACTTTGCTCTTGGGCTCAATCACCGCGATGGCTACGACGATTGCTGCTACGTCCTTTACTGAGAACGTATCTGTGCTAGCTCCAAGGCCCTGTGGAGAGTTGATTGGCTAGCCCTCCATTGTTGTCGGCGTCGAGAGACAAAGTGTAACCATTGGTGTCGCGACGCGGGCTCGTGGGGTTGTAAAACCAAGGGGCGCTGAGCAAATAATAGTATTCAAACCGAAAGACCTGCGCGCCCGCCGTTTCGTAGTCTGGATCCGCAGCGGTGCTGCTGGTAGCGGCAGACCAGACGTTCTGTATCGTTGTAGTGGGGTTGCTGGTACTATCAAGAAACAGAAGTGGAATCGGGCGGTGTTGTATAAGCTCCGTTCAAAGCGAGTCCCTTACCCATGCGCTCAAGTTTGTTATAGGACGCTGAATTGGAATCGGCGTTTACCCGATAAGCAACCAAAGAAGCGTTGCTGTTATAACCTGCCTGGCTGTAGTAACCAGGCAAAGCACTAAAAAATGCGATTTGGTCATTACCAGGTTGTGTATTTCCCGTTGTCTTTACGTAGTAGCTGACATCGTTTCGTTTCAGCATTTGATCGAAATCGATTGCCATACGATCAAGGAGTTGGCGCGCCTGTGAATCCGCGTCCATGCGTTTGTTACCGATAGTCATAGTAGTTGCCGCGCTGTTAAGAAGCTGCGTGAAAAGGAAAACAAGCAGAACAAGGACGCTCATGGTGACCAGGAGTTCGGCCAACGTAAAACCGCGAACGCTTTCGCGGCCACGTTGCTTCGCTAGGGTAAAGGCGTTCGTTCGTAGCCGCGAACCAATGCGTGATCGGCCTGCCACGCCGCAGCGCAGCGTAGGCTGGTGATTAGTGATCAGTGATCGGGCTGTAGCGTGCGCATTGATGGTGGATCGCGTTGTCCCTAACGCGATAGCGGGGTCGCACGTATCATCGGCTTGGGCGTAAAGCCCCGTGGGGGTCACGCCCCCATACGGGGGACAAGCCGATCCACCTGTAGCCCCGAAGGCTTTCGGGGCTACAGGTGCGAGATTTGCGCAGTTGAACATTACGGCCTTAGTTCCTACGGAGAAACAAAATAAGTGGCGACCGTTTCCACTGAGCCACTGGGCTTTATCGTGGGACTGGAGATGGGATTGACTGCAGCAGGCCAGGTCACTTTCAGCCAGATATAGTTCGGGTACACCACCAGGGCAGGTTGATTTGCGACTTGTACATCAAGTCGAAAGCGATAATAACTCGGTTGCCCTGGTGGTGGGCACGTCCCTCCTTGTGTCGGAGACGTCACAAACTGCCCTTGGCCGTCAAAGCACACCGTCGTCCGGCTGAGTTTAGCCCTGTTAATATGGTATTTCGCAGATGGGAGTTGCCCTGGCGGGCTGGCGCGGATGTCGCTCACGACGCTCGACAGTATGTTAGTAGCAGCAGTCTGGGAAGTGGCGTTGCGGTTCGTCTGCACCCCGACCGGCACCAAGCCGAGGACGGCAATCAAGCAAAAGGCGGCGATACCCAGGGCGAGAATTACTTCAACGAGGGAAAACGCTTGGGAATTGATGGAGCGTTTCACCGTTGATAGATCTTGGTATTTCCACCGAACCCCGTTAACTGAACGGCGCAATTTTTACTGTCATCCAGTGACGGAGCCACCGTTCCGTGTATAGGCTGAAAGCCTACCTCAGTGACTGCCCGCAATTCGTAGTTGTCATTTTGAGGCCGGCACTCACCGCGTGGGCTGAACTGGATCATTTTGCGGAATATGTATTGCGCCGCTCCTTCCGTGCCAGTGGACGGATAATGAAAATATCTCAGTGAGTCAGGCGGGCTCGTGTCTCCTATCTTAGCATTATCTGGTAAGCCTCCTGGAACCGGGGGTCTGGTTGGAAAGGTATCGCCAGTGCAATTCGAAGCGCAATTCGAGAAAGTCCGTAGGTGCATGCTATCGAGTTTCACGAGCTTACCCACCTGCGATAGCCGCGTCCCAGCAGTATCCATGTCTACCGCAGGACTGGCGACGGATGTGTACACCTCGGTTCCATCCTTCGACGCGACTATTGAGACCACCACTCTGCCGCTGCCCTGGGTAGCAGGATTCGTGGACGAGATCGATCCGTCCTCCTCGAAGAAACCGACCCATGTGTACGTATTATTCGCCTTTGCGTAGGTGCGCGCTGTGTCGAGCACGCCTTTAATCGTGTACGCGGCGCTGGTGACGTCGGTCCCGCCTTTAATGTATGTGAACGCTGGAGCAAGTAACGCCAGCAAGAGCGCGATGATGCCGACGACGACGAGCAGTTCGATCAACGTAAAAGCGCGAGTGCGCTCACGTTGCTTCGGCAGCGTAAACCCGTCTACGTCCCGCAGTCGCGGGACCACGGCGCGGCGGAGAGCTGCGACGCGCATAAGTTGCGCCGTTGAATAGTGATCAGTAGACGGTGTGCCACTCTGCAGCTTCACCGCTGGGGGAAAGACGGGTGATTGGCCCTCGAAATAGCGCGGATGTGCGCGCTTCCCTTGCGCGTGAACCCGGCGAGGAGTTCCGGGGGTACACATCCTTTGAGCGGCGTTATACAGCAGGCAGGACGGCTGGCAAGTACTAATTTCCTAGGACATTACGACGAATTTCCGTAGGGGATCTGGCAGCGCAGACGTTAGGCCGGTGGCGAGAGGCTCGAGGTCAGCGTTGGACTTTAAACAGAAGATAGCGAAGAGATCGAAGGTTTAGGTCGACCCTCCACACAAATCTAGTTTCGTTTTATTTCAGCGACCACGGATGACGCGGATTTGAAACTCGCTCCTTTCCCGACTCGCTCGCCGCGTGCCTCGCGGCTTTGCCTTCTATCTCGCCTCTCCCGGCGGCTCGGTTCACGGACAAGATGGATTTTTCTGAGCCCATGCTTGTCATCCGTGCAATCGGTGGTTCTCTGCTCTCTCCATTCCTTGATACTCAAATATTCGGACTTCGTCGTTCATTCGTTATTCGGATTTCGTCATTCTCTGAATATTCATGTCATCCGTGCAATCCGTGGTTCTCTGCTCTCTCTCATTCGTGTCTATTCGTGGTTTAAGGTGTGCTACGCCGTTCAGCTAACGGGAATTTTCAGGCAAAGAGCAGCTCCGTTTTCACGCCTGTTCACCTAACTACCTAAGGGGTTTCTGACTAAAAGATCAGGGACTCTCCCCTACCCTAAACACGCAATTTCTCTTTATATGCGTGTTTAGGACTACGGGACTCCGCGCTTGTATTCAAGACGCTGCTGCTCCCACTCCACAATCAATTCCTTCGAATTTCTGGTGGAACCCAGATCTTTTTCGAGAGCTTCGCACCGCCGTTCCCGGAGTATCAAGTAGAAATAGAAAGGTCATGCCGATGAGACTGCTCCCGGGCAACACTCCTTCGCGCCCGAACGCGTACCCATTTGTTTTTGCTTCCGCCGATCAAAATAAAATAATTCTTGACATCCAGCTGGTTGTGCCTCACACACGCACCCGACAACACACGCACCCCAGTAACAAACTCACCCCCAAATACTAAGCGCACGCGCCTCTCAGGGGTTTAGGGCAGAAGCCACCGCTTGGCAAAGGAAATGAAAAACTCCTAACCAAAAGGAAAATCAAAAATGAAACCCTTCGGAACAAGTATGACAACGAAATTGACGATGCGCGCGGCCATTGCGCTGGTTGTAGCCTCGGCCGGCGCGACGTGGTGCCTGGCTACTCCATCTGCGGATATTTCCTCGCCGCCAGGTCCGCTTACTCACGTTTGGATAGGCAACGATCTGAGCTGCCAGGTCCAGCACATCGCTGACGCACCTGATTATGAGTTCTATCCGGCCAGACGTATTTCCCGGCGATGCCGGCACGTTCATCGCCATGGACGGAGTCCTCTACGCGCCCGATTTTGATTAACCACGACAATACCGCCAGCGGACACCACCTTGGCCCGAACACTCCGTTCACCCCGGTCAGCCAAACACCGGTGACCGGCTCCGGAACGGCGGCTGATCCTTTTAAAGTGATTACGATCGTGGACGTGGCCACAACGGGGCTGGCGCATCCAGCAGACCGACACCTATGTCACCGGCCGGGAGTATTACACGACGGAGGTCATGATCAGCAACAACGGCGCCGACACGGCAAGCGGTGTCCTCTATCGGGCGGCTGACGCGTTCCTGGGCGGGTCCGATACCGGCTACGGTTTCACAGAAGTCTTCAGCGGCAACCGCAACGCGGTGGGTTGCTCTAACAATGCAAACAACATCGCCACCCGATAAGATCGAAGAGTTCATCCCATTGACAGGCGGCAACAATTATTTCCAGAACGAGTTCGATATTGTCTGGAGTGCGATCGGTTCCAAAGTGCCGTTCCCGGATACCTGCGCCTGCACAGACAACCTGGACAACGGGGCCGGGATCAGTTGGAATTTCTCCATCCCCGCTGGCGGCTCTGCCACATACTCGCATGTGACGACATTTTCTCCTCTGGGGTTCGAAGGGCTCGTGACTTCCAAGACTGCTGACAGCCCGACGTCGCCGGCCGGAACACAAAACGGCTACACGATCACGATCGAGAACCCGAATGCGAACGATGTTACAGTGAGCTCGATCACTGACACGCTCCCGGCCGGGTTCGCCTATGTGCCGGGCTCGACCACCAGCGCGACGACTAACGATCCGGTGATTGCTGCTCAAATGCTGACCTGGAGCGGATCATTCACCGTGCCAGCAAGAGACTCCATCTCACTCCATTTCGCAGTCACCGTTGCCACTACGCCAGGCGATTACTTCAACGAGGCTGGCGGGACTGCTGAGGGCGGCTATAACGTCATCGGCACCGGCCCGACCGCTAAGATTACGGTTACCGCAGCACCCACGCCGACGCCGACAGCCACGTTTACTCCTACGGCGACAGCTACCGCAACGGCGACATTTACGCCCACTTCAACAGCTACCTTTACGCCGACTGCGACAGCCACCTTTACGCCTACGGCGACAGCTACCGCAACCGCGACGGCTACTTCAACAGCGACAGCAACTGCTACGGCTACCTTTACGCCGACAGCAACGGCGACGGCTACTTCAACACCCACGGCGACAGCGACAGCGACGGCAACGCCAACCGCGACGGCAACCATTGTGCCAACGACGCTGTCGGTGGCTCCGGCCACCGGCGTTTATGGCGGAACGGTTACCCTTACAGCAACTCTCACGAGGACCGATGACTCGACGCCGATTAGCGGCAAGACGATCAGCTTCACTCTCAACGGCAATCCTGTTGGTACTGCGACTACCAATGGCAGCGGTGTGGCAACCAAGACTAACGCCAGCCTGTCCGGAATCTTACCCGGCACGTATCCATCCGGCGTTGGGGCGAGTTTCGCGGGTGACAGCTCCTATTCCGCCAGCAGCGGAACAGCGTCCTTAACGGTTACGTATGGCACGTGCATCGGGACGGACCCGGGAGGCGTCATTTTACCGCCGATCAATGCGGACGGTAGCAGCGTCTACAAAGCGCAGGGTGGCCGCACGATTCCAGTTAAGTTCAACGTGTGCGACGCCAACGGCAACTTCATCTCCGACCCGAGCGCGGTCTTTGCCGACGGGTGTTGCGGTTCGATTACCACACTGACCCGCATGCGGGGCACGGTGGACGACGTGAACGCGATGGCCACTACGGATATTCCCGACGTCGCCTTCCACAATGTTGGTAACCACTGGCAGTTTAACATGGTCACCACCAACCTGACCGCGGGTTACACCTACACGTTCCAGATCAATCTTAAGTACGGCAACATCCAATTCACGGTCGCCGTGAAGTAACGCCGGAAACAATTCGAGTTAGTAGAGAAAACAGCGTCGGGAGGTGAAAATCCTCCCGGCGCGTTTAGTGCTTGGACCTGTAGTCGCCTTCGGGGGATAGCATCCGCTCTGCGCTATTACACCAAGTAGCATCGCCGCGAGCTATTCCGTCACTTCCTCTAGCTGGGTGCTGAGCATACTCCCGCCCCTCGCGACCGAACGCGATCTGAAGCCAGTAGCGCTTCTCACCTTCGACAATGAATTTGTTGTCCCTGAGTAATTTACAGGGCGCCTGGCCCAAGCGTGCCTCCTAAAATAGTATTGACATCTCGCCGTGCATGACTAAAGCCGTGTCGCAACTGCAAACATAATTTTGCAGGTTCGAGAATCAGCCCCCAACCAGGACGCACCCCCCATGAAAAAGCAAGTTAACCCCAGAACCAAAGCGCATCTCATCCGAGGCGCATTCTACCTGCTTCTGCTCATCGCCGTTTGCGCAATTCCATTCGCGCTGGCCCAGCGAAACACCAATAAAATAAGCGCGGCCAAGCAGGGTTCTTACAGCACTCGTGCTACCGACCAGGCCGGTGTTTTCAATGGTGGGTCGATCGAATCGCCTGTGGGGGACCAGACGACATCTACGGGGACGCTCTGCTCCAAGATCGCCTTTTCGTCCGACCGCGACGGGAACTATGAGATTTACGTGATGAACCCGGACGGGACAAACGCGACACGCCTCACCAACAATACAGCTATTGACGATTTTCCAGACATCAGTCCTGACGGCAACCAGATTGCCTTTCAATCCAACCGTTCCGGAAGCCCCGAGATCTACGTGATGAATGCGGACGGGAGTAGTCAGACGCGGCTTACCTTCTCAGGGAGTAACACCAACCCGGCGTTTAGTCCCGACGGCACGAAGATCGTCTTCATTTCTACTCGAAGCGGCGGCCGTGGAGTTTGGGTGATCAACTCCGATGGAACAGGCGAGACGCAGCTTGCTACCTTCACTGCTAATGCTGGCGGGCGCCCGCATTTCAGCCCTGATGGAACCAAGATCGTCTTTGACTGGGGCGTGAGTGGACCTTCTGGTCTGCGAGGTCAGATCTTCATCATGAACGCGAACGGCACCAGCCTGACGAACATCACTAATAATTCGTCAGTTGATGATTATGACCCTGCCTACAGCCCCGATGGCACCAAGATCGTGTTCTCCTCCGACGGACCTGCTGGAATCTCGCCCTTTAACCTCTGGACGATGAGCCCAGATGGGACGAGCCGAGTCAATCTCACTAACGACAGCGACTTCAATCACGATCGCGATTACCCATACTACAGCCCGGACGGCAGCCAGATTGTTTTCTGGCCAACTTTTTCGAACTCGGCACCAACTATCAGATTCACGTGATGAACGCTGACGGCACCGGCGAGACCAACATTTCCAACAACACTTCGAATGATGTGGACCCGAGCTGGGGCGCCTGCCCGACAGGCTTGCATTGGCCAATATGTCATAAGTCAGATAGGCGGCAGTATCGTGCCTGGCACGACGGACATCGGCAATCATTGCGATGATTGCTCCACGACCGTGGCACTGCCGTTCTCTTACACGCTGTACGACCAGACGTTCACGAGCATCAATGTGTCATCTAACGGGACAGCGTCGTTCACCGCCAGCGACTTCGCCCCCTTCGATCAACCTGTGCCTGCCGGACACCCGACTTCACCGATGGGTACACCATCTACCCATACTGGGACGATCAGCGCACGGATTTCGGCGGTGGCTGCGACGGTTATCCCGGCGGGACCTGCGGCATTTACACGTCGATTTCCGGCACTGCGCCCAACCGCATCTTCAACATCGAGTGGCGCGCCGTCTACTTTTCCACAGGGCTCGGCACTGCCAACTACGAGCTGAGGTTGTACGAGGGACAGACTCGCTTCGACGTGATCTACGGCCAGTTGGACAACGGCAATACAGTCGGCCACCGCCGGTGTGCAGAAAGATGCCACTAACTTTACCCAGTACTTCTGCAACGGCTCAGGTGGTGCGGCTATTGGTGGACAAAGCTACATCCTCGCGCCCTGCGCATCTCCGACTCCTACTCCAACAGCCACAGCGACCGCGACGGCTACGTTTACGCCGACACCAACTGCAACCGCCACATTCACTCCGACGCCTACAGCTACAGCGACATTTACGCCCGACAGCTACGGCGACGGCTACATTCACGCCGACAGCCACGGCGACGGCAACACAGTTTACGCCTACACGCCGACAGCTACGGCTACGTTCACGCCTACGGCGACAGCCACTACGCCACAGCTACAGCGACATTTACGCCACGGCCACTCACCTACTCACGCCAACGCTACGCCACATTCAACGCGCTACGGCGACATTTACACCCACACCGACACCAACAGCTACTGCACACGCCTACGCCGACAGCCACGGCGACGTTTACGCCGACTGCGACGGCGACGGCAACATTTACGCCTACACCAACTGCTACGGCTACATTTCGACACCTACGGCTACATTCACGCCTACTGCTACGGCCACATTCACGCCGACAGCTACGGCCACGGCGACTCAGCCTCCTCCAACACCAACGGCGACGGCCACATTTACCCCGACAGCTACGGCTACATTCACGCCTACTGCGACCGCCACGTTCACGCCGACAGCTACGGCCACGGCAACTCAGCCTCCTCCAACACCGACGGCTACAGCCACATTTACGCCTACGGCTACGGCGACGGCTACATTCACGCCTACTGCTACCGCCACATTCACCCCGACAGCTACGGCCACGGCAACTCAGCCTCCTCCAACACCAACGGCAACGGCCACGTTTACGCCTACACCAACTGCTACAGCGACATTCACGCCTACAGCTACCGCCACGGCCACTCAGCCACCGCCAACACCAACGGCAACAGCTACTGCGACGGCGAGCCCGACGGGAACGCCGGGTCAGATCACGCTGACTGCGAATGGTTACAAGGTGAAGGGGGTTCTCACGGTGGATCTGTTCTGGCCGGGGCGACCTCGGCCAATGTGGACGATCTACCGCGACGGCATGTTAATCGCGACGGTACCCAATACGGACAGCTACACCGATAGCACGGGTCAAAAAGGCAATGGTACGTTCACCTACAAAGTGTGCGAGGCTGGTACGCAGAACTGTTCCAATCAAGTGACGGTGCGCTTTGGCGGTCCGCGTTAAGCTGTTGTCCCGTCCAATTTCGCACGCTGTGCCGAATGGCGTAGCGACCTCTTGCTGAGCGCTCTCGAAAAATCCAAGTTACGCCAGTTGCGCGCTGGCCGCGTGCGCGGATGGCACGGCCACTCAGTAGCCCACGCTGTCGCGCCCGCTGGCAGTAATGCGGCCGTTGCGCTAAAAACAGAATAATCGCGGATCAACTATCAACCAGCAGCTATCAACTATCAACTCTTCGAGCTACTCAGTCACTTCCTCGAGCTGCGTGCCGAGCACAGTTCCGTCGTCGCGATCAAGCGCGATATGGAGCCAATAGCGTTTCTCGCCCTGGACGATGAATTTAGTCGGGTCGCTAAGAGTCGTTGTCCCCGGAGCGTACTGCCCGGTTTGCGCGATTACGTCGATCATCAGGTTCCAGGTTCGCGCTTGACCTACCTCTGCCAACGCGCGCGCGATCGTCTGCTTTGCTTCGTCCGAGGCTGCCAATCCGGCACTGGCGACGGCTGCTAGCGGCCAGCCGGGCAACATCGGCTCGGTTCACGGCACCTGCCACCGTGGCGCCGTGGTCTCTTGAACGATGGCTTGCCCTGCGGCGAGGGCGTCGGCTTGGGAAACTAGACAGGCGGTCTGGTGGCGGATTCTTCGCCGCCGAGATCACGTAAAAGCGCCCCATTGATGATCGACGCGAGAACAGGGCCGTTTCTTGTGTTAAGGTTCACAATGCCTGCGCGTCGCCAGTCCGTGTTATAAGTAAAGAAATCGAGCAGCGGCTTGTCCTTACTTGTCGAAGACGCGAAATCCAGGGTCTTGCTCGGCGTGGTAGAAGCGGGGTTATAGGCGTAACCAAATTCGCCGACATTCTCAAAGCGCCGGTTGAGAAGCGTACGTGGCGCGTGGTCGGCCGGAACAGGCGGCGGATACGGACAGAACGAACCTATCGAACCCGGTCGCGCCGAATCGGTAGTAGGATCGTCGAATGACATGCCTTCTATCCCGTAGACGTAGTCTGCGGGGTTGCCGCTGCCGACGGTGTCGATGATCGTAATAGTGTTGCCACAGTTGCCGTTGCTCGGCGGGTTGGGGTCCGGATCAATACAAATCCTCGGTGTCGTATTGATCGATTATCGCCGCTCCGACAGTGAACACGTCTTTGGGATTAGGAGCAGTGCCACCATTCCCTATTTTCATGGCATTGTTGATGATCTGGAAAAAGTCCGGGTCGTCTGGCCAGTCGGTTGAGGTTGTGGATATATTTCCAACGACCGTAATAGTTGGGATCAGTGAAGCGAGTACCGGCTGTAAAGTTTCCGGTTTACCCACACCAAGCCAAATAGCTGGCCGATATCGGAATGCCTCTGCAGGCCGTAGGCGTGACCCAGACCGTGATGACCGGGGGCAATCCAGGAATCCGGTATCACTCAGCTGCAAGTTATTCATGTCCCACCTTGCCGGCTAATGTCCTGGGACCAATCGGGCGCCGGCCGGTTGTGTTCGCGGGAAAACGTCCCGAGGTACTGGAGCAGGCTCTGGGTGAACTGGCCTGTAGGGTTATCGAGAGTTCTTTGAAGCTTTATTAATTCCTGCCGAGTCATCACCGCTTGGTCTGTCCGCCCGTTTGCACTGTTGTCAGTCGACTGTGGTGAAAGGTGTGTGAAAACGTGAGGCGGGGGATAGCCCGAGGAAATATCTCGCGTAAGTATTCCGTGCGTGAGGCCAAGCGGAAACGAAGGGGTATCGAAAGAGGCACCAGTGCTGTTGCGTCGTGGCATAATTTCGCCAGCCCATTAACTTGTTGATTTGAGTAGCGCAAGAAAACCGCCCATGCTGCCGATGACGTTGTCGGGTTACGCCGTCGGGGTCGATGGAAGAGCCGTGAGATCGGCGAAAGCGACAGTTCCCTTCCTCGCGAGGTTTACCGGCCAGGGAGTCGAGCCAGGCGCGATGGGAATCCCGTCGATCGTCAGGTGCAAGGTTCCGGTGCCAGTGCCACACTCGTTTGATGCGGTGAGCGTGACGTGAACGCTCCGGGGTCAGTCGGTATGCCAGTGATGTTTCCGTTGCTTGGTATTTATGGATAAACCGCGGGGTAGAAAGCTTACACTGAAGGTCGTCGGATTATGGTTTGTATTCAGCTGAATGGGAAGCATCGGGACTCCCGTGGTTATAGTTACGTTTGTATGATCCGGCGTAAACTTTGGGGCCTTACACGTCGCGCCAGCATGATTTCGCTCTCTTCCGAAGGATACGTTGGACGCAGCCTTCGAGTAGGCCGAGCAGGCCGAGGGATCAGGCTCGCATAGTTGGGGAATCCCCCAAGGTTCATATTAATCAATCCGCCTTCGTCATACACGGCGAACGCATACCTTCCAATCACCGCATTTGGCGCAGGCGTACGGTTTCGGTCCCTGGGCAGTGACCAGCACCCAGTCCGGCGCGATGAAACTGAACAGGTGTGGAATCGGTGCCAGTCGCGTCACGCGAGGGATTAAGTAGTGGCTGTTCCAACGAGCAGACGTGATCGACGCCGCGCTTGGCCGTTTGGGGCGGCAGTAGAACTAATGCAGCGGCAGAGCTTGGAACACCGGGAATGCTCGCGACGCCGTAGGATCATCCCGAAAGCTCCGTCGAATTAAGTTTGGAATGAGCGCGAATCGATCGGGTACGCCGAACGTTACGGCTGAATATTAGTCTGGCCGTATCGGAGCGGCGGTGCACTGCGAATTTCCTGCTTAAGATCGCTGACGGTGATATCGAGCGCGGTACGGGCGAGCAGATCCGCGGAGGTATCGTGGTAGCTCGACTGGGCAAGCTGCCGGTCCGTGGTAGTGCGGGAGAGATACGCAAGGCCCAAGCCAGTAGCAAGCACGACAAGGGCGAGAACAATGATCAGCGCAGCGCCTTTAGATGCGCCATCACGAGAATGAAGGAACTTTTTCATGGGGTGAAAACTTTCATGGGGTTAGAAGGGTTGCTAGGGAGACAGAAATAACGTTCGTACAGCCGAATACCGGAAATGGCAGGACGTGACAAGCTCGCGATTTGCCGTCAAGCGCGCCTGCCAGCGTCCGATGCATTCGCTTTGAAAGGTTAGGAAGGAAAGTAATCATAGACAGGCGGAGAGAGGTAAAAAAAGCGTTCGTACAGCCGAATGCCGGAAATCGCCGGCCGCGGCAAGGTCGTGATCGCGTTAAGCGTGTTCTGCCACGCGTTCGCGCAATTGACCGGGTGACCACCCGTTAATGCAAGCAGTGACAATCAACCAATTGCGCTGCCAACGATCGCAATTTGCGCATCGGTAAGAAGCACTTTGCTCTTGGGATCGATCACCGCAATGTCCACTACGATCGCGGACACATCTTGCATACCGCTAGAGAACTATGTGGAGCTTATCCACGGGGTGATCTGAAAAACTTCCATTTTTCAGGAGATAGTAATATTCAAACCGAAAAACCTGCGGCCCGATCACCTCGAGCTCCGACGGTTCGCGGTGTCAGGCCGCGGTAGGCGAGGTTGGTCGCAGCTATGGCCAAGTTGCTGAAATCGAGAGAGGCATAAAAACAACCGGAATGTCAGTCGGCGAGACGCCGTTCCAGACCAAACCTTTTCCCATCCGCTCGAGCTTTGATTCTGAGCGTTAATTCTCGATAGGCGACGAGCGAGACCGGGCTTTGCGAGCCGGTCGGTGGATAGTAACCCGGCACAGCGCTGTAGAACGCTATCTGATCGTTTCCGGTTGTGGCACCGCCCACGCGAGTCTGGCGCCGCTGTTCCCTTAACATAATAATCGACGTCAGAGCGTTTCACCATTTGGGCGAAATCGATGGCCATTCGATCAAGCAGTTGTCGCGCTTGTGAGTCGGCGTCCATTTGTTTGTGGCCGAGCGTGGTAACAGTCGCCGCACTCTTAAGAAGCTGCGTGGCTAGAAAAACAAGCACCACGAGCACGCCAACGGTGACTACGAGTTCAGCCAACGTAAAAGCGCTGAAGCGCTGCACGTTGCTTCGCCAGGGTGAATGCGCAGTGCTGTAGCGCGCCTGCGAAGGCTGACGATCGTCTCCGCGAGGCGGGGACCCACAGGTCATGGCTGGACAGCGTACCTACAGACCTGCAACCTTGTCTCGTTGCACTTGTGAGCTCTGCGGTCGCATGGCGCTAATTCCTGTCGAACGCGGCAAACATTTCTGTCGATCCACTCGCATTTGCCGCCGTGGCAGCGTGCCGGCCACGTAACCTTCAGATCCGCGTACAGCAATCCGGCGGTAGAGCCTGTGACTTCCATGTTACGTTCAATCGATAGCGGGACTGTAGCGCCTAGCAATGTCGAAAATTGGCCGTTCCCTGGAAACGTAAGGTTGCTGTGACATAGGCGCGATCGGGCGACGAGCGATGTCACGGGTTGCCGAATACGATGTGATATTGCAGCTGATGGTGTTGTGCATTTCGGCGTCGCTCGCAGGTCGGCGATCACCGCAGCCATGATGTTCGTCGCAGCGGTTTGGGAAGTCGCGTTACGATTCGTCTGCACGCCGACCGGGATTAAGCCGAAGACGGCAATTAAGCAAAAGGCGGCGATACCAAGAGCGAGCGTTACCTCGACAAGCGAGAACGCAGACGTGAATGCGATTTGTTCACCGTCGATAAATCTTGACATTGCCGCCTACCAGCCGCCGAAACTGAACAGCTACGACATTTGCAGGATATTGGAGCAGGAACAGTTGTTCCGTGCGTCGGTTCGAAGTCCTACTTCTGACACCGTCTTCGCAGTATAATTGTTGTTGTCGAAACGCCTTCGCCACGGGACTGAATTGAATACATTTTTGCAAAGGTATACTGCGTGCCGCCTAACGGATACGTGAACCGGAGAGTCGAATTTGCAGGGGCAACAGCACTGGCTGGGTCCGTAGCATCGTTGCCGATTCGCGCAGTTAGATCGTTGGGAGGCGTTCCAGGCGTCGGGCGCGTGTTGAAACCATGCCGGAGTCAAGAGTCGGATCCGGCAAATGAATCATTTGTCGAACGCTGGTCAGCTTGCCCACTTGCAAACAGACTTGCGCCATCATGTAACGTTGGTCAGCGGGACAAGACTAGTTAGCTGGCGACGTGATACGAGCATCGTTCCATCCTTTGATGCCACGATCGACATGACAATCCTGCCAACGCCTGGTGTCGCTGTTGGTGCTGGTCGAAGATTGCGAAACATCTTCCTCGTAAAAACCAACCCACATGTAAGTGTTGTTTGCTTTCGCGTACGTGCGCGCGGTGTCGAGCACGCCTTTGATCGTGTATGCGGCGCTGGTGACGTCGGTCCCACCTTTGATGTACGTGAATGCTGGAGCGATCAGCACCAGCAAGAGGCCAATGATGCCGACGACGATGAGCAGCTCGACCAACGTAAAACCCCGAATGCTTTCGGGGTCACGTTGTTTTGCGCGAACCGAGTGATCGGTGATCGGTGATGGGTGATCGGTTGAACCGCACCCGGGATGGATTTGAAAGGGCGAAGAGGTCCCGCAGTCGCGGGAGCGAAATGGCGATGCATTCGAACGCTGCCCGCGGAAACGATATCGAAGTTTCGTCATTTTGTCATTCCTTCGCCGCGTATAAAGAGAACGCGCATTCATGTTTACGTGGCTTCCATGTTTACGCGGCTTCGGCATTCGGCATTCCAACGCTCATTCGTGTGATCCGCCTGCCACGCCGTAGCCGCGAGGAGGCGGGTGCGATCCATGGTTCCTTAAAGCGAAAATCTCTATCACATAGTTCTCCGGGAAAATTCGAGCGAAGTTCGCGAAATTGTTTTTCAAAGAGGGGCGATTTCCAATCTGCCTGCTTTGGAACGGCTGACTGGAGACCGGGCGCTCTCAAAAACCCGGCGAGGGGTGCTGGGGGCAACCATCTTTGCGGCGACAATTATAGCCACAAATTGCCGACTCGCAACTGCGGAATAGTGCGTACGCAAATGCTAGCCGCAGCGCACAAAGCCTGGAAAACGGGCAGATCCGCAAGTCGCGCCGGCCTTGGCGCGCCTGTTAAATCTGCGTAATCCATAGCCTCAGGCGAGCGCAAAAAGCCTGAAGAAAAGACTTCACAAGCGCCCAACAACACACTATAAATCCGCCTATGAATATGGATCGCCGCTATATTTTACTCGTCGCCCCAGTCGTATGTGCCCTGGCAAATTGGCTGCCAAATGACCTGTCTGCTGAGGATCTCGCAGAAGCAAAGGTTACTCAAGTAGTGCAGGACGTTAAAGTGGTACCATCCGGTGCAGCGGCGCGCCCGGTGGTGGTCAACGAGACTGTTCGCCAGGGCAACGCGGTGCAAACCGGCAGCCAGTCCAGGAGCGAGCTGACGTTTAGAGATCAAACGATCACGCGTTTGGGCGAGAAAACTATTTACAACATTGGAGGCGGGCGAACGATCGAGCTGGGCAGCGGACAATTTTTGCTTTATGTGCCAAAGAACAAGGGCGGCGCACAGGTCAAGATGGGTCCGGTCACGGCAGCAATTACAGGCACAACGGTATTGGGCAACGTCTATCCGAACGGTCTTGTGCGAATTTACGGTGCTCGAAGGAACGGCGTGCATCCACCTGGACAGCGTGGGCCAAGGCTTTGCAGGTCATGGGAGGTCAAATGGTAGTTTACGATCCGGTCTACAGGAGATTGGAGGACCCGGTTTATGTTGATCTTCAACAGCAACTCTCTTCTCCTCTTGTTCGAGACTTTCGGCACATTGCCCAGTGCGGGGCTGATTAAGGAGGAAATTCAAAGTCAGCATCAGGTTGCGGCCCCGAATGGCGATTTGGACCAGGCGGTCAGAGCAGCGGGAGCGGCCAGCATCCAGAGCGCCACGCCGGACCAATTTATGGCAGCATTTAGTTCGCTCCTTGTTCGTTACCCTCCGAGCCAGCGTCGCACGCTTGTAGCCGGAGCGGTGAGAGCTCGTCCTGATCTTGCAGACAGGATCCACAGCTGCGGCAGAGGGGTGCTGCCAGCGCGGCGCTACTACGGGAAAGACGCAAAAGATTATAAAGATAGTATAAAGGCAAGGAAATTGCAGAGCCGTGTCCGCCGTAAAATTACTTCCCGCCGCCGTTCATAGTCATTCCGCTCACGCCACAAGTTAATTCGCCTGAAAAACCGGCGAACAACGACTAGAAGCGGCGGATAAGCGGAGAACAGTCAGTCATCGAATCTCAGTGTTGTCGCTGCGTTGACAACCAAAATGGAACCGTTACGGTTCCGCAATGGCGACGATTACTTTGAAGAACATTCCGGCAGAATTGCACCGGGAACTAAAGAAACGCGCAGAGGAACATCATCGCAGCCTGAACAAGGAAATAATCGCGACGTTAAAAAGCGCGGCGAGCGGAACACACCGCGTCGATGTGGAAGCGATGATTCGTGAAGCGCGTGCCGCTCGCGCAAAATTTACGCGCCAGATCACGCGAGCGCTGAGATCAATGCTTGGAAGCGCGCCGGGCGGCCGTGATTGTCGTCGACACAAACGTCATCTGTTATCGCTGGATGTCCTCTCCGAACAGCGCTGCGGCTGACGCGGCTCTGGCCAAAGACCCTCATTGGATCGCTCCGCTGCTATGGCGTTCGGAATTCCGGAACATCGCTGGCTCTAGCGATTAGAACGAAGGCAATCACAATCGATGTCGCAGCAGGAAATCATGCGAAAGGCGGAGGCAAGTTTCGAACGACAGCGAGTTTGCCGTTTCGTCTGATGCGGTTTTGCAATTGGTGGCAAGGTCGAACTGCACAGCCTACGACTGCGAGTTCGTCGCTCTGGCAGATGCGGAACGGGTTCAGTTGGTGACGGCCGATCGCCAGATCCTGCACGAATTTCCAGAGGTCGCCATTTCGTTGGACAAATTCGTGCGAGACTGAGCTCCGAGTTGGGTTCCAGGTAGGGCGGGCAGTCCTCTGCGCGCCTTCTATCCACAGTTTAGCCGTCACGTTCTCGCTAACTGCCGATCATCGGCAGGATTGGTTGCGACTAAGCACAGCCGCCTCTACAGTTTGCGCCTTATGGCCTACAAAGATGTTGCTCCGCCCGCGGGCGAAAAAATTACCAGAACCGACAGGTTGAATGTGCCGGATCAACCGATCATTCCTTTCATTCGCGGAGATGGGACAGGGCCGGATATCTGGGCGGCGAGTGTGCGCGTGTTCGATGCGGCAATCGAGAAGGCATACGGCGGCAGGAAGAAAATCTCGTGGTTCGAAGTTTTCGCCGGTCAAGTCAGCGAAGGACAAGTTCGATGAATGGCTGCCGGACGACACCGTGGAAGCGTTCCGTGAGTATTTGGTCGGCATCAAAGGACCGCTGACCACGCCCGTGGGTGGCGGCATTCGCTCGCTCAACGTTGCGCTGCGGCAGTTGCTCGATCTTTTCGTTTGCCTCCGGCCAATTCAGTACTTCAAAGGCGTCCCCTCGCCCGTCAAACATCCGGAAAAAGTGAACATGGTGATCTTCCGCGAAAACACGGAAGACATTTATGCCGGAATAGAATACGCGGCCGGCACGCCTGAGGCGCAAAAAGTTCTCGATTTTCTGCAAAAGGAATTTCCGAAGCAGTTCGACAAGGTTCGTTTCGGCACAAAAGAAAAAGCGAAGACTTTTTGGAAGATGGTCGGCGCACAGGAGAGCGATGACGTGTCTGTAGGAATCGGGATCAAACCGGTCAGTTATTCAGGCAGTGTGCGTCTGATTCACAGCGCGATTTCGTACGCGATTCAAAACCGGCGCAAGAGCGTGACGCTGGTTCATAAGGGCAACATCATGAAATTTACCGAGGGCGCATTCCGCGATTGGGGTTTTGAAATCGCAAAAAAATATTTTGGCGCGGAAGAATTCGACGGCGGGCCGTGGTGCAGAATTCCGATGGGGAAACCGGGTGCGGGAATTGTGATCAAGGACGCGATTGCCGACATCACGCTCCAGCAGGTGTTGACGCGGCCGGAAGATTTCGACGTTATCGCCACGCTAAATTTGAATGGCGATTACCTGAGCGACGCGCTCGCCGCGCAAGTGGGCGGAATCGGCATCGCGCCCGGAGGAAATATCAATTACATCACCGGCCACGCCGTTTTCGAAGCTACGCATGGCACCGCGCCGAAATACGCGAACCAGGACAAGGTGAATCCCGGCTCGGTGATTCTTTCCGGTGAAATGATGTTCCGGTACATGGGCTGGACGGAAGCCGCCGACCTGATTCTCAAAGGATTGAGCGGCGCGATCGAAAGCAAACGCGTCACGTATGATTTCGCGCGTTTGATGGACGGCGCGACGGAGATCAAGTGCTCGCAGTTCGGGGATAACGTGATCGAGCATATGTGAACGCGGCCGCTTCGCGGCCGCGAAATGACGAAATCCGAATGTCGAAGCTCGAAACAATTCCGAATGATCAAATGACCAAACGCTCTCACCATTCTCGCTGTCGGGTTTCGTGCTTCGTCATTCCATTCGTCATTCGTCATTCGTGCTTCGTCATTCTCTTCGCTCTCGGGATCGGTACCGCGCTCGCCGAGAAGCGCACCATTACCGAGAAAGATCTTTGGGATTTTGTCTGGATCGGTGATCCGCAGGTGTCGCCGGATGGCTCGCGCGTTGCGTTTGTGCGCGTCACCGTCAACGAGAAGAAAGAAGGTTATAACACTTCCATTTGGTCGGTGCCGGTGGCTGGCGGCGAAGCGCCACGTCAACTGACAAAAGGCGATCATGACACGACGCCGCGCTGGTCGCCGGACGGAAAATTCCTGCTGTTCCTGCGTTCGACCGAAAAAGACGGCAAGCCTGAACCACCGCAACTCGCAATGCTGCCGATGGCCGGCGGCGATTCCTTTGTTTTTACCGACTTGCCGAGAGGCGCTGGCAGTCCGGTCTGGGCGCCAGACGGAAAAAGTGTTGCGTTCGCAAGCGATACCAACGCGGAGGACCTTGCGAAACAGGAAAAGAAAAAAAACGAGGAATCCGCCTCCGCCGGGGCTCCGGCGGGCAAGCCGGCCAACAAAGCCACGCCAACTCCCGCGACCAATGCCCCTGCAGCAAAAGATGAGCACGAGAGCGATGTGCGCGTGATCACGCGCGCAGTCTATCGACAGGACAACGAAGGTTACATCGATCCAAAGCATCCGGCTCATATCTGGATCGTGACAGCGCCGCGCAGCGCCGAAGAGAAAGTGAAACCGCGCCAGCTCACGACCGGCCGCTTCGATGAAGACAATGCGATTTGGTCGAAGGACGGCTCGCAAATTTATTTCACCTCGAGCCGAATCGACGAACCGTATTACGAACTGCCGAGAACGGATCTTTACTCCGTGCCGGCCACCGGCGGTACACCTGACAAGATCACAACGATCGATCTGAACACGCAATTCGGACCGGGCGGAGGCGCGTTGTCCCTGAGTCCCGACGGCAAACAGGTCGCATTCGTCGCAGCGACCAACCAGCCGATCAATTCATACACGGAACCCGACTTGTGGGTGCTCGATCTCTCGCCGAACGCAAAACCACGGAACATCACCGCGGATTTTGATTTCGACATCGATGGTTTCGTTATCGGAGACAGCTCGTCGCCACGGGCCGGCGGAGCAAACAAACCGATTTGGACTCCAGATGGAAAAGGGCTCATCGCAGTGTATGCCAGGGAAGGAAAGCGAAATATCGGACTGTTTGACGCTACCGTAGGCGCGGACGGCTCGTCCGCCGAAGCAGCTGCGAAGGCTGGATCGGCGAAGGCAGATAGCCCCGCTAAAAGCAGCGCAGTGCAAGATCTCACTTCGGGAAATCACGGCGTGATCAGTTTTCGCGCGACGCCTGATGCTTCGAAGCTGGTATATGTCCTATCGACGCCGACTCGCGTTAACGATCTCTTTGTTCTCGATCGCGCAACTCCTGGTGCAACACCGAAGCAGCTAACGAATGTGAATGACGAGCTGTTATCGAAATTGAATCTCACCGAGCCGGAAGAGATTTGGTACGACAGCTTCGACGGCAAACGCATACAGGCATGGTTGCAAAAGCCGCCAAATTTCGATGCGCATAAAAAGTATCCGTTGATTCTGAACATCCATGGCGGACCGCACGTTGCCTACGGCGACATTTTCGTTCATGAATTTCAGTGGATGGCAGCGAAGGGTTACGTGGTGCTCTACCCGAATCCGCGCGGCAGCACGAGTTACGGCCAGGAATTTGGCAACGTGATTCAGTACCGGTATCCAGGCGATGATTACAAAGATCTGATGGCCGGCGTCGATGAGGTGATAAAACGCGGCTACATCGACGACCAAAAACTTGGTGTCACTGGCGGAAGCGGCGGCGGATTGCTGACAAACTGGGTGGTTGGACAAACCGGCCGCTTTGCTGCAGCCGTCTCGCAGCGCGATATCGCCAGTTGGGAAAACTGGTGGTACATGGGAGACTTCACGCTCTTCCAGCCGAATTGGTTTCGATCGCCGCCATTCGAAGACCCGGACGAGTATCGGGCGCGGTCACCGATCAGTTACATCAACAATGTGAAGACGCCGATGATGTTCATCCTCGGCGAAGCTGACTATCGCACGCCGCCCGGCGCAGGCGGCGAACAAATGTTTCGTGCGTTGAAGTTCCGCAAGATTCCAACTGTGATGGTGCGTTTCCCTAACGAGTCTCACGAGCTTTCCCGCTCCGGCCAGCCGTGGCATCGCATCGAGCGGTTGCAGCATATTGTTGGCTGGTTTGACCACTGGCTGATGGATGTTCCGAAGCCGGAATACGAAATTACATCGGAGGAAGAGGTGCCGGTAAAACCGCACCAAGGCGAAAAACCTCCGAAGTAATTCAACACCGTAGGGCGTCTGTGTCAGACGCCATCCAAGCTTAGTGGAAATCGTGCGATTCGCTCCCGACGAGTCCTTCGTGAACGAGCGGTTTAATATCTCGCGCTTTGATCAACACAACGCCGTCTGAATTCTGCACCTGGCCTTCGATGAGAAGAAAGGCTTCTTCAGTGATCACCAGCCGGAAGCGTTCGAACAAGTCTGGTTCGACAATTGCATTGGAAACGCCGGTCTCGTCTTCGAGACTGATAAAAACAAATCCTTTCGCCGTGCCGGGACGCTGACGGCAAATGACGTTGCCGGCGATCTGAATCGTCGAACCGTGTCGCGCCTGAACAAGGTCGATCGCACGCCAGATGTTTGGCAACTTTTCCCGCAAGAGTTTCATGGGATGCGGTCCCGTGGTCAGATTCATTGTCTCGTAATCCGCTTTCACGCGTTCGGGTAATGTCATCGGCGCAAGGGGAGCGCGGGCGCCTCGCCCGCACTTTTCGGCGCCCTCGCCGAAAAAATGAGTGTCCCGCGAGGCGCGTGACACAGCGGGCGAGGCGCCCGCGCTCCCCAGAAGATCGTCGTGCAGCGTTTCTTCCACGCGCCACATCGCTGCACGCCGATGTTCGGCGAAACAGTTGAGCGCGCCCAGTTCAGCCAAGGCGCGCAATTCGTTCTTTGCGAACGGCACCCGTCGTTTGAAATCGTCCAGCGACTCGAATGGCTGATGTTGCCGTTGTTTGACTAGTTCTTCGGCGTGTTCCTGGCGCAATCCGTTTACGACGCAAAATCCGAGTCGCACTGTGTTGTCATCGACGACTGTGCAATGCCAATCGGATTGCAATACGCAAACCGGTTTGATGTTTACACCGTGCCGCTGCGCGTCTTTCACAATCGTGGCCGGGGTGTAAAAGCCCATCGGCTGATTGTTAATGAGACTGGCGTAAAATTCCGGTGCGCGATGCACTTTTAAATACGCGCTGCCATAAGCCAGAATCGCAAAGCTGATCGCATGCGATTCGGGAAAGCCGTAAAGCGCAAAGGACGAAATGGACTGAATGATCTTATCGATCTTGTCGGGAGTGATGCCTTTGCGTTCCATGGCTGCGCGGAGTTTCACGCTGACCTTGCGCATCCGTTCTTCGGACCGATGAAAGCTCAACGCGCGCCGTAATTCCTCTGCCTCGTTTCCGGAAAAATCGGCCATGATCATGGCGATCTTGAGCATTTGTTCCTGGAACAACGGCACACCGAGTGTGCGTTTCAGCACCGGTTTCAGACGATCGTCGAAATATGTCACCGACTCTTTGCCTGCGCGGCGCGCCAGATAGGGATGCACCATGTCGCCCTGGATCGGTCCCGGCCGGATGATGGCGACTTCGATCACGACGTCGTAAAAACATTTCGGTTTCATCCGCGGCAACGTGGCCATTTGCGCGCGGCTCTCGATTTGAAAAACGCCGATGGTGTCCGCGTGCTGCATGATGTCGAACGTCTTCTCGTCGTTTTTCGGAATGTGAGCCAGATCAAGTGGTCGCCCGCGTTCGCGGCACAATTCAAATGCGTCCTGCATCACGGACATCATTCCCAGGCCTAACAAGTCCACTTTCACGATGCCGAGGTCTTCGCAATCGTCCTTGTCCCATTGCGCGACGACGCGGCCCGGCATTGACGCATTTTCCAGCGGCACGAACGAGCTGAGTTTGTTCTGACAAATGATCATGCCGCCGGAATGCTGGCCAAGATGACGCGGCAACCCGTAAATCGCGCGATACAGCCGGATGAATGCGGGCATCCGCGGATGTTGTTTCGGCAGACCGGCAGCTTCAATCTGCGCTTCCAATTCCATCGTGTGTGGGAAATCGCCGCTGGCAAACAGGTGCGAGAACCGGTCGATAATGCTCGGTGAAAAATTCAGCGCTTTGCCGATCTCGCGCGCCGCGCTGCGCCCACGATACGTGATCACGTTCGCGGTCATGGCTGCGCCGTGTTTGCCGTAACGCCGATAAATTTCCTGGATCACTGCTTCCCGCCGATCGCCGCTGGGAAGATCAAGATCAATATCCGGCCAGCCTTTGCGGCTCTCGTTGAGAAATCGTTCGAAGACGAGATGATTTTCCACTGGGTCAACCGGCGTGATCCCGAGGCAATAACACACGGCGCTATTGGCGGCGCTGCCGCGGCCCTGGACCATGATGTTGTGTTCACGGCAGAAATTGATGATGTCCCAAACGATCAGGAAATAGCCGGGGAAACCGAGCTTGCTTATCAGCGCAAGCTCTTCTTCGATCTGACGCTTCACTTTCGGGCTGATCGCGGCGTAACGCTGTTGCGCACCGAACCAGACGATGGTGCGCAAAAATGAATCCATGCTGTGCCCGGTAGCCACCGGATATTCGGGAAATTCGTAGCCGAGATTTTCGAGAGAAAATGTGAGCCGCTCAGCGAGGCGCGATGTGTTCTCAATTGCTTCCGGCAAATCCGCGAAAATTGCGCGCATTTCGCGATCGCTCTTCAGATGACGCTCGGCATTTTGCGTGAGCAATTTGCCGGCGGCATCAAGATGGGTGTGTTCGCGAATACATGTGAAAACATCCAGGACTTCGCGTCCGTACGGCCTGGCGTATTGCACACCGTTTGTCGCGACGAGCGGCAATCGATGCGCGCGCGCCAGATCGATCAGTTCTCGATTAATGCGTTCTTCGCCGCGAATGAAATGGCGCTGAAGTTCGACGAAAACGTTTTTCGGTCCGAACGCATCGATTAAAAATTGAGCGCGGTTTGCAATTGTCTGGGGAGCGCGGGCGCTCGCCCGCACTTTTCGGCACCTCCGCCGAGAAATCCCGAGAAGACGTGTCCCGCGAGGTCGCGTGCAGACAGCGGGCGAGCACGCTGCAAGCGCGCGCTCCCCAGAAACGCCACCAACCCCTCGGCAAACTCCGGCAGCTCATCCCAATGCACCGCGCATTTGCCTTTTTCGCTGCGCAGATGCGACTGGGTCAGCAGTTCGCACAAGTTTTTGTAGCCGGTGCGATTTTCCACCAGCACCGGCAGAATGCTGCCGTCTTCCATTGACAATTCGGCGCCGATGATTGGCCGGATGCCGTGCTCACGCGCAGCAACAGAAAATCGTTGCGCGCCGTACACGCCGTTGCGATCGAGCAACGCGATCGCCGGCATTTCCAGTTCCGCTGCGACCTCCGCTAATTGCTCGGGGAAAGATCCGCCGCGCAAAAAGCTGAATGCACTGCAGCAATGCAATTCGCAGTAGCTCATTGCAGTCGGTGAATCGTTAAATCGTTGAATCGTTTACATCGGATTGAATCGTCACATCGGGCTGACCGATTCACGGTTCACGAATCTCGAATTACGATTTTCCTCAGTCATACACGCCGTCGATTTTCCAAACGCCGTCACGTTCATGGGCGCGAACTAATTCACCGTTTTGCAATTGCAGATCCCACTCGGCGCGCGCCCACGATTTTTCGTCCCACCAGTTTCCGGAAAGCAACATACGGACCGCGTTCATCGATTATCTTTCCAGACATTTCCCCGCTACGAACGTGCGTCGGTGTATCTTCATCCTGCAAGACAGACGCAGAGATTGCCGTCCGAAATCTTCGCAGCGCTGCTGTAGCGTGCGCTGTCCTCAGCGCACGGGGAGTTTCTCCGCTGGGGACAGCGGACACTACAGCCCACGAAAACGGCTGCATGCGAAATGCATCGGGGCGATGCGTCTCTTCCAGAACCGGTGTGCCGATCCGATCGCCGCCGAGAAGAGCGGTCAAACGGGCAAGTGTTTCTAAAAGTTGATGTGGATTGCGCAATGCCGTTTCAAATAATCCGAATTGTTCGTCGGCAGATTTGATCGGCTCTGCGCTCAGCGCGACGGCAACGATCGGGTGCTCAGATCGAAAATTCTCCAGATGCGTCTGAAGCATCCGGAACAGAAGATCGACATCGTTTGTCGGCTGCGGAATTTTGAAAACGCGCTCGTATATTTTTTTATTCCCGAACGTGATTTGCAGCGTCAGTTCCTTTGCGACGAGATAAATTGCTGCCAAACGCACCGCGAGCTGCTCCAAAAAACGGCGCAGCATAAAAAGCAACGGCTCGGCTGTTTCGATTTCGCGCTCAAACTCGAAGCTCTCCTGGAACGACTCCGGCGGCCGAACCAGTTTTAGCAGTCGACTGGATCGTCCATTGGCGCGCTCCCACATGCGGATCGCTTCGGGGCCAAGTCGCGCGCCAAGCTGCTCCTTATCCAGCGCCGCCAGTTGGCCAAGGGTATGGATTCCCCATTTGTGCAGAATCACGAAGATTTCCTGCAGATCCATCTGCCCTTCCATGCAGGCAAGCTACAGCAGGTCGTCTTATATGTTCAAGTGAACAGTTAAGAAAGGCCATAACACAGGCATCCCTGCCTGCCGGTTGAGCGGGCATCGTGCGCGCTACCGGGAACGCGCGGCCTGAAGATGTCCTTCGCGACAAATTCCTGAGAGCAATCAGAATCTCCACCGGACATTTCGGCAGCGCTTGCATAAACGCGCGGCCATAGGGTTTGGTCACGATACGGTTGTCGAGGATCACAATGATGCCTCGGTCGCTTTTGGTCCGGATCAGACGGCCTACGCCTTGTCGCAGTTTCAGGACCGCTTCCGGCAACGAATATTCAGTAAACGGATCGCCGCCGCGCTGCTCGATCAGCTCAAGTTTCGCTTCTGTCAGCGGATGATCCGGAACGGCAAATGGCAGTCGCGTGATGATCACATTTGAAAGCGCTTCACCCGGAACATCCACGCCGCCCCAAAAACTGTCTGTGCCAAAGAGCACACTTCGCGGCGTTGATTTGAATTGCTCAAGCAATTTGCTGCGCGGCGCTCCCCCACCCTGCACGAGAATATTCATATCCTCGGTCGCAAAAAATTTTTCCATCGCCACTGAGACCTGCTGCATGTCGCGATAACTCGTGAAAAGCACGAATGCCCGGCCGTCACTCTTCTGCACGAAATGCGCGATCCAATGCTCGAGGGCTTTGTGATAACCGCCGTCGCGGGGATCCGGCATTTTTCGAACCACGAACATCTTCATCTGCTTCTGAAAATCGAAGGGGCTTCCGAGTTGCAACGGCTCGGCTTCCATCGCCCCGATGCGCCTGCGAAAATAAGCGAGGTCTGGGCGACCCACGGCCAGAGTGGCGCTGGTCATCACGCAACAGGAGTTGTCGCGAAAGAGCATCCGTCGCAGCACCGGCGCGAGATCGATCGGCGCAGCGTTTAGCGCGAGGAAGCGTTCAGTTCTGCCCGTGCGCTCGACCCAATACACATGCTCTGGCGCGCTTTGCTCCAGGAAAATCGAAATGCCGTCGCGCGCATCGCGAATCCTCCGGCCGAACTCTTGCAGTTCCGCTTTCAATATTTCGTCGTCAGCGCGTTTAACCACATCGGCAACGCGCGCCTGAAGCGCAGTCAACCGGGCGGTAATCGTGTCGGGAACAAGTTCGACATCGCGCACGCGAAACTCGCGGCCTTTGCGAAAATTCGATTTCGATTCAACTGCGGAAAAAAACTTATCAACCTCGTCGATCAGTTCTGCCGCCAGTCGCACGCCAGCTGCATCGCGCATCACGGTGAAGAGACCTTTGCGAGTGCGCGCATTGTAAAGCCGCTGGATGGTCGACCGCAGTCCGTATTGCGAGATGCCGATACCGATTTGCTTCGACGCAACCTGCTCGACCGTGTGCGCTTCATCGAAAATGATGAAATCATTCGGGAACAGGAACCCGCTCTCGCGTTCTTCCTGCATGTCGGGCGATCCCATCAAAATGAATAGCAGCGTGTGATTGAGCACGATCACGTCGGCTGCCAGCAACCGTTTGCGGGCCTGCTGATAGAAACAGCGCGGATTTTGGCCACAAGTCTTTTGAGTGCAGATATGCGCTTCGCTGCACACTTGCGACCAAACTTTTGGATCGGGCTCGACGGAAAGATCGCTGAGCGATCCATCACGCGTAGTGCGCGCCCATTCGGCCAAACGCTGCAATTCGCTTCGCTCCGGGCCGGTAAAAAGTTCCTGCTCGTTTTGCAACGCGCGCTCGAGCCGGCGCGGGCATAGATAATTTTGCCGGCCCTTCATCAACGCTGCCTCAAACTCGATCGGCAGCACTTTTTTCAAGATCGGAATATCTTTGTGCAGCAGTTGTTCCTGAAGATTGATGGTGTGCGTTGAAATGATTGCTTTTTTGTGATGCTCCAGCGCGAGCAAGACCGACGGCACGAGGTAGCCCAGCGATTTGCCGACGCCAGTGCCTGCTTCGACGATCAGATGCTGTTCTTCCTCCAGCGCTTGCGCGACCCGAGTTGCCATCTCCTGCTGTTGTGGACGGAACTCAAAGTTCTTTGCCTTGGAGAGCGGACCGTTCTCGGAGAAGAAGCCGCGGACGCGATCGACGAATGCGCTGCCCAGATTGTCTTTTAGCGCGATCATGGCGAGGAAATGACGAAGCGCGAATGACGAAGGACGAACGAAATCCGAAGCTCGAATGACGAACGACCCGGGCTGTCATTCCGAGCGCAGTCGAGGAACCCCGTCGCCATACTTATCGGTAACGCTGCGGGATCCTTCGACTCCGCTGCGCTCCGCTCAGGATGACAACTCGCTTCATTCGTCATTCGTTCGCGTTTCCTCATTCGGATTTTGTCATTGTTTCTCCACGAATTTGGCGCACACCGCCTACTTGAGTAGGCTAATTGCGATAGAACATTTTTAAATCGCAATGCGACTTCTCGATCGATACGTCATTCGAAACTTCGTGCAGGTTTATTTTTACTGCATCGCCGGGTTCACCTCGATCTGGCTCATCTTCGACGTCAGCGACAATATCTCGAGTTTCATTGACAACCATATTCCAATATCTCTGGTGGCTCGTTATTACGCCACGCAGATCCCGCAGGTGTTCATTATCCTGCTCCCGGTTGCGCTTCTGCTGTCCCTTCTTTTCGCGCTCGGGCGAATGTCGCGGTCGAATGAAATTGTTTCCATGCTCACGGCGGGCGTGAGCCTTCCCCGTATGCTGCTACCGCTGATCGGCATCGGTCTGCTGACTGTCGCAGCAAGCATGGCGCTCAACTATTCGCTGGCCCCGCATGCGGAGTTGGCGCGGAAAAATTTTCTTTCAGAAGCGCAGTCGCGTCCTGGACGGAACATTCAGGGGCAAGTCTTTCGCAATCGAACCGACTTGCGCACCTGGTTCATCCAGAATTTTCGGCTTGGCGACAACCTGTTCAACAACGTGCAGGTACTGCAACAGGACGCGCAAGACAATATCGTCATGAGTTATTCGGCCGCGCGGGCGTATTATCGCCCTGAGGCAAAGACATGGGATTTGGAGGACGTGCGGCTTGCTTACTACGATGCCACTGGAAACATCACCAAGGAAGAGTTTCGTCCAACGTTAACAATTGAACACTGGAGCGAAACACCGTTCCGACTGACTAGTGCAAACGTGCAAGCGGAAGCCCTCAGCGTGCCGGAATTGCGTGAGTACCTGCATTTCAATGCGGACTTCCCGCCGACGTTGTTGGCGCCGTTTCGCACTCATTTTCAGGTACAGGCTGGCGTTGCCGTGGAGTTGCCTGGTCGTTGTGTGTATTGCCGCGCCGCTCGGAATCGGCTACTCGCGTCGCGGTGTCTTATCCAGTGTTGCCGCCGCAGTGCTCCTCGTGTTTTCCAATAATTTCCTTGTACATCTTTTTCTCGCGCTCGGCGAAGGGGACCGTGTTCCCGGATGGATTGCCGCGTGGACGCCGAACATTCTTTTCGCCGCAATTGGTCTCTACTTGCTATACCTTCGCGCCTCAAACCGCGAAGCGCCCAGCTTTAATCCGTTTGCCGCGCGGCGTATAGTTGCGCGATGAACCCGCTGTCAAACGAATGGGCGATCAAGCATCGCGCCGACTCCTGCGCCGTGACGCAGCGGCCGTTTGTGCCTGGCGAATATTTTTACACGCTTCTGTATCACGGCGCCGATGGTTACCGGCGCGAGGATTTGAGCGAAGACGCTTGGCAAAACCGCAATGAAAATATTCGGCCGTTTTCGTTTTGGAAATCGCGTTATGAGCCGCTTCCGCCAAAGCCGCCCGAACCCCTGCCTAAGGAGAGTGCAGAGCAACTCTTTCGCCGTTTGATCGCGTCGGAGTCACCGCCTGCAAACGCCTGTTACGTCCTGGCGGCCATGCTCGAACGGAAACGTGTTTTGAAACAGGTGAAGACTGAAGAAACCCCAGAGGGACGCGTTCTCATTTACGAACAAGGTTCCACAGGCGACGTGTTCATCGTGCCTGACCCGCAATTGCGTCTGGATGAATTGGAAAATGTGCAGAATGAGGTGGCAGAGTTACTTCGCGGAGCCGCACAAACCGGATAATGTTTAAGCAAACCTGCTGATGACCACAGAAACACCGACCATCAATTACAAGATCGGCAACGAGCGCCTGATCAGCGTGACCGAAAACGCGGCGCGCAAGTTAGCGTCACTGCTTGAAGAAAAAGGCCAGCCAGACGGGGCGCTGCGCCTCAAGGTGATTGGTGGCGGCTGTTCCGGTCTGCAATACGTGATGGATTTGGTGGAAGGCCCGAAGGAGCGCGACATCCTTGTTCCGACGCAAAACGTGCACCTCGTGGTCGATCCGAAGAGCGCGCTATTCGTTAGTGGCTCCGTGCTCGATTACAGCGATGACCTGCAAAAAGGCGGCTTCAAAGTGACCAATCCCAACGCCGTGGCTCACTGCTCTTGCGGCGAAAGTTTCGCCGTTTAGACCTAAGACACGCCTTACCGAACTACACCTTCATGACCTCGGCTTCTTTGTGCTTGAGATGGTCATCGACGGATTTGACGAAGCGGTCGGTGAGTTTTTGCACTTCGCCTTCCACGTCGCGTAATTGATCTTCTGTCAATCCGCCGGACGCCTTAAGTTTCTTCGCTTCGTCGAGAGCGGCGCGCCGGTTCGTGCGAACACGCACCCGCGCTTCTTCGGCCATTTTGCCTAGAGAGCGCACCAATTCCTTTCGGCGCTCCTCTGACAGCTCCGGAATCGGCAAGCGAATGATCTTACCATCAACGGCAGGCGTGATACCGATTTTGGATTCCTTGAGCGCTCTTTCGATGTCTTGCACAGTGCCGGCGTCAAAAGGCTGAACCACAAGCAAACGCGGCTCAGGCGTCGTGATCAAGGCGAGCTGTTTTAATTTCATGGCGGATCCGTAGGCGTGCACATCGACGTTTTCCACCAAAGCAGGCGAGGCTTTGCCGGTGCGCACCGCGGCGAATTCGTGCACCATGTAATCGACGCTTTTTTCCATCGTCATCTCCGCCTCCAGAAGAATGTCATCCGTGCTCATATCGGTGAATGTCTACTTTGCTGGAGGATCATCGCAAACCAGAGTTCCGACGGTTCGCCCCAGCACGGCGTCCCGCAGGATTCCCGGCTTATACATGTTGAATACAACGATCGGGATTTTGTTGTCCATGCAGAGACTGAACGCCGTTGAATCCATTATTTGGAGACGCTTGGTGAGGGCTTCGGTGAACGTGAGGCGGTCGTAACGCCGCGCGTCCGGAAATTTGTTTGGGTCGCGGTCATACACGCCGTCGACCTTTGTAGCTTTCAGGATCACATCTGCTCGAATCTCACTGGCTCGTAGTGCTGCAGTCGTGTCCGTGGAAAAATAGGGGTTACCGGTGCCCGCCGCAAAAATGACGACTCTGCCCAGCTCAAGATGCCGAACGGCTCGGCCGAGGATGAATGGCTCCGCGACATTTTTCATTTCGATCGCGGTTTGAACGCGGGCCTCGACCCCGATTTGCTCCAGTATGCTTCGCAACGCGAGAGCGTTGATGACTGTGGCAAGCATTCCCATGTAATCCGCCGTGGTGCGATCCATTCCGCGATCTGCCGCCGAAAGTCCCCGCCAGATATTGCCGCCGCCAATCACTACGGCTACTTCCACGCCCAGATCGCGCACTTCTTTCATGCGCTCGGCGATTGCGCGCACGACCGGCGGCGAGATATTGTCGCGCCCGCCACGCTCCTGCACGGCTTCGCCGCTCAGCTTAAGCACGATGCGTTCATAGACTGGAGTTTCTGGTTCCATTGCGGCGGACGAACATCCAAACAGAAGATAGCCATGTTTGGAAAGCAAAATGCGTAGGAGAACGCGGGTGCCTCGTCCGCTGTGTCACGTGCCCTCGCGGGACGCTATGAGAAGATTTTCGACGGGGCGCCGAAAACAGCGGGCGAGGCGCCCGCGCTCCCCAGAACTAATCTGCTCGCCTTAGAAGTGCACCACGCCCGCGCAGAAATTCCCCTGCGCTCATTCGTCGTTTTCCTTCAAGTTGCACTTCGGCGAGAGAAAGTGCGCCTTTGCCAGTGCCAACGATCAGGTCTTTGTCGCTACGCAAAATTTCTCCGGGTTGGCCATTGAGATCGACAACTGAGGCGGAAAAGATTTTTAGATTTCGGCCGTCGACTTTCATGAACGCACCGGGCCACGGATTGTAGGCGCGAATTTTTCTCTCAATGACTTCAGCTGATTCGGACCAATCGATCTGACCATGTTCACGTTTCAGTTTTGGGGCATAAGTCGCGCGTGCATTCTCTTGCGGAATTCGCGGTGCCTTCCCGGTCGACAGAAGTCGCAAAGATTCAAGTAACGTCTCGGGTGCAATCTGCGCGAGGCGATCATGCAGTGATCCACCGGTGTCATTTGGCAGGATTTCAAGACTGCGCTGCAACAGGATGTCGCCAGTGTCGAGTCCCTCATCCATGTACATCACGGTGATGCCCGTCTCAAAATCGCCCGCCGCGATTGCGGCTTGGATCGGCGCTGCGCCCCTCCAGCGCGGAAGAAGCGAGGCATGTAGATTGAGACAGGCGAGGCGTGGAATCTCGAGCACATCACGCGGCAGGATTTGGCCGTAGGCAACAACGACAATCACATCGGGCGTAAAGCCGCGGATCTCTTCAATGGCCTGCGGATCTTTAATTTTCGCCGGTTGGAGAACCTCAAAGAACGGCGGCTTCCTAGCCGCCGAACGTCCCGCGGCGGTTTGGGAACCGCCGTTCCTTGTTATCTCCTTTTTTATCAGGCGGCGGTTCAATGCGCTGCTCGCGGCCGACTGGCTTATCCGGTTGCGTGACGATCCGCAACAACTTCGTGTTCGGACTCCAGTAATGCTCGCAGCGTCGGCACGCCGATTTCGCCCGTGCCGATGAAAACAATTCGCATGCCTCGAGAAGCCATCTCATCCATGGTAGGGATCCCGCAAGTGCGGGAGGCCGTCCATCTCTGTGGCGCGCCTATCGCTTTGTTTTGAATCTAGCGAAGCCGAACAGACGCTGGCGCACGACGCCTTCGGCTGGCCGTTGCTTGCGCCATCATCTTCTCGCCAGCCGTTACTTCACGCCGACCTACGGACGAACCGCATTCGGTGCAAAGATAATCGAAGATCTCGCGGTCAGACAGGACTAATAGAAGCCGTTCGCGGACCGGCTTCGCGGCTTTGCATTTTTCGCAATAAAGACTCGATGCGGTGAAATTTTCAAACTGCTGCTGGCTCATACACGCCGTCGTTCACACTCTCTAAGATCTCGAGAAGAACTTTCACGGGCGGCTGAATGGCGTCAACCACGGTGATTAGCTCTTTTGAATAGTATGACAGCACTGGTCTCGATTCTTTCTCGTAAATATCAAGACGCCGCTGGATGACTTCCTCGTTTGCATCGTCGAGACGATTCTCTTTCAGAGCGCGCTTCTTGAGCCGGTAAAACAGTGTTTCGCGATCGGGGCATGCAAGATGGAACACCTTCTTCACATCGATCATTCCGTTCATGATCTTGGCCTGACCGACGTTTCGTGGAATTCCGTCCAAAACGAGAGTGTCGATGTCCGGCTTGAACTTGTGCGCTTCTACGGCCGAATCGATCGCCTCCCGCCACAGCTCCACTGTGATATCGTCCGGAACGAGCTGGCCTTTGCTCGAATATTCAAGGAAGGCTTTGCCTACTTTTGAGCGCGTGTCTATGGAACGGAATACGTCGCCACAAGCGCAATGATAGTAACGGGGAATCGTGCCGAGGGTTTTTCCCTGCGTGCCTTTGCCACTGCCAGGCGCGCCAAAAAGCAGAAAAGTGTTGTACTTCATCATGACGAAACCTCGCTTATACCGCGAAAGGAACCGGCAAAGCAAGCACCGTCATTCCGAGCAAAGTCGAGGAATCCCGTTGAGTTGCCGCTTGATTTTGCAACGGGATCTTTCGACCCCGAAAGCTTTCGGGGCTCAAGACGACGAAGCGGTCACCGCGGGATCCACATTCACCCGTCGCCCGCCGCGATCAAAGCGCACGCTGCCGTCGATCAAAGAAAAGATTGTGTAATCGCGACCGAGTCCGACGTTTCTTCCCGGCAAGAATTTTGTGCCGCGCTGACGCACAATGATGTTGCCGGCTACAACGACCTCGCTGCCGAATTTTTTCACACCCAGCCGTTTGCTGACGCTGTCGCGCCCGTTTTTAACGCTGCCTTGTCCTTTTTTGTGAGCCATTGAAGAAAGTCGTTAGTTGTTGGTTGATCCACCTTCGCCAAGGCTACGGCGGACATGAAGTTGATTGTCAATCCTCGGTCTTTTTCGCCGCGGCCTTTTTCTCTCCCAAACTGATGCTTTTGATCTTCACACGAGTCAATTTGCGCCGGTGACCGACGGTGCGGTGATAACCTTTGCGCCGCTTGTATTTGAACGCGACTACTTTCTTGTCCTTGCGTTGTTCGACGACTTCGGCAGTCACCTTTGCCCCGGAGATGAGCGGGTCGCCGTGACTGACGTCTTTTCCGTCGGCAAACATTAGTACATCACCGAATGTGGCAGTTTTACCCGGTTCGACGTCGAGAAGATCGACATCGAGGGTGTCGCCTTCCGCGACGCGAAATTGCCTGCCACCAGTCTTGATGATTGCGTAAGTCATAGTTTCTCTGGGGAGAAAAAGCCGCGCACACTTCCACATTTAAGGGCGCTTGGCAAACGGAAAGCACCGTCGCAAAAATCTTGCTGTAGTGTGCGCTGTCCTCGGCTCATCGGCGATTTTAGGTGCAATTTATCACGGAATGTTCCGCTGAGGACAGCGGACGCTACAGTCGCTTAATCAAGAAACGAGCGGATTACTACGCGGCGGCCGTGCTCGTGTCGCCCACGAGTTCTCGATATAGGGCTTCATAACGCCGCGCAGACGCGTCCCACGAAAAATTGCGGGCCATCGCGCGTTTCATGAGCTTCGTCCAAAGGGGCTGGTCGCAGAAGATTTGACGCGCCCGTTTCATCGCGTCCCAGAACGCGTCGCTTGAATATTCGTAGCACAAAAACCCATAACCACTGTCCGTTGTCGGATCGTAATCCTCGATGATCTCCTGAATTCCACCGGTCACGCGCGCGACCGGCAGTGCGCCATATTTCAAATTGTACATTGCGCCCAGGCCTGCCGGTTCGAAGCGCGATGGAATCAGGCTGATGTCCATGCCTGCCTGAATCAAATGCGCCACTTTCTCATCGTAATCTTTTTGGTAAGCAAACTTGCTCGGAAATCTTCTGGCTATAACCGCAAGCGCTGTTTCAAACGCAGGATCGCCTTCGCCGAGGATGATTAAACGCACATCGTCCCAGAGTAACCGATCAAGGAGCGGCACGAGGATTTCGAAACCTTTTTCCTGGACCACGCGACTTACCATTCCGAAAACCGGACCTCTCGGCCCGGACGCGAGGTTCATTTGCTTCAGGAGCGCCTCACGACAAACTTCCTTTCCACTGAGGCGTCTTGCATCGTAGCGGGCTGGAAGCAAACGATCGGACGCCGGATTCCAGCGCGTGTAATCCACGCCATCCAAAATTGCAGTCAGCCGATGCGCATTTTCGCGCAACACGCCATCCAGACCGCATCCACCTGCCGCAGTCAGGATTTCGCGCCGATAGTGCTCGCTGACCGTTGTGGTTCGGTCGGCGTAAAGAATGCCACCTTTGAGAAAATTCAGCCGTCCGAAAAACTCTACGCCGTCCAGCGTAAAAAAACGCTCCGGCAAATTCGTGAGATGAAAATCGAGTCCCCAGAAGCTGCCCTGATCAGCAACGTGGTGGATGGTCAAAACTGTGCTGAAAGGCAATCCGTGTGCATGCACGAAAACAGGCACCAAAGCCGGCGCCCAATCGTGCACGTGCAGAATCTCCAATTGCGGCGTTAATCGACGGGCCAGCTCGACGATTGCTTTGCAGAAAAAAATGAATCGCGCGGCATTGTCGTCGTACGGTGCGCCGCGCTCGCCGTAAATTCCAGCGCGATCAAAAAATTCATCGCAGCGGATGAAGAATAGTTGCACGCCGGTGGCGGTTCGGCCTTCCAGATACCGGGCGACATGAGTCGTATCGCCGACTTGCACCTCGACAGTTATACCGGTGTCCTTTTTCTTAAATGCGCGATTCTCTCGAATCTCGCGATAGAACGGCAGCGCCACACTTACCTCATGCCCACGATCGCGCAGCGCACGCGGCAACGCGTCCATGACATCTACCAGTGCGCCCGTGCGTTGCATCGGGGGCCCCTCGGCGCTGCTCATGAGGATTCTCATTCGGCGTTCGCTGTTTGACGTTTTTCCTTAGTTCTACTTGTCCGACAAATATCGCTGCTTGACCCACTCCAGCGCTTCATCCGCATTCCGTAAGCGTCCCTCAAGTTGTTGCGTCTCCACTGCCTCGAGAATCTGGCCGAATTCCGGGCCAGGCTTAATACCGAGCGCGATCAAATCATCTCCGCGCACCAGCGGTGGCGGAATGATCGGTTCGTTAGCAAATTCGTCGCCTTTGCGCAGCAGAAATTGGTAATTGTCGAGCATGCGATGACTGCTTTCGCAATCGACCCGGTGCAACTCCAGCTCCTCGTTGAATGTTGGTCGCGCCATGAACCGTTTCAATTTCGCCACTCGCATCTTTGGCGTGTCCTTGAAAACCATATGTTGCCTGACCATTTCAACGGCCGCTTCAATTTCAGCGCTTGAAAATCGCAAGCGCCTCATGATCGCCTCCGTCATTTGCGCTCCGATTCGGTCGTGTTCGTTGAAACGAATGCGGCCCGTTTTATCCACGGTTGCTGTCACCGGCTTCGCCACGTCGTGAAATAACACCGCGAAAACCAGAGGAACGGAAACTGTTTCGGGAAGCAGCGACAACATCAGCCGGGTATGCACGAATACGTCGCCTTCGGGATGGAACTGCTCGGGCTGCAAAACGCCTTTCATCGCTTCGATCTCCGGTAGAATTGCGCGCATCAGGCCACTGGAATCGAGCAGGTCCCACCCGCGCACACGGTTCGGCGACAAAAAAATCCGCACCAACTCGTCGCGAATTCGTTCCGCGCTGATTTGATTGATCGAAGCCGCATTGGTCACAAGCGCGTCCCATGTTCCTTTGTCGATCTGGTAATCGAGCACGGCGGCGAAGCGCACCGCGCGAAGCATCCGCAAGCGGTCTTCGGCAAATCTTTTCGCCGGATCGCCAATTGCGCGGACTAATTTCGCCGCGATGTCGGTTTGGCCGCCGACAAGATCAATCACCTCACCGCCGACCGGATCGTAAAACATTCCGTTAATGGTGAAATCGCGTCGCTTCGCATCTTCTTCCGGCGAGGAAAAATGCACCGCGCTTGGGTGCCTGCCGTCAATGTAAGCGTCATCGGAGCGAAAGGTGGCTACCTCAAATTGAAAACCCTCCTCCAGCACGATGATTACACCGAAATGCGCACCGACTGCGTACGTGCGCGGGAAAAGCGTCTGCACGGTTTCAGGATGCGCGTCAGTAGCGATGTCGTAATCCTTGGGTGTCAAACCTCGTACCAAGTCGCGCACGCAACCGCCCGCGAAATACGCGATGTGCCCTTGATCACGCAGGTGCGCCGCGACTTTACGCGCGGTCGTTTCCATGGGCGAAAGGTTCACGCAACCACTGTAGCCGCTTCGCTGTGCGAAACGCAATCAAAGGTAGGGACATCGCGCTGCGATGTCCGGACGCCGCAGCGCGGCGTCCTTACCCTGTGCTTTTCTCTTTTCTAAACGAGTGAATGATAAACAGCACTACCGCGATCGAGATGCATGAATCGGCGACGTTAAAGGCAGGCCAGGGATCGGCGAAGCGGATGTGCAAATTAAAAAGGAGGAAGTCGATCACGTGTCCGTAAAGCAGGCGATCTGTCAGATTTCCCAGAATGCCGGCAAGGAGAAGCGCCAGCGATACATCCCGCCACGGGTCAGAACGCCGGTGTCGCACCAGCAGAATCGTCACGACGACCAATGCGATGAGGGAAATTACGACGAAGAAAGTGTTGTTGCCCTTGAAAGATCCAAACGCCGCGCCGGTGTTGGGGACGTTAACCAGATTGAAGAAATCACGCACTACGCTGAGAGCATCGTAAGGGCTTATCGATCGCTGTACCCACTGCTTCGTCAGCTGGTCCAAAGCGTATAGCGGAAGCGTGAGAAAGAGGATGAATCTCATCGTTGATCCTATGAGGCGGCTGAATGACGAATGACTAATGCCGAATACCGAATTAATGACGAAGCACGAATGACGAAGGCACTCCTCACCGCGACTTCATCATTCGTCATTTAGGCATTCCTTCGTCATTCGTCATTCGGACTTCGTCATTCAAACCACCACGCTCTCGCACCGATCGCACAAATCCGGGTGCGCTTTGCTCGTGCCGACAGTCGGTCGATGTCGCCAACAGCGGGCGCATTTTTCGTAAGGCGTTTTCGTTACTGAAGCGCTCGGTTCTTTCGCCTGTTGAATCGTCAAATCGCTCAAAATAAAAAATTCCTCTAGTTCTTCCCTCGAAATCTTTTCTGTGACATCGGAATCCGAATGCAAAACCACGCGGGCTTCCAACGTGTTGCCAATCAGTTTCTCCTGGCGTGCCTGCTCGATCGCCTGCCCAATGATGCCACGCAATCTCAAAAGCTCCTCAACCTGACCGATTGCTTCCCGGCCTCGATTCTGTGGTTCGGGAAATTCCTGTACGTGAACTGACGTTGTAGCCGCGGGCAGTGAGTCCGGCTGGCCGGCATCATCCCGATGACTCGGGACTACAGCCGAGTGGCGCCACGCTTCTTCAGCAGTGAAAACAAGAACCGGCGCGAGCAACCTGGAGAGCGCGTCGAAGATTTCGCGCATCGCCGCTTGTGTCGCACGACGACGTGGGGAATCCGGCGCGTCGCAATACATCCGGTCTTTGGTGATGTCGACGTAGAGGCTGCTTAAATCCACAGCGCAAAACTGGTTGACCGCGTGGTACACCTTGTGGAATTCGAATTTTTCATACGCGGATCGGCAAGTGCCGATCACTTCGCTCCAATCGTTCCAGAATCCAGCGATCGACCAAGCTCAAATCTTTCCTGGCTTCCTGGCTTCCTGATTCGAAATCATGCAAATTCCCAAGCAAAATCCGAAGCGTGTTGCGAATGCGCCGATACGTGTCCCCGAGACGCGTAAAGATTTCTTCCGAGAACGGCACGTCGGTCGTGTAATCAATGCTGCTCGCCCAAAGTCGCAGCAGATCGGCGCCATATTTGCCGACGAAGTGATCGGCAGCGGTTGGTTTCTCATACGTGCCCGACTTGGAAATCTTCTTGCCGTCCACATCGACCACGAAGCCGTGCGTCACACACATTTTGTATGGCGCACGATTATTGATCGCGATGCTCGTCAACAGCGAAGACTGAAACCAGCCGCGGTGTTGGTCGGTGGCCTCGAGATACATGTCAGCAGGATCGCGCAACTCCGGACGAACCGCGCACACCGCCTTATGAGAGACTCCGCTGTCGATCCAGACGTCGATTGTGTCGGTGCCTTTGGTTGTATCGGGCGGCAATCCGAGTTCTTTTGCCAGGGCGGCATCATCCAATTCGAACCAAATATTCGAGCCGCGCTGCGCGACAAGATCGGCCAATTTGCGAATGATCTTCGAATCGAGAATGACTTTGCCATCCTTGCCGTAAAAGACAGGCAACGGCACGCCCCAGCTGCGTTGACGTGAGATCACCCAGTCGGGTCGCGATTCAACGGTCCCAGCGATGCGGTTCTCGCCCCACGCCGGAATCCATTTCACTTCATTGTGAATTGCTTCGAGCGCTCTGCCGCGCAACGCATCAATGCGGATGAAAAATTGGTCGACATTGCGAAAGATGATCGGCGTTTTCGATCGCCAACAATATGGATAGGAATGATGAAATTTTTCTTCGCCCAGAAGCATCCCGCGCTCGCGAAGCAATTCGACAATGTCGTGATTCGCGTCGAACACGTACTTGCCGGTCAAATTCGGCAAACCAGCGTCATCGGTGAATCGGCCATGGTCATCGACCGGCGATAAGATCGGAAGGTCATGTTCCCTTCCCAAAACGTAGTCGTCCGCGCCATGACCGGGTGCGATATGTACGGCACCAGTTCCGGAATCCATTGTCACAAAACCGGCCGTGAACACCGGGACTTCGCGATCGAGAAACGGATGGCGCGCCTTGACGCCGTGTAGATTGGCTCCGGGAAATGAGGCGAGCGGTTTTGCGACCGGCTGTAATCCTGTGGCTGCAGAAAATCGTGGAACAAGTTTCTCAGCGAGAACCAAGGTCGTTTCAGAAGTCCGCATCTGAGGCTGCGCAAAATTCCTGGACCACGTAGTTCTCTTTTGCATCCACAGCGATGGCGAGATTGGCCGGCAACGTCCAGGGAGTTGTGGTCCAGATGGCGATGCTCGCGTTTGCCAGCGCGTTCGGAGAACTCGCTCCACCCACGATTGGAAATTTGACGTAAACGGCGGTGTCGTCGCGGTCTTGATATTCCACTTCGGCTTCAGCGAGAGCGGTCTGCGCGCCGGTGCTCCAAAAGACAGGCTTCTGCGCCTCGTACACGAGGCCTTTCTCGACGAAAACTGCGAACGCGCGCAGAATCTCTGCTTCGTATTTGGGATCCATTGTCAGGTACGGATTTTCCCAATCGCCGAAGACGCCGAGTCGTCTGAATTGCTCGCGCTGGATGTCGATGAATTTTCGCGCAAACGCTTCGCATCTCTTGCGCACCTCCAGCGGAGAAAGCTCGCGCGATTCCTTTACCACCTTGTACTCGATTGGCAGGCCATGGCAGTCCCAACCAGGGACGTAAGGCGCGCGTTTACCGAGCATCGTCTGCGATTTCACAACGAAATCCTTGAGAATTTTGTTGAGCGCGGTGCCCATGTGTACATCGCCGTTGGCAAACGGCGGACCGTCATGCAAAACGAATAGCTCCCGGCCATCGCGCGATTTCTGAATCTGCTGGTAGAGCTTCGTGTCTTCCCAACTCCTGAGCATCTCCGGTTCGCGCGCAGCAAGATTCGCCTTCATCGGAAAATCCGTGCGCGGCAGGTTCAATGTGTCTTTGTAATTCTGGCTCATGGCGAGCGGGCGACGCTAACATCCGTCAACCGGCGAAGCAACGCAGTCGCCATTACGCAATGGCGACGTTTCAGCGTTAAATCGAAAAGGCGTCGGCAACGAGACGCGCTTGCTCGCGTTTATGGCGAGCAAGTGCGCCCACGGCGGGACTGGCACTAGCCTCGCGACCTGCGTACGCAATTTCGGTGCAAAGGAGCGTTCGCAATCGCGGTTCGATGAACGTCCATGCACCCATGTTTTGCGGTTCTTCCTGGCACCAGACGAGCTTCGCGGCTTTTGGAAACGGCTTGAGCATTTCGCGGAGCCTTTTTTCAGCGAGAGGATAAAGCTGCTCGATACGAATGATCGCTGCGTCCTCGATCTTGCGTTCGCTGCGATACTTCAGAAGATCGTAATAGACTTTGCCCGAGCAAAAGATGATGCGCTTCACATTGTCGGCCGGACCAACTTCGGCTGAGCCGAGAATTTCTTCGAACCGGCCATGGATGAATTCTTCAGCTGGTGACGACGCATACTTGGCACGCAACAGACTCTTCGGCGTAGCGATGATCAGTGGCTTGATGAAATCGCGTTTCATCTGGCGGCGCAGCACATGAAAATACTGTGCAGCGGTCGTAACATTGCAGACCTGTATGTTGTCCTCAGCACACTCTTGGAGGAAACGCTCGATGCGCGCACTGGAGTGTTCCGGCCCCTGCCCTTCATAGCCGTGCGGGAGTAACAGAACAATTCCACTCGGCCGTTGCCACTTGGATTCCGCTGACACGATGAATTGATCGATAATGGTCTGGGCGCCATTCATGAAATCGCCGAATTGTGCCTCCCACAGGCAAAGCATTTTTGGGTACTCAAGTGAGTAGCCGTAATCGAATCCGAGCACGGCGGCCTCGGAGAGCGGACTGTTGTAAATGCAGATGCGGGCTTGTTTTTCAGCCAGATGCATCAACGGCACATACGGTTTGCCCGTCTTCGCGTCGTAAAGCACTGAGTGCCGCGTGCTGAACGTGCCGCGCGAACTGTCCTGACCCGATAACCGAACCGGAATGCCCTCAAGAAGCAAGGACCCAAATGCTAGCGCTTCGGCGAAATGCCATTCATACGGTCCGCCATCCTCGAACACTTGGCGCTGATGGTCGATAACGATGCGTTGTATCTTTGACTGAACCTCGAAACCGTCCGGGACACGGGTGAGACCTTCGACGATCGTCTTCAGAGTTTTCTCGCTGATAGCAGTCGGCTCCGACTCGCTCGTGTATTCAGGTTGAAAGATGGCGGTTGATTCTCTGAATTTGGCTTTCTGGTTCGCTCTGCGTTTTTCGATCGCATTCACTTCGTCCCGCGTCATTTCCAGTCGCAAGGCAAACTCGGTCTCGAGTGAGGCAGCGTCGTCTTCGCTTAGCGTTCCGGCATCGAGCAACTCGCGCTTATAAAGCTGAGTCACAGAGGGACGTTTCTCGATCTTTGCGTAGAGATCGGGCTGTGTGAATGACGGTTCGTCGCCTTCGTTGTGGCCATAGCGACGATAGCAATACAAGTCGATCACCGCGTCGCGCCCGAATTGCTGGCGAAAATCGAACGCCAAATCGCTGACAAACGCCACCGCGAGCGGGTCATCGCCGTTCACATGGAAAATCGGCGCCTCAATCATCTTGGCGATATCCGTGGCGTAACGAGATGATCGCGCATCTTTCGGAAGCGTAGTAAAACCGATTTGATTGTTCACCACGACGTGGATAGTGCCGCCAGTGCTGTAACCGTGTAACTGAGACAGATTCAGCGTCTCGGCTACAACCCCCTGTGCGATGAACGCCGCATCGCCGTGCACGAGCAGCGGCAAAACTTTTTTCCTGTGCTCGGTATCGCCGCGAATTCGTTGGCGGGCGCGCGCTTTGCCTTCCACGACTGGATCGACAGCTTCCAAATGGCTCGGGTTCGACGACAGCCGGATTTCAATCTCCGCGCCAGAAGTGAGCCTGCGCACGGCATCATAACCAAGATGATATTTCACGTCGCCATCGCCAGCCACCAAATCAGGAATGTAATTCTCGCTAAACTCGGTGAAGATGACCTTCAGCGATTTGCGCAGAAAATTCGCAAGGACGTTGAGCCGTCCGCGATGCGCCATGCCCATGCAAATCTCTTCAACGCCGCCGTCCGGGCATTTGTGCAGAATTGTCTCCAGGGCGACCATGACCGTTTCCGCTCCCTGTAACGAGAAGCGTTTTTGTCCGACGTAGCGGGTATGCAAAAAAATCTCGAACGACTCGGCTTCGAGCAGCGCCCGCAACAGCGCGACCTGAACCGCACGAGACGTTGAATGTTTGTCGGGACGCGTTTCCAATCGTCGCCGGATCCATTCGCGGACATGCGTGTCCTGAATATGCATGAACTCGGATCCGATCGAGTCGGCATAAATTCTGTCCAGCCCCGCCACCATGTCGCGTAACGACATCGGCCGGTTGTCGAGGAAGAACTTCGATGAAACGCGAAGATCGAGGTCGGAGTCGGTGAACCCAAACTCGCTCAGACGCAGCAGGGGATTTCTGGGCCGCATCTCAGCTAGCGGATCTATGCGAGCAATCGTGTGACCGATCGAGCAATAAGCGTAAACCAACCCATCGACGCGCGTCTGCAACGCTGCTTCGCGAGCCTCGACGTCGGCTTCCACCGCACCGTTGCGCTCCGGAAGATTCCCCAGTTCGAATCCTTCAAAAAAGGCGGACCAACCGGAATCGACTGAGTCAGGGTTCTCCTGCCAAAGTCGATACTTGTCCTCGATCAGATGAAGATTTGCGCGAGCGTCAATTGAGGTGCGCATAGTGAGTTAATGTCGGATGATTAGCCATGCCGGCAAGTTGACAGTCCGAAGGCCGCCTCGTTACTTGCTGCGCGTATGCGTCTGAAAAATCGTGCTGTTTGCGCGGTCGTTGCGTTCCTAACGGTCGCTGCGTCAGCGCCGTGTTTTGCACAGGCCGATCCGGCTTCGGAACCAGCGGTTTTGGCTGTGGCAAAGGTTTTGCCTGCGGTGGTGAATATCAATACCGAGCGAGTGGTTAAGCGAACTGTGCGCGACCCGTTTGACGAAGTTTACTCCCAATTCTTCGGTTACAATCGGTTTCGACCGCGCGAAGTTCGTCAGACACTGCAGAGCCTCGGCTCCGGTTTCATCATAGATCCCGCAGGTTACATCATAACGAACCAGCACGTAGTAGAGCGTGCTGCGGACTTGAAGATTCATGTAACCGCTCACGACGGGAAGACATATCGCGCTCATTACATTACCGGCGATGACAAGAACGATTTGGCCTTTATCAAAATCGACGCGCAGACCGATTTCCCCTTCATCAATCTCGACGATATTTCTCCGAATTTGCTGGGTCAGACAGTAATGGTAGTGGGCAACGCTGTCGGGTACGGCAGCTCCATCAGCCGAGGCGTGCTGAGCGCGGTCAAACGGAATATTACCGTTGATGAAACCGAGTATAAGGATTTGGTGCAGACCGATGCCGCAATCAATCCCGGCAACAGCGGCGGCCCAGTGGTCGATCTCTCTGGCCGATTGGTAGGTATTGCCTCCGCGAAAATGGCGTTTACGCCACAAGGCGTTCCCACCCAGGGAATGGGCTTCGCAATTCCGGCCGATGTTGTGCGTGACAGCGTCAATCGTTTCAAGCAGGTCGCGATGAAGCAGGGCAAACTTAAGGACTCTCCTGCACCTTCCGAACCTGGTAGTCCCCGTACTGAAGAATTATTCGGAATGCAGCTGCAAAACTTGAGTCCGGAATTGAGCGAAGCGCTTGGATATCTGCAAGGTCGTGGCGTCTTGATTACCGCGGTAGAACCCAACAGCCCGGCGGATGCTGCCGGGATTAAGCGCGGAATGGTCCTGTATCGGGTTAACAAATCGACGGCCCTGTCCGTGAGACAGGTAGACGAGGCGCTGCGAGCGGTCGAGAGCGGTGCAACCGTGGAGTTTACGATTGGCATAGTCCGCGCGCGCGGCGAGAATCACGAGCTCGCCGCCCTGACTCTCAAAGCGCGATAAAAAAATTGGCAACGCAATCGCGGTTCGGTTGTCTCAACGAAGTATTGCAAAATGATAAAGGTTGAGAATTTAACGAAAAGGTACGCTGGTCAGACTGCTATCCAGGATTTGAATTTCGAGGTGAGCCGTGGCGAGATCATGGGATTTCTCGGGCCGAATGGCGCCGGAAAAACTACGACCATGCGGATCCTGGCGGGTTTTATGCCGCCGACTTCCGGCCGCGCGAGCATCGCCGGCTTCGACGTTTTCGAAAAATCGCTTCAGGCGCGCGCGCACCTTGGCTACATGCCGGAAAATGTTCCGCTCTATAGTGACATGCGTGTCAGGGAATACCTGAATTATCGCGCAGCGCTCAAGGGCGTGCCGCACCGCCGCACAGCAGAGCGGGTTGGCGATGTAAAGGAACTTTGCGGTCTCAAGGACGTCGAACGGAAATTGATCGGCACTTTATCCAAAGGCTATCGCCAGCGCGTCGGTCTGGCCGATGCTCTACTAGCAGAACCCGACCTTCTCATTCTCGACGAACCCACGATTGGTCTCGACCCAAATCAGATCCGGCAGGTGCGGGAGTTGATCAAGAATTTAGGCAGGCAGCACACGATTTTACTTTCCACCCATATCTTGCCCGAGGTGGAGATGACATGCAGTCGCGTCATCATTATTCACAAAGGGAGAATCGAAGCGTGCGATACGCCGGAGAATTTGTTGGGGAAAGTCAGACAAGCCGGCGGCGTACAGCTTGAAGCAAAGGTCGGAAACGACAACGGCGAGGAGCAATTGAAGAACATTCCGGGCGTTCGAGACGTGGTCACTGATGGTGAGGACGAATGGAAGAAATTCTCGTTGCGAGTCGAATCTGGCGCGGATGTGCGCGAAGAGGTTTTCAGACTCGCCGTTGAACGCCACTGGGCGGTGCGGGAACTCACTCAGCGCCGCGGAACGCTCGAGGATGTGTTCGTCGAGCTGACCCATCCGGATCTGGTTTGAAGTCAATGAAACTTCGGGGATCGATCGATGCGTAAATTCTGGACTCTGCTCACGCGCGAAGTGCGCAGCTATTTCTACTCCCCGATCGCGTACATCGTGATGATCTTTTTCCTGATCATCAGCGGCATCGATTTTTATTTCCAGGTCTCGTTCATGAATCAGCGCCAGGTGCAATACACGATCCAGGAAGCATTCTTTAATTCAGTCTTTTTCTGGTTCGCATTCGTCCTGATTTTTCCGTTGATCACGATGCGCTTGTTCGCCGAGGAATTTAAGCTCGGCACGATCGAACCGCTCACGACTGCGCCTGTTCGCGACTGGCAGGTAGTGCTTTCCAAATTCTTTGGCGCCCTTGTGTTTTACCTGATCCTCTGGATCCCGACACTCGTTTATTTTTGGATCTTCGCCAAGGTAACAAACCAGCCGGCTGCGCATTCTCCGGGAGCATACTTCGGCTCTTACCTGATGCTGTTGCTCCTTGGAATGTTTTATCTTTCCATTGGCTGCCTCACATCGGTGCTGACGCGGAACCAGATTATTGCCGCGGTCATTTCGTTCTGCGCGATTACGCTCCTGTTTTTCCTCGGCCTGGTGCAGTTCATCCTGCTGGATGTAACCTCCGAGACCCGCGATTTGCTGGGTTATTTCTCTGCGATCGAACATATGGGAACCTTCTCCCGGGGCATCGTCGACACGCGGCCAATCGTTCTCTACGTGAGCATGACCATTGTCATGCTGATGCTTACCTATCAGGCATTCCAATCCCGGAAATGGAGGCTCTGATATATGGCTGACGAACGAAAGGAGCCTCTTACACGCCGGAGAATGAAAATTGGCCGGATCCGAATCGGCCTCAACGTCGTCGTCCAGATCGTGTTGATTCTGTTTCTGGCCGCGATGGTGAACTCGCTTGCCTTTAAGCACTACAAGCGTTGGGATTTTTCACGCGACCAGAAATATGCGTTGTCCGACAAGACGAAGCGTTTCCTTAACTCGCTCAAGGGCAAGATGCGCATCACCGTTTTCTTTTCGCCCAGCACGCCGATCAGCGCGGACGTTCAGTATCTGCTGACCGAATATCAGTACGCCGGGAAAGGAAAAATCGACGTCGAGCAAATCGATCCGGAGCGGAGTCTTTCCCGGGCGAAGGAGTTGTTCGATAAATACAAGGTCGTCACCGACGAAAGCCTTTTGGTGCTCGACTACGATGGCCGCAACAAAACAGTGAAGGCATCGGAGATGGCCGATGTTGACCAGAGCGGGATGGCAATGGGCGAAGGTCCGCGGGTCGCCGCATTCAAAGGCGAACAGGCGATCACCAGCGCGATGATTGACCTTGTGGAGGGGAAAAAGAAGACCTGGGATACGTTACGGGTCACAAGGAGCCGGCACTTTCCGCACCCACCAGCCCCATCACGTTGCTGAAAACGTTTATCGAAAATGAAAACATCAAGTTTCGAGAGCTGAACCTTCTCGATCAGCCCGCAATCCCAGCCGATGTGAATGCAGTGATGATTGTCGGGCCGCAATACGATTTTTCCGAACGCGAAATGCAAGTGCTGCGCGGTTTCTGGGACAAACAGGGACGCATCCTGGTTTTTGTCGACCCTGCAGCGAATACACCCAGACTACGTGCCTTTCTTGATGAGCTAGGCGTTAAAGTAAATGACGACAGACTCATGGTTTTCGTACGCACGGGAATTCAAGAGCTTGCACTAACGAGAGACGTCCAGGGGCATTTTCTCAGCGACAGTCCGATTACAAAGCGACTCGCGGATGTGCGAGCGATTTTTGTTGGCGGCACGGCTTCACTCACATTGGATCCGAACCGAAGCCGGGCTGCCAACATCCGACTCGAGCCGCTCATCCAGTCAGAAAAAGGCTATTTTGCCGAGACCGATTACAATTCAGACAATCAGGTGAAGATGCAGGCGGATGCCCAGAAAGCTGGCGATGTGCCGCTGACAATCGCTGCCTCAGCGGAAAAGGGCGGCAGCGCCGATGCTCGCGTTCAGGTGAACTCGTCGCGGCTCGTCGCAGTGAGCAACGCCACGTTTGTTCAAGACAATGCGATCATGCAAGACCAGGCCGCGCTCGATTTTGTTTCCGGCGCAGTGAACTGGCTGCTTAGCCGCGAACAAATGATCGGTATCGCACCAAAAATCCCAAAGCCGCTCACGTTCAGTCTCGACCCCGAAGGATTGCGCCGGCTGCGTTGGATTCTCCTAGTTCTGATGCCGCTGATTCCCGCTGTCATTGGAACAGTCGTCTGGTGGCAACGTCGCGTCTGACATGAATTGGAGGAACACGCTCATCCTGGCAATCATTGCGCTTGCCGGCGTCGCTTATTTCAGATTTTTCGAAATGAAGTGGCCTAGCACGGAAGAAGCACGGCGTCAGTCGCAGAACATGGTCAATTTCGATCGAACCAAGATTGACGGAATCGTGATTCAAAACGGCGATCAAAAGATCGAAATCCGACGCAGCGACAACAAATGGCGTCTGGAAACGCCTATAAAGGACCAGGCCGACACGGCGTTGGTCGATACTTTGTTGTCGGACTTGGAGAACTGGCAAAAAGAAGGAACCATCCCGGCCAAAGAAATCGACTCTGATAAGAGCAAGCTCGCTGAGTACGGCCTGAATAACCCAAAGCTGAAACTCAAACTGCTCGGGCACGATCGACCGCCGGAAATTTTGTTCGGCAAAGACGCTGCAATGGAAGGCAGGATGTATGTGCGCTTCCAAAACTCAAAGGAAACGTTTCTTACCGGCCAATCGGTTAAGAAAGATATAGACAAAAAACCGGAGGAATTCCGGGACAAAAAGCTGACCGATTCGAGTAACGCGCAGGTGCGTCGGGTCGTGTTGAAAACGCCCGCCGGCGAAATCGAGCTGGAGAAGAAAGACACCAACTGGGAGATCTTGAAACCGCTCCGCGCCCGCGCTGATGATCAGAAAGTTAACGACCTGATCTCGCAGGTGACGTCGGCGCGCATCGGACAATTTGTAGCTGACGATCGTGGCGACCTGCGCCCTTACGGACTAGCAGAGCCGCGCGGATCAATCACGTTGTTCGATCAGGAGCAGAAAAAAGACCAAAAAGTCGAGATTGGCGAGTCCATCAAAGTTGCCGGTCGGGACGACAAAGGGCAGACGTTGCAAATCGGCGCAATACCGGAAAAAGAAAAAGAGGAGGTGTATGTGCGGTTCGCTCCTCGCGGTTCTGTTTACACGTTGCCGAAAAAAATCGAAGAGATTCTTAACACGAAGCCGGCGGACTTGCGGGACAATCATCTCGTTCGGATCGACACCAACATTCTTGATCGGATCACGATCGACGCACCGGGCAAAACCAAAACCGTTCTCGCTCGCAAAGACGGGAATTGGACAATCATCAACCGGAACAACGCGCCAGCGGATGGAGGCGCGATTCAGCGTATGATCGACGCGCTTCAAAATGAACGGGTGACAAAATTCGTCGAAGACGTCGCTTCTAACCTGCCGAAGTACGGTCTCGATAAGCCGCAACGGCAATTGACCTTCAGTTCATTTGCCTCAGAAAACACGGCCGAAACCAAAGCGGGCGAGGAACCGTTCGCCACAATTGCCTTTGGAAAAGACGAAGGCGACAACGTCTACGCGCGTCTCACCGATGAACCGTTTGTCGTAGCAGTGCGTCGTGGGTTGCTCGACCAGATTTCCGCTGATCCCCTGCAATGGCAGGAGTTGTCGATCTTCAAATTTAAGCCGGACCAGATTCATAGCCTAAGTGTCACGACTGACAAAGAGCTGTCGTTAGAACGTGATAAAAACAACCAGTGGCATTGGGTCAAAGGAAGCGGCGCAATCAATCAGGGCAATTTGCAATCGCTGCTCACGACCTTGTCGAACTTGTATGCGGTGCGCTGGCTCGGAACGACAACACCTCAGCAAGGATTCGACAAACCTCAACTCGTGCTCAACTTCACAACTTCACCCGACAACAAGACGTCACAGAAACTCACCATCGGCGCTCAAAACAACGATGGCACGTTTTGCGCACGCGTGGACGGGCGTGATGGCACATTTGCAATGCGCGTATCCGATTTCAACAATTTGAAATTGCCGCTTGAAACGCAAGACGCGGCGTTCCCTTTGTCAACCGCGGCGCCGAGTCCAAGTGCAACGCCCTAACCGGTTACCGCCTCGGTTTTTCGCGCGATTTTGGCGATGGCGATGGGCGAATCGCAGAGCCACCTGTGCGGCTCACTAATTTGCCGGAGGCGTCAAAGACAGAATAACCAGTTTGCTTGCCGGCCGGGTCGTAGCTGTAAACGATCTTGTTCTGAGGCGTGCCACTGGCTGTGCTTTGAGCTTCTTCCAGAATGTGGCCCGCGTCGTCGTACTTGTAACGGCTCTTTAGCTGAACGCGACCATCGGGTCCGGAAACTTCTCCGGTCGAGAACCGGCCGGCATTGTCGAGTTGATAACGAATCGTCTGACGAACCTTGCCATCCGGATCTGTCGTCGTGGATATTGCTGTGTGCTGTGTGTTATCGAAGTTGTAAACGGTGCGCGACCCATCTGGGTGCATTGACATCGTAACTCGCACGGCGTCAGTCGACGCTTGACCGAACGCGGTCGCGCCGCCGCACACGAGAAGAGCGCACGCGAGCCTGGACGCGAACCGAAAAGGTTTCATGATTCGGACGAGCTTACGAATTTCGCTGCGCGGACGCAACAGAACGTTCGGAACCGCGTCGCGAGAATCAGACTAACCCTCAACCTTCCCCTCTCTTTTGCGAGGGAGCGGCGGCCCGTCTCTCAGCTGATTTGACGCAGTTTGACCGAATGCAAAACGACTGAAGATTTTTATTGACCGTTTCGGGCGGAGGTGGTTAAAGGTGGGGTCAAGTGGAGTAAAGTGGGCCATTGCTCCACGTGACCAATGGACGCCGATTCTCAATCCGAACGCTTCTATGCCGGCGAGTTTCGGCATTCCATTGACGAGAAGAACCGGATTACGATCCCTTCGCGTTGGCGGCGCGACCGTCCTGAAGACTTCATTCTTTTGCCTGAAGCGACACACCAGTTTCTGCTGGTCATGTCGCCAAAGGAGTTTGCAAAAATGAGTTCGGCCGCGGAAACGAACGAGAAGATTTCCGCGAGCAATCGCCGCGTTTTCCTGCGTCAGCTGCATTCTCGCGCTCAACACGCCGGCGCAGACCGTCAGGGTCGCCTTGTTTTGCCGGACGAACTTTGCCAAACGGTCGGATTAAAGAATGAGGTCGCGCTCGTAGGCAACCGCGGGCGTTTTGAAATTTGGAACTTGCAACGGTGGAAACGGGCACACGAAGAGGAAACGGCTACCTACCAGCATGTAGCGAAGGAGATTGGATTGTAAACTATGGTGCGCCAACTCGTCATGAATCCGCTCTGGATCGAGCCGCCCGCATGGCTCGCGATCAATCCAAGAGCATCAGAAGAATCCACGGATCCGGCGGAGGAATTCATTTACCATCGTCCCGTCTTGCAGAAGGAGGCGCTTGAACTGCTCAAGCCGAAAACAGGGACGCTAATCCTCGACGGAACATGCGGCGGCGGCGGCCACACTGAAGCACTCATAGAAAGCGGTGCCGATGTTCTGGCTTTAGATCAGGATCCGGATGCTGTGCGCCACGTGACCGAACGTTTGGCGCATCTTGGCCGGCGGATCATCGTGCGGCAGGCAAATTTCCGATACGCAGATTGTGTTCTCGACGAGCTCGGGACTCGCAGCATCGGCGGGGCGCTTCTTGATTTGGGTGTTTCTTCCCGACAACTCGAAAACGCGGAGCGCGGCTTCAGTTTGATGCGAAACGGTCCGCTCGACATGCGGATGGATCCGCAAGCGAGCCTCACAGCGGCGACAATCGTAAACGACTACAGCGAAGAGGAATTGACCCGCATTTTTCGTGAACTCGGCGAAGAACCGGCCGCGCGCCGCATCGCGAGCATGATCGTGAAAATACGCAAAACTTCGCCGTTTCACGAAACGCTCCCTCTCGCGCGCACGATTGAAAAGCTGGTGGGTCGTCACGGACGACACCATCCGGCAACTCAAGTGTTTCAAGCGCTACGCATGGAAGTGAATGATGAGCTGGGAGCACTGGAGCAAGGCCTGCGCGTCTTAACTCCGCGACTCGAGCGAGGCGGACGGATCGGCGTGATCACTTTCCACTCGCTGGAGGACCGGATAGTGAAAAATTTCTTTCGCGATCATAGCAAGGAATGGCTCGACAGACCTGAATGGCCTGAGCCGCGGCGCAATCCCGATTACGACCTCGCGGTTGTTACGCCCAAACCCGTGGACCCGAGCGAGGAAGAACAACGCGCGAATCCGCGATCACGAAGCGCGAAACTGCGCGTGGCGGAGAAGATCAAATGAACCGATCACGTCGACGAAATTGTAATACGGTAAACGCGGCATCACTGGCGCGCTGGATTGTAATGACGGCATTTCTCGCGCTTGCCGGGTTGGCTTATGTGTATTTGACGCTGCAACTGTATCACCTTGGTGAGCGCAGAAAGGCAGTGGAGAACGAGCTCGCGTCGCTGCGCACTCAAAACGATGTCGCCGCCGGACAGATCGCGGCGCTTACGTCGCGTACAGCTTTGCAACGCCGGTTGAAAGAAGGGTATCTGAAAATGGTTCCCGTTTCGGATTCGAAGATCGTGCGGCTCACGATTCCGGCGCGATCAACCGACGACGAGGCGATTCAACCCGTAGTGAACCCTTTAGCGCAACATGAATCCAAGTAGCCGAACTCGTTGCGCTTTGGTGTGTGCTGCTTTTATCGGCCTGTTCAGCATCTTTTCGTTTCGCTTGATTTATCTCCAGGCAATCAAGCACGACGAATACGCCGGGCTCGCTGCGGAAACGCACGTTTACAAGCAGGTCATTCACGGTGAACGCGGCATGATCCTGGATGCGAACAATGAAGTTCTCGCGCACAACATTCCTGTGGAAACCGTCGTGGCCGACGCAACGCATTTTAACAATCTGCAAGCAACTATCGAGCTCCTGAATGCCGAACTGGAGATCCCCTCCGAAGAAGTCGCCGAAAAATTAAACAGCGGTCACCGTTACATCGTCGTCAAGCGCGAGGTACCCGCAGCGCGAGCAAGGGCGCTGCGTGAAAAACTCCGCGCCGGCAATCTGCGCGGAGTTTATTTCGAGCACGACGCCACGCGCATCTACCCCAACGGCTCGATGCTTTGCCACGTGATTGGGTTTACGGATTTCGATCACCACGGCATCCAGGGGGTTGAAGCTTCAATGGAAGAATACCTCCATGGACAGGACGGCTACCGTTTCATCGAGCACAACCGCGCGGGCCAGGAGATCGTGCCTTATCGCGGGCAGGAACGCGCTTCGCGAGATGGTTATCAGGTGCATCTGACCGTCGATCTTGGCTTACAGAGCATTGTCGAGGAGGAGATCGACGCGGCGATGAAGGAGTATTCTCCACAAAAGGCGACGATCATTCTGATGCGGCCGGAGACAGGCGAAATCCTGGCAATCGCGAACCGCCCGAACTTTGATTTAAACCTCCGGTCCGAGGCCAAGCCCGAACAAATGAAAAACCGAGCCATCATCGACATGATGGAACCAGGTTCCACCTTCAAGATCGTAGCCGCTGCCTCCGTTATCAATGAACACAAGTTGCGTCCTGATTCACAGGTTTTTTGCGAAAACGGCCTCTGGAACTACGGCGGCTCCGCTCTGCACGATCATCGCGCGTTCGGCTATCTAAGCGTCCGCGACATTCTGATTAAATCGAGCAACATCGGAGCTGCGAAACTCGCTCTGACCGTCGGCGACCAGAAATTTTACGAATACATTCGGCGCTTCGGATTTGGTGAGCGCACCGGCATTGAATTGCCGGGTGAGATCAATGGAGTGATACGGCCGCCGCAAACGTGGAGCAAAATTTCCATTACGCGAATTCCAATGGGACACGAAGTCGGCGTTACGCCATTGCAGATGACAACGGCAATGGCAACGATTGCCAATGGCGGCAAACTGGTGACGCCGCGCATTATAAAATCTGTCACGGCGTCAGACGGCAAAATAGTCAGTTCAGTGTCGCCAGTCGTCCTGCGCCAGGTCATCTCTCCTGAAACTGCCAAACAAATTGGTGATGCGCTACGGGGCGTCGTGAGCGATCAGGGAACCGCCGCCGCTGCTGCTGTACCCGGGTTTATTATCGCTGGGAAAACCGGAACCGCACAAAAAGTCAATCCGCACGGCGGATACGACCACGGAAAGTACGTCGTTTCGTTTCTCGGCTATCTACCGGCGGATCATCCTGAGTTTGTCGGACTTGTTGTCCTGGACGATGCACACACGAGCAAACCTGAATTGAATTACGGCGGGCTTGTTGCTGGACCGATTTTTTCCCGCGTTGCCGAGAAGGCTGCCCATTATCTTGACCTTGAGCCGCATGAGGAGATTCGCAAAGCGATTCCCATTCAGCGAGTCGAAAAACCAAAGCCGGCAGAGCGACTCCGCAAGGTGCCGGCGGAACGAATCGCCTTAACCGATGGTTCGCGACGTTGAGTGCTTGGTCCCGGTTCGCCATAGCAAATCCGTCTCATGTCGGAGATGTTAAAGCCTCATGCAGCTCAAGACCCTTCTCGCTACGACTCCAGTTCGCCAGGTCTTCGGCTCAGTTGATCGCCCGGTGGAAAATATCGCGTATGACTCGCGGCGAGTGCAACGGCACACCATGTTCGTGGCGTTGCGGGGTGAGAAAACCGATGGGCACCAATTCATCGGTCACGCCATCGATAAAGGGGCGTCGGTGATCGTCGCGGAGAGCGAACAAAAAGATCCACGCGTCACTTCTCTGCTTGTTGAAAACACCCGCGCCGCCCTCGCGGATTTTTCAGCAACTTTTTACGGCCATCCCGCACGCAAGTTAAAACTCGCTGCGGTCACGGGCACAAATGGTAAGACCACGACGACGTTTCTCATCAAACACATCTGCGAAAACGCCGGATTACGTTGCGGATTAATCGGGACCGTTCGATACGAGATCGGCGAGCGGATTTTACCAGCGATTCGCACCACGCCTGAATCACTCGATTTACAGGAGTTACTGGCCCAGATCGCCAACGCAGGGTGCAAAGCGGCAGCTATGGAAGTCTCTTCGCACGCGCTAGCGCAGGAGCGAACCCGCGGCATCGAATGGAACGTTGCCGTCTTCACAAATTTGACTCAGGACCATCTCGATTTTCACGGCACGATGGAAAACTACTTTGCAGCCAAGGCCAAGCTGTTCACTGAACTCGCCGGCCAAAAACAAAAGACCAAACCGGTGGCGATTGTGAACGTCGACGACCGTTATGGCCAACAGCTGCTCCGCAGGCTGGATAAAAACGTGGCTGTTATTACCTATGGGTTGGGGTCGGGCGCAGATTTTCGCGCTTCAAACTATCGCGCCGAATTCACCGGAACATCGTACCAGCTTGACGCGCGCGGCAAGAGCTACCTCGTTCGTCTTCCGTTGATCGGCCGCTTTAACGTCACGAATTCCATCGCGGCGTTCGCTGCCGCTGAGGCGTTGGGAATTAACCTGCGAAGCGCAGTCCTGAGTCTTGCAAAAGCGCCGCAAGTCCCGGGACGTCTGGAACTTGTTCCTGCGAAACGACAATTTCAAGTGTTCGTTGACTACGCGCACACGCCTGATGCGCTCGCCAACGTTTTGAAGACACTGCGCGAACTTGAACCGCATCGGTTGATTACGGTTTTTGGTTGTGGCGGCGATCGCGACCGGCAGAAGCGGCCTTTAATGGCCGAGATGGCGGACCGCCTCGCCGATTACTCCATCATCACTTCTGATAATCCGCGAAAGGAAGATCCGAGCGCGATAATCGACGAAACCGAAAAAGGGTTTCGCTCGTCTCATTACGAAAAAATTGTCGATCGCACCGAGGCGATTAATCGCGCCGTTGCGCTAGCCGGACCACGCGACATTGTGTTGGTCGCCGGCAAAGGGCACGAAAATTATCAGGAGTTCGCAGATCACACCATCCCATTTGATGACATCCAGGTCGCGCGTCGCGCGATCGAAGATCATCCCGTGGAGCTTTAGTTATGAATCCGCTGACGGTCTCTCAAATCGCACAGTTCGCCGGAGCGTCGCTGTCATCCGGTGACGGGACTGTCGTAGTCAACAAGGTCAGCACCGATTCTCGCACAATTAAACGGGGTGAATTGTTCGTCGCATTGCGCGGCGAAAATTTTGAAGGCCATGATTTCGTCGAAGCCAGTGCAAAAGCTGGCGCCACAGGCGCGCTCGTTGATCTCAGCTGGGCGGGCAATGTTCCGAACAATTTCGTTCTTCTCCGGGCGACTGATACGCTACAAGCATACCAAACGCTGGCAGCCAATTACCGGCGATCGCTCGGCCTGAAAGTCCTCGCAATCACCGGCAGCAATGGCAAAACGAGCACGAAGGATTTCGCCGCTTCGGTGCTCGCGCGAAGATTTCGGGTCACCAAGACCGAAGGGAATTTCAACAATCACGTAGGCCTGCCACGCACAATTCTGGAAGCGACTTCCGAGGATGAAGTTGGCGTTTGGGAAATCGGGATGAATCATCCCGGCGAAATTGCAGCGCTCTCGAAGATCGCCGCGCCCGATGCAGCGATCGTCACGAACATCGGAGTCGCACACATCGAGTTCATGGGGTCCCGCGAGGCGATCGCCACGGAGAAAGGGGCACTGGCCGAAGCGATCGAACCGCAAGGAACAGTGATTCTGAATGCCGACGACCCATTCACTGAAGAAATCGCTGCGCGCACCCGCGCGAAAGTTGTGTTGGCAGGAACGACAGGCGGAGCAGTGCGGGCCATCGAAATTCGCCAGAGCACTGACGGCGCAGAGTTCACAATTGTCGAGGGCGCGCATCGTTGCCGCGCGCAGCTTCCCGTCGCGGGTTCGCACATGGTGCAGAATGCATTGCTGGCTGTCGCAGCCGGGCGGGCATTAGGATTGTCCATCGAGGAATGCGCTGCGGGCCTCGCCGCAGCTCCGCTCACGAAGGCGCGCTTACAAATCAAAGAGATCGGCGGCGTGCAATTTCTGGACGACAGCTACAATGCCAACCCTGACTCGATGAAAGCGGCGTTGCGCACCTTGGTCGAGCTCGACGCTGACGGAAAACGCATCGCGGTACTGGGAGAAATGCGGGAGCTCGGCACGGAATCGGAACGGGGGCACCGGGAGATTGGTGAGACCGCAGCGACGCTCGGGGTGGATCAACTGATCACGATCGGCGACGCGGCGGAACTGATTGCGGAAGGCGCACGCACCGCCGGCTTGGACAAGGTTCTGTCCGCACGATCTACCGGTGAAGCTGCCAAGTTGTTAGGCGAAATCGCCGAGCCGGGAGATCTCGTCCTGATCAAGGGCAGTCGCGCCGCGCGCACGGAGGAAGTAATCGAGCAATTTGGCAGTCAAAATTCGGCAGTCGTGACTTCGCCATGATGTACTACCTCCATCACCTGAGTAGCCACTTTATCGGGTTCAATGTTTTCCTTTACGTCACCTTCCGAGCCATTGCTGCTGCGGTCACCGCATTTTTGACCACTCTGATTTTTGGAAATTTCATTATTGCAAAGCTCCGGGCACTCAAAGTCGAACAACCGATTCGAGGAGCGGCGGAAGTCCATCGGCTTGCCGAACTGCAAGGAGTGAAGCAAGGCACACCGACCATGGGCGGCGTGCTGGTGATTGCGGCCGTCGTTGTGTCGAGCATCCTCTGGGCGCGTCTCGACAACAAGTTCGTCTGGCTCGCGTTATTCAGCATGGTTTACCTCGGCGGGCTCGGATTCGCAGATGATTATCTGAAGGTCACGAAGAAGAAATCCGAAGGTATTCACGGCCGGGTTAAACTCGCATTCCAAATTCTTCTCGCCGCGATTATCACTTGGATCTTTCTCACCGATCCATTGTTGGAAGTTCAGGCGCGTACGCTTTACGTGCCTTTTTTCAAATTGCCAGTGATTGCGAACATGAGCTGGTTCACGTTCGTGTTTTTTGTGCTGGTTATCGTCGGCACATCGAATGCGGTGAATCTCACTGACGGACTGGATGGTTTAGCGATCGGTTGCACCATCACCGTGGCTTTTGCGTATGCCTTACTCTGTTATGCGGCCGGCAATTTCCGCGTGGCGGAATACTTACAGGTCCCGTTTTATCCGTTTGCCGGCGAACTGACCGTTGTTTGCTCGGCGCTTATCGGCGCGGGGCTGGGCTTTCTCTGGTTCAATTGTTATCCAGCCAAGGTTTTCATGGGCGATACCGGGTCGCTGGCCATCGGCGGGATGATTGGGGTGGTGGCGATTTGTTGCAAGCAGGAGCTGCTTCTCGCCGTGGTGGGTGGCGTTTTCGTGATCGAAGCCGTCTCAGTGATTGTGCAGGTGCTGAGCTTCAAACTCACCGGCAAACGCTTTTTCGTCATGTCTCCGCTTCATCATCACTTCGAGTTAACCGGCTGGAAGGAAACGACCGTCATCGTGCGCTTCTGGATTCTCTCGATCATTTTCGCGTTGCTCGGACTAGCCACACTCAAACTGCGATGAATAACGGGCGCTACAAAAACCAAAACGTGGCTGTGCTGGGAGCGGGGTTAAGCGGAAGCGCTGCAGCATTACTGCTCGCGTCCGAGGGAGCACAGGTCACAGTGCTCGACAGCGCCGGCGAAAATAATTTGCTGAAATCCACGCTGGACAATCTGCGGGCTCACGGTGTGCGTGTGCTTTGTGGATCTGAGGCGGACCGGGACTCATCTGTGTACGACTGGATGGTTCTAAGCCCGGGCATCGATCCATGTTCTCAGTTGGCGCGCAATTTTTCCTCCCGCGAAATTGAAACGATCAGTGAGCTCGAACTGGGTTGGCGCTCCTGCGAAATACCAGTCATCGCGGTAACAGGCACGAACGGAAAAACCACCACGACAGAATTGCTGGCGCAGATGCTAAATGCCTGCGGTCAACGAACGATCGCTTGCGGCAATATCGGCAAGCCACTTTCAGAGGTTGCGCGTGAACATCAGCCCTTGGATGTGCTGACAGTTGAAGTGAGTTCGTTCCAATTGGAAGCAATCCGTCAATTTCGTCCGTCGATTAGCCTTTGGCTCAACTTCGCTCCCGACCACTTGGATCGTTATCGCTCCGTCCCTGAATATCGCGCGGCCAAGCTGCGCATTTTCGAAAATCAAACCGAGCAGGATGTCGCAGTCGTCAATGCCGCGGAAGCCCTTCCGACAATTCGACCATCCCGAATTACTTTCAGTGCTTATTCCAATCGTGCCGATTTCCGGTTATCCGACGGCGCAATCGTTTATGAAACTCAGCCCGTCCTGCGCCTGGCTGACACGAAGCTGCCCGGGCTACATAACATCGAGAATCTGATGGCGACGCTCGCTGTCGGCGTTGCTCGCGGATTGTCGTTCGCCCAGATGGTGCCAGCGATTCACGATTACGAGCCGCGCCCGCATCGGTGCGAATTTGTGCGCGAACTCGATGGCATCGAATACGTCAACGACTCGAAGGCAACCAACCTGGACGCGGTGGAGAAGGCCTTGGCCGCACAGACCAAGCCGGTGGTTCTCATCGCCGGCGGCAAAGACAAAGGATTCACGTTCGATCCGTTGCGTTCTCTGGTGAAAGACAAAGTGAAATCAGCAGTCCTGATCGGCGAAATGGCTGAGAACATCAGGCGCTCATGGGACGGAGCGGTCAAATCCGAAATCGCAACTTCACTCGCCGACGCGGTCGAGCGCGCCCGCAGTCTGGCCAGTGCGGGCGACGTTGTCCTCTTCTCTCCCGGCACATCATCGTTCGACATGTTCAAAAGTTACGCGGATCGCGGCGATCAATTTCGCAAACTCGTGCAAACGCTTCCGCAATGAAACGGATTAAAGTTCCGCGTCTTTTCAAGGCCAGGAAACTATCGGCAGCCACGGCGCGCCGCGCGTCGGCTGCGTCCGCAGGGATGGAGTTTGAAGGGATTCCAGAACCAAACATGAAGTTGTCGCGGGCGTTACTGATTGTTTTGCTTCTGCACGTAGTTGCCGTGTCGGGAATCATTGCGTTTAACGCCATCAAGACGCGTGAGCGTGTATTCGTGCCGCCCACGTCGAGCGAACCGGAAAACAAACCCGCTGACACCACGCAAACAGCGAATCACGCGAGTTCCGACAAGGCTCGAGTCGTTGCGGCGCAAAAGGAAAACGATCGTCAACATGATCCGACCCCTTCTCATTCACTTGGGAAGAACGAACAGCCGAAGACGCCTTCGTCTTCAGGAAAGACTTACGTTGTGAAGAAGGGCGATAGTCCAGCCGGAATCGCAAAGAAATTGAAAGTCTCCTACAGCGATTTGATCGCCATCAATCACATTGACGACCCACGAAAACTGAAAATCGGGCAAAAGCTTTCAGTCCCCGAAGCCGCAAAGCCGAAGACCACGAGTTCTAAAGCGACGGATAAAAAGAAAAAGCAAAACGAAATCAGTAGCGAGAAAAGCGATGCGAAAACGCATCGCGCTCCCAAAGCGCTTCCCACAAAATCTACGGACACGCGTGCTTCATTTCGCGCAAGTTTTTGGAGCGCGCAGGCGTCCTCGCGTCGCTTTCATGCCGTGACACCCCATGCATCGTAAAAGCGCCTACATACTTTTTTTAGCAGTGCTGGCACTGCTCGTCATCGGCATCGTGATGCTCTTTAGCACGAGCGCTTACGCACGCGACAGCCATGGCGACGTTTATTTTTTCATTAGACGTCAGGCGATTTGGATTGGGATTGGACTTGTCGGATGCATTTTCGCGGCGCTTGTGAATTATCAATTCTGGCAAAAAACGTGGTGGCTTTGGTTCGCGGTGGCGCTGGCCGCTCTGGCGCTTTGCTACATCCCGCACATCGGAATGCGCATCAACGGATCGCGCCGGTGGGTCGGCTACGGCCCGATTACCTTTCAGCCATCGGAGCTGGCAAAAGTCGCGACGATCTTTTTTCTCGCCGCCTGGTTTGCGCGAAGTGAAAAACCGGGCGGCAACGCGTTGTCGGGATTCATTATTCCGCTTGCAATTATTAGCGTGCCGGCTGCGCTTGTGCTGGGGGAAGTCGATCTGGGAACTACAGCCTTAATTGGAACAACGGCATTCGTTGTGATGTTCATTGCCGGCACTAATCCTCTATTGCTTGGGGGCCTCATGGTAGCGGGACTGGGCGGATTACTGGTCGTTGCGACGCAAATCTCGGAGCGCATGGGGAGGCTCTCCGCGTTTCTTCATCCGCAAGCCTATAAGGACGACGCCGGCTTGCAGCAAATGCAGGCCTTAATCGCCTGGGGCAGCGGCGGCATGGACGGCCTCGGATTAGGGAACGGTCGGCAGAAGATGCTGTATCTGCCGTACGCACATACGGATTTCATTTTTCCAATCATCGGCGAAGAACTTGGCCTGCGGTTCAGTCTTCTGGTGGTTTTTCTGTTCGTTGTGATAATTGTTTGCGGCATCATGATTGCGCTGCACGCTCGTGATCGTTTTGGAATGCTGCTCGGCTGCGGGATTGTCTCGCTCCTCGCGCTACAAGCGGCGGTCAATATCGGCGTGACGACGTCGCTTCTGCCTAACAAGGGACTCCCGTTGCCGTTTATTAGCTATGGAGGTTCGAACCTGGCCGCGTGTATGTTTGGCATCGGCGTGTTGGTAAACATTTATCGCCAGGGCATTCTCGAGCCGCCGCCGGTGAAACGCACCACAATGAACGCCAAATTAGCGCTGCGAATTTAATTAACCCGTAACTCAGATTAACCCAACATGAACGCTGTAATCGCATGCGGAGGAACCGGCGGACATCTTTTCCCCGGCATTGCTGTGGCGGAGGTGCTGCAAAATCGCGGACACGCAGTGATGCTGTTGGTTTCCGAAAAGGACATCGATGCAGTGGCGCTGTCCGGCCGGACCAATTTCCAAGTCGAAAAATTACCGACTGTAGGGTTACCTTCGCTATTTTCGCCCGCGCTTTTTGGGTTCACTCGCCGTTTTGTTGAAAGCTTGTCACTTTGCCGGTCGATCTATCGCAAGTTCAATCCTCACGCCGTTCTGGGCATGGGCGGGTTCACTTCTACTGCCCCAGTCTTGGCCGGGCGATTCCGTGGCGTAGCCACGTTTATTCACGAATCGAACGCCGTCCCTGGAAAAGCAAACCGTTGGACCGGGCGTGTGGTGAATGCCGTTATGCTGGGTTTCAAGGAATGCGCGCCGTTTTTTCCGAAAACGCGTACCGAAGTCACGGGCACACCGCTTCGCACCGAGCTGGTACGTCTGGACCGCGCAGATTCGCGGCGGAAACTCGGATTGCAAGAGGATTTGCCCACACTGCTGGTTATGGGCGGCAGTCAGGGCGCCAGCGGAATCAATCAGGCTCTAATCAAAGCGCTGCCATTTTTGCAAGGTGTTCCGCTCCAGGTGATCCACCTGTCCGGCGCGCGGGATGAACGTTTGGTTGCAGACAACTATCGCCGGGAAAATGTCCCTGCTTACATCGGGGCGTTTCATCATCAGATGGAGGAAGTGTACAGCGCCGCTGATCTTGTCGTTGCGCGAGCGGGCGCCGCCAGCCTCGCGGAGTTCGCTGGCTTTTCGTTGCCCGGCATCGTGATTCCATTTCCGTACGCCGCGGATGATCACCAAACGCGCAACGCGGAAATCTATGCTCGCGCTGATGCGGCAATTCTTCTGAAGCAGTCGGATCTCTCCGGTGAATCACTCGCACGCAACATCCGCGAGCTGGTGGAAAACCCGCAACGGCTGCAGCAAATGGCAGCGAATTGTGCGCGTCTCGCTCCGAATGATGCAGCTGGTCGCGTGGCTAACACGATTGAAAAATACACCAGTCATGAAGCTCACGCCTGAAGCAACTGCCACGCGCGCCAATTCTCCGCGGAAGAATTTTCGGCGGCGTGATGCGTTGCCAGATCTGTCGCGATTTCTGACCACCGAGCAACATCGGATTCACCTTGTTGGTGTTGCGGGAAGCGGTATGAGCGGCCTTGCAGGGCTTCTGATCGAGCTGGGACACGCAGTGAGCGGCTCGGACAAGGTTACAACGACGGAGACCGAGCGATTGCAACGGCTCGGACTGCGCTTTCATGAACAGCATCTCGCTGAGCATGCGGACGCTGCGGAACTTGTTGTTTTTTCCTCCGCGATTAAGGACGACAATCCGGTTCTGCTAAGTGCGCGTAGTTGCGGAAAACCGCTATTCCGTCGCGCGGAAGCCGTCGCTGCAATCATGCGAGCCAAACGCGGCATCGTAATCGCCGGAATGCATGGCAAAACAACCGCTTCCGCAATGACGGCACATGTGCTTCGCGAAGGCGGACTGCACCCGTCGCACTACGTGGGTGCTGAAATTCCGATTCTCGGAACGAATGCATATTGGAATCCGCACGGCGAATATTTTGTTGCCGAAGGCGATGAAAGCGACGGCACCCTGCGCTGCTTTTATCCTGAGCACGCACTCATTCTAAACATCGAGGAAGAACACCTCGATTTCTATCCCGATCTTGCGGCTATCGAAAAAGTGTTTGCCCAACTGATCGATCAAACCAGCGGAAGTGTTCTTTATAACATTGACGATCCGAATACCGCTCGATTGTGCGGAAAGCGCGAACGCGCAGTCTCCTACGGATTTTCCGAGCAGGCAGATTACCGTGGAGTCGATGTCGAGCTGCGGAATTTTGGTTCATCCTTTTTGGTTTCTCGCCGCGGTGAGAAACTCGGGCAGGCGACGCTGAATGTTCCGGGAGAACACAACGTGCATAACGCGCTCGGAGTCATCGCTCTGGCTTCCGAGCTTTCTATTCCATTCGACAAGATCACGGCATCGCTTCGGAAATTTGAGCACGCGCGCCGCCGGTTCGAGATCAAATACGCGAGCGACAGGTTTCTGCTCGTCGACGATTATGCGCATCATCCCACGGAGATTCGCGCTACGCTTCGCGCAGCGAAATCGATAGGACGGCGGCGGCTCGTCACGATGTTTCAACCGCACCGCTTTTCGCGAACAAAAGCGTTGTGTCGCGAATTCGGGAGTGCCTTTGATGATGCGAATCGGGTGGTGATCACGGATGTGTATCCTGCCAGCGAGTCCCCGATTCCCGGAATCACGGGTGGGACTATTGTCGATGAAATCGTGGGACGCGCGCATCGCGGAGTCACTTATCAGCCACGTCTGCAATCGGTGCATCGGGACGTGGGAAACATGCTGGAGGCCGGCGATCTTGTCTTAAGCCTTGGCGCCGGCAACATCCACGAACAACTGGAGATCCTCGCCGCCGATCTCGTGATCGCCGAAAAACTAAAAACGATTGTGGGCGAAGAGGGTGAAGTTCGCCTCTACGAGCCGCTGTCGAATCATACGACGCTGCGCGTCGGCGGTCCCGCACAGTTTTGGGTCGAACCACGCACCGAACAGGCCTTCGCCGAACTGATTCGCTTTTGTCGCAATGAACATCTCCCGCTGTTCGTCATCGGGCGAGGTTCGAATCTCCTCGTTCGTGACGGCGGAATCCGCGGAGTGGTCGTTCATCCGCATGGCGGCGATTTCGAGAAAATCGAGGTCAACGGGTGCGAGATCACGGCAGGGGCAGGCGTAAAGTTGAGACAGGTGGCTTACGCCGCGCGTGCTTCAAATCTCGGCGGATTCGAATGGATGGAGGGAATTCCGGGCACAGTCGGCGGCGGATTGCGCATGAATGCCGGCGCGATGGGCGCGCAAACTTTCGAGAACGTCGCGCGCGTTCGCTATCTTGACGCCGAGGGAAATTCGCACGTGAAGAATCGCAATGAATTGGAAGTGTTTTATCGGCGGTTCCCATTGCTCGAAAAAAACTTTGCCGTTTCAGCTACGTTCTGTGGGCAACCCGCCGAGCGCGAAGAAATCGATGCACGTTTGCGCGAATCGCAGGAGAAACGGCGTACGACACAGCCGGTCGCCAAAAGCGCAGGCTGCATTTTCAAAAATCCCGCCACCATTCCAGCCGGCAAATTAGTGGACGAACTAGGGCTGAAGAACTCGCGCGTCGGAAATGCACGCGTGTCGCGGGTACACGGCAACTTTATCGTGAACGATGGCAACGCAACGGCATCGGAAGTTCTTGAGTTGATTGATGACATCAAGAGCGTCGCGAGGAAAAAGCGGGGAATCGAGTTGGAGACCGAAGTGGAAATCGTGGGAGAAGCGGAATGACAATACGCGAGGAGTTACCAAAGAAAATTGCTGTGCTCATGGGAGGGCCAGGATCGGAGCGAGAGGTTTCGCTTGCGACCGGGCGAGGTGTGGCGAAAGCGCTTCGGTCGTTAGGCGCCGAAGTAGTGGAAATCGATGTGCGCGACGAAAACTTCCAACTGCCGAACGATGTCGATCTGGCGTTCAATACGATCCACGGAACTTTTGGCGAAGATGGCCATCTTCAGAAGATTCTTGAGGGCCGCAGCATCGCTTACACCGGCGAAGGTGTCGCTGCGAGCGAGATCGCCTTCGACAAGATTCGCACCAAGGAAAAATTTCAGGAACATGGCGTAACGACACCGCCATGGGAAGTGATCCACGCCGGACAGCGTCCGACGATTCCATTGCCGATTGTCGTCAAGGCGCCACGACAAGGTTCAACCGTGGGCGTTGTGATTGTGAAGAACGAACGCGACATCGAATCCGCTATCGCTGAAGCGGCGAAATATGGTCGCGAATTATTGATAGAAAAATTCGTATCTGGCCGGGAACTGACGGTAGGCATCCTCGCTGACCAGGTTCTGCCCATTCTCGAGATAATTCCGAAGGGCGGGGTTTACGATTTCAACAATAAGTATCCGTTTCTCAACCCCCAAGGCGGCGGCGGAGCAGAGCACGTTTGCCCGGCAAACATCGACGCAGAAAAAACAAAAGAAATTCAGGAACTGGCGCTCCGCGCGTTTCGCTCAGCCGGTCTGCAGGTGTATGCGCGTGTGGACGCAATTCTATCCGAAGACGGACAGGCGTACATTTTGGAGATCAACACCATTCCCGGCATGACCGAGGCAAGCCTGCTGCCCGAGGCGGCTGCAGCAGCGGGTATTGGTTACCCTGATCTCTGCGCGCGGATCATTGCGCTTTCGCGCCTTCGCCAAGCCTCTGGCGGGCAGGTGCAGGGCAGAACAGAAGACAAACGATGAGTTTTCGCCAAAGAACTTCCCGAACGCGCAATCGGCGATTGTCCAATGGGCGGCAACGTCGGCAGCAACACCTGCTCGATGTGAAAGTTCGTTCGCGCAGAGCGACCCAACACAAGATTCGCAGCGCGATGGGAGTGCTCTGGAAGTTGGCTCTCTTCTTGATCTTATGCGTAGCCGGCTACGTAGGTGCGCGTGAAGCTGTTAAACGCCTCGTCTTCGAAAATCCAGATTACCGCGTTCAAACAATTGAATTGCAGACCGACGGCACTCTGCAGCGTGAGCAGGTGCTAAAAGCAGCCGATCTGCACGAAGGCGCAAACATCTTCAGCGTGAATCTGGCTCGGATGCGCGATCGCATACAGCAGCTTCCACAAGCCGACGAAGTTGAGGTCATACGAAAATTACCCAAGGAAATCGATATTCGCATTGTAGAACGGAAACCCGTCGCGTGGATCACCAGCGAAACGGAAATTAACGATCCGTTTGCGTCGGACGCTGCCTTTTTAGTGGGCGCTCGGGGTGTTTTAATGAAACAAAAAAAATTGTTGCCCGAATATCTGGGACTGCCGCTGATCGTAGGATGCTCGAGTGAAACGCTCGAAGCGGGGAAAGTTGTCGAATCGCCAGAAGTAAAAACTGCGCTCGAGTTGCTGCGTCTCACCGAGAGCACTTTTTTGCAAATGCGGTTTCAGATTCGCGAGATCGATATTTCGAAAAACTATTGTCTCCTGGTGACGGACAAAAATCGCAGTCGCGTCAAGTTTGGTTTGAACGATCTCGAAGGGCAACTGCGGCGGCTGCAGGTGTTTCTTGATTACTGCGATAACACCAAACAGGAGCTGGAAACGTTGAACCTCGTCGCGCAGCGCAATATTCCCGTGACGTTCACCAGTCCGGCAGCGGCTGTAATCAACGACACATTGGAGCCTGCTGTCGAGCCACGGATCATGAAAGCAATCCCGGTGCACGCGCAGGAAAACCGGAGTCACCAGGATTCCGGCAAACAAGCAACCGGATCCTCAGCGCAGAAGTCACGCGCTGCTTCTGCGCCTCCTCCCAAGGCAATTCGTAATCAACAAAAGAAAGCCGAATAACAAATGCGGAACAATAGTTTGATGGTCGGTCTCGAGATTGGGACCTCCAAGATTTGCGTGGTCGTCGGAGAAAGCCGACCTGATGGAACGTTGAAAATCCTGGGCGTAGGCCAGGCGCCATCGCGCGGCGTGCGCAAGGGCGAGATTGTTGATTTTGAAACGGCAATGAAATGCGTGCACGAAGCAGTTGTCGATGCCGAACAGAAAAGCGACGTGATGATCAAGAGTGTTTACATCGCTATCGCCGGATCGCACTTGCACAGCTTTAACAATCGCGGATGCGTCATGCTGTCAGAGGACCGCGATGAAATTGAAGAGCAGGACGTGGAGGACGTAAAAATTAATGCGCGCGAAGTGAGCATCCCTGCGCAAAACGCCTTTCTGCATTCAATCATTCAACATTATCAGGTCGACGGACAGCAGGGCGTGCTAAACCCGGCCGGCATGTTTGGTCAAAGACTGGAAGCCGATTTTCACATCATCCACGGCGTGCGCACGCGGATTCAAAACACCATTCGATGCATCAAAGAATTGCCGCTCGACGTCGATGACGTGGTTTTTAGCGGTCTGGCTTCGGCGCAGGTTGTGCTGACCCAGCAGGAAAAGGATCTCGGTGCGCTGGTGATCGATATCGGCGGAGGAACAACTGATTACGTCGTTGTACTCTGAAGGTGCGGTGCGACAAAGCGGTTGTCTCGCTGTGGGCGGCGACCACATCACCAATGACATCTCCATGGGCCTGCGCATTCCGATGGCGCGCGCGGAGAAATTAAAAATCGAAGAGGGCAGCTGCGTTCTCGGAAATTGTTTGCCGGGCGAAATGATTTTGCTGAAGGACGATTCCGGGTTTGCAGGAAAAGAAATCGAGCGCGAAACGCTGAACACCATCATTCATCTGCGCGTGCGCGAAGCGTTTGAGTTGCTCAAACGCCGACTCGATGAAGAACCGTATCTCGGCTATCTGGGCGCCGGCACTTTCATTACTGGCGGCTGCAGTCTTTTGAGCGGAATCGATTATCTCGCGTCGGAAATTTTCGAAATACCGGCCAACCTGACCCACGCGCAGGCAGCTTGGGGTGTGACGTCCGCCGTGGAAAATCCCCAATTTTCTACCGCAATTGGCTTGGTCAAGTTCGCACAAGTGATGCACACCGACCGACCGGCGCGAGGGTTTGGCCGGTTTATTGGAAAAATTTTCAGCGGAAACCGATGAACACAAAAACAAGTTCGGGTAGGGCGCGACCGCCGGGCGCGCCGCAAACACTCGATCCCGGACGGCCCGGCGGTCCGTCCCCTACCATATGATTCAGCTTAACAAAAACTACAGTCTTCCAGAACGTTTGGCAGAGTTTATCCCGATCAAAATCGCGAGCGTGGGTGGAGCGGGTTTAAACGCGCTCGACCGCATCGTGCTTGACGGATTGGAGAGAGCCGATGTGGTCGCGATCAATACTGACGTAAACTCACTGACGAGTTCAGTTGCGACGCGCAAAGTGCAACTGGGCCGTAGTGTTTCGCGCGGTTTGGGTGCGGGCGGCGATCCAGACGTCGGCTATCAGGCGGCCTTGGAATCGGCAGACGAAATTCGCGAAGCGCTGGCTGATGCGAGTGTGATTTTCATTTGTGCCGGGCTCGGCGGAGGCACGGGGTCAGGTGCGGCGCCCTACATTGCACAGGCGGCCCGGGAAGCCGGAGCGCTGGTCATCGCTTTTGTGACTCTTCCATTTGGATTCGAAGGCAAACGGCGCAACGTGCAGGCGCGCGAGGCGCTAGTGCGGCTCAGCGAGTTTGCACACGCAGTAGTCTGTTTCGAGAACGATCGAATGGGCGATCTGTCCCCGCCGCAGGCGGGAATTCATCAAGCTTTCGCAATGGCGGATATCACCATCAGCCAAAGTGTGCGATCGATTGTGAACCTCATCCAGCAGCCGGGACTCATTCGCATCGGCTTCGATGATTTGCTTTCAGCGTTGAACACGCGCAATAGCCGTTGCTTGTTCGGCTACGGCGAATCCGATTCGGACAATCGCGCACATGAAGCCCTGACGCAGGCGCTGAAAAATCCGTTGATGGATCGTGGACGAATGTTGGCAGATGCAACGCATGTGCTCGTACAGGTAGCTGGCGGCCCTGGCATAACACTGTCCGAGGTCGAAATCCTGATGCAGGAACTCGGGCGTCACGTTAGCGACCAGACGCAGATTCTCTTTGGTGCAGCCGTCGACGCACGGCTGGGAGATCGTTTGAGCGTCACGATCATCAGCTCGCTCTCGGGAGAAGACGAAGCAGATTTATTGCAAGCGCCTCCCGCGGCGAACAATGCGGCCGCAGTGTCTCCAGTAAGAGAACAATACGAAGCCGCAGAACCGGAACCTGAAATTCAACCTGAAGAATCGGCTGTCGAAATTCAAACTCTCGAGGAAACAATTGCATTTGAAGAACCTGTCGCAGCTGAAACGGAACCTCCGGTCTCCACCGAACCGCCAGAGATACCGAGCCGTAACGGCGAGCCCGAGCACGCGACGATTACGCAGCAGGAGAAATCGGTCCCGTGGACGGAGGAGAAAGAACTCATTGAAAAGTCAGTGGCGCCGGCCAAGCAGGAAGTCCTGCAATTTGAACCCGTGACCCGCGGTCGTTTTGAAAAAAGCGAACCCACAATCATCGAAGGCGAAGACCTCGATGTGCCCACTTATCTGCGGAAACACATCAAGGTGAAGTAACTCAGGCATCTTGCCTGAAACGTCGAGCAGGCTTCCAGCCTGCTTCTTATGCGGGCAGGATGCCCGCTCGACAGGACAGGCTGGAAGCCTGTGTTACTTCATCAACTCGAGCACGGCAGTCGTCATTCCGATAATGCCCGTGCGGATCGTTGGTTCGGGAACGGGTGCGAATTTACTCGAATGCAGAGTCGGCAATTCCTTCCCCGTTTCTTTGGACTCCGCGATCTTCGCCGGATCGACTGCGCCGAAGTGAAAGTTGACCGCTGGAATGGAGTGGTCCGGCAGGCTGTATTCGGAAAAATCTTCACCGCCCATCACAGCATCGACGATCTCTACATTTTGTTCGCCTAACGACTTTTTCCAAACAGCAACAAGCCGCTTCGTGAGTTCGGGATTGTTGTACATGCCAGCCGTTACGAAATCTTTGGACACACTTACAATCGGAGCCAAGTCCGCCGGTATTCCAGCGGCTGCCGCGCAGCCTTTTGCAATCCGATCGATGTCTGCAAGCACGCGTTCGCGCACCTTAGATTTATATGTGCGCACCGTAACCTGCATCTTCACTTCATCCGGGATGATGTTGTGTTTGGTTCCCCCGTGGATTGATCCCACAGTGACAACGATTGGATCGAGCGGATTATTTTCGCGGCTTACGATGGTTTGCCAGGCGTTGATGATTTCCGCCGCTAGGACGATCGGATCTTTTGTCTTGTGCGGATAAGCGCCATGTCCGCCCACGCCTCGAACAGTGACATCGACTGAATCGACATTTGCGGACGTATATCCTTCGGTCACAGCAATGTGGCCGGCTTGAACGTCGGCTTTGTCATGAAAACCGAGGGCAAAATCCGGTTTTCCAAATCGGTCATAGAGTCCGTCCTTCAGTAACGCGCGTGCGCCGGCACCAATCTCCTCTGCTGGTTGCGCGACGAACACGATCGTGCCGTGCCATTGGTCTTTTAATTTTGCCAGTGCGCGCGCGGTACCGATGAACGCCGCAACGTGTACGTCATGTCCGCAGGCGTGCATTACATGGACGTCCTTACCTTCGTCATTTTTGGCGATGACCTTGCTGGCATATGGCAAACCAGTTTCTTCTTCCACTGGCAACGCATCCATGTCCGTGCGTACAAGCACCGTCGGCCCCTGGCCATTCTTCATCACGCCAACAACTCCGTAAGCTTTGAGCTTGGAGTTTTCGAATTTTCCGAGATGCTCTGTGACCTCGCAACCTGCCGCGCGCAATTCTTTCGCGACCAACGCTGCTGTTCGCTCCTCCTGCGCAGATAATTCCGGATGACTGTGAAGGTCTTTGTAGATTCCTAGCAAAGAGGGAAGCTCAGCGTCAGCGAGCGATTGCGGCGTTTGTTGCGCCAAAATGAGAGGCGCAATCCACAGCGACACCAACAAAATCAACAACGAACGAATCTTCATTCCGGATTTATATCCACAGATTTCGCAAATTGCATTGTTTTGTCATGTCGAGCGAAGTCGAGACATCTCTGGATGTGTTTAAGAGATTCCTCGACTTCGCTCGGAATGACAGAAAGTTTGTTTGAGGATGGAATTTGAGAAAAACACGCTTCTCTTCGGCGCGGACCCGACACCGCGGATTGTGGCTGTCGAGTTAGGCGAAACCGGCACCGTGCGTGTGCATCGGCGGGAAACAGATGGTTCGACCGTTACCGACGTCGAGCCGTTTCACCCGTTTATCTGGGCCGACTCAGACGTTGTCGATCTTGGCATCGAGACGGAGAAACTCCGGGGCAACCTCAAGTACGGCTGGCTCGTCACAGTCGATAGCTGGAAGGAATTAATTGCGCTTCGCAACGGACTCAAAAACGCCGGCCGCGATTTCTTCGCGTTTACCGATTCGATTCAACATTACCTCAGCGCGACTGGCCGCACATTGTTCAAGGATTTGCCCTTCGAGGAGCTCAAACGCATGCAACTCGAAGTGCTTTCTGTAGTCCCGACGACTCGGGATGATCCCAGCAACAACGATCACGTGATGAGCATCGCGTTGTCGGACAACACCGACTGGGAAGAATTGATCGTTGTCGATCCGCGCAACGTAGAAGAATCGGAAAGAAACGCGATCAGACGACTCACCGCGCTTATCAAAGAACGCGATCCGGATGTAATCGAAGGCCACGATCTATTCCGCGTGCATCTGCCGCTGCTTGTCGCCCGCGCGAAGAAGTTGAAGACCAAACTCGATTGGGGACGGAGCGGCGGCTTTCTTCGCTCGCGTCCGTCACGGCTTCAAATTGCGGAGAAGACCATCGATTATCCGAAGTTCACGATCGATGGCCGCCATTTTGTCGACACATTTTTGCTGGCGCAATTTTACGACATCGGCATGCGCTCCCTCGCGGGATTCGAACGCACGGACGTCGCCCGACATTTCGATCTCTGCGATCACGAGCAGGTTTCAGGACTTACCGGGAAGGAATTGGAACGCGCATACCTTGGCGATTCAGAATTGTTCCAGCGACGCGCATTATGCGGTGTTCGTGAAACGCGCGCTTTGTCGGATCTGCTGAGTCCGAGCTACTTCATTCAGGCGCAAATTTTTCCTTATAATTACCAGGACGTGATCGTGCGCGGCAACGCCACGCGAATCAACGCGCTCTTCCTGCGCGAATATTTTCGGCAACGCCATTCCATTCCCGAATTGCCGATGCCGCGCGCATTCGAAGGCGGTTACACCGACATCTTCTTCACCGGCGTGGCGCGCAATGTCTGGCATTGCGACGTCGCGTCCCTTTATCCGTCTATCATGTTGCAGTTCGACTGCTTCCCAGCGACGGATGAGCTGCAAATCTTTCGGCATTTACTCACGGATCTGCGCAACTTCCGGCTCGAAGCCAAAGCCAGAATGCGGGCGGAACGAGATCCGGCGAGACAACATCACCTTCAGGCGCTCCAAAACACGTTCAAGATTCTGCTCAACAGCTTCTACGGCTATCTTGGATTTGCGCAGGGACATTTCGCCGACTTCGACGCCGCCGCGCGTGTCACACAGATCGGGCGCGATCTGTTGAAGAAGATGATCGACTGGCTCAACGTGCGCGGAGCGCAGGTGATTGAGGTCGATACCGACGGAATCTACTTCGTGCCGCCTGAGGAAATCGACATCGACACCTTGCAGAAAGATTTGGCGAAAGAATTGCCAGCCGGCATCGACGTCGAGATCGACGAACAGTTCGACGCGATGCTGAGTTATAAAGCGAAAAACTACGCGCTTCTAACAAAAGACGGCGACGTCATCATCAAAGGCGGCGCGCTGAAGTCCCGTGGCTTCGAAAAATTCCAGCGCGTTTTTCTGGAGGAAATGATCAAGATGATCATGCAGGCCAAACCGGATGCGATTGCCGGTCTCCGGAACGACTTTGAACAAAAAATCCGTAATCGAGAGTGGAAGATCGATATGCTGATGAAGACCGACACGCTCCAGGATTCGCTCGACAAGTACCGCGCTAAGATCGCAGGCTCAGCGCGTAATCGCGCGGCGGCGTACGAGCTCGCCCTGGCTAGTGGCCGCAACTACAGGCCGGGCGATCAGATTAGCTACTACATCAAGGCTACGCCAAAGAAGGTTGCTGCCTACGAAGCTGCCAAACTAGCGAGCGATTTCGATCCGCAGAATCGCGACGAAAACGTCGATTATTATGTGGCCAAGCTTGATGATCTTGTGAAAAAATTCACCGGCCTCAGCGCAGCGCCCTTAATTCCGAAGCAGGAAACGTTGGCGCTTTAGTTGCGAATTGGCCTGCTCGAGAAGGTAACGGGTTGGTAACCTTTCTGAGGTTGCTGACAATAGCATCGCTTTCATGCTCTTGACGCATGATGGGTGAATCGCCTGCGGCTCCGCGATTCTTACTTTGTGGCTCGCAAGGCTCACGACAGTAACGTCGGGCGCAGTTCCCGACGCGCGTGTCGATACCTGAACTTATGGAAATTCTAGTCGTCGAAGATGAAGTTCGTCTAGCCCAGCATATCCGCCGCGCCCTCACTGAAGCTGGCCACGAGCCTGTTATGGTCCACGACGGTGAGACCGCCTTGGGAAAAGCGGACCTGAACCGGTACGATCTCATCGTGCTTGATGTGATGCTGCCAGGGATTGATGGCTTCGAAGTGCTGAAACGTTTGCGCTCGGCGAAAATCGACACTCGCATCCTGATCTTGACTGCGCGGGGCGAAGTGAGTGACCGGGTGACCGGCCTCGGACTGGGTGCAGATGATTACCTCGCGAAGCCGTTCGCGATGCAGGAACTCGTCGCACGCGTAAGTGCACTCGGAAGACGTTTTCCCGAGAAAGCGCCGATGGAGCTCCGAGTGGCGGATTTGGTTTTGAACCTGGTGGACAGAAAATTACTTCGCGGCCCACGCCGGATCGAGCTATCGGCGCGAGAACTCACGTTGCTGCGTGTGCTGATGCGCGAACCTGGTCGAATTTTTAGCCGCATCGAACTATGCGAGCGCGTCTGGGAACGGGAACATGAGTATGGCCTGAAACTCGTAGAAGCCTTCATCAGCCGTCTGCGCAAAAAGATCGACTCGCCGCCGCTTATCCACACCGTAAGACATCTGGGCTATACGATTCGGGAACCGGAATGAGAAACTGGCCATTACGCTGGAAGATTGCGCATTACTCCGCGGGGCTTGCCGTGGCCGCCACCCTTGGTGGCGCAATGACCACCTGGTTCGTCATGCGCCATGCCGAGATCGCAGCTTTCGATCGACGCCTAACGACCGACGCCCAGGAATTCTTTCGAGACGTCGAACATTTCGAAGGTGGTCGGACGAACAGCGAACCAGTCTTCAAGGAGATCTTAGTGCCGCTCTCGCTGCGTAACCACCTAGTTGAAGTAACTGATGCAACCGGCGCCGTGCTCTATCTTTCCCCGCGATTGCGCCAGCCGTTCCCGCGCGATGGCATCAAAGAATTTCATAACCACAAGATCGACGGGAAAAACGTCCGCGTGGCCGAGTTTAGCAAAAATGGACTCACCCTCCGCGCCGGTGATGACCTGAAGGAGGTCAATCAAATCGGCCGTGACATTTTCCTGGCGATGCTGGGAGCGATTCCGACGGTGCTCTTAATAACGCTGTTCGGTTCAGCCTGGGTCGCGAGCAAAGCGATCGCGCCGGTCGAAGAAATTCGCCAGGCGGCGAAGACGATCACCGCGCAGCGGCTCGACCAGCGCCTGCCTGTGCCCCCGACTCACGACGAGATCGCAGGATTGATCGAAATGCTCAATGCGACCTTCGAACGCTTGCAGCGCAGTTTCGAACAATCCGCCCGTTTTTCCGCCGATGCTTCGCACCATTTGAAAACCCCGATTGCCATCCTACGCGCCGACGTTGAAGAAATCCTGGCTGACGTTAACTGCAGCGAAAGCACACAGGCGCGCGCCGAAGGACTGCTACATCGCATTCATCACCTTAGTTCAGTCGTGGAGAACCTGCTTCTGCTCTCCCGCGCCGATGCCGGCCGAGTCGAGCTGTCGAAGGCCGAGTTCGAGTTGGGAGAAGTGCTCGAAGGCGTTCTTGATGACGCGCTCACTTTGGCCGAGCCGCTCGATCTGACAGTCGAAGCGAATATCCCAAAGCATTTGCTGTTAAAGGCCGATCCTACGTTCGTCGGGATAATCGCGCAGAATCTGGTCGAAAACGCGGTAAAATATAACAGTCCCGGTGGCCGCATCCGGGTGGAAGCGTGGGCCGTCAATGGCGAGGTGGAAATGACAATCGGCAACACAGGCGATGGCATCCCAAAGGAGCGCGCCGGCCTGCTATTCGAGCGCTTTTACCGGGTGTGCGGCGGCGCACGCGTGCCAGGGCATGGACTGGGTCTAAGCATCGCGCGGGAGCTGGCTCGAGCGCATGGTGGCGACGTCGAGCTGGTCCGTTCCGATGGGAGTTGGACAGAAATGCGTGTGCGCCTGCCGATAGTTGCCTAACGATCGAAGTCGTCGAGTGATCAGCAACCGACTCAAACGGTTGCGGTATCTGGACCGGACGGCTTTCGCTTAAGGCGGAGAGACGGCGTGAGCGCAATCGACTGCGGTGCCAGCCCAGATTTTCGCTTGAAACCAACGCAGTCGTATCGCATTCAAGACGCATGAAACGAATGCGATTTGTCTCTGGCGGTGTTGCTATCGCACTGCTTTGGACAGCGAAGCCACTTTGTTACTCAGCAGACACTGAACATGCCGATATCAAAGCCGAGATTACCAAACGCCACGACGAGGCTGTGAAGCGGTTGCAGGATTGGATTGGCCAGGTTTCGATCGCGGCCGAGGACCGCGGCTATCCCGAGGGCGCTGAGTACATGGCGAAGCTCGCGCGCGATGCGGGATTCCAAAACGCGGCCGTCATCAAAACAGATGGCAAGCCCGGCGTGTTCGGCACGCTCGACGCCGGTGCGCCGAAAACGGTCGGACTCTATTTCATGTATGATGTGAAACAGTTCGATCCGTCGGAATGGTCGTCGCCGCCAACCGAAGGTCGAATCGTGGACAAACCGCCACTTGGAAAAGTGATGATCGGTCGCGGCGCGGTGAATCAGAAGGGACCGGAAGCAGCATTCCTTGCGGCGCTGCAAGCCATTCGCGGCGCGGGAAAGAAAATGCCGGTAAACCTGGTGTTGGTAGCCGAAGGCGAAGAGGAGATCGGTTCGCCGCACATCCCGCAACTCGTCAGGCGTCCCGAAGTGCTCGAGGCGTTAAAGAACTGTGTCGGGGTATTCATGCCATTTGCGGCGCAGGACTTGGACGGAATCGTGACAGTGAACCTGGGTTCTAAAGGCGTTATCGAGCTCGAGCTCGTCTCGAGCGGTGAAAAGTGGGGTCGCGGTCCAGCAAAGGACATTCACTCTTCGCTGAAGGCGATGGTGGACAGTCCGGCGTGGCATCTGGTCAAAGCGCTCAACACATTAGTGTCCGACGATGGTAACGTGATCATGATCGACGATTATCCGAAGCCGCTTCCGCTAACCGATGAGGAAAAAGCGATGATCGAAAAAGTATCGAAGACGCGCAGCGAAGCGCTGGCGAAAAAGCAATTTAGCGTGCAGCATTGGATCAACGATCTGCCGTGGGGACAGGCAAACGAACGGCTCGAATCGCAGCCGACTGTAAATATCGAAGGACTCGTAGGCGGCTACACCGGCCCAGGCGGCAAGACGATTCTTCCGCATCGCGCCGTCGCGAAAATCGACATGCGACTCGTGCCTGATATGAAAGCGGGGGACGCGCTTGCGGCGTTGAGGGCTCATCTGGCGAAGCGCGGTTTCGGCGACATCGAAGTAAACATGACCGGCGGGTACGATCCGACGGAAACATCGAAAGATTCGGCGTTGATCCAGGCGCAATTGGCAACTTACAAAAAGTTCGGAATCGACGCGTTGCTCTGGCCGCGCAACGCCGGCTCATATCCCGGTTACGTTTTCACCGGCGTACCGCTAAATCTCGCGGCGGGACATTTCGGACTCGGTCACGGCAGTGGCGCGCATGCGCCGGACGAATATTACATCATCGAATCTACGAACCCGAAAATCCAAGACTTCGACGGAGCGACGATGTCGTTTGTTGAATATCTCTACGAATTGGCGAAGTAGATGCTGGGGAGCGCACGCGTCTCGCTGGCGAGCGCGTCCTCGCGATCGCGGACTTTTCTTCTCTGAATCTGCCTTCCTCACTTGTCGCAATCGAGGGAAAGTGAGACGCGGCGTTTAGGAACATCGCGCCTACACCAACTTCGCGTCGAGATTGATCTGCGTGCCTGCTAAAGCGACGGACACCGGACACGTCTTTTTTGTCAGCTCGGCTTGCTCGTGGAATTTTGCTTCGTCAATACCCGGGACCTCGGCTTCAGTTTTAAGATCGATCGTCGTGATCTTTGGGCCGCCGCCGACCATTTCCAGTTTCACGGTCGCGGTCGTGCTGATTCGTTTCGCTGGATAACCTGCCTTTTCCAGGTTTGCCGAGAGCGCCATTGAGTAACAGCCCGCTTCGGCGGCACCAATGAGCTCCTCTGGATTGGTCCCCTTGCCTTCTTCAAAGCGCGATGAAAATGAATAAGGGCCTTCGAATGCGCCGCTGCCAAGTTTCATCGTTCCCCTGCCCTGCTTCAGTGTGCCTTCCCATACGGCCGATCCAGTTCGTGTTGCCATTGTTTTGTCTCCTTTACTTTAAACGCTTCGCGCCGGATCAGCGGAAGCGCAACTCATGCAGGCTCAGGGGCAGCAATGTCGGTGTCGGTGAGCGGTGAAGATCGCTCACGCTTTGCTTGTGCGTCCGCTAACGCCCGCTGTTTGCGCGCAAGCCAGATGCTCAGTACGCACCAAGCGGCCGTGATCGGAACCGCAATCCAGCTAACTGTATTCAGGCTAAGACCAAGACCTTGCAAACCGTGGTAGGACCAAGCGCCTAACTGATCGCCAGTGCGATAGCCGAGCGTGTCGGTAACACTCTTCACTTTGTATTTGTCCTCGCGCCTTAACACGGTGAAGAGAATCTCCCGCGATGGCCGCATCAACGCGTAGGCAGCGGCGCGACGTGCAACTTGAAAGATTGCTAACATTGCCAGACTGGCCGCGACGCCCATCGCAGCGAATCCGACCATGCTTACGATCGGGAGTGAAACGAGTGTAAACGCAACTCCGAACCACTTAAGTAAGCGACCGGTGAGGAAAATCTGGATGAGAACGGTGATGCTGTTCACCCAAATCTCGAGATTTCCGAAAAATTCTGTGCGGTCCGCACTGGTTTTTAGCACCGCACCCGCCAGATCGCTCTGCTGAAAATAAGCCCAGGTCGAAGTTGTTGTGTAAAGCATGATGCTCGCAGCGAGTCCCATGAGGTAAGGCGATCGGCAAATGTGCGTGATTCCTGACCAGACCGATCCGCCGATCGGTTCCTCGAGCATCGCGGCAGGTTCCTTTTGTTCAGCCGCGCCGTGGGGAAAAAAGCGAACAAGAAATCCGGCGATGGCGAACATCGCCGCTGCGATGACGAGAAGATTCGCCGAACCAATCTCACGCACGTAATGCTTGGTAATGTAGGCGCCAAGGATCGCGCCGAGAGTGCCGCCGACGGCGATAAAGGCGTAAAGGCGTTTACCTTGCTCGACCGTGAACAGATCCGTCATGAATGCCCAAAAAACGGCAGTGTTAAAGAGATTGAACACGCTCACCCAAACGAAGAATCCCCGATTAATCCACACTTGCTCTGTCGTGGGACGGGTTCGCATCGCAATGAAAAAGAGCGCGAATACGACAATGAAAAATCCGTAAGCAAGCGGAATGAATTTTCGCCGCGACATCCGGGCCACCGTCGCGGCGAAGGCCGCATTCGCAACCACCATCGCGGCGAGTGTCGCAGTGAACATCCAAGGCAGCGCTTCCATGCTGCTCGCGCCAATGCTGTCCCGAATTGGTTTGGTGATGTAATAGCCGGCCAAGATGAGGAAATGGAAAAAGAACGCGAGCCAGAGAGCGCGAATCTCCGTCGGTTTTACCTCAACAATTTTCGCGAAGATTCGTTTCACCGTAATGACGGGGGGCGAGTGCCGAATGACGAAGAAAGACGAAGCTCGAAGAATTATTCGTCATGCGAACACTTAAGCTTATTTCGTCATTTCTTTCTTCTTCCACGCGGCAAGCACTTCCGCTTCGCGCTCTGGCGAAAGACCAGCTTTCGGATGCGCTTGTCGCTCCGGCGGAAGCGACTTGAACCAGGCGAGCGTATCGCGTGCGGTGACGTCGAGCGGTCGAAACGTCAAGCCCTTGCTCAGCGCGCGACTAATGTTCGTTCGCGCAACCGCATCATCTTTCCCGGTCCAAACCGGCATGTCCGACCAGGGCTGCACTTTCTGCTCAGTCAAAAATTCCTCGCTTACCCAGGTAAACTTCGCGTCCGACTTCAGGGCACTCTTAATTCCGTCTAGCATCCCACCGATGCCAAGGGGTTTGGCAGGTCCGGTCGCATTGTAAATTCCTGTCTCACGGTTCTCGGCCATGCGAATGGTCCATTCAGCAAGATCACGCGCATCGATGAACTGAACGGGATCGTTTGGCTTTCCAGGCGCCAGCACATCTCCGGCACGATCGATGCGCACAGGCCAATACGTAAAGCGGTCGCTCTCGTCGCGCGGGCCGACGATAAGTCCGGGGCGAATAATCAAAGTTTTTCCGGGAAACCATTTCTCGGCTTCGCGTTCTGAGAGCGCCTTTAGCGGCCCGTAGGTTTTGAATCCGGATGCGCGCACCGCTTCAATCGTCTCCTTGTACGGATCTGCACCTTCGTATTTTTCTGTCGGCGCGTTTTCATCAGCGCCCTGTTTCGCCTCGCCGTAAACGGAAATGGTCGAAATGAACACGTAACGATCAACATTTCCTTTGAGTACTTGCGCCACATCGCGCACCCACGCAGGCAGCATCGTCGGATTGTCGATTACCACATCCCATCGCCGGTTTTTCAGCGCGTCGAGATTGCCGTTACGGTCGCCGATAAGCTGCTCGACTTCAGCAGGCAATTCACCGGGATGCGTTTTACCCCGGTTAAATGTGGTCACCTTATGGCCGCGACTCAGCGCATATTTCACCTGGTATGGGCCAGTGAATCCGGTGCCGCCGAGTATGAGTATGCTCATCGGTTTCACGGCGCTCTCCGCGAACAACGACGTGGATCTCACACGCAACGCAAGCACGGTCGTCGTGGATACCTTGATGAAATGGCGACGATTCATACTGCCATATAGCTGTTGTAGGGCGTCTGTGCCAGACGCCATTGGCGTTTCACAGAAACGCCCTACAATGCGACGATGACGCGACGTGAAGCTGCGAAAATAATCGGCGGCATAGCAGCCGGACTGGTTTCACCGATCAGCGCCCGCGCGGCGAGCGAATCACCAACCATGTTAGAGCGCACCATTCCTTCCTCTGGCGAGAAACTACCGGTGATCGGCCTCGGAACATGGAGAGCGTTCGATGTCGATCTTAGCGCGGATGTCCGAAGACAGCTCGCAGACGTTCTTTCGCTGTTTGTGAAGCTTGGCGGCCGTGTCATTGATTCCTCGCCGATGTACGGACGCGCGGAGGAGGTGATCGGCGATCTGACTTCTGCACCTGGCATTCGCGAGAAACTGTTTCTCGCCACCAAAGTTTGGACTAAGGGCAAGCAAAGCGGAATTCAGTCAATGGAACGTTCCATGTCGCTTTTGCGCACGAACCGAATCGACCTGATGCAGGTGCATAATCTCGTCGACGTGAACACACAACTCGCAACTCTGCAGGACTGGAAACAGCAAGGCCGAATTCGATACACCGGAATCACGCATTATGAGTCCGGAGCTTTGAGCGAAATCGAAAAACTAATGCGGAGCCAGAAATTCGATTTCCTCCAAATCAATTATTCGCTGATGGAACCCGAAGCCGAGGAACGCATTCTGCCTTTGGCGCAGGAGCGAGGCGTCGCCGTGATAGCGAATCGGCCACTCGGATCCGGAGACCTTTTCGGCAAAGTGCGTTCGAAACCGCTACCGGATTGGGCGACGGAATTTGATTGCCGTTCATGGGCGCAATTCTTCTTGAAATGGATTGTGGCAAATTCCGCCATCACATGCGCGATCCCAGCGACGGATAAACCGCGTCATCTCGAAGATAATATGCAGGGCGGGATAGGACGGTTACCCGATGGAAAATTGCGCCGCCGGATGGCAGAACTGGTCTCATCTTTGTAGGTCTGCGACGGCCATTCGTGCATCCCGGCTAAGTCAAATTAGAAATTTTCCTTTGCTTAAAAAAATCGGTTGCGGCCATGGCCGATATACCCGATAGATCGCGGCTTTATGCCAAAACTTCTCACCCTCACATTTGTTATCCTGGGATCCGCGGCAATGTGTCCGCATCCAGCAATGGCGCTGCGGCTCTCGGCGCCGAGTCCAAAATTCAATTACACCGATGCCTCCGGCAAAAAACAATCGGTCGACGTTGTGGACCATTATTATCCGAAGAAGATCGTCCAGCCGATTGCAAAGGCAGATGCGCAGATTGATCCGAAATTGCGCCGGGCAGCCACCATCGCCGAGGAGCGCGCACGTGCGCACTCGCTGCGCAAGTGCTGGTGTTTCGTTAAGGAAGCGCTGGTTGCTGCGGGCGTAGTGAAATCGCGGCCGCAAACGCCCCTTGCGAAACAAGCGGGCCAGGAGCTTGTAAACAATTACGGATTCAAAAAACTGCCGGTCTCAAATCCGTACGAGGCACCTGTAGGATCTGTGCTGGTCTACGGCGCCAAGAGCGCGGCGGGTCATGTGGAGATCCGGACCGAGACTGGATTTGTTAGCGATTTCCGCTCTCAGACGCCATCGCGGCGACCGTTGATTGGCGTTTTCGCGAAGAGTTAGTTTCAAACCGCGTCTGCAGCGGCTGACATCGTCTTCGGAGAAGCCGATCCACCTAACAAAGGTGGAACGCGTTATCCTCAACGCCGTTGCACACGCGGCTTTGCCGCCTGACTGTTCCGGCCGTGAGCATCCGCATCGCCATGTGGTCTGGTCCACGAAATATCTCGACGGCGATGATGCGTGCGTGGGGCAATCGAGACGACACGGTGGTCATCGATGAGCCGTTTTACGCCTATTACCTCAAAGTGACGGGCATAGATCATCCCAGTGCGGACGAAGTGATCGCAACCGGCGAAACCGATTGGCGAAAAGTAGTTGCACACCTCACCGGGCCGATCGCCAACGGGAAGCGGATTTTTTTTCAGAAGCATATGACGCACCATCTTTTGCCAGAAATGGATCGCGAATGGCTCGAGGCCGTGACTAATTGCTTTCTAATTCGCGATCCGCGCGAGGTGATTAATTCCTACATCAAAAAGCGAGAAGACCCCGCGGTCGAAGACCTTGGTTTCGTGCAGCAGGCAGAAATTTTTGATTTCGTACGAAAACGTACGACTGCCATTCCGCCCGTTGTTGATGCCAGGGACGTGCTGCAAAATCCGGAGCGAACGCTGCGACTGGTTTGCAAAGCGGTCGGCGTCGAGTTTAGCAAGTCAATGCTTTCGTGGCCATCAGGCTTGCGTGACACCGATGGCATCTGGGCCAGGCATTGGTATGGCGAAGTGGCAAAATCGAACTCATTTCAACCATATGATCCGACACCGAGTGAAGTCCCGGCTCGATTGCATGAGATCTATCAGCAATGCTGTGAATGCTATCAGCGGCTTTATGCGTATCGACTGTGTTGAACGGAGATCGCTGGGCTTTTGACCCAAACGCCCTAACAAAACAATCTCCGTGATCCCTGGTTAATCTATGCTTCAAAAATTCGACGAGCGAAACCGCAACCTGATCGTAAATGTTAACGGAGAGTTGCTCCATCGCGACAAGGCAGCGATCAGCCCGTTCGACTCGGCGGTGCAAGGCGGTGACGCGGTCTGGGAAGGACTGCGACTTTACAACGGCCGGATTTTCAAACTACACGAACACCTCGATCGCCTTGAACATTCAGCCCGCGCACTTTCGTTTGAGGAAATTCCGCCACGCGAAAAAATCATCGACGAAATCAAACGCACGCTCGCTGCAAATCAGATGCGGGATGGCGCGCATATTCGGCTCACGCTGACACGCGGAATTAAGATCACTTCCGGCATGGATCCGCGACTCAACCAAAGCGGGCCTACATTGATCGTGCTCGCTGAACACAAGCCACCCGTTTATGCGAAAACGGGCCTGAGTTTGATGACGAGCAAGATCCGCCGCCCGCCGCCGGATGTGCTCGATGCGCGTATTCATCATGCAAACCTGCTGAACTCGATTCTGGCAAAGATTGAAGCGAACAATGCCGGCGCCGATGACGCGCTTATGCTCGATATGCGCGGATTCGTTGCTGAAACGAACGCCACGCACGTCTTTATTGTGCGTAACTCGGATGAATCGCGCCAAAGCGGCGACGTGGTAACAGGGCGCGTCATGGCCTGCCCCGAGGGGATAACCCGTGCGACTGTGATCGAGATTTGCGCTGCCGAAAAGATTCCTTGCATCGAGACTGATTTGTCACTCGTCGACGTCTATGGTGCGCATGAAATGTTTTGCACTGGGACAATGGGCGAACTAGCCGGCGTGCTCAAGGTAGACAATCGTCAAATCGGCGACGGGAAAGTCGGACCGATGACCAAGCGTTTAAGCGATCTTTACACGAAGCGGACCGCGTCCGAAGGCGTGCAGGTCGTTGATCTGTAGGCAGCTCAGTCGTTCTGTTTACAGCTGCTGTGCCGGCTTAACAACGCCAGTCAGGACCGCGACGGGAATCGACGTGTAGCCGATAAAAAGAAGCCAGGCGAAGATTCGGCCGCCTGACGCAAGACGCGGCGTCAGTTTCTTGTCATTAAAACCGAGCGATTGAAAAAAGCTCGACGATCCGTGGCTGAGATGAAGCGCGAGCAAAAAGAGGCCAAGAAGGTAAAACCCGGAGACGTAATAACTTTGGAATCCGTATACCATCATTGAGTAAACGTCGTAGTGCCCAAGCGGATCAGCTTTGAGCAAACCAAACCGGGGATCGGTGACGCGCACCGTGAAATGCGCAATGTGGTAAATGATAAACGCGAGGACGATCAACCCACTCATCACCATGTGGCGCGAAGCGATCGTTGCTTTCACATATTCCCGCTCGACGTAGGCCTGCGGTCGCGCACGGCGGTTTTCGATCGCGAGTTGGATGGTCACGTAAATATGAACGACGACAGCCGCGAGCAGAAAGAAACGGATTACCCAGAGCAAAGGACCGAGATCGCGCAGGTGTTGCGCGTAACCGTTGACCCAATCAGGACCCAGAAAAATCTGCAGATTGCCTAGCAGGTGCCCGATAACGAAAAGGATCAAAATGATGCCGGTGACGGCGACGATCATTTTTTTTCCAACCGACGAGCGATAAAAGGCTGCCAAAATATTCACGTTACGATTCGTTGCCGGTCGATCGGCGTGGTTTCAGATTATGGATGCGGCTTGGAGCGTCAAGAGTAGTGGCCGCGTCCAGGTTTGCTTGATTTGCGGTCGTGACAACTGCTCGCGAGGTAACCGCGGCGACCCGCCAACCGGCCACACTCGACACAAAGTCATCTTTCACTTGGCTGCGATTAAGCATATAATTGTTGGCCCCCATGGCGAACAGCAAAGAATCGCAGATGATCTCGCAGAGGCTCCTTCAGTTTCAGGAGCGCTCAGAAGGCTTCGGCAAGCCCGCCAGTACCGCTCGCCGCCTCGGCGGGACCAGTCTGTGGTCGCGTTTCCTTAGCCAAGAATGGTCGTCTGCACTGCTGTACCTCTTCCTCGATATAGCGAGCTGGCTCGCAATCTACCGAATTGTAGGTTGGTTTAGGTACGATGCGTTCTATGCTACGCCGTTTCAGTTCTTCTTCATCGAGCTGATCCAGCTCGGTGTCATCGTGACGGCGCTTTATTTTGTTGGCGGCTACGATCGCAGTGTCGAAAAGTTGACTCTCGGTTATACGGCCGAACACATTCTTGCCGTCAGCGCCGCGGGGGTGGTCAGTGCGATGGTGATTTATTCCGCGGCGACGTTTGATCAGACGATGAAGCCAAGCCGCGGCGTGCTCCTTTTGAGCTTCGCGATTTTTCTTCCCCTGTCGCTGGTTTACCGCCGATTGATTCGGCAGTACGTGGTTGCCAGCAGTGCCGGGCGATCGTTTCTTGTCATCGGTGGTGGCGCGACGGCGGCTCATTTTTACGAGGCGTACAGCAAGTCATCAAACGGACAACAGCTCGAGTTCGTAGATGTAAATGACGAACGGGTGGGCCAGCCAATTGCTGGTCAAGGATCACCGATTGTGCAGGGAAATCTCGCCGCAAAATTAAATAATCTCGACAGCCGTTATAGCGGGATCATTCTCGCTGCGAAAGCGAGCTCGCTCAGTACGCAACTGCTCGAGCGCCTGGTGCACGCGCAATTTCAGGAGACTCGCGTTTACACGCTCGAATCCTTCTATGAAACTGAATGGCGTTATCTGCCGCTCGGCATCATCGATCCGTTTTGGCCGCTCCAGAGTGGTTTTCAGCTGGCTCGCACTTCTCCCTACCATTATCTCAAGCGGCTTTTCGATGTCGTTGCTTCGTTAACAGCGCTGATCATTTGCGTTCCGATCTTTGTGCTTGTCGCTCTGCTCATCCGCATTCAGGACGGCAGTCCGGTTTTTTTCCGGCAGGAACGAGTCGGCCGTGACGGAAGACGGTTCATTCTTTTTAAATTCCGAACAATGCGACACTCGGATGAAGCGGACGAGGACATTTACACGCGAAAAGACGATCGTCGTGTGACGGCTGCTGGGCGGTGGCTGCGGAAACTTCGGCTCGATGAGCTGCCGCAGCTTTGGAACGCGCTCAAAGGAGACATCAGTCTGATTGGTCCACGCCCGGAGTGGAGCAAGTGCGCCGAACGTTATGAGCAAACAATTCCATTTTATCATTTTCGGCACCTGGTTAAGCCAGGAATCACCGGATGGGCGCAGGTCAATTATCCCTACGGAGAGAGTGACGAGGACGCGGTCGAGAAGTTAAAATATGACCTTTACTACATCCGGCATTACTCCCTAAAGCTGGATGCGATGATCGTGCTGAAAACGTTATACACGATGCTATTTGGCAAGGGACGGTGATTCCATGGAAACCGGTTGCCAGAGGTCGGAGATCAGAATCGTCTGACGTCTAACATGTGATTTCTCACGTCGTCCGCAGCGCATCACGCTGGATTTTCTTCGCTGCGCTGGCCTATGCGCCGTGGGCGTACGGCGGCACAACATCCGAAAGCATCCGAATAACAAATTGGGTGTTACTCGGTGCACTCGTTCTTTGGGCCATTGAGTTGCTTGTTAGCAGACGAACGCCGCGATTTCCATGGCTTCTGTTGTTCTTAACAGCGGCTTTGATCTGCGTGGGCGGCTGGATGGTCTTTAACGCGAAGTCAGTCTGCGACTCGGATTTTTCTGTTTTTGTACCGCTACACAACTTCGCGCCGCCTGTGACCGGCTCCGTTGATTACCCGATCAGCGCTGCGTGGATGATCAGAGGCGCTTTGCTTCTGGGGATAATCTTGTTTGTCGCAGATCTTTCTCAAAGCAGCCGATGGTTGCTTCGCTTGTGGTATGTGATTGGTCTGGTTGGCGGTTCGATAGCGCTTCTCGGTTTACTCCAGAAAGCCACCGGCGCGGATATGATCTTCTGGCAACCACCGACAGCGTGGCCGCTTCGAATCAACACATTTTTTGCGACCTATTATTATCACGGTAATGCTGGTGCATTCTTAAACCTGGTGTGGCCATTGAGTTTCGGACTAGTTATCCGGGCCTTTGCCAGGGAATCCCATCCGTGGATGCGCGCGATGTGGACGAGCGTTTTTCTCATAACCATGGCCGCGGTGCTGGCGAATACGTCGCGCATGGCTCAACTGGTTGCGCTCCTGTTGCTGGTTGCGATTTGCGTGCAATTTGGACCGATGCTTCTTCGCAAGCTATCGGGCGGTAAAAGCGTCGCTCTGGTAGGAGCGCTTGCCATTGGTTTAGCGCTTATTGCGTTTGCGCAGGCCAGTCATTTCGAACAGGCGCTTAAGCGCTGGCGGTTGGAGAGTGAGCACATTCCCAACGATGCTCGCTGGCAGGTTTCGCGCGTAGCCGTGCGTGCGTTGCCGCACGCCGGATTGTTCGGGTTTGGGCCAGGGACGTTTCGCGTTGTGTTTCCAACATACAATCGCAGTGGGAGCGATCAGGTGCCCGGGACGTGGAGATTTTTGCACGAGGATTATCTGCAGACCCTGCTGGAATGGGGCTGGGTCGGAGGAATTCTTTGGGCGCTGCTCTTCTTCGGAGGAATCACAGTCGGTATTCGCAGTTACAAAGAGCACGCCAGGCGGGAGTGGACGCCGCGAAGACGCGTGCTGCAGCCGTTAGTTATCACAGCGCTCATGGGAGTGGCGCTGAACGCGCTGGTCGATTTCCCAGGTCAGATCGAATCGATCCAGCTGTATGTGGCAACGTATCTGGGTCTTTGCTGGGGAAGCAGGTTGTGGCACGAAAGGTTCAGGATAGCAGCAAAGATCCGAACACTCGCTGCAGAACTGAACGATGGCACTCTGCTACCTGATCAGGCTGACGAGCGGGCCGCTCTACGCTCCGTTACCTTCGTGGTCCGGCTTGGATCGGCGATGGTAGCTGTAGCCGCGAGAATACGCTCCCTCTTCTTTGCCATAACCAGTGCGAAGCGTAATAGTAATAATAGCCGACTCCGCGACTCCGCCGCAATCGATTCAAGACCAGACCGGCCGGGCGAATTCCTGACTTTGCCAGCAAGGTAATCGCGCGGCGGACTGCTGTACGCGGTGTTTTTGCCGCCCGAACAACAATGCACACAGTTTGGACATGTGGCATCATGAGGAGAGTGTCACTGACTGCAAGGATCGGTGCGCTATCGATCACGACGCGATCAAACAGGGTTGCAGCCTTAGCAATCAGCTGTCCGAAGAACGGGCCGGCAAGAATCTCAGCGGGATTGGGCGCGCGTCGTCCACCTGCGAGGACAAACAGCTGGCCTCCCGTCGCGGCGAGAATGTCTTCCGTCAGCTCAATGCTCTCATCGACGAGCTGGATTTCTCCGGCGGGAATCTGACGCGCTGCCGAGGCTACGTCCGCTTCACCCACCAGGCAATCCGTCACTCCCGGCGCGCTGTCTTCATCGGAATTATTTCGCGCATTCGGGAACCGGAAAATCTTGTGCACGTTTGGCCGGCGGAGGTCGCCGTCGATCAGGAGCACGCGATAACCCTGCTGGGCCAGTGCAAGCGAATAATTGGCGCTTGTGAAACTTTTGCCTTCGTTGGGCACAGCACTGGTGAAAAGCGAAACTTTTCGCTCGGCTTCCGGACCCAGGAGAGAAAGTGCGGCGCGCAAATTGCGGAACGCTTCCGCCGCCGGACTTTCAGGAGTTTCCACCACGACGCGATAGTTCGAACTTCTGAAAGCTTTGCTTCGTCGTTTCAGTCGGCTAACGGGCCCTTCATCAGTGGTATCGGGAACAGCTGCAAAAACAGGCAGACCGAGCGTGCTTTCTGCCTGGTCCACAGTTTTAATAGAACGATCCAGCGCATCGATTCCAAAAACGAAAGCCAAACCGACAGCGAGGCCGCCAAGCAGGCCCAGCAGGATCGTTTTCGTGGGCTGAGGACTAACAGGAAAGTTCGGAAGCGGGGAATGCTCAATCACGCTGACCGCATTCGCCTTGACGTCTTTTGCCAGGTTCGTGTCTTTTATCTGGCGAAGGACGCTTTCGTACAACGCACGATCGGTTTCGGCTTGCCGCGCCAATTCCTGATAGCCGATCGCTGTGCGGTTGAGATTGACCGCGACGCCCTGCTGGGCTTGCAAAGCTTGTTGCAAGCTGGCCTCTGTCGCTTTGATTTGCTCGATGGTATTGCGCAGAATCGGACGTTGCGCCAAGACCGCTTGACGGAGCTTGTCTTTCGCCTCGGCCAGCGAGGCCTTGGCCGCCATCATTCTGGGGTGCTTCTCCTTGTATCGTAAGGCGAGGGTGGTGATCGCTCGCTTCGATCTGTATAATATTGCTGCGCGCGGCAGCCACCATTGGGGCGGCAGAGATACTCGGAATCGCGAGCAACGCGTCGATATTATTGCCAATCTGATCGACTTGCTGGAGCTGGCCTTCGAGACGAATCTGATCGGCCCTCGCTGCGGCCAATTTGGTGTTTATGTCTTGCAGGTTGTCCTCTACCAAGCCGCCCCGAGATCCGCCAGCCCCCTGTGAGCCCGTCGCGGCTGTGCCGCCGCCGAGTTGGAGAGCATCTGGATTCTTTGCCTTGTATTCGTTGGCGGCCGCCTCACTTTTTTGGAGGTTCCTCTTCAATCGCTCTTCTTCTTCCAACAAATAACGCAATGCGTCCTCGCTCGACGACGCGCGGCGCTCGATTGAGTTGCGGATGTACTCTCGACCGACTGCTTCGGCGAGACGCTGTGCCATGGCTGGATCGCCGTGCGTCACGTACAAATCGATCAAGCGCGTGCCGCGGCGGATCACCGGATGCACCATACCGACCATTGCTCGACCCAACGCTTCTTCGAGCGGCGTAAATGTCGTGACGCCACTGGCGTTCTGCGTCTTGTTGGCAGCCTGCGACGGCTCCGTGCGTTCGGTCGCGCTGGAACTCTTATTGGCGACGACACTCTGGCCCAGAAGAGCGCGTCCACCGTCCTGCGCCAAACCTTCGGAGCGCACAACCCGCGCAAGAAGTGTTTGGTTAGTGAGATTCTGTTCGATCGTTCGCAGCGCCTCCTCGCTGGCCAGAAACACCGAGCGCGTCCGCGTCGCGTAATCCGTGCGTTGGGACGAAACTCGGCTCCTGAAATTCCACTTCCAAAACCGTGTGGGCTTGGTAAAGCTTCGGCGTCCGCGCGAGGTTACCCAACGCAAGGAAAAGGCCAGCCAAAACGCAAATCGCTACGATCCAAATACGTTCGAGGAAAGAATGCCAATACCGGCGAAAATCGAACGTGTGTAGTCCATCGGCGTACTCCGCTGTCAAAGGCACGCCTGGTTTGTCGGAATTGGGCGCAACGGTCGCTCCCCTCAGAGATTGGGCAGGGTCAATCACGGCAAAATATTGGCTGGAACCTTACACCAAGAAGTGCGTTCGCAAAGGCGACGGCGGAAAAAATTCCGGCTAAAAAATACTTTCGCCGACGTTGATGGTATCACCCGGCTTGACGAGAAAACCTCCGCCCTTTCCCTTGGTGAAGCGCTTCGCATTAACCTTGAAAATCTGATCGCCGCTGGCGTTTTGTCGTCGCACGGTTATTCTTTCCGGCGAGGCGATGCGCGTATATCCACCAGCCAACGCGATCGCCTCCAGTAGATCGATACCCTCCTGGGTGCCCTCAGGCATTTCGATGCTGCCGGGGTGACCTACCTGACCCAAAATCGAAAAGCGCTTTCTTGCGTAGCTGAGAAGCGTGACGTTGATCTTCGGGTTGACCAGATAATCGCGGCTGTACAGCTCTGTGAGTTTTGAAACTGCCTGCGTCAGAGTCAGTCCTGCCAAATGGATCGACCCCAGCAATGGCACGCTCAAGTTGCCCTCGGGGTTCAGTCGACCGCTTGTGCGCAGATCGTCTTCACCAAAAACCTCGATCGCCACCTGGTCGGTAGGACTCAAAACGTAACCCGCTGGTGCGCTCACTCCGCCGGTTGATGCGGGCGCCGAGGCAGCCGCTCGCGATGTAGAGGTAGCGGCAGGCTGTGACGCGGCTGTCCCCGGCATGGTTTGCGCCAACATGAACCCTGGCAGCAACAACGCGAGCGCCACCGCCAACCATCCCTCTGTCCCAGCTCGCAAACGATTCAAACCCTGTTTAGAACCTGACCGTCGCCCGAACGCCGACCTGATTATCCTCCCAACTGAAGAAATCTTCGTTGCTGCTGTCCTCGCGGTGCAGGTAATATACCCCGGCGCTCAGCCACCTGGTAATTGCCACATCAACCGACGGTTCGATAAACCAGTAGTCGTCATTCCGTGTCGCATTGACGTCCCGGTCAGTGGCGAAGTAATTCGAGTGTTCATAGCCGGCGCCCAAGCCGAAATAAACGCGATGAAATAAACGCTGCTGAAACCGGGCCGCAACGTATGTGGCCCCAAAATCTTGGTTAGAAACGTAACCGGAAGGATAAATCCGCCGCCCGGCCGCCAGCGAGATATTGGTACCGCTGAAGGGATGATAAGCTACTCCGACTTCAAACACCGGTGAGTCGTACGTATCGCGGTTGCCGTCGAACTGGCGGAACTCAACGCCTCCCGAAGCATACAGGCTTAATTTGGCTGTCACCTCATAATTGAGGCGCAGGTTTATCTGCTCGAAAGTTTGGTCGTACTTGGCTCATCCACCCAGGTGTACCCGAATGTGCCGCCAATGCCCACCGATAGCTTTGGCAGCCAATTGTAGTAAAGGTAAAGGCCGCCAGAAACAGTGTAGTCACTAATGTTACCGGGATAGGCGTAGGATCGGGGAATCAAACTCGCCCTGCAGATACATTTTCCCGGTCAGTTGGTAATTTGCCCTCAAGCGCGTGTAGAAGATGTTGACCCGCGTGGGCGCGCTTGCGTCGGTGTTTGCCCACAGGCCCGTCGTATCGTAGAAGCTGTTGAGGTTTGCCGATTCGAGTATCGCTATGTCCTCGGAGAGGGTCAATGTCAACCGGCCAGAGCTATATCCCCCCTCAAGATGAATCATACTGGTTAAATGCGTCTTGATCCGAGTGATCGACGAACAGAATAGCGCTCGGCATGTAGTCCAATCGCAGATAGCTTCTGCTGCGCCCCTCGATGTCGCCCCATCCAATGGTGATCGACCGGCTCAATCGCGAAATAATAATCCGAGACTTTGTTCGTATGACTGATAAAGATGTTGTCATCCCACACACCTCGCACTGTCAGACTCAGTACGTAGTGAAAGCGACGCGCTTCACCTGAGTAAACCGTTTCGCCGGCTGGGAATACGTTGTAACTGCCGCCCCCGTAAGGACCTGTTGCTACTGGCGGCGGAACAACGGTTGTTTGCGCAGTACTGTAGTTCGTTGAAGGCGACCACGGGTTGGGCGACGACGGAAACGCCTGCTCGGACGAAGGCAGCGGTTCAGACGAAGAGGGTAAGGGCTCGGTTGTTGTAGGAGGCAACGGTTCTGGTGCAGAAGTCACCGGTTCTGGCGCGGGAGGCAGCGGCGCCGCTTGCGTCGACGGCGCGGGTTCACTCGAGGGAAGCGTTGGCTCCGACCAGGGCGGCAGAGCCACCTCTTCAACGGACTCCTGTGCTTGCGTAGCAAGAACGACTGCGAAGAACATTGCTGCGACGAGTACCGACGTTCTTCCCACAATCATGTGGGCGAAGCGGTGGATGTACAGAGCATAACCGGGGCGCATGGCGGCGAGACTAGATTGGCGCCATATAGCCGTCAATCAAAAAATCTTGGTAAAAATCAGGAAATTTTGGAGAGATTTCACCCCGAGGGCACCACCGGACGCACTGAAAGACAGGCGGCTTTCGCGGAGAAATTTGCTTTGCAGTTGTTCGCATAAGACGTTCTACATCCGATCAGCAGGAATCTTGAACGACATGTCAGAGCGCGAAAAGACGCTTACAATCAACGAAATTTATCACTCCATCCAAGGCGAGAGCACCTGGGCTGGTTGGCCGTGCGTTTTCGTGCGCCTAACATTCTGCGACCTGCGGTGCAACTACTGCGATACGGAGTACGCCTTTTACGAGGGGAACAAACGAAGCTTGGGAGAAATTCTGGACACGGTCGCGGCGTATCGGTGCCCGTTGGTCGAGATTACAGGCGGCGAACCATTGTTGCAGAAGAACGTGCTGCCGCTGATGTCGATGCTGTGTGACTCAGGTTACACGGTGCTGCTCGAAACCAGCGGTGCGCATGACATATCGAAAGTCGATCCGCGCGTGCACCGCATCATGGATCTAAAGACCCCGGGGAGCGGCGAAGTGGACAAGAATCTTTGGTCGAACATTGACCACCTCAATGCTGGCGATGAAGTGAAATTCGTCATGGGCTCGCGCGAAGATTACGAGTGGTCGCGCGATAAAGTGCAGCGCTACGATCTTCCCTCCCGGTGTCGCGCCGTGCTCTTCTCCCCAATTTTCGGCAGGATCGACCCGCGCCAAATCGTGGAATGGATTCTCGCAGACAAACTGAACGTCCGTTTTCAACTACAGATGCACAAATTCATCTGGAAGCCAACGCAGCGCGGCGTCTGATTATGCGCGCGCGGTTAACCAAAGATTTCACATTTGAAGCAGCGCAGACTTTGCCTAAAGCGCCGGAGGGCCACAAATGCCGGCGGGTGCACGGACACAGTTTCAAGGTGGAAGTTTCTGTCGAGGGCGATGTCGATCCGGCGATCGGGTGGGTTTATGATCACGCGAACATCAGCGCGGCAATGAAGCCGCTTCTAAAAATCCTGGACCACACGTATCTCAACGAAATCGAAGGATTGGAGAATCCGACGATCGAAAACATGGCCGAATGGTTCTGGAAAAAATTAGAACCTCAATGTCCCGGCCTCTGCGAAATAGTGGTGCACGAAACACCCACTGCGCGTTGCATCTATCGCGGCCAATAAGGAGCAACTGCTGGAACGCGATGGCTCCTGGTCAACCTACAACTCAATCGCGTAGCGTTTCAGCTTGTTGTAAAGGGTGGGTCGCTGAATTCCGAGCAGTTCGGCTGCTTTTTTCTTGTTCCCGCGGCATTCGGCGAGCGCCTGGAGAATTGCGTTGCGCTCCAAGTCATCGAGCGTTTGCACGCCCTTGCGCGGCAATCCGCCGAGTTCGGCTTGCTGCAGCGCCGGAGGCAACTGTATTTCTGCCGGCAGCTCTTTAACGCCGATCACGCCGTCTCGCGCCAGCACCACCGCGTATTCGATGGCGTTTTGCAATTCGCGAACGTTTCCCGGCCACGAATAATCGAGCAACTTCTGGAATGCATCCGGTGAAACGTCCGGCTCCGGTTTGCCGAGTTGTTGAGAAAATTGCCTAACGAATTGGGCGATCAACGGCGGGATGTCCTCTCTTCGTTTCCGCAACGGTGGCACTTCAATCTGGAAAGTGTTTAGGCGGTAGTACAAGTCGGAGCGCAACCGATTCTCGGCTAGCGCCTCGGGAATGGGCCTGTTAGTCGCAGCGATGGCGCGGAAATTCGCTTTCATCGTCTGTGTGCTGCCGAGCGGTCGATACTCGCGCTCTTGCAGCACGCGCAGGAACCGCGTCTGCAAATCAGCCGGCATGTCGGATATTTCGTCAAGGAACAGCGTGCCGCCGTCCGCCGCGGCGATCATTCCCGGGAAATCGTGCATCGCTCCGGTGAACGCGCCTTTGACGTAACCGAAAAGTTCTCCCTCGATCATTGTTTGCGGGAACGCCGCGCAATTGAGCTTCACCATCGCTTGTTCAGCGCGCCGGCTGCGGGCGTGAATAGTGTTGGCAATCACTTCCTTGCCCACGCCGCTTTCGCCCGCGATAAGAACATTCGCATCCGAGGGTGCCATCGCCCCGATCAGCTCCTCAATCTCCTGCATCGGTTTGCTCTTAAAAATTGCGGCAGGTCTCGCTTCGGCGATTTCCAGCCGCTTCTCCAATTGCTCCGTTTTCTCTCGTAGTTGTTCAGCTTCCCGAAGCAGGAACTGTTTCTCCAACGCTTTCTCCACAAGGCTCAGAAGTTCCTCCGGCGCGTAAGGCTTGCTGATAAAATGGTAAGCGCCGCGTTTGATCGACTCGATGGCGTTATGCAGCGAGTCGTGCGCCGTCAGAATGATCACCTGGGCTTTGGGCAACTCCGTCTTGATCTGATCGAGCATTTCCAATCCATGAGCGTCCGGCAGTTGTAGATCTAGCAAGACAAGCGATGGCGAATTTGATTTCAGCAACTTCAGGCCTTGCGCGGCTGTGGCCGCGGCATCCACGTGATAACCATGGCGCTTGAGCAAGGCGTCCAGCGTCATCAACACTGGCCGCTCGTCGTCGATGATCAGGACGCGATGGTTCGCGGTCTTCATTACTTTACGCTGCTGGTACTACGCACGTGCAGTGCCCTGCAGTTCCTTAAACAGCGAGAATACCTTGAGGTTCAAGCATTTTCGAGTTGGGGGCTCGAAATCGGGAGTGTCATCGTCGAAATGAGCGTCGCCGCCTTGGGGTCGTATTGAGCCCGTAACCTTCCGCCGTGCGCTTCGACGATACCGCGGACGCGGTTTAGACCAAGGCCATAATGCCTCTGTCTGATGTTGTGGAGTGGTTCCCGCCCCCAATTCTGCGTGTCCGAAGAGAAGACCGCTTTTGGTTCGTGGAGGCTGAAGACGAACTTCCCATCGCTGATTGTGGCTTTTGCAATCAATGCGCCGTTGCCTCGATCATGCTGGAAAGCGTTGGCAAAAAGCTCCACAAACACTTCCTGGAACAGCTGCGGATCAATGTTCAGCATCCCGTCCTTAAGTTGCACGTCCCATGTGACCTCGTGGTTTTCTTTTGAAAAATTGCGCTCTATTTGCGTGCGCATGTCGGTCAAAAATTCGCCCGCCGGATAAGTAACGAAATTGGGTGCAGGTTCTCCGACGGCTCTCGAAAGCAGTTGCAGCGTCGAATTCATTCCTGACACGACTTCCCGCAAACGCTTAATCTCACTCGTCAGTTCCTGGTCCTGCGTCAGTTCACCGATGTAAGCCGACTGCAGTTCGATCGCGTTCAAATCATTGCGCAAATCGTGAGTAAGTTGTCGGACAAAACGAACCGTGTCGCTCCACGGCACGGTCAATGAGTCCGTTGGAGCTTCCGAAGAATTGTCTGCCATAACTATATTTACTCGGATTGTCCGAGCGAAAACCGATCATCCGCAGCTTCATCGCCGGCTGCGACCTTGATCCGTGCATCGTTGCTCGCCAGATGCCGTAATAAGTGAAAAACGTCCTCCGGGTCGGCATCGACCGAGCGCGCGATCTCTTCGGCAGTTTTACCTTCAGCGGAAAGCTCCGCGCGCACTTGCTTCTGGAGTTGCAACAGTTTGCTCGCCGCTTTCTTGCCCGCTTCGACGCCGGGTTGATCGTACGCATTGATGTTGACAAGCGAGCCGTAAAATCCGACCGCTCGTTCGTACAGCGCGATTAGTGCTCCGACGTAAAACGCGTTCACCTCGGGAATGCTCATGGTAATTGATTCCCGTCCTTTCTCGTACAACGCGCTGCGGCTCCCGCGCAGAAATCCCTCAAGATAATCGCCGCTCGTAATGCCATCCTCGACTTCAAACCGGGGGCCGCGGCGATCGTTGCGCACTTCGACAAATGTCACAAAAAAATTCAGGACGCCGTCGCGCAGTTGTTGCAGGTATGAATGCTGGTCGGTTGAACCTTTATTTCCGTACACGGCAATGCCCTGATGCACAACTTCGCCCGCCAGGTTCTTTTCTTTGCCTAACGATTCCATCACGAGTTGCTGGAGATATTTGGTGAACAGCGCCAGCCGATCTTTGTAGGGAAGAACGACCATGTCCTTCTCGCCTTTTCCGTTGCCGGCGTAATACCACATGAGTGCGAGAAGCATGGCGGCATTTTGCGCGACGTCGGCGACGCGAGTGCGTTCGTCCATGGCAGCGGCGCCGGCGAGGAAGGCATCGATGTCGAAGCCTTGCAGCGCCATCGGTAGCAGCCCGACTGCGCTCATAACTGACGTGCGTCCGCCAATCCAATCAGGCATCGGAAAACGCGCGAGCCATCCGTTCGCTTCGGCATGTTTGTCCAACTCGCTTCCAACGCCGGTCACAGCGACAGCGTGCCTGGCAAACTGAAGCCCGTTCGTGGCAAACTTCGCTTCCGCCTCGAGCATCCCATTCCGTGTCTCTTTCGTCCCGCCGGACTTTGACACAACGATGACGAGCGTTTGTGCGAGTCCCTCTCCTATCCGGTCAAACACGCGATCGAAACCTTCAGGGTCGGTGTTGTCGAAGAAAAAGATGTCCATTGGATCGTTTGGCGAGCCGAGCGCGGCTGAAACGAATTGCGGCCCCAGCGCCGAGCCGCCGATCCCAATGTGCAGCACGTGCTTGAAGCGCTTTCCGTTTTCCGCGGTGATTTTTCCGGCGTGAACATCTTTAGCGAATGCGTTGATGCGCCGGATCGTGTCTTCGATTTCCGCTCGGATTTCCGGTGTCGGGCTC
>CAVXHW010000033.1:0-81920 GCA_963761585.1 uncultured Verrucomicrobiae bacterium
AGAACAAGATGAGCGACGGCGGACGAGAGCGCGCGTCGCTCGGAGTGGAAGTGTGGAAGTCATCTCAAAAGTGGAGCGTACAGCGGTCCGCCGTTCGCTCCATCGCATGGTTAGATCGTTCAGGGTGAGTTGAGAGCATACTTCCGGATAACCTTCTTCTCACTGTCAAAGCTGTATGTGGATGATGCGGGAAAGTAGAATGAGTAATACCAATACTCTTCCACGCAGCCAGGCGCAATCTCGCTCGCACCGAGTTGACCGCGCTTGTAACCTCCGTAGCCAGTGCTGCAATCGGTAATCTGCGTGGGACGGCCAAGAAGTGCGACAACATGTGCCTGGGAATCGCCAATGGCGATTTTAGCGGCCCCAGAACCGATGCGGCGATCTCGCAGGAAAGGAACTGGCCGCCGCGATGGAACCGACGAGGCAGACGATGCCGATGCGCCGCCACCAACCACGCGCAGCAACGAAGACAACGCCGACCAAGAACGCACGAGGATCGCTGCAATTCCGGGCGTGTTCATCTGCCGCGTGGACTCATACGTCTAACGAGAACAAGATGAGCGACGGCGGACGAGGCCGCGCGTCGCTCGGAGTGGAAGTGTTTTAATGAAGAAAAACGTGGACGCGCAGCGGGTAGCCGTTCGCTGCATCGCTTGGTTAGACCTTTCTAGGTTCATCGTGAGCATATGGTGACCTCTGGAAAACCTACCGTTCCGCTTTGAGGACCATTGACGATTCGCATCGACACTGGCCAATCATCTCTGGGCGGCTTGGTATGCTCTCTGGCAGTCGTAGGCGCTCGCCGACGCAGCTACCGAATGAATTTGTGCCAGACCAAATAAACGTTTGATGCGGCCATCCGCCGTGACGACAAACGCAAGATCGAGTTGGTCGGTGGGTTTAGTATCTGCACCAGCGCACGTGCGCATCGCATCGATGAATGCGTGTCGCGTGGCACGAACGAATCTTTCTGCGAGTCGTGGCCAATGCGAGTTTGGGCCGCTTTCCGCGTGCTTCATGACCGTGGCTCATTGTCCGCAGATCGCCAATCCGAAAGGGCGTCAGCGATGTAGCTATCCAGAGGAGGATGAAAAGGCGGACATGCATGACGAGGTCTAACGAGACGGAGCTGAGCCACCGCTGGCGGCGAGCGAGCTCTGCCGCAAGTTTCGAGACTGTTTCACTGAAATCTAAAATTGTCACCACGACGGCCAGCGGTTGGCTCCAGCGATTGGTTAGACCTTTTCCGCTTGCAATTTCTGCTCGGCTAATCCTGCAAGATCGTCGATGCGCGCGCACAAAGGCGACAACTATGAAGCTGACCAGAGGCCCGAAATGGAAACGGGGCCAACGCCATGCACAACTGAAGAGAACAACGACCATTACCATCGCAATGATCGCAAAACGACGGTCGACGAACAAATAAAGACATGCGAGAACGGAAAAGTGCAGCGAGTAGAACAGCGAATGCAATGCGACACCGGTGTAAGAGCTTCGACGTGTAACCTGCCAAGGCTATCGGGCTGCATCAAAAAGAGGTGAGTATGCCGCTGGATGACACCCGGCTGTGTTACGAGAACAATGGCAATACGACTCGCAGAACAGTGTCCGACAAGGGAAATCGTTTAGGGCGTACGCTCAGCATCTAACGAGACAGAGATAAGCCACGGCAGGGTGTCGTGGCAAGCACTGGACTTATTCCGAGTAATCGTAGGGCTGACTTGGCTGTGCTTCGATTGGGTAGACGCAGCGCCGTGAGCGTCAATGGTGTAACGGGAACAGATGAGCCGCCGCCAACGAGGGCGTGCACGGCTGCTGTGATGACGGAAATCGGCAAGTCATCCAAGCCCATCCAACCAAACCCACCGGTGTCTGAATGTGTCGCGCTCCACCTCACCTGGGGCACTAGCGCCTTTGATTTGGGGTGCGGAAGGACACGTTGCGTAGCGCCGCGGTCACGTGCGTCTTCTAGCCGATTCCGTGATGCCGACGAATCCATAGTTCATCATGGACGTGTCGAGCCTGTGAGTAAACGCAGCTGTTGGGGAGCAGGTAGCCACGAGGATAGCCGCCGATCACGCCGCACTGCCCGCTAGGCAGTCGTGACAGCGACCGAGGACACATGGCGGCCTTCTGGCGCTGCCCCAAAACTCGCCGCCGTCGTGCACGATGTGCCCACATATGCGCTCCCTCGGCGAACGCGCCCGTTGAATGTGGCGGGTGCTTAGGGCATGCGTTCGCAACAGCGGGTCGGCCGTGTACCGCGTGCAGCCAAACAGCCGACAGCGCAAACGACGAAAGCGCGAACCAACGACCCCGACGCGGCTCATACGTCTAACGAGACAGAGATAAGCCACGGCAGGGTGTCGTGGCAAACACACTGGACTCATTTCGTAATGGGGCCGTTGGCTTCATCGATTGGTTAGATGTCACTGAGTTTTTCACGCACGCAAAACCACGCAATTAATGTATAGATCGACACTCCAATACAAAGAAAACCTGCAACATAAGCTTGCCCCGGTGTCATCCATGACGCCCATCTTCCAGGTGCGACCGTGTGATGCTGTTCTGCATACCAACCATTGTAAATTTGCAGTATTCCCACATAGAGAAATAGCAACGCCAGAACCAGGTTGCCCCAACTTCTTCTTTTCGGTGCAGACGCCATTACATCTAACGAGACGGAGCTGAGCCACTGCTGGCGGCGAGCGTGGTCCACTCTGCCGCTGAAGTTTCATTCATAAATTAAATCGGTACCGGCCAGCGGTTGGCTCCAGCGATTGGTTAGACCTGTCGGCTACTGCTCAAGAGGATGTGGCGCATCGCGGCGACTGTCCAACGCGTGCCGCTGCAAGTGAAACGGGGTAAACGCGATGCACATGACCAGTATCGCCGGGCAGGCGCGACGGTCCACCACACATGCGAGACCTGGAGTGGAAAGTCACGATGAGTGCGCAAGCGATGCGACATCGGTCAAAAAGCTTCGACGGTCAACCTGCCATGGCTATCGGGCTACGTCAGGAAACGCCGTCACTCTGCCCGTGGAACAACGCAGCGATGTTACGTAGTAACCGCGGCACTACCTGCAAACCGTGTCCTCGAAGGACATCGTTTAGGGCGTCGCTTCAGGGTCTAACGAGACAAAGCTCAGCGACGGCCGGCGGGAGCGGGCGTGGCCATCAGTGCGAGAAGGTTCTTGTGACCAAATTGACGTGCAACTTGCAGCGGGTGGCGGTTGGCTCGATCGGCTTGGTTAGATGGTTCGGCGTAAACCCACCGACCAAATGCGGTGACGCAGCCCTGTCTGTGAGCCGAACGCCAATCCAAGTCCTTGCGATAATCTTCAGTGGACGCGCATCAAAGAACTTTCCGGACTCGCCAGAATCTCGCCGGCGGTGAGCGCTCGTCCAGTTGCAAGAGCCACCCCCGAGCACGAAGCATCGGCGGACTCGGAACGTTCTTGCTGCGCAGCTCGCGAAGATCGTGCGCGATGCACGGCGCTTCGAGAGAGGAGTCTACCGCGCTCGATGCCCTCCGCGATACTGTGCCAGCCTCCGACGCATCCCTGTCGAGATGATCTGGAGCCTCATGTCCGATGTGCTCCGCGAACGCTGTCGCAGACCGGCAAACTCCGTATCGGGATTCTCGCGCAATGGCTAGTCGTGCGACATCAGGTCTAACGAGAATTAGACGAAAAAGTTTCGTCTAACTGGGAAATGGAATGGTTCCGGCAGCTCGACCGTTCCTCATCCAGGGGGCTGCGGACGGCCAACCCCGGTTTGTTCAACACATGGGTGTAAATCATAGTCGTGGAGACGTCCTTATGACCCAATAGTTCCTGCACAGTACGGATGTCGTAACCGTTTTCCAGTAGATGTGTGGCGAAGCTGTGTCGAAACGTATGGCAGCTGGCTGCTTTGGGAATGCGCGATTGCCGGATCGCCAGTTTTACGGCGTTCTGAAGATTTTTTTCACCGATATGATGACGCCGGATCTCGTTCGACCGAGGGTCAGTCGAAACCTTCGCCGCTGGGAAGACATATTGCCATACCCATGAACGCGCAGCATTGGGATATTTGTTTCGCAAAGCAAACGGGAGGTAAACGCGACCGCCGCCCTTCGCGACATCGCGGAGATGAAGCTCCTTGACTCGTTCAAGATGCAACTGAAGCGGGCGGCGCAAGCGTTCGGGCAGGAGCGTCACTCGTTCACGCAGACCTTTGCCGTCCCGAACGGTGATGTGGCCGTACCCAAAATCGATATCCTTTACTCGCAGGCGGACACATTCCATCAAGCGCAGCCCGCTTCCGTAAAGCAGGTCGCTCATCAGTCGATATTCGCCCACGAGCCGATCCAGAACGGCCCGGGCTTCTTCGCGTGTGAAAACGACCGGAATCTTTGGTGGGCGTTTGACCCGCACCACGCCGTCAATGAAATCGAGTTTTCGCTGTAATACTTGCTGATAGAGGAAAAGCAGCGCGCAGAAGGCTTGGTTCTGCGTAGAAGCGGCGACATGTTTGTTGACGGCCAGGTGAGTGAGGAACTCGGTGATTTCTTTCTCGCCCATTTCGTTTGGGTGGCGTTTGCGATGAAAGAGAATGTAACGGCGAATCCAATCGACGTACGCTTGCTCAGTGCGGACCGAGTAATGTTTCACTCTCAAATGCCACCGGACCCGATCGAGTAACTTGGGCGAGGATGCCACGGCTGCAGTGGAGGGCGACACGCCGGGATGGTGTCAAAAGATTTGCGAAATGGCAACTCAGGATTCTATCTCTGCAGTAGTAAAAAGGACCGAAAGTTCGTGATCGCGAGGGCGCGATCACCAGCACGCGAGGCGCGCGCGCTCCCCCCGAATTACGCTGGTGCGCCGCCGAGGGCGCCGGGGAGCGGCGGGGCGACGTCGGGAGCGATGACTTGCTTGGGCGGTTTTTCTGGCGCTGGTTTTTTGCTGGGTGGCCCGCCGATGCCGGGTGGCGGATTGATCAGGCGGCCGTGCTCGATGATCTCGTTGATCTGCGAGCCGTCCAAGGTCTCGAACTCTAGCAGCGCTTTTGCGATGGTTTCGAGTGTGTCGCGATTGGTAGTGAGCGTGTGCTTGGCCAGTTGATAGGATTCGTCGATGAGCCTGCGCACTTCCTGGTCGATTTGTTCGGCAGTCGCTTCGCTGTAATCGCGCGCACGAGAAATGTCGCGTCCGAGGAAAACGTAATCTTCGTGCTCGCCGTATTCGACCATCCCCATTTTCTCGCTCATGCCCCATTCGCAAACCATGCGACGCGCAATGGCCGTGGCGCCTCTGATGTCGCCGCGCGCGCCGTTGGTGATGTCGCCAAAGATAATTTCTTCCGCGACGCGGCCGCCCATGGAGACTGCGAGACTGGCCAGCAATTCGTTTTTGCGGTTGGTGTACTTGTCTTCCTCCGGCAACCACATGGTCGAACCAAGCGACGGTCCGCGCGGGAATGATCGTCACCTTGTGCAATGGTTCGGTGTGCGGGAGAAGGACGAGCAACAGCGCGTGCCCAGCTTCGTGATACGCGGTGTTTTGTTTTTCCTTTTCGCTTAAAGCAAGGCTGCGGCGTTCTTTGCCCCAGCGAACTTTGTCGCGCGCTTCCTCGAGCTCCGCGAGCGTGATTCCTTTTAATCCGCGACGCGCGGCAAGCAATGCCGCTTCGTTGATGACATTGGCCAATTCCGCTCCGGAATAACCGGGTGTGCCGCGCGCGATCACAGCGAGATCGACGCCCTCGGCAAGCTTCACTTTCTTCGCATGCACGCGCAGGATTTCTTCGCGGCCTTTGACGTCCGGCAAATTGACAGTGATCTGCCGATCGAAGCGGCCCGGTCGCAGCAACGCCGGATCAAGAACGTCCGGCCGGTTCGTGGCAGCGATGATTATCACACCTTCCTGGGTGTCGAAGCCGTCCATCTCCACGAGCAGCGCATTTAACGTTTGCTCGCGCTCGTCATGTCCGCCGCCTACGCCATGGCCGCGGTGACGGCCGACCGCGTCAATTTCGTCGATGAAAATGATGCACGGCGCGGATTTCTTTCCTTGCTCAAACATGTCGCGGACGCGCGAGGCGCCGACGCCGACGAACATCTCCACGAAATCTGAGCCGCTGATGGAGAAGAACGGCACGTCAGCTTCACCCGCGATGGCGCGCGCAAGCAGGGTCTTGCCAGTGCCGGGCGGGCCAACCATCAACACGCCCTTGGGAATGCGGCCGCCGAGTTTCTGAAATTTTTTCGGATCGCGCAGGAACTCGACCAGTTCCTGCACTTCGTCCTTGGCTTCCTCCACGCCGGCCACGTCGCGAAACGTGATCTTGTTCTTATCACGGGCGAGCATCCGCGCCTTGGACTTGCCGAAATTGAGCGCGCCTTTGCCGGCCATGCGGATCTGCTGTCGGAACAGGAAATAGAGGACCAGAAGGAAAAGCGCGATTGGCAGGAAACCCACCACTGTCTGCGCAAGCATGTTTGATTCTGTTTTGATGGCGGGCTGCATGCCGGCGTCAGAGAGCTTCTTCTGCAGATCATTGGTGAAATTCAAATAGACCGTTGTGTGGAACGGCATCGGTTGTGAGGGCGCTGCGCCTGCGCCCTGCCGGATGTACGCGCCGCGCAGTGTCTGCGTTGGGCGGCCATCCTCGACGACCAACTGGAGAGGATAATTTTTGTCGCTAACGATCTGCTTGTTGTCCAGCAGCTCGAGAAAACGGTTATACGGCACGTCTTCGACCGGTTGCATCCCGCCCCGGTAAAAGAGCATCGCCATCGCGATCAGACTGAAGGCGATAACAATGAGAACAACGCCGCGCCAATTAAAGTTCGGTTCGTTCCCGCGCTGTTTGTTCTCTCTTTGCGAGTTGCGATCAAGTTGAGGCATAAACCAATTTACGTGGGGAAAAAGTTATCATGAACGACTTGCAATGCAAAACGACACACCAAGCTGGTGTACTATGGTTCGTGAATTGCGAGGTGCGCGGTTGGGTGACTGAAAAGACGTGCATGAATTGGACGTCTCGCCCTTGGCAATGGGAGACAGAGGGAATAGGCAACGCTTGGCGCGGCTGATCGCGACGGGCGCAGGCTTTCGGGGGAATGCGCATACTGAAAAGTAGATATTAGTTAGTTTCCTTTCCCGGCTCCGGCGTTCGAAATGATCTGCCTCAACCAGAATCCGCCGCTTAACACCGGTTCCGCGCCCTTGCCCAGTCTGCGTTAAGGGGAATTATGGTGAAATTAATCCCGGCTCGTTACGTCAGTTGCCGCAACGTTTGTTGCAGTTCGGTCAACCCCTCGATTTCTGCCACGGTACGCTGCAACGACTGCATGGCGGCAGCGACGTGCTCGAGGAAATGTTTGTGACCTTTAACCAACCCGAGAAATCCGTAAGCACCTAGCGCTTGCATCAGGCGTTGCATGGCGCAGAGCCGCAACTTGAGATCGAAATCGCCGTTAATCGCGATACCGTTTTCGAGCTGACGCCCGCGATAGTGTGCGGTCAACTCTGCGCGTTCGCCTTCTGCGAGATCGACATAAGGGTCATAAAGCAGCGATGCCAGATCGTATTCGGCAAGACCGGGTCGCATTCCCTGGAAATCGATGAGGTACGCCTGACCGTTTCGGATAATGATGTTCTGCGATTGAAAATCGCGATGCACCAAGACTCTCGGGAACGATGCCAGACGATCTGCGATTTCCTGCAGCGCAGGCAGGGACGCCAATTGCGCGAGCTTTTCTTTCTCGATTTTGAATAAACGGCCGAGGCAATTTTCAAAAAAGTAATTCTGTTCCCAAAGGTAAAGCTCAGAATTGAACTCGGCCGGCAAATGCTGCTTCATCTCGATGCAAACTGATTCGGGCAATGCGTGCAACGCCGCGATTTGATCGAGGGCCGATTCGTAGAAGGCCCGGCGCACCAGCCAGTCTTCGTCGTGATAACTGTAGAGGTCGCGTTCGCCAAGGTCTTCCAGCCAGATCAAACCTTCGTTCGCGTCGTGAAAGTAAATCTCCGGCACTCGAATTCGGTGTTCGGTAAGAAAATTCGCAATCGTTACGTAGTGGCGATTTTCTTCCCGCTCCAGATTGTATTTTGCCAAAATGAGCGCCTGCTCCGCTGAGCAACGGATCCGATAGAATTTGCGGTCCGACCCGCCCTTTTGAATTGCTGCGATTTTGATCTGCGCGACATCCAACCGCGGGAAATGCTTCCGCGTTCGTCGAACAAGCAGTTCGGTTCTCATAATTCAGATGTCAATGTCGCGATGGATGCCAGTGACCTGTTTTCGGGAGCGGACAATACAAGCCTCCAAGTGGCTTTGGGAAGCAATTTCTGCATCCGGCCACAAAATTGTGTCTTCCAGGATTGCATCCGCGCCGACGCGGCAGTTTCGTCCCACGACTGTGCAGCCGCGCAACTGCGCGCTGGCATCGACGATCGCGCTGCTTGCTTTGCGTTCAGGCCATTCGCGTATTTTGACGAAATCCGGCTTCCAATTTTCTCGCAAGATCGTGCGATGCACTTCGAGATATTCAGTGCGCGATCCAATGTTGAACCATTTTCCGTCGTTCATTGCAACGCCGCCGATTTTTGCGCCCTGGGCTATCCAATCCGCAACGATCGGAATAAACGAGATCTTTTTGCGTGGCGGAATCCGCTGGAAAATCGCCGGGTTCCAAACCGCGATATTGGCAAAATCAAAGTTTCCTACGACGCCGTAGCGGTTGCTGATATCCACGACACGTTGATCGCGCAAAGCCACAGCGGCAGCTAAACCGGTGTGACGCAACCCGAGCGTCACGTCGTTTCCGCAACGGAAATGTTCGTCGACCAACGGCTGGAGTTCGACGTCGGTTAAAATATCGCCGCTGTAGGTCAGGAAGGATTCGCTGCCAAAATGACTTTCCGCGTTTTTGATGCCGCCGCCTGTTTCGAGCAGGTCCGGTTCGTGAACGAGAGAAGTGGGAAAGCCGGCATACTCGCCGGTGGCAAAGAAACTTTCGAACAATTCCGGGTGTCGGTGCGTGTTGATGACGAACCTGCTCACTCCTGCGGCTATCAGATGATCGAGCGCAAAAGTAACGAGCGGCTTTTGAAAGATCGGGATGAGCGGCTTCGGCAGCTCGTCGGTCAACGGACGCAGGCGCGTGCCAAGACCGGCCGCCAAAACGAATGCCTGAGTGATTTCGTTCACGAGCAGAAAATCGAGAGATTGCTTTCGCCTACGCTAAAGCTACGGCGCGCAGACGACTCTATTCACAATCGAAACAAACAGCGCGCCGCACGCTTCTTATCTCAGATAAAGCGTCCGGGTGCCGAAGTCGATGATGCCATGGTGCCGTCGCAGCGTTTCTGCGCCCAGCAACCCGGCGACGGGCGGTGATCCTTCCAACAATCCGTCATGAATCAGTCCTTCAAGGTCTATCACACCCACGTCCTTGCCCATGATATTGACCGAGCCCACGGTCAGCTTGCGAATGTTCGCCACACGCACGCCGCGTTCTTTCAGATTCACGGCCGAGGAGCTATATGGCGTCTCGCGAGTCGCAATTCGCATCCGTCGAACGAACGAGCGGTGCAACAGTGTGGTGAACGAGCCCGTATCAACCATGAGTTTCGCCGCTGTTCCGTTCACCGCGCCATTTACGTAAAGGTTGTAACCATCGCTGACCTGGATCGGAACAGCACGTAAGCCACGCCGATTGAAACCGGGGAAGCTCCCAAGGACATTTGGATCGGTCTTCAGAATCAGTAACTGCTTTTCACAGTCGAGAACTGCTTGTGTCGGGAAAAGGATGTCTGCTCCAATGATCCCGTCGATCTGCGGTTCGTGCGCCATTCGCGCAGCGCGCGCAGAACCTCCGAGATCCACGGTGACTACAGGCTCATCGACGAGACTCAGTCCGCCGATTCGCAGTTCCCGCGCGATCGCCACATTGTTGAATGCGCCGTTGATTTGGACCCGTGCTGGCAAACTTGATTCGGAGGTGATCGGTTTGAGCTTGAAATATTGCCGGCGATTCAGGGCGATCGCGCTCACGGGCGCACCGCTATCGACCGTCAACCAGGCGGGTTTGCCGTTAATGAACGCGCGTAGCAATAAGTGATTTTGTCGCGAGCGAACAAGCGGCAATGCTTCAAACTGCGGCGTTGTCCGCGCGAGAGCGCCATGTGCGGTAGCAGCAAATTCGATGACCAAACCCAGGGTTGCGCCGCAAACCCATAGCAACCGTCGTGCACGCAGCACATGATTTGAGATCATCGGTGGCGGGGAGATTACACGCTTCCTTTTTTTCCGCAAAATGATTTGAGCAGCTTTTTGGCATTGCGTCAGACACGCGATTGATGATTAACTCGCCGCCAACCCCCAAGGATTCGAAATGGCAAGCGCAGTTACTGCAACACCTGTAGGCGAAGAAAAACTCGTTAGGGGACTCGGGTTATTGGACTCCACAATGCTGGTGGCCGGCTCAATGATCGGCTCGGGAATTTTCATTGTCTCGTCGATCATTGCCCGCCAGGTCGGTTCGCCGGGATGGTTACTCGTTGTTTGGATCGTTACGGGATTACTGACACTGACAGCCGCGCTGTCGTACGGCGAACTAGCGGCGATGATGCCGAAGGCGGGCGGCCAATACGTGTATCTTCGCGAAGCATTTTCGCCACTATGGGGATTCCTTTACGGCTGGACGCTTTTTCTTGTAATTCAGACCGGCACAATTGCAGCAGTCGCAGTTGGGTTCGCACGCTACAGCGGCGTGCTTGTGCCGTGGGTATCGGAAAGCAATTACATTATCTCGCCGATCCGCTTGGGCGGATACGCGTTGTCGCTTTCGACGGCACAGCTCGTCGGCCTCGCGCTCATTGGCTTTCTGACATTCACGAACACGCGCGGATTGGAAATCGGCAAGCTTATCCAAAATGTTTTTACGACTGCAAAAACTGGCGCGCTGCTCGCGCTAATCGTGCTCGGAATCATAGTCGGGTTAAGGTCTGGTGCAGGCGCGGAAAACTTTAAGGATTTCTGGACCGTGCGAGGGGATCTGCAAGACGTAGGCGCAGGTTTAACCGCTGCGGCCGCTTTCGGGCTCTTCGTCGGAATTTGCGTGGCACAAACGAATTCTTTGTTCTCTGCTGATGCGTGGAACAACATCACTTTCACCGCCGGTGAGGTAGTGAATCCCCGACGCAACGTGCCGCTTTCACTCGCATTGGGCACGTTTCTCGTGATCGGCCTTTATTTGCTCGCGAATGTCGCCTACCTCGCGACGCTGCCATTCCACGCAATCCAGAATGCGCCGAGCGATCGCGTCGCCTCAGAAACGGCGAACGTAATTTTTCCCGGCGCTGGCGCGACGATTATGGCGATCGCGATCATGATCTCGACGTTTGGTTGCAATAACGGCCTGATCCTTGCCGGTGCTCGCGCCTACTATGCCATGGCCAAAGACGGTTTGTTCTTTCGACGGGTCGGCGAGTTAAACAAATGCCGCGTCCCTGCATGGGCGCTCGTCTTCCAGGGCATCTGGGCTGGCGCACTTGTTCTGCCACGCACGGTCAAAACAGATGCAGCCGGCAACGTAACAGGTTACGGCAATCTCTACGGCAATTTGCTCGACTACGTTATTTCAGCCGCGCTGATCTTTTACGTCCTGACAATCATTGGCATCTTTTTACTGCGTAAAAAACAGCCGCATGCGGAACGACCGTATAAAGCATTCGGCTATCCAATAATCCCGGCTTTGTACATCCTTGGCGCGACCGTCATTCTCGTGGTGCTCTTCATTTACCAAACGGCGACGACATGGCCAGGGCTGATCATTGTGTTAACTGGCGTGCCAATTTATTTTCTGTGGAAAAAAGCAAATCGAACCCGAAGCGAAACCGCCGGGCCGCACGCTAGCTAGCGAAGGAGAACACAACGCATGGCAGGTTTATTCGCAAGAAAACCGTTGGAGCGGCTAATGAGTGAGGCGCAGGACGTCGGCGAACATTGCCTCAAACGGTCCCTCGGGCCGGTTAATTTGGTCATGCTGGGTATTGGAGCAATCATCGGCGCGGGTTTATTTGTGCGAACTGCCGCGGCAATCGCGGATCGTGCGGGTCCTTCCGTGGTGCTCGCCTTTATTGTCGCAGGAATGGGCTGCGCATTTGCCGGCCTGTGTTATGCGGAGTTTGCGTCAATGATCCCAGTTGCGGGCAGCGCCTATACTTATTCCTACGCAACGATGGGCGAACTCGTCGCATGGATCATTGGATGGGATTTGATCCTCGAGTACGCTGTCGGTGCGGCGACCGTGGCAATCGCGTGGAGCGAATATGCAAATCGCGTCCTCGAGTGGTTCGGCTTACGCATACCCTACCAATGGGCACACTCGCCTTTTGAACACGACATCAACAGCGGTGTTCACGGCATTATGAACATGCCGGCCGTGTTCATCCTGCTACTACTGACGCTACTGCTCATTCGCGGTACCAAAGAATCGGCATTCGTAAACGGCATTATTGTCGTTTTGAAAGTAAGTATCGTACATGCTTGTGATCGGCATCGGGTGGCACTTTGTGAACCCGGCGAACCACACGCCGCTCATCCCAGCGCCGACCACGTACGTCACACCGCAAGGCATCAAACACGCGTACGGAGGAATTCTCGGCATCCTCGGCGCCGCGGGCGTTGTGTTTTTCGCCTACATCGGGTTTGATGCCGTTAGCACGGCGGCGCAAGAGGCGCGAAACCCTAAACGCGACATGCCCATCGGCATCCTCGGTTCCCTGGTGATTTGCACGATTCTTTATGTGCTTTTCTCGTACGTGTTGAGCGGCGTCGCGACCGTGGAGGACTTCCGCAGCCATGGCCGTGAAGCATCTGTTGCGTTCGCGATCACGAAATACATGCCTGGATATGAATGGCTCTCGAAGTCTGTGACAGTCGCAATCCTTGCCGGCTTCTCATCCGTAATTCTCGTGATGTTGCTTGGCCAATCACGCGTTTTCTATTCAATGAGTCGCGACGGACTTGTCCCGAAAACCTTTTCCGATGTGCACCCGAAATTTAGAACGCCGTACAAGTCCAACATTCTTTTCTTTTTGTTCACCGGCATCTTCGCCGCGTTCATTCCAGAGGACATCGTAGGCGAAATGACCAGTATTGGGACGCTGTTTGCATTCATGCTCGTTTGCGCCGGAGTTTGGATCTTGCGTTCTTCACGTCCAGATCTCGAACGTGCATTTCGCGTACCGGCGGTGCCGGTGGTTTCCACGCTCGGCATCATCGTTTGCGGGGCGATGATTTATGGTCTTGGCTGGACGAATTGGATGCGTTTGCTTGTTTGGCTTGTGATTGGACTAATCTTCTATTTTAGCTACGGCAAACGGCACAGCCGCATCGGCGCGCCACCACCGGAAATGCCCGAAGGCATTCAACTGACGCGCTGAGCCGTGGCAGAAGCTTAACTCCGGCTACTCTCGCTTCGAATCCACGCGCTGGACTGGTCGCGGCGAATCGAAAGCATTGCGCGGGCGCGGCGGGCGAGCTTTTCGGTGTCGATCTTTTTAAAATCGCGCTGTGCGGCTGCTATCTCAGGCAGGGAGAGGTTCAGGTCGCGGAGAATTCGTGTGTCGGACGGTGTTGCCTCGTTAGGCTTGTCGCTGCTTAATACCCGCCTTTGAAATTCCGAGACTACCCTCGCTACCGGCGTGTCATTAGCCACTTCGAAGAAATTGGCGAGCTTTTGGAAACTGAGGTGAAACGGAATGGTCGCCAAATCTACATCAGCAAACGCAACGCTTCCTTGCGGCGGCATTTCAATCTCACTAGACATCGCGACAGAATGCCAGGTGTCGAATACCTGAAAATAGCCGATCTCTACACGGTACGAGTTGTGCAAACCGGATATCGTTATGTAGTGCGTCGCGCTCATCGGTTCGACGGCAACTCTGGTTTCTATGCAGCCCTCCCTGTCTATCACCCGAAGATGCACTTCTCGTTGCGCCGGCACAGCCTTTTCAAAGACAGATCGCCAATCAATATTCCAACTGACGAAGATTGTGCGCGGATCACGTGCGATGGCGAAGAGAAATGGCTGCCCACACATACGTGTCGCGGCGATGCGATCATCGACGTCAGGCTGTGATGGATGTCCGGCCAGATGCACCATAGGACCCTGGCGGATTTGGAAGCCGCCATGGACGGGTAATCTTCCCGCGTTGCGTTTTGTTTTTCCTTTGACCATTCTTGCAAGAACGTGCGCAAACCAGTTAAAGGCCAACTGCGATTGACGCGCAATATGAAAATCAGGGAGAAGGAATGAGTTCGAAAATCGTCGAGTTTGAGGAGCTTTCCGATCGCTGCGAGAAGCTGCGGTCGGCCGGGAAGAAGATTGTAGCCACAAACGGATGTTTTGATCTGTTGCACGTTGGGCACGTGCGGTATTTGCAGGCGGCACGAGCGCTGGGCGATCTTCTGGTTGTTGGCTTGAACGGTGACCGTTCAGTCCTTGAGTTAAAAGGAGCAGGGCGCCCGATCACAACCCAACGTGATCGCGCGGAGATCCTCGCGGCATTGGAATGCGTAGATTTGGTCACGGTTTTTCCAGAACTCAGGGCCACAAAGTTCCTCGCGGCGGTTCGCCCTGCCGTTTATGTCAAAGGCGGCGATTACACCCCGCGGACGCTAGACCAAGAAGAGGCTGTAATATTAAAGGAAATTGAAGCGTCGATTCGCATCATCCCATTTGAAGCAGGGTATTCAACTTCCGGATTGATCGAGCAGATTTGTAAAGGCAGGAGTTAAAAAAACAACCGATTTAGAATGAAAAGCCTTCCAATTGGAGTTCTCGGTTCAGGGAAGGGCAGTAACTGCCGCGTGATCCTCGAGCGCATCCGGTCGGGCGATCTCCCTGCGGAAGCGCGTCTGGTGGTTTCGGATGTGCTGGATGCACCGATCCTTGATATCGCGCGCGAATTTGGTGTGGCAAATGCGTATTTGCCGCCGGGCAGATTTCGTACACGCTTGGAGCCGGCAATAGAAGAGCAGCTCGTGAAAATGTTGCGCGATGCCGGTGTCGAACTTGTCGTTCTCGCCGGTTTCATGCGTGTCTTGCATGAACCAACGCTCAAAGCGTTCCCCCGTCGCATTATCAACATTCATCCATCACTTCTGCCTAAATTCCCAGGACTTGAATCGTGGAAACAAGCTTTCGTCGCCGGCGAAACTGTGACTGGGTGCACGGTGCATTACGTCGACGAACAAATCGATCACGGGCGAATACTGGCACAGAAAGAGGTAAAGATTTTGCCTAACGACACGGCGGAGAGCCTGCATGCTCGGATTCAAGTCCTTGAGCACGAACTATATCCGGCCGTTATCGCCGAATTCTGCAAAAGATATAATGAAGCAAACTAGCAAATTGGAGGCTGGCCAGATAAATAGCTCCTTTAACCGTCGTGGCTACGCCTGTTCAGGCTTTGGCTCGCGCTTCAGCAGTTGTTCCAAGGCAACGGCCGGCTTTTTCTGTTTATACAAGATCGCATATACCTCATCGGTAATAGGAGTAGCGATATTCAAGCGCCGCGCGCATTCCCAAGCGCTTCGCGCTGTCGGAATGCCTTCCGCGACCGTTTTCGTTGAGTCCAGGATTACTGGCAACGGTTCACCTCGCCCGAGTCGTTTTCCAATGCTATGATTCCGGCTGCCCTCGCTATAACACGTCAGTATCAGGTCACCCGCGCCGCTTAGGCCATAAAAAGCATTCGCCGTCCCACCCATGGCTACTCCGAACCGAACCAGCTCAGCCAAAGACCGGGTGACCAATGCTGCTTTGGCGTTGTCGCCGAGTCCAAGACCGTCACTGATCCCCGCGGCGATGGCGAACACATTTTTCAACGCACCGCCCAGCTCAATCGAGACCACATCCGAGCTGGTGTAAACGCGAAAGCGTGGGCTTCCCAACGCGGTTTGCAGCCTCGCGGCGCTCTCGCCGTCGTCACACCCAATCACAGTCGCGGTGGGAAGATCTTTGGCGACTTCGACCGCGAGATTTGGTCCGGACAACACCGCGATTTTATTCTTGGGGAAGGTCTCGCGCAGGATTTCGGTCATCCTCATCCCGCTGCGATGTTCTATGCCTTTTGTGCAACTCAGTAATACCGCACGAGTTAGGCCAATTACTTTTGCCAAATGCGCTGCGATGGTGCGCAATGCGGTAGAGGGAGTCGCAAATACGATCAGTTCGAAATCGGCGCAATTACCTAGTTCCGACGTAACATGTACTGACTCGGGAAGCCGGAGCCCCGGAAGATAGTCGCTGTTTTCGCGAGTCTTTTGCATACGTGCCGCCCGATCCGCGTTGTGACTCCAGAGAACAATGTGCCGACCGTCTTTCGCCCACAAACTAGCCAACGCCGTTCCCCAACCACCAGCACCTATGATTGCTGTGTTCACAATTCTCGCTTTCGAGTAAAGCGCGGTTCAGTGCCGCGTATCAGTCGCGAAAGATTTGAACGATGACGCCAAATGACAAGTGCCGCGACGCAGACGGAAGAATAAAATAAAAGTTTTCCGCTCTTTTCTTCAGGCGATCTGATCATGAGAATCACCATGGGTAAAGTGATTGTAGCTACGACGGAAGCCAACGAAACATACCGGGTCAACCAGAACACAATTAGCCAAACGGCAACGCCGATGAGCGTTGCGACCGGCGTCAGGGCCAAGAGTGCCCCCGCGGAAGTCGCAACGCCTTTTCCTCCCTTAAACTTAAGCCAGGGTGGATACACATGCCCTAGGACGCTCGACGTTGCAGCGAGGATTCCAAATATCTCGGGCGAATTCCACTCCGGCGGCCGTCCGGACGCTATCAGCATCGAGATCTTTACCGCCCCGAATCCTTTTAACACGTCTAGGGCAAATACTGGATAACCATATTGCTTGCCCAGGACACGCACCACGTTAGTAGCGCCAACGTTACCACTGCCAGCCTTTCGGACATCGATCCCGGCAAGCCGACCAGCCACATAGCCGAAAGGGATCGATCCCAAGAGATAGCTGCCAATTACGATCGTGGCCAAGATGACCATCAGAGTAACAACTTATCTTAACTCTCGAATATTCGCGTGTGCCTAATTTAAGGCGTTCCGATTCAACCAAATGTGTAAAATAGAGATATCGGATGGAGTGATTCCGCTGATACGTGCTGCTTGTCCCAATGAGGGGGGTCGCAAACGTGTAAGCTTCTGTCTGGTTTCTGACCTCAACCCAGCAATTTTATCGTAATTGAGGCCATCTGGAATCTTCTGATTTCGCTTCCGGTCGAGCCGTTGATTCTGCTCCGACTGGCGGGCTGCGTATCCTTCGTATCGCAAGTCTGTTTGAAGGAGTTCCCAAATCGAAAGCGGGACGCACGACCGCATATCACCGGGCAACTGTGTTACATCAAAATCGGGCTGCTTGAGGAGCCGAGAGATCGGGCTTCCGTTTAACTTAGTTCGGATAGCTAGCGCACGTGCCTGCTCTAGCAGGTGCATTTTTCGTTTGAAACTGTGAAATCTCGTCTCACTGACAAGCCCGGTATCAAAGGCTCGCCCGGTCAGGCGCTTATCGGCATTGTCGTGTCGCAAACACAACCGATCTTCAGCACGGCTCGTAAACATGCGATATGGTTCTTCCGTCCCTTTAGTGACGAGATCATCAATTAGAACGCCGATGTAAGCTTCGCTCCTGCTTAAGACTAAAGGCGAACGATTTTGGATTTTTAGGGCTGCATTAGCTCCGGCAATTAATCCTTGTGCCGCGGCTTCTTCATACCCCGAAGTGCCATTAACTTGGCCGGCGAAGTAGAGTCCGCTGACAATCTTCGTTTCGAGTGTCGGCAAAAGTTGCGTTGGCGGGAAGTAGTCGTATTCAACGGCATAACCAGGCCGCATGATCTCCGCTTTCTCCAGCCCTGGGATCGAATGCAAGAACGCGAGCCTGAACTTCATATGGCAGACTGGTAGAGATTCCGTTTACGTAGTACTCGCTGGTGTGGCGTCCTTCCGGTTCGAGGAAAAGCTGATGTGAGGGTTTATCAGAGAATTTGACAACCTTGTCTTCAATCGAGGGGCAATATCGCGGACCAACCCCTTTAATTCGCCCGGCATACAGCGGTGATCGGTGCAAATTCGATCGGATGATTTCATGCGTGTTTTGAGTGGTGTGGGTAATCCAGCAGGGCAATTGTTCCACGTGGAACTCACCATCCCGAACCCGGTTTAATGTGAAGATTTCGCCAACGCCACTACCGATCTCGTCAGGATTGAAAGTGAACCCAGAAGGCGGTTCATCGCCGAGCTGAATCGAGCACCGTGTAAAATCAATCGATCGCCCATTCAGGCGGCAAGGCGTGCCGGTCTTGAATCGCCCCACTTGAAAACCCATCTCGTGCAGGCTTGCGCTGAGGCTTGAACTCGCATCCGCCATCCGTCCACCTGGCTTGCTGTTTTCGCCGACATGCAAAAGTCCTCGCAAGAATGTCCCAGAGGTGATTATGACGGTCCGAGCGGCAATCGCAATGCCCATGTCAGTCTCGACACCGATCACCTCTCCGGCCTGGTCGATAACGCGCGATACAGTAGCCTGTTTAACGTCGAGGTTCTGCGCCCCTTCCAAAACTGCTTTCATCCGAAATTGGTACGCCTTTTTGTCGCATTGAACTCTGGGGGCACGTACTGATGGGCCCTTTCGTTGGTTCAGCATTCGAAACTGAATTCCGGTTGCATCCGCGTTAAGCCCCATCGCGCCTCCCATGGCATCGATTTCGCGAACAATATGTCCTTTTGCCAGTCCGCCTATCGCAGGGTTGCACGACATCTGCCCGACAGTATCCAGGTTCTGGGTCAACATTAGTGTGCGGCAGCCGATTCGCGCAGCCGCTAGCGCCGCTTCGATTCCGGCATGGCCGCTCCCCACTACGATTACGTCGTAACTGTTAGATAATTTAAACATACGTAGTTCATTACCAGATCATTATCTATACAACATGGCCAGGTTCTAACCGGTCTTTTTGAGTTCTGCTGAACCCTCCTTCCACTGGCGCTTGAAACGCCCGCCGCGCGACACGACCCAATACCACCAGTAATAACACGGTTGTTATGAACGCGCCGCCCCAGATCCAATACTCGAGCGTTCGCGGGTAACTTTTGCCGCGCATGATGCGCACCGCAAGTTGCCCCAGCGTCCCCACGTACGCGTAAAAGAAAAGGCCAGGCATACGGCCAATCGAAGCCCAAAGCATGTAGGTGCTAAAGCGGATTCGGGTCAGCCCATAAAAGTAGTTCAGCAGGCTGGTGGGAAATAGCGGATGCAACTGGCTCAAGAAAATGATCTTCCAGCTCTCGCTTTCAACAGCGGGACCAAGCGCCGTCAATGTCGGGTTAGCTGCGAGCTTTCGCTGAAACCACCGCCTAGCGACGAAACGACTCAGCGAAAACGAAATCGCCGTCGAAACGATGTTGCCTGCAAACACGATCAAAAATCCCCACCATAGTCCGAAGAAGAAACCGCCTCCCACAGCGAGGACGCCTCCCGGCAACAGAAGGATATTACAAGCTGCAAACAGCAATGGATAGCAGATACCGGCCCAAGCGCCCCAACTCATCACACGCTCTTGCAGGGCCTCAACGAGACTGACAACTGGAAAGAAGCGGGAAAGCATTACCGCGAGTGCAATCGCAGCGACGACCGCTGCACCTTGCCAGAAAATAACGCGGCGGACCGTCAACACCCTGAGAGTGTGCGCACGCCCGCAGTCTGCGCAAATGTTACCGGCTGTGTGTTAAACGCACGCCACGCCCGTTAAAGTCCGGCCCCATCATTTTGCTCCAGCTAGACGCTGGAAGCTTGCAGGTTTCGATGACGCGGAATGCCGAGGCTGTCGAAGATCATTCGAGTAGCGTCGGACTGGTTGAGCGTATAGAAATGAATACCGGCAACGTTATTAACGATAAGATCATGGCATTGATCCAGTGCGTATTGAATTCCAGCGCGCCTGACCATCTCGGGATCATTTTGGCAAGGCTGCAGAGCACGTAATAGCTTCGCAGGAAAGCGCGAGCCCCCAGCCAGATCGGCCATGCGTTTCAGTCCGCGAATGGAGGTAATCGGCATGATTCCGGCGATAATTGGGATGTGAATACCCGCGAGCGCGCAGCGTTCCTTGAAATCGAGAAAGTCGCGATTATCGAAAAACAGTTGTGTGACAATGTAATCAGCGCCGGCGTCGACCTTTGCTTTGAAATAATCCATCTCAACCAGTCTGTTTGGCGTGGCCGGATGTCCTTCGGGAAAACCAGCGACTCCAATCCCGAAACCTCGGCGGTCAGGATGGCCGCCGGATTCGTTGAAACGGCGAATAAATTTCACCAGGTCGATCGCATGTTGGAACGAGTCGCGCGATTTATCGTAAGCTATCCCGGCCGGTCGATCGCCGCCGAGCGCGAGAATGTTACCAATAAGTGACGTTGCGTATCGGCGGAGAATCGTTTCGATTTCCTCTTTGTTGTGGCAGACACAGGTAAGATGCGGGATGGGGTCTAGTTTTGTCGTGTGTTGAATGCGCTCCACGAGATCATGGGTCAACTCACGCGTCGAGCCACCGGCGCCATAAGTCACGCTGACAAAACCGGGCATGTATGATTCGAGATCGCGAATCGTCTGATAGAGCGTCTCCGCGGCCTGTGGCGTCTTGGGCGGAAAGAACTCGAACGAAAACGTAGGAGAATCTCCCCGCATGATTTCCGTGATATGCATGAGTCGGGCTTATCTTCGTTCCTGCTGCGACTTTCGGTCAAATCATCGCGAATGCGACACCGCGCGGCAACCGCCGCAACTGGCGGACAGAATTTGAAATCGTCACATTTTGATCCCGCGCGATGGCAAAGCTTGCCAGCCGAAGTTACAGGTGGAAACGAGCGAACCCGGTCGTGGACTGATTTGTTCGGGACGAAAAAAATACGTCTACAGCATGCGACTTACGTGCTGACGGCGTCCAGCTTGGCCCGCTGCCAACATCTTTCGCACAATGCGTTCCGTCTGGCAGCCGGGATTATTTCGGCGAACGCGTGTCGGCGTGGGTTTTAATGTCGCGCCTTTGCTTGTCCACAACACGACATAGTTCCCGCTCCATGGTTTTAAATGCGTCGTGGATGACTTTCTTCATGGGTTCGTGAGTACCGTTATCCATCTGCCTTTCATCGGCCACAAGCTCGTGGCGCGGCGCTACGGTCACGTCGATGCGGCACCGGTATGGATTGCCTTTGTGATGGTTGTGATTGGTTTGTTCGATTGCGACATCGCAGCGGTTAATGTGATCACAAAATCTCTCGAGTCTTTCTGCATAATCCAAAATGAGATTGTCGATCTGGTCAGATTTTTCCAGACCCCGATACGAGATCTTAACAGGCAGTTGCATAATTAGTTAGATACTACGGCGCTACTCGCCATTGAGGGAACAAAAAATCGCGGTTCCACCATTCCATTCAAATTTCCCGCAACGATCGGAAATGGCTGATCAGTCTGGCCGGTTCCACTTTTACCAAATCCGATTTCACGTGTTCGACAATTCGCTGTCGCACATCGCCAGGCAACAAATCTACGATCGCCGCGTGGATTTCCGCAGGTGCTGCAAATGACCAGCCGTCCTTTCCGTTTTGCGAAACAATTTTCGCGATTTGGTCGGCCAACTCTTTTTGAATTCGGCGGTCCGTTTCCGTGGCCAACTGCGTGCGCTCGGCAATTGACGCCGGCCCGCGGTGCGCACCCGCGCCTTCGGTTACAGGGAACCGCCCAGCCGAGTCGCTCACCTTATCGACGAGTCTTCCGTGCGCGTCAGTCATGTCGAATGCTTGCACAAGCTGCAGGCTCGGTCCGCGTGTCGGCGTTTCGTTCACGCGATAGGCTTTCAAGCTGCCGCGATCAGTGACGATCACAAGAGAACTCGGTGTCATGGCAAATCACTGGCGGCGCACGTGACCGCGCACGTGTCTGCTATCCTATAAGTAAAATCGTTAGCCGTTGCAACATTGCGCTTGTTTGAAACTTGTATGCTCGCACGTGAGGGCGTCGGTCACCCGCTGCGTCTCTCGCGTTCTTCCTCGGCGCTGAACCGGGGAAATTCAACGTGCCGCTTTTTCCAGGACTCTTCGCGCGCCTGAGCTTGTGTGCCGCCGACAAGTTGCAGCAAACAACAAGCTCGCCCGGCGAGATCGACATCATCACCGGAGGCAAATCCTTTTGGCTCCGCCACAAAACCCGCGGCGTCGCTCGTGTCGAGAATCAATTGCCACTCGAGATGTTCCTGGCCAGGTAAGACAAAGGCGATGGGCTCGTAATGCGCGTTGATCAATAGCAGAAACGTGTCGTCACGGACTGCTTCTCCCTCGAAGTTGAGCACATCGGTTGCATCCCCACTCAACAGCATGCCGAGACATCGCACGAACGGCGACGTCCATTCTTCCTCCGTCATCTGGTTGCCACCTGGATTGAACCACATCACATCTCGAATCTCCGAGCCGCGGATGCGACGACCTTTTAGGAACTTCGGCCGCCGAAAAACCGGATGTTCTTTTCGGAGCTGTATCAATCTTCGCGTGAACTCAAACAACTGATTCTGCTTTTCGTCACGTTCCCAGTTAAACCAACTGATCTCGTTGTCCTGACAATAAGCATTGTTGTTTCCGTCTTGTGTCCGACCCCACTCATCACCGCCGCAGAGCATCGGCACGCCTTGGGAAAGAAACAGTGTCGTGAGAAAATTGCGGCGCTGTCGGTCGCGCAACGCATTAATCTGTGGGTCGTTCGTCGGACCTTCGACGCCGCAATTCCACGATTGATTATTGTTCTCGCCATCGCGGTTCTCGTCATTGTTCAGCTCGTTGTGCTTTTCGTTGTAGCTGACCAAATCAGTCAGCGGGAACCCATCATGGACTGTAACGAAGTTGACGCTCGCATAAGGCCGTCGGCCGTGATGTTCATAAAGATCGGGACTTCCGGTGAGTCGATATGCCATGTCACCAATGCGGCCTTCATCGCCTTTCCAAAAACTACGGACCGAGTCGCGATATTTCCCGTTCCATTCCGACCAAGGCTGGGGAAAGTTGCCTACCTGATAGCCGCCTTCCCCGACATCCCACGGTTCTGCGATCAACTTCACCTGCGAGAGCACCGGGTCCTGCTGAATTACTTGGAAAAACGGATGCAGCGTATTAAATCCCGAATGATTGCGCGCTAATTCGGTTGCGAGATCGAATCGAAATCCGTCCACGTGCATCTCCTCCACCCAGTACCGCAAACTGTCGGTCACCAGTTGTAGCGTCCGTGGATGAAGCAGATTCAAACTGTTACCGGTGCCTGCGAAATCGAGATAGAACCGGGGATTCTCTGGGTGCAGCCAATAGTAGGAAAGATTATCGACTCCGCGGAAACAAAGCGTTGGTCCGAGATGATTTCCTTCCGCGGTATGATTGTAAACCACATCGAGAATTACTTCGATGCCGGCGGCATGCAGGCTACGCACCATCGCTTTGAACTCGGCGACCTGTTGGCCCATTTGTCCACTGCTGGAATATTCTGCATGCGGAGCGAAAAAGCCGATCGTGTTGTAACCCCAGTAGTTCGTTAGGCCGTTCTCAACCAAAAGTTTTTCGTTGACGTGAGCGTGGACGGGAAGCAGTTCCACTGCAGTCACACCAAGCTTTTTGAAATAGTCGATCGCAGGCGGACTACCGAGGCCGGCGTAGGTGCCGCGCAAATGCCCAGGCAAGTCCCGCCAAAGTTTACTGAAACCTTTCACGTGCACTTCATAGATCACGGATTCGTGCAGTGGAATCGCCGGTCTCTTGTCATTCTGCCAGTCGAATCCGGAATCGATCACGAGTGATTTCGGGACGCACTGCGCATCGTCTCGAGAATCCTGAGTTAAATCTTCTTTCTCACCGCCGATGACATAACTGAACATTTCATTTGCCCAGTTCACTGCTCCCACGATTGCTTTCGCGTACGGATCGAGGAGGAGCTTCGAGCTGTTGAAACGCAGGCCTCTCTCTGGCTCGTACGGGCCGGATACGCGAAAACCGTACAACTGTCCCGGCCGGGCGTCGGGCAAAAAGACATGCCACACCTGGTCAGTAGACTCATTGATCGGGATTCGAACGTATTCTTTCGCGTCTTCCATGCTGTCGAACAAACAGAGCTCAACGCTGCTGGCGTGCTCGGAAAAAATCGCAAAGTTCACGCCGTTACCCATCCAGGTTGCGCCCAGCGGATACGGCTGACCGAGAAGCCTTCGTACTTGAGTCATAAACGCGCCGCGCATTTATCCGGCATTGGTCCAACGTTAGCAATGAGGAACGGCGCGGGATAAATTCTGACGCGTTGTGTTTGCTTGAAACTCGAATCGAAACCTCACAACGTGAAACTCACGATAATATTCGCCGCCCTAATTCTGATTTGTGCTTTCGCGATTTGGCTCTACGCGCATCACAATTGGAATTCCTTGCCAGCCGGAACCACGATCGATCGCATCGTCGTGGAAAAATCAGCGAGGCGATTGTCGGTGTTTCGAAATGGTAATCAGATAAAGGCGTATCGAATCGCTTTGGGTCGGAGCCCGCTAGGCGCGAAGCAGGAAGAAGGCGACATGAAAACGCCGGAAGGGATCTACAAGATCGATGGCCGAAATCCGCAAAGCAGTTTCCATCTCGCGCTGCACGTTTCTTATCCATCGGATGAAGACCTTAAGCGTGCCGCTGCACGCGGAGTTTCGGCGGGTTATGACATCATGATCCACGGAATTCAAAACGGACGCGGCTGGATTGGTGCGTTTCATCGCTGGAACGATTGGACCGCCGGTTGCATCGCAGTTACCGATGAAGAGATCGCGGAACTCTGGCGGGTTACACCGGACGGCGCGACAATCGAGATTCGTCCATGAGGGACGAGGCGGCCGAACGATTTTCCTAAAGCCCCTCAAGCACGCGTCGCGCCTTTTCGACATTCGATGGTCGTAAAACAATCAGACCTTTTTCCGCTGCGCGGCCGGCGGCGAGATAGGTGTATTCAATGTTCACTTCTGCCTCGGCGAGGCGCTCGGCGATCTTACCCAGAACACCGGGCTCGCTAGCAGTCTCGATACTGAGCACGTCGGTCTCAATCGCGAGCACTCCGGCTTCGCCCAAGAGCATGAGAGCCCTTGTGGGATCGCTCACCACCATCCGTACAACGGTATGATCGACAGTGTCGGATGTAGCCAACGCATAAATGTTAATCCCGGCATTGGCCAGCGCATCACACACGCGCGCTAATGCGCCGGGACGATTAGCAAGGAAAACTGCCAACTGCGTGGCTGTTTCAATGGAGAGCGTGGAATGTGCGTTCATGGTGCTGCAAACTGAGGCCTGCAAGCACTTCTGACAACCGACGAAAGTGCTCTGGCCAAGCATGAAACCAATCTTGGCGTTGAAGCTTGGATGTTCGGCATTCCGGAGTAAGAAACTTGAATAGAATTTGCCACGGATGACCACACTTACCCAGCGTGTTGCTCTTAAGTCTGCATCGCCGAAGCGCACCATCGGCTTCGTGACTGCGTGCTCGATCGTGATCGCCAACATCATTGGCACCGGCATCTTCACCAGCCTCGGCTTTCAATTAAAAGATATTCAGTCTGGATTCGCGCTGCTGATGCTCTGGGTCATCGGTGGAATTGCCGCGCTCTGCGGCGCGCTCTGTTACGGCGAACTCGCGGCGGCAATGCCGCGTTCCGGTGGCGAATACCATTTTCTCTCGAAAATTTATCATCCAGCGGTTGGGTTCATGGCGGGATTCGTATCTGCTACGGTTGGATTTGCAGCGCCCGTTGCACTGGCAGCGATGGCGTTTGGGCAATATTTCAACGGAGTTTTCGGCACGCGTTCGGCGGTTGTTCTGTCGTTCGTGGTTGTTTGGATAGTCACCATTTTTCATGTGGGAAATCTGCGAGTAGGGAGCGCATTCCAGAATATCTCGACGCTCGTGAAATTGCTTCTTATCGGCGCGCTGATCGGGGCGGGCTTCTTTGCTCCATCAAAGCAACCGATCAGTTTCTTGCCTGTCCATGGAGACAAAGCCGCGATATTCAGCGGAGCGTTCGCGGTCGCTCTGGTTTACGTGATGTATTCCTACTCCGGCTGGAACGCGTCAGTGTATATCAGCAGCGAGATCAAGCGACCTGAGAAAAACGTGCCGCGCTCACTGCTCGCCGGCACCGGCTTGGTGATCGTGATTTATGTGCTGCTTAACGCCATCTTTCTCGCGACCACACCTGCTGAGGAATTGAAAGACCAGCTCGACGTCGCATTAATCGCAGGGAAACACATTTTTGGCGAGAACGGCGGCCGATTTGCTGGCGCTATCATTTGTCTCGGTCTGGTCGCCGCCATCAGTTCGATGACGTGGATTGGGCCACGCGTGACCATGTCCATGGGTGAAGATCATTGGTTGCTGCGATGGCTCGGCGGCAAAAATAAACAGGGTATCCCTACCAATGCCATTTTCGTGCAACTGCTCTTCGTGAATCTACTTCTGCTGACTCGAAGCTTTCAGGACGTGGTACGCTACACGCAATTTAGTTTGCTGCTCTGCTCGCTGCTTGCTGTGCTGGGCGTGATCGTGCTTCGTTTCACGCGTCCCGAAATTACGCGACCATACCGGGTTTGGCTTTACCCCATTCCTCCTGTTGTTTTTTCGATAATCACGATTTGGATGATGTTTTATCTCTTGCGCTCGCACACTGCGGAATCGCTGGCCGGCTTGGCAACGGCGCTGTCGGGTCTGCTGCTCTATTTCTGCGCGCAAAAACGCAGTGATCACTCGCCATGAAAACAAATTGCACCGCTGTATCGATAGTTCTCAGTCTTGTGAGTGCACTGACGGTTTGCGCTCAGGAAAATCCGGAAGTTGCGCCGCGCGCAATTCCGGTGAACACCGGTCCAAATGAAGTTGCACGCTTTCTCGCGGGGATGCCGGTATCGGAGAATTCACCGCTCGCGCCGCTGACGCGCGATCCAGCCTGGCAGGCGCATTCCGCATTCTTTGAAGAGCAATTCTCAAAAGTAAACCTCAGGCAGCTCCAGAAATTGCAGGGATGGCAGGCGACATATCTCCGCGAATCAGCTCAACCAAAACCCGTGGTGTTTTATATGTTCAGTGGGCCCGATTTTTTGTATGTGGATCAATTCTTTCCAAAGGCGGCGGTGTACGTGCTCTGCGGGAAAGAAGCTCTCGGCCCGCCTCCGGACCCGATACGCATCGCGAACTTGTCCGGCGCGCTGGGAAATCTGGAGAACGCGATGAAGTCCTCGCTCAATACGACGTACTTCATCACAAAAGATATGAAGGTCGATCTGCACGCGCAGAACCTGAACGGCGTGCTGCCCATTCTTTACACCTGCATCGCGCGCGCGGACAAATCGATCACCAGTGTCTCGATGGGATCGCTCAACAGCGGCGGCGCATTTGAAGAAGCCGCATCGAGTAGAAAAGGCGGTAGCACCCCCGGAGTGCGCATTCGTTACACCGACAACCAGTCCGGCACTGCACAGACACTATATTATTTTACGACCGATATTTCCGACGGCGGCATCAAAGCGAGTCCCGGCTTCCTGAAATTTTGCCAACGTCTCGGCACGGGCGCGAGTTTTCTAAAATCGCCTTCGTATCTGTTGTTCGAAAGCGGTTTTACCACTATTCGCAATTTCATTCTCGATCATAGCAACATGATCGTGCAGGACGATTCAGGCATTCCGCTCGCAAACTTCGATCCTAACAAGTGGAATCTGCGTTTTTTTGGTGTTTATCTCGGCCCCATCGACATGTTCAAACAACATTATCAGCCCCGAATGCAGGAACTCTACAAACAAACCAATCCGCTGCCGCTCGACTTCGGATTCGGTTACCGATGGAATTACAAGGAAGCGAATCTGATTGTCGCCACGCGGAAGTAATCTGTCCTCTCGAGCGCAGACAAGAGATCCCGTGGCAAACTTTATCAGTAATTTCGCGGGATCCTCCGACTTCGCTGCGCTTCGCTCAGGATGACGTAGAACTGTTAGAACCTGCGGAACCACGAATAAGGAAAAGCATCGCCCGGGCAATCCGTGGGCCAGCGGGGTGGGTTGATGTCGCGGTGTGGCTTCACCGGTATCGGGCCTCTCTCGGTTTTGCCGCAGCGATCTCGCAGAAAGCGAATGAGTTCCTCACATGCGTCGAGCTGTGCGCGCGTTGGCTGGTCTCGATTGAAATCGCCTACGAGACAAATGCCGAGGGAGATATTGTTTAAATAATCGCTGTGCACATGACCACCGTTTATCTGACGCCGCCATCGATCGCCAACTTCGACTTGGCCGTTGCCGGTTGATGTGCCGTTCCCGATGACGAAGTGATAGGCGAGACCGTTCTGCATGCGGCGAACGTGCTTGTGGTAATAATCGAACACACGCGCATTGCCCTGCCGCGTGCCGCTGTTGTGCACGACAATGAACTGCCAGCGACGCCGTTTCACTGGCGCGCGCCGGATCGCTTCGACTACCGAACTTGATAGGTAGCGGTACGTGACTGGACGACTCCATGGCCAAAAACCTCGGCGCGGCGGCGGCGACGGCGGAGGCTCGAATCCCTGGTCCTCCTCGATCCCTGATTTTTCGATTACAACCTGAGCCGGTCCGCCGGCTGAACCGGCACGCGCAGGCTTCGGCTGTGGCGAAGGTGCTGGCGTTGGCACGGCAAGCGCCCGTGGCGGCGACGCTGCTGGTTCGGACGCGGCGTGCTCTTCTACTTGCGGCGTTGGCGTTTTTCGTGGCTTAGGCGTCTCTTCGTCTTGTGCGGACTTCGATTTCGCGCTTTTTGTTGCGTCGGATTTCTTTTTCGCCGTTTTTGGTTTCGGCGTTGGGGTATGGTGTCGCTTCTCTTTCGGTGTCGGAGATTTCTTTGGTTTGGGAGTTGACGCCGAGTGTGCCTCGGTTTCCTCGGATTGGTCGCGATGTTTTCCTTCGTTGACCTGACCGCAAAGGAGACCCGCGGCCAATGCGCCAAATGCGAGCGCAGTTGCAAGCCAAATGCGAAATCGCACCACTGCGACGGAGCGTAACAGAGCGCGCGACGCGATCAACGCTTACAGCAGCGATTTGTGAAAAAAGTTACAAACACAAAGAGTTTCGTCTTTTCGCCGTCGTTTATCGGTAACTTTACGGATTCGTCGATGAGGTCAGTGGCGCTGCCTGCGCGGGCGCGACAGGCTGGGCAACGCGCATCTTCTGGCGCTCGCGCCGAATGATGGCGTTCAATTTGCCTCCCAGCAACAGCAGCAGACAAGTCAAATACATCCACGTGAGCAGCACAATGATCGACGCCAGCGCGAGATAAGTCGGGTTATAACGATCGTATCGTGCCACGTACAGCTGGAAAAGTTTCGTCGCGATGATCCAACCGACTGCAAAGAAAACTGCGCCTGGCAGCGCCTGACGAACAGTCAAATAGTTCTCCGGCGTGAGAAGGTAAAGCGCCAGCGCGAGCCCGACCAACGCCAGGCCGGTCAACGGCAGATTCAACCCGGCGATCCACGCCTGGAGCGGAAATGAGAGTTGCCAATTTACCTCTGCAATGCCGGCCAGCTTTTCGCCGAAAACGACGGCATTAAAACTAAATACGATGACAATCCCAAACCAGAAAAGCATGAAAAATGAGATGATGTATTTGGACCACCAGTGGCGATCTTCCCGGACTCCGTGCATATGGCTGAGTGCGCGTGAAACCGTAGCGATGAAAACGGTGCCGAAATAAATTCCAAGGATGATGCCGGCGTTCGCGAGCAGCCCGCTGGTGCCTGTCACCACCACGCTCGCCATGGCAGAGTCCAGAATGTCCTGCACTTTTGGATCTGGTGGCATGAAGCTTTTCAAAAGAACAAACATTCGATGCAACCTATTGGGGTCAGTGCCGAACAGCCCCAGTAGATGCCAGAAAAACAATGTGCCGGGAGCGAGCGCGAAAAGAAGCAGATACGCCATTTGTGCGGCCAGCCCGGTCGTGTTGTCCATCGCGGTTTCCCAAACCAGCCGGCGTGCAATGCGCCAAATCAATCTGAGATATTTCATCTCCGCAGGAGTTTACTTTGCCGGCCACAAATATCCATTAAAGTCCAAATGCTTTCGCGGGGGATTACCCGCTGTGTGTGTGTCTTCGATCGTAGTCCATGTCGCCTAACGATAGATGAAGAAGAAAATATTGATTCTCACTGCCGGTTTTGGAGAGGGTCATAACAGTGCCGCCAGAGGAGTGCGCGACGGGCTGGCTCGCGTTGCTTCGGATCAGGCTGCCGTGGAATTGCGAGATCTGTTTGCCGAAGCGTACGGGCCGATCAACGATCTGGTGCGCCGAAGCTATCTGGCGCTGGTGAATTCTGCGCCACGGGCCTGGGGATTTGTTTATCGCTGGCTCGACCGCAAGACAGATTACAGCACCGGAATTTCGGCGACTGAGCAGGTTGAAGGCGCAGTTTGGTCCCGTGCTCGACCGGTTTAAGCCGGACATCGTCGTCTGCTCTTTTCCCGCCTACGCCAATGTGCTTCATGAAATTTTGGGAGCCGACCGAGTCTGCAAATGTGTGGTGGTTGTCACCGACTCGATCACCATCAATGCCTCCTGGTATCGAAGCCCTGCGGATTATTTCATTGTTGCAAACGAGCAAAGCGCAAGCGTCCTGCGGAGCGGCGGCGTCGCCTCTGAAAAAATCAAAGTCTTTGGATTTCCGGTCAGTCCGAAGTTTGCGGATTTCGCTGAAGATCGTCCATTGCCTTCCACTAATTCCAACCGGCGGGTCTTGTACACAATCAACGCCGCGAAGCGCGGCGCGGTAGAACTGGTGCGTATGCTTGCGAAGCTTGATCTGGATCTCACGGTCACGATCGGTCGCCATGATGAACTCCGGTCCGGCATTGACGCGGCCGCAGATGGTCACCCAATAAAGGTCATTGGCTGGACGAACGAACTCCCCCGCATGATGCACGAGAACCATTTGCTTATCGGCAAAGCCGGTGGCGCGACGGTGCAGGAAACGATTGCTGCAAAATGTCCTATGATCATCAACCACGTCGTCGCCGGTCAGGAGGAAGGCAATGCCCGCTTGATCGTCGAAACGAATTCGGGCGCGATGGCCCAGTCGCCAGAAGAAGTTGTCGCTCAGGTGCAGCGCGCGTTCGATGACGGCGCAAAACAATGGCGGGAATGGGCCGGAAACATTAGCAAGCTGAGCCGCCCACGCGCAGCGCTCGACATCGCGGAATTTCTGATGTCGCTCTAGATTGCCATTAACACCGCGGCTTTAGCTCGGTGAAAAAACAGCTCAACAATGCGAACCGTTTGAACGGTTTAATCAAAGAGGGAAGCCGTTAAAAATGGCTTGAACTGCGCAGCGAAGGCACACACCGGGCCGAAGCCACAGTGTTAATGAGACCAGATTTGTTCGCCGCTGCGGAACGTTCGCACCACATCCAACTGCGGCGACAGCACAACCAAATCGGCGTCCGCTCCGACGGTCAGGTGACCTTTCGCCTCGAGACCGATAGCGCGTGCAGGATTTTCCGTCGCCATTGCGATGGCTTCATTCAACGGAACGTTCACCTCGCGCACCATCATGCGTACGAGGTTGATCATGCGTGCGGCGCTGCCCGCGAGCGCAGAACGATCAGCCAGTAGGCAGACTCCTTTTTCGACGATGCACTCCTTGCCGAAGAGTGCGAACCGCGATCCTTCCGGCAATCCGGCACCAGGCGTTGCATCGGTCACGAGACAGATTCCATGGGCTCCTTTCGCGCGATACAACATTTTCATCAGCGTGGATGAAACGTGATGGCCGTCGGCGATCAGTTCACAAACGATGTCTGGTTCGCTCAACGCAAACTCGAGCAAACCGGCGACCCGATAAATGCCACGACGGCGCGCGCTCGACATGCAGTTAAATGTGTGCGTCACGCTGCGCATACCGCCCTCGAATGCCGCCCTTGCATCTTCATCCCACGCGTCGCTGTGTCCGCCGCTCACGCTGATCTTATGAGAATGGAAGACTTCGATCGCTTCAAGAGCTCCAGGAAGTTCAGGCGCGATCGTCACACGCTTCAGCACGTCCGCGTAATCAAGCAACTGCCGCACAGCAGCCGGTGACGGGTCCTGAATAAACTCGCCCCGTTGCGCTCCGGGTTTCGCTTTCGAAATGAACGGCCCTTCGACATGAACACCGACAATCGGACTGATCGCTGATCGAAAATCGCGAACCGCTCGCAACACCTTGACGATTTCGTTAAGACGCGCCGTAGCCGTCGTGAGCAGAAGTGATGTCGTGCCGCCGCTCGCGTGGAAATCGCAAATAGAGCGAAACGCTTCGGCCGAGGCTTCCATTGTATCGCGGCCAAGCGCGCCGTGCACATGAAGATCGATAAAACCGGGCGCGAGATAATTTCCATTGAGATCAATGACCTCATGTTTCCCGTGCGCCAGGGATCGCTCGCGGATCGCAGCGATTTTTCCCTGTTGCACGACAACTTCAAGCCCATCGCGAATTCCATCGGGAAAAATCAAACGCGCGTTCGTGAAGATCATTTCACCGCGACGGGCTCCTCAGCGCTCTCATAATTTTTTTCGCCGTCGCCCTGCCCAAGTGGCCAATGGCATTACGGGCTGAGCAGCGTTCCGTACCAGCGTAGAACGGTTTCGCCAAAAAACATCCAGGTCAATGCGCCGAACGCCAGATACGGTCCAAAGGGCAATTTGGCTGACCAAACAGGTTTACCGACGACCAGGGTAACCAAGCCAATCACTGAACCGAGAAGTGATCCTGCGAACAAGCTGAACAACACCGCGCGCCACCCGAGGAATGCGCCGATCGCGGCAAGAAATTTCAGGTCACCGCGTCCCATTGCTTCGCGCGGGATGACGAGCTTGCGCGTAACACCGGAAATGTGCGTTACGTCATCGAGCATGAGCACGTCGCCATCCGCATTCACGCGATCGTAACGAAAATCGAGCGTCACGTTTCCATATTCGCGATCGTCGATCCGAACTTCGTCGCACTGGAGCAGAAGACGATCTTTTTCGCGGGCAAAATATTCGCTCCAAAGACTCTCTTCGGTGCCCACGATGAAATCGGCGTCGTCGTCGCGTTTTTTCCATGTAAACGTCGTCGGCGCGTCGAACACGATCCGTTTTCTGCCAAAAGCAATTTTTCCCGCTTCGAGTACGATCCAGAGAATCACATAGCCGAGTGCAGCCGCCAGTGCCGCGCGAACACCGGCTGCCACTCGCGAATTGGTCTGCATCAAAGCTGGAACAACAACGCTGCAAGCCACACCCGCGATTGTTCCGCCGATCGTCACCCGGTCCGGAATAATGAAATGCTCAAAATCGATAAACGTTCCGACGATCAGAAACGAAACGAAAATCCAGTACGAAATCGCCACCTGCGATGGGAATCTTTGCCAGATCGCAAGGAACAGAATTGCGGTAACGAGTTCCACCGCGAAATAGCGGAACGCAATTTTTGCTCCGCAATTTCCGCATCGGCCGCCAAGCGCGAGCCAACTGATCAACGGAAGATTGTGATGCCATGGAATCGGTTGTTTGCACTGCGGACAAAACGAGCGACGCGGCCGATTGATGGAGAGATCGACCGGCCAGCGGTAGATGCAAACGTTCAGAAACGATCCGACCACCGCGCCGAGTACGAACGCAAATGCGCTGAAGAGAAGATTCTGAGGCGAATGCTGCACGCGATTTTAGTTGGCGATCCGTTTCGATGCGCGGCGCTCCATCAGCCATGCGATCCAGATACAGCTTTCGTATAGCAGACACATCGGCAGCGCCATGGCGATCAAAGTCAGAATATCAGGCGTCGGCGTGATGATTGTTGCCAGAATAAAGATGAGCACGAGGGCATAGGGGCGGGTGCGCGCCATAAATCGGTAGGTGATCAGCCCGAATCGAACCAGCGCCAGCACGACGACCGGCAGTTCAAACGCCAGACCAAATCCGATCGTGAATCGCGTCACGAATGAGTAATACTGCTGCACGGTCCACGTCGGTGCCCAGCCGAGCGATTCGGTGTCGCGAAAGAAAAACAGAATCGTTTTCGGCAGCAACCAGAAATAGCAGACCAGCACACCAAGCAGAAACAGCGCGAAACTGACGGCAATCGCTGGAAATATAAACCGTTTCTCCACGGCTGTGAGCGCCGGTAAAACGAATTCCGCAAGAAAATACAACAGCAGCGGGAAGGACAAAACGATCCCGGCGTAAAACGCCAGATGAAATGAAATCACGATTGAATCTGTGATGCCGAGCGCTTTGAGTGTCCCGACTTGTGACCCGAGATGGTTAAGCGGCGCCTGAATAACGCGCACCAGTGTCGAGCGAAGCGTGAAACAAACAATCATCGCGATACCCAGCGTGAGAGCGATCTTTACGATGGTCCAGCGAAGGTCTTCCAAGTGCTCGAGGAATGGCTTGGACGTTTCGCTCTCGGGAGGATCGCGAAATTTGAAAATGTCTCGCAGCGCCATCGGTCCGGAAGCTCAGCGCGTCGCGAGCGATAAAAGGCCGCGAGCGGCGAGCGTGGCGCAAATGCCAAGCGTGTTGGCATCGCGAATTTCATTGTCCACAATCATGCGGCGAATCTCTTCGCTGTTGAATCCGCGGCAATCGAGAATCGATTCGCCTTCCTCGCGGTCCGGGCCTTCTGCACAGGGTTGAACCGGACGGGCCAGAAAAAAATAACCGCGCTCATCTGTAAATCCCGGTGAAGAAAAAAAATAACCTAACGAAATAAGTTCGCCGTTTGGGGCCAACTCGTAACCGGTTTCTTCGCGAACTTCGCGCAAAGCTGTGTTCTTAATTTTATCTTCGCCGCCATCATGATCGTCGATCTGACCTGATGGCATTTCCCAAATCGCCTGCTCGATCGGGATGCGTTCCTGGCGAATAAGAATGATTTTTCCATCGCGCGTCATTGGTGCGATCACGACCGCCGGTTTGCGATGGACAATCGTCCAAGCTCGCGCGTCGGGGCGGCCTGGTGTTTGCACACAATCCGTCACAACTTCGAGATTCCGGTTGGCGAAGTGCCGCTCGCTCGAGATCGTTTTCCAATTACCGCCTTCCATCCATCAATTGTAGTTGCCGCTGTCTTCAGCGGCAAACTGGTAGGGGCGGTTCACCTGAACCGCCTGTGGCGAGAGGCCAATCGCCGCTACCTCACAACCAGTCCGCTGGGGACAGCGGACACTACAGCCAGTGCAGCGCCTGTTCGTTTTGATTAGTCCTCCGTTCGAATCAACCGACGGATGCAGTTCGGCTGACGGTAATCGAAACATATTTTGCGTCTTGTAACGGGAACTTTCGCAGTTCGATCGTTACCTTTTGAATTGGAAAATTCTTGAGCAAATGACTTGCGAGCCCTTCCGCCAGTGTCTCGATCAGCTTCACCGATTGATCGCGCAAAAAATTCTTCGTCTGCTCCGCTACGGTTGAATAGTTCACTGTCCGTTCAATGTGGTCCGCCAGATCGCTTGTCTGCTGATACGGCCAGAAAGAAATGCTCACGGTCAACCTTTGCGGATTCGCCCGTTCTTCCTCTGGCACTCCGACGCGCGTGAAAACGTCAAGCTGCTCGATGTGAACTTTGTCCGGGAACGGATGCGATTCGTTCGGCACGCGCAAATCTTAACCACGAACACGTCTTGGCCAATCACGGTCTAACAATTCAACGCGGCGCAGCCATTCGCGTGATTCACCGGGTTCTGGTAAATTTGTCGCGCGATGAAAACGGTCTGGCGCGTATTTGCGTATCTAAAGCGGTATCCCTGGTTGGCTGCTGGAACGCTCACGTGCGCGATCTTCGGCACCTTGATGGTGATCGTGTTTCCGAGTGTGACCAAGTGGATCATTGAGGATGTGGTCCGCGCGAACCGGCCGGACAAATTGCTTCCGCTGATTTTGCTCGCCGCAGTGGCTTTTGTTGTTCAACACGTTTTCAATTCGCTTCGGATCATTCTGAACAACACATTCGAGCAGAAAGTCATTTTCGATCTGCGCAGCGATTTGTATTCGCACATTCAACTGCTGCCGTTGCGCTGGTTCGATAATCGGGCGACCGGCGATTTGATGACGCGCGTGATCGAAGACGTGAACTCGGTTGAGCGCGTGTTGATCGACGGAATCGAGCAAGGCGTCGTCGCGGTTTTACAAATCGTAATCGTAGTGGCGGTGATGTTTTATTGGAATCCAAAGCTTGCGTTGCTTGCGCTGGTGCCACTGCCGCTGCTGATTGCGGGCGCGCTCGCTTACACGCTCACGGCGCACCGGAGATATCGATTACAGCGGCGCGCGGCGTCGAATATCAACGCGCTGTTGCACGATAATCTTGCCGGTGTTCGTCAGATCAAAAGCTTCGCGCGCGAACGCGAGGAACATGCGCGTTTCAATCGCGCCAGCGATCAACTGCGGCACGCCACGCTGGTGGTGATGCGGACATGGGCGATTTACTCGCCGTCGATGTCGATGTTCGAAGCAATCGGCGCGTTGCTCGTACTGGGATTTGGCAGTCACGACGTTTTGACCGGCAGCTTGCAACTGGGCGATCTGGTCGGAATCCTGATGCTCATGGCATTTCTGTACGATCCCATCAGCCGTTTGCATCAGCTGAATCAATTGGTGCAGGCCGGCCGCGCAGCGGGCGAACGTGTGTTTGAGATTCTCGACGAAGACGCCGAGCCGGGCGCTGTAACGAAGATCAAGTCTATAGGGGCACCTGACAGGTTCCCTCATCTAAAACGCCATGACACGCGGGAAGCTGTCAGCTTCCCCTACAGGCCTGCGCTGCCCATCATCGGCGACATTCGCTACGACGATGTGAGCTTCAGTTACGTCGACGGGTTATCTGCGCTTCGGCACATTTCATTTCACGCGCCACCGGGCACCACGACTGCGCTTGTCGGCGCGACTGGTGCGGGAAAATCGACGCTGGTGAATTTGCTCGTGCGCTTTTACGAATTCGACTCGGGTCAGATTTACGTCGATGACAAGCCCGTTCGAGAATACGACCTGCGCACTTTACGCGAAGGCGTCGGCGTCGTGACGCAGGAAAGCTTTCCTCTTCAATGGATCGATTCGCGAAAATCTTTTGATGGGCAAACCAACGGCCAGTGACGCGGAACTATGGCGCGCGGTGGATGCCGCGAATGCGCGACAGTTCATCGAGCGTTTGCCGCAGGGATTGGAGAGCGTGGTCGGCGAGCGCGGCGTGAAATTGAGCGTTGGCGAAAAACAGCGGCTCTCAATTGCGCGGGCGCTGCTCAAGGATCCGCCCATTTTGATTCTCGATGAAGCAACTGCCAGTGTGGACACGGCGACCGAACGCTTAATCCAGGAGGCGCTGGAACATTTGATGGCGAATCGGACGTCGATTGTGATTGCACACCGCCTTTCGACAATCGTCGGTGCGGACCAGATCCTGGTGTTGGATCACGGCCGCATCGTCGAGCGCGGCACCCACGACGAATTGCTGGTGCTCGATCAAAGATACGCGCAGTTATGCCGGCAGAGTCTGTTAGAGTCGTCGCCTCAGCGCGAAGCAGAGTCTGACGAGGAAATTGTCACCTCAGAAGTTGCGGAACCGGAAGAGCAACGATTGCCGGTCTAACAACTTGGCGGACGAGATCGCTGAGCTAGGAGAGATCACGCAGCAAAAGGTTCTGGTATTTTTGCTCCAGCTCGTTGTAACGCTGTTGGCTCTCGGCCAGTGCACGGCGTTCTTCCTGAAGCGTTTGCTCAAGATCGCGAATTCGTTCGTGGAGACGACCGGACATTTTCGCTACGCTCGGCCCGACGGGATCGCCAAGTTGAATTTGGAATTGGTTCTCGTCGGCCTCTGACGGCTCGGTTTCCCACAGGTCGGGCATTTCCCGGACTTGACGGCGAGTACCGTCACAACTGTTGATCACGACAGTTTCGCTATCAATTTCGCCGAGCCGAATAAATTCCCGCAAGGTACCGAGCGTAGTCGGTCCATAATAATGCTCGCTTGTTAGCTCGACGAGCCAGTCCATGCTCAGCTGCGGTACCATCGGCGCTCTCACCCACGTCTGGCCGTCGCTCGATAGGGTGTCGTGCGGCGCGATCTGCGCCGCAGCAGCCCAACGCGTGATCTGGTCGAACTGCACAGGCCCGAAGGTGCTTCCGTCCTCGTGCTTGCGAAGAAACCACTTTTGGTTCACCGGAGATCTCGTTGTCCGTTAAGGCGACGGCGAACTGGAAGCAGCAGGCGATGCCGTCGGAATCGTGATGGTTTGGCCGGCCTGCAACTTACGGCCGTCTTCGATGTGGTTGGCTTTTTGCAAATCGTCCACGGTCACCTTGTACATTTTCGCGATCGATGTGAGCGTTTCTCCGCGCGCAACAGTGTGCGTGTTGCCTTCGACGGCGGAATGTGATGCGGATGCTCCAGCAGCGGCAGCGGTTGGTGGGGCGGGTGCAGCTTCTCCGACCATTACTCCTGGCCGAGCATGCGAGAGTTCTTGCTCGAGTTTGAGAATCTCTTGAGAAAGCGCGTCGATCTTGACGTTTTGTTCGTCAATCTTTTTTGCCAAAGCTTCAAGTTGCGCGGATTCCGCTAGTTTTCCTTCGTGCGGCGCGGGCGTCTCCGCAAAAGCAGTCCAAAGCGCGAGAGAGCTTATTGCGCAAAGAACACCGATTGCTTTCATCTCAGTGGAATTTTGCCACCGGGACATTTATCTGACAAGCGGGTTCGCCGCGCTTAACCGTTGTTTTTGCAAGTGTTAACGAATCACCGCGTTGGTGTAATGATTCCGCGTGTCGGATGGCTTGCGTTTCGAACTTTTGCTCGTACGTTTTTTTATGCCTGAGCGCATTCAAAAGCCGGCGGAACCGGCTCCGTGGGGACCAAAACAAGGCGATGGCGGTGGCCCGCGTTCGCCGGACGTTTCACGACCGGACACAAAGGATTTGTTAAAGAAAATGCGCAAAGTCGATCCCAACCAATCCAAGCGCTATCGCCAGCGCACCGGTCAATAATGGACCGTGCACAGTTGGGATTTGACCAGAACTTTTCTGGTGCAGCGGATGACTTTCCTTCGCTGATGCGGCGCAAAGGTCTGCTTGGGCCGACTGCCATTGGTCCGATGCCACAAAACGCAACGCAACAACAGACGTGGCAACCGACCGATGCGACAACGATCCTTGCGTTCAAATTTTCCGGCGGCGTTCTGGTTGCGGGAGATCGCCGTGCGACTGCGGGTAACACTGTCGTCTACGATCGTGCGGACAAGGTCTTGGAAATCGACAGACAGTCGATAATGGCCATCGCCGGTGTACCTGCGACTGCGTGGGAAATGGCGCGCGTGCTCGAGCATTCACTCCAATATTTTCGGCGAACTCAGCTCCAGGAGATGAGTGTGGACGGCAAAGTGCGAGCGCTCTCGAAATTGTTGCGCGACAATTTCGGGTTCGTCATGCAAGGCGTCGGTGTCGTAGTCCCGATCTTTGCGACTTACGACGGAAATTCGAAACCTGAGGCGCGCCTTTATTTCTATGATGCAATGGGCGCGCAATTTGAAGCGACCGATTACGCGGCAACAGGGTCCGGGTCGCCTGCCGTCCGCGGCATTCTGTATTATGAAAATACGTGGGGCGCGAAGCGGCTGCATAAGTTGAACGAACAGGAAGCGGTATCGCTCGCACTGCGAGCGCTCGATACGGCTGCGGAATCCGATACGGCGACAGCGGGTGTGGATCGTAACGGGAAGATTTTTCCCATAATCAAGATTGTATCGCGCGAAGGCATCACCACTTTGCCCGAGAGCAAGATCGGCGCTGTGTTCAAAGAAATGGTTGCATGATCGAAGAGCCGTATCGTTGGGTCGAAGCGATCGCCAACCGGCGCGAGTACATCGAAGGCCAGCTCGCCCCTGGTAGTCCCATTGCGGCACTGGGTTATCACGAAGGCATTCTGTTTGTCACGCTTGGTCAGACCCGCCAGAAACTTTTCGAGATCTACGATCGGATCGCAATGGGAGGGATTGGGCATCCTGGCGACATCGAGCGATTGCGAATGGCCGCGATTGAACTGGCCAGCACTGAAGGCTTCACCCGATCGGCTGGTGATGTTTCACTGCGGCGGCTCGCGCATTATTCGCTCAGTCCTGTCATGAAAAGCGCGTTCGAGCAGATCTATGGACCGCCGTATCTGGCGCGGATGCTTTTTGCGGAGGTGGGCGCACGCCCCGAGGACGATTTGTTTTTGCGAGTAGAATATGACGGCGAGATCGCGAGCAATGGCGCGACCTACGCGCGAGCGCGACAAGATTTCGCCGTGCTCAGCGGCACGCGCCAATCGGTCGAAATGATGGAAGCGTTTCTTAAAAGCGAGCACAAACCGGACGCCAGCTTTGAAACGGCAGTGAACTCGGCGCTCGACGCATGGAGCGTCGGGCACATGTTGTTGCAAGCCGGCGAAGCAAAAGAAGTCCCCGCGCGCGACGCAATCGCGCAACATCGCACGGAACAACTCAACATTGCTGCAATCGAAGCGGCAGTGCTGGAGCGCGATGGCAGCAGGCCAATTCGTTATCGTTCGTTAACAGATAAGGAATTGCGCTCCATCATTTCTCAGTGATTAAATGTTGAGGAGAACTCTTCTGACGGGGACTACAAATGAAACGAGCCATCCGGAATGTGCTTGGGGTCGTGGGCTTGTTGTTGATGATCGCCTCGCTTATCTGGATTTCGTTTCATCAACAGATACATCCGGCGGTTCCTAAGGAATCAAAGTCAACTCAGCCGCAGACATCCAAACCATTTGCAGTAGTGGTTCTTGATCCAGGCCATGGGGGGAAAGACTCCGGCGCAATGTGTGGCGGAGTCATGGAAAAGGATCTGACATTGGACATTGCGCGCCGCGTCGATCGGCTCCTCGATTCTGAAGGTGTCGCCACATTGATGACTCGGGTCGGCGACAGCTTTGTATCACTGGCGGATCGCGCAGCGTTCGGGAATAGGGCTAAAGAAAGCATTTTCGTCAGTATTCATTTCAACGAAGACAACAAACCTGTCGCGACCGGCGTGGAAACTTATTATGCGGCGCATCAGATCAGCTCAGCCTCTACTTTCGCGTCGTGGCTGCCGTTTTTCTCGCAGTCGCCGTCCAATTCGCCCAAGCCCGAAAGCCAGACTCTCGCAGGTTTCATTCAGGAAGCGCTGGTGGTACGGACCCGCTCCGTCGATCGCGGGACGCAAGCCAAACAATTTTTTGTCATTGCAAACGTCACTTCTCCCGCGGTGTTGATTGAGGGAGGGTTTATTACGAACAAGGACGAACTTTCAAAACTTGTGAGCGAGGACTATCGCGACCAATTAGCGGCAGCGGTTGCCGACGGCGTTCTGCGGTATCGCGACGCGTTGAGTCAGCGGAAATCAGCAGTGGCAGCTACAGGTCAGAAGGGCACTGAATAGACAAAGGGCGTCGTCGTCGAATGACCATGAAAATCACAATTGCCGCGGTGATCTTCATGGGATCAATGATGTTAATGCGAGCCGACCAACTCGTTGAGAGTGTGCAACAGGCTCTGAAGGACGAAGGTTTTTACTACGGCGAAGTCAACGGCGACATGAATGCGAATGTGACTGCAGCGATTCGCCGGTATCAAATTCGTAACGGTCTGCAGGTTAGCGGCGAGCTGAATGATGAGACGCTGCGATCGCTCGGGATTAAACCTTCCGGGTCGTCGTCGCGCTCCACGACTAAATTTGCGTCACCGACTCCTGCGACGGGGAATGTGCCCGGCGAGCCCCCTTCCGATGAGACGGAAACCGCAAGTCCCGCCCCTCCGGCTCAGCCTTTCAGTAACGCCCCACAGGACCAGCAGGTTTTTCCCTCAACTCCCATGGGGCCGGCCAGTTCGCCGGGGACAGTTTTTGCCGACACGCCGTTTCAGACCGCGCCTCCCGACGTACAACGCAATGTGATTGTCTCGGCGCAAATCGTTCTCGCACGGTCTGGACTGTATCGTGAACAAATTGACGGAATCTACGGACCCGCGATGGAATTCTCCCTCCGTGCCTACCAAGCGCGAGCGAGACTGCAAGTGACTGGCCGGCTGGATCTGCAAACGCTCGCGGCGCTGCGCTTGTTGCCCGGGCCGCGCCAGCAGTTTTCTAATCCCTATCGCCAGCGCATGCGTCCGATGCCTGGGCCGCCGATTCGCGGTCAATGGGAGCCCGACTAGTTCTTATTTTGGATTATCGAAACGGACCGACTGCAATTCCGCGAAAACTGTGCCGACGAAAATCTGTGCGTCGATGCGAAGGATAAGCCGCTCGGCATCGTCTGATACCCAGATTGTGGCACGACGAAATTTTTTGTGCGGCTCTAATTCGAGATGTTTTCCGATGTGTTTTAGTTGCAGCTCAAGCTTGATCGCGTTGTAACTGCCGGCGCGCACGGAGATTTTTTCTCGTCCAGTCACGGTCACAGTGGCGAGATAAGCGTTTGTTGCCGCGTAAATAGCGACACGATAAACGCTCCCTTGCTTGAGGGACTGACTGCGGAGGTAAAGCGCTGCGGAGTGCAAATCGAACAAGTTAGGCAAAGTAAAGTCGCGCGTGGTTTTCTTGGCGGCAGCGCCTTCGCCTTCGGTTCGTAATCGAGTCACTCCACTATTGGTGAAGGTCAGATGGGTGGCGATTTTTTTTGATCGGTAGCTTTCGGTTTGCTGCGTTTCGATGGGAGCCAGTGTTTGGGAGTTCGCAAAGGCGCGATACGTGACATCCAGTTTCCACAACGCCCGGACGAAGCCCGTGGTTCGGCCTGTACCTTCGAGTTCAAACTTGTCGTTCGATGGCTTGGTGAAGTGAACTTCACCGGTGGCCGCGGTTACTCCAGACCAGCCAAAACGATAGGACGCCCGCAGAGGGCGCAACTCTGGAAAATTCCCACGGGGCTCCTTGCTAAGTGTTGCCTGCCAATCCGCAGCAAACGAACGGGTGCCAAACGCGAGTACGATCGTAATCGCGCATATCGTTGTTTGGAGTCGGGATCGAAAAAACATTCTTTGGAGGTTCGCAACTGCTCACCGCCACTGGCGTGTCAGCAGCGGATTTCATCCGTACAAAAAAATACACGCGAGTTTAGCCCGCGTGTATCGTTGAAATTCGAAGCGAACCTCAGGGCTTCGTAGCTCTTGCTGCCGCCGGAGTAACGGACGCGGCTGCTGCAGGCTTCCTCGCCGCAGCTGTAGCGCGACCTGGCTTGTTTAGGACTTCAATAATTTCGTTGGTGAAATCAACGTTTTCCGGCGCGTACAGCACGACAGGAACCCCATTGATGCTGACGCCTGATTTATCCAGCACAAAGTCGAGGTTCTTGGTTTTGACTTTCTCTATGACGACGTCGGTGATTTCCTTCACAATCCCCTCGCGCATTCGCATCAATTGCTCCTGCAACTGACGCTCCCGCGTCTGACGAAAGTCGCTGATCTCGCGTTCCATGTTTTTGATGTTGGCGATTTTGTCATCGCGCTCCTTGGCCATGCCCGTCTTTTTGTCCGCGCTCAATGCCGGGGACTCAAGCTGCTTGTTCAGATTGTTGATCTCATCGAGCGCCTTCTTGTAAGCTTCCGCCCTGTCATCGTATTCCTTTTTGGCGGCGTTTTTGGCGTCGTTGATCTTAACCTCGGCGTCCTTGGTTTTAGTGTAATCCTTGAACGCTCGCTGCATATCGACTGTTCCAATTTTGGCTGTGCCCTGTGCGAAGGCCACAATTGGAGCAACCAGCGTCAGCGCAAAGAGTATTGACAGAGACTTTTTCATAAAAACAGAGGATATGGTTGGACGAATCGGGTTAGAGTGCAACCACATATATTCGTTCAAAATTGGTAGCCCACGTTGAAATTGAAATGGCCGCCGCCATTGTAGCCGTCACGCATGATCGGATATCCGTAATCGAGGCGTAGTGGACCGATCGGCAAATCAAGCCGGAGGCCTACACCGATATCCGAGGCCATATGATTGAAGCCAAAAGACCACGCGCTGCTATTCACAAAACCGGTATCGTAAAAAACTGCGCCCCGCGCTTTTTCTATGATCGGGAAGGTCCATTCCACCGTCGCGCGCGCCATTGATTGACCGCCAACTGGCTCGCCGTTTTCATCCTGTGGACCAACTTCGCGGAACGGAAAGCCACGGAGATTGTTCGAGCCTCCGAGGAAAAGCCGCTCATAAATCGGCACCTGGTCGCCACTACCCCATTGGCTGACCGTCGAGATTTCGCCGTTGATGAGCAGGATGGTATCCTTCGGTAAGCGGAAATACTGTGATCCCTCCAGATCGAACGCGTAAATCTGGGTATCGCCTCCCAGAAAACCGCCGGCGATCATGGGCGAAAATGTGATGCGCTGACCACGGCGGGAGAGCAACGGATTGTCGCGCGAATCAAAGACGAGACTCCCGAGGATCTTGCTTTCAACGGACGATCCCTTTTGGGACTGAATGAATTCGGAGGCGGTCGGGTCCACGTTAAAGATGTCGATGTCCTGTAGCATATATCCCAGGGTACCATACATGTATGCGTTGATTGGCTTGCGCAGCTCAAATGAGATTCCGTAATTGCGCTGGTCGTACACTGCGCTCAAGTAATTCGCCTCGGTGTAAAAAAGCTGGCCACCCAGCGAAAGACGTCGATCGAGAAAGTAAGGTTCGGTGATCGCCAGAACAAAATCCTTTCGCTCGGTTCCATACTGAAGACGTAACCGGAATTTTTGCCCCCCACCAGTGAACGACGGCCAGTTAAACAGGTCGAAATTGCCTTGGGTAAGTTCCGCAAACCCTACCAGCTTATCGACCGTGCTGAAGCCACCGCCAAAGCTGAGGGAACCGGTGCGTTTTTCCTGGACCAAAACTGTTAGATCTTTCCGGCCCGGTATATCTGTGTCTTCCGGATAAGTCTCGACCTTTGCAAAGTAACCCAGGTTCTCCAGACGCTTCTTCGTGGTGTCTACACGGACTGTGTTGAAAACATCTCCAGGAGCAACGAGCACTTCGCGGCGGATAACCTTATCCTTGGTGCGCGTGTTCCCCTCAATATTCACCCGGTTCACAAACGAGCGGGCGCCCTCTTCGATGAGATAGTGCACGTCTATGAGCGCCGGGCCGGCCGGCGTCCCTTCAGGTGTAATCACAAGATCGACGTAGCCCCCGCTGCCGTATGCGTCGGCAATAGCCTTGGCATCATCATGAAGCTGTTTCGGCGAGTAGACGCTGCCTTCTTTCATTTTTATGAAGGCGCGAACTCTTGCATCGGTGGTGTGCTCGTAACCGGTGATCGACAGTTTGCGGACGTGATATTGTTGACCTTCCGCAATCACGATCGTGATGATCATCGGGCCCTTTGGAGTGCGATCTTTGCGCACTTCTTTTATTTCCACGTCGATGAAGCCGTGGTTTTGGTAGTACTCGCGGATCTTGTCCAAGTCCTGTTCCAACTGAACTTCATCAAGTCGACCCGTCTTATCCATGAAATAGATCAGCGTTCTTCCACGGGTTTTCATCTGCTTGCGTAATTCCTTTTGGGTAATATGTGCGTTGCCCTCGAAACGGACCTGGCTTATCGCGCCTTTGACGCCTTCGGTCACCGTGAAAATGACGCGCGCTGTGCCGCGTTTCTCGTCGATTGGCTCCACGCGGTATTCAACGCTGACGTCGTTGTATCCCTTCCCCTGATAAATTTCGATAATTTTCTGGCGAGCTTCCTCGAGTGCCTGCTCATTAACCGCCTGATTAAGCCTCACCTTCATCTCTTTGCGGAGTCTCTTCGGTTTGATCCGTTCGGCGCCGTTGATTTCGATCTCGCGTAGGACCTCCTGGGTTTGAACGGCAACGATCACCTTCACACCGTCGCCTTGAGGCTGAGCAAATATTCGAACGTTTCGAATGTAACCGGTTCCGTACAGCGCCTTGATGTCTTCCTGCACGATCTCGTTTGAATAGATCTGGCCAACTTTTGTGCGCATCTGCGCCAGAATGCGTTCCTTGCTGATCGATGCAGGGCCCGTGTACTCCACGTCAATGGAGCGGATGTGGGGAGGCGGCGGAATCGCTGGAGCCGATTGTGGCGCCTGCGCTCGGACAGTTACGGCCGTCAAAAGCGCACAAAGGGAGGCGATCCAAATCGCAATCGGCGGGGGGCGCATCCATCCACAAAAAGGTTGCATATGCTAGAAGCGCAGCCCCACGCGACCCAAAGCGACGCAGGACAGGCGGCTATATCGGAAATAAGACTGCAATCGTCAAGGCGAGATTTTCATTCAATCAATGCGGTGCACCTCTCGTTCAAGCCACACTTCACTGTCCGCGAAACAAAACGGAGCCATCTGTACTGCTCGGAAAAGGTATTATTCTGTGTCCTCGCATTTGAAAATTAAAGTTACGAGTAAACCCAGCAGACTTACCCCGGATACAATTCCAAGAACGCTCGGAACACCGAATTTTTCTTTTAAGATTGGCAAAAGGAAGACGCCGAACGTTGCGCCGAGTTTCGCTATGGCTGCGGCGAATCCACCTGCTGTGGCGCGCAATTGCGTCGGGAACAGTATTGGGGCGAGCGTAAACGTGGTCGAGTTAGGACCAGCGTTCATCAGCAAGTTAAACATAATGAATCCGGCGAACACCAGCGGGACATGCAAATTCGAGTTCGTTAGGCCGACGGCTGCCGCCAATATCAACATGCCCACGGCCATGCCTGCGAAACCAATCGCCTGCATCCGGATCTGTCCGAATCGCGGAACTATCCAGATTCCAAGAAGGAACCCAATCAGCAAAAACAAATCGATAATGGCGCTACCCTCTGCGAGACCAAAGTCATGTGCGTTCAATCCACGCGTTCCTCTGGAGATTTCGATCGCACCGAGAATTGTCGGGGTAAACAATCCAACGCCGTACGTAGCGATATCCATCAGAAACCACGGAATAGTCACCAGCGCAGTGCGTGCCCGATAACGACGCGAAAATAAGATCCGCAGCCCACCGTTTACGTGCGGAACCGGAGATGCGAGCTGCTCCTGGTTTCCGGTAAGTTGCAACACTGCCTGTCGTTGCGCGGGAACGATCCGAATAAAAGCTTGTGCCGCCTCTGCGAATTTACCGCGAGACATTAACCAGTGCGGACTTTCTGGTGCCGACATACGTAAGACAAAAAAGAGCAGGGCAACTGCGGCTTCCGTCGCCAGAAATAGCCGCCAAGCCTGAGCGCTGCCGCTCCTTAGCAAGAACAGCGTGACCGCTGCCGCGAGCAGCATGCCGACAGATTGGCAGGCAATCGTGGCCACCATCATTCGCGCACGACTGGGCTTGGGCAGAATTTCGGAGACATAGCTGCTACTGACAGGGAAATCGATACCCACCCCGATCCCGACGAGTAGTTGTCCGACAAAAAGCATTGCCGGTCCATTGGCCACCGCACTGATACAGGCGCCAGCGGTAATGATGATCATGTCGGCGAGCATCAATTTCTTTCGGCCAAGATGGTCCGCCATTGGCCCGCCAACTCCTGCTCCAATGACCGCACCAAACACGAGGCTCGCTCCAATGAGACCGACCACACCGGGTTGAATGTGAAAATCAGCAACGATGATAGGCATCGCCACGCCGAGAACGAAAATGGCGTAGCCGTCCAGCAACGTTCCTCCGGTCGAGAGCACCCAAAGCCATCGCTGAATCCTGTTCAGCGACGACTCATCCAGCAGGAGCGTCAGGCGTTGTGGTAGCGCGATCTCGGACAACGTTAACGTTTCTTACTTCTGTCCGATTTCGCCTGATCGGCTGCCTGATGATATTTACGCCGAATCTCCGCAAGGTTCACAGTTGGCTCGGGAAGTTGCATGTCCATTTCTTCCATCGCCCGGACAATAATTTGTGAGATAGCCAGGTCCCTAAACCATTTGTGGTTTGAAGGAATGATGAACCACGGAGCGTGTTCGGTGCTCGTCTTGTTAAGCACATCCTCGAACGCCTTGATGTAATCATCCCAATATTCGCGCTCCTTGTAGTCGGATTCACTGATCTTCCACTGACGCGCCGGGTCATCCAGTCGCTTCTCAAAACGGGCAAGCTGCTCCTCTTTTGAAATGTGCAGAAAAAATTTGAGGAGCGTCGTGTCGTTTTGCGTGGTGATCAGTTTTTCGAAATCATTGATTTCATCGTAGCGCTTCGACCAGATTTTTTCTGGGACCAAATCGTGAACGCGCGCCACCAGCACGTCTTCATAATGGGAGCGATTGAAAATTACGACTGAACCTTTGGCAGGCACATGCGGATGCACGCGCCAGAGAAAATCATGCGCCAGTTCTTTCGGTGTCGGCTGCTTGAAACCAACAGAAATGCAGCCCGCCGGATTCATTCCAGTGAAGACATGGCGGACTGTGCCGTCTTTGCCACCAGCATCGAGCCCCTGCAATACAACGAGGAGCGAATGCTTGTGCTCCGCATACATAAGATATTGCAGTTCGTCCATTTTCTGGCGGTTCTTAGCGATTTCGGGCAAAGCTGACTTGCGTGATTCATGTTCGCCATGGTAGCTGGGATCGAAGCGCTTTAACCGAATCTTGGATCCCGGCTTCACCACAAATTTTTTTCGAGAGTTGGGCATGATCTTTTCTTTTTGATTTACCTCACAGCCTTTTGCGTGTCTGCCGCTGGGACTTGCAGCGGCTCGAAAAGCCATCGCTTCCACGAGTGAGCAGGATCCAGAATGCGATAAAGCCCAAGTTTCACGATGTCCTGCAGAATCATCCACGCGATGTTGTAAGCCCACACCAAGCCGATGATTCCCCAAGGCAGCACGGGCACGAGCCAGCCCTGGCTGCACATGCACACCGCCGCGATTTGCGTCGCGACAATCGCAAAGAAAAGACGTGAGCTGGGATATGGCGGTTTCCAAAAGGGACCTCTCGCGCGCACTACAAACAGCATGAGATGGCCGCCAGCGACTAGTTGCAGGAACATCATTGTTTGTAGCTGCGGATGCTGCAGGTGATGAACCGTGTCGCCGAGATAAAGCAAACCAAAGCTTTGAATAACACCGAGTAATCCAAGCACTGACGAGATCACCAGGACTCTGTCCAATTCCCATCTCACCGGCTGTGGCGGCACAGTGGCGTTGTCGAAAGCAATCGTCATAATGGGCACGTCGTCCAGAAAGCGAGAGCGATTAGCATGATCGCGGTGAGCGGAAAAAAGTGATAGAAGATCGAGGCCAGCACCACAAACACCATGATGGCAATCGTCATGGCGATTCGATACAGCACGTAGCTAGTCATTCGCTCGAAGATGCGCCTGGCCTCCGCGATGCCGTCGATGATCACGGATAAACCGGGCGCGATCAGGACCAATGCCGCTGCTGCACGCGCTGCTTCGGTCGCTCCGGAAACGGCAATGCCGACATCGGCTTGCTTGAGCGCGGGCGCGTCGTTGACGCCGTCGCCTGTCATACCGACGATGTGACCGTTCTGCTGGAGTATTTTTACGATCGCATATTTGTGTTCTGGAAAAACCTCAGCAAACCCATCGGCTTGGTCGATCTTCTCCGCTGCGTCCAGGGGGATTTGGCCTTTCGTTACATCGCCGGGGAAAAGTTCCGTTGCCGGCTGGATGTTTGCACCCATGCCCAGCTCCAATGCAATTTGTCTCGCGATGGCGACGTTATCGCCCGTAACCATTTTGACTTTTACCCCATAAGCACGAGCCCGCGCGATAGTGCTCTTTGAATCGGGCCGCGGCGGATCGTTCAGTGGCAGAATTCCGAGGAAAACCCATTCATTATCGCTATGAGCGACAGCGACAGCAATCGTGCGGTAACCGTGACTGGCGAGATCGTTCACCGTTTGCTGCGCTTTGACCAAATCGGCGTCGGCAAGTTTCGTCAGCGTCAGGATTACCTGTGGGGCACCTTTGCTGACGCGAAAGAGTGCGCCCGATGGATCCTTGATTGTTGCTTCGGTGCGTTTGTGCACAGGATCGAAGGGAACATAGGCTTCCTGTTGATAACGCTTGAGGACCGATTGGTCTTTCAGCCCAGCCATTATGGCAAGATCAATCGGATCGTTATCCGCTGCGCGTGAAGCGAGCGATGCCATCAAAACTAACGTGTCCGGATCGGTGCCAACCCACGGTTGTGCTTCGCCCAGGGTCAGCTTGTTCTCGGTTAACGTGCCGGTCTTATCCGAACAGAGCACATCGACGCCTGCCAGTTCTTCGATCGCTTCCAATCGCGAGACAATCGCCTTGCGCTTTGCGAGCAAGCGCGCGCCAAGGGCCATAGTTACCGAGAGCACCGCCGGCATGGCGACAGGCACTGATGCTACGAGAAGAATCAGAACTATTTCGGCCAACCTCAACAAGACAGCTCGATCGTAATGGCCGCGCATGTCGAAAAGACGAGCAGCCACCAGAATCACCACCAGCACCAGTGCGAGGATGATCAGAAAATTGCCGATCCGCATCACGGCTCGCTGGAAATGCGAAACATTTCCCGCGCCCGCCACAAGTTTCGCCGTGCGTCCAAAAAACGTGTTCGCGCCGGTGGCAGTAACCACCGCTGTCATTTCGCCCTGTTTGACGATCGAACCCGAGTACGCCTCTTCGCCCGATTTCTTGCTGACCGGCAACGATTCTCCCGTGAGCGCTGATTGATCGATGCTGATGTAATCGCCCGCGATGAGTGTGCAATCAGCGGGGACAACGTCGCCGAGATACAATCGAACAATGTCTCCCGGCACGAGCGTTCCAGCGTCGATCTGCTGCAAGGTTCCGTTGCGCAGCGCGCGGGCTTTTAGAGCAAGCGAACTCTTCAACGCGTCCAGCGCGTTCGAAGCTTCGTGTTCCTCCCAAAACCCCAGCAGCGCATTGAACAACAACAGTGAGGTGATGATGGCAAAATCGCCCCAGTCACCGACGATGAACGCCATCAATGCCGCGGCCTCGATCATCCATGGAATGGGTCCCCAAAAGTATTGGAGCAACGCGGCGAACGTGTTTTTCCGTTTTTCCACCAGCGCGTTTGGCCCGTACTTCTTTAAGCGCGCCTGGACTTCGGCATCAGTTAAACCCGTCTTATCATCGGCTCCGAGTTTCGCCAGTGTTTCGGCGATAGTAGGGGCAGCGGCCCCGGTGGTATCTGGTGTTTGCATGAACAACTGCTTCTACCCGCAGTGACGGCGACCAGTGATAGCTTTCCGCGTCGTTCAAGACCAGAATAATTTCCGGAGAGCGCAGTTGTAGCCGGCATCGGTATGCCAGCCAGATCGGCCAAATTTCTTCGCGACGTTAAATCAGACACCACCACGAGCCTCATCTCACGCGAACGAATTGTGTATGCCTAAATGCGAAGTCTGCGAGAACGATTATGACAAGGCGTTTGAGGTCGTCGTGCATGGAGAGCGTCACACCTTTGATAGCTTCGAGTGCGCAATCCACGCGCTTGCGCCTGTTTGCCCCCACTGCAACTGCCGTATTGTCGGTCACGGCGTTGAAGCGGATGGAAAAATCTTCTGTTGTGTCCACTGCGCACGCGCATCCGGCACAACGCAGTTGAAGGACCGCGCTTAAGGAGTCACTCCGTGCGTGCCGTCTTTGCACGAACATTGATGCGACTGGACGCGCCGACTCGTGCGAAATACAAATGCTGACATGAACTTCATCAAAGCTTCCTTCATCGGGCTGGTGCTTGCATCGTTTGCAGGTTTATTTGCGCTGGCACAAACACCCGCGGCGAAATCCGCGGCACCATCAAAAGGCATCTCGGTGCTGCATCCCACCGCAGGCAACAAGGTGAGCGGGACCGTCACATTTACTCCGGGCGCCGATGGCGTGCAGGTCCACGCGGAGCTAGCGGGCCTGACGCCCGGCAAGCACGGCTTTCATATACACGAATTTGGCGATTGCAGCGCGGCCGATGCAAGTTCCGCAGGCGGACATTTCAATCCCACGAACCAACCACACGCCGCGCCAGATGCAGCCGCGCGGCACGAGGGCGACATGGGTAATGTGGAAGCAGACTCTTCCGGCAACGCAAAGCTGGATTACGTCGATCACCAGATTTCCCTTGGGAACGATGCGAAATCGGCGATTGGCCGTGCGGTCGTCGTCCACGCGAAACCCGACGATCTGAAGACTCAACCATCCGGCGACGCAGGCGGCCGCATCGCCTGTGGCGTGATCGGTTGGGCAAAATCACCCTGACCTGAACTTTAAAGTTCAAGTGCTGTAGCGTGCGCTGTCCTCAGCGCATGCATTTGAAGCAACGGGCACAACTCTCCGCTGAGGACAGCAGACGCTACAGACAGTTTCGGAAGACTGTAATCTCTTTGCTCGACAGAGCAGATTTCATCTGATCAAATTACTGGAAACCCACCGCCCTGCACGCTTATGCCACGACTATCCAAAATTGAATTGTCACCCGATAACGGGTGCGTCATCGACATGAAATGGAGCCTCGGCTCGCTCAGCTATCGCTCTTCCGGTGCTGGCAAGGTCGAACTTGAACCAAACAAGGAAATTACTCGGCTGCCTGAGTTAGTGCTTTACGATCACATTGGATTCAAGGGTTCCTACGCCCGCACGAATTTGAGTTTCCATTACGTGGGCGATTACTGGAACGACCGGATGAGCTGCGTCATTGTGGTCAGCGGCGTCTGGCGGTTTTTTCGCGACGATTATTACAAAGGCCCGCATTGGGACCTCGGTCCTGGCTACTACGAAAGTTTCTTCTCCGAAAAAGGCCCCGACGACGTCGTCAGCTCATTTCAGTGCATCGCGCTGACGTAGGGTAGCGTACGCGTCTCGCGTGCTGACGAAGCCGTCCTCGGGTTCGCGAACCTTCCGTTCGCAGGCTTTCACCTAAACCGGCGTGGTCTCGAGTAGCAATTGCTTGGGAAGAAATTATTTCTCCCTGACACCGAACCAGCACGCGGTACGCGCGCACTATCCAGACGAAACTGCGATGTCGAGAACTTCACGCGCGCAGCCCCAGGAAAGGGTGAAACCGGCGCCACCGTGACCGTAATTGTGAATGACGGTGCGACCGTCGCGCAGGCGATCGCGTTCGAGGCGCACGCCTGACTTTCGGAACGGACGCAGACCGACGCGCTCCGCGATGACTGGCGGTTTGTCAATGTTCAGCACACGGCTGCATTCGGCGACGATTTGTTGTGTCGTTGCTGGATCTGCAGCCAAGTTGTCGCTGAGATCGTTGGTTCCACCGAGGACGCAGTCGTTTACGCGTGGGATCGCGTACATGAGCGGCGCGTCATCACAGACAATCGCGGCAGAGAGACCCTCGATTTTCGGCACAATTGCGACCTGACCGCGATGTGGCTCGAGATCAGCATCACGCACAAGCTCGCGCGCCCCGATTCCTGCGCAATTGATCACAATGTCGAATTTGGCATCGACATCTTCGAGCTTTTCGAAACGTACGTTCGCACGGATTTCGCCGTCAGCCTTGTGAAAGCGCGCGGTGAGGTAATCGAGATAAATCGTGGTGTCCATCAGCGGGACGCGCAGTGAGAAACCGCTTTTGAATGACTCGAGAGATCCCTCGACTTCGCTCGGGATGACAGAAGCGCCCAGCGGAATCGCCCAATCTGGAATTTCAATCTCATCGGTCCGCAAAAACTGCCGCGATTCAATGATCGAGACACCGCTTTTGGGAAAGCGGGCGAGATCGAGCAGCACTTGGTAGGTTTCAAGCGCCAATGGGATCACTCTTTCCGCTGGCTCGACATGGTAAGGAAACCAAACCGCGGCAGCCACGCTGGAGGTTGTTTCCTGCCCGATCTCCTTCGCGAAAATCGCCGTGCGGTGGCCGCGCTCTGCAAACACGACACCGCAGGTCAACCCCGACACACCAGCGCCGATAATAGCGATTCGCTCTGCCATATCACCATGGTGTAAGAGCGACCGCAAAAAACAAGGAGCGGCGATCTCCAGATCGCCGTTTAAACCACGAATTGTAGGGCGTTTGACTCGTTCGCTCCCGCTTACTCGCTCTAACGAGCTGCCCGTCTATGTCGTTCGCGTCCCAGCGGCTCCATTCTGTGAGACGCCGCTACCTGGCGTTTGACACAAACGCCCTACAGTTTGGTACGTGCCAAATCGCGAAGCAGCATTTAAGGTTCACCAGGCATGGTTTCACTCAATCGAGATGCGCTCACGGAGAAAATTCTGGAGGGCGCGCGGATTTCAGCGGATGACGCGCTGGAATTGTATCGGTCGCCGCTGGAAGAATTGGCGGCACTAGCAAACGCGCGGCGCGATCTGGCAAAGGCAAAAAGCTACGGCGGGCGCGGCGGCGAGATCGTGACCTATATCGTCGATCGCAACATCAATTACACGAACGTTTGCAACGTTTACTGCAAGTTCTGCGCATTTTATCGGACCGAACGCGACGAAGATCATTACGTGCTGAGCTTCGAGGAGCTTGATCAAAAGCTGGACGAACTGACTGCTGCAGGAGGAGTGCAAATCCTGATGCAGGGCGGGCATCATCCGAAATTGCCGTTCCAATGGTACATCGATCTGTTGCACCACATCCGCGAAAAATATCCGCACATCAATATTCACGGATTCAGTCCGCCGGAGTTTCAACATTTCGCGGAGACATTTCGGATGCCGCTGCGAGAAGTGATCACGGAATTTAAGACGGCCGGGCTCGGCTCGATCCCGGGCGGCGGCGGCGAAATCCTCGTGGACCGGGTACGGAAGAGGATTGCGCCTTTGAAAATCAACAGCGACCAATGGCTGGAGGTCATGCAGGTGGCGCACGAGCTCGGATTGAAATCGAGCGCGACGATGATGTTCGGCCATGTCGAGACCGTCGAAGATCGCGTCGAACATTTGCAGCGGATTCGCGATCAACAGGATCGCAGCGGTGGGTTCACGGCGTTTATTTGTTGGACCTTTCAGCCGCAGCATACGGTGTTGAAAGTGAAGCAGCCGACTGGCGTGTCCGAATATCTGCGAATGCAAGCGCTCGCACGCATTTTCCTGGACAACGTCGATAACATTCAAAGCTCGTGGGTGACACAAGGTCCGAATATCGGTCAGATCGCGCTCAGATACGGTGCGAATGACTTCGGCTCTGTGATGATGGAAGAAAATGTCGTTAGCAGCGCTGGCACGACTTTTCGCCTGGATGCCGCGCAAATCGAATCGCTCATCCGAGGCGCAGGCTACGAAGCGCGCCGCCGAAATAATTGGTACGAACTGTTGAACTGAATCTCAATCGAGCCGCGTCTCTGTGAAACGTGATAGCTGCCATCAGCCGACGATTTTGGCGATTTGCTGGCGAAAGAGTTTTGCGCCGCCGGATGCTGGATGACGAACGCAGTGCGCATTTGAACCAAGGTGGGCAAGCTGAGCGGCGGCGATTTTTCCCAGCGCGACGATTTGCGGACAAGGAAATAATTCGAGGAAGGCCTTTAGCACAGGTCGACCGGAAAGTTGCTCAGACTTGTTAGGCATACGATTGCTTAACTGTCCGCGATGCGGATCGAATGAATGCCACGGAAACGCATTCCACAAGACGAACTCATCCGGCAGCATGGCCGTCTTCAGCAACGCCCCCCAGACGATTGTCGCCGTCGGCTCCGAAAAAGCAGCCGGACAAACACTTGGCTTGCTCGTGCGGCGTGGCTTGATCTCTGCAATAATCTGTAGCGGCGGTCTGCGACCGCCATCGTCCAGGATGTTCAGTGCTCGGCGCTGAGACAGCGCCGCTACAATCTCTGGTTTTTTCCCGAGCAGCATGCGCTCCGAAGTCATCGGGATTCCACTGAAATGACCGCCGCGGTACCCGAGCGCTTCACCGACGATCGCGAGCCGTGCCTTGCCGAGCCGTTCGCCAAAGTAGACGGCTAAATGTTTTCTGCGAATCGCTGGGCAGTTTGGACCGATGTCGTTCTCGTCATCGATTTGCCACCATGGATTGAACACGGCGCCAGACGGCGACGCTTTTAACAGTCGCAGAAACTTATCGAGCTGCTCGCGGGACATCACCTGAACTAAGTGCAAACGTAAGCACGATGCCAGAGCTGCCCGAAGTCGAAACATTCAAGCGATATTTGGACAGCACGTCGCTGCATCAGCGGATCACCAATGTCGAAGTGCGGGATGCGTATGTTTTGAAACACATTTCCGCGCGTGGGCTGGCCCGGCGACTGAAAGGGCGCCGCTTCGAAAGCAGTCACAGGCATGGCAAACATTTGTTTGTGCGCTCCGGTGACGAGCTCTGGTTGCGGTTGCATTTCGGCATGACAGGCTGGCTTCAGTATCTCAGGCGCGACGAAGAAACGCCGAACACTGCGCGCGTCCTTTTTAGATTCGTGAACAACCGCCGATTGGCGTTCGACGATCAACGGAAATTTGGCGAGATCGAGTTAATCCAGGACTTGGATGAATTTCTGCAAACACGCGGCATCGGCCCCGACGCGCTGGAAATCAGTCTCTCGCAATTCAAGGCGGTTCTCGGAAAACATCGCGGCGCAGTGAAAGCGATCTTGCTCAACCAGCAGTTGATCGCCGGGATCGGCAACCTTTACGCAGATGAAATTCTTTTCCGCGCACGCATGCATCCTGGCACTGACGCGGGCAGATTGAGCGACAAGGATTTGAGTCGATTGTTTCGTGCAATGTGCCATGTGCTGGAGAAAGCGATTGCATTAAAAACCGATTTCAATCGTTTGCCGAAATCCTGGCTGCTGACGCATCGTGGAAAACGAGGCAAATGTCCGCACTGCGGTCGCCCGTTGAAATCAGCAACGATCGGTGGCCGCACTTCATGGTTTTGCGCGCATTGCCAGAAGCGAAGGTAACTCAGGCGTTAAGCCTGACTCGTATTCTTTGCCGGGCATTGCAGTAATGTGGGAGGGGCCTTAGTGCCCCGACTGGGTCTTATTCTTCATCAAGCAACCAAGGCCAAGGGTCTGTCAGTAAGTCTTTCCGGCTTGCGCTGCTCGCAACCCATTCGTCAGGTCTTTCGACCAATCCTTTCACCACCGGATTTTGTTCGATGTAGTAAGTGACAAACCGGAACTGCTTCGCGGTCTTCACGCGAGTGTCGTAGTAGCTGTCTTGCCATGATGTTTTGTGATGTGTTAGGAGCGCGCTTGTCCTGCCTCCAACGAAACTCATCGTGTGGTGCATGAATTTCGGTAGAGTCCACGGCTCACGCAAAGCGAACAAAGCATGCCAATGATCTGGCATGACGACGAACGCCCGCAAATAAATGCGTTCCTTTTGAACAGCAAAGGCCAAAGCGGAGACGATGATTGTGCGAGCCGCTTCGTCTAAAACTGGTTTCTTCGGAAGTAGCGACTTTGTGATGAAGAATGTTGCCGGTGTGTCGCTGAGGCGATGCAGGCGAAGGTTTCGAGAGTGAAGATCTGGTCTCATGAGGGTCGGGGCACTAAGGCCCCTCCCACATTAGGAGATTCGCGAAGGCTAGACCATGGGCCGGAAGCGGCCGACGACTTCCTGCAAACGTCCGGTGATCTGGCCTAACGAACAGACTTCGGCCGCTTCGAGCAGAACGGGGAAAACATTTTCGTTGCGCTCGGCAATCGCAGCCAGTTTGTCCAGCGTGCGGTTCGCTTTGTCGGCGTTTTTCTTTTTGAATTTGCGGAGCCGATCGACTTGCAACTGCTGTTTCGCTCGCGGCGTCCGCGCAAGTTTTACCTCGGGAGCTTCGTCGTCGCCGTCACGATACTTGTTCAATCCGATGATTGGCCGCGTGCCATCGTAGATTTGCTGTTCGTACCGATGAGCGGCGTTTTGGATTTGGCTGCGCTGATAACGTTCTTCCACCGCTGAGAGCACGCCGCCAAGCCGTTCGATCTCGCGGAACTCTTCCAGGATCGCCGTTTCCACAGCGCGCTCGACGGCTTTCATGCCGGGCGAACCGCTTAGCATGTTCATGGTGTGTTTAAAAATGCCGGATTCCTCCAGCAGGATCGCCTGCCCGTGTGCGGCGAGCCGGATCCATTCTTCACTCGGCGTCGTGAACGGTTCGTCCGCGCTGTTGGAGTGGGACGAGTTCGTCGCGTTCATGTACGACAGGATCAGTTCTGCGGCCGTCCGGGTGAGATTGTTTTTGAATTCGGCGGCGATTAACGAGCGCCCGCTGGTCTGCGTGTGCAATTTGAACAGCTGTGCTCGCGGACCCGCACCGAACACATCGCGCATCCCGATCGCCCAGATGCGGCGCGACACGCGCGAGAGCGCGATGTACTCCGCGTCGAGTCCGCAATCGAGAAAGAACGAAAGGCGCGGCCCAAATTGATCGACCGGGATTCCGCGCGCGGCGAACATTTCCGCGTACGCAAAACCGTTCGAGAGCGTGTAAGCCGCCTGTTGCACCGGCGTTGAGCCGGCCTCGCCGATGTGATAACCGCTGATCGAAATTGGATACCAGCGCGGCATTTCGCCGGTGGTAAACTCGACCATGTCCGTGAGAAATCGCAGCGACGGCTCGATCGGGAAAATCGTTTCGTTTTGTGCCTGGACCTCTTTGAAAATGTCCGCCTGAACCGTGCCACGCAATTTCGGAACAACTTTCGGACCGAACCGCCGTTTAGCAGCGGCGATGTACATGGCCATAATCATTGGCGCCGGACCGCTGATGGTCATTGAGGCGGAAAAATCAGGCGATCCAAGATCAAATCCGTCGTAAAGCCGCACCATGTCTTCGACGGTGTCGATCGCCACACCGCCCTCGCCAATTTTCCCGAAAACGCCGTCTGCATCGCTGTCCAGTCCATACAGCGTCGGCCCATCGAAGGCGGTGCTAAGGCGATGGGTGCGTTGGTGGCGCGTAAGATAGTGGAACCGCTCGTTCGTGTCTTCAGCCAGCATGAGGCCGGAGAACAAACGCGTGGGCTCTTCAGGTTGCGTAAGCTTTTTCTCCGGCGCCCCCGGCGGTCGCGCTTTACCATTATTTTTTTCGAAACTCTCAATCTCGCGAACCGGCTCGAGATACATTTCGCGATAGGTAGCGTTGAGGTAAGGGAATTCGCCCGGCAAACCTTCACCGAAAATGTAACGCGCAATCTCGCCCGGCTCGTCGATCTCAGGCAACGCGAGACGCGGCAGAGGCAAACCGGTCGGTGTGCGCGTAAACGGGATTTTAGCTTTTGTATCGTTCCAACGTCCCAGGAGATCGCGTCCGAATTTTTGATCGGTGCGCGCTCGCTTCACCTGATCGAGAACGAATTTGTTATATTTTTCGACCGATTCGACGACTTGTCCGAGCTTGCTCATAGAATTTCTCCGCTAGTTGGTAGTCCGTTCGGCGCGCCCGGTGGTCGCGCCCTACCGAATTCATTTTGAGATTAACTCAAACAATCGGTCGACGCCAGAGTCGCGGTGGCGTTTTGCGACCGTATCGACTAGTTGCTGGTCTCGTCCGCCTTCGCCGAGGCTACGGCGGGCCGGTCGATTTTGTTCGAGACGCTGCTCGATTTCGGTGTGTGCAGTTCGCGCTCGCTGGAGATCGCTCTTGTTTACCACCACGATATCGGCCAGATCGAGCATCACGATCTTTTGCAATTGTAACCGGCTGCCGTAATCGGGATTCATCACCAGCACGGTTGAATCGACAATTCCATTTTTCTGAAACGGCATCGCCTCCTGGCCGGTGCCAACCGTCTCGATAATGACATGATCGAAATTAGACTGCGCCAGCAACGCGAGACAATCGTGCGTCGCGGGTGAAAGTCCGCCGGCCTGTCCGCGCGTGGCCATGCTGCGCATGAACACACGATCATCCTGCGAATTGATCATCGTGGCGCGGTCGCCCAGCAATGCGCCTTCACCGATTACGCTGGGGTCGTGTGACAGAATCGCAATTCGACCCTTCGGATTGGCATGGAGAAACCGCAGGACGAGCTCGTCAATCAGCGTCGTTTTTCCCGCGCCGCCCGGCCCGGTGAACCCGATGACTTTCGGATTTGCGATCTGCGATTTGCGATTTGCGATTTTGACATTCTGCGTTCGGCGTTGGGCGTTCGGCGTTCGACGTTTTCTTTTCCCAATCCCGTAGGCCTCTTCGATCTTGCTCAGTTCGTGCGCGAGTTCCTGTTCAAAGGATTTGGGACGCGGCCGTTTCGCTCGCGGTTTGCCGTAACGACGATGAACAAATTTCACCATGTCGTCGAGTGACGTGCCGGCAAAGAAAATCTCGTCTACGCCTTTGCGTCTCATCGCTGCGGCGTCGTCATGCGTGATGGTGCCGCCGCCGCCCCCGAAGACCTTGATATCGTCTGCGCCTTTTCGCCGCAAAAGATCGACAACAGACGCGAAGAATTCGATGTGTCCACCGTTGTAACTCGAGATACCAATCGCCCGCACATCTTCCTGAATGGCGGCACGGACGATGTCGGCTACTGGCCGGTGATAGCCGAGATAAATCACTTCAATCCCGTGGCGGATGAATTCCAGGTTGATCGTGTTGATCGCGCTATCGTGGCCATCACAAATCGGGACGGCGGTGAGAATTCGAATGGGCGAAGACATTTCTTTTAAGAGCTAACAACAAATCTGGAATCCAGGAAAACAGGAAAAACTGAAGAAACAACTATCCTGGCTTCCTGGTTTCCTGATTCATGTCCACAGATTTGCATTAACTGGTCTATTGTCGCCACGATTGTTTCTTTGCTTTCTAATTTTTTGCTTTCCTGAGTAAGCTCTGCCCAATCGTGAAAAACTCCGTGGCGTTTCGCGCAATCTTCACTGCCGGTCTGGTCGTCGGTGTTTTGGACATTTCTTCCGCGTTCGTGATCGCTGGGATCAAAGGCACGGGATCCATTCGAATGTTGCAGGGGATTGCGAGCGGTTTGCTCGGGCAGCGATCCTTCGAAGGGGGAATGGCAACGGCGGGGTTGGGTCTCGCCATTCACTTCCTGATCGCTTTCACAGCGGCGGCGGTGTTTTACGCCGCCAGCCGGAAATTGAGTTCTCTGACAGAGCACGCCGTAGTGTCGGGATTGCTTTATGGAATCGCGGTTTACATTTTCATGTACTGGATCCTTGTGCCGCTCGTGTTCCCGACAGCACACCATTCCATGTCCCGGGATGTCACAGCTGTGATCATTCACATTGTTTTGATCGGGTTGCCAATCGCGCTGGTCGTCCGCCGTTTTTCGAACGAACAATTCTCTGAATCATAAATGAAGGATCCTCTCGATTTCAGCGGGAAAGTTGCGCTGGTTACAGGCAGCTCGCGCGGAATTGGCGCGGAGATGATCAGAGGTTTCGGCGCGCGCGGCGCCCAATGCGTGGTGAATTATGTCGCTGACGCGCAGGGACAAAACAAAGCCGATGCTCTCGGTATAGCGAAGGAACTAAACGAGCCGCTGGTGATCGAGTGCGACGTGACGCAGCCGCAGCAGGTCGAAGCGATGATGAAACAGATCCAGGATCAGCGCGGCGGCCTCGATATCCTGGTAAACAATTCCGGGGTTATCCGCGATCGCACCATGAAGAAGATGTCTCTGGACGAATTCGAGAACGTGATCCGCGTGAATCTCATCGGGACATTCACGGTCACGCAGAAAGCGGCAGCGGTTCTGCGCAACGGCGGACGAGTGATCAACATGTCATCCGTGAGCGGACAGATGGGATTGTTCGGGCAGGCCAATTATTCGTCGAGCAAAGCAGCAATAATTGCGCTCACCAAAGTTTCAGCACGCGAGTTGGCGCGGCAGAACATAACGGTGAACGCCATTGCGCCTGGATTTATCGACGTCGGAATGAGCAAAGGCATGACGGAGGAAGTGACGCAGAACTTCATTAAACAAATCCCGCTCGGCCGCCTGGGTGAAGCTCACGAGATTGTCGATGCCGCGCTGTTCCTGGCATCGCCAATGGCAAGTTACATTACTGGACAGGTACTCAACGTGAACGGCGGATTTTACCTGGGGTGATCTAGCTTCCGTTCACCGTAGCCTTGGCGAAGGCGGATCAGTCCAGTTTCTGCACCAGCAACCAGACTAAACCTGAAAACACCGCTGCGAATGTCGACAGCACGATCGTGGCGCGCTTGGTCTGCCGTATCTTGAATGCTGGCTTGGGAATATCGTCGTGAATTTGACTGGCCTCGAACAGTTTCATCAGGGCAAAAGCGACGACGAAACCCACCGCAGCCCACTTGAGGCATCCCAGAGTCAGGTCCACCGGTCAGAGGGTAGCGCAGACGACCGGCGCGCTCAAGCCCGTCCTGAAATTGTGCTTAGGGCCGCAGCCGCCTCCACTGTCTCCGGAATTGGATTGACTGGAATCGCTTCGTCTTCTTACGTTCGCGCTATGATTACAAAGATTTTTGCTCTCATCGCTGTTGTTGGATTTGCCTGCATTTGTATTTCACAGGCGCAGTCTCCGACTCCGGCCGAATCGCCTTCTCCATCGCAAACGCCCGCAAAGCATCGAGCGATGAAAAAAGCCAAGGCCACGCCCGCCCCGGCGGCCCACCCAGCGCCATCACCCTCACCGGGCAAGTTCAGTATCGGCGATTTGTTCAAACCGAAGACTTCGACGGCAGCAACCAGTCCCGCCGCCGCGGCGCCAGCGAAAGGCACGAGCACTCAGGCAGCAACAAAAACGCCCGCGCCTGGCGGAGGCCATGGCAAGGTTTGGGTTAACACCGAAACGCATGTTTACCACAAGGAAGGCTCGCGTTTCTATGGCACGACCAAAAAAGGCAAATACATGACTGAGGCTGAGGCAATTAAGGAAGGAAACAAAGCCGGGGGTGCGCAGCATTAACTCGACGGGAGAATCTGCTTTGGCTGCGATACTTTGCACCGCATCGGCCAAAGTCTCGAAGGTGGTAATAGTAACGTCTCGTCCGTAGTGGAATTGGGAGAGAATGTTGAGACCGATGTCCTTGTGCGGATCAGGCATGACCCGCGTCACGGAGGCGACGTTTTTCTCGGCCAGCGCGTCCATGATCTTGGCGATGTGCGGCGCCGCTGCGGAATCCATTGACTCAAGGCCGCGAAAATCCGCCAGAACGCGAAAGCCGGGCGCAACATCTTGCAATACCTCATGGATGCGTTGCGCGACCATCTTTGCTTCGGTGGCCGTGACTTTTTGCGCAGCGCTGATCACCAGCAGGCGTTTCGACCGGTCGAACTCAACCGCATACATGCCTCGTCATCACATGAAGCGAGCGCGGTCGCAAGTGTGTCACTCTGCACGGCTGACACGCCGCAACAGCCGACGAAAGCTGTTACACCGCGTTCTGGAAGAAAGCGTTTTCGAAAGTTGATTGAAACGCGCCGGGCTCGGTGTCGCCGATCCGAAATCGGGGACTGATTTCGAATTGCGCCGCGCAAAAAGTTTCGACATCGTTCCTGCCGCACTTCTCGAGCGACGCGCGCACGGTGTTTAAAGCGAGCGCCGGCGTGTTGCAATCGCGGCTGAGATGCCCGAGCACGACTCGCTCGATTTTACCAGGTAACAATCCCTCGATCACTCCCGCCGCCGCCGTGTTCGACAGATGTCCATGCCGCGACTGGATGCGTTGTTTCACCGGCCACGGCCGGTGCGTGTCGTTCTGCAAAAGTTTTTCGTCGTGGTTAGTCTCGACTACGAGCGTTCGCACTTCTCGCAAGCGTTCAGTAATCAACTTAGTCACGTAACCGAGATCGGTGATGAATCCGAGGCTGCCTGAGCCGGCGTAAAACACGAACCCGAGCGGATCCACGGCGTCGTGCGGCACGGGGAACGTTTGCACCGTGATATCGCAGATCGAAAACTCACCGCCAGTCGCAAACAATCGCCAATTCCGACATCGCTCCGAGAGACCACTGCATCGAAGCGCTTCCGCCGTGAGCCGATTGCAGTAAATAGCCAAATCGAATTTGTGGCAGAGAACTTCAAGACCGCAGATGTGATCACTGTGTTCGTGCGTGAGAACAACGCCGTCGAGTTGCTCCGGCGTGACGCCACATTGCTCCAAGACGCAACACGACTTGCCGCGCGCTCAGCCCGCCATCAACGAGAATCTTGCAATGCTCGGTGGCGATTAACGCGCTGTTTCCCGCGCTCCCGCTGCCGAGCATGATCAAGCTGAACACGGGTCGTAGGATAGCTGCGTGACTTCATTTCGCGCAAATGGAAACAGCGAGAATGACGAACGATATAGAAAATATATTTAAAAACCGGAGCGACTATTTCTGTCGGTTTCGATCCATCGCGGCTTTGGCAACGCGTTCTTCCTCGTGAGTCAGGGAGATAAGCTTGGCTGTGTTCTCTGGCGTGAGATCGTACCCTGCCAGGGTTGCGCCCACGATCAACGTGTCGTGCAACGCGCCAAGGCCGATGTGCGTCTCTCCTCCCTGAGTCACGGTTCCGATAAACGCGTTTTGGCCGAGATTCTCCGCGGGAACTGGCTTGAAGCCCGGAACAGTCTTGCTCTTCTCCACGGCTTCCTGATAGGCCGATGACGCATCACTCGCTGTCGCATATTCGTCGACGGTGATGGTCACTTTCTTGGAGCTATCGCTATTCGCGTAGATGACGCTTCTTGTCGCTTTGACATTGGCGACCGCGGTCAAGTTACGCCCCGTGCTCGCTTCGCCGGCTACTTCAGGAAAGAAACGTTTAACCATGCTTATCGGTACGACTACCTTGCGAGGAAGCGTGGAATCGGACGCCTGCGTAGAACCGTTGGCGGGCGACGGCGATTGTCCGTTGGCGTTCAGCGAGAGAGCTTCAATTGCGACACTGAATACTGCTGCGAATTTTGTCAGCCTTAATCCGTTTCGCATCTCGCTAATCTTTACGCTCGCACATTGATGATTTGCCAGAACATATTCAAGACCAGCGGACGCGTGATCACGGAACGATCATCGCGGTGCGTAAGCGATAATCCTCTTGAACAAGCAGTGTGTTCTAATTCACAATCGGCGTTCTATTAAAAACGAAAGGATCATTTATGCCAATTGGAGCTTCTCTCCACATCGGTCTCAACGCCGTCGATCCAAAACAATATAGCGGGTGGGGTGGACAACTCACCGCGTGCGAGTTCGACGCAAACGACATGCAAGCGCTGGCGAAAAGCCAGGGATTCACCAAAGTAACCAAACGCCTAACAAAAAAGGCGACTCGCAATCGGGTCCTGGCCGACATCAAATCCGCCGCGTCGAAACTGAAAGGGAACGACATTTTCTTTCTTACCTATTCGGGGCACGGCGGCCAGGTGCCGAACACCGGGAATGATTTAGAGCCGGACGGCTTCGATGAAACCTGGTGTTTGTATGATGGCGAACTCATCGATGACGAGCTTTACGCCGCGCTAAAGCAATTCGTTAAGGGCGTACGAATCTTTGTTCTGTCGGACAGTTGCCACAGCGGCACAGTGTTGCGTGCAATTCAGTTTTCTGCGCTGGGCGTGACACCGGTGCGCCCACGTATGATGCCGCGCGACGTCGCGCTGCGCGTTTACATGGATCACCAGAAGTTCTACGACAAAATCCAGCAGCGCAGCTCCAGTTCCAGTTCGCGCACGCGGATGCACGCCACGGCGCTCTTGATTTCCGGATGTCAAGACAACCAGACGAGCGCAGATGGCGATCGCAACGGTTTGTTTACCGAAACTGTGCTTGCTGTTTGGAAAAACGGAAAGTTCAAGGGCGACTACCGCGGCTTCCACAAATCGATCGTGAAATTGATGCCACCGACGCAAACGCCAAATTTCTTCACCATCGGACCAGCCAACTACGCGTTCGAAGAACAGGAACCGTTTACGGTGTGATTGGATGAAAATTCTCCTGGTTCACGGAGTCGGCCACCAGGAGCGTCCCGACAATCAGCCGTGGGAACGCCCATGGGAAGAGGCGATCACCGCCGGGATCCAGTATTTCGATCCTGCATTTGCGCCGACTTACGAGCGCTTCGACTACGACAGTTTATTCTCGGGAAAAATTAATCTGTTCACCGACGTAAGCGCGGCGGCACATCTCGGCTTCGCGCCGGTCGGAGCCGCCATCGAGGACGCGGCTCAGACCGTGTCCGGCTGGTTTCGACCGAGGCGCGACTTGTTAGATTGGGCTAAACCCGCCGCCGAAGCGGCCGACGGCTGGCACGCAGGCATGGTAGCGGAGTGGGATCAGAACGCCGCGTTGCGCGCCACGTTGCGCAAACGTTTGATCGAGCGAATCAATGCGTTCAAACCTGACGTGATCATGGCGCACAGCCTCGGGAGCGTCATTTGCTACGACGCATTTTCGCATGAGGACAAAAATGCGTGTGCCGGGCGCTATTTAGTGACGTTCGGCTCACAAATCGCCAATCCGTTCCTCAAAGCCGCGCATTTCGACAACAAGATCGGAGGCGTCAATCAGAAGTATTGGTTTCATCTGTTTAACAAAAGCGATCCGGTTCTCGCTCATCGGATCGTCGATCGTGTTCCGAATTTTGAGGAAATTTCCTGGGACGACGCGGTCGCCGGCCATGATGCGGTTGTCGATTTGGAGAAATTGCCCGGTCATGCTGGTTATCTCCAGCGTGATTTGACGTGGCAACGCGTTTATCGCGTGCTCGCGCAACAACCGGGCGTCCGCGCTCTGGCCAGCCGAAGCGCGCAATTCCAGAAAACGGTGGAACAACGCCGGCGGCGCGCATTGCTCGTCGGCATTAACAATTATCCCGATCCGGCGTCGCGGCTGGAAGGCTGCGTGAACGACGTCTTTCTTATGAGCAGCGTTTTGCAGGAAATCGGGTTTGACGCTGAAGATATCCGAGTCGTGCTGGACGAACGCGCCACGGCTGCGGCGATTCGCGAGCGGATCGACTGGCTGCTCGACGGCACGGCCGACGGCCACGAACGCGTGCTTTATTACAGTGGCCATGGCGCACAGTTACCGGACTACAACGCGGCTGAGAAAATCGATCATGTCGATGAATGCCTCGTGCCGTACGATTTTCATTGGACGAAAGACAGCGCTATTACCGACGACGATTTTCTGCGCTACTACAGTGCGCTTCCTTACGCCGCGAAATTTTTCGCCATCTTCGATTGCTGCCACTCCGGCGGCTTGACCCGGGATGGGGCGCGGAAAATTCGCGCCATCACTCCCCCGGATGACATCCGGCATCGAATGTTGCGCTGGAATAAAGCGGAACAAATGTGGGAAGAGCGCGACCTGAGGAATCTCAACCCCGATTTCGGTGGTAGCCGCGATCTGCGTCAAAAATACATGGGGTGCAACGGCGTCACGAAAAAACTGGGTACCGCAATGAGTCTTCGCGAGACGCAAAGTGCGACGCAGTACCGAAAAGCGCCGCGCGAACGGCGCGGCCCGTACATGCCAGTGGTGCTAGCCGCCTGCGAGGAGGGCGGCTACGCGTATGAATATCATCATGGCACGATCGGGTATGGTGTGTTCACGTATCGCCCTGGCGAAGGAATTTCGCAAAGCGCAGGCGGCGCGTGAGACCGATGTCTCGTTCACCGAGCTGAGCGACCGTGTGAACGCGACGATGAAGACGCTACGCTACGATCAAACCTCTGATGTCAAAGGGCCGAAAGCAGGGTGTCGCGCGCCTGTGTTAGGATCACCGGCAAAAACGCGCTCTCGTTAGGCTGTAGCCGCCTCGCTGTGCGAGGCGTAACAGCAACAGCACCTACCGCACGTCTCATAGAGACGCGGCTACAGCGCCTTCTATAATTGGATCGCTTTCATCGCGCCCAACCGATTTACTTACGGACGTACCAAACTGAGGACACTCTTATGCCATTAACTCGCCGCAATTTTCTCATCCGTGGTTCGTTGTCGCTTGCTGCGGGAGCCCTTTCGTCGGCGCTCGTCGAAGCTAAAACCAGGGAAAACGTTCCTGCCGATTTCAAAGACTGGGAATCGGTGCGCCGGCAGTTTGAACTGGCTCCTGGTTACATTCATCTCGGATTGTTTTTCCTGGCTTCCCACCCGAGGCCTGTGCGTCAGGCGATAGAGCAATACCGGGCGAAATTAGATGCAAATCCGTTGCTTACCGTTGAGGACGCGATTTTCGTGCAGACTGACGAGAATATCCCGGTGCAGGTCTGCCGCGCCATCGCCAACTACATCGGCGGCGACTCGCAGGACATCGCGCTGACGCAAAATACGACGACGGGTCTGGCACTTCTCTATCATGGGCTGCCGTTACGAGAAGGCGACGAGATCCTGACCACTACGCACGATCACTACGTCCATCACGAATCAATCCGGCTTGCTACAGGGCGTTGCGGAGCGACATGGCGCAAAATTCCGCTCTTTGATTCTTACGACTCGATTTCGCCGGATGAAATAGCCGAACGAATTCGCAAAGCGATCGGACCAAAGACGCGGGCACTCGGCGTCACCTGGGTGCACTCCAGCAGCGGCGTTCGACTGCCGATCGCCCGCATCGCTGCGACTTTGGCGGAAGTAAATCGCGGCCGCGACGAAAAGGATCGTGTACTGCTGATCGTCGACGGTGTGCACGGTTTTGGCGTCGAAGATCCAAAGATCACGGCGCTCGGATGCGACGCGTTCGCCGCGGGTACACACAAATGGTTGTTCGGTCCGCGAGGCACCGGCTTCGTTTGGGCGAAGCCAGATGTTTGGAAGAGAATGCGCCCGGTGATTCCATCATTTAGCTCGCCGGACCTTTTCGCCGCGTGGGAGGAGGAACATGAGCCGGCGCCAGCGGCAAGAGCGTCATGGTTTTCGCCGGGCGGGTTCCAGGCGTTCGAACATTTTTGGGCTTTACCGGAAGCGGTTCGTTTTCACCAAAACATTGGACCGGCGCGAATCACCGCGCGGATACACGAGCTCAATGCTCAAATGAAAGAGGGACTTACAGGCGTGTCCGGTATCCAGCTCTACACGCCGCGCGATGAAAATCTTTCCGCCGGGATGGTCTGCTTCGATGTGAAAGGGACGAAACCGGAGGATGTGGTAAAGCGTCTTCTCGCTCAGCGCATTGTCGCTTCCACCACTCCGTATCGCGTGTCGTATGCGCGCGTAGCGTGCAGCATTGTCAACACGCCACAGGAGGTCGAGACGGTGCTCGGAGCAATTCGTGAATTGGCGTAACCGCGTGTGGCGCGTCTCACAGCGACGCGGCTACAGGGTTTCCGTCGTTAACGCGTCGATGAATTCGCGAGACGTCTCAGCGTTGAGCAATCTCGATCGAATCGTCTCATCCTTTACCATTCTCGCCAGCGTGCCGACGCAAACCAGATAATCGCTGAGCAAGCGTTCCGGAACGCCGATTACGAAAATCAGGTGTGCGCGCTGTTGATTTTCGCCGAATGGAATGCCCGCGCGGCTGCGCCCGACGCCGAGCACAATTTCATCAACCAAATCCGTGCGCGCATGTGGAAACACAACGCCGTCTTCGACCATGCTCGGATGCACCTGCTCGCGAGCCAACACAACTTCGAGAAACGCTTCGGGCTTGGCGATTTTCCTCCCGCTGATGTCCGACGCGAGCACGTCCACGATTTCGCGAATCGCATTCGCTGATTTTCGCGAGCGCAACCGGAGGATCACCTGCTGTTCGGTTAACAGATTTGCGAGGGCAATAGGCATTAGGGGGTGGAGAGATTTATTGGATTATGCAGCAAAGGCAGTTATCCAGTAAAATAACAAGCTGTGGCAACTCAGGATACAGCGGTACCGCGGAAAGAGGAACGGACAGTTTCCTTGCAGCGGAGCATTTACGACCCGGGCTATGTCAACGCGATGTCGCATTTTTATCGGGGCGAACTGGCGCGAATCATGGTTTGGCGGCAACGGCTGGACATGACCACGAACTGGGCCATCACCAGCAGCACCGCGATTATTACAATTGCCTTTTCCACCCGCGACGTGCCGCACATCATTTTCTTTTTTAACCTGGCCATCGTTGCTGTGCTGCTCTGGATCGAGGCGCGCAGATACCGTTTTTACGACGCATTCCGCGCGCGCGTCCGCATGCTGGAAGCGCATTTTCTCGTGCCGATGGTCATGGAAAATCGCGAATTGCTCCAGGGCGAATGGAAAAAGCTCGTAAGCGAAGATTTGATTTTGCCCTGCTTTAAAATCACGAAACTGGAAGCGATCGGGCGCCGGATGAAACGGAATTACATGTTCATTTTCATCCTGATATTGATGGCGTGGCTGACGAAGATCTTTTTGCACGCCACCGCTCCGATCAACGATGTCGTCTCGTTTTATCACGCGCTGCACATCGGACACATCCCGTCGTGGTTCGTGGCGATGGTTTTCGTGGGCACGTTTATCAGTGTCATTTCCATCACCGTTTACGTCAGCAAAAGTACCTCCGGCGAAATCTCCGAGTTCGGCACGCACCGCTCGCTCTGGCGCATTTAAGGCGTGCCAAGGCGACAGCCATCCTGCTACAACGAATTCATGAGGACCTTGGACAGCTATCTTAGCAGATTTCTTCTGATTCTTATCTTCTTCTCTACGGTGTCGCTAGCCAACGCCGCAGCTCACCCGGGCGGCCGTCTCATTGTAATCAGAGTGGCGAACTTCGGCTGGAACGTTGCCGCCAATCTGAAGATCGATGGCCAAACCGTTGCGAACATTGTCCAGGGTCGGCGTTACGACCACCGCATCCCGGCCGGGCGGCATGTTCTGACGGTTTCAGCCGTGCCCAACAACGACATGCTCCGGCCAACCTCGATCAGTGTAAACGTGCGGCCAGGCGGAACCTACATCTTTACCGCGCTATGGGATTCCGACCACGTGTATCTCCGGCCAACGACTTTGTCGCCCGCGGAGATGGGAAAATTGGGACTTTGAGAAGCCTATTTAATCTTCGCCAGAATTGATTCCATCTCGTTCCGGCGAAACCCTCGAAACGTTTGGCCTTTGACATTACCGGATGATCCTTCTTCTGCCTGAATAAAGTGGCAACGTCTGGAACGCGGGTGCATTTTACTCCGCCGGTTCGGTGTCATGAAGTCGGTTGTAATCAACGGTGAGCCGCCCGCCGCCATGCTCGGTGTAGATTTCGACAAAGCGGTGGCCGAATTGAATATCGCGCCAGCTGTAATCCTTTTGCGTTTGAACCGCCGCTGCGAGGACCGGGTCGATTCCAACCACTGATACTATGAACAGCGCACGGCTGGCTTCGAGAGACTCAAGAGTCGCATCAAAAAGCGGACTCTTGTCGTCGAGTGTATGCCGCAGAGTCAGCGCCGCGGGGAAAACTGTCAGCCGATCGAAATGGAGTTTGAGAACATAGAAGTAGCGGAACTCTCCGCCCTCGACTAAGGGTTCGTCCCGCGAGAACATGATCCGGAACTCGGCCTCGACCATGCTGTGTTGATTTTCGTTGCCGATTCGCACCATCAGCGTCGGCTTTCCATTCAACGGCGCAATGACCATGGAATTGCTGAACGCAACGCGCGCCATCGGGCGCGAAAAGCGCACGAAAATAAGACCGGTCATCGTCGCGAGTAAAAATATCCCGGTCATGATTTCGACGGTGCTGATGATATGACCGTACAGTGTTTGCGGATACATGTGGCCATAGCCAACCGTGGCTAACGTTTGCACGCTGAAAAAGAAGCAATCAAAAAACCGGCTTCCGCCAGTGCTGCCGGCGATACTGTCTTGCTGGAGACGGTAAAGCGCGGCGAAAAAAAGATTTAGCCCGATGTAAAGACTAGCGACAAAGAGGGCGAACTGCGGCCATCTTAAACCCAGAAGCCAGCGATAGACATCGCGCCACCGCCATGCGTCTGTTCCGACTTTGACGAATTCTACCTGACCAGTACGAATCGAAACGTGACTCGGTTTCCGCTGCAGCTTCTTTTTCATCTTCTCTCGTGAACTAAAACTGTAGCTGATGTAACCACGGCCCAGTGGGTCGTTTCACTTCCTAAAGCTCGCGTGGCGGACCGGCCACAGCCCGGTGGCTACAGCGTTTCGTTGATCGCACTAATCAGCGGTCGCGGCGAATTGGTCAATAAATCGAGCGACAGCTCCGAAGGCTCGTTGGTCGACCTCGTCCTGCGTTTCGCCCATCGCCTGGAGCTGACGCTTCGGCACGCGCAAGGAATGATCGCCGCCTGCGACCACGTGCAAAAAGTTTGGCGCTTTCATCTCGCGCTCGCACCCGCTCCAGCAGATCCAGTGGACACAACGCGTCGCGCGTGCCTTGCACAAAGAGGATAGGCGTAGTCAGCGCCCGCAGAACTTCGTCGCGAAGTTTTGTGCGATCGCCCATGGCGCAAAGCGGGTAGCCAAGACAAACCACGCCATCGACCTTTTCCTCGAGCGACACGTGACATCCAATTCGACCACCCATGCTTTTGCCGATAAGAAATATCGAGTCTGGTTGATATTTTTCTCGCGCCGCTTCCAGCGCCGCCTGATGCGCTGCGATCAGTTGCGGCAAAGGATCGGGCCGTTTCCGCCCCGCGCGCATGTAATCGTAATCGAAACTTTCGACCTCACCGATCTCCGACAAACGCCGTTTCCAAGTTTGCATCCACGGATGCGAAGAAGGCGCACCCGCCCCTGGAGCAAAAAGAATCAATCGCCGGCTCACAAGAGTTTCCTGTGTAAAAGCTCAGTCCAACACCGCTGTCGCTTCAATCTCTATGAGAAATTCTGGATCTGCCAGCGCTGAGACGCCGATCCAGGTACTTGCCGGCGGATTCTGCGGAGAAAAGAATTCTCTTAAAGCAGCGCCCACCGCTGTTCCGCTCTCGGCCTGATAGTCCACAACGTAAATCCGCAGAGCAACAACGTCCTTTAACGTGCCGCCAGCCGCTTCCATGCCCTGTTCAAGGTTACGGAATGCCTGCCTTGCCTGCTCAAGAACGCTGTCCCCACCGACGATGTTTTTCTCTGCGTCCCAAGCCGTTTGTCCAGAGATGAACACCATCTTTTTCCCGGTGGCAATTACCACTTGAGAGAACCCATACGGCATGCTCGGAAACAGGTTATTTGGGTTGACGTATTCCTTCGGCATAAATCACTGGGGGTTAATCCGGTTGGTTAAATGCTAGGCCTGATTTGCGAAGCATTCGGTGCACGAGGTGATCGACGCAATCGTGTTAGCAGGATAAATGAAGTGATCAACGAGATGACAAACACACCCATCGACATGACAAACCCAATCAGTACAACGGGTACCCAGTGGTAGGAAAGCGGAACGGTCATCAGCCAGAAGCAATAGCCGGTCGAAATCAGAGCAAGCACGCCGAGCAGCCCAGCGACCTTCAAAAGCAGTTTGGTTCTCATAACTCACGGAACTGTTTCATAAACTCATGGCCGCTCGCGTGGAACGATTCATTGCGTGGCACCTTTAGCTTTCTTAGCAAACTCTTCCCACGGCTGCAGTTTCCAAGGGTGCATTTCGTATACAAAAATACCAGACTTCACTGCCGGGTCGTTTACCACGATCGCCTTTGCCTCTGCCTCGTCAGAAACTTCCAGCAAGACAGCTCCACCTGCATTGTCGGTAAGGGGACCGGCTAGCCTCATGGAACCCTTGATGTAAAGACTTAGCATGTATTTTCCGTGCTCTTTGAGTGGTTGTTCCATTACCGATTTGCCAGTCAACCACGCCGGACCCGGCCGATACATGACAAGGTACGTTGCTTTGGTTGCTGTTTGCTGCGGGTTGACCGTTTCGGTGAGGCTTTGTGCCGGGCAGTACATCGGCGCCAGGCTGAGCACGAGAAACAAGATGATCGAAGCAACTGTGGTAACCATGGGTCTAACGAAAACAAGCTGAGCGATCGCCATCGTAGCCAAGTTCTGTTTCACCTGAAATTGCTTTAATCAACTGAAACGTAAACGTCGCGCGGGGCATTAGGGACACGGGATAACCGTATCTTGAGCCGCGACGATTTGCCACTGCCCATTGCGCTTTAGCCACGTGTCGGTCCACACCTGACATCGTTTGGCCTCCTTGCCGTCTGCTCCCTTGCGGATACGGTTTTCTGATCCGTAGGCGATGGCAACGGAGTCTCCGAAGAACCGCACCTTAACGTCACCGAGTTGACAGTCGCGCGCGAGAGCCTTGGGATCGATAGAGATGGCTTCGACCTTGTCGTACCGATGACCGTCAGTTGCCGTTCCTTGAAAGTCGTCTGCTATAACGGCCTTGAGGTCTGGCTGAGGACTACAGCTTGAGCTGGCCCATTTGGCCTCTATAGCGATCATGAATTTGACCGTGGAATCGTCTGGCGACCCCCATCTGCTGTCCTGGGCGATGCCTGGTGTTGTGAGGCAGCCAAAAACCGAGATCGTAGCAATGAAGAGCATTGTGCGTGACATATATCCTCCTAACGGAACTTCCGAATTAACAAGAGCCATAGTCTTACTTCGCAGCCTAACGAAAACAAGCTAAGTCTGCTTCAGGAGACATGCGACGGTAAATCTCGAGACATCGGCTGGAATCCAACTCCAGCACCGTCAACCACCTCCTCTCCCGCATTCCGGAACCTCCACACGGGCAAAAGTAACAACTGTGGAACCTTTAGCACGTTTGCGGGTCCGACGATCGCGTGAAAACTCGGCGCATGACAACAAATTTTCATCGGAACGAATCAGCCCGGGCGATATTCGCCGCCTTTCGCCACACAATCGGACCCAAATTTACCCTCGGCCTGACCCTGCTCGCGCTCTGCCTGGGCTCCCCCACCTCCCAGGCGGTGCCGACCGACAAAGCATCTCACTCCAAGAGCTTCCCCATTCGGGGAGGCAGCCAGCCCTTCGCGATCACGATGGGGGCGGATGGTAATTTTTGGTTCACTCTTTCCAATAGCAATGAGGTCGCTCGCATCACTCCCCATGGCAAGATTAGTTACTTCGTTACCCCGACCTTGAGCAATCCAGCTTTCATCACTCCGGGCCCCGACGGCAACATCTGGTTCGGCGAAGGGTCGACTGGGAAGATTGCATCGGTCACACCAGCTGGCGCGATCACTGAGTTCCAATTCTCCTTCTTCGGGGTGAGCGTGGGTATCACCACCGGCTCTGATGGCAATATTTGGTTTACTGATCAAACCGATCATGCCGTTTGGCGCTACAATCCATCCACCGGCATTTTTGCGGAGTTTCCGACGCCGACACCGAATTCTTTCCCGGGCGACATCACCACGGGCGCGGATGGTAATATGTGGTTTACCGAGCAGGCAGTGGACAAATTCGGCAGGATCACGCCGAGCGGAGTGATCACTGAGTTCAGCGGGGTGAATTCTCCCAGCTCCATTGCCGCGGGACCTGATGGCAACATCTGGATCGCGAGCGCCTTTGTCTCCCAGGTGGCGCGAGTCACTCCGACGGTCGAGATTACGATCTTCCAGACACCGAGCACACCCACAATCATCCGACCCGGCAACTCGAATAACCTGTTGTTCACCGAATTCAGCGCCAACAAGATCGCCTCTATCACGACCGATGGTGTCGTGACCGAATCAGCAGAATTCCCCCAGAGCGCGCCAGTGGGTATTACTGCCGGCGTCGGCTCCGGCGTTTGGTTCCTGGGCACCGGAACCAACCGGGTTTACGAAACCGTGGCTCCTCAGTAAGGAAAGCGCGCGAATTGGGCGCGCCCAGAGTGTGAGTAATCACGCTACCTAACGAGACAAAGCTTAGCTATCGCTGGCGAAAGCGCGCCTTATTAGCATCGAGAACTTTCTCACGAAATTCCAGTGTGGTCACGCTACGGTCAGCGGTTAGCGGCAGCGACTGGTTGATAATAGGCGTGATGAGTTCACTGGTGAAGCCGCAAGAGTCCGACCAAGAGAAATGCGGCACCACCGAGGATAACACCCGCAGGAGTGGACTCGCACGTCTATGCCCGATCAAACACAAGGATGCTCTTGGGCTTGCTTTGACCCACCGGGCGCTCGGTCATCGTCAAGGTCTTGAGATCTGGGGAAAGCTCGATCTGCCAGGTGCTCGTAATTTTGCCTTTCAATTTGTATGTGATTCCCAGACTGCGCTCATTCACGCGGCGGCCCGAATATGCAGTGCCTTTATCCCCCCCGTTCGAATCGAGCTCCGGATAATCGTTCCCATCTAACTTGATCCTCTTAACCACTTGTTCATCGGAACGTTTAAATGACAGGCCGTCACCCTCATAGGGCTCGACCTGTAGCTCCATCCCCGTTTTCACTTTCGCACTCTCGCTGTCCCACGTGCCTGGAAAACCTGAATTTCCCGCCGTCCGATCGTACACGTAGGGCAAGAATAACGTCGAGCCGTTGGGCAAAGGTTCCGAGAACAATGTCGTAGCGTCGGGCAAATATTGCGTAAAGGCGTCGTTCAGCGTTTTGCCGTCTTCGGAAAGCGTCCACTGCGCCCTGAGGAGCATGCGGCCCTTCATCTTCCGGACGACCTCCCAGCTGTTGGGTCCTTTCACCGTGACGGACAGGGTGGTTCCGCTCAGAGCTGGCTGGTCACTCCCATCGGCCACGACTGTATCCACTTGGCCGGGACCAAAGGTGAAGGTGTATCTGTTTTCTCCTGCTGCCTCAACCCTCATTTCGTCGATGAGTTTGCTCTTGGACGGGTTCACCTTCCATTTGCCTACGAAGGGATCGTTCGCCGCCCATAACGTGCCGATAGCCAGACAAACAACCGGCAGCAACAGAAGACTACGCCGTAGCATTCGCATTCCCAAATCCTATCCGCAGGCGCCGCCCCTGTCGTTCAAAATGTTGTGGAATGGATTAGCGTGTTGCGAGGGGCAAGTGCGATGGCGATCGCTTCGGCTTCGCGAGCTGTAACCCGCCTTTCGTTGGCGGCCAGGGCGTGGCTCACAAATGCTGCCAGCAGCAAACCGGCGATAAACGAGGCGCGCTTTACCATCTAACCACTTAAACTGACCGACCGGCGAGGTGGAAGGCAAGCGGGAACTCGAAATGTTGCGTCACTTCGCCGGGGTGGTTCGCTCCAATGCCTGGTTAGATATCAGCGTGCGCTTGCTCTCTCCATCGTTGAGCGTTGACGCCGAAGATGAGAAGCCAAAGCAGAAGCGACAGTTCGCCGATTCCGCCAAGAGTCGTCGCGTAACGGGACAAATGGCCGGCCGCCGGGAGCGCGAGAAATACCGTAACATTGTTCACTACGTATGCGATCCCGGCGACGAACATTAGGAGGCCAAGGACGCCAGGCAAGAAGGTGGAGCGAAAAGCCAGAATGCCAATCAGGATGCAGTAGAACCCGAAAAACAGTATGGCGATGTTGAACGCCTGCGCATGAATTCGAAAAAGAAGCTGTACCATGGCAGCAAGTTGCTCTGAATCCACTCCGCCCGGGTAATTGACGGTGCGCGCGGTGTTGAGTGCGGCGAGGTCGAAGCAACAAGCGCCAGCCTGAATGGTGCAACCGATCAGACCACAAAACGCCGCCAGCACACACACGCTTCTATGTACCGGCTTAAAGAGCCGATACAGCAGTGCAGTGACCACGACATAACATGCCACTCCAAAAAGATCCGCAACGACAGCGGCCCGATACAGGGGTTCGTGCGCGAGAATGTTGGATGCAGCGGTCGCGGCATCGCGCTCCATGAAGAGCTTGCCGCGAGCGAAGAAGGCAAACGCCGTTCCCCCTGTCAATAAGTAAAACAAGCCTGCCATCCGGGCGACCGGCGACAGCGCGAGCGGCTCGATCCGCGCGAGCGAGCGCACCGGCGAGCACGACGAGCGTGCCGCCTGCGACCTGGGCGACGATCCCGACCTCGGCCCGCCGGACGCGGCGCGTCTCGAAGTACGCCGCGAGGTCGTGCCAGCGCGCCGACAGCGCGACGCCCTGCGCGAACATCGCGGCGCCGATCGCGATCGTCGCGAGGCTCGCCATGCGCCAGCGGCGCCTGACCGAGGAGGCCGGCGATCGCGACCGCCGCGCCGCCCGCGGCCAACACGAGCTCGACCCACGCGCCGCTCGCGATCGGAGGCCGCCGCGGTCGCGGGCTCGGGATACGTCGACGCCATGCGGGCCATGCGCTCGCGGTTGAGGGCGTCGTCCTCACGCTGATACGGAAACACCCGACGGGGATCCGTGTGCGGATGGTGATGTTGCCCATGCACCTGGGTGGTGCATCGGACGTGCCCCAAATCTACGCGAACAGCGTCAGCCATCGTCGCGCGCGATCGTTCATGTCGACGAGCTCGCCGACCGCGCCGACGCCGGCCGGCAGGATGCGCCGGTCTTCAACCCGTCGGTCGGCCGACGAGCTCGCCGGATCGCGCTTGCTCGGGCCGTGGACGGGTCGCGCTGGCGACGGCGAGCATCGCGCCGAACACCGGCGGAGATCGTCCTGCAGCGCGATGAGTCGGCGAGGCGGCGCTTCTTCGTCGCCCTTGGAGATGCCGTCGGGCAGCTTCTTCGCGGCGTAGGTCAGGTCACCTTCCGGTACGCGAACAGCATGGAACGCGCTGTCGAAGCGGATCTCGCATGATCGCGAGCGTCGCGTCGTGGTCCGCGTCGGTCTCGCCGGAAAATCCCGTCAGCACGTCGGTCGACAGCGCGAGCTCGGGCACGGCCGCGCGCAGGCGGCCGACGATGCCGCGGAAGTCGTCGACCGAGTAGCCGCGGCGCATCCGCTCGAGCACGACATCGGAGCCGGACTGCAGCGGCAGGTGGACGTACTTGCAGATCTTCGGCTCGTCCGCGATCGCGGCGACGACGTCGTCGGTGAAGTCGACCGGGTAGGGCGACGTGAAGCGGACGCGCTCGATGCCGTCGACGCGGCACACCGCGCGGAGCAGCTCCGCGAAGCTGACGTCCTCGAACACGTACGAGTTGACCGTCTGGCCGAGCAGCACGACCTCGCGATAGCCGGCCTCGGCGAGCTCGCGGACCTGGCGCAGCACCTCGCGCGGCGGCGTCCCGCGCTCGCGGCCGCGCGTGAACGGCACCACGCAGAACGTGCAGAACTTGTCGCAGCCGCGCTCGATCGTGACGAAGCCGCTGACGCGGTCAACGCCGGTCGCGCCCGACAGGCCCTCGTAGGTCTCGGCCTTGTCGAGGTGGATGTCGACCACCCGTCCGGCGCGCGCGGCCTCGAGCATCGCGGGCATCCTGCGATACGAGTCCCGAGACCGGCGATGACGTCGACGGCGGGCGCGCGCTCGGCGAGGCCCTCCTTGAGGTGCTCGGCCATGCAGCCGACAATCGCGAGCACGATGCCGGGCCGCTTGCGCTTGAGCGCGCCGAGCTCGGTCGCGCGGGCAATCACGCGCTCCTCGGCCTTCTCGCGCACCGCGCACGTGTTGATCACGATGACGTCGGCCTCGTCGGCGCGCGCCGCGGTGCGGTAGCCGGCGCCGGCCAGCACGCCGCCAATCAGGTCGCTGTCGGCCACGTTCATCTGGCAGCCGTAGGTCTCGACATAGACGCGCGGCCCCGTGCCTTCCGGGCGCGGTGCGGGTACACGCTCCCGAGGGAACAAGGCGGTCGGGTCGATCGACCATTGCGAACATGTACCACACCAATCCAGGAGCCGGTCCTGGCTCGTACGGTCTGGGATGCGCGTGGCGGTCACCCTGGTGGTCCTGTTCGTGGGGCCGCTCGACGAGCCGCCGACTCCACCGAGCTACGTCCTCGTCGACGTCGCGCTCAACAACCGCGCGTTCGTCGGCATGCGCATGCTCGGCGCCCACTGCGCTGCAGCGCTGCGCCGATGCGGTTCAGTCGGTGTAGGGCGCGAACGGCTGCTTCGAGCTCTTGCGCGCGTCCAGCTGAGCGAGGTCGGCCGCGGTGAACGCGCCGGCGCTACCCGCTGGGAGCTTCGCGCGGATCCAGCCGACCACGACCTTGCGCGCCCGCTCGCCGGCGATGCCGGCCGCGTCGTCGCCCTCCGCGCACTCGTCCCACATCTCGAACAGCGCCTCCTTGCGCTCGCCGGCGTCGGCGCTCGCGCGCCACAGCGCCTCGAGGTTCTCGCGCATGATCACGCCGCTGCGATCGAGCTGCTCGGCGCGGTGGGCGGCACCCTTCTGCGCGCGCTCGTCGAACGTCGCGTCGAGCAGCTCCTTCTTGCGCGCCGCGTACGGGTCGCCGACGCCGAACTTCTTCATCAGGTAGTCGGTGATCTCGAACCGCCCGCCGATGATCGGGATCGCCGCCGGCGCCGGCGTGTCGCTCGGGCCGTTCGGCGGCGCGCCGCACTCGCTGCCGTAGTGGTCGCACGCGCCCTCGACCGCGCGCTGGTGCTCGGGTAGGTCCTGCACGGGGCCGTTGCGCTGGTCCTTGTACGGATCCTTCTCCCAGCTCTCGAGGCCCTTGCCGATGTCCTTGCGGATCTCGCCCGTCGACGGCAGCGTCGGAAACAGGTGGACGTCCACCGACGGCTTGTCGTGGAAGTGCGCGTTGCCGTCGTGTCGACCGTCACCGTCGTGACGTCGTCGTCGATCTTCGTCGTGCCGTTGCCGCTGTCGTGGAGCTTTCCGGAGATCCGAGACCACTACGGCAGCGGCTTGCCGCCGTCGGCGATCTTGCCGAGGATGTCGCCCACGTCGGGCCGCTCGGGCCCGCGCATGTGCCCGATCAGGTCGGTGCCGCCGGTGCCGCGCGTGCCGGGCTCGCTCCCCATCGTGCCGGTGGTGCCGGTGGTGGACGCGGCGATCGCCTCGCCGGTCGCGCGTGTGGGTGCAGTCGCCCGCTCGGGCGCGGAGCGCGGAGCCGCGCTCGAAGCCGGCACGGCGAGCGCGACCTGGACGGGCTTGGGCTCGTCGACCAGCTCGACCGCCATGACGTCGTCGGCGGCTTGGGCGCCGCGTGCGCGACCGGCGCGTCGGGCTCGCGATCGTCGAGCGCCAGCACGATGCCAGACAGCAGCACGGCGTGTGCGACAGAGGGAGACGCCCAGAGCCAAGCCGCGCCGCACGGGACTGTGACCCCGGTCGTCATCTGCGTTGTCCGCTTCTCGCCCGCGACAGGTGCGACCGGCTACGGCATCCTGATCGGGTGACGACGCGCCACGTCATCCGTATCGCCGCGTGGGTGGGAGTGGCCGTTGGCGCACCCGCCGTCGCGTCGACCGAGGGCGTCATCCCGATGATCGCCGCGGGCACCGCCGTCGCAGTCGGGGTGCTGTGGCTGGTCCTGTGGCTGCCGCGCTCCGCCCACCGGGCCTTCGAGGCCGGCCGGTTCGCGCGCGCGTCCCGGCGCTACTGGCTGCTCGGCGCGCTGACGTGGTCGGCGCGGCGGGAGGCAGGAGTGCGACGCTGTCCCGGTTCGGCTGCCGGGTCGCGACCGGCGCGTTCGCCGACGCCGACCGGCTCGCCGGCCAGGTGGTCGCCGCGGCGCTCGACACGGCCGACGCGCGGACTAGCTCAACAACCGCGCCTACGCCGTGCTCAAGACCGGTGGCGATCCACACGCGGCGCTCGCGCTGATCGACGAGGCCACCGGGCTTCGCGCCGACGTCCCCGCGCTCCGGCACCCCCGCGGGCTCGCGCTGCTCGCGGTCGGTCGCCATCGACGACGCGATCGGCGTGCTCGACGGGATGCGCGCGGGCGGCGAGCTGTCGGCGCGACTCGAGGCGGCTCGCTGTCACGAGCTCGCCGTGGCGTGGGATCAGAAAGGGGAGGGAGCCTACGCGGATGACTACCGCGCACGCGCCCGGCTTCACTCACAGGACGGGTCGCCGGTAGCCGCGATGCAGCAGGTGCAGGAGGACCAGCAGGATCACGGCGCCGACGAACACGACCAGGATCGTGCCGGCTAGCCCTGCGAGCGGCACCGCCCAGTGCGCGGCCGAGAACAGCCAGCCGCCGACGAACGCGC
>CAVXHW010000034.1:0-231226 GCA_963761585.1 uncultured Verrucomicrobiae bacterium
GTTAACGAACGGCGGTTCTATCCATTTGATTTCCCGGCGGCACATTTCGGAAAAGATGTTTCGACGCGTGTTACACCCGAAGGTGCGCGTGTTAGTCAACCATGTTTACCGCCGCAGGTCTTTATTGGAGGAAGATTTCGCTTTTGCTATGCGACAAGCGAAGGAAGCGGCTGAACAATTAGCACGATCTTCTAAGCTTGAGGATCAGACATGAGAATCGCAGTTTGGCATAATCTGCCGAGCGGTGGTGGTAAGCGGGCGCTATACGAACACGTCCGCGGACTTATTCAGCGTGGACATTATGTTGAAGCTTGGTGCCCACCAACAGCGTCTCAGACTTACTTACCGCTTTCACCGATGATTAAAGAGCACGTTACGCCCCTGAATGAGTTTCGCGAACGGCCAGAGCGCTATTATTCGGCACGGGCATGCCACTACAAAGACACTGTGTTCGCGCTAAATGCGATGGAAGAACATTGCAGGACTTGTCTGGACGAGATTGAGAAGGGCAGGTTCGACGTGATCTTCGCTAACCCTTGCCTGTTGTTTCGAACATCGCCAATAGGCCGCCTAACTAATCTGCCGTCTGTGCTTTACCTGCAGGAGCCCAATCGTTGGTTGTTCGAGGCTCTGCCAAAGCCATTGTGGCGACTCCCGAACAGCGAGCCTGCTGTACGACTCTTTTCGGTTGCCACGTGGCGATCGAAGTGGCGCGACCTCCAACGTATATGGGCGGCACGGCTTCAGGTTACCGAAGAGGTTCGAAATGCAGAGGGCTTTTCCCGAATTCTGGTGAACTCGCTGTTCAGCCGAGAAAGCCTTGTTCGGGCCTACGGCACGGAGAGTGACGTTTGCTACCTTGGTGTCGACGCCGATCGCTTTCCAGCAGTTAATGGACGACGAGAACCGCAGATGATTAGCGTTGGATTCCTCTATTTCGGCAAAGGTGCCGACCGTGCTTTGAAGGCAATAGCATCGATACCGAAACTCCAGCGACCGCGACTCCTCTGGGTCGGTAACGGAGTAGAGCCTCACTATTTGAACGATATTAAGCGGCTTGCTGAGGAACTAGAGGTCGATTTTGTTTTCAAAAGCGACGTCGATGACTCAACGCTCATCTCGTATTTGCAACAATCGTTCGCGATGATCTATACACCACGTCTGGAGCCTTTTGGATACGCGCCGCTCGAAGCAAACCTTTGCGGCTTACCAGTGGTTGGCATCGCAGAGGGAGGCGTAAGAGAGACAATAATTGATGGCGTTAACGGCTTTCTCACCCCTACCGAAGATTCAGAGCGCCTAGGGAACATAATCAAACAGTTGATGGAAAACGTTACTGAAACAGAAGAATTGCGACGGCGCGGTCGCCAGCACGTCATCGATGCCTGGGCAATCGACAAAGCAACTGAGCGTTTGGAACAACGACTTGCTGCAGTAATTCAACGGAGCGGATGAGACTCAACTGTCGCTTGAACTTCTACGAGAAGAGTGCGGCATTGATTGCTCGCTCACGACACCGATTGAACAAGAAGCCAACGAGCTGATAGCGATCTTCACGACGATCATCCGCCGCACGGGAGCGAAGTAGAAAATGGAATTTCAACTTTCAGCTTTCCAAATCTCCACTTTTCTTCAATGAGCACTGTCATTGAAGTTGACGACCTCTGGAAAAAGTATCGTCTCGGGGTCATTGGCACAGGCACGCTCCGTCACGATTTCGAACGGTGGTGGCACCGCGTTCGCGGCAAGCCGGACCCGCTATTCCAAGGTGGATCAGAAATCAGAAATCAGAAATCGGAAATCAGAATTGGCCACCAACGTCGACCATCGGATCTCTGGTGTTTCGGCTTCATTGGGCGACGACGAGATGTGGGCGTTGCGCGGAGTTTCCTTTGAGGTCAAGCAAGGTGAAATTCTCGGCATCATTGGCCGCAATGGCGCGGGCAAAAGCACGCTGTTGAAGATTCTCTCCCGTGTGACCGCGCCGACCAACGGGGAGGTGCGGATCAAAGGCCGCATTGCCAGCCTGCTGGAGGTGGGCACGGGCTTTCACGGGGAACTGACCGGACGCGAAAACGTTTTTCTCAACGGCGCGATTCTGGGGATGACCAAGGCCGAGATTCGCACGAAGCTTGATGAGATAATTGATTTTTCCGGAGTGGAGAAATTCATTGACACTCCGGTCAAACGCTATTCCAGCGGGATGTATGTGCGCCTGGCTTTTGCCGTAGCTGCGCATTTGGAACCGGAGATACTTATTGTAGACGAAGTTCTCGCCGTCGGCGACGCGGAGTTCCAGAAAAAGTGCCTCGGGAAAATGGGCGACGTAGCTCATGAAGGAAGAACCATCTTATTCGTCAGTCACAACATGAATGCCATCGAGTCGCTCTGCCAGCGCATAGCGCATCTTGAGCAGGGCCAGGTGCTCGCAATGACAAATGATTTACGCGGAGCTATTGCTGCTTACCTCTCAGGTCCGACAACCACCGACGCGACTGAATGGCGCAATCCGGGTGATGCGCTTCTCAACCCCTGGTTTCGGCCGCTTCGTTTTTATCTTGGCGACGAGCATGGCAAGCTCGCCAAAATGCCAATTCGGAACGATGATCCCATTCATGTCTGGATCGAGGGCGAGATTGATCAAGAGGATGTGGCTTTAGGTGTCGGTTATGCTCTTTATGACGAGGCAGGCATCCTTCTATATTGGTCTTCTCAGACGGACGTGGCGGAGAATTTGTGGCCTCGTCTAACCCGGGGACGGAACGTCTTGCGGTCTCGAATTCCGCCGCGGATTCTGAACCAGGGAAAATATCGGTTGGAATTAATTGTGGCTCTTTATCATCGGCAATGGATCAGCTCCCCCGGCGTTAACGCACCGGTAATCGAATTGTCAATCCAGGGAGGCTTGAGCGATTCGCCTTATTGGATGGAAAAACGACCGGGCCTTCTGGCTCCGGTTTGTAGCTGGACGCTGGAGGGAAACTGATTTGCCCCGGAGAAACAACCCCACAGACCGAGAGCCTGGCTAGCGACTAGTCAATATGGGTAGCGTAAGATTTGGAGTTCCGAGAGACTTGGTACTTTGGCTGAGGGACACGTTCAAAGCAAAAGTCTTTGTTGAAACAGGCACAAACCAGGCAGAGACGGCGGTGTGGGCGTCTGCCAACTTTGAACGCGTTTTCACCGTCGAGGCGTACGAACCTCTTCATCAAAAGGCCGTGGAGACTTTTGGGAGTTGCAAGAACATCCGATTTCTCAGAGGCGACAGCCGCACTCACATCAAATCTCTGACCAGTTCCCTGACCGAGCCTGCGATCTTCTGGCTCGACGCCCATTGGTGCGGTGAAAACACCTTCGGTAAATCTGACGAGTGTCCAGTGGTGGGTGAATTGGAATTGCTGAACGCGAGCAAAGTGCCGCACATAGTGTTGATTGATGATGCAAGATTCTTTCTCGCACCTCCGCCGGCTCCGCACGAAGCAACTTACTGGCCGGACATCAATGCAATCTGCCGGTTGATGGCCGCGCACGATTCCCACCGTTACGTCGCAGTGCATGATGATGTCATCATCGGAGTGCCTGGCGCCGCGAGGCCGCAATTGGTGGAATTCCTTCGGGCAGAAATTATCAGAAACACTTCGCCGCCAGGACGCCCAAGCCTGCTCCTCGAACGCTGCTTCGCCGAATTCGTTCAAAGATTGGAAGGCGTTCACATAACTCATAGATTCAATTTTCTGTCGTGAATGTTAAAACTGCTGCCAAGCGACTCCTCAAGGCACCGTTCCGGGCGTTAGGAATGGATCTTGTGCGGTGGCGTCCGCCGAAGCCTCAGCCTGTCGATTCCGCCGGAAGAACTCGAAATGATTGCGGCTTTTAGCCCGCAGTACAAGCCCGAAGACCATTGGTTCGCGACCTTGCGGCATCAAGACCGTGCTGGATGTGGGCGCACACATGGGAGAGTTCGCCCAACGGATCCGTGCGATGCTTCCCAATGCAGAACTGATCTGCTTTGAGCCGCTCGAGGAACCGTTCACTAAGCTGACAGAACGATTTAGAGGACAGCCAAACTTCCGCGCCATTCGCTGTGCACTTGGTGAAAAGGCCGGGCAATGCGAGATCCATCACAATGAATACGCTCCAAGTTCATCTCTGTTGCCAATGGCCAAACTACACAAGCAGTCATTCACGTTCGCGGTCAAAGAAAAAACTGAAATGATCGAAGTCCGTAGGCTTTCAGATGTGGTTCGGGAACTAAACTTGCGTGACCCGCTGCTGCTCAAGTTGGACGTGCAGGGCTTTGAAGACAAGGTCATTGCCGGAGGCGAGGATGTGGTCGCGCGGGCAAAGATCATAATTATTGAAGTGAGTTTTCAGCCGCTTTACGAGGGAGGTCCGTTGTTCGATGACATCTACCGACTTCTCAAGGAACATGGTTTTACGTACAACGGAAATTTCGAACAGTTGTTTAGTCCAAAGGATGGTCGCGTCCTTCAGGCAGATGCGATCTTCTGTCGTCAATAAGCGGTCGCGCTGATCACCGAAGATAAGCAGCTTTGAACCGTATGACATCTAGCAATTCCGCCTGGCAATGCCACAGCGTTCAAGCCGCGGCATGTTCCCGCGCTCGACGGTCTGAGAGCGATCGCAGTGTTGATGGTACTCCTCTGCCACTTTCAAGCTGGCAACGCCGCATTGGATCTGGCAGGTTTTTCATCAGGGAGGTTTCGGTGTCTATCTCTTTTTCGTTCTGTCCGGCTTTTTGATCACACAGAATTCTGCTTTCGGAGAAAAAGTAAGCCGGCTTACTTCCGTAATTTTTATGCGCGCCGCACATTACGCATTTTTCCGCTCTACTACGGAGTGCTCGCGCTGCAGTTTTGGGTGCTGCTTCCGATCTTTCCGACGCCGCACACTTTGGCGGACGCACATTATCAAGGATGGCTTTGGGCGTACGGTTATAACATTTTAACCGCCGTTAAGGGTCATTATTTTTTCTCGTCCGATTGGATGGGGCTGGGACACTTTTGGTCTCTTGCGGTTGAAGAGCAATTCTATCTTGTTTGGCCCTTCATTGTGTTGGTGTTATGTCGTGAAACCTACTGAAACTTTGCATCGGGATCGTGGCATTGACGCCAATCTTGCGCCTGGCCTTCTACGCCGCAGGCGCGAATCAATACTGGATGACCTTCTTCACGATCTGCCAGATGGATTCACTGGCGCTCGGAGCAATGCTCGCCTGCCTTGAATCGTCCGGCCGTTTGAATGCAGTTGTGCCCATGGCCTGGCGGGTCGTGCTGGGGATTGGGGCGATCCTCGTCATTTGTTCATTTTTCTATCCCCGGTCGCCAGAGACTACGTTGCCTCTTATTTTTTATCACGGAGCGGTCGCCTTGTTTTTTGGCGCTATTGTGGCGTTGGCAGTCTGCGGAGCATTCCGATGGTTGGACAATCGTGTGCTTCGGGAAGTGGGCCAGAAGAGCTACGGAATGTATGTGTTCCATGTTCCGCTGTTAGTCCTCGCGTCAACTACATCCACTTGCCTTCCCACCTGCGGCGTGGGCGGGGCATCTCTACCTGGCGGACATGATCTTTTTTTCCTCCATGATCATCATCACGTACCTGGTCGCGTTCATCAGCTACAATGCTTACGAAAAACACTTTTTGAGACTTAAACGATTTTTTGGTGGCGACCAGTCACGAAAGCCCAAGATTCCTGACATCCAGAATGCCGTGGTCGTTCAGGACGGCCATTGCGAGTTGGTCAGAGATGAAACGGCTACGTCGTCTTGAGGCATCGCGCGAGAGATTAGCCGTCGCACCGATTAAGATTAGCACGGAGAGTTGCTGCCATCCCTTGTGCTTTGCTCTTAAGGAGTCGCGTCAGGTGGACGATACGGAGCATTTATGCGCGCATCTTGGCAGGAAAGCGCATGAGATTAAGGTGCTAAGTTTGCGTAGCAATCGATGAGACTTCTAATTCTTTGTAGTCATTATCCGCCGCGCTGGTCGCCAGAAAGCGCCCACACTTTGCTGCTCTGCGAACAGTTGGCTGCTAGAGGAATAGAGGTTGATTTACTGACAAGTGAGTTATTACCGGATTTCCCAGCACCCAAAGGCTTTCGGCTACATCCCTGGATGAAATCATGGGGCTGGCGTCAGTTTCCGAGCCTGTTGTTCTCCATCCGCCGGCTTCGCCCCGATGCAGTGCTGCTAATCTACATAGATTGGATTTACGGATGTCAGCCGATGATCACCTTTGTTCCTGCCGCCTTGCGCTGGCTCCATCCCCACACGCCCTTCGTGACGCAGTTTGAAAACGTCAATGGACTCTCTGAGATAATTTCGCCCAACGGAACCATGAATCGTTTTGCAAAATGGTTCGCCAGTTTGCTGGCTGGCCGACATGGACTTCACCCAAGTTACGGTTCGCTCCTTCGGGACAGTAGCCATGTTATTGCGCTTAGTGAAAGACATGCTGAGGCATTCGCAATCGCGCATCCCGGCGTTAGTTCCAAGATTAGAGTCATTCCAGCCCCACCAACCACGCGCTTTGCCGTCCGAGAAAGAGTCTGATGTGGCTCGACAGCGAGGTCGAATGTTGCTTGGTCTCTCGGAGCAAGATGTGGTCTTGGCATATTTTGGATACATTTATTGGGCGAAGGGCATGGAAACTCTCCTCACTGCTTTCGGCAGTCTCCCGCCTGACACTCGCCTGGTCATCATTGGCGGCTCAAGCGATATCGGCTATTTGGAGAAGCTCCATGAGTTGAGTCGCAACGCGGGTGGTGCGGAGCGTGTGATTTGGGCAGGCTACTCCGAGGAAGAGCTCGCCTCTCTTTATTTGCATGCGGCGGACATCTGCGTTTTGCCTTTCAATGACGGCGTCGGGTTGAACAACAGTTCCTTTGCCGTCGCAGCATCGCATGGGCTGCCCATTGTCACTACGCGCGGCGAATCGCTCGAAGCGCCATTCGTCGACGGCGAAAACGTCCGGCTTTGTCCGCCCAATGATTCTGTTGCGCTCGCTGCCACCATCGCGGAATTGATTCGCTCTCCAGAAACGCGCAAACGCTTGGCCGCTGGTGCCCGTAAGCTGGCGGAGAATTGTTTCTCATGGGACCGGGTTATTGACTCCACGTTGGAGGTGCTTAATGCTCCGTTTACCGGTCAACCAAAGTAAGTGACATCTAGATCTGTACGCGCAATTGCCTTCTATCTCCCGCAGTTTCATCCGATCCCGGAAAACGACGCGTGGTGGGGAAAAGGATTTACTGAGTGGACGAATGTCGCGAAGGCACGTCCGCTCTTTCGCGGACACTACCAGCCGCATTTGCCAGCCGATCTCGGTTTCTACGATTTACGCGTTGCCCGAAGCGCGCGAGGCTCAGGCTGAACTGGCACGTGAACACGGTGATTTCAGGATTTTGCTATTTTCATTACTGGTTTAATGGGAAGCGCCTTCTTGAGCGTCCCTTTGACGAAGGTACTGACGTCAGGAAGACCCGATTTTCCATTTTGTCTTTGCTGGGCCAATGAAACGTGGAGCCGGCGGTGGCTCGGCGAGGACAAGGAAATTTTGATTCAACAGACCTATTCGGTGGAAGATTTTCGTAATCATGCTCGATGGCTTGCGCGAGCGTTTGGGGACGAACGTTATATTCGCGTCGATGGTCGGCCAGTGTTTGTTATTTACCGTTACTCAGGCATTCCAAAAGAAATTCCCGCAATTGCTATTTTACGGGAAGAACTCAACAAGCAGGGTTCCGACGATCCTTATTTGATCGCCGTTGATGGTCACAATCCAAATCTTGACTACGAAGGTATTGGGTTTGATCACCGCCTGGCGTTCGAGCCGAATCTGGGAGTTCTTCCACTTGGACTGGATGATCGTCCTTCGCTGAAACGGGCTCGGGCCAACCTCCGCTGGGGATCAATGAGCACTCTTTGTAAGCTTTATGATTATACGGAAGCGATGGACGCAATGGAAAAACATACGGCCGATCGCTTTCGGATTCCTTGCGTGCTGGTTTCGTGGGACAACTCCCCGCGTCGTGCCGAGAAAGGTATTATTTTCCAAAACTGCAATCCACAGTCGTTCGGGAGAGTTCTGGAACGGCGATTGCGAAATTGGGCGCAGACTTCACCATCAACGGATTTATTTTTTCTCAACGGCTGGAACGAGTGGGCGGAAGGCAACCACCTGGAGCCCGACCAGAAGTTCGGGCTTGGTTATCTGGAAGAATTACGCCGCGTCCGCAATCAGGTAGGTGCTGAGTTTGGCTGGTCAAAAATCCAGAGCGATGGCCAGTGACTTGCTTCTTTTCGAGTGGCCTCCGCGATGACTTCTCCTGATTCACATTCCTCTGGATTTCTCCAGACGGAGCCGGATGCACTGCGCTACGAGTATTTGTCATTGGATCCTGATGACGCGGGGATGAAGCTGGCCAATCTTATCGCGCCCAACTCCCGGGTCCTGGACGTGGGCTGCGGAACGGGGGTTATCACCGACACCATTCGCCGTCAGAAGTCGGCTTCCATCATTGGAATTGAGCCGGACGCCGAAAGGGTTCAGCGAGCCGTTGCACGCGGGCTGGATGTTCATCTCGGAGTTCTTTCGCCTGATTTTATCCGGCAACATGGGCCGTTTGACTACGTTGTCTTTGCGGACGTGCTGGAGCATCTCCCGAACCCCGCGGAAATCGTGGCGATGGCAAGGGACGGCCTTAAACCAGGCGGATCAGTGGTGGCTTCAATCCCGAATGTCGCGCACTGGTTTGTGCGGACTGATTTGTTGCGCGGGCGATTTGATTATCAAGACTGCGGAATCATGGACGCGACACATTTGCGATGGTTCACGCGGCGAACTGTCCGGGAATTTTTCGAGCGGCTGGGTTTTCAAATCACTGCTCTAGACTGCACAGTGAATATCAATTTGCCAGATTACGGGCGGCGCTACCCATGGCGTAAGATGTCGCCAGCGTTCCGCCGAAAACTTGTTGGTAAATTGGCGGCGTGGTCGCCAGCTCTTTTCGGCTGCCAGCATATTGTGCGGGCGACCCTTTCGAAATAACCACAGAATCTTTCTCGCCATTACGTTTCGTCTTCCGCAATTTCATTCGATTCCGGAAACAATGACGTGGTGGTTTAAGCCATGATAGCAAGAATCAAACGCAAGATGCAGCCGAACATGGCAAGTGTTGCGGAGAAAAGGTAATCGCGGTTACTGCTCTATTTGTGAGCGCCAAGTCTATTTTGAAATTGAAGGCCCCTGGTTGCGTGACCAGTATAAATGCGTCAACTGCCAGAGCATTCCACGTTGGCGGGCATTGATGTTGGTAGTTGCTGAACTTTATCCAAAATGGCGGGAATTGAAGATCCATGAATCGTCCCCCGGCGGTCCGTTATCCGCCAAGCTGACGCGGGAATGTCCGCAGTATCTTCCTACTCATTTCTTTCCAGACACGCCGCGAGGCCAAATCCACAAGGGGTTTCGCTGTGAAGATCTGATGGCGCAAACATTCGAAAATGAATCGTTTGATTTGGTTATCACTTCCGATGTCTTCGAACATTTGCCAGATGTCGCGCTAGCAGTCCGGGAAATCATGCGAACCTTGAAGCCGGGAGGAGCACATATCTTTACAGTTCCCTGGTTCCGCTCAAAGAAAACGTTGGTTCGAGCTTTGGTGAAAGACGGTGTCCTCCAGCATTTGGAAAAACCCGATTATCATGGCAACCCGATAGATGAAAATGGATCATTGGTTTTCACTGAATGGGGAGTGGAACTTCCTTTTCTACTGCAGGACTGGGGCAAATTCCCCGTGATTATTCATACTATTCGAGACCGTTCGCTCGGTATTGACGGTGAGTTTCGGGAAGTCTTCGTTCAGCAAAAACCTTATTAATAAATGACTGCCACGAAATACTGCAAAGGACCGATCCGGCTCCGAACAATTGTTGAAACAGAATGCGATGTGCCTCTCGACCTGGTGATCAATGATGCCTTGCACGTTGGCAGAAGCAGTGAATTCAGAATGAGTGACTGGAGACGTTGATGACCCCCGACGCTATCGACACCATCTATCAGCGCTTAAAGCGTTCGGCTATCGTTCAGACCATTGCTCCCGACGACGAGATGTGGCTGCTCGGTCCCGACTGGTATTTTGTGGTCGGAGAAAGCGCAATGCTCGCGATACTGCGTGCGCTGGCGATAGGCTCGATTCAGAAGGTAGAGACGATCCTTGACTTGCCGTGTGGCCATGGCCGGGAAGCCCGTTATCTGTGTGCCGCGTTCCCAGAAGCGAGCTTCACGTTCTGCGACATCAACCGAGCAGGCGTCGATTTTTGCACGAAGAACTTTGGCGGTCATGGCGTCTATTCAGAGCCTGACCTGACGCAAGTGCAGCTGCCGGGGCCCTTCGACCTCATTTGGGTTGGTTCGCTGTTCACACACGTCGACCAACGCCGCACGTACGAGTGGATGAAATTCCTCTGCGGATGTCTGAGCGACAACGGCGTTCTAGTGGCTACCTTTCACGGGCACTGGACCATCGAGCTCCAACGAAAGGATGGTGGGATCAACCGCGACCCTTGGCGACACATTCTCAGAGACTTCGAACGAACAGGTTACGGCTACGCCGGCGACGCCATCCCGATCCGCGGGTCCGGGAGGATCATCAATTTTGCCGGCAATGTGCCCGGCGGCCGAACCTTGGCGCAGCGGTTCTTGAAACTCTTCGAGCGCGCTAAGGACTGGGGTGTCTCGGTCAGCAAGCCGGAGAAGATTATCGAGATTGCTGGCAACATACCCGGTGTGAGGATTCTCTCCTACAGCGAACGGGGCTGGGCGGACAATCATGACGTTCTGGCCGTGGCGCGAACGGATCGTTTGAAACCTTGGGGGTAAAGCGCGCCGCATAGCAACGGCAGCAAAACCTTATCAAGAATGACCGATGAATCTATACGCGTTATCGCCTTTTATCTGCCGCAGTATCATCCGATACCCGGAAAACGACGCATGGTGGGGCAAAGGATTTACTGAATGGACCAACGTCACTAAAGCGCGTCCGCTGTTTCGCGGTCACTACCAGCCGCATTTGCCAGCCGATCTCGGTTTTTACGATCTTCGTGTTGCGGAATCGCGCGAAGCGCAGGCAGACCTGGCTCGGCAGTATGGAGTCACCGGCTTCTGCTATTATCACTATTGGTTCTCAGGCAAGCGGCTTCTCCATCGACCGTTTGATGAGGTGCTAACGTCAGGTCGCCCTGATTTTCCGTTTTGCCTGTGCTGGGCCAACGAAAATTGGACACGCATTTGGGATGGTGGCGACTCTGAGGTCTTGATGAAGCAGACATACTCTCATGAGGATGACCTTGCGCACATTCGCTGGCTCGCTCGCGCTTTCGCCGATCCTCGTTACATCAGAGTGGAAAATAAACCGCTGTTTATCATCTATCACGCGTTTCAGTTGCCGAACATCCAAAAGACGACAGCAATCTGGCGTGACGAATGTCGCCGTTTGGGAATAGGCGAAATTTTTCTGTGTCGCGTCGACACAACAGGCGCGGATGTATTGCCTCCGAAGGAAGTTGGGCTAGATGCGGCAGTGGAATTTCATCCTGACCGGGAAGTATGGGAGTGACACTGGGATACCATCGGCTTAGGGAATTTCGGTGGAACGATCTCCACTTTTTTCTGCGTCAAAAGCTTTTAGGTGACAACATCATTGCGTACAATTATCGCCATCGTTGTCAGCTCGATGAGCAGACGGATTCAACCAGATTATCTGCGGTTTCCCTGTGTTATGCCGTCGTGGGACAACTCTCCTCGGCGCCGGCGAGGTCCAATGTTGTTTATCGAGTCGTCACCAAAGCTCTTTCATCAATGGGTCGTCGCCAGGCTGGCCAACCTGGCGAAATCCAGCGAACACTCCACGTATATTGTTTGTCAATGCATGGAATGAGTGGGGAGAAGGCAATCATCTCGAACCTGATCAGCGGTATGGCAGGTCGTACCTGGAAGCTTTGCGAGATGCTTTGCAATCTGTCGATGCTACGTGACCGGCCTGCTAAACGGTTTGCGCGGAGACATCGATCTGCATGTTACTAATAAGCTTTAGTCTTCGCTTTCTCATTGGCCTGCGACATTGAGCTGAACAGAAATCGAGCAAGCAAATCTTACCGCCGAGCATTAATCATAACCGTATGAGCCATAGGTTTAACGCCGTGCCGGTTAGTGTATGTGTGCCGATATACAATGGCGCTCTCTACATCAGGGATGCTATCCACAGCATCCTCAATCAGACCGTCATTCCTCAGGAAATTATCGTTTCCGACAGCGGTTCTTCAGACGGATCGGAAAATATCGTTCGCGAAGAGGCACGGCGGGCACAAGTCGAAGTTTATCATTCTGCCCGACAAAAACTCCGGGCATGGTCGCTAATTGGAACGCCACTGTTCGCGCGGCATCAGGCAAGTACATCAAGTTCCTCTTCCAGGACGACCTGCTGCACGCTAACTGTCTCGAAGAGATGGTGAAAGTGGCCGAGTCCGATGAACGCATCGGTTTGGTTTTTAGTCAGCGGAAGTTACTCATTGAACCATCCGCAGAAGGTGATGCGTTCACCACATGGCTCGCTAAAATATCAGAATCTCTCTGCAGCACTAGGCGAGCTTAAGACTAGCCAGCCTGGATCTTCGCTTCTGCGATCGCAGAACCTCTTGCATGAGCCGCTCAACAAGATTGGAGAACCTACCGCAGTCTTAATTCGGACCAGCGTGCTTCGTGAGGTCGGATTGTTTAACGAAAAAATGCGTCAGTTGGTCGACATGGAGATGTGGGTGCGCATTATGGCGGTTTCTCATGTTGGATACATTTCGAAGCCTTTGAGCATCACTGCGTGTTCATCCGCGGCGTGCATCAAACCGCCACGCAGCTGAGGAGATTCACCGTTTCGAACACGACTATCTATTTGACACGCTCAGAACGCCAAGCATTTACCGGCTGCTAGATTGGCGGGTTCGGTGCGCGCTGCGATTCGGACAACTACGGCGAAACCGTTTTCGTAGTTAAGACAACGTTTCGCTAAGATCGCTCAAGCAGATGTGTTGCATGGCAACCATCACCGAGTGCAGTTGTCCAACTTATGGCTAGTATCTACCGCTAATGACCTACACGTCGGTTGGCGCAGGGAACGTCTCGATTGTCATTCCGTGCTACAATCAGGGAGCGACGTTGCTCGAAGCCCTTGCCAGCGTAGAGCAGGTTCGGAATGAAAATGTGATCGACGTAATTATCGTTGATGACGGATCGTCGGAAACCGAAACTACCAAGCTTCTCGACGAGCTCGCAAAGACGGGCCACTGCGTCGTGTCTGCAGCCGCACCGGGGCTTGGGTGCCGCTCGGAATACCGGTATCCGACTGGCTAAAGGGGAATTCATTTTGCCATTGGATAGCGACGATCGCCTTCGAGATGTCTATTTGAACGAAGGCGTATCTCTGCTAAGGCGGAATCCAAGTGCTGGAGTAATTTACTCGGACGCAGAATACTTTGGCGAGAGGAGTGGCCGGTCGGAGATACCGGAATTCGATTTGTTGTCATTGATCCGGGGAAATTTCATCAACGCGTGTGCCCTCTTCCGAAAGAAGCTGTGGGAAGAAGTTGGCGGATACGATGAACGGATGCCTTGGATGGGATGGGAGGATTGGGATTTCTGGCTCCGGGCAGCCTACTACGGTGCGAGCTTTGTCCATCTTCCCAGGGTCGGATTCGATTATCGCGTGCGAAACGATTCTGTGAGAGTGAAAGTTCACGAGCATGCTTCAGATCTGGTCCACTACATTTTTGGTAAGCCGGAAATGGCTTGTTACAGGCTGGTGCGCGAAATGGATGAGCAAGCTCACATTTTACGGACGGGAATCCGAAGCTTGGAAGATCTGGTCGGATGCGTGCAACGTTCGCGCAGCTATCGGCTGGGGCACGGCTTACTTGCCCCAGCGCGATTATTGCGAAAACTGTTGGGCGGTTTTCGCTGAGAAGATGCTTCGGGGTATCCCAGCAGCGCGACGCCAAACAGATTCTGGTGTGCGTCCTTCTGGTCTGTAAGTTCACTGGTTGAGAAGACTTCAAAACCACTGTGCCGGCCAGAAGCATAGAGAACTGCTGGCAGTCAAACCTTCAAAACATTAGTCCATGATCCGCGTTGCTGAACAAACCGCCTGCGACCAGCCCACGGTCAGCGTGGCGGTGATCACTTACAATCACGAGCAGTTCATCGCCCAGGCGATTGAAAGTGTGCTTATGCAGGAGACGGCATTTGTGGTTGAATTGGTGATCGGGGAGGATTGCTCCACGGACGGCACCCGGCGAATCGTGCAAGCGTATGCCGGAAAATATCCCAACGTGATCCGTGCCCTCCTGCCGGAAAAAAATCTGGGCATGGCCAGGAACTACGATGCGGTGTGGCAGGCCTGCCGGGGAAAATATGTTGCCTGGCTGGAAGGGGACGATTATTGGCGGACGCCACAAAAATTGCAAAAGCAGGTGGCCTTAATGGAAGCCAACCCGCACTATTCCATGTGTGGAACCAAGACCCAATTCGTTACCACTTCAAGCGATGGCGCCGAAAAAGATGCCGGAGAGCTGGAACCGACCGTGCTCAAGCCGGAATATGACCTGTCTGATTTCCTGACGCGCTACCCCATGCACACCAGCAGCATGCTGCTGCGGCGCGAATTCGTGGAATTTCCGGATTGGCTCAATGGCTTGGTGATGCTTCGGGATACCTGTGTGTTTGCACTCTGTGCGGAAAAAGGTCCGGTCGGTTATTTAAGCGACGTCGTGTCTTGCTGGCGGATCCACCCAGGAGGCATCTGGACCACCAAGTCGGAAGCAGATCAACTGCAGTGCAATCAAAAGGCGATTGATCTTTTAGACGCTCATTTCGGCGGCCGCTATCACCGGTTATTGAGGTCGCGGGAATACCAAGTCTGGTCGGACATCGCTCCGCAGCCTCGCAGAGCGCGGAAAGTATCGGGAGGCAAGATCGCTTATACTGGCAATCCGCCTCGCGTCTGGTGCGGTTGACGCCGTTAAAAGTGTTGGCCTTGGGTTGGGCCGCCTATGGAGGATACTGGTGTCGTCAACCATTGGAACCAACTCACGATGTCATTAGCCATTCGGACCCGGGTGAGGCGGTTGATCGGGCGCGTCAGGCCGGCGGCGATCAGGTTGCGCGTAACCGTGCAAAACTAGACGCGCGACACACGCCTGACAAAGGTTATCGTGTTCCGCAACTCAGCTATGATCAGTCTTCGGCGATTTGTGGTTTCAATCTTGCCTGGCCCAGTGCATTCCGCACTGAGGCCGTGGTGGCGGCGATTTTTTCGTTTTAAGCGGCGAGCCCGTGAATGGTGGATACCTTTCATCGTCTGGGTCGTGTGGCTGGTTTTCCAATGCGTTCGGCATCGAAAGAGAGCCGTTATCGTTTGCCGGTTCGGCGGGATAGGAGACGTGCTTTGCATCTTACCGATGTGCGATGAGGTTCGTCGTCGCCACCCCGGAAAGCTGCTTGTTTTTATGACGGCGGCAATTTGGCGGGAGGTCGTTGTAATGTCTCGATCGGCGGATCTGGTATATGCGAATAGAATGGTGGGTTCACCCGTTTACCCTGCCAACGAACGTCAAGCTGTTTGGTTTGGTGGACGCAATTTACAACCCCAAAACCACCTACGAGCAGGTTGCACAACAGCCGGGATGACGCGCCATCTCGCAGATGATTTTGCTGCATCTTGTGGCTTTACACTTACAACGCGTCAAACGAAGCTTTATCCATCACCTGACCTGATCAAAGAGACCTGCATTGCATACGGATTGGACTATAAAAGGACCGGGCAGCGTTTGCTCATCGGCATCAACCCAGGTCCCAGCTGGCGTGTGAAAGAATGGGAAGCCTCCAAATGGCAGAAGCTGATCAACAAAATTCACTCAGAGTACGATGCTGTGATCATACAGTTCGGGTTTAACACAGGTGATGGATCTTCTGAATACGATAATCTGACGGGCGTGAAATTATTGGCCGGTCGGCTGAAAGGGGAAGAACTCCTGGCGCTGGTTACCAGTTGCGATTTCATCATTTCGATTGATTCAGGCCCCGTGCATCTGGCGGGAGCCGTTGGCACGCCTGTTATTGGATTGTTTGGACCTCTGGATCCCGCTTTAAGATTGCCACCGAACGCGCAGGCCGTTGGCTTGTTCAGTGATGTCCCTTGCTTGTTTTGTCATAACAGAACCCCGGTCATCCATTGGTGCGACGGATGTCCCAATGACATTGCGTGTATGAAAAAACTCGATTGTGACACAGTTTTTGAAGCCGTGAAATCCATGCTGCCGCAGAACAAGGAACGACGGCTTGGGCAGCCGTCGATATCTTGACGGCTCGGGAAGCCGGTCACTCCTTGAAGCAAGATAATGACCTTCCACGAAGAGTTTTTGCAAAGCTTGCCTGCCCGTATGCGGAACGCGTTTGGCCAAAGAAAGATGGCTACGAACAGCGTCTGGCGAAAGCTCGCTCCTTTCGGAGCTGATGCCGTTATCCGGTGACGCTGCTGCATGACAGCTAAACGTCGCGTTCTGCTGGTAAGCATTGTGCCACCACGAAACGATTGTGGCGTGCGCATCGTCATGTACCGGCACTTTGTCGACCGAAGCCCGTTTGAATTGCACGTCGCCAGCAACGCAGACTTCGCTGAAGGACTTGTGATACACACACAATTGCGGCTGCCATATCTTGTTCATCGATTGAGAAAGAGCCGATTCGGTCCGCGATTGGCTGCGTGGATCACCGACTATGAAAATTTTATCTGGCCGCTGACAGCTAATGACGCGCTGGAGGAGGCGGTGCAGACGTTTCCAGCCGCGAAGTGATGCTTACGCTCGCGGAATGTGGGTTGTGTCACATCGCTCGAAAAACGGCGGAACGACACAGGCTGCCGCTGGCAGGACTCTTTCTCGACTGGTTTCCCAGTCATGAAAGGTCATTACGGTCACAAGTCGACGCAGCGGATTCTGAGCCAACGTTACCGCGAGCTTTACGCCGCGTGCGATTTGGCGTTTTGCACCAGCGATGGCATGCAGGAAGTGTTCGGGCCGCATCCCAACAGTCACGTGATTTACCCGATGCCTGGCAGACATGTTGTGCCGGAAAAGGCGTGGCCGCCGCGCAGCGGAAAATTTCGTGTGGTTTACGTCGGCTCGGTGGAAAATTTTTATGGACGGATGCTGTGCTCGCTGATCGAACGGATCGAAGCGACGAGCGATTTGGAAATCATCGTGGTCGGGCCGAATGCCGACTGGCCAAAGCAACTCCTTGAGCGCGCGCGAGCAAATGGCACCTATCTGGGCTTCAAACCACCGGAAGAAGCTGCCGAGGTGCTGGCCAGTGCCGACGCGCTGCTATCAGTGATGAGCTTCGAGAAAGAGCATGAACTTTTCATGCGCACGAGTTTTACTACCAAATTCCTCGACTACGTTTCATTTGGAAAACCAGTGATTCTTTGGGGACCAGAGTATTGCACGCCTGTGCGTGTTGCTCGCGAGCACGGCGGGGCTGCGGTGGTCTCCGCCGCCGACGCTACAGCAGTGGTCTGCCTTTGCCGTGAAATCGCCAGAGATACAGAGTTGAATGAGAAGCTCTCAAAACAAGCGCTGCAACTGCATCAAACGCTGTTTAATCCCGATCGGTTGCAGGACGTATTCGTCCAGAAAATAACCGAGTTGGTCAATGGATGAAATTAATGTGATTCTGATTTCCTCAGTTCGGCCTGAGAAAAGTATGTCTGCTGCTGCAGTGATGCTGCATCGACATCTGATGAACCGGCGCGGCATTCGACTGCACATTTTGCCCGCTGAACATCACGAGATTGTCCACGGCCGTTTCCATTCCAAGATTGTTCCGCGGCTAATGCGAACGCCAGCGCGACGGTGGGCAGGCGACGTCGATTACCTGATGCACACCACATTACCGTTAGAGAAGCGCCTTGTCGCGCCGCCCGCTCGGCACGCGAACAGTTGTTCTTGACACTCGCATACCGCAGCGGCTGCTGGGTGGCGCAGCGCTACGCGAGGCGGCACCGAGTGCCGTTGATTGTGCGATTTGACGACTGGTGGCCCGATATTGCTGAGGTTCATAATCCAGTACGCAAGCAACTGGAGCAGCGATTTCTTGAGCTCCATCGATCTGCTGATCTAAGCCTGTGCATCAGCGAGGGAATGCTCAAAGCGTTGGGCCCGCATCGCAACGCGCGCGTTATATTGCCGATTCCTGATGTCGAGCCGATCAGGCCATCAACGTGCGAACGATTCGGCGGATGAGTTTCGCGTTGGCTACAGTGGCAACATGTTTGATTACAGCGATATGCTGTGCGATCTGGCTCAGTTAGCACTCAAACAGACTGACGTCCGGATCGAATTCAGAGGACGCCCGAGATGGCCGCAAGCGTTAGTCGATGAAATGACGACACCGTCATCTACTGCACGATTTCGAAGTCCGGACCAACCTTTGACGACTGGCTGGGTTCGTTCGACGCGTACTTAGTCGTAATGTTTTTTGATGCAGCACAGCGGCGGCGCACGGAAACGTGTTTCGCGACAAAGCTTGTCGAATACTCGCGCGCCGGCCGGCCAGTTGTCATCTGGGCGCCGGAAACATCTGCTGTGGTGCAGTGGGCAAAAAAAAGTAGAGCTGCACTTTGCGTAACGGAGCCCGATGCTCGCGCGCTGCTGTCTGCGCTCGCACATTTAAAAAGGGATAGAGCCTTGCAACTGGAACTCGCTGCGCGAATGCGGCGCGCGTACGAAACAGAATTTTCGCCAGTTAGATTGCAGCAGCAATTCCTGGAAGCATTAAATTCGGTCGTCTGACGAGGTGAAATGTTTGCGGCTGTAATCACCACAATTCAGGAACCGACACGCGCTGTTGAGCTTGTCAGAAACTGTTGTCAGAAATTTTCGTAGCCGAACCGACGCGTCCAAATGAAGATTTTTCTCTCCTCGTGCGTCGGGCCAGCGGCCGAATCTGTTTATTGCGCGGAACTGGGCCGGCTCGCCGGCCTGTGTCGGACGGAAGATTTGAAATTGGTTTCGGCACCAGAAACTGCCGACCTGATTTTGATCGTCGACATCTTTGAAGCCGATTTGTATGCCGGCCTGCGGCGAAACCGGATTTGGCAAAAATGGCCGGAAAAATCCTTCGCCTATTGCGAAGGCGATTGCTCCTCCGACTTTTTTGCATGGGCTTCATAGCTCGGCGAGTAAGGCACTTTCCGGCAGCGGCCGTTTTCAAGGCTGTGCCTATCCAGTCCATCAGCTTTGCTACCCGAACCCCCGCCCGTCGGCAGCGGAACTAGCGGCCACGCCCAAAGACTTGCTGTTTTCTTTTGCGGGACGCGCCAGTCATCGCGTGCGCCGGCAACTCTTTCGCTCACAATTTTAACCGCGCGGATGTGCTCATCGAAGACACTTCCAGCTTACTACCACTTTGCCGGCCAGACCGAAAATCATCGTGCGCGCGCCCGGCGGCCTTATTGGGAAATGGCCAGTCGCTCAAAATACGCGCTGTGCCCGCGAGGAGCAGGCACATCCACCGTGCGCATTTTTGAAATGATGGAGGCATGCATCGCCCCCGTGATTGTGGCCGACGATTGGCTACCGCCGCTGGGTCCGTCATGGGAGGAATTTGCCCTCTTTGTACCCGAGAGTGAAATCAGTTCGATTTACGAAAAGGTGAAGGCCCACGAGGGCGAATTCGCCCATCGTGGTCGCTCGCCCGTCAGGCATGGGAGCAATATTTTTCACCGGAAAATTACTGGAGCTTCATCCTGCGTTCGATTCGCCGGATTCAGGAAAATCAAAGATGCCCGGAGTTGCATTTACGCCAGAAGCTTGTCGCTGCTGGCTGTTCAGGAATGGGGCCGACAACGGCGGATTCGCACCAGCATCCGCTTGAAAAGCGGGTTGAAGAAGTGCTTTCAAAAGCTTAATGCCGATGGTCTGCGTTATGGCGCGATGCTGCAGTGAGCTTGGAGTGTCACCAAGCTGAATAGTGTGAACCCGATTGACGTTGCACAGCACCGACGAACGTAAAGGGGAATTAGCCGCGACAATACCAGTGAACGGATTCCTGCGAGCACAGCTTCGTTATCTAGTGCGAACACTGCCGTATCGGCACAGCTGGCGCCATAAACTATGGACATTAGTGCAGACCGTGCAGCTATTCGTGGGCTACATTCGTTTGAAGGCTCGCGCTGCGGTTCAGTCGGCGGGCGGCGTCCATCCGTGGCAAGACCTGCGTCGCAGTGCTTCTGACGCACAATCGTCCCCAAAACATGTGGCTTCTTGTGAAAGGCGCACTGCGGAATCGATTTGTTACAAGAGTCATTGTATCCAATAGCAATCCGCAGGTTAAAATTCGAGACTGGGTCGCATCAACAGACCCGCGCTTGACACTCGTCGATGAGACAACCCCAACACAACCGGGTCACCGATTCGTTCTCGCCAGACAGACTGGGGCAGAGTACGTCCTCTCGATTGACGATGATATCTTTCTCACCCCCGGGCAGTGGACAGAATTTTTTCGAATTCCTTCTCGCTGACGAGAAGTGTCCGCACGGAATTATTGGACAGGATTATCGCCCGGGCACCAAGTCTTCGAATGGCAGCCCGTTTCATCATCTGACGGCGCGAGACACAGAAGTGGATGTGCTGATCGGGGCGTACGCGTTCACGCAGGGAACATTTAAAACGCGTCTTCGAGTTGGCTGCGAAAATCGGCATCTCGGATCTCTCACGAGTTCGGAATGGTGAGGACATTCTGCTTTCCTTTAGTGGCACAACGCGACCACACATTCATCCACTGAAACCGGCATTGTTCTGTGCCTCCGAAGGTCTTCCCGGTGTAGCTTTATGGAAAACTCATGATCATTTTTGGGACGAACGTATCCGTGTGTTTGAGAAAGTCCGAGACGTATGGCCTGCGATGAAAACTCTGTGGGTGAAGGGACCGGAAACAGATGGAAAGTGAACTAGATGTCGATATGCCGAATACGGTTCTTAGGGGAATCGGGATTTCTGTTAGATTGCGAACCGTGACAGTTTGCTCTTTTTCTCTCATGCGCATTATCGCGCCTGCGCAGCTGCGATCGAAGTGAACAGCGGAGTTGATAGATAAAGGTGTGAGATGCTAAGCACATTAAAAAAAGTCATCCCACTGTCGTGGCGAGATCGCTTGCGGCCCCAATGGAAAATGCTGCAGGAAGAATGCAAGGAGCTAGCTTTTCCGCTGCAACATAACGCGGCGCGCACAAAGAAGAGCGGATTGCGAGCCGCTGCTAACTTGGAAGAGGCTTTCCGCTTCGCGCAAACCGAGTTCTTCATTAGCCAACACAGTGGGGAGATCTTACCCGCCTTGCAGTATATCCAAGGCATCAAACCGATCGTGGTCGGAGAGGTGGGCACCCTCAATAGCGGAAATGCGTTTCTCTTTTTGCAGGCATTCAGTGAACTTCGCACGCTGATCGCAGTGGATTTGCATGTAAGGAATCGAGCAAAGCTCCGGTTTTATGCCCCGGAGTCGGCGACCATTCATTGTATACACGGCCATTCGTGCGCTCCACAAACCACCCAACAAGTCCGGCGGGCATTGAATGGACGGAAGTTCGATTTCATGTTTATCGACGGCGATCATGAATACGATGGGGTGAGGGCGGACCTGTTGCAATACGGTCCGTTGGTGCGGGCTGGTGGGCTAATAGGGTTCCACGATATCGTACCTGACCATTTCGTGCGCTACGGCAGGCAAGGAGCAGCCTACGCGGGCGATGTCCATTTGCTTTGGAGCCAACTCAAAGCCCGATGTCGCACTCGTGAGTTCATTGTTGATCCAGATCAGAACGGGGCTGGGATTGGAGTAGTGGAGTGGGGCGAGAATATGACGCCTATTCTGGCGGAAGTGGCGAACTTGAAAAAGAATGATCCGTGAAATGACTCTGCGCTGTCATCCGATCGTCGACACCCTGTGATAAATTCCACAAGCCTAAGAGCGCTGCTGGTTACACCGAGCTGTACAAATCTTCATCGACAGGCCGATCATTAACCGTCGCTGACCACATAATTGGCGGAGCCTAAATATGGATGAACGAATCTGTTAAACATCTTTTAAGACCGTTTATCCGACCTGTTAAGCGCGCAGTGGCACCTCTGCTGTATTCGCGGCGTCCCCCGTTGTGCGAAAACGTAGTGGTGTGGGCCCTCGATGCGGGCTATCCGGTGAAACGGATCCACGAACCGTTTTTGTTGGATCTGCCGATCCCGATTGGTTGCGATACAGATCGAAAAGCAGCAGCGCTATTTGACGGCCAAAGTCACTTCGGCCTTCCGGCGCAATTTTTAATTTGTCTTCCCGGAGGTGGCGTGCCGGGTTCCGCCGGTCTTACAACTATGCCGAGCGGAGAGTTTCTCGTCGAAAGCGTATGCAGACCACAATATCTATTAGACAGCCCGACATATCGTTCGCGACTACCACTTAAGAAACGATGGTTAGAGGGAGATTGGTATAATCTTACCAGTTTTTTTGGTGGTAACTATGGACATTGGTTTTGGGAAGATCTCCCCCGACTATTCGCTGCATTACCCCATTTACCACGTTCTACACAGTTTTTGGTACCGGCTTCTTTTGGGACGTACCAAAGAGATTCGTTATCGTTACTCGGAATTACTCCTGAGCGGCTTGTGCCGCAGGATCCTCCAAATCTTTACACAAAATGCGAACGTTTGTGGTTTGCTACGCCATTGGGTAATCAGGATTGGGCAGTCACTGCACCCGATATTGTTCACCAGATGAGCCAAAGTCTTATTCGAGGGCTTGGTGAGCCCTCAAGCGAAGGTCCCAAAAGGGTCTATGTATCCCGCGAGGGACTGGCAAGCAGAAGACTAATCAATGAGATCGACCTGCTTCGGACAATTCAGGGTTTTGGCTTCCAGGTGGTGAGACCGGAGTGCCTGTCGTTGGCTGACCAGATACGAACGTTCAAAGATGCTGAAGTTGTGCTGGGCGCGTTCGGTGCGGGACTGACAAATATGCTATTTAGCAGACCGCGATCGATGATATTGGAATTGCAGGACCCAATCTTCGCACCTCGTCCCTGGTATTGGAAAATGGCGTCCATTTTAGGCCATGAATGGCGCTGTTGCGTGGGGCAATCAAACTCTACGAAAATTTCTAATTGGGCAACTGATTGGCCCACTGCCACGTTTAGCTTGGAGGAGAAGGAATTGGCGGCCTTTTTGGAAAGCGCTTTAAGAACAGATTTACCAACATCAAAGCGTCAATGGTGGAATTGTAACCCCGTCACAGGTGTCATCTCGTGATTGGGTTTGCTAAGGGGCCAGATTAATCCGCGCCACTTGTTTCATGAGAGTATTGCATCTCAACATTCATGCGTCCGGCGGCAGCTACGAATATGCCGCGCTTCTTTCCGCTGCATTAGCGGAGCAGGGGATTGAAAGCCGCGTGCTCTGTAAAAATTCGCAGCGGACAGAACCCGGCAGGGTTTTGTTAGATCGTGTTATTCGCCGAGCGTATGTTTCCTTGTCCACTGAGCCGTGGCACGGAACACGGCGTCTGTTGTGTCCGCCGGGACCCGAGGAGCTGAAAGGAGTGGATGTGGTGCACCTTCACACAGTGGCCGATTGGTTCGACGTTCCAAGTTGGCTGGAAACACTGCCAAGCCGCGTCGGTGTAGTCATCAGCGTGCACGATATGTGGCATGTGACTGGAGGCTGCTTTCTTTACCGTGGATGCGATCGGTACAGCGACAGCTTGCACTCCCTGCCCGATTTTGAAGTCGCCTTTCAATTGGGTTCTGGCCAGAGACGAACACAGGCGCAAGTTACAGGCGTATCGGAACTGTCGTGCCCAGTTTGTTGCGAATAGCTTCTGGCTGGCGGAATTGGCTGGGCGAAGTCCAATTGTCAAAGCTTGCGGCGGGGTGGAAGTAATTCCGCCTGGTATCGACACGACCGTTTTTAAACCGCAGGACAAGAACTTGTGCCGAAAGCATCTCGACTTGCCAGCAGACGCATTTGTCATCGTTACAGGTGGCGCGTCGCTGACCGATGCAAACAAAAATGTGCCGTGGTTGCTCGAGCAACTGTCGCGTTTGCCAGATCTCGATGGCGTAATCGTTTTGGCATTCGGCGAAGGCACTGTGCCGGTTCCGGACCGTTTGAACGTGCGGTTTACAGGTGGCATTCGCGAGCGACGTGATTTGGCACGGCTGCTTGCAGCTGCGGATGTTTTTGTCAGCGCTTCGTTGATGGAGACCTACGGCCTTACGCTCGTGGAAGCGATGGCTTGTGGAACACCAGTTGTGGCCTTTCGAGTGGGCGGAATTCCTGAAGCTGCGCCTGACGGCCAGGGCGCCATCTTGTGCAGCCAGGGAGATGGCCCGGCCTTGATCGAAGCTATTACGAAATTACGCAATTCGCCGCAGCTACGCGACAGGCTAGGGAAGTCTTGCACATGAGACGGCGCACAATCGCAATGCAGCGAGTTCGTTCGCCAACGCATTCGCGCAGCTCTATCGAGAGTGCGTTTCGTCGCGTGAGAACGCACAAGGCGAACAACCAGCTCTTACAACATGAAGGTGCAGGCGCCATTTGGGTTTGTGACCGGTTGCCATGCCGGGGACAAGTTCCTGGTCCAGGCCACACTGGCGAGCATGAGGCACTACTGCCCCGACGTGCCAATTTGCCTGACAGTGGATGGCGATTTTGATGTTTCGGATTTGGAGAAAGAATACGATTTGATTGTTTTGCGCGTTTCAGAACTGCCCTCGGAAGAAATGCGCAAACTGATTAGCGGAAGCTATCGCGCAAAGCTCGCGGCGCATGTGGGAAGGGCCTTTTGAGTTTTACGTTTGGCTCGATTCAGACGCGATTGTTTGGGGTGACTTTACTCCCCAGATCCGCACGGACGTCGATTTTCAGATTTTCTGGAGCGAGATTTCTATCCCGGCAGATGCCACCGAAATTCCACCCTGGCTGCCGCATTTTTATTTTGACCCGATAAAGCTAAAGCGATTTGATGCCGAGTTTGATTGGCGTGGACACGCCGTATTTCAGCTCTGGAGCATTTCGCGAGCCGGCGCGAATGCAATTCCGTTCGATAAAATGGGCTGAAGCTGGAGTCATGGGAGCAGCAATCGCCGGGATTATTTGGTGGGTTCGAGATGAGCAACTGTTGAATTATCTTGTTCACTCGATGACGCAACGGAGAGAAATCAAGAGTGTCATGTCCAATTTGCAACATATCTGGGGCCATCATGGAAAAGAAGAATTAATGGAAGATTCTGTCGGCACTGACTGGCATTTCCCGAAAAAAATCCGGCGTCCCCGGGTAGCGCATTTTTGCGGGCGCAAACCATTCCTGTTTGACCGGCAGAGTTACTCGCGACCTTTTACTATTGCCCGGTTGGAGCACCATAGAAGGCATCACGGGGATTTGGGAGCTTGGTTGGCAGTCTTCAACGAAGATCGCCGAGTTCTCGCCAATAAAGTCAACGGGAGGATTCGGAGGTCTGTTCAGAGGCCGAGACGCTAATCGCTGATATCGCGTGGTAAGCTCGATCAATATGAATGACCGGCCTACTCTGGCTTTCCTCATCCCATTTGCGTCTCGAAAGGTTAAGTCCCATTGGAACATAGCCTGCGCGCATCTTCGGCAGACGCTTGGATCTATACAAAATTCAAGCAGTGGGAATTATTGGGTCATCGTAGCTGGTCATGAACCGCCAGAGTTCGATGTCAGTTTTGATTCAAGATTTCATTTCTTATCACTTAATCATCCCACTCCATCAGATCACAATTACTCGCCTGCTTTAGTTTTAGACAAATTGACCAAGATTGCAGCTGCTTGGAACTACGCGAAACCAACATGGAATCCAAAGTATGTAATGAAACTAGACGCAGACGATTTGGTCAGCTCGAAGTTGGTTGAGTGGTTGGACAATGCCGATGACGAAGCCGGCTACCTTATAAGACACGGCTGGGTTTGGCGTTCAGGATCGCGTTATCTTCTTCAACGGACAGAAGTACTTCGACCGAACATGCGGTTCCTGTTTAATTATTAGAAACGATGTTGCAGATAAGACTGGCCCGTTTCTTACCGAATGGGAAGGTGTGCCTTCCGATGAGGCAAGTTCGAGCTTCGCGACCAGCGATGAGCATTCGGCTAATTCTGAATCTCGAATCAGTACTCTTCTATTGAACGATAGCTTTACACGCTTTGCCGCCGCCCAATTCGCTTATTTGGGACTTAGACTTCGCACCGTACCATTTAGCGCGGTTATTTATCGGACGGGCAACTCTGACAGTATCGAGGGGGGAATACGACTAACGAGGACGCAAACACAGACTCTGCGAATGCTTATTGGCCGCATTCGCAGGACGAGGTTGATCACCAAGGCCTTGAGAAAAGAATTCATGCTCGGTTGAGTAGTTGATGAGATCAAAGCGATGCTGTCTTTCCCTCAATCAAGCTAACTGGAAATTGTGCAAACCAAGATTGCAAGAATTCTGAAGAAATTGAAGAACCTGCCCCGCGGTCGGAAATCGATGGCATTACTGCTGGAAGAAGCGCGCGCGATGCGCATCAGCTATGCTTTATTTGGCGAGGACCTGGTGGTGCGCAGTTATTTCGCGGCGAATTTCGACAATTCCGTCGCGCGATTTATCGATGTCGGTGCGTTTCATCCATTCGAACAATCAAACACCATGCTGCTCAGCCAACTGGGCTGGCGCGGGATTAATATTGATTGCGATCCAGTCAAAATCGCTCGTTTCGAAAAGCTCCGTCCGCAAGACGTGAACATCTGTGCTGCGGTGGGCGAGGCGATTCGTGACATGATTCACTTGCAGTATCCGATGGGATTCACAGACCGGATAGCGGAACCCGGTGAAGAAAACCTGCTGTCTTTCTGCGATGAAAAACCATTAAAAGCGACGCCGATAAAAGTCAGGACCCTGACTGAGATCATCGAACAATCGGCTTTTCGAGGTCAGCACTTTCACTACTTGAATGTCGATTGCGAGGGACGGGATTTATCCGTTCTCAAAGGCTTGGATTTTTCCCGCTATTCACCCGACCTGATAACTGTGGAAGCTCACGCCAAGACAGAGCAAGCAGAATTGACCGCGTTTCTGGAAAGTCGCGGCTATGAACTCACCGACATCGTGCGCATCACATTGTTCTTCAAGAAGTGCCCGGCGTCGGCTGTATGACTTTGTTGGCTTGGAAAGCATGTTTTGTCCATGCTTCTTTCCGTGATGAACAGCACTAAGGACGGTCTTGTGAATGAGCGACGCCAGCTCGCGCGCGAAAATTGCCGATTTCAAATTCGAAATTACGGCGTGGACTTTTGCGTCTATTGCGTTTTCCAGAGCCGCCCGCACTTGTGAGCACATTTCGACTGTGTCAGTCATTTTTTCGAAAAGCGCTGGTGCTCTTGAGGTCCCCGAGCAAATGCTACCACTTCGTCCGCTATTTGGCGACGAAACTACTGGTTGGCAATGGTGTTGCACGAATACCTCAAGGAGGGAGGATACGTACCAGCACATTTTCCGAGTATCTGGCTGTCTACGGATTGTTACCGCACCGCGGTGAACAAAACTTGATGCGCAAACGCGTCGCGTACGCCCACAATGTTTTCGACGTTGGCGCAAACGTCGGTGTATGGACTGTTCTCATGAGTAAATTCAATCCATCTGCGCGGATCCACTCATTCGAGCCGAACAGTGCGACCTTTAAGCTACTTGAAGTCAATGTGAAAGAGAATAGCTGCGGAAACGTCGCGCTCATTAACGCCGCAGCGTCTGATCAGGAAGGCACAGCCCTGTTCCAAGTGCCGCCGAGTGCATCGATCTTCGGCCGTATTCTTCCTGCCGAACAGCCGATCGATGACGACGCTCGTTTTCTGAACGCTCCAGTGTCAAAGGTTTCGCGCCTGCGTTTGGCAGACTATTGCCGGGAAGCCGGAGTTGCCGAGATCGATTTTATGAAGATTGACGTTGAAGGACACGAACTCGCAGCACTACGCGGACTCCAGCCTCTCCTAAGCGAGCGACGCGTGAAGGCGCTGTACGTTGAAACAATTGAGGCAAATCATACACGGGCGGGCGCCTCGTTTTCTGCCTTTGTGAGATTTGTCAATGACTGCGGGTATCAGCTTTGGACAATTAATGAACAGGGAGAACCTGACAGTTTGGTCTATTTGGATGCTATAAAAGACCACAATCATCTCTGCTTACCAACCGGTAATGATTAAGCCGAATTCGCTCGGACGCGGAAGAATTACCGGGTAACGCCATTTGCCGAGATGAACCCCAGATATCTTATTCTTGCGCCGGTTGCAACGCGTTGTTGGCAATGGCCTCGAGGTAGACAGAAAAAGTCAGTATGAAGGAGGACGGTCCTGAAAACTGAATACAGGTGCAGAGTTGTTTCGCAGCAGTTCAAGGCGGATTCATGGGATGATTTTCGGATAGGGGCCATCCTGTATTCCCCACGGGTGCCGCTCGAGGAAGCGGATGCTTTGCTCGTGCTTTACGATCCGAGTGACGAATTACTCAGGTTCACTGGCCCGAAGCTCTGGTTCACGATTGAACCTTCCTGGCATCATCACTTCCACTCGGCATCCGGTTGGCAAGCGGCTTGTTCGAGAGCTCGACGCTACGGAACGGGCTTTTTACGGGCATCCGGACGCGAGGTATCGCGTTCCGCATCCTACATATAGGGGAAGCTTGTCGCGGCCACGAGTAGCTTCAGTAAGGCGCGCTGTAGTCGCCACCGTTAATAATTTCGGCGGACGCCTTTGGTTCCTCAAGTCTCACATCTGGACCCGGAATCGGATGATTCTGGATCGGCGCGTCGAGCTGTTCGGCGACCCGGAGGGATGGGCGCAGTTCCGCCATTTTCCGAAGCTTTGGATCCGACGGCCGCCGGATAACTACATGGGGCGAGCATCTCCCGGCGTCGACGATGAGCGCATCCGATTTTTGTCGGCCTATAAGGTTGCTGTGTGTCTGGAGAACTGCACCGAAGCCAATTACTTTACTGAAAAATTTGTCTATGCCGTGCGAGCGGGATGCATACCAGTTTATCATGCTCACGCGACGGTTAAGACCAGCTTTCTTTCTGGTGCCAGATGGATCGATCCTGCTGATTTCGCGTTTTCACCACGCCGCACAATTGATTTTGCTTTGAATCAGGATCAAATGGAATTCCGCTCCATTAACGACGCATGGCTGGAATCCGGAATTTTGGCGGATACTGACGACCTAAAAGTGCTGCCGAAGCTTCACGAGATAATCAGTGGCAAACTGAAGGCACGGAATTGCCAATCCAGCTAAGTGCGAAGTTAAATCATTTCCTTCGACAGTGTGCAAGTTTGCAGACAGCACGGTGAATAAACCAGAAACTAATCGGATCGAGTTAGCTGCATCCGGCCGGGATACAGAAGAAATTCCCAAAGTACCAGACGCAGGAATGGTTTTTCATAATACTGCCGGCGAAGCGATTCAACTGATGCATAACGGCGTTAAGGTGATTGCTGATGCCTACTATGGACAGTTCAATTCCGAAATTGTAAAAAAATTAAGAGGACACCATGAACCTCAACAGGAGAGAGTTTTTCATGAGCTTTTAAAACTGGTCACCGCCGGTGTCAGTAATGATTGAGCTAGGTGCTTATTGGAGCTACTACTCCCTTTGGTTTCATCAAAGGATTCCGAACGCGATAAATTACGTGGTGGAACCAATTACTGAGCACTTGGAGCTTGGGAAAAGGAATTTTGCATTGAATGATTTTCAAGCGCACTTCGTTCATGCGTTAGTCGGCGATACTCAATCAGGCGAAAGCGAACCACCAACGATTACGGTTGATGAGTTTGTGAAAAAGGAAGGCTTAACGAAAGTTGAAGTTCTACATGCGGACATCCAAGGGCATGAATATGCGATGCTTCTTGGAACAAAAGACTTACTGCAAAGCAAATTAGTACGCTTTGTGTTTCTATCGACCCATGGTTTCAAAATTCACGCCAAGTGTCTTGGATTTCTCCGTAAGCGTCGTTACAAAATTATCGCCGAGCATACGCCTGGCGAGAGTTATTCAGTTGATGGTTTAATTGTGGCTTGCGCTGATCGGAACATCGACAAGATAAAAGTGACAAAAAAACCTCAAGCTATAAGAGACCGAACGAAATCTCTAGTTTGTCGATACCTTTCCTACTTTGTCGGATGATTATTCTGAAAGTTGGAATTCGTTCGCAATGACGGTCTCGGTGATGATCACAACGAAGAACCGTGTGACGGATTTGAAGCGCACTTGTCAGATTCTACGACAGTTGGAGCCATCACCGCTAGAATTACTCATCACCGCCGACGGTTGCACTGATGGAACGGCGGAATTCGTCGGGTCGGCTTTACCGGAAGCGAAATTGATCGTGAACAATCCGCCGGTCGGTTCGGTCGCTTCGCGCGATCGGATGATGCGCGAGGCGCGAGGGGATTTGGTCCTGGCTCTGGATGATGACAGCTATCCGGAGCAGCTAGATTGTATAGCGCGCTTCGTCCCGTTGTTTGAACAGCGGCCCAATTTGGCGGTGCTCCATTTTCCCCAGCGCACCGACGAGTATCCCGAAACACTTTCGCAAACCGAATTCGGCACGGAACATTTGACACGTTCGTTTGCTAATTCCGGTGCGGTACTGCGGCGATCAATTTATCTTCAACTACCCGGCTTTGAGCCGCGATTCTTCCACATGTATGAAGAACCCGACTACGCTCTCCAATGTGTGGCGGCGGGTTATGATGTGCTTTTCTCTCCGGTTGTCACCATTCGTCACCATTACTCAGGGCAGGGGCGCGATGAGATGCGCGTTCATCATCGTCACGCCCGCAACGAATTCTGGAGCACACTGATGCGATGTCCTTTTCCGTTTGCATTGGCCATTCTTGCCTGGCGCGTTTTCTCCCAGTTTCGTTATGCTTGTACGCGAGGCTGGTCTTGGGTAATTCGGGAGCCCACCTGGTGGTGTCAGGCGTTGGCTGGAATTCCGTCTTGTCTTCGAAAGCGCACGCTTGTTTCATGGGCAAGTTACAAACGCTGGCTCGCGTTGCCCTGAAGTAATGAAGTGGCTTTGTATCGCACTCCGCCCGCAAGGCTTCACGCGCATCCGTGGCGACCTGGGGTGGCTGGGCGAAGCAAGTGCTGACCCAAACTGGTAAAGATATTTTAGGTTCCGAGCTTTTCAGTCTTTCAGTATTTACCTTGTGAAATTCATCGTCGCTCAGGTTGGCGCGCGGCGCGGTTACGCGGTGCCGGCTATTTTGGAAAAAGCTGGAATGCTTGACCGCTTCTACACTGACATCACGGGGGACATTGGTGTTGGCGCCGTCTTTTCTGCGGCCGCCGTGTTGCCCCTTGTCGGCAAATCCGCTAGCCGGTTGTCCGCACGGCGTTTGCCTTTCAACATTCGTGCAAAGACAACAACGTTTCCGGGTATCAGCCTGTTTCACGCTTTACGTGAAGCGATGGTGGCGCGCGACCCGGCCGCGTCGTGTCGCGAGGGGGTTCGTTTTTCCGATGCGCTCGGCACGGCGATGACGCGGTGTGGCTTTGGCAGTGCTACCCACATGTACTCGATGCTTGGCGAATGCGGTCCACTCTTTGCGGAAGGGAAACGGCGCGGTCTTGTCACTGTGTCCGAGATTTATGTCCCGCTGAGCACTGAGCGCATACTGACGGAGGAGAGAAAGAAGTTCCCCGGTTGGGAAGAAAACGTACCTGACTACGCCGCCGTCTGCCGCGGGTTTGACTCCTCGGGCGGCCCACGTGCGGACGCGGATTCTGTGATCTGCCCCTCTGAATGGGTGCGCGATGATCTGGTTCGCAACTTTGGATTCCCAAGCGAGCACACGGCGATCGTGCCTTACGGTGTAAATCCGGAATTGTTTTCTGTGCGGAACGAACCAGTGCGCGGTCGCATTCTCTTTGCAGGGACCGCGGAACTGCGCAAAGGCATTCACTACTTTGCGGCGGCAGCGGAAAAACTTCTCGTGCGCAGAGTGCGCTGTGAATTCCGGGTTGCCGGCAACGTAGAACGCTCAGTTGCAAACCAGGAACAATGTCGTCATCTGAAATTCCTTGGCCGCGTCCCACGCGCGAAGATGACAGGTGAGTTCGCGGTAGCCGATCTGTTTGTGTTACCGTCGCTGGCAGAAGGCTCGGCGGAAACAATCTATGAAGCGCTGGCCTGCGGAGTTCCGGTTGTGACGACCCTCGAGGCGGGATCGGTTGTGCGGGACGGCATTGACGGACGCATTGTGCCGTCGCGAGACCCCGAAGCGCTGGCGAACGCGATCGCCGAGATTGTTGAGGATCGACAAAAACGCGAGCGGATGTCGCGCGCCGCGCGCGACCGAGCACACGATTATACGTGGGAACGGTACGGCGAACGCTTGTTGGCTGCGCTCAGGCAAAAGTTCGAAGACAAACCGTCAGAAGTTGGGATCAGGAGACAGGAATCAAGAGACTCAGTCAGGAACCAGCAATCAGGCCGACTGCCCACGTGCATCGCACACGCGCTCCGTGACTGCATCGCGAGTCCGGACCGGCTGGAAAAGCTTGCTTCTGCGTCACGTGTGCGTGATAAGTTCACAATCGAAGTGCTTGCCAACCAGCTGCAGCGCCTGGGCTCAACTCTCTAGCAATTCCTCGTATGATTCTTTCAACTTCTACTTCTTTTGACGTTTTCCTTCGGTCGGCAGTCGCGAATGAACTAACTTTCTATCTCGCCGCCCTCGTGTTGGTGGTGTTGACGGCAGAAAGCTGCATCAGGCTGCTGAAGCGGGATAGCTTTGGCATCACGGTCGGGGTGTACGTAACGGTATTCGCATGGTATTTCGTCGATCCGATGATAAACCCGGAGGAGTATAATTATCTGCCTTCCTCCTCGTTAACCCTGGGTTATGGGCAGGTACTACTGTTTTTAATCGGGTTCCGCGTTGTCGTGCCGGCGGCAGCACGTTGGATTCTTAGCCGGCGAAGTACTGGCGTTTTTGCCCTGCAGCGCATGCCCCCTGAGCAGATCTTAATTGCCGTCGGGACGCTTTGGCTTCTGCTCTTTGCGCTTGGGATCTATCGGATGGGTGGTGACGTGATCGGCGCGGTGTTTCCGGTCGATTCGCCGCTCAGGCATGACGATGTTTCTAGTGGGAGGTTCGTCGACCGATTTTCTGATCAATTCGGCATCGTATCTCTTTAGCGCCGTAACAGCGTTTCTTGGCATGTTGGTATTTTTCCAACGGACCACTTTCTGGCGCATCCTCGCTGGCGCAATGTTCGCCATTACGCTCCCATATTACTTTTTGTCGGGAACGCGCAGCGGGTTCCTTGCAGTCACTCTGCCGTTCATCATCACCTATCTGTTTTATGGGCGTCATCTGCTGATCCTAAAACTGGCCATTCTGGCGGTTGCGTTTTTCTGCTTGAAAGAGGGTTTCAAGTTTGTGCAGGTATTTCGCATCAGTGGCTTCAGAGAGGTGCTGGCTAGTTAAGAATCCGTATGAGCTTATGGATGAAGATGTGCAAACAGTCGGCCTGAACATGATTGGGGAGCTTTGCTTTGTGAATGCTTACCTGGATTCCGGTGAAACGTCTCCAGCGTATGGCGGAAGATATTTGAATGAGCTGCTTAACTTTATTCCTCGCACGATCTGGCCTTCAAAGCCGTTGCTTGGAATTGACTACGCGATATGGCGCGGATTTGAGAGCGATACCAATGACCTGGGTGTGAACACCACCGTTGCCACCGGAATGATCGGCGGCGGCGTTTTGAACTTTGGCAAAATCCTTGGTCCAGTCGCAGCCGGCATATTAATGGCGGTTTGGAGTGGTCTGCTCATCCGCTGGTGGGAACAAAGAAAATCGCTGCTGCGCCTGGCGTTGTTCATGCTTGGCATCGGTCTTACCTTCAATCTCGGCCGCGACATTACCCTGCTGGTGCTTTGGCCTGTCGTATTTGCATACTTCTTCGTTCGCCTTATTGAGATTTGGGCGACGAAGCGATTTGGACGACCAGCCGCAAGTGCAAACTGTTGCTTCCCCTAGTGCTGGCCAATTGCTAGCTGGCCAACTGACTCAGTGATGGTACGGCGCTGAGTTTTGCGCGAAGCGCTTTGGAGTGCGGCGATGTTCCGTCGCTTTTAATTCCCAGTTTGAGCGCGAACTGTTAGTATCGAACAGGCACTGAGGAAATCTCTTTGCACACCACCTTTGACTCTTTCTTTATCTCGAGAGAAGTCTGTCGGCTAAGGTAAGACATTATTCCGAAAGAGCTGAGCTATTTGGAGCAGGCTAGCCCACCCGCACCATAGCCATACTTCTCTCCTTTTTGGAGAGGTAATGAACAGAAGAAGGAAAAACGCAGATACTTCTAGTAAGTAACGCTCGTACATCACGTGGCCTCGTAATGCCTGCATGATCAATCCTAGAAAACAAATCAGTTTGACTGCGAGCACTTTGATGTTGTGTTGCGGAGCACACGTGAGCAGACGAAAGCAAACTACGGCGCCTGTTGCAACGAGTACCAGCCAAATCGTCCAACGAAAGCCGGTTTCACTCACTCGCAACAGCACCGTTCGTATTGTGCCGGCATAACTGTCGACGTTGTCCGCGGACAGTTTAGGCATCCAAAAAACGCAAAGCACGACCGCGACCAGCATCGCCACTACAACGCCAAACCACCAGCGTCGCGAATTGCTCCTTAAGGCGAGCGCGAATGGCCAAAAGTAGAGGCCGATAACCGCCAAGCTGAAAACTACGTGGGACAGATCCACGCCAAGAGCTACCGGAATCGGCCGGCCCTGCGCGGTGGGAGCGGCCAAACTCGCCCCAAATGAACACCAATGGCGCACGTAAGAAAAACGGCGCAATCAAACCGATAGCTAGTTGGCGAGTTAGGCAGTTTTGCACTGCGAAAGCTGCACCGATAGCAACTAGCACGTACAGAGAGTCGATCCGAATATAGGAAGCAGCAGTGCTCGCTAACACGCCGACAACCAAGTGAAAAAGGCTCTTCGAGTCCGTATAAGCCAGGAACGCGTAAACAGCGAAGACAGTGAGCGCTAAACACGGCACATCCGTCATCGCGGTCGTACCGAGAATTACAAAATACGGAAGACAGATTAGAGATATCGCGGAGGCTCCGTGACCGAGCTGCTCCGCCAGCTTTGCGAAGCTAACCGCTAATAACACAGCAAACACTATGGTCAGCGTCCGAAGTATTGGCAGAGCAAAACCGAACCAGTGGCCATAGGCGGCCAAGCAGCGCAAAAAACAGCGGCCCTTGCGCCTCATAATCTCGAGCCCCTTCGTAATCGATCAATGTGCTCCAACCTGGATGGTTCGCGATTTCCTGCGCGAACGCCTGGTGGGCAATCTCGTCGGTACTGCGGCGGAAAATTCAGTCGCGTCCAGATAGCGAACACTGCGAAAATCGAAAACGCAAAAAGTAACGTCTTTAGCGCTATGCGACTTCTTGCGATGCGAAGGGGCAAATGGTTGATCTTCACTAAATCAAACTAGCAGTCTTCGGCTTGCTTCCGATCGAAGGGCAATTGCTATCTCAGTTTTCCTCGGACTATTTTTTGACGTTTGAACACATGCACCCTGGTTGTACTTCAAGAAGCAAGAGCCACATGTACAGACGCCTGCTAGTGGATTGAAGCGTGCTTGCCGTTCAGCTTGTTCCACGTGCGACGCAGCAGGAAGTACTCGTTGTAGGGCTGGTCGTCCGTCACGCAAACGCGCGAGTCCGGATTCAGCGCATCTTGGAGCGGGACCTCGCGTTCCAGGATGGAGCCGACGTACGCCTCCAAGGACTGTCCTTCGGCCCATTCCAGCATGTCGTCGCGCGCGCCTTCGGGCATTCGCGCAATGAAATCGTCGACGCTGGGCTTTTCGATCGGCTGCATGGAGGCGGAGAAATGGTAGCCCCAGTTCTCGATCGAGTGGTAGATGCGCACGTAAGGGAACTCGTCGACAATCGCCCGCGCGCTCGCCTCGTAGGTGAGCTTTTCGCCGCCGGGAAACCACGTCTGCAGGATGCCGTCGTCCTTCAGCCGCGTCTTGATGAGGCGGTAAAACTCGCGCGAGTAGAGGAGGCTCGAGCCGGCCGCTTCCACCGGCGGCGGCGGATCGATCGTGATCAGGTCGAACTTCTTTTCGGTCCGGCGCAGGAATCGGCGGCCGTCGTCGATGACGACGTGGACTTTCGGGTTCTTCAGGACATCTCCCGCGTCCTTGAAGAAATAATCGAACACGTCGGGGACACTGGGCACAAGCTCTACGGCCGTAATGTCGATGTCCCAGCGTGAGAGCGAGCGGACGGTGGTCCCCATGCCGAAGCAGATGACCAGGGCCGATTCGGGTTTGCGATTGCGCGAAGCCAACGGCAGGTGTGCCATGATTTTCGTGATTGGCGTGAGGTTCGTCATACTGATGCCGTTGACGAAGAGGTTCTTGTCCCGGCCCGAGCCGGCAGCCAGGACCGTAGCGACGTGGTCCCGGCGCAGCTTGCCGACCTCGTAGAAGGCGCGGTCCTCGTAGCTTGTCGAATAAAGTGCGGCCACGGCGAACAGGACGACGGTCAGAAGGCCCGTGGCCACGGCGAAGGCCGGGCGTCGCCCGTATTCGCTCAGGTGCAGGACGAAATAGATCAGAATGGGAATACCGAGTAGCAGCATCGACTGCTTCACACCGAGGAACGGCAGGAGCACGTAGCCGCCGAAGAGCGGGCCGAGGATGCAGCCCACGATATTGATCGCATAGGCGCGCCCGGCTTCGCGCGGTCGTCCGTTTGCGAACTCGTCGATCAGCTTTGGCGTGAGGTAGCCGAGGCAGACGCAGAATGGGACGATGCTCAGCAGCGTCCGCGTGATCACCGCGGGGCGCGACATCAAGAACCGCGGATCGTTCAGCAGGATGGGCAGGAAGACGCAGGCCGACATGATCGCGATCAACTCCGAGATCGGGCGCGTGCCGCCGCGTGCCAGGTGTCGGCGGTACAGCAGCGAGCCGCACGACGTGGCGAGTAGGTATACGGCGAGCAGTAACGCGAAGGAGTAGATCGTCGTGCGAAGCACCGGCGTGAATGCGCGCGTCCAGACGACTTCCATAGCCATGGAGATGAAGCCGGTGGCGAAGAGGATGGAAGCGATCAGCGGCGAGCGTCCGGTGGAATCGACGGCGGCGGGCACTTCCGCCATCGCTGCCGGGTGAGGGCCGGGACTTGTGCCTGCAAGTTTCACGCTGACTGCGGCGACGGAGAAATTCAGCGCGACGGCAACCCAGGAGGTGCGGTGCAGGCCAAGGATTTCAATCAGCACCGCGGCCGTGGCCACCGTGCCAAGCATCGCGCCGATCACGTTGGCCAGGTAGAGGTAGCTGAAGCTGGTCCTGTTGCCTTCGTCGACTTCGCGGATGAACGCCATCATAAACGGGTACGTGAACCCCATCAGGATGCACCAGGGCAGGATCGAAATGCCCAACACCAGGGCCGAAAGGAACAGGTAATGGGTCGAATCCATCGCGCCGGCCGGTAGCAGCGCCGCTTGGCCCGCCGAGAAGATGGAAGGAACCAGCAGGCCGCCTATTCCTATCAGAAGCTCTGCCCCGGCGTAATACCACGCCGCGGACCGCCCGCTGCGCAGCGTCAGCGCGTCGATCCATCGCCCACCCGCCCACGAGCCGAGCGAAAGCCCGAGCATGAAGACTGACAGGACGATGGAGAGAACGGGAGTGATGACGCCGAAAGCGGCGAACGCGAGCCGGAGCCAGACCACCTGATAGAGCAGCCCGCAGAAGCCGGACGCGAGGAAGAGGCCGAAAAGCGTGACGTAGAGTCCGCGCCGCGAATTCATGATGCTGCGGCGCTCCGGTTTTGCAGCACTCGGCCCGCACCTGCAGGGCCGTGTCGATGGATCCTGGCTGAACTGGCTAAACCGTCAACATCCATCTTACTTCTCCAGTGGAAGCACTGATGGCTTCACCCACATTACGTCCGTAAACGCTGCTCGACCGAGATCGTCCTTCTGGCATGGATAGATGTCGTAAAGCGCAAACCCAAGTTGCTCCACCATGATGCGGTTCATCTCGCAGAATGTGGCTTGGCTCTCGTATAGCGGTAAAATGCAAATTTCCGTGTAAAACGCTGCAACGCGCTCGGCGAAAGTTTTCTTTCCACCGATGACCAGCAGCCGCTCGGCGCCTTGGATGTCTGCCTTGAGCAGCAGCATCCCTTGTGGCTCGAATTTTTCCGCCCAATCATCCAGCGTCATCGCCTGCACCTGAACTTCGGCGAGATGCTCCTGAACCTGTCCGTATGGCGTTTGCGTGACGTTATCCAACAACGAATTGGTCTGCTCGCCGACATTCAAATGAAAGCGGGTCATTCCGGTCTTATCTCCCAGCGCCATCTCGTGCACGTGCACATTGGGTCGCTTGCTCATCCGTTGGCGGAGGATGGCCGCGCTTTGCGGGGTAGGCTCAAAGGCGTGAACTTTAGCTCCGGGCGCGTAGTCCAGCAGCTTATCTACCGTATAGCCATGATGAGCTCCGATATCGAGGATCGCCGCGGGCTTGATCTTGCGGTAAATCTGTCCCATCGAGTAGTACCCATCGGGCATGTAGAGCAACTTTTTAACGCGATGCACGAGGGCACGCTGGAGTCGACTGGTGATGCGGTTCTGGGTCAGGAGACGATGGAGCAGGCGAAGCATCGCGGCGGATTATAGTATGCCGCGCCCGTTCGGCAAACCGTGCGCTACGGCGCTGGACTGCATGGGCCGTAACACCGGCGCGCTCTCATTCCAGCAGAAAAGGTGCCTCTCAACGCTCCGCCTATGCACGCCTCTTTGAGACAACATTAATGCAGAAAAAAAGGGCCGGCTTTCGCCGGCCCTTCGTTGTTTAAGCGTGCGGTGCTCTTTATGGCAGGGTCGTAACGGCGCCAAACGGGTTAAACGTAGCTGAACCAGTGTAGTGGTTGGCCATCGGATCGACGTTGTTCTGGAAGGCAAACGTCAAGGTTTGGCTTGAACCCGCGTTGATCGTCCGCTGGGCCGTCGTGCCCAGCAGCGAACTGGTGGTAAGCGAGCCACCACCGGTTGCCGTGTTATAGATCGTGGTCCCACCGAACTTGATCTGGTTCAGGTTGCCATTAGTAGCCTGCGGCCAGGTGATGGATAGCCCCGTGAGCAATTGGCTCGACGCCGTATTGTTCCGGAACGTGATTACGACGTTTCTTGCTCGAGAGCGTCTTGCTAGTGACGATCACGGTCGCCGGAGGTGTCGGCGTCGGGGTCGGCGTTGGACTCGGCGTCGCCGGGCAGGCCTTTGCCGGCGAGTTGTGCAGGGCTGTTGGGTTCGGCGCGATGCACCACTTCCCGGACGGACACGTGAAGGTGTTCGTCGCCGGGTCGAAGTTCGCGATCGCAAAGTTGCTGAAGTCGAAGCCAATCGCGGTCAGGTACGTCTGCTTGAAGGTCACAAAGTACGTGTCGTGGAAGTTCCAGCCGTCGACGTGCGCCGCGTCGAACGGACCGGACGGGATGGGACCCACCGGGGCTGTACTCTGGGTTGTTGTACGACTTGACCCACGGGTTTGGCACCGCGAGCGGGTACTGAATCCCCTTCGGCATGCCGTAGTTGGTGAGGCAATTGGGATCAGTGGCGAGGCTACAATCGACAGGCGGCGAGTTGCTCAGCAGGTTGGTGCTGTTCGTGCCGGAGAGTTCCGATCGTCTGGACGCCACCCACGAAGTACGTCGGGTGCAGTCGGGTAGGTTCCACACGGACTCTGGACGCCGTTGAGGTCCCTCGCAAACGACGTGTCCCACTGGATCGTCGTCCCGGTGCTCGTCAGCGCAGGTGTGCTGTTGACGACGATGCTGCCGTCACCACCGAATGGGCCGAGCGACGCGTAGCCGGATGGAACGCCCGTCTTCGATGCCTGATGTAGTCAACGTTGAAGCTGACTGCGATCGTGCCGTTCGGCCTCAGGATCTGGAAGCCGGCCTTGTCGCTGCCGGTCAGGTCGCTGAACGAGTGGCCTCCGCTCCCGCCGGGGTGCCAGCCGACGGAGTTGACGCCGTAGCTGTTGTCGTTGGGGGCCGGGAACTGATCGTATGCGATCGAGATGTCGCCCGGAGCGCTCCCGCCAGTGTTACCCCCGAGGAAGTTTCCGGCCGGGCACGGCAAGCCTACCGTGCCTGTTGGTGTTGCCGTAGGCGTAAAGCGTGCGTGGCGTAGGCGTAAATGTTGCCGTGGCAGTAGGCGTAAATGTTGCCGTAGGCAGTAGGCGTAAACGTTGCTGTAGCTGTAGGCGTAAACGTTGCCGTAGCAGTAGGCGTAAATGTCGCTGTAGGTGTAGGCGTGCGCTGTAGGCGTCGGCGTAAAGCTTGCCGTAGGCGTTGGCGTTGGCGTCGGTGTCACCGCGTCGCACTCAACAAATTGGGCGCCCTCGTTGATCGTAAAGTTGAAAATGGGATCGAACACAGTGGTATCATAGGCGTTCGTCACCGGATTGTACAGTTACGAGAAGGGTGCCGGCGGTGGTCGCCGGTGGCTCGGCCTCGTTGGTAACTAGAACGTTGCCACCCAACCCTGCGAAGTCGAGCGGGCCATAATAGAGGAAGAAGCCATAGTCTTCTATCGCCTGGAAGAAGCTGCCCTGCGGTTGGTTGGCTATGCAGCCGAATCCGCAGGCAGGGTCCGGGATAACGTTAACGTTTTCCGGATTGGCCTCAAAACCAGCGGGCCAATTGAAGGCATTATAAGTAACGGTACCATCGTTCTTGATTGCGGTGACCTGACCGAGGTTCTCATCGCCCACCAAAATCTGCCCTCCGAGGGGCCCGAAGCTTAGCGGCGGTATAGCTGGTCCTTCAGGGTGTGTGAGAAGAGGTGGATTGATAGTCGTCGTGCTCGCCACGAATGTGACATTTCCAGTCCCGTCAACCGTCCAGATGGGGCCGTTCTCGCACGCTACGATCATTTTGAAGCCAAATGTGCCCACTTTGTCGAACGTAAGCGAGCTGTGGTTCGAGAAGGGGCACCCGACCTGCGCAAAGGGCGCACCCGAGATGGTACCTAACAAAAAATCGTACTTATAAATGTACTGGCCTTCTGTGATGAAAACGTCGCGCGGGGTGAACCCGGCCGCGGCGGACTGCACTGGAGCGATAGCGCAGGTATTTTTCAATACAGGGCGAATCCCCAAGCGGAATTGACGCCAACACCGTGCGATTCCCGAGGCAGTCGAGCCCATAGAGATTATTGTCGCACCATCCGGTCGCGTAAAAATTAGATGTGGAAGCGGCGACACCTGTGGCTTGAGGGAACGCGTTAAAGAAAATTGGAGTGGCGGCGTAAAGCGCTCCTGTGAGCGCGAACAGCCCAACAATTGCCAGGTAGATTTTTGTTCTTAGGGAGATTTTAGTTCTTTTTTTCATTTTTTAGGTTCTTCTTCGTTTGTAACTACTGCCTTATATACGTATTTACGGCGCATATCAAGAACACACTTTGAGGGCCCGGCTTTCCGAATTTTTCCGTCGGCCCTGGGGGTCAATGATTGCAGCGCTTACCCACATCTCCGGGATTTGCGGGACGAAGTTCTGAAAAAAATTAAATTTTTTCAAAAAACCGCAAATTAGCGGGCTTTCGTCGGGACTTCCGCTCGCGGATGCCTAATAAGACTAATGCCGACGCCGAACGCGGCCAGATTGAGCACAATCATCACAAGACCAAACAGATACATTCCCATCGTCAGCCCGATTGCCGCATGCATTGCCAAAATGCAAACCAACCAAAAAGATCGGGTCTTTTTCATCCAAATAAAAACCGGATAACCGATCTCGATCAGGCAGATTGAAATCCCGAGAATGGGCAGTGCGTACTTGAATCGAACCAATATGTCCGGGGAAAGAAGATTAAACGGGGGTCTTATCAACGCTCGCCAGAGATTGGATCCATTCCACCAACCGCTGCCGAGAAGTTTTGCCAAGCCTCCGAAAAAGTAAACGAAGCACAGATGCACCTGTAACACACGCCGCCAAAAGCCTAGCAGCTGTGGATTCTTGAGTTGTGTTTTTACGAGCTGGCGATCAAGGGAGTATCGGTCCGGGAGCGGCGACAACATCAAATAAAAGAGTCCGATGGTCATGAAATTGTCCGCGCCGTATGCAAGCAATCCACCGCTCTCAGCCGCGCAGACGTGAAGAAACCAGGCAATGATCGCCGCCGGCCGACAGAAAAGTCCCAGAAGAAGACAGCATCCCATGCAGAGCAAACAGGCCCAAGCAATGGAAAGAACTGTTTCTTCTTCGAGGCCGACATGCTGGCCAAAAGCCACGATCCAGCCAAGCTTCGGAATAAGCGGACTGTCGAACGAAGCCATGGCCTCCCCCAGTTCGCGGCTAACAACACCCTTGCCCGTTGTCGAAAACAAGGAGTGCCAGTCACTCTTCAACAACAGGGCATAAACGACCACTTGCAGACCCATGCCGATACGGAAAACGGCAAGCCATGTGTCGGTTTCTGAAGGAAACAGGAATTCAAGTAGCTTTTGCCACTGCCGTTGCAACAGGATCATGGCCGGGTCCGCCTCAAAGGCAGCGTACGTCGGCTGTTGGCCGTGATGTGCGTCGCTCCGCTACCGCTTCTCCTCATCACGCAAGCTGAAATCGTAGCTGAAGATCGGTTGAAACGATTCGCCTTTACCATGCTCAAAATCACTAATGCTCGGCGGGCTGACCAAGCCGAAGGTGGCGCCAATTTTTCTCACATCAGGGTGTTCGCGCCAGATAGACAAGGCGAGCATCTTTACCACTACTTCGCGCAGGGGTTCGTAACGATTGTCGCCCAACCGCGCTAATAGACTGTCCAAACGCAGAGCGGCTGCTTTCCCGCTAAAATGCGGAGATTCATACTCCACGTGCCCATCATCGTAGTTTAATTCGAAAATCAACTTGTGGTAACCCGGGATATTCGGCGCAAAAAAAGTGTATCCTGATTGGATGCCGGCGACATGCAGGTATGTCGCGACGCTCCGCCGCACCGAATTGGATGAAGCCGCGTGTTTTCCTAAGAGCCACGCTGCAAGCAATTCAGCCTTGCGCGCGTACGGATCGAGCGCTGACGGCAAAATCGTAGCGCGTTCGGCGATAATCGAGAACAACCCGGCAAAACAAACTGCTGTTATCAGAAAGAAATGTATTCCGAACCAAGCGACATAAACGCGCTTCGAGATCATCTCAGCACATTTCTATCGAAGGAGTTGAGAAGTAAATTTGCAGTACAACAATACAGCCAGTCCCGAGATCTTCGAGACTGGCTAATTGATCCGTTCAGCTAGCCAGCAGCTTAAAGCGTCGCTGCAACTAATTTCAAATTTTCAGTCGCGTCTTTACTCTCGTTGGTTCCCGGCAGCACCTGCTCCACGAACCAATTACAGCTCGGACGCACGTCCGCATAAAACAGTGTCGCTTTATCGGTTTGAATGCTGTTCAAGGAGCGATTGGCTGAGTTTTGATCTGGCGCACGAATTGCAAGGACGCTAACACCAACAACGGCCACAGCCACGAGCACTCCCGCGACAAGACGTTTACTAACTCCGGCGAAGTCTCGTTTCATTAGTTGCGACGGTGTATAGGCTTGCCTGTTTTGTCAAGACAAAAGCCCGTTAGTCAAAGTGTTCCTCAGTGTTTTGGCGCGAGCGAAGCGACAATTGCTTCGAAACGCGGGTCGTCCCGTAGCGGATCCCACAGCGGGTGAAGACGCAAATAGCCATAAGTCACATGGCTTCCTGGCAGTTTGGCTGCTTCCTCCAATCGTTGAATCGCGCCGTCCTTATCGCCCGTCCACGCATGAATGATCGCCAGGTATTGCGTTAACACCGAACCCTCGATGGCGCTCTGGCTGGCGGGCGTCAATTTGACCGCGAGCTCGCCCTCGCGAATCGCCTGCTCCTTGTTTCCCAAGGCAGCGTCAACCACACCGAGCGCGCACAGACCCTGCGCGTAACTGCCGTCGCTGCTTAGGGTCTGCGCAAGTTCGTTTCGTGCTCTAATGAAAGCGTCGCGTGCCCCCGGCTCATCACCGCGCAGCCGGGCAACAAGACCCTCGCACCAACTGGTGGGAAACGGAATATTTTCATCATAGCAGCCGCCAGACACCATAGCGCCTAGCGCCCGTTTCGCCGCCGCGGGGTCGCGCTCGCGTAAGGCAAGGTCGAGCCATCTGTAAACAATAACGGGAGACGCGCTCGGGTCGTCGGCGAGGACCGTCTCAATCGTCGTATGCAAAGGTTTCAGGTCTGCGCGCCATTCCGCGGCAACCCATGCCCGTCGCACTCTGCTGGCCGCATCCTTTGGAGCTATCGCCAGCACGCTGTCTAAAGTGGATAGCGCCTCCTCATAGCGACGCAGGGCTTGATAGGTCAGAGAGATTTGCTGGAGTATGGAGAAATTGTGCGGGTCCAGCTCCAATGCCTGTTTCATTTCCTCCACGGATTTCTCCCAGTGGCCTTGCCGCCGGTCAATGTAGCCGGTCAGAAGAGGAATTCGTGATTCGTTCGGCAGCGAGCGGCGCGCGATTGCCAGCTCTGCCTTGGCTTGGTCGTAATCGCGATAGACCCAATACAAGTGATGAGCGAGGGCCAAATGTGTCTCGCCCGATTCGGGACGCGGGCCACGAACGGATCGAATGGCTGTCTCGGCCAATTGAAGGCGCACATTAGTGTGATCGAAACCGAGGAAATAAATTTTGTCGTGCGCTGCCGCGAGCTCATAGTAGGCATTGAAGAACGAAGGATCGCGGGCGACAGCCTGACTAAGTAGTTCTACCGCCTGGAACAAATCTTCTTTTGCTCGCGGGCTAAACGTAATCCCATTGATTAGGTCCTTGGCCCGCAGGTACGCGTCGTAAGCAATAAGATCGTTGGTTGGTGGCTCTTCAATTGCGGCTTTCTCCGCGGATGAAACTTGCGCTCCAAGTCGATTTGCCACCTTCTCCGCTATTTCGCTTTGAAGTGCGAACACATCTTGCAAATCCCGGTCGTATTTTTCCGTCCATATATGTGCCTTGGTGCGAGTATCAATTAACTGGGCTTCAAGATGGATCCGGCCCGCTTCCCTGCGCACGCTTCCCTCAAAGACGTAGGCTACATTCAACGCGCGGCCAATTTCCCTCGGCTTGTGCGTGCCACGATATTTTGCAACGCTGTTGTGACTAATGACCTTCAGATTGGCAATCTTCGCCAGCTTGGTCGAAACACCGTCATAAACGCCGTCTGCAAAAAATGCGTTTGTTTTCCCTGGCCCCAGGCTCTCAAACGGCAAGATCGCGATGCCGCCTGCCGCTGTTGGCCTGACCATTTCGCTTTTCCAAATCATGACGCCGAGTACCTGATCCTAATGCTAGTAAGAGCACTGCCATTCCTGCAACGATCGGATTTCTCCGAGACCAGCGCCAGAGTTGCGCGGGCGGCGAAACAGGACGCGCGATAATCGATCGTCCCTCAAGCCAGCGCTCGAGGTCTTCGGCCAAAGCGCCAGCGGAGCGATAGCGCGCAGCCGGATCGCGCTCCAAACATTTTGCGCAGATTGTTTCCAAATCCCTGTCCAGCGTTGGCACAAGCGAACGCAGTTTGGGCGCCGGGTTTTGACCAGCCTGTTGGATCACCGCCAAAGCGTGCTCGCCTAAAAATGGCGGTCGCCCAGTCAAAAGATCGAACAAGATCGCGCCCAGACTGTAGACATCAGCCGCAGGCGTGAGCTTGGCCGCTTTGGCCATTGCCGGATTTGCCTGCTCAGGCGCTATGTAACCTGGCGTGCCGAAAATGGTCAGGCTGTGCGTGAGATCGCTAACGCTATCGAGCCATGTAGCCAGACCGAAATCGCTCACCAAAGGTTCGCCGTGTCCATCGAGCAGAATATTCGCCGGTTTGAGATCGCGATGCAGAATGCCCCTCCCATGGGCGTACTGAATTGCACGGGCTACTTTGGCCATCAATGCCGCGGCACGCCGTGGTTCCCCGGCGAGAGTCGGTGCGGCCTCGACCAAGCTGGCCCCAGCGGCAAACTTCATACTGAAAAAAGGAAGATCGTCTTCGCCCTGGCCCACTTCATAAATGGGCAGAATATTTGGATGATCAAGGTGCGCCGCCGCTTCCGCTTCGCGCCGGAAACGCTCCAGCGTCTCATGCGAATCCGCGTGGTAAGCAAGGATGCGCTTTAGCGCGACAATGCGGCGCGAGTGGCGTTGCCGCGCGCGATAAATTACCCCCATCCCGCCACGCCCGATTTCTTCTAAAATTTGATAATTGCCCAGCCGCCAGTCAGCATCCTGCACTGCTATTTCACCGAGTATATCATCGAGCGTCTCTACATTGTTGCCGTCGCCGTTTTGACTTATCGGAGTCGCGGTTTCCTGATGCAGGCCTTGGGAGAGCAAACAGCTCAAGCAAAGTCCGTGTCTAACGCGCGATCCGGATCCGCACTGCGGACAGGCATCAGGCTCCTTTCGAATAGGCCCTGAAACGGGAGCGCAGGGGGAACTCATGGAAAGGCGATGAGACTAGAGCGGAGTGCAAACATTGCAACAAAAAACCAGAAAAATTCGTCAACAATTGCGAAGGTGAGGTTCGGTGGTTTACGGCACTGAGACTTAAGGTAATATCGTGGGTGCGGTCCGTGGCGAGGACTGCCCGAATTGAGGTACGCAGCAATTTCGGAGTGTGCGCCCTGTTTCAGCACAACTACGAGCGTTCCATCCAGGGTTCCGCGCATTGCAAGGCAGTGAGCGGCTGAGTTCTTCGGTAGTCTCGACTGTGCTCGCGCGTCAGTCGCCGTCGCTCATATCAATTTGATCGAGCACATCGTCGAGTGCTTGCCCATGGTGCATGTCGGTCTCGAGGCCGGGTGAGAGCAGGCAGCTCACACAGAGTCCCCGGTTGAGACGCCATTCTGTTCCACAACGCGGACACGCCAGCGGCTCTTCGCGCTCAAGGATCGAAGTTGAACTGCCACTCATCGGAATGTTAAACTTGAAGTAAACTTACAACTGCGAGGCCGGACGAACTCGACCCAGCCTCTGAGCGCAGCCGCCTTCTCTCTTATCTTTCTCCGGGATTTGGAGGGCGAAGTTCTCGAAAATGTTGCGGTTAACTTGCCAATCGTGAGATACCTACAACGAGCCCTTCGGATTCTTAGCCCGTTCAAACAGCGTTAATTACGGGAGACTAGAAAATTGGTTTTGAATTTCGAATTTTGCCTATTCCGTGGCACTCAACGCCGCGCATAAATAACGGAGTTCATCGTCGATCTCATCGGGTTTCTCGACAGTCAGGCCGACTTCTTCGCGGAGCAATGCGCGGTAACGAACCCGCATCTGATGCACGAGCCGCTTCACCGAGGCTTCGGGAATGCCGAGCGCTTTTGAGAATTTGGAATAAGAAACATTTTCCCGCTCTGCCGCCAGACACGGACTTAGCATATCGAAAACGCGCCGGCGCCCGCGCATCTCGCATTCCTCACCCAGTCGACTTAAGGCACGCTCGACTACCGTCGCCGCCCAGCGCACGTCGAAAATCCGCTCCGCCGGCCATCTATCCGATTCCTGTTGAGAAATCGAGAACTGCGATGGCGCCTCCGACATCCAATCATCCCAGGAAACAAACTGCACGTCGCCACCGCGTTTCCGCGCGGAACGCTTCGCTTGCGCATCGCGCAAAAAGTCCTCCAGGGCTTTGAGAACCAGCGAACGGAAGCGCCCGCGAGCTGGATTGGCGCGCTGCAAAAGCTGACCCTTTAGCAGCATGACAAAAAAATCTTGTGTCAGGTCCTGGGCGTCCTGAGGCGATTGTCCCAGGCGGCGAATGAACGCGAAGACGGGTCGCCAATATATTTTGCAAAGTTCGGCCAGTGCCGTGTGCATCTTCTGCGTGCCGCCGTCCGCATCGACGCAAGAAAGCACAACGCTCCAGCGCGTCGTGTTGAAGCGACCGTGCGCGAGCCGATGAGCAGCAGGATCATCCGGATTCACGGGCGGTAATCATCTTGTTTACGTGTTTTTTAGCAAGCAGTAATTCGGTAGCTCAATTTCTCTCCAAGTAAGCTGTTGGAACTACCGTCGCCGACCCGCCCTCCATTAAACGCTATAGCGTAGCGGGCGCGGGCCCAGCACCTTCCATCTCGGCAGTCTTTAGGAAATTTGACCGCTCGTTGCTTTGCCTTTGCGATCGCAATACCGCTTCGGTGTTCCAACTACTTAACGTCGGACGCAAAGTTGTTTCAGATTCGGTTTTGTCTGTCGGCCCAAATCCGCGTACTCTGCGTTTTGCCGATGGTCGCTGAATTCGGAAACCGGATTTCTCAAACTGTGGAAGAAATTAAATGGGAATGTCTTTTCAAAATCGAGCGGCTCATTATCAGATTACTCAATGAGCAACTTATCGGACGCACAAGCGCCCTTGTCAGTGCTTATTCCGGTCAAGAATGAAGCGGCAAACCTGCGCGACTGTATTGCCGGTGTTTCATTCGCCGCGGAAATCGTAGTAGTTGATTCCGCGAGCAGCGATGGCACACAAGCGATCGCCGAAGGAGCAGGAGCCCGAGTCGTGCAGTTCATTTGGAATGGAAGTCTTCCACGGAAGAAGAACTGGGCGCTGGAAAATATTCCCTGGCAACATGAATGGGTGCTGATCGTGGACGCCGACGAACGAATCACACCCGAACTGGAACGCGAAATCCGCAAGGCGATTCGCCGCACCGATGTAGAGGGATTTTATTTGAATCGCCGCTTTTGGTTCCTCGGCGGCTGGATCAACCACTGCGGTTATTTTCCGAGTTGGAATTTGCGGCTGTTTCGGCACCGGCTCGGCCGATACGAACAGATCGACACTAACAATAGTGCTCAATCTGGCGATAACGAAGTCCACGAGCATGTGTTACTTGAGGGCCGCTCGAATTATCTATCCCCGCCGATGGAGCATTACGCCTTTCCAGATATCGCCACCTTCATCGAGAAGCATAATCGCTATTCTAGTTGGGAAGCGGCAGCGTCTCGAAAACTGCACGAAACACGTCAAACAGCCTTGCGAGCGACACCTTTTGGGGCAGCCATACAACGCAAACGCTTACTGAAGAAACTCGCATTGAAAGCTCCATTTCGTCCGAGCTTACGGTTTCTTTATCACTACCTCTGGAAGCAGGGTTTTCGTGACGGGTATCGTGGATGGGTGTTCTGCCGGCTGCTGGCCTGGTACGAGCGGATGATTCTGTGGAAAGAACGTGAAACAAAGCGCACGCACGAGATAAAACGTCGCGATAACCCCAGTAGTGGTGCAATTAATGCGCCTACGTAGTTGTTTTGAGATTCTAACTCGCTGCGGCCATTTAGCGTAGAGCAGTCTTTGCTAAAGACTTGGCGCGAGAATTCCGCTCTCATTGACGACGCGAGCGAAGACTGGAGGTAAGGGGATTCGAACCCCTGGCCTTCTCATTGCGAACGAGACGCTCTACCAGCTGAGCTATACCCCCGTCATTGGCAAACTGAGACTAGCACGAGCGGCCGGTTTTTCATCAATTGAAACAAGACATGCCTCTAATGTTAAGCAGACGGAACGCCATAACACGAGCGATGCGAAAGAACGATTGCAGCGGGCGCGTTCGTGCTTAAGGTGCGCTCTCCAATTTTCGATATGCTTTGCATAATTTTCGCTCAGGCTCAAACCGGATCGCCTGGACCCATGCCCGGCGGCGGCATTGGCTCATTTTTCGTGCCGCTCATTTTCATTTTCATCATCATGTATTTTGTGATGATTCGGCCGCAGAAAAAACGGCAGGAACAGCAACAGAAGTTGATCGGAAATCTAAAGACCGGTGATCGCGTGGTGACGAACGCGGGCATTCACGGTCTCATTTCGAATGTAAAAGAAACTACAGTGCTTGTGAAAGTGGCCGACAACGTAAAAATCGAGATGGACAAATCGGCGATTACCAACGTCCTAAAAGAGGCGTAAGGTAAAGGTTCTCTTACTAGGCCGGACCAAACCAGCGATGCCGATGAGCAAATCGAAGATCGAAGATCGAGGATCGAAAATTCCATGACACCAGTGCTCACTTTTTTTATCGGTCTCGCCATACTGGTGCTCTTCGGTTGGTATTTCGCGAGCGAAAGCGAGCGATCGCGTCGCATCCTTGGGACTGTCCTGACCATTGTAGTTACGCTGTTTTGCCTTTGGTCGACCTATCCGCCTTTTGATGAGAAGCGGCCGGATGGGACAGTAATTCGCCACGGGAAGATTCATCTCGGCCTCGACCTTCAGGGCGGCACTTCGTTTCTGATTCGGCTCGAGCCTCCAGCAAGCGCCGATGGTGGAAAGCGGCCAATTACAAAAGCGATGGTGGATCAGGCCATCGAGGCCATCCGCAAGCGCATCGATCGCTTTGGAGTCAGCGAGCCGATTATCACGCCACAAGGCAACGATCGTATCCTGGTGCAAATCCCGGGTCTCGACGCGGCCAATATTCAGGAGGCGCGCGAGCAACTTTCACGCGTAGCCAAACTAGAGTTCCGCCTCGTGTATCCGGACAATGGTCAACGCTTGAAAGCGATTGATGACGCAAAGGAAGTGATTCCTCCAGAATACCGCATCGAAACTTACACACAGCAGGTTCAGGGCGGAAAGCCGATCGAAGAACGTTTGCTCGTCAAAAAGAAAGCAGATCTCGGCGGTAACCATGTTTCGCAGGCGGCTGCCGGCTACGGTCAGGAAGGATGGGAAGTCACAATCAGGTTCGATACTGAAGGCGCCAAAACTTTCGGTCAAATCACTGAAGCAAATGTGAACCATCGCTTTGCAATTGTGCTCGATGGAGCAATTCAATCCGCGCCTGTTATCAGGACGGCGATTTACGGTGGTAACGCGGTCATCAGCGGCGGACGCATGGACGAACCGGAGGCGCGCAATCTCGCGAGCGTGTTGGAGAATCCGCTGCAAACGCCAGTTAAGATTGAAGAGGAGCGCCAGGTTTCAGCCAGCCTCGGTAGTGACTCGATCAAGAGCGGCATCTACTCAGGTATCGCGGGCTTTATCTTGGTGGTCGTGTTCATGATCATCTATTACCACCTGGTCGGTCTCATCGCCGACGTCGCTCTACTGATCAACTGCATCATGGTGGTTGGCGTGCTCGGCATGTTCAACAGCGTCCTGACACTTCCTGGCATCGCTGGCCTAATTCTCAGTTTGGGAATTGCGGTGGACGCCAACGTTCTGATTTACGAACGGCTTCGTGATGAAATTAAACAGGGAAAATCGCTTCGTGTGGCCGTGGATACCTCTTACCGGAAAGCGTTCAGTGCCATTTTCGACGCGCACGTCACCCAGTTTCTTACAGCTGCGATTCTTTTTTGGTTGGCAAGTGGACCGGTTAAGGGTTTCGCACTGACGCTGACCATCGGCATCGTGGCGTCAATGTTTTCGTCGCTACTGGTCACGTACACCTGTTTTTCGTGGGCATTCGCACTCGGCTGGCTGAAGCGGGTGACCATGCTTCATCTCATTCGCTCAAAGGGGTTCGATTTTCTCGGAAACGCGCCCAAGTTCGTGTCGATATCCGCCGTGGCCACGCTTCTGTGCCTTGGCATTTTATTCATGAAGGGTCAGCGCAATCTCGGGGCCGATTTCAGAGGGGGCGATTTGCTTGTTATCTCTGCGGCGCACAAGCTGACACCGGATGAAGTACGTGGCGCGCTCGCCCATACCGGGTTTCAAAATAGCGTTATTCAATCGGAAAAAGTGGCGAATCGCGATCTCATCAGCATTCGAGCTGATTCAGGCTCCGCCGATAAAATCAAAGCGCAGCTGAGCGAAGCGTTGCCGACAGCGGGTCTGAAGTTCGAACAGACAGACCACGTCGGAGCGCTGGTCGGAAAAGAGCTGGCGACAAAGAGCGCGCTGGCTCTCGCGCTTGGGCTGCTAGGAATTTTCGTGTACGTGAGCTTTCGGTTCGCAACCTCGTTTGCCGTGGCTTCGCTGGCAGCGTTGGCGCACGACCTTATTATCACTATCGGCATCTTCGCGTTGAGCGGGCGTGAGCTTTCCTTGATTATGGTGGCTGCGGTCCTAACGATCGCTGGTTACTCGATCAACGATAAGATTGTCGTTTTCGACCGCATCCGCAGTGGCTTGCGTGATCGATTGTCGGGATCGGTGGCGGAAGTTATGAATACTTCAATTAACGAAACGCTGTCGCGAACGATCCTCACCGGAGGCACTGTTTTGCTGACGGTACTCGCGCTGTATTTCTTTGGCGGCCCCGTTCTAAACGACTTCGCCTTCTCGTTTCTTATCGGTGTTATCGTCGGAACGTATTCGTCCATTTTCATCGCGTCGCCTATTGTGCTGTGGTGGACGCGCGCGAGGGGCCGCGATACCAGCGCGCTTCGTCGCGAAGTGATTCAACAAACGACCAGTGCGGGCCGGCTCGCGCCGCGATCGTAACTGCTCAAAAGCCAGCGTCCCGCTCTCTCGTAAGAACGTTCTGACTCGCTGCGGTCAGGGAATGTTGGCGAGAATCTTCTCCATCTCGGCGCTCGAAAAAGCGCGCAGCGTTTGAGTCCGGATATTGCCCAGGATATCCGAAGACAGCAACACGCTGGCAGCTGTCTCGTCGTTTGGTGCCTCAAAGACACACACCTGATCATAGTGACCGAGTGTCCAGTACATCTGCTTGATGGTAACTCCCTTCGACTGCACCTTCGCCGCCCAGTCAGCAACTCGTTGAGTGGTTTCCCTGGCAGCGTGAATCCCCTTATCAGTGAATTGCACCAAACTGATGTACGTCGACATGATATCGATCCTTTAGCTAATGCGACCGAACATTGCAAGAACGGACACGGACGTTCTGGTTCGTGCTCGTTGGGAAGCTGAATGCCCGTTTTAAGGAACTTGAAATCAGAAATGGAGGCGAGGGGAGTTGAACCCCTGTCCTCGTCGCTATCCGCGCAAACATCTACATGTTTATTCGGTGATAAGTTTTAAGGAGCCGAACGTTGCACCGGCACACTGCCGACTCCCGAGCGTCCACGAATTTCCTTCACCATCCGGCGCGGTCACTCCGCCGTCTGATTAGCCTGCTGTCCACGTTTGGCGCCGTAGCAGGCGTCCAACTCCAAACGTCACGGTCAATTAAGCCGCGAGAGCGAGATCTTGGTGATCTGCGTTTATTTGTTTTGGTTCGGTTTTTAACGAGGCCAACGAACCATCCTCGACATGCCGTCTGCGCTTCCAACGATGAGTCGAAGCCAGTACGCCCCCAAAATAATTTGTGCTTGAATATGTACCTCCGTGTGCGGTCTTATGCAAGCAGTCTGAAGGGTCCCCCGAATGGCGATAGAAATCACATCTGAATCTTTGGCGGGTGCGCAGCCGGAACCGACGGCCAATTACAAGGAAAGCCCGCTGGCGGCGGTGTCTCAGTTTCCAGTTAGCAGTCAGCGCGGTTCGCGGTCGCGATTTGGCCTAACAAATTCGACGTGGACCCGACGCAACTTTAGTAGTCGCGCGCGGGAACTTTCAGGCGGTGACGCCATCATTCTCTCCATCCCGAAGAGTGGCCGCACATGGCTTCGGGCATTTCTTTGCGCTTACTTCTGCAGACGCTTCGGTATTGAGTTTACTTTGCGAACGGGACGTTATGATTTACCTGGTTTTCCGCGGATAGTCTTTTCTCATGATCTGTTTGAGCATCGCACCAAAGGCGATCGCTGGGACAGAATTCGCGGTAAATATCTTGTCCCGCGCCGCGAGCTTAACCGGGCAAAGATTATCCTGCTCGCCCGAGATCCGCGTGATTGTTTCGTTTCTCTCTTCTTACAACTAACACGGCGCGATCCGAATGCGCCGGTCCAGCTCAGGAAAAAGAATGTGAGCGAAATGTTGCGGGACGAAAAGTTCGGCATGCGCGCCATCGTTGATGCCATGAACAATTGGCTTAACGAGTTCTCTCAGCGTGAGAATTTCACTCTGGTCCGATACGAAGTACTCCGTGCCTCGCCATCCGAACATTTCCGAGACCTGCTTGCAGTCCTTGGTGAATCGTCGCCCGACGCGAACATTTTCCAGGAAGCGCTCGAGTTTTCCCGGTTTGAGAACATGCAAAAGCTCGAGGCTGCGGGAGCTTTTGATTCAAACATTTTGCATCCGGGTGATGTGCGCGATCCAGAATCGTTCAAGGTGCGCCGCGGAAAAGTTGGAGGGTATCGCGAATACCTGTCGGCGGAAGACCAACACTTTGCCGAAGCTGCATTAACAGAGCTAGATCCCCGGTTCGGCTATACGGGCTAAACGCGCCTGGCTTCGATTCATTTCGAGCGTCAGTGTTGCACTGTATGGGCGGGGAAGATCTCAAACCAATGGATCAACATATTTATCAGCGATCAGAGTCGTTAGGCTAATCTCGAATTCGGCACGATGTCGAAGCGTTGTAGCTGCGCGGCGGCTATTGAGAACCACTTATGAAAACAAAGATCACCGCAATGATCGGAATCTTTCTCCTTTCGCACGTGGCGGGTGCGCAAGAGAAGACGACGATTCGATTCGGGCATTTTCCAAACATCACTCATGCGCAAGGCGTAATCGCGCACGCGCTTTCGCGGCAAGGCAAAGGGTGGTTTGAAGAGCGACTCGGGCCAAATGTCCAGATTCAGTGGTTTACTTATAATGCGGGCCCTTCGGCAATGGAGGCGATTTTCGCCAGATCGCTTGATGTGACGTACGTCGGCCCAAGTCCTGCGCTTAATGCGTACTTCAAATCGAACGGCGAAGAGATTCGTGTCATTTCTGGTGGCGCTAATGCTGGTGCGGCTCTGTTAGTCAAGGCGGATTCGCCAATCAAGGCCGCCAGCGATTTTCGCGGAAAAAAGATAGCCACACCTCAACTCGGCAATACTCAGGATGTTTCATGTCGGGCGTGGTTAAAAGCGGAAGGATTCCGCGTCACGTTAACAGGCGGCGACGTCATGGTGATTCCGACTGCGAATCCGGATCAACTCGCACTGTTTCAAAACGGAGGCGTTGACGCGGTATGGACAGTCGAGCCGTGGGTAACGAGGCTCGAGCGAGATGCGAAAGCGCGGGTGTTCCGCGAGGACAAGGATACGATCACTACCTGGCTCGTATCCAGTGTGAAGTTCCTGCATGACCGACGCGATTTTGCTAAGAAAATCGCAGATGCGAATGTCGAACTGACGAAATGGATGCAACAAAATCAAGCAGAAGCGCAGAAGTTATTGATCGCGGAACTCAAAGCGGAAACACGCGCTGATTTCGCACCAGACGCGGTGGCGCAGGCTTGGAATCGGATTCAATTCACGAGCGACATATCCCGTGATTTGATCGCCAAATCTGTACAGGATGGAAAAGAGGCGGGTTTTCTCAAGGGTTCGATAGATACTTCGAAGCTCGTCGAAACTCCGTAATGCAACGACTCCCCCGCCAACGTACCTCAGCCGCCGAGGAGCTGGAGGTTATCGCGCCGTCGAAGCTCGCGATTGAGAATGTCTCGAAAAACTTCAAAGGCGCATCGGGAACAGTCCTGGCGCTCGATTGTGTGAGCCTGAATGTTGCTGAGGGGGAATTTGTTTGCCTCGTTGGCGCCAGCGGCTGTGGCAAGACGACATTGCTCAATATCATTGCCGGACTCGAAAAACCTGATAGCGGCACGGTGCAGGCTGATGGCAAACCGATAACCGGCCCTGGCCGCGAGCGGCTCGTTATGTTTCAGGAACCGGCTTTGTTTCCGTGGCTGAACGTGTTTGGGAACGTTCTATTCGGTCTCAAGCTCAAACCGAATCTGACAAATAAAGATCGACAGGACGTCGCCAAGTACTACCTCGAACTAGTCGGGCTCAGTCGCTTCGAGCGCGCGAACATCCACGAGCTTTCTGGTGGAATGAAGCAGCGCGTCTCGCTCGCTCGCGCGCTGGCGCCTAATCCGCGCGTGCTCCTGATGGATGAGCCGTTCGCTGCTCTCGATGCGCTGACTCGTGAGCAACTGTATGGCGATCTTCAGCGAATCTGGAAAGCGCGGAACAAGACAATCGTGTTCGTTACGCACAATGTCCGCGAGGCAGCTTGCTTGGGTGACCGTGTAATAGTTTTTTCGCCGCGTCCCGGTCGCATTCGAGAAGAGTTTGCTGTAGACCTGCCTCGGCCGCGCGACATCAACAGCGTCGATCTTGCGGTTCACGCCACCGAAATTATGAAAGCGCTGAAGGGTTATACCCAACCGGAGGTCGCAATCGCAGAATGAAACGGTTTTTGTTGGCGGCGCTCTTTTTTGTCGTTCTTCTGCTGATTTGGGAGGCGCTGTTTCGTGCAAAGATTTGGTCGCCGGTCCTACTGCCCTCGCCGCGGCAAGTGGCCGTCTATTTAAAAGACGCTGCCGTGGATGGAACTTTGGTGAAGGCCACGATCGTTACGATGCGTCGCCTGATCATCGGCTACATCATTGGACTTCTTGCAGGGCTGCCGTTGGGATTGCTGACTGCGCGTTGGAGGGTGTGCCAGGATACCATTGGAACGCTAGCCCTCGGTCTCCAAACATTGCCGAGTGTCTGCTGGGTGCCGCTTGCGTTGTTATGGTTCGGACAGACGGAAGCCGCGATGCTTTTTGTCGTGGTAATGGGCACGCTTTGGTCAGTAGTCATCGCCACGGAAACCGGCGTGCGCAACGTGCCGCCAATCTACAGGCGTGCTGCTTTAACCATGGGGTCCAAGCGTCTGCACATGTGGTTCAAGGTGATCCTGCCAGCGGCGCTTCCGTTCATTGTTAGCGGGATGAAGCAAGGTTGGGCATTTGCGTGGCGTTCACTTATGGCTGCAGAGATTTTCGTGACTATCCTGACCGGTTTTGGACTTGGACAGCTTCTACACTACGGCCGTGAATTAAACGCCATGGAACAGGTCATCGGTATCATGATTATCATCGTCGTCATCGGTCTACTGGCCGATAAGATTTTCTTCTCGCCGTTTGAAAGATTTCTACACCGGCGGTGGGGTACCAGTCAGGCATGATCTTCGGGCAAAAACGAGCGCCCGTGTCCGCGCAGCGCGAGGTGCGCATCAGCAACAAGCTGGGATTACACGCGCGCCCTGCTGCTCACTTTGTTAAACACGTCAGAACTTTTCGATCGGAAATCTGGTTCGTGACAACTGGCGGCCGATATTCTGCTGCAAGCTTAATCGATGTTCTCCGCGCCAATCTCGATTGCGGAGCTACGGCAACACTCGAAGCTCACGGTGTAGATGCTGAAGAGGCCGTGGAACGATTACAAAAGTTGCTCGGCGAATTGCAGAGGTTCGATGAATCCTAACGCAGCGGCCGCGCGACGAGGATCCCGCTGTCTGACCCATACCGATAAAGATATTTCGAAAGCTCGTCGTCCACGATAACTTTGCCGGAATTGCTGGGCGAGGAAGCGTGCATGAAATGCAAAACGCCGTCGCTCGAGCGTAGTGCCAGCCCCACATGCGCAGTCGAATGGAGCCCGTTTCGCTCGCGCGAAATCACGCCAATGACGTCGCCGCTGCGCAATTTCGGCTCGATGCTGGCGACCTGACTTTTTGGAATTTCGTAGAGCGGCCGCGAGGACACATTCGCTTCCATTCGCGCAAGAGGCCCGAGCAACGAGCGATTCGAAGCAAGATAACGATAATGCCGCCAGCCGACGGTCATTTCGCGCGCAGAATGCGGCACGCTGCGCCCGCCAAGCTGACGCGTCATGTCACTAACCAAGCCGCGGTGATCGTTATCGTAAAGCCAGTCTTCCAGGTAATGCAGCCGGGAAAGATAATCGCCCGTGCATTCGCCGCCGCGATAACGGTCCATCTCGATGTAGTGGAGTAAACGTTCTGGAGTCCAATTTGATTCCGGTTCGTTCAACATTCGCGCAAAGCCAAGTGCTGTTTCGAAAAATGTCCAGCAGTCCATCCCGTAGAAGTTCACCGATGGCGATTCGATGCGGTTATCGATCTCCAGGGTGAAATGTTTGTAGCGGGTACCGACCAGCGCTTTTCCAACCGCCGCCGTCCGATCACCGATCGGTAGTGATTTCCAGTTCTCCGATTTCGCCTTGGCAACCAACCGGTTGAATTGGTCCTGCCCCTTGAACACCGTGTCGAACGGCAGGCGCGATTCGGACGCTATCCCGGCGGAACAAATCAAAAACAGTATGACGCAGACGCTCCAGCTCCTCATTTGAAGAATTAACTGAACGCCGGTTGTAAAAAGTTACAAGGTCAAAGGATTAGAGGCTGAACGTCCAACGCAGGGTCGCTATGTCTAAAGTTTGTAACGTTTTAACGCTTTCCACTTTGTAACTGTCCCATATCGTTCTAAGACCGTGCCAATCCGCTTTCCGAAAAAGAAACGGCGAAACATTGTTCGCCAGACGCCAGACGGCGATACTCCTGTTACGGCGGGACGGCATTCCACTCGCGTCCGGCTGCGTCCGCGGTCCGATTGGCATAAACGCAATTTTCTTACCAGCGTTTTGATTCCATCGCTGTTCGTGAAGCGATCCGGCGAATACGTGCCGCCGCAATTTCCCAAGATACGAGAAGGCGAGATCTGCATCACCTGGATCGGCCACGCTTCATTTCTCATCCAAACGCACGAGGTCAACATCTTGATCGATCCCGATTTGGTCGAAGTGGCTCAAGGTCATCAAACGATTGAAACGACCTGGCTTCGAAATTCAGCATTTGCCTTCCATTGATTTCGTACTTGTCACCCATGCGCATTTCGATCACCTCGACCGGCGCACGTTGCGGCGCGTAGCTACGAATCAACCCATCGTTGTTCCAACGGGTGTGGGAAACTTGGTCCACGATCTCGGGTTTCACATCGTGCACGAACTCGATTACTGGCAGACCGTCGAACTTGGGCCGCTCAAGGTTTCGCTCACGCCGTGTCACCACTGGGGGGCTCGGTTTCTTGCGGATTTGCACCGCGATTTCGGTGGGTTTGTAATCGCGTCGAATGGCCGCACGATTTTTCATTGTGGCGACACAGCTTATTTCCCGGGCTTCAAAGAAATCGGCGACCGCTTCAGTGTCGACCTCGCGTTGCTTCCCATCGGAGCCTATGAAGCGCCTACAGGCCGTGAAGTTCACATGAACCCCGAAGAAGCGGTAAGAGCTTTTCTGGAGTTGCGCGCCAAGACGCTAATCCCGATGCATTACGGAACGTTTCCTCTCGGTTTCGAGCCGCTCCACGAACCGCCGCAGCGATTACTTGCAGCGGCACGCGCACACGGAATCGAGAAAAAAGTGCTCGTGATGACTGAAGGCAAACCGGTCGTTTTGTAGGGCGTTTCTGTGAAACGCCGAACGGCCGCAATCGCAAATCGTCGGCGTCTGACACAGACGCCCTACAATTTACTTGGAGCACTATCCGCCGGATTACTCGTCGTTGTCTTCTGCCTAATCCTGCTCTGGCACAATCCGCTCGTTTTTTGGAATGACGATTACGAAGTGTCGGTGCTGCCAGTTTTCGCCGACATGGCGCGGAGTTGGTCCGAAGGTCATTGGCCAATCCTGAGTCCGTATTCGTGGGTCTGCGGCAATTTCGCGGGCGAATTTCAGTACGGCACGTTTTCCGTGTTTGTGAATGCGGCCGTTGTTTTGATCTGGAAATTTCCGCTCGCATTTCCGCAACAGGCGGCAGCGCTTTCGATCGCGCATCTTTTTGTACTCGCGATTGGCGCATTTTTGCTCGCACGCGATCGCGGGTTTTCAATCGCCTTATCCATCTTTGTGGCGCTGGTTGCCTCGTTAAGCGGTTGGATCATTTGCTGGGGAGCGACCGATTGGTTCGGTGCACTCGGCGCGTTCACCTGGCTGCCATGGGCGTGGTGGGGAGCGGAACGCGCTCTGGATTCGCGACGAACGAAATGGCGATGGCTCTGGCCGGCACCGTTCGTTTATCTCCTCGTTACCGGCGGATTTCCTTACACGGTTCTAATGCTGCTGCTCCTCATTGCGTGGTTGTCGATTAAGTCACTAGTCCAAACGCGTAACATTCTCTCGATTCTGCCGCTGCTTATCGGCGTAGCCCTCGGTTTCGGTCTTTCCGCGCCCGCATGGCTGGGATTGCTTGATTTAGTCCAGGGTTCGGCTCGGGAACTACAGGCAGCCACAGCACATTGGCAATGGCGCGTGCCACCTGCGGCGCTGCCGGGATTGATTCTCCCATCGTGGACGGTGAACTGGACCGATTTTTCATCACGGGCTCGTGCGCATACGGCGGCCGAAATGGCTTGCGGGTTAGTCGCTCCTGCCGTGCTTATCGCTGGACTCCTCTGGGGTGCACGCCAACTCGTTAGGCGAATCAAATGGGAGCTCGTACTGCTGTTACTCGTGCTTTTACTCTGCATGACTCCGACCACCGGCATGTTCCGTTGGAGTTTTCGTTGGCTGCCATTTTTTCATCTCGTACTGGCGATCTGCGCGGCGGAAGCCTTGCGTCTCAAGCTGGGGTCACCGACCCCGGCTACAGCCGCGCTTGGACTTGTCGTCTTGATAGGCGTCGTGGCGTTGATCTTCCACATGGCTGGCGGATACGCTTTGCCTCTCACTTGGATTCTGATTGGACTGGCTGTGGTTTGGTTGTGTTTCGAGCTCCTTCTGCGCGGTTCAGAATTTCGCTGTTGGGCACCCGCCGGGATTACGTTTTGCGCGTTGCTCGCCACGTATCTTTGCCTTCCGACGAATTGCGGAGTTCCGCGCTACAATTTTTCTCAAGAACTCCTTAAACCTGCGCCACTCGATCCGCAGCGGCTTTATCTCAGTGTGTATCCATGGGCTGAGCTTACCTATTGTACGGCAAACAAACCCGAACCAGTCGGCCAAACGTTACGGCCGGGAAGCACTTCGATGTGGGCGGGATTGCGATTCATCAATGGCTACAGCCCGATCCGCCCCGCAGGTGTCGCGCGCGAATTTGAAACCAGCATTCACGGTGAAATTAATCCCGATGTCGGAGCTCATTTACTGAATGACCAAGCCGGCAGAGATGGCAAGCTAGCTTTGATGGGCGTGGACGGGATCGTCGTTGCGCAAGAAGTCGAGCTCGCGCCCCGACCAAGTTCTGAATGGGAACTCGTCGTTTCAACCGAAGAAGGCAATGTCTTTCATCGGCGCAGTGCGCCGTTCTCGCACGTGCGTTCGGTCACCTCAATAGATTCGCGGCCTAACGAGGAATTCGTTTTGGCGACGATCTCACTGCTGAATGACTCCCGAAATTTCGTGGAAGCAAACATTGATGTCCCAGCTGGTGGTCGGTCTGCACTTCTGACTTTTTCGCGTCCTTATTTTCGAGGATACAGAGCTCGCCTCGGGGATCAGAAACTCGCCATCACATCTTATCGCGGATTGTTTCCCATTTTGGAGGTTCCCGCAGGCACGCATGGGCGCCTTACGGTTGTGTATAGACCAGCTTGGTTGATGTGGGGAGGGGGTCTCGCTGCTGTCTGCGGCTTGATCGTCCTATTCGGCCTTGTCGCCGCTTGGTGTTACTCTTCTCGACTGCAACGGAATCCCGTCCCTGATTTCTTATGACAAGTGCCCGCGCTCAGAGTTCTTTCGGATTTTCGAGCAGTTCGATCACGCGCTTTAGTAAACGACTGGCTCCGCCACCGTCGACGCTGCGATGATCGAAGCTTAACGTGATTTGCGCTTCGGTTCTCGGGACGAATTGGTTTTTCGCTTCGTCCCATGACGGAACTTTTTTGCCCATACCGAGGCCGAGCAGCAATGTTTGATCGGGCAGGGGAATGGGCGTGCCCCATTCCATTCCGAAAATGCCAAAGTTGGAAACGGTGGCGATGCCACCGGACTGCATGTCAGGCGAAATCCGCCGCTGTCGCGCGAGCTCGATCAATTCCTTGTATTTCGTCGTGAGATCGGCAAGTGAAGTTTTTTCTGCGCTCCGAATGACCGGCACCATGATTCCGTCCTCGGCTTCTACCGCGATTCCGATGTCGATCGAGTTTGATTGAACGACGCGGTTTCCAATGAATTTCGCCGCTGCGGCTGGATTTTCCGCCAGCGCAAGCGCTAGCGCGCGCAGCGCGTAAAGGCCGAGGCCGGGTTTCGGATCGCGCGATTGGCGATCTTGCAGCGCCGGATCGAGATTCACTGATGACCCGATCGTTGAAAGAGGACGTGTCCAACTCCGGCGCATTGCATCGGCCACACCCACGCGAATCTTTGAAGCTTCCTGCGTCTTCTGGCTCTCGATCTTGTGCAGAAAATTTTCGAGGTCTTTGATCGTCACGCGGTTGCCAGCACCGGTTCCCATGATCGCTGCGAGATCAGCGGGTGTTAGCTGCAGTTCAGCCATGCGTGCACGGACGCGCGGCGACATAAAGGTTGCCCCTTTCGTGATCGCTGGAACGGGCAGACCGCCAGCTCGGTCGCCGTCGCCATCGCGCGCAGCAATCCTTTTCTCTCGCGCCGGAGCAACTTCCTGATCGGCGCGCGCGGGAATTTCTTCCGCGACTTCCTTTTGCGGCGGTGGCGCCGGCGCGTGTTTAGCAAAGCGCGCAGCGTCTTGTTCGCTTGCTTCAATGTAGCCGAGCACAGCGCCCACGGGATACGTTTCCTTCAACTGCACCGTGATCTCGCCGATCTTGCCCTTGCACGGCGTAGTTACGCCCATGACCGCTTTGTTCGTCTCGACGTCAATGATTTCCTGATCGTCCACAACTTCGTCGCCAGGTTTGACCTTGATATCGACGATGGTGGCTTCGGCGATTGATTCGCCAAGCTGCGGCATGATGATCGGGACTTGCGGCATAGATTCTATTCTCGGAGCAATGCGCGCGCCTTTGCGACGATGTTTTTCGCATTCGGCCGGTGCGCGCTCCAGAGATTTGGATGATACGGAATCGGTGTGTCTTTCGCGTTGAGACGCCGGGGCGCGGCATCGAGCAGATGAAAGCCCTGGCTGGTGACCCGTGCGATGACTTCCGCGTTCGTGCCGCCCCATGGAAATGATTCGCCGACGCAAAGCAAGCGGCCAGTGCGCGCCACAGATGCAAGCACGGTGTCGGTGTCCAACGGCTTGACCGTACGTAGATCGACAATTTCAAGTTCGAGACCTTCGCGTGCGAGTTCCTCAGCAGCGGCTAGAGATTCCTGAGTCATTGCGCTGTAGCTCACGACCGTAAGATCGCGCCCTTCACGCGCAATACGCGCACGTCCCGTGGGCAAACCTTTGTCCGGCAATTTGTCGGCCTTGAGATGGTAATAGAGATATTTGTGTTCGCAGTAAACGACGGGGTCATCGATTGCCACAGCTTCTATCAACATCGTGTAAGCGTCTTCCACCGTGGCCGGCGTCATCACGATCAGACCGGGATAATGCGCGTAAAGCGATTCCATCGATTGACTGTGAAACGGGCCGCTTCCCTTTGTTCCGCCGGAAGGCAAGCGCACCGTGATCGGCACCGGCATGCCTGTTCGCCAATAATGCGTGCCCGCGTTGTTGAGAATCTGGTTCAGCGCGATGCTTGAGAAATCAGCAAACTGCATTTCGACAATCGGCCGCATTCCCTGCATCGCAGCGCCAATTGCAGCGCCGACGATCGCATCTTCACTGATCGGCGTGTTCAACACGCGCTCCGGAAATTCCTTCGCCAAACCTTTCGTAGCCTTGAACGCGCCGCCAAATGCCCCGCCGACATCCTGTCCGTAAATGAAAACGCGATCGTCGTCGCGCAACAGTTTTGCCTGCGCTTCCCGGATCGCTTCGAGATAAGTGATGCTCATGCGGGTAATGACGAAATCCGAATGACGAATGACGAAAGAATGTCGAACGAGGAATGACAAAGATGTGCGGCGACAGCGTTCGTCATTTGAGCATTCGGATTACCTTCGACATTCGTGCTTCGTCATTCCTCGTCGACATGATCGACGAGGTCGCGCGTGGACAACGCGCACCAATCTTCTTTGTCGGCTTCCGGCACGGCTTCTTGTTGAGCGGCTGCAACTGCCTCGTCTACTTGCGCGACGGCGTCTTTGCGCCATTCGGCCAGTGTGTCCCGATTCAGAAGGTTGGATTCGATAATGGTTTGCTCCGCGAACTTCAAACAATCCCGCGCAAACGGTTGCTGCTTCATTTCGTCGGACACGTAGCTGGCGTCATCGTGTTCGCCATGACCGGAAAGTCGCAGCACGGAGGCAACGACCAACTGTGGCGGACGCCCCGCACGCGCGCGTTTGACCGCACCGCCAATTACATCCAGGCACGCGGCAAGATCGGTCCCGTCCAGATTATAACCTTCGAATCCGTATCCAATCGCACGTTCCACCAAATCATCGCACGCAAATTCGCGGTCGTTAGACGTTGAGTAAGCGTAATGATTATTTGTCGCGACCACCACGAGTGGCGCCTGTTCCACCGCGGCAATGTTCATTCCTTCGTGAAACGCACCTGTTTGCATCCCCCCTTCGCCGATGCACGTGAGACCGACAAAATCTTTCTCTCCTCGAAATCGCTTCGCCATCAATGTGCCGACGGTAACGGAAACCATTGCGCCGAGATGACTGATCATCGCCAGTTCGTTATCGCGCGGATGCCCTCGATGAATATTGCCGTCGCGCCCGCGCATCGGACCCAGGCGTGAACCGAGGTATGTGCGCGTGACGTCGACTAGCGGTTCGCCAAACGCAGATCGTCCGGCCTGGTCGCGAATTAATGGCGCAAATATGTCGCTTTTTTCCAAAAACAAGCCGCATGCGACGCTGACCGCTTCCTGGCCCTTACCGATGTAAACGCCGCCCGTAATCTGACCGCCGCGGTATAGACTAACGAGCTTTTCCTCGAGCGTGCGTGCTAGCAGCATCCAGCGAAACGCTTCGAGAAAACGCTCGTGGGGAGGCGCAGCTTTGTCCGCAGCAGTTTCGCCCAGCGATGCGGACGCGCGCTTTTTCCTTTTTAACTTTGCGGTCCGCTGTGCCGTCTGAAGCATCGCGTCATTTTAGCCAAGATCGGCAACTGCGCGCAAAGAAATTTTGTTATCGCTGACATAGCCTAGCTGCGATGGAGCGGGCGTCGCGCCTCGGCTGAAGATCCAGTTCGGCCCAGCAGGCGGAAGCCGGCTGCCATTCGCTTCCTAGAAGCCGTGACTACTAACGCGCGGCGAACGCGAGGCGCCGCTGCGTCGGCGCGTGCGCGTCACCGTTTGAAGCTGCTTCAGTGACAGGTTGTGCCGGGGCAGTCAGCTTGACGCCGACTAATTTGCTGACGCCGCGTTCTTCCATCGTCACGCCATACAAGACATCAGCTTTGGCGATCGTGCGTTTGTTGTGCGTGATGATGATGAACTGGCTCTGCTGCACGAATCGGTCGAGGACGCGGATAAAGCAGTTAATGTTGTTTTCATCGAGTGCCGCGTCCACTTCGTCAAGAATGCAGAACGGACTTGGGCGCACCATGTAAATCGCAAACAGCAGCGAGACGGCCGTCATTGCACGTTCGCCACCACTCAATAGCGACACGCTTTGCAATTGTTTCCCCGGCGGCTTGGCCGTGATTTCGATGCCGCAGTTCAGCGGGTCGTTCTCGTCCAACAGTGACAGGTCCGCGCGCCCGCCACGGAATAGTTCCGCAAACATTTCCCGAAAATTCGTACGAACCTGCTCAAAGGTGTCGGCAAATAGTTTCTGTGTTGTGGAATTGATCCGCGCGATCACGTCGAGCAGTTCGCGCTGGGAATTCGTAAGATCGGTGTTTTGCGCTTCGAGGAACTTGTAACGCTCCTCAAGTTCGTCGTACTCGTGCACCGCCTCCAGATTCACTGGTCCCATGTTGTCCAGCTGTGCTCTAAAATCAGCGATAAATTTCTCGAGATTAGGAGGAGTGAGCTCCGACGAGCCCGGCGTTGCAGAAGCTCCGGCCTCCAGCTTCTCGTTGCGCTTCACCAGCGCTCTCCACGTCTTTTCGAATGCCGCTTCATCGAGTGTGAAGCTGCGAACATCGATCTGGTAGCTGCGGGAAATGTGCGCAAGAAGATTGTCGATCTTCATTTGAAATTGTGACTCCCGGACTTGCCCCTGTGCGCGCCGGTTCTGTAATTCGCCTAACGAGTCTCGCACTCGGCGCAATTCGCTTTCCCCATCGGAAATCGCGGCAAGTCGCTTAACGCGCTGCCCGGCGATTTTAGCACTGTTCGCTTGTGCCTCGTCACGCTGGGACGTTTGAGTGCCGATCACTGTTTCAGATTCACGCGACTCTTCAGCCTGCGTAGCTAATTTGCGTTCGTACATCGCGATGTCCGCCTTCCGAACTGTGATTAACTCGGCAAGCTCGGCGTCGCGCGCGCTCATTGGTTCGCGTTGCGCAATCAAATTTTCATGCCGCTGTTGCTCGGTTGCGACGCTCAACCGCAGTTCATTCGTTTTCGCGGTTAGGTCTTCCTCGCGTAGCACGGTCTTTTTTTGCGTGGCTTCGAATGCGGCCAACTCGTTCTTTTGATTGGCCAATTGATCGCGCCCCGATTGAAGATCCCGCTTTACATGCGCGAGCCGTTCGTCAGCCGCAGCAATTTGGCGCTCCAAAGCAGTTTTTTCCGATTGCAACGTATCGATCTTGCGCCCGGCCTCGCTCAGTTCGCGCTGGAGTCGCGAAGCGGTTTCAAGAGCGGTTTTCGAGTCGTCCCGTCTGGCGGAGACAGAATCGTATTCCTTTGCCAGAGCAGCTTCTTCTTTTGCCAGATTGGCGATCTGCGCTTTGCGCTCGAGCAAAGAGGCCGCGCGGACTTCGCTGCTTCCCGTGAAGACGATTCCTTCTCGGGAAACATATTCGCCGGCGACCGTGGCCATCGCCAGAGCAGGTTCTATCTTTTTGTACTCGAGCGCGTGTTCGAGTCCCGGAAAAATTACGACGTCGCCGAGCAATCGCGTGACGAGCGCTTCCAGCGGCTTCGGTGCCCGCACCTTGTCAGTGGCCCACGCGAGCGCCTCCGACGGCAGAACTTTTTGCAACGTTTGCGGCGCGGCCGCCGTCAGGTCGGGGATCAGCAGCGCGGCGTATCCCAGCTTTTTTTCCTTTAGGTGCCCAATTATTTCGGAAACGACTTTCGCATCTTTTAAAACGATGGCGTGAAGATTACGGCCCAGCGCGGCTTCGATTGCCTGGATGAATTTTGGATCGACATCCAAATGCGCAACGAGCGAACCCGCAATCGCGTCCCGGAATTCTGCGGAACCATTGACGCCCTTAAGCAGGGCTTGCGAACCTTCGGCGAGGCCTTCGCCTTCTTCATTCAGCTGACGCAACACGTCCAGGCGTGAACGCTTTTCGGCGAGTGTGCGATGGAGCGTGGCAAGATCCTGTTCCGCTTGAGCGAGCAATTTCTCCTTTTCGCGAAGTCTCGTCTCGACATCGAGCGGCTGACGACGGCTCACTTGGAGCGAAACACCGATTTGCCCGACGAGTTCTTCGCGCGCTTCAGTTAGCGCTTCGATCTCTTTTAGAAGTTGTTCAACTTGTGCGTGAGTCAATTCACGTCGCGCTTTGGTTCCAGTGAGTTCCTCTTCGAGGGCCGAGATCCGGCTTTCGGATTTCGAGAGCGCGAGTTGCAATTCTTGTAATCGCGTCACGCGATCGCTGCGTTTTTTGTGGATTTCTCCGGCCAGAACTGACAACTCGGTCAACTCGGCTTCCTTTTCTTTCAACTGCTCTTCGATTTCCGCTATTGAGCTGTTCGTTTGTTCGATTTGAGTCGCCTGCTGATTGCGTTTGTTCTCAGCTTCAGTGATGTCGCGCCGCGCGCGTTCGATCAGTTCGGTCAGTTCCTGCGCGCGCTGACGGTTGAACTCGATGCGGTTGCGGTGCGTTGCAATCTCGCTGTCCAGTCGCTGCACTTCTGCACGGCACTCGGCGATTTCGGTGTCGATCTTGTCCAGCGCCCCACGTTCCTCCGTTAGCGCGTTTTCGTTGTTGTCGATTTTCGCGCGCGCGATCTTCTCGCTGTCCATCAGACTTTCGATTTCTTTCCGCGACGCGGCCAGGTCGTGCTCCAGCGAAGCAAGCTGTTTGGAAGCATGATGTGTCTCAAGCACACGGAGATCTGCGTGCAACGCCTGATAGCGTCGTGCTTTCCCGGCCTGTCGCTGAAGTGAGCCGATCTGGCGTTTGACCTCTTTGATCACGTCCCCGATGCGCAAGAGATTTGCTTCCGTTGCCTCCAGCTTTCGGAGCGCCTCGCGTTTCTGCGTTTTATATTTCGTGATCCCGGCTGCTTCTTCGAAAACCGCGCGCCGATCTTCAGGACGCGAGCTCAAAATCATGTCGATTCTGCCTTGCTCCATCATGGAGTACGCGGTTCGCGCAATCCCGGTGTCGGCGAAAAGACCTTGAATGTCGCGAAGGCGGCACGCCGTTTTGTTCAGCAAGTATTCGGAATTTCCGTCGCGATACACACGGCGAGTCACGCGCACGTCATGCCATTCGATTCCGAGTTCTTCAGCGCAGTTGCTGAATGTGAGTGAGACCTCCGCAAATCCTACCGGCTTGCGTGTATCGGCGCCGTTGAAGATCACATCAGCCATCTCGTCGCCGCGGAGCGATTTGGCGGATTGCTCGCCGAGCGCCCATTTTACGGCGTCGAGCACATTGGATTTTCCGCAACCGTTCGGGCCGACTACCGCGGTGACGCCCTCATGAAAATTGAAGACAGTTTTATCGGCAAACGATTTGAAGCCGAATAGCTCGAGCGATTGTAAATACATCTTGGGCTAAACCCCGGGCCTTCGGAGCTCATACAGCAGGCTCATTTGGGTTACAAGCGGAAAATAACACAATTTGAAGGGGTTCCGAGGCCACCCGGCCACAGGATATTGTGGGTTAGTGACAATTGCGACATCCATTAGCATCCCTCAGCTGCAATTCCCGCCCATTTGAAAAAGCACCGTCCTTGGCGCGTGGAACTTAACTCGCGCTCTTGCCTTGGACAACTCAATCACTGAGGATGCGCCGATGGGAAATGAATCGACGAGCTCCCTCGAACAAGCCGAGCGCGTTGATCATCAATTGGTTCGCGGCATCGGAATTCCAGCGCTCACGGCCAATATCGTCAGCTCGACAATCGGCGCTGGAATTTTCGTAATCCCGGCGACAGTCGCGAAGGGACTGGGGTCCGCGGCGCCACTCGCATTTGTCTGCTGTGCGATTGCCATGGTCTTGTTCGTCACATGTTTCGCGATTGCCGGCAGCCGCGTTTCGTTGACCGGCGGTCTTTACGCGTATGTCGAGGTGGCGTTTGGGCGCTACGTCGGATTCCTCGCCGGGATGCTTTATTTTCTCACGGCGCTCGGCGCGGTTGCAGGCGTCGTGAACGTATTGGCAAACTCTGTCGCCCTCGTAGTGCCGTTTCTCGGCGGTCCCGTGATGCGGATTATCGTGATGTTCGCGGTCTATGGTTCCCTCGTATTGATCAACATTCGCGGCGTCCGGCAGGGCGCCGGTGCCGTGACAGTGATCACATTCGCCAAGCTTCTGCCGCTGTTGTTGTTCATTTGCGTCGGAATATTTTTTATTCACGCGCCGAACCTCGCCTGGAGCGGTTGGCCGGGCAGTAAGTCGTTAGGGGACGCCGTTATCCTTTTGATTTTCGCTTTCGTGGGGATCGAAGTTGCATTGATTCCTAGCGGAGAAGTGAAAAATCCGGCACGCACAGTGCCGCGGTCGGCGTACCTCGCGCTGGTGATCACGACGATCATTTACCTGATGATCCAACTCGTCGCGCAGGGCACGCTCGGTCCCGATCTCGCAAATCATCCGGAGGCGCCGCTTGCTGAATCGGCGGCGACATTCCTTGGAAACCTCGGCCGCATGATTCTTCTGGCTGGCGCGAGCATCTCCGCATTTGGATTTGTGACGAGCGACATCCTGAGTTCGCCGACGAATGATTTTTGCTTTCGGCCGCGACGGCGCGTTGCCGCAGTTCTTCGCGCATGTTCACCCGCGGTATCGGTCACCAGATGTCGCGATCATTACGTACGCAGCGCTCGCGTTTGCGCTTTCCATCAGCGGAACATTCGAGCGACTGGCGGTCCTTTCGAATGTCGCGGTTTTGTTGATGTATCTGCTCTGCTGCGCTGCTTGTTGGGTTCTGGTGCAACGGGATGTTCGCTCGGATGGAAAGCCGTTCAATTTTCCTGGAATGAAAATTGTGCCTGCGCTGGCGATTCTTGCCATTGTTTGGATCCTCGCTCACGCTACGGTTCGCGAATTCCTCGTGACTGGAATCGTGCTGGCGCTGTCGTCAGTTTTCTATTTTGCGCGTACGGAGTTTCGCCGGAAAGCGTAGGCAAACGGAAAAAAACCGATTAGCTTTTCGCCATGCGCGACAATTATCTCGAGGAGTATTATTCGTTCCTGCGGTTTCCAAGCGTCTCGACCGACGACAAGCACAAGGAAGAGTTGGTCGGGTGTGCAAACTGGCTGGTGAACAAGCTTAACAGAATCGGTCTGCAAGCGCAGCTTGTACCCACGAAACGTCATCCTATCGTCTGGGCCCACAATGAACACCGGCCCGGGCGTCCGACGGTTATGATCTACGGCCATTACGATGTGCAGCCGCCGGATCCTCTGGAACAATGGGATTCACCGCCGTTCGAGCCTGTCTTGAAGAACGGCTACGTGTTCGCGCGGGGGTCCACGGACAACAAGGGCCAAATCCTTGCTCACATTCTCGGGATTCAGGAAACGATTGAGGAGCATCGTGAGCTGCCGGTGAATTTGCATTTAGTGATCGAAGGAGAAGAAGAAATCGGCAGTGCGAATCTTGGCCCTTTTCTCAGTGAAAATCGCGATGCGCTGAAGTGCGACGTGGCAGTTATTTCCGACACCGGGATGATCGCGCGCGGCATGCCCACGCTGAGTTATGGGTTACGGGGTGTTACGGCGCTTGAGCTCAAAGTGACCGGTCCGAAAATGGATTTGCACTCGGGCGTTTTTGGCGGGGCTGTCGCAAACCCGATCACCGCATTGGCCCAAATGCTCGCGACACTTCACGATCGCGACGGTCGCGTGGCGATTGCAGGGTTTTATGATCGCGTTAAACCACTGGAAGACTGGGAGCGCGAAGCGTGGCGCAAACTTCCGGTCGACGGTGACAAACTGATTCGCGAGGAGACAGGTGTGCCCGAGCTTTTCGGGGAGGCCGGATACAATTCAGTGGAACGCATCTGGGCGCGGCCGACTGCGGAGATCAATGGAATCGGCGGCGGATATCAGGGGCAGGGGACAAAGACGGTGATCGGCAGCCACGCGTTTGCGAAACTGACGTTCCGTCTCGTTCCCGACCAGAAGGGCGAGGAAATTCTGGAACTGGCGAAGACGCATTTGGAAAAAAATCTGCCCAAGGGTGTTACGATGGAAGTTGCCATGGGCCACAGCGGCCCGTGGTATCTCACAGACCCGCACTCGGCTATGGGCGAAGCGGCACAGCGCGCTTTGCGCAAAGCGTTCAACCGCGACGCCGCGCTTATCCGCGAAGGAGGCAGCATCCCGATTGTTTCGGAGTTCCGGGAAATTCTCGGCGTCGAAACATTGCTCATGGGACTCGCGCTACCCGATTGCCGCGCGCATTCGCCTAACGAAAATTTTCCTCTCGAGAATTTCGAAGGCGGAATTCGCTTGAACAAAGCAATCCTGCAAGAGCTCGCGCAGTCGTAGCACAGACATCTTGTCTGTGGGACCGGCGGGCATCCTGTCCGCCACTGGACGGACTCGCCGTGGCGAGCCTGCCGATCTCACATGCTGTAACGTGCGCTGTCCTCATGGCATCCGGCCGAACTACTGGACTCGAATCTCCGCTGAGGACAGCGAACACTACAGGACAATTGGCGTTTCACAGAAACGCCCTACAAAAACTGATGGCATTCAAAACAGTAATTAGATGCTTTTTAGCCGTTGCAATAGCATTCGGCGCCCTTCCAACCGCGTATCCAGCCCAAGAGTCGTTAGGCACAAAAATCAAGAAGACCTTCGAGCCTGATCCAACGCCGAGTTCATCTCGCAAACACCGGAAGAAGAAAGCGACACCCACTCCAACGCCAACTGCTTCGCCAAAATCAAAGAAAGCTTCGCCGACTCCATCCCCGACGCCGAAGAGCAAATCGAAGCGCAAGAAAACGTCTCCTACTCCAACACCGGAGGAATCGCCATCGGCAACAGAGACTCCGTCTGCGAGTCCAGAGGAATCACCCGGAGCTGGTCGAGGAAAAAAAGGCTGGCCGAATGTGAGCCTTTCGCCGGATGCAATAGAAGGTTACGAGAAAGACCCGCCAAAAGTTCAACAAATCCTGGACGCCGGACTCGCGCTGACAAAGCAAAATTTGGGTTACACCTATGGTTCTGCTGATCCCGTGAACGGCGGCATGGATTGTTCCGGTTTCATTTATTACCTGCTGAAGCAAAATGGCTTCCCCGACGTGCCGCGCGATTCCAGTCAGCAATATGTCTGGGTGCGCAAAGCGGGAAATTTGTATGCGGTCCTGAGTCGCAAGGAGGATTCATTCGAATTCGATGATCTTAAGCCCGGCGATCTGCTTTTCTGGCGCGGCACCTACAACATCGATCGCGACCCCCCAATCACGCACACCATGATTTATCTGGGCCGCGAAAAACGGACGAAAAAACGCGTAATGATCGGATCAAGCGATGGCCGCACGTACGACGGCAAACAGCGTTGGGGTGTTAGCGTTTTCGATTTCAAGATGCCGCCGCCACCTAAAAGCGGCGACGCCAAAATTAGTCCGGTCTTTGTCGGCTACGGGCGAATCCCGGGCGTAGCAGCGCAATAAGGCTACTGATCGGCTATCGTTTCCACAGCAGTCGGAGTCAATTTCGATTGTGTTTGTAATGCCGGCCCGAGCGGAGACTGATGACCGCGCCGCTCATATTCGACGAACGCGATCGTGATCAGAATGAGTATGACGATGAGCGCGACGCGCTGTTCATTCTTCGAAAGTTCGAAAATCCTGAACAGACGTTTCATGTTATCGTTACGAAACTTAGTTTAGCTGTTGCACTCTGTTGCTTCTATCCAGTAACGCGTCTGTCATGTTAAGCGAAGCGAAACATCTCTGATCCATTTTCGATTGGATGACTGGCCCAAAGACTGATCAGAGATTTTTCGCTTCGCTCAGAATGACAAGAGTAGTGTGTTTCATTTTTGCGCGTAGCGAATTGGATCTCCGATTCCGGCTTCGCGGAAGCCCTTGAGTCGCAGGAGACAGGAATCGCATTCACCGCACGCCAGACCTTCGGGTGTCGGATCATAGCAACTGTGCGTGAGTGAAAGATCGACGCCGAGCTCGACTCCTTTGCGAATGATTTCGGCCTTGGAAAGTTTGATCAACGGCGTGTGAATCTGGAAGCGTCGGCCTTCGACACCGGCTTTGGTTCCGACATTGGCGAGGTTCTCAAACGCTTCGATAAATTCTCGTCGGCAATCGGGGTAGCCGCTGTAGTCGATTGCGTTTACGCCGATAAAAACGTCATTGGCCGGAATCACTTCCGCCCAGGCAAGCGCGTACGCGAGAAAGATGGTGTTCCGTGCGGGGACGTAGGTGACTGGAATGCCGTGCGCCATTTCTGTTTCCGAACGCTGCCTGGGCACGGCGACATCGTCCGTGAGCGCGGAGCCGCCGAAGATGCGCAGGTCGATCTTTGCGATGCGATGATCTTTTACGCCTAACGCTTTGGCGACGTGTCGAGCCGCTTCCGTTTCGATCTGATGACGCTGACCGTAATCAAATGAAAGGGCGTATGTTTGGTAGCCTTCTGCGATTGCAATCGCCAGCGTGGTTGCAGAATCGATTCCGCCACTCAAAAGGACGACCGCGCGTTTCATTTATCAGACGACACTGTCATCCTGAGCGAAGTCGAAGGATCCCGTAAAACAATCGCTTGGTTTTGGCACGAGATCCCTCGACTTCGCTCGGAATGACAGTGAATCATCAACGATCGCGTCCCGGTTCGCTGTCCGGATATTCAGCGCGGACTGTCAGCGCGATTCCACCACGCGCGGAGAATTGCGCGGTGACGATTGCTTCGCGCGGCGCGCAGGCTTTCACGAAATCGTCGAGAATGCGGTTCGTGACCGCTTCATTGAATGCGCGCTCGTTGCGATATGACGCGAGATAGAATTTCAGTGACTTACTCTCGACGCACAGACGGTCGGGCACGTACTCGATATCGATCCTGGCGAAATCGGGCTGGCCTGTGACGGGACAAACGGAAGTGAAATCGTCTGTTTCGAAATGAATATGGTAATTTCGTTTAGGAGCAGGATTCGGAAACGTTTCCAAACGCGCCTCGGCTGGCGATGCGGGAAGTTTTGCGTCGCCGTGCCCGAGCAATGTTAATTCGCCTGCGTGTTTACGTTTTGCCACACCTCTAGTTAATTCGTGACCCGCACGACGTTCAAGTCGCGTCTTTCGGGTAGCGCATGCGTCTCGCGTGCTGGTTTCGGCGTCGCGCCGAAACAATCTTCTCGAAAAAGTTGAAAGTTGCATGGAGTGCGACGGGTCCAGAAAAGTTCGCGATCGCGAGACGCGTTCGCCAGCACGCGAGACGCATGCGCTACCTGGAAAATGCACGCAAATCGTCGGCCACCTCCGGATATTTCGCCGCCAGCGCTTCGACATCGCCGATTTCGACGTGGACTTTCTCTACGCCGGGCCATTCGAGTTTGAAAATCGAACGTCGAACATCGACCGTCCAACTCCGAAGGGATTTGCGAGCAAGCATCGAATCGCTCATGGATATCGAACCTGAAATTTCAAATAACAAAAATCGAACAAGCGTGATCGATGTAATCGCCCACGACCCGAAAACAGGAGAGGCGGTTCTTATAATGAACGAGCCTAACGAGTGGGACGACTCGGACGAGCAACTGCTTTCGTTACAGGAGCGGTTTAACGCGTACGTTTCATTTTTGCTCGACGGCGAAATGGAGTCCGGTCATCCGGAGCTCGCCGGCAAACCGGCGCGGATCGAGGTGCGTTGCACGCACATGCCGGATTCGCGAGCGCTCGAGTTGCTCGGGTTGATTCACGACCAGTTGGCGTTTCAAGACATTAAGATGGAAGTCGTCATCCGAAATGACGAAACCCGAATCTCGAATGACGAAGGAATGACGAAGTCCGAATGACGGAGCGGTTATCGCTCATCATTTCTTAATTTCGGACTTCTTTCGGCATTCGTGCTTCGTCATTTTTGGCATAAGACGCGTCGCGGTGGCGTTGCTGACCAGATCCCACAGAATAGCCCAAGGTTGCGCCACGGGATTGAAAGCCTGGCCTCGCGGACGTCGTTCGCAGCGTTGCAGCCTCGACTTCGCGGAATGCCGCGATTCAAGGCTGCGGAGATTCCAATCGCGTGAAGAAATCGTCGAACAACGAGTCGTAAATCCGGCTGCGCTCAGGGTGATATTGAACCGCGAGTCCGAACGGATATTTGCGCAGCCGCACCTGCTCGATGATGCCATCATGCGCAGCCCAGGCCTCCACTTCCAAGTCGTCGCCTAATTGATCGATCGCCTGGTGATGCGCGCTGTTCACTTTGGGAAAACGATGAGACGCCCCACGCGCACTGCGCAACGATTGAACATCACGATGCTTTTGGTCGGGCAGATTGTGTCCCCGGATGTCGAGCTTAAGCGTGCCGCCGAGTGCGACGTTGAAGACCTGAAGGCCTTTGCAAATTGCCAGGATCGGCAATCCGCGCGAGAGCGCGTTCTGGACAGCCTGAAACTCCCAGCGGTCGCGCTCAGGGTCGATCTGTTTATCCAATACCGAAGGATCCGGAACGTCCTGCCGCAGAAATTCCGGGGAAATATCGGAGCCGCCTGAGAGTAAGAGGCCGTTCATATCATCGAGCGGAACATTTCGAGTGCGTGCGTTCCAAACTTTGGTCTCAGGATGTTTCGCAAAAATTGTGCGAAAGCTCTTGGCGTCTTTTTGACGGATCCAGGTGGCCAGATTTGGCATTGGGCGAATTTGCGACTTGCCAATGGCCATGTAAAGAGCACTTCGATGTTGAGCGTGGATGTATCGAACGGATTACGCGAGGAACTGGAAGACCTGGCTCTCAAAAAGAAGGCTCGGGCCATCGGAGTAGCACTGCACGATCTCGAGACCGGATTCCGATTTTCGTTGCGCGGCGACCGGTGGTTCCACGCTGCAAGCACAATCAAGGTCGCAGTGCTTCTGGCAGTATTTCGAGCGGCAGACCAGGGACGGCTTCGGCTCGATGACTCGTTACACGTGCGAAACCGGTTCTTCAGCGCAGCAGACGGATCGATCTTTCGCGTCAGCCAGGATCGCGACGCGACACCGGAACTGTACGCGGCTATTGGACGAACCGCGAAGATCTCCGCGCTTGCGCACGCGATGATCGTTGGGAGCAGCAATCTCGCGGCGAACTTGCTGCTGGATTTTGTGGGAGTGGAATATGCGCGGACGGTTCTGCGGGAAGCGCAAGTTGACGGGGTTGAGCTCCGGCGCGGCGTGGAAGACCACGGTGCACACGACCGCGCGATAAACAATGAAGCGACTGCCGACGGGTTGTTGAGTTTGTTGTCAGCGATCCGCGGTGATTTTCTTACGCCTGAAAGCAAAGGAGAGGTAATCCGCATTCTGCTGGAGCAACGATTCAACTCGATGATTCCCGCCGGTCTTCCGGCTCACGCCACAGTCGCGCACAAGACAGGAGAAATCTCGACTGCCTCACATGATATTGGAATCGTCTACCTGCCCGAACGCGAACCATACATCACCGCCATTTTAACTGAATTTGATCCGGAAAGAGAGGGGCGGCGCGAAACAGTCGCAGCAATTTCCGAAACGATTTATCGGTCGCTGGTGCAAACGAAGCCGAAATCAAATGAGGACTGAGTTTCTGCGGCCGATTGACGGTTTGCGTCTAGCCGAAGAGTACCGCGTGCTGTTACGACCGGACGAAAGCGAGGCTGGTGCCAACGGCACGGTTCATCGTCTGCCGCGTTTCTTTTATGAAATTGGCAGCTGGGAGGAAGCGCATGAAATTCGGCTGGCGCCGCACTTCACGCTCGCGGAATTGATGCTCGTCGATTGTCGCGAGGCGAGGTTGCTCCTAAGCCAGTTCCCTCATTACGCACCGTGTGCAATCGTTTTGCTTGCCAGATTTCTGGAGGCGTTTCGGCGCGAAGTTGACGCGCCGGTATTCATCAGCGCAAACGGCGGATACCGGTCGGCCGCGCATCAGATTGGAGGCGCAAAAAGCATTCATGCCTGGGGTACGGCGGCAAATATTTACCGGATTGGCGATACTTTCCTGTCCGACACGAAGTCGATGGAAAAATATCGGACGATCGCAGCGTCGCTTGGGCCGGCTGTTTTTGTTCGGCCATTCGGACGTGAAAAAGGACAGACCAGCGACCACCTCCACATCGATTTAGGATACGTGAGGTTAACTCCGCGCGAATGCAGCGAAGCGAGTTAATCTCGCGTTGAGCAGATGAAGGACCGCCGAACAGAACGCGACGCGCATCGTCTTCACCTTCGCGCGCTTGGGGCAACACCGCCGCGAGCGGTGATCGGGTTGGAAGCGGAATTTAATCTCTTTGTAAATGGCCGCAGACGGCGTCCGGAAAAAGTCTTTGGTGATCCCAGCCGGCTGGTGCGACGGCGAATGATTCCGCGCACCGGCAAATCGTTCCAATTGCCCGCAGGCGGCGCGATTTATTTCGACACCGGCGTGATCGAAGTCGCCACGCCCATTATTGAATTCGAGCCGGGCTGTTGTTATCGCGCGACGCGTTTGTTGTGGGAGCAAATCCGCTATCTGCGAAAGGAGTTGGATCACTGGGCCAGGCGACACAAGTGTCAGTGCACCCTTCAGGGCTTTAGCGCGCACTACAATTTTTCGTTTCCAACCGCGCGGAAATCAAAGCTTCGAAATGCCAGGACGCTTGCGTATCTGCTGGCGCACATCCTGCCGGTGCCGGTGATTTTGCTGGCAACGAACCGGCAAAGCAGCGCAGTCGGCGTGCGTCCGCGCGGAAACCGCGTCGAAGTCACGGTTGATTTCACGCCGGACGCCGCGTTGATGCTGGCAACGACTGCGTTCATCGCGGGCGCCATGGGAACCCTAGCTGCGCTGGGAAGATTTTGGCCTGAGACAATTGGGGCGGCATGGACTTCCTCGCATCGCGCGATTTCATCTTCGCAAACATTCGTCGCGACGCGGTTGGCGAGTTACCGCTGATTCGTTAGGCAACAATCCATTCACATCTGATATCAACGAATCCCTTTGGAAACTGCGTGACGGACGCACGCTAAGCCTGCGTGCGATTGCGGCTGAAACTTTGCGGCCGTTTCGCCAGCGAATTCGACGGATCAGCGATTCGAGCACGCTGGAGCATATCGCCGCGGTGTTCGCCGGCGATGCGCGCTCACTTCTCGACTTCGAGATGCGCCCCGATGCTTATGACGACGTCGGGCATGGAATTGATTGGGGTCGTCGCCGAATGCGGCGCTGGCCACGATCCAAATACGAAAAAGTCATTCATCGCGTGATCGCGCGCGAACCGATGCGTATTGGACAGAAACGCTATCGGGTAGATCGGATGAACGGCTGGTATGAGATCGAATTTCGAGAAGTGGGAACCAAACGTCGCCGAACGTTTAATCTTGATGAACTTGTGCGGATGTCGGCTGCAAGAAAGCCAGCTGCGGCGGCACCGCGCAAACGCAAAGACGGCGAAAAAGCGGCGCGCCTAAAGCCAAGCTCAACGGTGGATCGGCTTCTCCGAAGACGATGTCAAGAATTTGGCGCCGAAGGCGCACTATCTTGCCAACGCGTTGAGGACAACGCGTTCCACCTAAAAACCCATCAATTCCCGCACGTATTTCACGGGCGGACTGCCGTAAGAGATGACCTGGTCGTTGTATTTTTTGAGATTGAACTGGTCGCCGAGTTTTTTCTGTTCGGCAGCGCGCAAATCGAGATGCTCCGTGGCGCCGACGAAGTAGGTGGAGAGTTGAGCGGAAGTAAGCCGGGCGCGTTTCCATTTGGCCACCGCTTCGCCCTCCTGCTGGTAAGCTTCTTTGGTCATCAAATCCATCGCTTCCTGTTCACTCATGTTTCCGGCGTGGATGCTTTGATCGAGAATGGCGTTGCAAATCGCGCGGAGCCGCATCTTCAATTGCTGCATCTTCACCTCGGGTCCGCCGTATCCCTGTTCCGCCATCACCTGTTCGCAATAAACCGCCCAGCCCTCGATGAAGGGTCCGCTCTGGAAAATTGCGCGAACCAGCGTCGGCGCGCGGAATTCATTCGAGCGCGCGAGTTGCAAAAAATGCCCCGGCATCGCCTCGTGCACGGTCAAATCGCGAATCATATAGTTGTTGTATTCGCGGAAGAACGATTCCTTTCGCTCTTTCGACCAGTCCTTCGGTGTAGGGGCGACAGCGAAAAGTGTTTTGCCATTTTTCTCGAGTGGCCCCGGCGCATCGCAATACGCAATGGCGACACCGCGTTTGAACTCTGGCATCGCGATCACGTCCAGCGGCATGTTTGGAACGCTGACCACATCGTGTCGCTTCACGAAATCTGTCGCTTCTGTGACAACTTTCTTCGCGTAATCAACCACCGTGGCGTCGTTAGGATGTTGCTCAGCAAGCTTGTCCAATACCGCGGCCGTCACTTTGTGTTTATCTGCGAAAGATTGTTGATCGGCGTTCGGAAAATATTTTTTGTAGAGCGGCAACGCCGTTTCGTAGATGGCGGTCTGTGTTTGTTCCAGATCGGCCTTTGCCCGTTTCATGATTTCTTCCATCGGCAAATCCGACGCCAACGCGAAGTGCAGTTTCTTCCTGTACTTCTCCTCGCCGAGACGGAAGTCGCCGTCCGAGCGAGGGAGCAGATCGTTCTGGAGCCATTTTTTGTAATCCTCGAGCGCCGCAGCGGTTTTATCCTGCAACGGGGCCAGGTCCTTCTTCATTTGCGGCGCCTGATCGAGGAGCGGTGCAAGGTCTGTGCGGACGAGATTGATTGCGCCCTGCGTTTGCTCAATCGCTGTTTCGGTGTGAATGCGCGGCGGATGTTGCAGATTGGCTTTCGCTTGCGCGATCACGCCCGGGATTTTTTCCAAGCGCTGGCGCAAACTCGGGATCCGCTTTTCGGCCGGTGCGAAATCGCGCGCGACCAAAAGATAAAGGCTGTTGGCCAGGCTCTGCATGTAAACCAGAGGATTCCATTCCGGCTCCTTCAGCTCTTCGGCCCGGAAGATTTCGTAATCGATGTTCTCTTTGAGAATTCGAAAATCAATGTTGTTCGCGCCTGTGAGTTGCGATCCGTCGATCGCGTTGAGCTTGTCGCGAAATTCTTTTTGCGTGGCGAGGTCTTTGGCTCGCGCTTCTGACGAGTAATCGGTCAACTCGCCATCAAAACGATGGTCACCGAGCTCAGTCGCCTGCTCGGGATTGGCCTTTAAATATTGTTCGACGTAATCGTGCGCAACTTTTTGGAACGCGTCGTCTTGGGAAGTGGCGAATGTGTTTGAAATCGACAACGATAAAGCGACCGCAGCCGCGATGATGATTCTCATTCGAGTTCAGCTCGGTGTGCCGCCGTGAAGAATCGGCTCGGTCGCAACTTCATCGGGCGTGAGCTGTGATTGCAGGTAAGTGCGCCCCTTGTAAAAGCAAGCCACGATTGTGAAAACGACAGCGGCTCCAAACATCAACCAGGTGAAAAAGGTAAAGTACTGATACGCACTGACCTTTTGAGCGCCACCTGCGTGCAAGATCCATTTATTGACGAGGCCGACGAAAAGTTCGCCTGAAGCGACAGTCAAAAGCCACAAAGCCATCACCGAGCTCTTCATCGAATTCGGCGCCTGGGTGTAGGAAAATTCCAATCCGGTGATCGAAACCATCGCTTCACCAAGCGTGAGGATGACGTAGGCGAGCAATTGCCAATTAATACTCGGCTTCATTCCCGCGTCGATCTGTCCCTGGATCCAAACAATCACGACGAACGACATCGCCGTAATATAAAGGCCGATCCCAATTTTGCGGAGCGGCGTGAGTCGGAAAACTTTGTCGATCGCTGGATAGATCACGTAGTTCACGATCGGAATGAAAATCAGAATGAGAATTGGGTTTGCGGTTTGCACCTGGGCAGCGATCAAGTCCATGCCCATCCAATGCAGGTTCATTTTCTCGGCCTGCAACGTCCATTCAGCGCCGTTGCTCATTCCCCAAAGCGCCCAGAAAACCAAAATGAAAACGTAAACCATCGCGATCCGGCCAAGCGTAAGGAGACCTTCCTTGCTGAATGTTTCCTTCAAATAACTGAGGCCGGCTGCCGGCACGTGCACCATTTTCTTGCGACCGCCCCAGAAGAACAACGTAGCGATGACCATTGCGATGCCGGGAATTCCGAACGCCCAACCCGGTCCCCACTTCGGATTCGCGAGGAGCCACGGACAAAGAATCGAAGAAATGAAGGAGCCGGCGTTGATCGAAAAATAGAACCAGCCAAACATTTTCGAGAGCAGATGCCTGTTGGATTCGCCGAACTGATCGCCCACGTTTGCGGATACACATGGTTTGATGCCGCCGGCGCCCATACAAATCAGGAACAATCCGATCGCCAGCATTGTGCGTTGACCTATCGCGATTCCCCATGACGTGGCCATGCACGCGAGCGTGAGGTTGCCCAGGCAGTAAACGATCGAAAGCGACAGAATCGTCCAATATTTGCCGAGCCAACCGTCGGCCAAAATCGCGCCGAGAATTGGAAGGAAATAGACGCCGAAAACGAAATAGTGCGTGTACATGTACGCTTCGTTCTCCTGCATCGGCGCCAGCAGACCCGACTGGTTCAGGATGAAATGCGCCATGAAAACGGTCAGGACCGATTTCATGCCGTAGTAGGAGAAACGCTCAGCCGCTTCGTTGCCGATGATGTAGGGGACTCCCGGCGGCATCCCGGTCAGGTTCGGAGGTGACCTCATGTATTTGTGACTACCCATGTGATCTCCTTTGCCTAACGAGCTTCGCGTGGATCTTCTGCCGGCGTTCCTGAAGTCGAAGGTCCTTCAGAATGTTCTGCCGAATTCGACCAGACCTTCGCTGGATCGAGTTGTTCCCGCTGAACTTCTGGCATCTGTCCGACGGGATGCTTTTCGCAAGATGTAGAAAACAGGGCCGTCGCAAAGAAAACAGCGAGGATGCCCTGGCGAACAAAGGAAGCCATAATGCGCTGGCACAGTTATCAGTCTCCGCTGCCACGCGCAAGGATGAAAGCGCAGTGGTAGGGCGCGACCGCCGGGCGCGCCGGATCATTCGATAACGATCACGACCAAGAGCAAGAGTGAGAGTAAGACGCAGACGAAGAGTTGTGATTGAAAGACGTCTGCATGGCGTTACTATCAGCCGCGGTGGGCCGCACAGAAAGACTCAGCGCATGGAACGAAGTGTTCGCTCTCGTTCTGCTTTTTGCCGGCACGCTACTGTTTTTCGCGCTGATCTCTTATACGCCGAACGATATACCGTCGTGGCTTTGGTTTAGCCACGTTTCACCGGCGAATCACCCTGCACAAAATTTCATCGGGCCGCTTGGAGCGATCTTTGCGGGCATTTGCTATCAGTTAATCGGCGTTTTCGCGTCGCTATTGCTGGCAGCGGTTCTGCTCGGATTCGGGGCGGCGAAATTGTTTTATCCTCGATTGCGTTTCGTGCCGCGAATCCCGTGGATCATTTTGTTTCTCATCTCCGGTGCGTGCCTCGACCAAGCCTGGGGGATCACACATTTGCTTGGGAGGACAGTACCGGTCGACATTCAAGGGCCGGGCGGCCTCATTGGGTATCGCTTGTCCGACGAACATCGCGGCCTGCTTCCCGCCGCACTCGGCCCGGTCGGTTCGGTTCTTCTCCTCGTCGCAGTTTATTTGACCACGCTGATCTTGGTTACGGGTTTGCGCCCGATTCATCTTGTTCGCGAAATGGTCAATCTTACCCGGCGGAGCGTGGCGAAGCAGGCCGAATGGCGCGTGCGCCGGAGAATTCGAAAGTCGGATCTCACAGAACAACTCAAGACGCAAAAGCAACAACGAGCGCTCGAGGCGCTACAGAAGCAACTTAAAAAGAAAGGCGTTCCCGTACCCGAAGCCGCCCCCCCGATGATTTTGCCGGATGAACTGAGGAACCGGCCCGCCCCGAGGGTCGTCGATACGACAGTGCAGTCGAATGAGCCGGCGGTAAGTCGGCGCAGACCTTCTCTTGCGGAGCTGCGCGCAAGTGAAGAAAAATCGAAGGCGGCCGCAAGTCCGACAACCGCCACTTCGAGCTGGGAAAATTACGTCTTGCCTGGCATTGATCTGCTCGAGGAACACAGTCTTGAAGCGCGCACGGCCACCGATCCTTCTGAGCTGCAAGACGTCCAAAAAGTTCTGATTGAAACGTTGGGGCAATTTGGGATTGCTGTTGCGCCGGGCGACATCACCAAGGGTCCGACCATCACGCGCTACGAAGTTTATCCAGCCAAGGGTGTTCGTGTGGACAAGATTGTGAGCCTTGAGCGCGACCTTGCGCGAGCAACGAGCGCCGAACGAATCAACATTCTCGCGCCCATTCCCGGCAAAGACACCGTCGGAATCGAGCTGGCCAATTCGCGCAAGGTGACGGTGAAACTGCGCGAGCTGTTTCAATCGACTGATTGGGACACAGCCAGGGAGCACGCAAAAATTCCGCTCGCGCTCGGCAAGGACGTTTATGGCAAGACAATTATTGCCGATCTGGCGCAGATGCCGCACCTGCTTGTCGCGGGGACGACTGGTAGCGGAAAGAGCGTTTGTATCAATGCGCTGATTGCCAGCATGCTTTTTCGCTTCACGCCGGAAGAGATGCGGCTCGTCATCATTGATCCAAAAATGGTGGAGATGCAGGGGTATCAATCATTGCCGCATCTGGCATTCCCAATCGTGACTGATCCGAAAAAGGTGCTGTTGGCGTTGCGATGGCTTATCGACGAGATGGAACGCCGCTATAAAATGTTTGCCCGAGTAGGCGTTCGGAACATTGTCGGGTTTAATGCGCGGCCGAAGAAGAAAACACAAAAAGAACTCGACGCTGAGGCTGTAGAGTCCGGTGTCTCACCGGATCGGGCACGGAGGTCTGCTGAGGCCGCGGACGCTGCACCGATCAAAGTGCCGCGCGAAGACGAGGAGCAAGTTCCCGACAGAATTCCGTACGTGGTCGTCATCATCGATGAGCTAGCGGATTTGATGCAAACTGCGCCCGCGGACGTAGAGAACGCGATCGCGCGCATCACGCAAATGGCACGTGCCGCCGGCATGCATGTGATCGTCGCAACGCAAACACCGCGCGCGGACGTGATCACTGGGGTTATCAAAGCAAATATTCCCAGCCGCATCGCATTCCAAGTCGCGAGCAAGATCGACAGCCGCGTGATTCTTGATGAGAACGGCGCCGACCGTTTGCTCGGGCAGGGCGACATGCTCTATCTGCCGCCGAGCGCTTCACGCCTCATCCGTGCGCAAGGCGTGCTCGTCACTGATAACGAGATTCACGCTGTCGTTGAATTTGTTTCGAAACAAAGCCCGCCTGCATTTGATACGGCCATGCATGAGAAACTCCAATCCACTAGCGCGCCGGAGGAGGAAGTGACTGCTGAAGATGAAGAGCTGGTCGAAAAATGCATCGAGATTATTCGACAGGAAAAACGCGCGTCTACTTCGCTGCTCCAACGCAGGTTGCGACTCGGTTACACGCGTGCGGCGCGCATCGTTGATATTCTGGAGCAGCGCGGTATTTTGGGTCCCGGCGAGGGCGCCAAACCACGTGAGATCTTGGTCGATCTCGATGCTGCCGTTTAGCCGGCTTTTTCATTCATGACAATAGAGGGGCTTGGTAAAAAATTTCAGGAGGCACGCGTAGCGAGAAAGCTCACGCTCGATGAAGCCGCGCGCATGACCAAAATTCGTCCGCAGCGGCTGGCGGAAATTGAAGCGGACGATTTTTCGCAATTCCCGAGCCTCGCGTACGCGAAGGGTTTCCTGCTTATCTACGGGAAATTCCTGGATGTCGACGTCACGCCTTACCTGGATGCGTTTGAGGATCCCGAGAGCGTGACTGTGGACGGCTACTCGTATCTCCAGGAGAACGAGCGCGCGAAACCGGTCTCCGCGCCGGTCGTTCGGCGCCGTCCGGCTGCTACCCGTGGTACTGGCGGCGGCAATCGCGTTTCGCCAATGCCGCTCATTGTCGGGATAGCCGTTTTAGTGCTCGGCTTTCTTGCCATGAAATTTTTTCTGAATGTGCAGAGGCTCGCGCCTGCGCGAGGAAGCTCGAGCGCGCAAACGTCGGCAACTGCAACGCCGGCGATTGCCTCAGGCGGATCAAGTCCGACAGCAGCTCCGAACATGGCAGCTGTCGCTACGAGTGCGCCAGTCGCGTCGCCCGTTCCGACACAGGGGGCGCCGGAAACGCGCAAGGCCTTGGCTGCTGATTCCACAGCGCCAGCTGAGCCGGAAGTGCGCAAGGCGAAGCCCGTCACTAAAGAAGAGCTGTCGCAAGCCGGCACAGCAACGAATTCGCCCCCACCGGAATCAGCCGAACAAAATCGAGTCGCCATTCAGCCGCTCAAACGAACTTACGTAAGGGTGACGCTCGGCGATGAGGCAAAAGCAGCGTTCGAACGATGGGTCTCCCCGACTGATGGTCCGGTTGAATTTCGCGGTAAGCACGTGTCGATTCGGGTCCTCGATCCTGAAGCCGTTAAGATCACCAAAAACGGACAAGTATTGGCACAAAACGATCAGGACGTGACGGTCAATTAGAGGAAGTCTGTCATTCTGAGCGAAGCGAAGAATCTCGGATCACTGCTTCGGGCCAGTCAGCCAAAAGGAAATGGATCAGAGATGTTTCGCTTCGTTCAACATGACAGCGCCGTATGCTTTTGGATTTAGCCTAAAATAAGATGACAAAGACGACACATTTTCCTCGTAAACCGAAGGTCGGCATGATCAGCCTCGGTTGCGCCAAAAATCTCGTCGATGCGGAGATCATGCTCGGAAGTGTTTTGCAACGCGGTATGGAAATCACCTCACGAGCAGAGGACGCCGATGTGCTCGTCGTTAACACTTGTGCCTTCATTGATTCAGCCAAGGAAGAATCAATCGACGCGATCTTGGAAGCGCATCAGCGGCGCGGGTTGAATAAACGACCAGACCAAAAATTAATCGTTAGCGGCTGCATGTCCCAGCGGTTTGCGAGAGAGCTGCATAGCGAATTGCCTGAGGTAGACGCGTTCATCGGACTGGATCAAGTCAGTGAGCTTGGAGCGATCGTGGAAGAAATGGTAACGCGACCGTCCCGGTTGCCAGATGCAAGCGACGCAAGCGAGACGCATGCGCTACTTTTCGCCGACAGGCGCCCCACGTACATTCCTGATTACGACACACCGCGTTTCAGACTTACTCCGGCGCATTCCGCTTACGTGAAGATTGCCGAGGGCTGCAATCATCCGTGCAGTTTTTGCGTGATCCCACAAATGCGCGGCAAGCACCGGAGCCGCAAACCGGAATCGGTGTTAGCGGAAATCCGTGCGCTTGTCGGCGAAGGTGTGCGCGAAATTAACTTGATCAGTCAGGATACCACGTACTACGGAATGGATTTATGGGAGGCCAAGGTGGGGCCTCGGCAGCCGGTGGATTCGACGCGCGGACCGACGTTAGTTTCGCTGCTGCGTGAAATTCAACAGATCGAAGGCGAATTCTGGGTGCGCCTGCTTTACACGCACCCGGCGCACTGGAGCAATGAACTGATTGAGACCATTGCTGAATGCGACAAGGTCGCGCGCTACATCGACATTCCGCTGCAGCACATCGACGAATCGATGCTGGGGCGGATGCGACGTGAAACATCGCGCGCGCACATTGAAGATTTAATTCACAAACTGCGTGCTGGAATTCCGGGCCTAACCCTGCGCACTACTTTCATCGTCGGTTTTCCCGGCGAAACCGATACGGAATTCGAGACATTACTGGATTTCATTAGTCGCAGCCGGTTCGAACGGCTTGGGATATTCAAATACTCGCAGGAAGAGGGTTCCCGTGCGGCGCGGATGGCTGGGCAGGTGCCGGCAAAGATAAAAAACTCACGTTATCGAGCAGCGATGGAACTGCAGCAATCTATTGCCCATGATCTCGCTCGCGAGAAAATTGGCAGCGAACTGAAACTGCTCGTCGATCAGCCGCACGTTGCCCGGAGCGAAGCCGATGCTCCGGATGTTGATGCGCGGGTAGTTTTGGCCCAGTCCGCGCCTGTCGGTCAGTTCGTTCGGCGGACCGTCAAAGGAAGCCGCGGCTACGATCTACTGGCCTGACCCGAGTCACATTTTCCTAAGCAAGATTGGGTAGTGACAAGTCGGCGATTTTTGATCAATTTCTTCACTAAATGGCCGAACCCCCCCAACCAAAAAAAGAGACCGTTCGCATCCAGTTGCCGGATCCGCCTGTTACGAAGCCGTCGGAGCCCGTGAAACCACACGAGACCGTCCGGATCCAGTTGCCCGTTCGTGAAACCGGCACTTCGCCTTTTCCCTCTCCGTCGCAGTCAGCGCCCGAGAATACTTCTCGCACGAACTTTTTCCCGCCGCCGAAGCCGCCTGCTGTCTCGCGTCCATTATCCGCTTCAGTGCGTCCTCCTTCGATTCCACCCCCTTCAGGACCGAAAAAGGAGACCGTGCGCATCCCTCCCGAACCGTCGCGCTTGTCTCAGAAAAAGACTCAGCCGTTGATCGCGATGCCCAACGTGGTTTCTCAAAATCCGCCGATCGCAGTAGCACCGGTCGAGAAAAGCTCAATGCTGGTGTATTGGGTGCTTCTCGCTACGTCCGCATTGATTTTGATTATCCAGATTTGGACGTATTTTTCTTAGCTATGGAAAATTCTGCTGTTATCACGCTTAACGAATCGAACTTTGACCGCGAACTGACGCAAGACGACAAACCGATGATCGTCGACTTTTGGGCGGAATGGTGCGGTCCGTGCAAGATGATCGCGCCGCTGCTAGATGAGATTGCGCGGGAAAAAACGGGCACGCTTAAAATTGCGAAGGTAAACGTAGACGAAAACCAGAGTCTCTCAGCCAAGTACAACATTCGCGCGATTCCGGCGCTGCTCTTTTTCAAGAACGGCCAACTGCGCGATCAGGTCGTCGGCGTAGCGAGCAAAAAGGATCTGCTGAGCCGACTGGAAGCATTGGCTTAGCGGAACTTTCGCGTCGCGAAAGTTGGTAGGGTCGGCGCGCTGCGCCGACCGGACACCACAGCGCGGCGTCCCTACCACGTTGTCTAAAGCGATGCGCCCGACAGGGGTCGAACCTGCAACCTTTGGCTTCGGAGGCCAACGCTCTATCCAGTTGAGCTACGAGCGCGCATAACGCAAAATAAACCCGATTTAGCGGTTTAGCGATTTGCTGATTTGACGATTTTGGTCACTGAATCTGTGAATCCTTAAATGGCTAAATCACGCCTTCCGTTTGCAAATTGTGTTTGCCTATTCGAGAGTGTACGCCCGCAGCCGCGCGGCTGGCGACGAGTTTATGAATCAGATCATCGATACGATTGAGAAAGAACAGCAGAAAAACGATGCTAAAACGTTTTCTGTTGGCGATAGCGTGCGCGTGCACACTCGGGTTGTGGAAGGCGACAAAGAACGAATCCAGATTTTTGCGGGGATAGTGATCGGCCGGAAGGGTCGTGGACTGAATGAAACTTTCACGGTGCGCCGCATCTCGTACGGTGAAGGCGTCGAGCGGGTATTCCCTCTGCATTCGCCGCGTATCGCGAAAGTAGAAGTGGAAAAACAAGGCCGCACTCGCCGCGCGAGACTAAATTATCTTCGCGGTCGCAAGGGCAAGGAAGCGACAGCAGTTCGCGAGTGATCGACTGTTGTAGGGTGTCTGTGTCAGACGCCGTCGGCGTTTCACAGAAACGCCCTGCAAATCTTGTCACTCATCACTTGTCACTTCGCGCAAATCTGTTGAAGATTTGGGCCGATGGCCTATCGACGGTGCGGATTTCGCTATGAAAAAAAGCTCCGCATCACAGGAATTTCGCGCATTGCGGGAATTGACGAAGCCGGGCGTGGCGCCTTAGCCGGGCCGGTTGTTGCCGCTGCGGCGATTCTTCCCGAAAAATTTCGGCATCGTCGTCTCAACGATTCCAAACAGCTCGCATCGGAATTGCGCGAAGACATCTATTGCGAGCTCATTGCGAATCCCGAAATCAGGTGGACCGTCGGAGTTGTCGACTCTGTTGAGATCGACCGGATTAACATTCTGCGCGCGAGCCACCGTGCGATGCGCCTCGCGATCGAAACGTTGCTCGAACCGCCAGACCACGTTTTGATTGATGGTTTGCCGGTAATTCCTTTTCCACTTCCCCAGACTGCAATTATCGATGGCGATTGCATCAGTTTGAGCATCGCCGCGGCAAGCGTGATCGCGAAGGTTACCCGCGACCGGATGATGCGTGACTTTTGCGGGCAGTACCCGCAGTATTGTTTCAGCCAGCACAAAGGTTACGGAACAGAACTGCATCTTTTGAAGCTCCATGAATTCGGCCCTTGCCCGATCCATCGCCGATCTTTCGAGCCAGTGGCGCAACCGCTTCTGGCCTTGGGCGAAATCGTCCAAATCCGGTCATCTACGGCGCGGCGCCCGCGGCGAGAAAGTAGCGTGCCGATTCCTGAAGCGTAGCGGCTACAAAATTCTTTTCCGCAATTTCCGTGGACGCACTGGCGGCGAAATCGACGTTGTGTGCCGCGACAATGACACCCTGGTGTTTATTGAAGTAAAAACGCGCACGCGCGAAGACTTCGGCCGGCCATTCGCGGCAGTGGACCGAGACAAACGAAAGCGGATCTCACGCGGCGCGCTGGCATGGCTGCGAATGCTCGATAACCCCGACATTCTTTTCCGCTTCGATGTAGTGGAAGTAATCGTTGCAGACAATGCGAAGCCGCACGTTGAGTTAATTAGAAACGCGTTTCCGCTGTCGAAACCATACCTGTACTGATCCGGAAGCCTTTCGTCGGCGCTGGACAATGACGCTACCGTTGGCACAATCATAATTCTTCGTCATGAGCGAACCCATCCTCGTTGCGCAATCACAGGAGCCGATTTTTTTGCTTCCTAAAATGGCGAACCGCCACGGCTTGATCGCAGGCGCCACCGGAACCGGAAAAACGGTCACCCTGCAAACACTCGCGGAAAATTTTAGTGCCCGTGGTGTGGCCGTATTCATGGCCGACGTCAAGGGCGATCTCGCTGGCTTGAGCCAGCCGGGCGCGAACAATCCGAAGATCGTTGAGCGCGCAAAGGAGCTTAAGATCGACAATTTCACCGGCGAAGCCTGCCCGGTCGTTTTCTGGGATGTATTCGGCGAGGAGGGACATCCTGTGCGCGCGACGGTTTCGGAAATGGGCCCGTTACTGCTGGCACGATTACTGGATTTAAACGATACGCAGGCGGGCGTGCTCAACATGGTCTTCAAAATCGCGGATGACAACGGCTTGCTCCTTCTCGATCTCAAGGACCTACGCGCGATGTTGCAGTACGTCGCGGACAACGCCGATCAATTTAAAACGCAGTATGGAAATATTTCCGCCGCCAGCGCTGGAACGATCCAGCGCAATCTGCTCGGGCTGGAATCGCAGGGAGCGGACAAATTTTTCGGTGAGCCTGCCCTTAATCTTGAGGATTTGATCCAGACGCAAAATGGGCGTGGCGTCGTTAACATTCTTGCTGCTGACAAGCTGATGCAAAAGTCGCCGAAAGTTTACGCGACGTTTCTGCTCTGGATGCTGTCGGAGTTGTTTGAAAATCTTCCTGAAATTGGGGATCCGGAAAAACCGAAGCTCGTTTTCTTTTTTGATGAAGCGCATCTGCTGTTCACGGACATCGAGCCAGCCGTTCAACAGAAAATTGAACAGATGGTGCGACTAATTCGTTCGAAAGGCGTCGGCGTCTACTTCGTCAGTCAGAATCCGCTCGATATTCCAGAGGTTGTTCTTGGCCAGCTAGGCAATCGCGTGCAACACGCCCTACGCGCCTTTACCCCGCGCGATCAAAAGGCAGTGAAAGCCGCCGCCGAGACATTTCGCCAAAACCCCAAACTGAACACTGAAACCGTGCTCACCGAGCTAGCTGTAGGCGAAGCGCTTGTATCCATGCTCGACGAGAATGGCAGCCCGGAGGTTGTCGAGCGCGCGAAGATTGTTCCGCCACGTAGTCAGGTCGGTGCCATTACACCCGATGAGCGGAAGCAAGTCATCAATTCATCGGTGCTCGCGGGTCATTATGAAAAGGCGATTGATCGTGAATCAGCTTACGAAAAATTGCAGGCGAGGGCAGGGGAGAAAACGCAAAGCGGGGGCGCACCGCCAGTGGCAGCGGGCGAGTCTACAACGGAACGACCCCCGCAATCCTCGGTCCTTGAGGAAGCATTGGGAACTGTGACTGCTGCGTTTCAGCCAACAATTGGGCCGCGCGGTGCTGTTCACGACTCGTTTGCTACTTCGATGGCGAAAAGCGCGATGCGCGCCGCGAGCAGCTCACTCGGCCGGCAAATCGCTCGCGGCCTGCTAGGCGGAATCCTCGGTGGCAGCGGAAGGCGGAGGTAGCACAGGTTGCTAGCCTGTGGGGCCAGTAGGCGTCTCGCCTGCTGGATCACGCAAAATTTGTCAGGCAAGATGCCTGACCGCCCCACAGCCAAGATGGCTGTGCTACAAAAAAATCGCCGGACACGCCAACCGCATCCGGCGATTCAAGTTATTCTCCGTTTATGGCGTTGGCGCAGCCTTCGCGTCTTTCTTACCGCCCTTGCCCGCTTTCACTTCGACATCGGTTGCGGACATTGTGTAGGTGACATGAACTTTATCGCCAACTTTGACGTCACCTGCGACTTTGGTGTTCGCGTCGCGATTAATCTCCCAACGGTCTTTCCCCTTCTGTACCACGATCATAGAATCGTTCACTTCCAGGACCGGCCCTGTGACCTCATAAGTCTTCGCACCCGCGGCGAAAGCCACGCTACTAAGCGCGAGGCTTGCTGCGGCCAATAAACTGAGCGCTGATTTTATTTTCATGTGCCGATTAGACTCCACGGGATTGATTCTATTCAAGCGCTTTTGGATCAGGAACGCAGGATTCAGATTGAATTAGGAAAGCAGGAAAGAATTGGTAGGGCGCGACCGCCGGGCGCGCCGAGGATGTTCTGTGCCGCAACACATCATTCCTTCGGCGATTCGCGGCTAGCCTTAATGCCTATCTGCAGGACCAATGGCCAGGTAACGTTTCGTGTTTGCTGGGAGTTACCCCATACGGCGCGAAGATCATCCATTATTTGCTCCAACGGATCGTTGCCTTTCGCGGCGATGAACCGCTGCGTGGAAGACCACGTTCGAAGGTAGCCGAGTAGATGATCGAGATTCCATTGCGCTGTCATTTCGAACTTCGGCGCATCCACCCTGTTAAACGGGAAAGGTAGATCGGCGAATTGTTCAACAAGCTTGCGCTCGGGCGGCCAGAAAGGCCCGACCACTTCGTAGTAGTATCGATTCACCACTGCATCGATGGCCGGTTCGACGTGCAACAAGTTGTAAGCCGACGCAGCGAACACGCCATTATTTCTCAACACGCGTCGCACTTCCCCGTAAAAGCGGTCCAGATCGAACCAGTGCAATGCTTGCGCAACCATGATCAGATCAATCGTCGCTGATCCGATGCCGCTGTTTTCGGCGGGCGCAACACCGTAGTCGACTCTTTCGTGTGGTTGCGCGTTCGCGATCTGCTTCTCACTCGCATCGGTCGCAATGACGCGATCGAACACTGATGCCAATCCAACTGCTGCTTGTCCATTCCCCGTGGCGCAATCCCATGCGACCTGACGACTCGGCGCGATGCTTCCCAGATATTCGAATAATTTTTGCGGATAGCGCGGCCTGAACCTCGCATAGCCTGCCGCTTGCTTCGAAAAATGGTCTTTGAACATTGTACCAGCCCCCGCCGTGTAGCGGCGGCTGTGTCAGCCGCAAAATAAATGCAGCTGCCTGTCCTGAGCCACAGTCGAATGGGTCACTTTACCGGCTCTGGAATCGCTCTTATGCCGACTCGAGCCAGGTATTCATCCGCCTGCAAGAGATCATCGCCCGCGCGCTCAACGATTTTGAGCAGATGATCCATCGAAGATACTTCCTCAAGCTGCTCAGTCAGGAACCACTGCAAAAAATTAATCGTGATGTAGTCGTTCGCCTTTTGCGCGAGTCCGACCAAACCGTTGATCTGATTGGTCACGTGGATCTCCTGATCAAGTGACAGTTTCACCGCATCTCGAGGTACCTTAAATTTTGATTCCGGGGCATTGATGGCTGGGATCACCACGCGCCCGCCAGCGTCGACCACATATTTGATAAACCGTAGTGCGTGGCCCTTTTCTTCCTCCGCTTGTCGGAAAAAATGCTGCGACAACTGCGGCAACGCCTCCGCCGCAAAATGCGCCGCGATGGCATAATACTGCAGCGAAGCGCTGAACTCGTATCCAATTTGCTCGTTGATCGCGTCAATGACCTTCTGGCTGGTTAACATAACGACAGACGTTACCGCGGATTACCCGCCTTCGTCCAGCGACTACGGCGGGGCGGGCACGGATGAAACGCATCAATTCAGGGGAGCGCACGCCGCTGGCGTGCTGCATTCGGCCGCTGGCCGAATGTTCCCGTGGAGGTGAGCGCGAACTTGGTTGGTGAAAGAATCCATGTGAACTTAAATGTCTTGGTATGAACGACGAAATTTTTAAAGCAAACAGCGAGCGAGTTGGTAGCGAGGGCATGAGTCGCCGATTGTTTCTTCGTGCAACCCTCGCAGGCGGAGCGTCGCTTTTGGCGGGCACAGCAGGCACACTCTTCGCGGCTGCATCCGCAAGCGATAAATCCAGTTTCAGTATCGGCGGTGATTTGTCAGTCAACCGACTTGGATTTGGTGCGATGCGGCTAACGGGCGAGGGGATCTGGGGCTGGCCGCCAGATCGCGACAACGCGCTCAAGGTATTGCGGCGAGCCGTCGAGCTTGGCGCAAACTTGATCGACACGGCGGATGCTTACGGACCCGAAACTGATGAATTACTGATCGCAGAAGCGCTTTATCCGTACCCTAAGGGGCTTGTCATCGCGACGAAAGGCGGTAATACCCGGCCTGGACCGGACCAATGGGTGCCAGATGGTCGGCCTGAATATCTCAAGCAATGTATCGACAAGAGTCTGAAGCGGCTAAAGCTCGAGCGAATCGATCTCTATCAATTGCATCGTGTCGATCCCAAAGTGCCGATGGAGGATTCGTTAGGCGCGTTGAAGGAAGCGCAGAGCGCCGGCAAGATTAGGCATATTGGATTATCCGAAGTATCACCCGAGGAGGTTGAGCGAGCGCGCAAGATTGTGCCGATCGTGACTGTGCAGAACCGCTACAACATCACGGACCGAAAATGGGACAACACTTTGGCATATTGCGAAAAAGAACAGATCGGCTTCATGCCATGGGCACCGGTTGGAGGGAGCAGGGGAATGAGCAGCGCCGCCTTGGAAAAAATCGCGAAAGATCACGGCATAACCATTTATCAGCTTGGGCTGGCGTGGCTGCTGCATCGGTCCCCAATGATGCTGCCGATTCCAGGCACGTCATCGCTAGCGCATTTGGAGGAAAACATGGCGGCGCGGAAAATCGAGCTTAGCCCAGAAGAGTGGAAGGCGATTGACGCCGTGGCGAGCCAAACGTGATTTGGGCGGGGACGTGAATCAGATGTCGCGCGTTTGCGCGCACTGATCGTGTAATCACGTCACTTGACACTCCGGAAACACGCGGTGACTTCGCGCACCTGTTGATTTCTGTTTTGCCATCCGCTCTGGCGATGTCCTATTGATTTGCAGAACTCCCATTTGCTCACCGGTACCCTCGCCGGCTGGACCGTCTACCTGACGGCTTCTCAACTCGCCGTGTTCTCTGCTCGAGTAGCCGACGCCAGAAAGCAAAATGCCCGATGGAATTAACCACCGGGCATTTTGTTCTGGCGACGTCCTACTCTCGCACGGCCTTTCGCCGTACTACCATCGGGGCTGCAGCGTTTCACTTCCGTGTTCGGAATGGGAACGGGTGGTGCCACCACGCTAATGTCACCAGAACGGAGAAGCGCTTGCGCTGCTCGGCTCTGGTGGCGGCACTTCTGGCCGCACGACGCTGGTAGGGGCGGTTCACCGAACCGCCTTGGGGATTGGGGCAATCGCCGCTACCTGAAATTTCAAAAGAACTATCAGCTCTCAGCTTAGGCACTGATTCGCTGACATCTACATACAGGAAGAAGAATGTGATTCGAGATTCGTTACGTTATTACATCGGGTTCTCCGATTCACGATTTAACGTTTCAACGATTCACGCAACTTCAAAAGCTTCGTTTTGTTTTGAGATCTTTCCTCTCCTCTGTTTGCCGCTCCGCAAAAGCGCGGAACGGCTTAACAGAAAAGTAAAAGATCAAGCCGAACGGGTTATTAGTACTCCTGAGCTGAACACATTACTATGCTTGTACCCGGAGCCTATCAACGTGGTGGTCTACCACGACCCTTCAGGGAGATCTCATCTTGGGATAGGCTTGGCGCTTAGATGCTTTCAGCGCTTATCCTTTCCGAACATAGCTACCCAGCGCTGCCGTTGACACGACAACTGGAACACCAGCGGTTCGTCAGACCCGGTCCTCTGGTACTAAGGTCTGAACCCCTCAAATCTCCTGCGCCCACAGTGGATAAGGACCGAACTGTCTCGCGACGTTCTGAACCCAGCTCGCGTACCACTTTAACCGGCGAACAGCCGGACCCTTGGGACCTTCTCCAGCCCCAGGATGTGATGAGCCGACATCGAGGTGCCAAACCCTGCCGTCGATATGAGCTCTTGGGCAGGATCAGCCTGTTATCCCTAGCGTACCTTTTGTCCGTTGAGCGATGGCAATTCCACATTCAACCACCGGATCACTTGGACCTACTTTCGTATCTGCTCGACGTGTGTGTCTCACAGTTAAGCTGGCTTATATCCATATACTCGACACCTGATTGCCAACCAGGTTGAGCCAACCTTCGTACTCCTCCGTTACTCTTTGGGAGGATACCGCCCCAGTAAAACTAGCCGGCTGCCAGTGTCCCTCTCCCGGATGTCGGGCCGAGGTTAGTTATTCCAGTACCAAAGGGTGGTGTTTCATTGTTGGCTCAGCGACCCCCAAAAGGGCCGCTTCAAAGCCTCCCACTTACGCTAAGCATTGAAACCGAAACAACAGTAACAGCGTGTAGTAAAGGTGCATAGGGTCTTTCCGTCCTACTGCGGGTAGGCGGCATCTTCACCGCCATTACAACTTCGCTGAGCTCCTCGTTGAGACAGCGGTCAACTCGTTACACGATTCGTGCAGGTCGGAACTTACCCGACAAGGAATTTCGCTACCTTAGGACCGTTATAGTTACGGCCGACATTCACGGGGACTTGGGTTCAATGCCTCGCATCTTACGACGCTAACATCTTACCGTAATCTTTCCGCATTGGTCACGTGTCACACCCTATACGTCGTCTTCACGACTTGGCAGAGTGCTGTGTTTTTGGTAAACAGTCGGTTGACCCATTTCACTGCGACCACCTTACGGTGGCACCCCTTCTTCCGAAGTTACGGGGCTAGATTGCCGAGTTCCTTAACGAGGTTTCACTCACGCGCCTTGGCACATTAATGCCCACCCACCTGTGTCGGTTTACGGTACGGGCAACCGTGGGAACATTTGGTTGGTTTTCTTGGCACATCTTTTAACAGATCCGCTTCAGCCGAAGCCTCCACGTCCTTGCCCTTGCGGGCAGACCGCCACTTTCAATCGGCGACCTGTCTCCACACATGCGTCACAACCAAACTTAACCACAGCCGGTGCAGGAATATTAAACCTGCTGTCCATCGTCTACGCCCTTCGGCCTCGACTTAGGTCCCGACTAACCCTGGGAGGACGAACCTTCCCCAGGAAACCTTGGGTTTACGGCGGACAGGAATTTAACCTGTCTTATCGCTACTCATGTCTGCATCCTCACTTCTTAAAGCTCCACAGTCGGTTACCCTTCTGCTTCGATGCTTTAAGAACGCTCCCCTACCAATCCAACGGAACGAATTCCATTGAAGTCCAGAGCTTCGGTATACCGTTTATCGCCAATCATTATCGGCGCGAGATCGCTCGATGAGTCAGCTATTACGCACTGTTTAAATGATGGCTGCCTCTAAGCCAACATCCTCACTGTCTAAGCAACCTCACATCCTTTCCACTGAACGGTATTTGGGCACCTTAGCTGCTGGTCTGGCATGTTTGCCTCTCGCGCGTGAAGCTTATCCCTCACGCACTGACTCCCGTGTTACACCCTGCGGTATTCGGAGTTTGATTGAGTTCGGTACCCTGGTATGGGCCCTAGTTCATCCAGTGCTCTACCTCCGCAGGTCAGCACACGAGGCTAGCCCTCAAGCTATTTCGGGGAGAACCAGCTATCACGGGGTTTGATTAGTCTTTCGCTCCTACCCACAAGTCATCCCAGAAGTTTTCAACCTTCACGGGTTCGGACCTTCAGTTGCGGTTAAGCAACTTTCATCCTGCTCATGGGTAGATCACCTCCGCTTCGGGTCTACTACCAGCGACTAAGATCGCCCATTTCGGACTCGCTTTCGCTTCGCCTCCATTCCAGAAGAATTTAGGCTCGCCACTGATAGTAACTCGCAGACTCATTAAGCAAAAGGCACGCCATCACCAGCTTGCGCCGGCTTTGACACCTTGTAAGCACATCATTTCAGGGTACTATTTCACTCCGCTCGCAGCGGTTCTTTTCACCTTTCCCTCGCGGTACTTGTTCACTATCGGTCGCCAATTAGTATTTAGGCTTACGCCGTGGTCGGCGCAGATTCATACGAAGTTTCACGTGCATCGTATTACTCAGGAAATCCCTAGGCGTGCGCGGGTTTTCGGTTACGGGTCTGTCACCCTCTATGGCGCAGCTTTCCAGAAGCTTCACCTAACCTTTGCACTACCACGTCGGGCTCCTACAACCCCGATCGATAAATCGATCGGTTTGGCCTGTTCCGCTTTCGCTCGCCACTACTGACGGAATCTCTTTCGATTTCTGTTCCTCCGGTTACTGAGATGTTTCACTTCACCGGGTGTCGCGATGTTCCTGCTATGAATTCACAGAAACTCGAGCAAGTATTACCCTGCTCAGGTTACCCCATTCGGAAATCTACGGGTCAAAGCGTGTTTGCCGCTCACCGTAGCTTAACGCAGCTTACCACGTCCTTCATCGCCTATTGGCACCAAGGCATCCATGATGCGCTCTTTGTAGCTTGATCAATCTGTACGGTCTTTCGACCGAGATTCTTTGATAACTGAAACTCTCTCGCCGCCTTGCGGCAGCGACTTGATTTCAGACTCAGCTCTTAAAGTTGTATTTTCTTACTACCCTGTATGTAGATGTCAAAGAACCAGCCGTTCTGTACATTCGTGCCGACAAAAAAACTCAATTTTGATCGCTATGGATCGCGTTTGCTAAAGCAACAGCGACTTAGCGGGACAAAATTGAGCCAATTTGCAGTCCCAAAATGTACGTAGAACGCACTCCAAAGTGAAGGAGTCCCGCTTCGCGCGGGACCAGCACACTAGCATGATGTGTACGCGCGTCAACTGCGATTTTTAGATTGTTTCACCGGCAAGATCTTCGCGTTACATCATGCTGCCGAAGTGAAACTTATCATGGATCGGGACGACAGCGTCAAACCCACGAGCGTTGCGTAGTTTCGTATTTGCGCGTGCTGGCTATAGTAAACGCAGTTGTCCGGTTCAATGGATCACGAGATTCGCGAGCTTACACGTCAGGATGAACCCATTCTTTGGGAGATGGTGTATTACGGCTTATCCTCGGCCGCAAAAGACGAACAGCTTTCTCGCGATGTCGTTCGCCGCCCGGAAATTTCCCGTTACGTCGAAGACTGGGGCCGCATTGGCGATACTGGATTTGTTGCGCACGACAAAAAAAATCGGGCTTTGCTGGGCGCAGCCTGGCTCCGACGTCCGACGGACACATCTGACACTTCACCGGAGCTTGCGTTGGCGGTAAAACCCGAGCACCGGCGGCATGGTATCGGCACCGCTCTGCTGACGCAATTGGTTCGCGCAAATCCCGATCACTCTACGATCTCGGTCAGGTTCGTGGCTGGTAAACCGGTGTTACGTCTCTACGAGCGATTTGGATTCAAAGTCGTCGAACAACGGCCTGACGCTATCGTGATGCATAGAGCGACATAAGGGCCGGGGCGGGCAGGCCGCCGTGGTCGGCTAGTTTGTTAAGGCGCAAAAATCAGCAGCACGAAAACCGCGAAGAGCAGCAAATGAATACAGCCTTGCAAAACGTTGGTCTTCCGGCTCGCGAACGTAACCACACTCACAGCCAGCGTTAAAAGCAGCAGAGGCAGGTTGCCACCCTGTACACCAAGCGCCACCGGTCGTTTCGTCAGCAATCCGATCATTAGCACTGCCGGAATCGTCAGCCCGATGGTGGCGAGCACAGACCCGAACAAAATGTTTATCGAACGCTGCAGTTGGTTGTTCAGACTGGCGGCGATCCCGCCCAATCCTTCCGGAGAGAGCACCAGCGCAGCGATGACCGCGCCGCCAAATGCCTGCGGCATATGAAATTGCTCAATACTGTTGTCCAAGGGGACGGCGAATTTCTCCGCAAGGAAAATAACGGCAGCCAGGTACAAAAGCAGCACCACCGCATGAAAACCCGTGGACTGCACGCGTAGCAAATGATGCGGCGAATGCTTCGTCGCGGGTTCTTTTACATCCAGGAAGTAGCCCCGGTGTCGCAGCGTCTGGATGAGGAGAAAGATCGCGTAAAGCAACAGCGAGACCGACGCGAAAAAGATTTCCTGTTCCGTAGAAAAGGTTGGGCCGCCGGTCGAGACAGTGAAATTTGGCAGCACCAGACCGAGCACAGCCAGGGCCATGATCACGTTGAGGTACGCATTCACACCTTGGATGTTGTAATGCTGTTCGCGATATCGCAGCGCGCCAAGCATCAAAGACAGACCTACAAGGCCGCCGAGTGCGATCATGATCACAGCGAAAATTGCGTCGCGTCCGAGCGTCGGATTGTTCGCGCCATGTAACATCGCTGTGGAAATCATTACGACCTCGATGCTGATCGCTGAGAGGGTGAGGATCAAAGTTCCGTAGGGCTCGCCAAGTTTGATCGCTAGACAATCGGCATGCCGCACTACGCACATGGCCGACCAAAGGATCACGACAAAAAGCCACGCAAAGACACCGAGTAGAGGTACTGCATGCGTGGTGAGTTCGTCCAGTCGGCTTCCGACTACGAGAAAAATCGCGACCGTTGCCAACCCGATGAGCAGTGGAAATTCAGCGCGGATCGCGCTCCCAAAGGACTGGGCGTTTTCCGCCTGTTGAATTGCTTCCGCTTTTCCAGACATGCGGCGGAGCATATCGGTTGGGCGTGAGCCGTGCAATCAAGCGCTGTAATCTTTACGGCGCACCGAACAGGACCTGTCCTGCAAAACTGCCGCTGTTATCTATCCACCCGCAATTGCGCCGATGATCAGGAATGGTTCTGTCCCATCCGCAATCGCGTCAGGCAGCAGCGCATCGGGCGATTCATGAGACAAATCTTCGCCGCACGCAAAAAAACGGACCATTGGCCGGCGAACCTGCGTCACATGATCACGTAGCGTCCCGCGCAACATCGGATATTTCGCTTCAACCCCGTCCAGCAGCGACCGCTGAGTCAGCGTTCCGTTCAGCTCAAGTTTTACTTCACCGTCTACGTGCGCCAGCGTACGCAAGTTAGGCGGAAGAATTACGCGAATCATGGCAGTGTTTGCGCCTCTACCGAGAGCACTGCAGGTAAATCGCGCACGATCGGTTTCCATTTATCGCCCGCATCCACCGAGGCGTAAACCTGGCCGCCAGTAGTTCCGAAATAAACGCCGCAAGGATCGAGCGAATCGACCGACATCGCATCGCGTAACACGTTCACGTAACAATTCCGTTGCGGCAGACCTTTCGTTAGGCCTTCCCAATCGTTGCCACCTGTCCGGCTACGATACACGCGCAATCTGCCGCTGGGGGGATAATGCTCTGAGTCGCTCTTGATCGGTACGACGTAAATCGTTTCTGGCTCATGCGCATGAACGTCGATAGGAAATCCGAAATCGCTCGGCAAATTGCCACTGACTTCACGCCACGAACCGCCTGCATCATCGCTGCGCATCACGTCCCAATGCTTTTGCATGTACAACGTGTTCGGGCGAGACGGATGCAGCGCGATCCGATGCACGCAGTGACCGACCTCCGCGTTCGGGTCCGGAATGTATTGCGAATGCAGCCCACGATTGATTGGCTTCCACGTTTTTCCGCTATCGTCGGTGCGAAACGCGCCGGCAGCCGAGATTGCTATGGAAATTCGCTCGGGATTGTTCGGATCGAGAAGAATGGTGTGTAAACACATCCCGCCCGCACCGGGCTGCCATTTCGGACCGGTATCGTTGCCTCGAAGTCCGGCCAATTCCTGCCACGATTTTCCGCCGTCTTTTGATTGAAATAACGCGGCATCTTCTACACCCGCATAAACGTGATCGGGATCGTGCAGCGATGGTTCCAAATGCCAGACGCGCTTGAATTCCCAGGGATGCTGCGTGCCGTCGTACCACTGGTGGGTCGTGAGCGGTTTCCCCGTTTCAGGGGAAGCATCGTAAACGAACATGTTGCTTTCGCCTTTCGGCATCCCGTCCGACGTCATCAAATCGTCCGGCTTCGTGCCGGGCGGGTTCCAGGTTTTGCCGCCGTCATCTGACCGCTGGATGATCTGTCCAAACCAGGCACTTGTCTGAGAGGCGTAGATGCGGTCTGGATCAACGGCCGATCCTTTCATATGGTAGATTTCCCAGCCGGCAAAATGCGGGCCGCTGACTTTCCATCGTTTGCGCGCGCCATCCGACGTAAGGATGAACGCGCCCTTTTTTGTTCCGACTAAAACTCGAACGCTGCTCATATGTGAATTTCAGTCACGAAACACACGAATGACGCGAATGGAAGCGAAACTTGTTTGCGTGCTTATTCGTCTAAATCAAAGCTGTGCTCGACCCAAATCACCGCTCATAAGCGTCTTTCAGCGCTTTGATATCGATCTTCTGCATTTGGAGCATCGCTTGCATCACGCGTCCGGATTTCTTCTCATCGCTGTCGTGCAACATGTCGATCAACACAGTTGGGGTGACTTGCCACGAAAGGCCAAATTTGTCTCTGAGCCAGCCGCACGCCGATTCCTCGCCACCGTCTGCTGTGAGTTTCTCCCAGAAATAATCCACTTCCTCCTGCGTTTCGCAGTTTATAACGAAGGAGACGGATTCATTGAATTTGAAAAGCGGCCCGCCATTAAGAGCGACGAACTTCTGGCCTTCGATTTCGAATTCAATCGTCAGCACCGATCCGACGGGACGACCGGTTTTTTCTGCTGCTTCTTCGGGGTTGCGAAAGATTCTGCCGATCTTCGAATTTTTGAAGAGCGACGTGTAAAAGTTCGCGGCCTCCTCCGCCTGATCATCGAACCACAAGAATGGAGTAATTTTTTTCATCAGAACTTCTTCGCTTCAATCCGGACTCTCAGCCAGCGGAATTTGGCGTTTAATGGAAACCCCCTAGAATGCTCCGATGCTAATCGACACCCACGCACATCTCGACTTTCCGGACTTCGCAAATGATCTCGAGGATGTGCTGCGTCGCGCTGACGAAGCTGACGTCAGACGCATCATCACCATCGGCACATCAATCGAGAGCAGCCGACGGGCGATCGAACTAGCGGAAAATTATCCGTCGGTTTACGCGGCGATTGGCGTTCATCCCAGCCACGCAGAGGAGGCGGAGGACGATGTGATCACACCGCTACGCGAACTGGCGAAAAATCCGCGCGTGGTAGCGATTGGCGAGACCGGCTTCGATTATCACCACTTGGCGAGTGAAAAGGTGGCTAAGGAAGACCAGGTGCAGGTGATGACTGCTCTGCGAAGTGAAACCGATGAAGAAATCGAAGCGCAAATTCGCGACGGCGCCTACAAATCTAAACAGTCGAGTTTGTTCCAGCAGCAACTCGATCTGGCCGTCGAGCTCGGGCTCAACGTGGTGATTCATCAACGCGACGCGTGGGAAGATACGCTTGAAGTCCTGCGTGCTTATACCGGCAAGGTGCGAGGTGTTTTTCACTGCTTCGGTGGCTCGCTTGAACAAGCGAATGAAGTTCTCGCCCTTGATCATCTCGTTTCGTTCACTGGAATTGTTACTTTCAAAAACGGCATGGCCGTGCGACAGGTCGCGGCAGAAATTCCGCTCTGGAAATTTATGGTCGAAACCGATTGCCCGTTTTTGGCGCCGGCGCCTTTTCGCGGAAAGCGCTGCGAACCTGCGCATACGCGCATAGTCGCCGAAACGATCGCGACGGCGCGCGGTGTTTCTCTGCAGGAAATTTCTGAAGCAACGACCGAAACCTCAGAGCAGTTCTTCAGGTTTAATCGCTCATGAGAATCGGGAATCGAAGGGTGCGGGTGCCAGGTGCGGGAGGAACGCGGCACAAATTGAATGATAGAACAATTCGTCCCTGTCACTGGATCGCATTAGTCATCGCTTTATTCATTGCGTCTTGTGCGGCGCCAGACACGCGCCACCAGATTGTGATCAGCACTCGCGACCAAAAGTTGGCGCTTCTCGATCGCGGCAACCTCATGGCCACATATCCCGTCTCCACCTCGAAGTTCGGTCTGGGCGATTGGCGAGGCAGCAGGTTTACGCCGCTCGGTAATTTGCAGATAGCGGAAAAAATTGGCGACAATGCGCCATCGGGGACGGTGTTCAAAAGTCGGCGGCGCACCGGCGAACTCGTCCGGGCTAATTCGCCTGGTCGCGATCCGATCGTGACGCGGATTCTCTGGTTGCGTGGACTGGAAGCGCAAAATGCCAACGCATTTGGGAGGGACATTTACATCCACGGCACCCCCGAGGAATGGAAAATCGGTTCGCCCGCGAGTTACGGATGCATCCGGATGCGGTCCGGTGACATAATACAATTATACAACATCGTTGGAGTTGGCGCGGCGGTCACGATCGTGAACGCACCGCTCGTCAGCGCGGTTCCCGGTATGGCTTCAGGTCATTCAATGGGACCGGAAAACACCGCGCCCTTTGTGATGCGGTAGCGCGTTGCCCTTGCCAATCTCATTAACACCGCGGCTTCAGCCCGGTGAAAAACGGCGCATAGGAATAACCAAACTGTTTTAACAGTTTTGCCGGTGCGGTAAGCCGTTAAAACGGCTTTGGCTGTGTTCTACTTCGTTAACACCGGGCTCAAGCCGCGGTGTTAATCGGACATCGGCATCTCACGGCAATTTGCCGAGGTGTTTTCTGACTGTGTTGTGCGAGAGCAAATCCATGTCCGCGTCGACCATGATGCGCACCAGCTCGTCGAATCGTACTTTCGGTTCCCAATCGAGAATCTTCTTCGCTTTCGATGCATCACCGAGCAGCAAGTCGACCTCGGCTGGCCGTTCATAGCGCGGGTCGTGTTTTACGAATTGCTTCCAATCGAGATCAACATGCGCGAAAGCCGCCTCGGCGAACTCGCGCACCGTGTGCGTTTCGCCGGTAGCCATCACGAAATCGTCGCCTTGGCCGTGCTGCACAATTCGCCACATCCCTTCGACGTACTCCGGCGCATAGCCCCAGTCGCGTTTTGCGTCCAGGTTGCCGAGGAACAATTCTTTTTGCACGCCTTGTTTGATGGCAGCGACTGCGCGCGAAATTTTGCGGCTGACGAAAGTTTCGCCGCGGCGTGGGCTTTCATGGTTGAACAAAATGCCATTGCTCGCGCAAAGCCCGTAGCTCTCACGATAGTTAACGGTTGCCCAGTACGAAAAAACCTTTGCCACGCCGTAAGGGCTCCGCGGCCAGAATGGCGTCTTCTCATTTTGCGGCATTTGCTGGGCCTTGCCGAACATTTCGCTGCTCGACGCCTGATAAAAGCGAGAACGCAATCCGGCTTCGCGGATTGCTTCCAAAATGCGAATCGTGCCAACACCGGTGACGTCGGAAGTGTACTCAGGGATGTCGAAACTGACGCGCACGTGGCTCTGCGCGCCCAGATGATAGATTTCGTCCGGCTTCAACTCGTAAAGAAGCTTTACAAGATTCACCGAGTCGCTGAGGTCCCCGTAATGCAGAAACAGTCGCACGCCGTTTACGTGTGGGTCGGCGTAGAGATGATCAATGCGCGACGTGTTGAACGTGCTGGCGCGTCGAATGATACCGTGCACTTCGTAGTCTTTCTCCAGCAGCAAATCCGCCAGATAACTTCCATCCTGGCCCGTAATGCCGGTGATCAGTGCCTTTTTCATGTGCAGCGTCTCGCTTTAAAACAAGACGTTTGGACGATCAAATCATTGTAGGGCGTTTCTGTGAAGCGCCATTGTACGAACATCGAAGTCGGCGCCTGACACAGGCGCCCTGCAAATTCAGAAAGCATCAGCTCTCCGCCGGCGTCACCATAATTCGCGCTAAGATTGCGCGTTGCGCGCCGATGAGTGCGCTGATGCCGTTGCGCCCCAGGGCGAGCATTTCATCCAATTGTGAACCGGTAAATGTTGCTTCTTCTCCTGAGCTTTGGACTTCTACAAAATCGCTGTCTTCGGTTGCGACAAGGTTGAAATCAACTGCAACGTGTTTGTCCTCGTCGTAATTCAGATCCACGATTGCCTCGCCATCGAGAATACCGGCACTCACTGCGGCAACCAACTTTTGCATCGGCGGCGCATCGAGTTTTTTTTCCCTAACGAATTTTCGGCAGGCGATAGCGAGCGCCAGGCTCGCGCCGGTGATCGCGGTCGTGCGCGTTCCGCCGTCGGCTTGCAGGACATCGCAATCCACCCAGACCGTGCGTGGTCCGAGTTTTTCCAAATCGATCGCCGCGCGTAACGATCGGCCAATCAACCGTTGAATTTCGACGCTGCGACCATCGACGCGGCCTTTTGTAATGTCGCGAGGTTTGCGCGGCTGCGTCGAGTACGGCAGCATCGAATACTCCGCAGTAAGCCAACCACCGGTCACGCCCTGTTCTTTCATCCAGCGTGGCACACCGTCTTCGATCGTGACGGAGCAAATGACCCGCGTTTTGCCCATGGAAACTAAAACGGAACCGCTCGCATGCGGCGCCACGTTCAACTCAAAATTGATCGGACGAATTTCATCTGGCGCGCGGCCGTCATTTCGCTGCATCGGAGAGAAGCTAAATGCAGGACCCAATTTGTGCGATGAAGATTTGCGGAAGCATAAACGGCACTTCTCAACGATAGCCTGGGCGCCTGGAACTGCGCGGTTTGGCAACATGAGCAGGGAAAACATTTGCGCTTCGCCTTTATGCGGGAACTGAGCAGGCCAAAGTGCTTGCCGAAACTCAGGTCACTGGTCGCAAATAAGAGCATCGCCAACCCTTGCGGCTGTTTCAGACCCTCTTATGCGCTCCACCGCTGTAGCACATGGCCGCGCCGACTAATCGGCTTGACGCATTAAGCGGCCCATCGTTGTTTAGGCGTTTCGAGTGAAAAATACTGCCGACACCCACACGGCGATTTGCATTGCAGGTGCGCACCGCTCTGGCACGTCAATGCTGACGAGGTTGTTGCATGCTTGCGGGCTCTACCTTGGCGAAAAAAACGAATTGATGCCGCCGCAAGCCGATAACCCAGATGGCTTCTGGGAACATTTGGGCTTTGTGGCGCTGAACGACGAATTACTGAACGCACTTGGTGGGGCTTGGGACCTGCCGCCGAAGGCCGACGAGGATTTCAAACATCCCCAGCTTGATCCTTTGCGTCTGAAAGCGCGAATCCTCATCGAAGGATTTGCCTCGGCAAACGTTTGGGGCTGGAAGGACCCACGCAACAGTTTGACGTTGCCTTTTTGGGAGGACCTGTTGCCGGGGCTGAGAACTCTGATCGTCGTGCGTAATCCGCTTGAAGTTGCCTACTCGATGCGAGAACGAAACGGAACGTCCTATTCGTTTGGTTTGAGACTTTGGGAAATCTACAACCGGCGCGTGATCGAGACAGCAACCAAGGAAGCGCGACTTGTTACTCATTACGATCTCTTTTTCGAAAACGCGGAAACGGAATTGCGGCGAATTGTGGATTTTACTGGCTTGCCTGATACGAAACTGAAAGAAGTCGCGGCCCTCATCACAGCCCAAAAACGCCACACGCATTTCACTATTGACCAACTGATTGACGCTCGCGTCTCCGAGAAGGTGATCGAGCTTTATCGCGATTTGGTCGCTGAGGCGACGCAAGGCACCGGTGCGGCGGCTAGGGAACGAAACAAAACAAAAATAGCGAAGCCTTCGGAAACCACAAAAGAGCGAGAAGCCGCTTTGCTTCCAGGTGCGGTGACCCGGCTAAATGCTTTCGTTCCAGAAAGGGAAACCATACGCCGCGAGCTGGCCTTGCGACGAGGCTCCGAGGTCGAACATCTTGCGCGGATCGAAAACCTCGAACGCGAGAACCGGCAGCTTCTACTCCATCTGGCTCGCCAGGATGGTCGCATTGCCGAAATGGAAGTGGGCGTATTGCGTCACGAAAAGGAAAGAGCGCATCTCGAGCGCGAGCTTCAGCAATTTAGCGTGGCCCACGAAAGAGACCGCGGCGAGTTGCTACGCGAGATCGAGAAACTACGCGATCATCTTGCGCAAACCGAAGCCCACTACAAAGCCCAGGTCAAGGAACTCATCACGCATTTGGCTAAAACAGAAGAAGAGCACAAAGCGCAAGTCGAACAATTGCAGGATCGCTTCGTGCAAATCAATGAGCTTCTTCGCTCCAGAAGTATCAGCCTTGCCGAAAGTGAGTCGCGCTCACAAGAACTGCAAAACCGTCTGCGAAGACAGCTGCAAGCTACGAAACGGCTTAGCCGGATACTGGACGACGCCAGCAACGCAGCAGTTCGGCTTCGCTCTTCGTTGCGTTGGCAAGTTGGAAACCCGATTGCCGCCTTGAAGGCAAAGCTTTCTCCCAAAAAGTCGAAGAACTTGTTAGGCTACGGGCACTTGGAAAAGGCCATCTCAAGTTATGAGAAATGGCGAGCCAGCCATCCCGAGATTGCCGGGATCGATGACGAAATCCAAGGCCTCATCTCCGGAACCGATCCAACGCCCGCTCACAATACGGCGCGTAGCCCGACACCGTCCACTGCTGCTTTTGAACCGCCCGTGCCAACCCGTCCTATTGAGTTTGCGGTTCACGAGCAGGTGGACGTTTCAATTATCATTCCGGTGTTCAATCAATTCCATTTCACGCAAGCCTGCCTGGCCTCCCTGCAGGAGCATCAGGGAACGGAACGGTTTGAAGTAATCGTGGTGGATGATTGTTCGACGGATGCCACTGCAGAAGCTGTTCCAAGGTTGCCAGGAGCCGTTTATCTACGCAACGAGACAAACTCCGGCTTTGTCGCTTCCTGCAACCGCGGCGCGCAGGCCGCGCGCGGCAAATACCTCGTGTTCCTGAATAACGACACACTTGTAACTCCTGGCTGGCTTACTGCGTTGTTGGACACATTCGCAGAAGAGCCGCGCGCTGGTGTTGTCGGCTCAAAACTTGTCTATCCAGACGGCCGTCTACAGGAGGCGGGTGGAATTATCTGGCGAGATGCGTCCGGATGGAACTACGGAAAATTCGATGATGCAAAAAAGCCCGAATACAATTATTTGCGCGAAGTAGACTATTGCTCGGGTGCAGCCTTGATGATTCCAAAGGCGTTGTTCGAAATCGTGAGCGGCTTCGATTCCCGCTACGCGCCTGGGTATTATGAGGACACCGATCTGGCATTCAAGGTGCGGCAAGCTCGTTATAAGGTCCTGTATCAGCCGCTTAGCGAAGTCATTCACTATGAGGGAGCAACCGGAGGGACCGATCTCAATGCCGGCGCAAAAAGACACCAGGAGATTCACCGCTCGATCTTTGCCGAGGCATGGGCGGATGAGTTGCTGACAATGCCGGTCAACGGCGATTTAAGCTTTTTGCAACAGCCACCGCCGGGTCGCAAAAACATCCTGGTAATCGACCATCACGTTCCCATGCCAGATAAGGACTCGGGATCAGTCCGAATGTTTCAAATTCTCAAGCTTCTCCATCAGCTTGGTCATCGCATCACTTTTATCCCCGACAATCTGGCATACGAACCTCCCTACACATGCGAGCTGCAGAAACGAGGTATCGAAGTGGTTTACCATCCTTATGTCAAAAAAGTGCGCGATTACCTTCTAGCACACGGCCCTGGCTTCGATGTGGTTGTCCTAAGCCGATGTGATTTTGCGCGCAAATACTTTGCGGACGTTCGGCTGCACGCACCACAGAGCCGCATCATCTTTGATACGGTCGATCTTCATTACCTCCGCGAAGATCGCGAAGCGCAGGTGACCCGGGACCCCGAGATGCGCCGCAAGGCACAGGAGAAACAACAATTGGAGAATGAATTGATTGGGCAGGCTGATGAAACCTGGGTAGTGAGCCCTCTCGAGCAGCAACTGCTCCGCGAGAAGTGGTCCCGCAAATCTGTCCAACTGGTTTCAAACATTGTCGATGTACCCGGCTCAAACACGCCGTTCGCGCTTCGCCGAGACTACCTTTTCATCGGCGGCTTCCAGCACAGACCAAACACCGATGCGGTTCTGTTTTTCGTGCAGAAAATTTATCCGCTGGTGAGCGAGCATCTGGGCAATGCCAAATTCTATATCATCGGCCGCAACCCGCCGCCGGAGATCGTTGCATTGGCGACTGATAAAATTATTGTGGCTGGATTGCAGCGAGATGTTCGTCCATTCTTTGATAGCGTAAAGCTATCCGTTGCGCCGCTGCGATTTGGGGCAGGCGTGAAAGGCAAGATCAACCAGAGCATGGCTTGTGGTGTGCCAGTGGTTGCAACATCTCTGGCTGTCGAAGGCATGGAACTTGAGGATCGCGAAGACATTCTCGTCGCTGACAACCCTGAAGACTTTGCTCGGGCATTAATAGAGCTCTACAACTCGGAGGACCTTTGGAATCGGATCTCTGAAAATGGCATCGCCAAAACACGCGCCCATTACTCAACCGATGCGGCGCGCAAAAAACTGGAGCTTTTGTTCAGCGATGAGCATCTCAAACGTTTAGAGCAATCGGCAGCGGTCGCACACGCCCGGGACATGGCGATAGCAGAAACAAGTTGATCTTGGTTTCTAGGAATGAGTAACACGGAGCGAACTAAAGAGATGACTGGAAAAATCAGCGCGAACCTGCTGGTAGCCACGCCAAAACGCCACAAAACTGAGATCAAGCACCTCACGGCACATCTTGCGCAAACCGAAGCCTCCCACAAATCACAAGTCGAGGAATTCACCGAGTACCTTGCTAAAACCGAAGCTCAGCACTGGGCGCAAGTCGAGGACCTTAAAGCCTATCTGGCGCAAACCGAAGCCCGCCACAGGAGCGATGTCGAGCAGTTCAACGCCGATCTTGCGGAAGCTAAAGCTCGGCACACGTCGCAAGTTGAGGGACTGGTTAACCACTATGACGGCAAAATCGAGCAATTGAACGAGCGAATAATGAAGATGCATCGCCGAAAAAACATTTTGGTGATCGACCATCATCTTCCATTGCCCGATAAGGACGCGGGATCAGTCCGGATGTTCCATATTCTTAACATCCTTCATCAGTTAGGCCATCGTGTGACGTTTATTCCTGATAACCTCGCGAATGTCCCGCCTTACGGGGACGAATTGCAGAAGCGTGGGATTGAAATCATTTACTACCCTTGTTTCAAGAAAGTGCGTGATTATCTCATTTCGCACGGCCTCGAGTTCGACGCTGTGGTCTTAAGTCGGTGCGACTTTGCTCGCAAACATATCGCGGATACTCGGCTGTACGCGCCGCGAAGCCGCATCATTTTTGATACCGTCGATCTACACTTTGTTCGCACCGATCGGGAGGCCCAGATCACAAGCAGCCCGGAGACGCGAGAAAAGGCACGCCAGCAAGAAGAGCTGGAATATGATCTCATTGACCAAGCCGATGAGACCTGGGTGGTGAGCAGCGTGGAACAGAAGCTTCTTCGCGAAGCCAGGCCAGATAAGTCTATTGAGATCGTCCCAACGATTACTGAGGTCCCGGGCTCAAAGACGCCGTTCGCGCTGCGGCGAGATTGGCTTTTTATCGGCGGGTTCCAACACACGCCAAATATCGACGCGGTTCTCTTCTTCGCGAAAGACATTTGGCCTCTTGTGAGCGAACATCTGCACGATGCCAAATTTTACATTATCGGCGACAAGGCGCCGCCAGAAGTCGCTGCGTTGGCAACTGAGAGGATCGTTGTTGCAGGATTTCAGCGAGACGTTCGTCCGTTCTTTGATAGCGTAAAGCTATCCGTTGCGCCGCTGCGATTTGGGGCAGGCGTGAAAGGCAAGATCAACCAGAGCATGGCTTTTGGTGTGCCAGTGGTTGCAACATCTCTGGCTATCGAAGGCATGGAACTTCAGGATCGCGAAGACATTCTCGTCGCTGACAACCCGGAAGACTTTGCACGGGCATTAATAGAACTCTACAACTCGGAGGACCTTTGGAATCGGATCTCTGAAAATGGCATCGCCAAAACACGCGCCCATTACTCAACCGATGCGGCGCGCAAAAAACTGGAGCTTTTGTTCAGTGACGAGCATCTGAGAAGTTCGAAACGATCGGTAGCGATGGCACGGCCGGGGCGTGACGAAACCAGTAAAAAATTGATCTGCGTTCCTACGAGTGAGTAATACGGCGCGAGCCAGAGCGATCACCGGGAAAATCAGCGCGAACCCGAATCCCATCTCTTTTGGGCAAGGCTGCGTGGTAATTTCATGGGAGACCGACGATCCAGCTGGAGCGGAGGTTCGTGTTTCCACCTCGCCTGGCGATGAAAGGTTGTTCACCCGGGGACAGTCTGGGCGGGGCACGGAGATCTCATGGCTTGTGGATTCGACGGTGTATGACTTTCGCTTATACGGCGCCAGTCAACCGCATACACCCGTTGACTCCGTGCAGGTCAGACGCGACCTCGATTCCGCGCCGCAGGCTCTGCGTGAGCTTGCAGATGAAGCGCTGCGCGGAAACATCAACGTAATGGATCTTTCGCAATTCCTCGCCGCGGTCATGCCTCGTTGTCTGCACAGCGAACGATTTCAGGAGATTTTTGCGACTTGGGAACGGCATGGTTTTCATGTGACACCCGTGCATTTCTATCAACCAATTCCCGACACTCAGAGCTTACCCGAAACGCTGTGGAATCGGCCGAGCAAACTTGTAGCGATCGATATGAACGACTTGGTACAGCTCGATCTGCTGCGAACGCGCTTTCCAAAATTCCGGGATGAGTACGAGCAGTTTCCAATGACGCCAACTGAAGAACCTGGCCACTTTTATCTCAATAACCATCTCTTTGATGGCACGGATGCATTGGTCGCTTACTGCATGGTCCGCAATTTTCAGCCGCAATTAATCATCGAAGTCGGCAGCGGCTTTTCTTCCCTGCTTTTGGGCCAAGCTGCCACGAAAAACAACAACTCGACTCTCATCTGCATCGAACCCTTTCCTCAAGAATTTCTCAAGCGGGGCTTTCACGGGTTGCATTCGCTAATCGAGAAGAAGGTCCAAGATATGGATCTTGATTTCTTTTCACAACTCGGTCCTGGCGATGTCCTGTTTATCGACAGTTCTCACACAGTAAAAATTGGCGGGGACGTCAATTATCTATTCTTGGAAGTGCTGCCACGGCTCAAACCAGGTGTCATTGTGCATGTCCATGATATTTTCTTTCCGTTCGATTACCGGCGCGATTGGGTGAAGGAGGAATTTCGATTTTGGACCGAGCAATACCTGTTACAAGCGTTCCTGGCCTTTAATTCTGAGTTCGAGGTACTCATGGCGAATCGGTACCTGGCGTACAAATATCCGAAAGACCTCGAGGCTGCTTTTCCGAGTTTGGAAAAACTTGAGGCTGACTCTAAGCAGTCAATCAGTTGGGGTGGAGGCAGCTTCTGGATGCGTCGAAAGACCCAGCGGTTAACGATCTGACGAGAGCAAAATGGAACCCCTAACAGCCAAACCTGTCTTTGTCGTGGGCTCGCCCCGATCTGGAACTAGCATTCTCGCGTGGTGCCTTGGCCATCATCCAAACATCTTTCCAGTGCCGGAATCCAACTGGATGGGAGATTTCGCGGTGAACGTCGCGAAGAGTTACGAAACTGGCGCGGCGCGCGGCATCTTCTCGATTTTAAGTGCAATGGACATCTCGCGCGATGAATTCTTCTCCCACATCGGACGCAGCATCAACTCTTTGGTCCTTAAACATCGTTGTGATCTCGACCGAAAACGCCTGATTATAGCAGTCCAACGCCTACTCAAGGAGCGGGGACTTTATCTGGGCGAAGTGACTGGCGAATTCGATGCTGCTACGAGTGCAGCGGTTCAGCAGTACGAAATCATCGATAAAACGCCCTACTCCGAACTCGTTGATTCGCTTCGAACAGCGGCTTCGGACTCGGAACACAAGACACGCTGGGTAGATCAAACGCCAGAGTATTCGTTGCACATTTGTGGCCTGCGCAAGCTCTTTCCAAGCGCTTTATTTATCCACATCGTGCGCGATGTGGATTCAGTCGTGCGCTCGATGCTCAATTTCCACCGCGTCGCGGGGACGCATCTCGCGGCGAACGAAGAAGAAGCGTATAAATATTGGTTGCGCACGGTTAGAGCATGTTTGAAGGCAGAGGAAGCTTACGGACCGCGTGGGGTGTATCGCTTGCATTATACGGCCTTACTCGAGAATCCCGAGTCGACTCTCCGCTCGTTACTTGATTTTTTGGACGAGCCGTATTCTGCCAAATGCCTCGAGCCGCTTTCAGAGCGGATCAATAGTTCCAATGTACCACCGGATTTCAAATCTGAGGATCCCGCTACTGATCCGGCGATCGTCGAAGAGGCGCGGCGACTTTCCGCCGAAATCGAGCAAACTTCCCGGCCTACCGAACACTCACCTGCCGCAGCCGACGAGTTGGAGGCCGAGTTCGACGCGCGAGTAAAACACCTTGCGAGAGTTCAATAGTGCATGTCACCGCAGAACAGAGCATGGAATGGTGTCACAGCTCGCTCGGAGTCCTTTTTAGGTTTCAGCAACGATCGATGTTATAAGAGCGGTGCGTCAGGCAGGTTCGTCTACCTATATGCGAAGTGAACAGCTAAACTTGGCCGGCTACGACACCGACAAGATACAACACCATTATCTCGAAGTGTATGACCCCATTCTTTCACGTTGGACAGATAAGGATGTGAAGCTTCTTGAGATAGGCGTCCGCAAGGGCGGCTCACTTGAACTGTGGCGCGATTATTTCCCGAGAGGTACCATTGCTGGAATCGATCTCGAGTTGCCAGAAGGCTTCATTCCCGGAGAGCGTATTCAGCTGTTCAAAGGCAGCCAGGCAGATACACAGTTCCTGTCTGAGGTGGCTATGAGCATCGCCCCTGAAGGATTTGACATCATCATCGATGATGCCTCGCATATTGGCGAGCTAACTAGAACAACGTTCTGGCACCTGTTTCATCATCATTTGAAGCCAGGCGGGTTGTACGCCATTGAGGATTGGGGCACAGGTTACCTTGACGATTTTCCTGACGGCAGAAGATTCGATCCTAAGCCGTCAATTCTCGATCCTTTCCCGTGTCATTCCCACGGCATGGTTGGTTTTGTTAAAGAGTTGGTGGACGAACAGTGTGCCGGAAGCATCGCATTGGGTCGCAATGAACAGTTCCGATTGTCGAACTTTGAAAGCGTGCTTATTACGGACGGCGTCGTCTTCGTCACCAAAGTGGCGCCCAACCTCAGTGCGTCTCCAAATCCCGTGCCTGCCGGCGAAGGACTGGGCCAAACGACCATTTCATGGAAGAGCGTTGACGGAAAAGTTTATGTTTCGACGAACGGGCGCGAGGAGCGATTGTTTGCAGACTCACCGCGCGGTTCGGGGCAGGCGAATTGGATCGAGGCTGGTTCCACTCACGAATTTCGGCTTTACAATGCAGATCACAAGCAGCTCCTGGCGAAAGTGACCGTAACCAGGGTCGTCGAATAAAACCGTCCCTATCGACTAAGATATTCGCGAACGACGTGACGGGCGCTATCCGGCACATCCCCATCGTCGGCAAGCGCTTTTAATTTACTTTTCATTTCAGGCGAAATCGGCAGCTGACCGCCAGTGCTGAAAGACTTAGTAGGCCCCTTCCTGTTACGGTTGTAGTCGTTGCCAATCTGTTTGATGTCGCTTAATCCACTACCCTGTTCCTTATAACCGTAATCCTGATCGTACGAAGAGTTTCCTATAAAGATCGAATGAGATGCAGATGTTCCATTTGTTAGATTTATGCGCGCATTGAACCCGGCGTATCCAGGGCGCACGCGGCCGTTATTATACGCTTTATTCCCGACCACTATGCTATTTGGTCCGCCAATGGCGAATCCGCCGCCGTCATTGTCGTGGGCAGTATTATTGCAAATCACAGAGTCCGCGGCCCATGTTTCAAAACCACTCACTGACCACCATCTCCCTCCCTGCGCAGCGTCATAACCCGAAGTCCCGCCGCTACAGATGTTACCGACTATGGTCGCTGCGTGCGTGCTGGGCGATCCTTGTACGAAGATGCCCGTGCCACTTCCCGATCTGTTTATCCGGTTGCGGGCGATCATGCCGTTACTACCAGAGAACGTAATCCCAGCGCCCTCACAAATGTTATTGATGACGCGTCCATTGCTCGACCACATCCCAGCATTGGCGGTGACGAGAATCGCACAAGTCGGTGGTCTCGCTCCCGGCACTGTCCTGCTAACATAGTTTCCTTCGATAGACCAGTTGCTACCGCCAAAAGCAGCGATCCCCGTCCTGCCGATCTTGAGGACCCTGCAGTTTGAGACTCGCCAGTTGTCACCCTTGCAAGAGATAGCTGCTCTACCAACCGGTGGAGTGTAATCCCCCATGTCCAAGGTCAGGTTCTCGACGCTCCAGTTGTCTCCTTCGCATGGTAGAAAATGATCCGTTGGCATCCCGGCAATTTTCAAAATAGATCCTCCGTGCCCAGCGCCCTTGAGATGGACGCCCGACACCACTGATGCTTTGTGGCGTCCCGTCGAGATACCCGAAGGAGAGATAAGATAGGTTCCTTCGGGAACCAGACAAGTTCCGCCGTGTGTCGCACAAATCTCTAAAGCCTTAATAAAGGCGGCTGTATCGTTTGTTACGCCGTCGCCCACCGCGCCGTATTCTTTAACGTTTACCGGTTCGCCACCTTTGTCTGGGGTTGGGATGGTAACGGCGCCTGTGGTCGTGGCGTTGCGCGAATTGGAGGTGCTGGGCGACGAGGACTCTGTCGTTTCAGAAGTTACTGTGTCGCCATTTAAAGGAGGTAGTTGTAAGCCAAACGAAACGCATGCCGCAGTAACGAACAAGAATAGCAACCGACACCTCTGCCCTACAAATCTGAACTTGAACTGACTCTGGATGCTTTTGGAAATTGCTGGAGCCATTTTATGTGGCATGTGCTTTACCGGTCGCGAAAAACGACAGCTTACTTTCGACAGCGAACGTAGACGTTCTTCCCAAACCATCGATCGAAAAGCCTATCCAGGACGCGGCTTGGCGCAAATAGCCAATGATCATAGAGAGCGATTGAACTTGCCGTTACCGCGGAGGCGCTTCTGTTGAGCGCCCGAAAAATAAGCACGGCAATAAACCCGAGACAATCTGCATATCGAGCGTCTTCAACGACGAAACCTTCTTGCTCAACAAGGCGCCGAAGGGTCTTTTTTGTGTAGCGGCGATAGTGGCAAAGTTTCTCATCCAGATTTGTCCAGAGACACGCAAACGCAGGCACATAAATCAGAAGAGTACCGCCTGGTTTTAATTTTTGGCGAATTTCCCTTAGGGCTACCAAATCGTCCTGGATGTGCTCAAAGACGTTTAGCGAAAAAACAAATGGCACCGAATTATCCGCGACACCGGTAATATTCTCCAAAGTGTCGAAACCTTGTTCCTCGAGTCGTCGTCTCTGTAAGGGATCCGGTTCGACGCATTTCACGTTGTAACCAACCGTTCTTAAGCGCTTGGAGAAGGTTCCGATGCCCGCGCCGAAGTCGATCAGATCCATTGATTCCGCCGATTCACGGATCAAGCGAGTTAAGTAATCGTTGTAGTTGTCCGCGCTTTCGAGCGATTCGAGGATGTCGACTCCTGAGTATTGCTCCTCCATAAACTTTTGTTCCTACGAAATAAGTTATATTTGAAAATCACATAAACAGCTCTCATGCCGTCACGCCATCCGATTTTTTTCCCCTGTTCGTACGTTCGGCCGTTATACGAAATGCCAACCTCGAAGACTCTGGAACGGGCCTTTGCTACCTTCGCGGTTATCTCAGGTTCAAAACCAAACCGGTTCTCTTCAATAGTAATGCTGTCCAGGAATTCGCGCCGAAACATTTTGTAACATGTCTCCATGTCAGTGAGGTTCAGGTTTGTAAGCATGTTGGAGAGCAGTGTGAGAAAGCGGTTTCCCACCATATGCCAGAAGTAAACCACACGATGAGGCCGGCCTCCCAGGAACCTGGAGCCGAACACAACGTCGGCACGATCCTCCAGAATCGGTGCAAGAAGGATTGAGTATTCTTGTGGGTCATACTCCAGGTCGGCGTCTTGAACGATTACTATGTCGCCCGTAGCTGCCTGGAAACCCGCGCGCAAAGCTGCTCCCTTGCCAAGATTGCGCTCCTGCAGCACGAGCTTATCGACCCATCCTTGAGGTTTCGCTTTAAGAAGTTCTCTCGTTCCATCAGTTGAGCCATCATCCACGACGATGATTTCGATGTCGTCGACGGGCGCACCGCGGACTGCTTCTACGACAGTCTCAATCGTAGATTGCTCATTGTAACAAGGGATAACGACCGATAGCTTCATTTGTCATCGCTCCACCGAGCGAAAAGCGGGTTCTAAAGTCGAAGCGGTGGCATCTTTTGTCAACGTTACGATCACAGCGGCTGGGTTGGTCCCATTACGCCGTTTCCAACTGTAACCTTGCACCGACGGCAAGCGTTTGATGTCCTGATCAACCTCCTTTGAGGGTAGCAGTAGACCGTAAACAGGAGTTCTGCCGCCCAGGCCATTCACGACTAGTTCGGCCGCCTGAACCTTTCCGTAATGCCAGAGCCGGCTATAGCAGTAATTATGGATACCGTCGATCGGCGCTGCTACAAATGGCTTTGGCAGTAGGGCATTCAAATAGGGAGGATCGATGTCGGATAAAATAATGCCGGGTGCGCCTCGGCAGACCCTAAGGAATTCCTTCTGCGCCTCGTATCGGGGGGATTGCCCAACGCCATTTGCGTAATGAAGAGCGTCCCAAGCTTGTGATCGACCATTTATCGGCTCAAAGCCTGATCGTGACGGATAACCGACACAGCTTAGCACGAATACTGCCAACACTGCCACGCCCCAGATCGAGACCCGTCCCCTGACAGCTTGACCCACGGCCCATTCCGCAGGCAGCACTGCGAGCGCAACCAAAAGAAGAAGAATAGGTATATAGAACCTGCCCTCGACGTAGGCGTAAGTTACGATCGCCACAAAATAAACCGTGCCTGCCAGGAACGCGCTGATTTCGAACCGCCGCATACGTACAAAGGGCAGTCCAAGCATAGAGAGAATAACGAAAGCCGGAACCACGTAACTACCGGTGCCAAAGAGGTTCGCGACCCGAAACTGATTCCACCTAAGAGTAATCTCAGACCAAATCAGGGTAACCTGAGCAGGTACATTATGTAATGAGAATGCACCTTGCTTATTCGCCAATGAGGGTAGCCAAAACTCGTAACCGGTCTTTAACGGATGGCCAAATTCCAACGTATTGAGAATAAAGTACGGGCTTGCGGCCACGGCAAACGCAGCAACGGCAAGGAAGCAATGCATGAACCACCTCATCCGGGATTCGTTAGCGGGAAACAGAGCCATAGCTATTAATAGGGGAGCCATGAACATCAACTGCGGCCGAATAAACAAGGACAGGCCAAGAACAACGGCAGCGAGATAAATTAACCAGCGCCGGCGCCAGCGCAGTCCCAAGTATACCAGTGCAAAAGCGAGTACTATAACAGCCCCACCGCTGAGATCGCTTATCGACGATCGGCTAAAGGTAACGAATGCTGGTTGGGTTGCGACTAACAAGGCCGCCAATCCCCCAGCGAGCGGCCTTCCAATCGCGAAATAAAGCACGAAGCTGCCTGCTAAGAGGAACAGGCCGATCGTCTGATTTGTTCTAAATGGGGCCAGGATCCCATTGTGAGGCAAAAATCTGAGCCAGGGGATCATTAAAATTGGGTAGCCCGGCGGGTAGCGCGAGGGTAATTTGTCGTATCCAATCTGAATTGTCGGCGCGCCTTCTTTCAAGATCGACTTAGCCTGCGCGAAATATTCCACCCCGTCCGGATAAGGACCTAGATCGAGAAAGTCAGTCCGGCTAAAGTCCACCCGAAGAACCGTGCCATAGTAAAAAAGAAGGGACAGAACAAAGCAAAGAACACCCGTTATCAAGCTTATCGAGCGCTCGCGGGGAGTTGCTGCCAACGACGCTGAGATTGTTCGTCCCGAGTCGTATTCTTCTAATTTATCCGTGCCTGTCATCTGCAACCCCCAAGCCTGCTAAACTTATTGGTTGCTCCATATCAGTTTCGCTCTTCAAAGCAACACAAGATGGTGGAGAAAGCATGATGATCCTGATTGCGGCTATCAGTTTTTGTTGGACACGAAGGCCGCTTTTGAGAGGATTTGGCGTTTGGATTTTGAAATCAGCTCTTAAAAAGCGTCATGAAAACTGTTTCGATCTCCGTCACCATTATCGCTGGCGTGCTCATGCTGTTCTCTCCCGTTGCCGGGTCCAATCAGGCGAATGACACCGACATACGAATTACGAGTCAAACGCCAGGCGCGACGCCGTTTATCAGCAATGTGCATTTGATGGCTAGCAATACGAGCGTTCTGAAGAGCATTCAGTTCACAATCAGGCCAAAGCCGGCGTCCGTCACTCGAGCACTTTCCGGCACCTATGCTAATTCCTACCTTATCGATCGGCATTTCGAAAACCCGCAAACCGGCGAGATCGTTTTGCCGGTCTACGGGCTTTACGATGGATACAGTAATCTCGTTACACTGACTTACCGGTTTCTTGATGGCTCGTCCAAGCAGGCAAACATCACGATTGGAACAGCCACGTTCAATGATGCATGCGGATACAAAACTCCTACATTTCTGCAGCGTAGGTCGACCGCTTCCTTAAGCTACGACTACATCCTGGTTAAGGGAGCATGCAGCCTTTTCTCACCCGCTATCGTCGATACAGACGGGGCGCTGCGTTGGGTGGGCACGAGTGGTTTCGCGACGACTCCTACCACCTTTTTCGATAATGCCGTCTATATTCCTAATGGTCCAAGGGTGTATCGAATGGATCTCGATGGCGCTGTGACTCAGGTTGGCGATTACAGCAACCTCGGGATCACTTTTTTCCATCACAATATCGATCCTGGCAAAGTTGGAATTATCCTGGATGCGAATACCACGTCTTTCTACAATTCTGTGAACATTGAGGTGGACGCGTCGGGCAACCTTTTGAAGACGTGGAACCTGGCCACCATCATCGCCACAGCCATGAGGGCCGGGGGAGATGATCCAAACCAGTTCGTGTACCCCACGCCAAACGACTGGTTTCATAACAACTCCGTGGCTTACAACCGGGCGGACGACTCTTTGATCATTTCGAGCCGGGAAAATTTTCTCATCTGCATCGATTATGACACAAGTGCCATCAAGTGGATCCTCGGAGATCCGACAAAGAAATGGTACCAATTTCCATCTCTAAGACGATATGCGCTCACGCTCGCCTCTGGCAGCCTGCCTCCGATCGGACAACATGCTGTCTCGGTCACGTTTGACCAGAACATCCTGGTGTTTGACAACGGACAAAACAGCACCTTTCAGGAGCCAGCTGGTGCGCAGCGTTCCTATTCAGCGCCTCGTAAGTATAAGTTAGATTTGAACGCAAAAACCGCGACGGAAATCTGGAATTTCGAGTTGGGACAGAGTTTGTGGTGCCCGTTCTGCGGGAGTGTCTATGAGGATGCGCCGTTCAACTACCTCATCAACTTTACATTTGTCGATGGTGTTCAAGACCCTGGAAGTTTGGCGCAGTGGATCGGCTTAAACGAGGACGGTGAGACGGCTTTTCGCTATCAATACCACAGTACGCCGGGTTGTACCGTGTCCTTTAACGCTATTCCTCTTCACCTGGAAAACACCAAGTTTCCAGCAGTGGGTCCTCTGCCGCAGAACCTTTCCACCCGCGGAACAGTTTCCATCGGTGACAACGTTCTGATTGGTGGCTTCATCATTACCGGATCCGAGCCCAAGACGATACTGCTTCGCGCGCTCGGGCCATCGCTGGGTAGCTTCGGCGTTTCCCACCCTGTTAGAGACCCAGTTCTCAGGGTATATAACTCTTCTCATACTCTTATTGCCACCAACGACAACTGGCAAAGCGATCCTCACAACGCCGATATCCAGAAGAGTGGACTCGCGCCTACCAATCTATTGGAGTCTGCCACTTTGCAGACCCTGGCGCCGGGCGCCTATACCGTGATAGTCACTGGCAAAGATCCGTCTCCGGGCACTGGCTTGGTCGAGCTTTACGATCTCTCGCCGCAATCCAATTCCAACTTGGTCAACATGAGCACCCGCGGTTCGGTCGGCACGGACGATGACGTGCTTATCAGTGGTTTTATCGTGGGAGACGTAGGCAGCGCCACCGTCATCGTGCGTGCCCTTGGCCCATCGCTCACTTCTTCCGGTGTGAACGGAGTACTAACTAATCCTACACTGACGATCTATGATTCGACTGGCTCTCCCATTGCATCGAACGATAACTGGCAAGATGATCCTAACGCGATCTATGTTCAAAGGAATGGACTGGCTCCACCAAATCCCTCGGAATCGGCACTCGTGCTTCATCTGCCTGCGGGTGCGTACACCGCCATTGTGCGCGGAGTCGATGGCGGTACAGGCGTCGCCTTAGCAGAAGTCTACACCGTCCAGTGATCCTGTAAGGGCCTACCAACAGCACGCAATACTCAGGTCCAACAACTGGATTCTTCCGGTTCGACATTCAATTCGGGCTCTATTGCGATTCGCCTCGGCACTCTGGAGCTAGAGTACAAATTCGGCTGTAGGAAATGCGTTTCATCCAATTTTTTGCTGGACTCGAACGACCTTCTCTGAAACCCTCGGGCAGTCTTCTTGAGCCAAAAACTACAGAAAATAATCCCTATGAAAACATGCTCACTAATCGTCGTCGGGGCCGTCATTATGGTCTTCTCCCATTTTGCCGGCGCGAACCAGGCAGATGACACGACGATAAGGATCACTGGCCAAACGGCAGGCGCTACACCCTTCATCAGTAAAGTGAGCCTGGCGGTCAGCAACATGACCCTTTTGAAAAGCATTCAGTTCACGATTACGCCGAAACCCGGCTCAGTTACGCGACCACTGTCAGGCACTTATGCGAATTCGTACCTCATTGATCGTGGGTTCGAAAACGTACAAACCGGCGAAGTCGTCTTACCGGTCTATGGACTTTACGATGAATACAATAACACCGTCAGACTGACGTTTCATTTTTTGGACGGGTCGTCAAAGCAAATTAACACGAGTATCACAACCGCCACCTTCATGTTCGATACTCCATGCGGATACAAGACTCCGACTATCCTGCAACGACGTACAAATAGCACCGATCTGAGCTACGACTACGCCATGATTAAGGGAGGATGCAACAATTTCCAACCTGCGATCCTCGATACGGATGGCCGCTTGCGATGGGTGGGCACAGCCGGCATCTCCGCCGGTAGTGTCATCTTCTTTGATAACGCGGCCTATATGGGTCAAGGCCGTAAACTGGTTCGAATCGACCTCGATGGCGCTTTCACCGAGCTAGCCGATTACACCGATCTGGGAATTATTAATTTCCACCATAACATCGACGTTGGTAAAGTGGGAATCATCCTCGATGCGGATACCAGAACCTACTATAACTGCGTGAACATTGAAGTGGACGCTTCAGGAAGGGTTTTGAAAGAATGGAACCTGGCCACCATCATCAGCGCGGCCATGATTGCCGGGGGAGACGATCCCAACCGGTTCGTTCATACGTCCCCAACCGATTGGTTCCATAACAACGGCGTCACATACAATCGAGCCGATGACTCTTTGATCGTTTCGAGCCGGGAGAATTTCCTCATCTGCATCGATTATGAAACAGGCGCAATCAAATGGATTCTGGGCGATCCGACGAAAAAATGGCACGAATTTCCGTCTCTGAGGAAATTTGCGCTCACGCTCGCACCCGGCAGCACGGTTCCAATTGGCCAACACGCGCCCTCGATTACCGCTGATCACAACCTCCTGGTGCTTGATAACGCGCAACCGAGCGACCGGCGCTATTCGAGTCCACGCAAGTATCGCCTGGATCTGGTAAATAAGGTCGCGACTGAAGTGTGGAACTTCCCAATGAACCAAAGTATCTACTGCCCGTTCTGCGGAAGCGTCTATGAGGATGCCCCGAACAACTATCTAATTGATTATGCGATCGTTAATGGTGGACTGCCCGGTCGTCCTACGTTTGCTCAACTCCTGGGCGTCAACGCCGCTGGCGAGACGATCTTTTCCTACCGGTATCCGGCCATAAATTGTGGAACGATCTATCGCGCGTTGCCCATTCATCTGGAAAACACGAAGCTTTCCGACAGTAGGGCCTCAACCGCTCAACCTTTCTACCCGGGGGAACGTTTCAGGCGGTGACGGTGTTTTGATCGGTGGGTTTGTCATCACGGGCACCGACCCTAAGACCGTAGTGCTTCGTGCGCTGGGGCCATCGCTCAGCAGCTTTAGTGTTACCGGTGTTCTCGGCGATCCGGTTCTGAAGCTGTATAACTCTTCGAACACTCTCATCGCAACCAACGACAACTGGCAAAACGATCCTCACAATGCCGACATCCAGAAGAACGGACTCGCGCCAGGCAATCTATTGGAATCGGCCACTTTTCAAACTTTGGCACCGGGCGCTTATACCGTGATTGTGTCCGGAAAGGACTCGGCGACGGGGATCGGCTTGGTCGAGCTTTACGACCTGTCTCCCTTATCCAACTCGCAGTTGAAAAACATGAGCACGCGCGGCTCCGTCGGCACGGGCGATGACGTACTGATCAGTGGCTTTACCATTGGAGACGTAGGCAACACGACCGTCATTGTGCGCGCGCTTGGTCCATCGCTTGCTCGTTTTGGTGTGAGCGGAGTGCTAAGTGATCCGACACTGACGATCTTCGACTCGACCGGCACCGTTATCGCGAGCAATGATAACTGGCGAGATGATGTTAACGCGATCGACGTCCAGAAGAATGCGCTCTCGCCGCCAAATGAGCGGGAATCGGCACTGGTGCTCCACCCGCCGCCCGGAGAATATACCGCCGTCGTGCGCGGAGCCAATGGCGGTACAGGCATTGGCTTGGCAGAAGTTTACACCCTTCCTTAATGCGTAAGTGATCTAGCAGCAGCGAACGACGGTCACATGTGAGGGCTAAATTTCGTTCGGTTTCGATCTTCAGGTCGCGCTGTGTAGCAGGATTCGATCCTACGCCGTTCGAGCTCGAGAATCTTCAAAAAATGCATTTTTAACGAAATTTTTGCTGGACTCGAACGGTCTTCTCTGAAACCCTCGGGCCCTTGTTCACTAGTAAAACCTATAAAAATCAATGTTTATGAAAACATGTTCACTAATCGTCGTCGGGGCTGCGTTCATGGTCTTCTCGCATATTGCGGGAGCAACTTATGCAGATGACACCACGATAAGAATCGGCGGCTTCACTGCGGGTATCACGCCCTTTAACGGTAAGCTGGCCATAGACGTCAGTAATACGAGTGTCCTGAAGAGCATTCAATTTACAATCGATCCGAAACCAGGCTCTTTCGCCCGGCCACTGTCCGGCACCTATTCCAACAGCTACCTCGTGAGCCTGGGGTTTGAAAACCCACACACCGGGAACGTCCTTTTGCCGATCTATGGACTTTACGCCGGTCGTGCGAATACCCTTAGACTGACTTATAGCTTCGTGGACGGTTCTTCAAAGCAAGCTCCGACCACGGTTACAACCGCCGCTTTCAATGATGAGGGGTGCGGCTATAACAATCCAACCAAGCTTCAGCCCAGGACGAACAGCACCAAGTTGAGTTATGATTATATTTTCGACAGGTCTGCCTGCGGCGATTTCTCACCCGTCATTCTCGATAGCGACGGAGCACTGCGTTGGGTGAGCCCACTAACCACGCAAGGCGCTCTTAATGCGTCTTCCACTTTCTTCGATAACGCCGTTTACGTGACACAAGGCAGTAAACTGTTTCGAATCGGCCTTGATGAGAGCATCAGGTTGCTTGCAGACTACAGAGACATGGGCGTGACCAACATGCATCATAATATCGATCCCGGTAAGAACGGGATACTCATAGAGCCGGATACAACGGATTACTTCGAATCTACAATTCTGGAAGTTGATAGTAACGACGGCACGCTGCTGAAAAGGTTTGACATGGCTACCATCATCGGCGCAGCCATGGTCGCTGGCGGTGACGATCCGAGCAAATTTATCTTCCCAAGGCCGGTCGACTGGTTCCATAACAACGGTGCCGCTTACAATCGGGCTGACAATTCTCTGGTTGTTTCAAGCCGCGAGAACTTTGTTATTGGTCTGGATTACAACACAGGTGCCATCAAATGGATTCTGGGCGATCCGACGAAGAAGTGGTACCAATTTGCGTCTTTGAGAAAATTTGCGATCGCGGTCGCGCCAGGCAGCTTGCCGCCGATTGGTCAACATTCCCCGTCGCTCACATACGATCTGGGGCTTCTGGTGTTCGATAACGGTCAAAACAGTCTATTTCAGCAGCCTCCAGGGGCTTCCCGGGAATATGCCAGTCCCCGCAAGTACAGCTTGGATCTGGTAAACAAGGTTGCGACTGAGGTGTGGAACTTTCCAATGAACCAGAGTATCCACAGCCCATTCTGCGGCAGTTGCTATGAGGATGCGCCGCACAATTACTTAATTGATTATGCCTTCGTTAACGGCGGACTGCCCGGTCGTCCCACATTCGCTCAACTGATCGGCTTGGACGCCAGCGGTGAAAAGATTTTCTATTATCAATATCCAACCGTCAGTTGTAACACTGCGTACAATTCCATTCCGCTGCATTTGGAAAGCACGAACTTTCCAACAGTAGGGCCTCAACCGCTCAACCTTTCTACCCGGGGGAACGTTTCAGGGGGTGACGGTGTTTTGATCGGTGGGTTTGTCATCACGGGCACCGACCCTAAGACCGTAGTGCTTCGTGCGCTGGGGCCATCGCTCAGCAGCTTTAGCGTTCCCAATGTTCTCAGCGATCCGGTTCTGAGGCTGTTTAACTCTTCTCACGCTCTCATTGCAACCAACGACAACTGGCAAAGCGATCCCCACAATGCCGACATCCAGAAAAACGGACTCGCGCCGGGCAATGTATTAGAATCGGCCACTTTTCAGACTTTGCCACCGGGCGCTTATACCGTGATTGTGTCCGGAAAGGACTCGGCGACGGGGATCGGCTTGGTCGAGCTTTACGACTTGTCTCCCTTATCCAACTCGCAGTTGAAAAACATGAGCACGCGCGGCTCCGTCGGCACGAACGATGACGTACTGATCAGTGGCTTTACCATTGGAGACGTAGGCAACACGACGGTCATTGTGCGCGCCCTTGGTCCATCGCTTGCTCGTTTTGGTGTGAGCGGAGTGCTAAGTGATCCGACACTGACGATCTTCGACTCGACTGGCACTGCCATCGCGACCAACGACAACTGGCGAGACGATGTTAACGCGATCGATGTTCAGAGAAATTCACTCTCGCCGCCAAATGAGCAGGAATCGGCACTCGTGCTCCAACTGCCCGCAGGAGAATATACCGCCGTCGTGAGCGGAGCCAATGGCGGTACAGGCATTGCCTTAGCCGAAGTCTACAGCCTCCATTAATCCGTAAGTACCCAGCTTTTATTTGCGCGTTCTTGCCGAGGCCCAGCGGTGCGCCGTAGAAGGGCAGAGGACTAGCACTTCGGCTTGAAGAGGTGCTTGACCTGTTGTACGGATGAACTTTTCAAGCCGTGCATGAGAATGACAAGTGCCGGCCGTGAATAAGGAGTCGCCTCAATTGGCAGGCAGAATTAACGAAAGTAACTTCAGAAAGTTCACTCTGCATAATCGCCGCTACCTGCCAAACGCCCTGGCGATTGCAGCGGCATTTGCTTTTGTTCTTATAGCCAGCCATCGAATCGCTCTGCCCGGTCTGTACATGGACGAGGTGGACTTTGTTAATGCGGCCCGAGGCGGTCCCGATAATAGCATGATCTATATGCGGCTGGGCTCGGTGCCGCTGTTGATCATGCCCTACCTGGGCGCCCTAAAGGCATGGATCTACGTTCCCATCTTTTGGTTCTTTGGCGTTTCGGCTTTGACCATCCGTCTACCGGCAATTCTGATAGCGGCAGTGACTCTATTGATTTTTTTTCAGATCTTGAAATCGCACGTTGGAGTTGTCTGGGCGACCATTGCCATATGGTTAATGGCGGTCGATCCGGCTAATCTGTTTCCAAGCCGATTGGATTGGGGTCCGACCGTGTTAATGCACTTTTTCCAGGCTGCTGTGCTCGCTCTGTGGTTTAGCTACCGCGATAGGGCGAAACTTTGGAAACTTGCTCTTATTTGCGTTTGTGCCGGACTCGGCTTCTTAGATAAGTTCAATTTCATCTGGCTGATATTAGCGTTCATTCTTGGGATTGCGTTGTGCTATCCGGATAGCCTGAAGAATCTGTGGGTTTCATGTTCAAGACTCGCTCGGACCGTGGCAGGCATTGTTTTGTTAATCGGGCTGGGAACAACATCATTTCTTATTTTGCCCATTCTGCGCCTTCATGCTGCGAGTCCTCCGCCACTGAATCTAAAATGGGATGGACTACTAAGCGCCTTCTCAGGTGCCGCAGTAGCTTTTCAGATCTTTGAAAGTGACCAGTGGATCATTTCCTTTGTTCCCTTTTGGCTGATTGTTGCAAATTGTTGCCTGGCATTGGCATGTTTATTTTTCCTCGGCCAAAAAGCTGAAGCGCGGGAGAATCGTAGGCACGGTTTCTTTCTACTCCTGATCAGCTTCCTCGTATTTGTGCAAATCCTTATTACGCCGCAGGCTGGGGGTCCGCATCATTACTCAATGATTTTTCCTTTGCCTCTCCTGGCGTTTATCTTTCTCGCGCAACCATTATACAGGCAGCTTGCGGCGAAAACTGTGCGGCGATTTGCCACTCTTCTTCTCGTTTCCGCGGCAGTTTGTGTTTTTACCGTAAATCTTTGTAACCTGGGAGGCTACTTCTCCCGTTTACGAGCGAATTCACATTACAGCGCGCGTTGGTCTCCAGAGATCTATTCTCTTTCTGAATTCATTAATAAGCATAGGCTTGGAGTTCAGAGAGTAATCTCGGTTGACTGGGGCCTGCACAACCAACTCCACGCGCTCGCACCCCGCAAATTGCAGCAGCGGATGCGCGATTGCTGGCCGTTTTTTCAACAGATGGAAAACGAGAATCAGGAAAGCCAGGTCGCGTCGCTAAACTCCATCTTTCCGGAAGGCAAAAGCCTTGCTCTGACATTCGCCGCAACAAAGGAGACTTTTCCCGAGACACGACGAAATTTCCTCGCTGCATTAGCAACCCACCCAGAACTCAAATCCCGACTCGTAAAGGATTTTTGGTATGCTGGCGAGAGGATTTACGAGGTCTATGAAATCGATCGGTCACCGACACGGCCGGTAATGGATCATGCTGCGCCTAACGGGAACAGCAGTTACCCGCCAGCTTCGCCGACGGAGACAACCGTCACAGCTCATCTTCAGAAAATTGCGAAACAGGATCCAATATGAATTTCTCCTTTACAATACAGATTGCACGAAGCTCCTCGGTAACACTGTCGCCCGAAAAGGTAGTGAGGTAATGGCGAAATCGCTGCCGCTTATCCCGCGGCGGCCATCGGGCGCATGATAGGTCCGCCTTGTCGAATGCTCCGCAAGCATAGCTCGAAATCTGGAGAATACACAAGGGGTTGTCTTTGGGGAGATCGACACCGTGTTCAAAGGTCGAGCAGTATTGTGCTTGACACGTTGAAGCGCGATTTGATATGCAGAGCTTCGATCACGTCCTGGGACGTTCCAACGCATCTTCGGCCAGACTGAAGTAGTAGTTTGTTGGATGATCGACGCTGGACCGGCGCATCGCGTGATTGCAAACAACGGGAGCCGGGACTCAGCCAAATGAATGAGAAATCCCTTCTGGGGATCGCATTTCTTCGGATGATTTTTGGCTTCGCGCGAACTGGAGGGCAGTTCACGTTTTCAAACAGGGCAACTATTATCCAAATAACAAAGAAAAATGAAAACTCTAATAAGATCCATCAACCGCTCGCCCTTGCGTTGCGGTTTTTTTACCCTGGCAATTGCGCTCTGCTTTGCACTTGTCCAAAACACGCAAGCGGTCAACCCGCCACCGGATGGCGGCTATCCCGGCGCCAACACCGCCGAGGGGACGGACGCTCTGTTCAGTCTCACCAGCGGGATCGCCAATACCGCCGTCGGCCTAAATGCGCTTCATAACAATACTACCGGCGGCTTCAACGTGGCGATTGGTTCTTCGGCGCTTGCCAACAACACCACCGGCAACTTTAACATGGCCGTTGGGACGGACGCGCTCAGGGACAACGACGCCAACTTCAACTTGGCGATTGGTTTTCGAGTGGGCTTCATGAACACCACCGGCAACCACCTCACCGGAATTGGCGCTGCAGCGCTCAGGAACAATACCACCGCAAGTAACAACACGGCCATTGGTGCCGCTGCGCTCTTTAACAACACAACCACGGAGTCGAACGTCGCTGTCGGTGACGCCGCGCTGTCAGCTTTCAATGGCACTACAGCTTTTGATGGCGCTAACACGGCTCTTGGGAGCATTGCGCTCAGCGCCCTGACAAGTGGTGAGGAAAACGTGGCCGTTGGCAGGCGAGCGCTCGAAAACGCCCTCAGTGGCAGTAACAATACTGCGGTAGGCTGGAGAGCCGGCGACAATTATACCGGCGGAGAGAGTGGAAATATATCTATCGGCTGGGACGTTACAGGTGTTGCTGGTGAGAACAACACAACCCGCATTGGCGACAACCTGCCGACTGCGGCCGGCGTATCGCAGTGTTTTATCGGCGGCATCGTGAGTCATTTTACACCCCAGGCCCCTGGCAATAACATCGTTACCATCGACACATCAACCGGCCAACTGGGATGGACTACTGACTTTGCGGCGACCAAAGCCGCGGAACAACAGAAGAAAATCGAGGAACAGCAGGCGAGCATCAGCCAACTAAAAAGCGAAATGCAGACCATGGTTGCGCAGCTCAAAGAGCAGGCCGCGCAAATCCAGAAAGTGAGCGCTCAGCTTGAAGTGAGCAAGCCAGTGACGAAAGTAGTCGCGAATAAATAAAGGGTTCCGCATTTTGGTGGCGGTCGCCTCGGCGGGCGCCACCAGTTATGCTGTTGCTTGGGTGGCAATATCCGGTGAGGCGCAATTAGGTCTAGGAGTGTAGGTGCCCAGGCTATTTAGTTTCTCAACGTTAGCCGCGACGAGAAGAAACGGTAGCCTCAGTATCTCCTACGTTTGTTCATTGTTTCCCTCCTGAAAGAGGCTGTTGCGCTGGCTCTTTCTCCGAGTGCCCTGACTCCCTCCAGGTGGTTTAGGAAGTGCGGCAACCGGCACAACGAGCCAGGATCCTCAGTCTTCAACCGCGACGCAGTTGCTGCATGGGACGCAGACGGAGAGGCTATTTTGGATCTCGCTCAATTACGCTGCGCGGATGAGGCACGCTAAGCTTGGCCCGCTGCTCGCAGCTCAGGCGGGCCGGTGGCGACGTTGCGCATCTGCGCTTACATTGATCAGCAAAAGAAACAAATCCTCGACCCGCGCGCGTTTCGAAGTAAGTCAAACTGAAATGGAAACTGTACCGTATTTGGATCTTCGAGCGCAGTATCGGACCCTGCGCAGCGAAGTGTTGAGCGCGTTTGAGGAAATTTGTGAGTCGACCAGCTTCGCCCAGGGACGAGCAACGTCAGAATTCGAGGCGAAATTCGCAGCGTATTGCGGAGTTGATCATTGTGTCAGCTTGAACAGCGGCACGAGCGCGCTGCATCTGGCTTTGCGCTGTCTCGATGTCGGTCCAGGAGATGAAGTCGTAACGGTTTCGATGACATTTATAGCCACCGCATGGGCTATTAGCTACGTCGGCGCCACGCCGGTGTTCGTCGATATTGACCCTGTCCGTCGAACGTTGAATCCGGACAACCTCGAAGCAGCAATCACGTCTCGCACCAAGGCAATTATCCCGGTGCATCTGTATGGAATGCCGGCGGAGATGGATCGCATCATGGCGATTGCAGAGCGACACGGACTTGCCTGTGATCGAAGATGCCGCGCAGGCGCATGGCGCAAGATACCGTGGCAAACGCGTAGGCCAGTTTGGCCAAATTGCGTGTTTTAGTTTTTATCCGACTAAGAACCTCGGAGCCTACGGAGAAGGCGGTGCTTTGATCACCAACGATGCATCCATAGCGCACCGTGCGCGTTCTCTCCGCGATCACGCGCAAAGCCAAAAATATTTGCACGACGAAATCGGGTATAACTACCGGATGGATAGCTTCCAGGCGGCTGTGCTCTCGATAAAACTCAAGTATCTCGACGAGTGGAATACGGCTCGCGTTGATCGCGCGCGACAATACACAGAATTGCTGAAGGGCTCGTCATACAAGCTGCCTGCGGACATGTCCGATTCGGAGTGCGTCTGGCATTGCTACGTGATTGAAACTCCAGAGCGAGATCGCGTCCGCTCTGCGTTGCAGGACGTCGGAATCCAAAGTGCCGTTCATTATCCGGTGCCGGTTCACCTCCAAAAAGCTTACGCGCATCTTGATTATCGATCAGGCGATCTTCCAATAACGGAAGCGCTGTGCGAACACTGTCTCGCACTTCCTATCTATCCCGAGCTCTCGAAAGAGAAAATCTCCCGTGTCGCTTCCGTTCTCCTCGATCTGGAAAATCGGTAACGCGCCAGGGACAGATCCGATTGTGCAAAGACAAATCGCATTTGTAATCCGGCATCGATCAGTGACGATCAGAAATGGCAGCGGAAGGCGATTATGTTCTCGGCACGCATGAAGAGGAGTTAGCCAGACTCGGCCTTCAACATCGCGTCTGGCGACCGGTCGTGTTGGATTGCTGGCAACGCGCCGGCATCACGGTTGGCAAACGCGTGCTCGACGTCGGAGCCGGTCCCGGCTACGCATCCATCGATCTGGCTGAGATCGTCGGACCGACCGGTGAAGTGGTCGCACTGGAGCGTTCACAAAATTTCATTCGCGCGCTGGAAACAACCTGCCGTGCCCGTTCACTCGCCAACGTGAAGATTCACGAAGTGGATTTGATGAAAAGTGATTTGCCGAAGGGCGACTACGATTTCGCGTGGTGCCGCTGGGTCGTCTCGTTTGTCAATGACCCGTCTCTGCTGATTAAAAAACTTGGCCGCGTTATGCCAAAAGGCAGCGTCGCTATTTTTCACGAGTATGGTCATTACGAGACGTGGCGATTCCTTCCGCGACTGTCGATGCATGAACGTTTCCGCGAGCACGTGATCGCTACATGGCGCGAGTCCGGCGGCGAACCAGACGCTGCCGTCCAATTACCTGGACTGCTTGGGGAGAATGGTTTTGTGATTCGCTCCGCAAGGCCGCATATCTTTTGCCTCCGCCCGAGTGATTACATGTGGCAATGGCCTGCCACTTTCATCGAGACCTATCTTGAGCGTCTCATCGAAATGGGGCGAATCGATCACAAGTTTGCCGAGGAAGTCCGCACCGCTTTCGCGAGCGCCGAAAAAAATCCGAATACGCGGATGCTCACACCGCTGGTGCTGGAAATCATTGCGGAAAAATTGTAACGGTTCCGCTATGACGCTCCGACGAGGCCCAATCGCTCTGCATCAGCTTTCAGCGCGGCGATGACCTGCGCGATGACGTCGTCGAGCGGCATTTCCAAATGTTCTGCACCGCGGATGATGTCGTCGCGGTTCACCGCGCGGGCGAATGCCTTGTCTTTCATTTTCTTTTTCACCGCGCGGACGTCGACGTCGTGAATGCTTTTTGTCGGGCGCACGAGCGCGACCGCCACGACAAAGCCGCTTAGCTCGTCCACTGCATAGAGAGTTTTCTCGAGCGGCGTTTCCCGCGAAACGCCTGAGTAATCGGCGTGCGAAAGAATCGCGCGGCACACTTCTTCGTTCCAACCATTTTCGCGTAGCCAGGCGACGCCTACGAACGGGTGGCCTTCGGTGGCGCTGCGTTCGAGATTCGGATGCCGCTCGTAATCCATGTCGTGCAACAATCCGACGGCTTCCCAGAGATCGGCGTCTTCGCCGCGCGCCTGCGCGAAATACTTCATCGAATCAGCGACCGCATAGCAGTGTTTCCGCAGGCTTTCGGATTGCACCCAGTCGTGCAAGATAGCTTGCGCGCGAGCGGCTAGCGTTTCACTCATCTCAATCAGTGAATTGAGACCTTATCGCCCGTTTTGATTTTTGTAGCAAGCCGGACCACGTCCCAATTCGCCAGCCGAATACAGCCGTGGCTCGCAGCGCGTCCAATCGACCCAGGATCGTTGGTGCCGTGAATGCCGATACCTTTCTTGTTAAGCGCAATCCACATCACGCCCACAGGATTTCGCGGCCCGGGTGCGAGCATGTGGAAATTACCGCTCCGTTCGCCGTGCTCGAGCATCTCCTTGTCATAACGAAACGTGGGCAACTTCGAGATGCCTCGGACCTTCCACTCACCGATTGGTGACATGTTGTGCGCGGAGCCGATCGTGACCGGATACGCCGCGATCAGCTTCTCGGCTTCGAAAACTCCGAGCCTGTTTGTTTTCGTATCCACTTTTATGGAGACATTTCTTGGTCCTGCACTTTCGCCAGGAGTTGGCGTTTGGGTTTCAGGTTGATCGTCAGCCTCATTCGCCGCTTGCGAGGCAGTTTCGCTACCGGGCTTAATGTCTTTCACTGACGCAAGTTCGAATGGCTCGACATTCGGCACCTTCAGCTGATCGCCTGCTTTAAGTCCTTTCAATTTGCCCGGATTAAGTTGTTCAAGGAAATGAATGTCGCTGTGAAATTTCTCCGCGATTGCATCGGCAACGTCACGGTACGGCAGAAATTTCAATTTTGCCTGCTCAGGTACCTGACTCGGCAACTGTCCAACGGTTTGGACGTCCCCGTCGGTAACGGTGTATGAAATGAACACCGGTTCTACACTGGCGAGATCGAGTCCCGAAACGTCAGGCGCAACGTTCGTGTGTTTGCCGGATTGCGGCGGTGTCGGCTGCGGCTGTTCCCCTCGCGATTCGCGGTAAAGCGAAAGCGCCTTCCGAGTAAACTCGTTGTAGCGGCCGTCGATTTTGCCCGGGCTGAAGTTTGCGCGATCTAGAAAAACCTGCAGTCGGGTCGCCGCCTCGATCTCAGCCGTCTTCGGCGCATGTGTCTTTGGTGTCGCCTTTTTTCTCGCCGCTGCTGGAAGAACGCCTATTAAAATCAACAGACCGACGACTACAAAACGATTCAGAGCGTTCACTCATATGCATCGTGCGACTCAACAGTCATGGCTGTGTTGAGCGGCCAATCTCACCGGCTGCTACGATTGAAAGCCGAAGCCATAGGGAGGCGAAGCGCTGACGATTTTTGACACCCAGGCTAGATTACAGAACTTAAAGTTGTGATATATTCTGCCGATGCAAAAGCCAGAAGTTACCGCATATTTGAAAACCTATTGTGGCTGGAGTGCCGGTGTCCGCGCTATCCTGACCAAATACAACCTGCCCTACACGGAGAAGGACATTATTCAGAACCCGGCATTCCGCTGGGAAATGGAAACCAAAAGTGGGCAGCCGCTTTCGCCGTGTGTCGAGATCAACGGCCACATGCTCGCCGACATCAGCGGCGAAGAAGTCGAACATTATCTCGTCGAGAACAAACTCGTCGAAGCGAGCGATGCCGCGACCGAGGTCCCGACCAACGCGGCGTGCGCCAACGAGCAACACGACGGCGTTGTAAAACTCAACTTGTAGACCTTGTAAGACCGTTCCTCGAAACGTCACCGAGTCTGCTGCGGCGGACCCCTTGCAATTCGTATTTCGCGCAGCGAACGATTCGGTTTTCTTTCGTGCAACGCGATGTGCGGCTAGATTGTCTGCTTTCTAGCCAATGAAAGTGTTCGCTCGCGTTCGACGTCCGAAGAAAGCGCGCGCGAATATCCTTTTTCGTTACGGCTGGAAGATAACACTGCTCCTTTTGTTGGCGGCAGGTGTGTTCGCCATTTTTCTCTTTTACGGGACATGGGCGCAAACCTTCGACATGAAAAACGTCGGAGAAATGCCTGAGCGAAGCACCGTTTACGATGTCGATGGTAAAATTTACAGCCGTCTTGCAGGCGCGAATCGTCTCAAGGTTTCGTTGAGCGAAGTCTCACCAGAATTCATCGCGGCTGTGCTGGCGCGCGAGGACGCTCGATTCTATGACCACAAAGGTATTGATTGGCGTGGAGTGTTGCGCGCGTTGAGTCGTGACGTCGTCACTATGAAGGCGAAGGAAGGCGCAAGCAGTCTCACGATGCAACTGGCCCGCAACAGCCTTCCTCTGGGTGGCCGCTCGTTTAGCCGGAAACTGTTGGAAGCAATGGTGTCGCTGCGAATCGAACGCGAGTTTACGAAGCAACAGATTCTCGAGCTATACGTTAACCGCATTTATTTCGGTACCGGTTGTTACGGAGTCGAAACCGCTTCACAAGCTTACTTCGGCAAGAACGCTTCAAAGCTGAATCTTTCGGAAGCTGCGCTGTTGGCGGGTCTCATCCGTAGCCCGAATCGTTTCTCGCCGTTGAAAAATCCCCAGGGCGCCGCAGTCCAGCGCGACGCCGTCTTGGACCGCATGGTGGCATTGAAAAAAATTACGCCGTCACAGGCCGAGCAGGCTAAAAAAACAAAAATCGTTACTCATCCGAAACGAATGCCACAGATCCAGGAAAATTATGCGATGGACGCTGTGCAGCGCGCCTTAAGCCAGATCCTCACTGAAGACCAGATGGATGATGGAGGGTTTTCCATTTACACGACGCTCGATCCGGCAGTGCAAAATTCAGCGCAGGACGCGCTCGAGAAGCAACTCACGAAAATCGAGCATCAATCCAATTTTCATCACCCACTGAAAGCGGATTACAAACCGCCTGAAAACGGGGAGGGGAATTCGGCCATGCCTTATCTGGAGGGGGCGGTGGTTGTGATCGACAACGCCAGCGGCGGCATCCGAGGACTCGTCGGCGGGCGCGATTACGCGCAAAGCAAGTTCAACCGGGCGCTGGCTCCGGCAAACAGGCAGGTCGGTTCAGCGTTCAAGCCCTTTGTTTATGCGGTTGCTTTTAGCCACGGGTTATTGCCGAGTTCGGCAATCAGCGATGGGCCACTTCAACCCGGTGAAATCGAAGGCGCGGGAACTTGGTCGCCTGCAAATTCCGACGGCACCTACGGCGGCACCATGCTTTGTTCATACGGGCTCATCCATTCACGCAACACCATGAGCGTGCGTGTCGGACAATTCGCCGGCCTCAATGCGGTGCAAAAGGTGGCGAACGACCTCGGCATTTCTCAAAACCTTCCGCATGGTCCAGCCATCTACATCGGTTCATTCGAGACAGACCTGAAAGATCTGACTGCCGCGTATTCTATTTTTCCCAATGCTGGAGGGCGCAAGCAGGCTTACATCATCGAGCGCATCGATGATCAGCAGCACAAACCAATTTATCGGGCCGCGCACGTGTCGGCACCGGCGCTGGATCCTGGCGCAACGTGGATGACGTCGCGCTTGATGGAAGCAGTTCTGACCCAGGGCACCGCCGCCAGTGCGCGTTCACTTGGATTCAAACTGCCTGCGGCAGGCAAGACCGGCACCACCAATGATTACAAGGATGCCTGGTTCCTTGGTTATACCAGCACATTGACTTGTGGCGTGTGGGTCGGGTTCGATCAGCCGACAACGATCATTCCACACGGATATGGTGCTGCACTCGCATTGCCGGTTTGGGTTCAAGTTATGAACAAGGCGGCACAACATTATCCAGCCGAACCGTTGCAGCCCACCATGCCGTTGCAACACACGAGGGTTTGTTCGACGTCCAACCAACTTGCCACCACCGGCTGCATGGCGGCTGGTACAGCTTACGATCTTGATCTGCCTGTCGACAAGATACCAACCGGTGCCTGCCAGGTGCATGGGGGTTCACAATGGCCGTTTGCACAACAGGCGCCGAACGAGCCTCAGAAAGCGCTCACATCTCCGGGCCGATTTTTCAGATCATTCAGACGATTCTTCGGACGGTAAGAGATTCACACAAAGGCCGCTCATTGCGATGGGCCGAGCAACAGCGGCAGATTCGATCTCGCGCGAAGTAAAAGGGAGCAGCGGTGTACGACCGAGGGCGCCCCGTTTGAAAGGCGTTTGCCGGCAATACGCTGAAGATTGAGACTGGCTAGTGACCAGTTGGCCCTTGAGGAGGAGGCTCAGGTGGCGGCGGTGTCGGTGTTTCTTTTCTTTGTGCCATTCCAAATCTCTAAACGGAGGAGGCAGCGTAGTCGAGAGATAAATTCCATTCGGTTGGAAAAGGTGAAGTTACCCAATCACTATGGGAGCTGGCTATCTGGCCCCCCGCACCGGTGACAGGTGTAGGCAAACGGCAACCAGTAGCTGTGCAGGAGTCGGGGCACGCAATTCCCATGCATCTTTCGCCGTCGGAATAAGAATCGCTGCCAGCATTACAAGCAACGCAAGCGTGCCCACGAAACGAGCCCAAACGATAAGCCACGGCAGGGCGTCGTGGCAAACACGCTGAACGCATTCCGGGTTGGGGCCGTTGGCTTCATCGATTGGTTAGATGGTTTGCGTGGCAGCTCACATTGCGAACCAGTGCGAGAAAACTGCTGCTACAGCCATGCTGCCAACAAACCAAAGTAAAAGTCCAGCCCTGAATCGACGTGCAGCCGCTGAGAAATTGGCATCGGCAAGGGTCTCATATCGGCCGAACGCGAAATAGAACAATGTCCGCGGGGTCCAACCTGCCCAGCCCGTATGTGGCGATCCCAATCGCTGCCAAGCTTCTCGATGTCTATCGCAGAGCCGCGCCATAAGCGAGCCATGCAACGATCCCAATCGATACCCAAGCACTGCGAACGCCAAGATAAACCAGAGGAAGACAATGCGGTGAGTTACCATCTAACGAGACGAAGATAAGCCGCGGCAGGGTGTCGTGGCAATCACACTGAAGTTGTTTCGCAATGGGGCCGTTGGCTCATCGATTGGTTAGCCCTATGGGTGGGCAGCTCACGCGATGATAACAGCTTCAATCACGACCCACTTACCGCGATCCTTGTAAGCCTTGAACATACCCTGGTCGGTCAAGACGAGTATCGCGCCATCCTCCTGTCTGTAATATTGTCGTATTTTTTGCACATGTTTTGCTTCGCGAAGGATCCGACTGATCTGGAGCGCATCTTCGCGGGACACGCCGTAAAACGGAGCTCTTTCTTCGACCGTGCCGCAGCCTACGCGAAGTAGACCAGCAACAACGTAAATTAAACCTGTTGCGGACTTCATAGACCTAACGAGAAAGAGATAAGCCATGGCAGGGTGTCGTGGCAAACACACTGAACTTATTCCGCAATGGGGCTGTTGGCTTCATCGGTTGGTTAGATCCACTTAAGCAGAATCGCTTTTTTCTTCGACGTTAAAAACAAGGCCGAACGGATCTCGAATGTAGCAGCGCGGAATCGCGGGATTCTCCTCTACCACCGTGCAGCCAGCGGCGAGGAGTCGCCTCTTCGCGGCCTGCATGTTGGGCACAAGAAAGTCGAACACCGGCCCTGGCCGATTTCCCTTCTCAACGTAGAGGCAGAATGCACCAGTCTCAAAGCCCATCAGATTCGAGCTTCGATGGGACACGGTGAAACCCATCGCGGTCTCATAGAATTCGATGGCCTTGGCCCAATTGTCGGTCTGGATAATCACATCGCGTGAAGATTGAAATGCTTTTTTCATTTGTGTTGATTCGTAGCTTCGCAATTGCTAACGAGACAGAGATAAGCCACGGCAGGGTGTCGTGGCAAACACGCTGAAGTTGGCACATCACTTTTTCGCGTAACCTCTCCCGTATTTTTACGCACTACTTCAGTGAACAGCCAGAAATGAGTTCTCACGACGAGGCATCAAAAAAGGCCAAAACAGTGAAAGGACTAAATAAGATGAAAACAATCATCAGCACAATCCTTGCAGTGAAACAAGTGTTTCATGACCTGCGGGTGTATATTCGTTGGATGCGGTCTGGTATCAAACTCTGACCGGCGCGTATGTGATCGACTGCGATGCTTCGCGTAGCCGATTGCATTGCTGGCGGCGTTTGGTCCGTCATACCAGAGCCGACCGAACGGCAACGCATCGGAAATCAGATCGACACCGCGTTTATCTTTGCGCGGGCGGACTTCGTAAACGTGCATAGGAAACCGTTCGTTAGCCGCAGCGCCTGATTAGATCACTGAAGCCTGTAGGACATCGCCTGATAGACTAAGGTCTCATAGACAGGACGGCCCGCGCATCGCTACTCTTTCTTTTCTAATGCATAGCCCCCTCGGGGTTTCTTCAATCTGCTGGGAGATTTCCGCAATCCTGAGGCGGCAATCAATTCAATTAAAGGAGGCAATAAGCATCATGAAACCAAAACAGATATTTATCAGCATTCTGGCTGTTCTATTCGTGTTCCCATTGATGGGGACGTTCGCTCAGCGAGCAGCGAACTCAGGCTCTATCGAAGTGATCACGACTTTTGATTATCCCGGGACCGGAAATTCGACCTTGCCGCAAAAGATTAACGAAAGAGGCGACATCGTTGGCGCGTTCGTCGACTCGAACGGAGTGACGAGCGGTTTTGTCCGGTTCAGCGATGGTAGCTTTAGCGCGCCGATCGTTGACCCTAACGATACCGTGGGTTTTACCGAAGGACGAGGAATCAATAACCCAGGCACAGTCTGCGGTGACTACGCCACCAGCGATGGTAACCTTCACGGGTTTTTCCTGTCGGGCGGAACCTTCACAGGATACGATGTTCCCGGCGCGATCTTCACCGCTGTGCTTAGTATAAACAATCCCGGCGACTTTACCGGCACGTTTTCTAACGACGACGTGACACAGGGGGCGTTCGTCAGCGTTGGCGGAACCTTAACGTTGTTTAGCGTCCCGGCAGCTCCCTTTACCCTTGCTTACGACATCAATGATTCAAAGCGGTTGGTGGTGGGATACTATATAGACGCCTCAGGAATCCTTCACGGATACTACCGGGATAGCGATGGGACGCTGCACTTCCCGATCGATCCCACGGACTCCGTTGGGACAATCCTGTTTGGAGATAACAATAGGAACTGGGTGGTGGGCAGATATGCGGACGCCTCAGGCGTGACTCATGGACTCTTCTTTGTCCCGCCAAACAATTTTTTCACTTTCGATTTTCCCGGGTCAACCTTTACATCGCTTAACGGAATCAGTTCGCAGGGGAATATCACTGGCCGTTACGTCGATGCTTCCGGCATTGCCCACGGATTCATAGCTCGCGTCAGAGGCACACCACCGACAAAAGCGGCGGGGCCGGAAATGAAACCGAATTCCCCGTCGCTGGTCGCTCCACTCAAACTCCGGGCCATGCGTTGATATCGCGATGACGCAAATCAGCTAGATCCGCATGCTCTGCGATTTGTTGAGTGAACCGAATTAGGAAGTCCAACCCTGAACGCATCGCAGCTAGTCGCGTCTCGCAAGCATTGCTGCGGACTTGATTCGCCAAATAAATCAGAGAAATGACGACGGCAAGTGCGCCGACGAGTTGGCCGATTGCACTAATCGCTTCCCAATTCACATCACAATTTGTGCCGAATCATTCGGCATTTAGGAAGCGGAATCCGTCTGGGGTGTCACTTACGAGGCCATTAGCCAGAGTTCTTGATCTCAGGGGTTCATCCTGCCTTCTTGCGTTACCACTCTTTGAAATCGCCCTTGTGCTGGTGCGTTTCAATCAGTTATCTTTATCCCGCAACCTACACCCACTACCGCCTTGGTTCCGGCTCCGCCGGGTTATGGGTTAGGCGGCGTTCGGCACAGCTTGCACCGTGGATGCTCGCTGGGGCTTCGGTAGATACTGGAAACGGCGCCCGTATCGCTGGAATGGACCCTCAAAGAAGCGATATGAAAGCATCGCGAGCATCAGTGTGATGCAAAGCGACATGAGCGTAATACCAGCATCGGATAGGGTGCGAATCTCGGGAGGACTGTGCCGCAGTGATCCGTAAAGGATGCCACTAACCGGTTGGTGAAACAGGTAGATACCATATGAGAGCTGTCCGAACCAGACCAACACTGAAGATCCAAGTATGCGTCCCAAGAAGGGTTCGTCGCCAACAAAGGCAATCAGAACGAACGTCGAATACAAGCCCGACAGCCAAAAGCTGACTGAAGGCGCCGAAGGGAGCTGGTCGTAACGTCATTACGGCGGCCCCAAGGAGCAGCGCGACGAACAACGCAAAAAGGAAACTCCGATGCTGGCGGATAGCAGCGACAAAAGGATGCCAGCGAACAAGCACAGCCAGCAAGACTCCCGAGAGGAGTGAATCGGAACGCCACGGAATGTTCACGACGGCGTGGAACCCGGGCGAAGCGCAACGAAGAAGAGGTGCCGACAAAATAGTTAGCATCAAAACGCAGACCAACGTGCGTCGTGGCAAAAAGTAAACCAAGAACGGAACGAAAAGGTAAAACTGCTCCTGAATGGCAGCGACCATGTGACGTTTAGCGAACAGCCCAGATTGACCTGAGCTATTCTCGGAGTCGCCGACGGGACACCCATTCATTCACAAGTGGCTGGGGTATCGAACCGTTTTGTAGCACGGGACGCCGCTTGTAGCACAGGACGGAGGGATCTGCCTGTTCGTAGTGTCGGGCGCGTGAGGGTTTGTGTTTCCCGTATTGTCGCGCACATGCGAGGCTGTTGACACCATGTTGACCTTACGAGCGTCTAAAGTGGTCGTTTTTGTTTCGCAAACGTTCGCTAATGTGCAGACGTAAGTCGTGGTGCCGACGGTGCGGGGAGAGACCTTCTGCAGAACAAAAGTCGGACGCCGAATCGGGTTGAACCCGACCCTTTCCATTGCTAATCGGCGACAAGCCGGGAATCGAACGACAAAACTGGACAATGTCTGACTTTCCGTTCTGACTTTCGGCTAAGAAAGCCTTTTCAGCCCTGTTTTCATAGGTAAAAGAGCGGGTGAGGGGAATCGAACCCCCGTGTGCAGCTTGGGAAGCTGCCGTTCTGCCATTGAACTACACCCGCGAGGAGATTTTTGATTTTAGATTTCCGATTGCCGATTGCAACCGAAACAAATTCGCACTCCAAATTGCTGTAGCGTGCGCTGACCGGGTAGCGTCCGGTGAACTTAGCACATTTCGCTTGTGATCTTCCGCTGAGGACAGCGGACGCTACAGCAGCTATTGCGCAAAAATCACTGCCACGAAATCACGTCGTCGGACTTTGCATTCGCCGGCGTTTTTGTCGCCCGAGCCCGCGTGCCATCCGTCCTTGCCAAGTGACCATGCGATTACACCAATTGTAGCGGATTTGGTCCAGCGCCGGCATTGGCGGTGTAAGGATTGGCTACTTGGTTGTTGTAGTCACCATCGATGCGGACGACGTAAGGTGTTCCCCACGGATCGAAGTATTGCCCATTGCTGCCACCGATGGTTCCTGATACCCGATCTGGGGCTAGCAGAGTTCTTTACGTCCGGTGGCGAAATGAAAACGATTTGGCGTGGTTAGTGCTAGCAGCAGCTGGACACGATCCTGCGCGGCTGTGCATCCGCGAAGTTCTGTAAAAAGCGTCTCGTTTGAATTGTTCCTCCTGGCCCGTAGGTCGTATCTGTAGTGTACGCTGCAAGCGGATACTTTCCATATTCGGTGTAGAACGCGTTCACCGCGTTTACGATTTGGGTGAGATCGTTTTTCGCCTGCGCTTTTCTGGCTTGGTTTTGCACTGCGCTGAAAGCGGGGAAGAACAGGCCGATCAAGATCGCGATGATCGCGATGACGACTAGCAGCTCAATGAGGGTGAAGGCGTTTGCGTGATGTGATCGTTGTGGGGCGTTTGACTCGTTCGCCCCCGCTCCCTCGGCCTCGCGGGCTGCCCGTCTATGTCGGTCGCATCGCGACGGCTTCATTCTGTGAAACGCCGAATTGAAACCAATTGGCGTCTGACACAGACGCCCTACAGTTCTGGGGTGCATCGCGCCGACATTATGCCGCGAAAATGAGTTTGCACAATGTTTTCGTTGAAGGGGTGAACGGCTAAGCCAGGCGGTATGCTTTGTCATTCTGATCCCGCAGTCGCGGGAGAAGAATCTCTGACTGTTTCAGGCACTCATCTACGAAGCGAATAATCCGGGATGTTTCGCTTTGCTCAACATGACAGATGACAAACCCTTTAACCTTTCAGCCTTTTGACGGATCACTGCCATTTCCTCACTTGCTCCGGAAACGGACATTGCGAGCAATCGGAATTGTCCTGCATGCAAAAGTCTTCGTAGATCTGAAGCAGCCCTTGTTGGTGCGCGACCGTGCGCAGAAATTCTTTTCGGCGAGGATCATTTCCAAAAAGACGAGTCGCAGCGGTTTCGAGTCGCCGGTTCGATAACTGCGCCGGCAACCTGGCATATTCTGTCCAAAGCTGTGCGCTCGGCGAGACGGAAGCTTTCATCTCGTGCGCCGCCCAGAATGGAAACAGGACATTTGCCAGGATGTCCGCGGCGCGCGATTCACCGATCAACGCCATCTCCTTCGATGATGCTTTGGAGGTAAGTGTGTAATGAAAATTCCAGAACGGATGTTCGAGCGCTTGAAAGAAGTCGCTCGCCGCGTCGACGCTGCTCTTTCCGGACGTTCGCTGAAGACGCGGCCATTCGCGCACGAGGACCGCAAGCGCGGAGAGACGCCGTTGTGGATGATTTAATGGGCGGGTCCCGCTAAGGTGCCAGGCTTTGATCGGCAAGATCAATCGCTGCAGGTCGTCGCGATGCGGCCACCAGCGATCCCACAGTTCGCGCACATATTCGCGCGTCGATTTTTTGTAGATGTCGAGGTCGGACGTCTCGAGGAAACCCGCTGCGCCAAAGAGCAACGCCTCGCAATCCTCAACGTTTTCGCGCAGCAACCGCAGCGGCAAACGTTGTGTGAGAAGTGTGAACGGCAACTTGTTTTCCTTGTAACCGAGCGCGGTTGCGATCTCTTGGAAAAGCGTTTCATCGCGTCCATGCACATCGATCTTGTTGCGGATCCGATTCGCTTTTTGTCGCAAACGAAATTGCGCGGCGGCATCGAGGACGCTGCGGACGCTTTCCTCGGGCAAATTCTTCAGCGGCGCCTGACACCGCCCGGGCCGTGCGAGTGGGATGTTTGCGTTAAACGCATCTGTTAAGCTCGTTGGATCGATGCAGACCTGCGGCACGTTCCGGTTAGAGAGTGTGCGCGTGAAAAAGGCACGATCACTCCGTTCCACGAACACCTGAAGCGCGGTCGCTTCGAACGCAGGATTCGTCGCGTGACCGTGTGATTCCCAGCTGCGATCGAGTAGATCAATTTCGATGCAACCGTGAATTGGTTCGCCGCCGTTGATCCGAATTGCAGCATCGCGGAAATCCGGACCGGCTTCACGGTTCCAAACGCCGAACTGAACGATCTCGATTTGATCGCCATTCGTGCTGACAAATTCTCTTCCGAAATCCCCGGCGAACCAGCGCGCTTGCAGTTCCAACTCTGATGGAATCCGTGGCACGACAAACAGGGAGCGCTCATGAACACGAGTCGCGTCCCGAATTTGCGCGTAGCGCCCGGCAACATCGCCACGCGATGCATTGAGGACAGGCTCTTTCAGGGCGCTCACGCCCAGATTATCAAAAGAGTGATGGAGAATGTCACGCTGACTTTCGAGTGCTGTTGTGTGGGCGGTGAACGCAACCGTTCCAGCAAAACAGTCTTCCGACGCGATCTCGCTGCGTCAGCTACTGCTTTCCACTGCGGACAGCCTCAACGACTTCGCGGATTGCATCGATCACGAGTTGCGGCTGCTCCTTGTGTATTTCGTGGCCGCTATTCGTTTTGGTGACGTGTTTCGCATTCGGCACAAGCTTGGCGAGCCGTTCCTGCGCTTTCTTCTGTGCGGCATCGGTGACATAGCCGAAGTCCGACGGGATGTCGGCTGGTAGCTTGCCTGCCGCGATCATGGGCGGAACCTGAGGACCCCAGGGTCGATCTGCAGACAATACTACAAGAGGAATTGAACGCAGAGGCGGAGCGGCACGAATTTGGTTAAAACTGCGATCTACGTCGATCCTTTCAAGAGCCGGGTACAAGGCAACGCCTTCGTGCACGTCACCTTCAATCAGCTTTCGCTGTATGGGCCATTGTTCAGGTGTCTCTGCATCCTGAAGCCCCTCGGTGAGAGCGTCAATTAGCACGAGGCCAGACACCTCCTTTGGGTAAGTGCTTGCATAAAGCCTAACGATTAAACCGCCATACGAGTGCCCAACGAGCACGTAAGGTCCAGCTTCGCCAGCAGCGCTCAGCAAGGCGTGCAAATCGGCAACTGCATCCTTCGGTGTGGTCGGCTGCGGGACGGGGTCGCTGCGGCTGGGTTTTTCGCCAACCGGGGTTCCAGGGCGATCGCAGGCACACACGCGCGTGAACTTTCCAACCCCCGTGAAGACCGTCGGCTTGGACTTATCGGAAATGTCCCAATCGTCTGCGGAAGCCCTGAGTCCACCTACGAGCACGACCGTAGGAGATCCTTTGCCGCTACATTTCAAATACATCTTGCGGCCACCGCCAATGTCGATTAGCCCCGCAAAGTTGCTGGTTTGCGCGCCGACCGCGACGGCAAGCGGAACAACAATGATCAGCAAGATGTCTAATCGGAATAATCGTGTCATTTACTCGTTAGGCACTCTGCAGTCCTTTCGACATTATGTCACCGGGTCGCTCGTGCCAAACACAAGGAGCAAGTACTGTCCAGCCCAGGCGTAAATACCACGCCTGCTTGTCTAGCGTGAACAGGTAAAGAGTCTGTATCCCTCGCGTTCGAGCCGCTTCCTCCACGGTGGCGCATAGCGCAGCGCCAATCCCCCGGCGACGAAACTGCGAGCCGACCAGTACTCCGCCGAGCCACGGGGTCAGATCTTCGCGCCCTTCAAGATCATGCACGCGAAGCGCTGCAGTTCCGAGAAGTTGTCCATTCGCATGCGCAACCCATGCAATTGGCAACTGATCTCGATTCATGTGGGCATTCAGTTTTTTGATTCGTGCCTCAGGCGTTTTTTCGCCAAGTATAGAATCCCACTGCTCAAAGAGCCACTGCGCCAACTGCGGGATGTATTCTGGGTAATCAATTAAGTAACTAATCTGAACTCCGCGCATAGCGATGCATGTTCGATCTAGTGAAATCAAGCAAGTGCGAAACTGCGGGTCATCACGCGGCGATGAAACGCGCAGGGCGACTCAGAGATTCCTCGGCTTCGCTCGGAATGACAGGAAACGAGAGACGAAATGCTCGCTCGACTTTGGAGCGCAGGATTTTTAGTCTCTGGGGCGATACGCATGTCCAACGACGAATTTCCAAAGAAGGAAGTAGAAACGCTCTGGGCTCCGTGGCGCGTGCAGTATTTCGAGAAGGAACCGCGCGACCGCGATTTTCTAGCAACGGCTGGGCGTGCGAGCGATGACGCAGAGCATCTTGTAATCACGCGTCGTAAAAATGCTTTTCTGATGATGAACCGGTATCCTTACACGGTCGGACACTTGATGGCGGTGCCGTATCGGAAAGTCGCGGAGCTTTCAGCGCTCGGCGAGAATGAGGTCATTGAGCTATGGAATTTGGTCGTCCATGCGCAAACGCTTTTGCGCGCCGCCGTAAAGGCGCAGGGATTTAACATCGGTCTGAATCTCGGCGAGTGCGCGGGCGCGGGTGTGCCCGATCATTTGCATGTCCACATCGTGCCGCGCTGGAGCGGTGACACGAACTTCATGCCGATCATCGGGGGTGCCCGTGTGCTCTCGGACGGTTTGCGGGCCTTATACGACAAGTTGATGGAAGCGCAGGCGAAGATGGCTTCGCCACATTAAAGCGATGAAACGTTGAATCGTGCGCCCGAGGTAACGATGTAACGAATCACATGTATTGGAAATGATGGACGGCGTCTGACACAGACGCCCTACAGTTATGAACACCTGGGTTGAACCGCCCCCGCGGAGAAAAGGTCTGGGCTGTTTCGCACGGGGTTGTCTGACTCTGTCGATATTCGGGATCGTGCTGGCGATTGCTGGTTTTGCCGGATTGTATTGGGGTCTTCACCGCAACTCGGCATTGTTCTACGGCAGTTATTGGCTGGCCAAAACGCGGTCGCTTGCCCAAGCGCCAACGCCCGTTCCTGAATTCAACGCTTCGGAACAACAGATTCAACTTGTCCAGGAACGCTGGCAGGATTTCGAACAGAAAACGCGCGCAGGCCAGGCAGCGGAAATTGAACTGAGCGCGGATGACATAAATGCATTGATCGCTACAACCGAGGACGCACGCGGGAAAGTATTTGTCTCGATCGACGGGAACCAACTCCGCTTACAGGCGAGTGTGCCGATAGGAGGATTTCTCGGTAGACCCGGTTATTATTTTAACGGCGACGTCGTTACCGAACTACAGGGCGGGCAGTCACTGGATGGTCCGCAATTCAGCCGAATCACAATCAACGGTGAGCAAGTCCCGACTGATTTTTTAAAGTGGAAGTATCGTTACAGACAACTGCGCGAGTACCTCGCTGACCAAGGGAACGCGTACGATATCGGCACGATTGAGATACGCGACGGCAAAGTAATCCTGCGCTCACGCACCGGCTAGAGTACCCTAGGCGCCTGACGCAGACGCGTTGCGGTAAAATCCGAAGCTCAGAAAGCCGATCAATTCGGCTGCATAATCTCGCGCACGAAGACGTTCAGTTGTCCGTCTTCTTGCTTGCGAACTTCCGTGATCTCATAGGGCCGCGTCTCGTCCCGGTTTACAACTGCGCCTTGGGCCGGTGGGGTATAGCCACGGGGAAATTCCACAATGATTCGCGTCGATGAACCGCCACCGAAGTGGAGCACTTTGCTTGTTAATGTTGTGCGCGGACGCAGCACGGCCTTGTTCGCATCGGCGAAATTCACCACGAACTGGCCTTTCAAGTAAATGCGTTCGCCCGCGACTCCATGATCGGCTACGTCATGCAAATCGCCGGTCGCGACCAGCCTTCCGAGTGGCATCTTGCCTGGCGCAAAGGTTCTCCAGCTGCCGCCGCCGGCGTTCGAAGCCAGAGCTACATTGGAAGTAGTAGGCGGAGCAGGTTGAGCAGGAAGAACCGGTACCGGCGTCGCTGCAGCAACTGGCGAACTCTGTGCCATCGTTCCAGTTCCAGTGTCTGAAGGTTTAAAAGCTGGCGCCGGCGTCGCGACAGCAAGGTTTAACGCGTTTGGAGGAGCAACGGCTGACGCAACGGTGATAGGTGTACCAGCCGGCGCAGGTTTGTTCTGAGCGACGACTGCCTGTGCTGGACTCGCTGCTGGCGCCGGAGATTCGAGCTTTTGTTTCTTGCCCTTTTTTCCCTTCGCCGCTGGCGCGCCTTTCGCGAGCTTTTCATTACTTGCCACGAGTGGTGGGGTCACGGCAAGTGGCGCAACAGGTCTGGCTTGTTCGATGCGCACCAGTTCATTTTTGGCAGGCGGCGGAGTCGCGCTAGCTCCGGGTATGGCGATCGGGCCCCCTTGAGCTACAGCCATTTTCTGTCGGTTTTCGGCCAGGTGTTGTTCAATGTAAGTGCGTTCCTGCGATTTAAACAACGGCCAACCTCCAACGAGATTGAGACTAAGCGGTGGTTCGAGGCGAAAGGTGCCGAGACCGCGTGTAACCGTATAGCTTCCATATAGCAAAGGAACCGTTGTCACCAGAATTCGGCCATCGATTAATCGCTCGGCGTGAATCACTGCAGAAATGTCGTGTGTGCGCTCCAATTTCACGTCCAACCCGACTGTGAGCGTCTGCTTCATCAGAGGCAAAGCTTCGGGATTGGCGGGATAAATGTGTTCCATTAGCACCTCACCACTGTCCACGGCGGCGGTCAGCGCCACCATACCAGAGGTAAACACGTCGTCCGGACGTAGCTGGCGCACTCCAATAATTGTGTACCGGCCCACCACATACGGAACCAGGCCGCGCACCTGCTGAAAATTTCGAATGTAATTGCGCAACAGCTCAGCATTCGTTTTGGCGAGCTCGGCGGCGCCCATTCCGACGTAGCGCTCGTAAAGCTCGCTGCCATTAAGAAATTCGCCTGGCGGCGCAGCTGTTAATTCGAAGCGTTTCGGCTCCTCAATCTTGTGCAGCTTTTGCAGGATTCGATAACTGTCAGGTCGCTCCGGTTGATTGAAGATGTAAAAACTTCCGAGCCACGCTGCGAGCGCGAGTCCTGTCAAAAGCAAGATCGCGACCGTCCACGCGAAATAATTGATTCGCTCCGGCGGACGCGTTGTATGCCTCGTCGTACGGATCGTACGGTTGAGTGCCATAGTCCATCAGTTCAGCGCGCGACGATTTCCGGTTTCAATCTGATTGCGCCGCTTCGAACGACGAACCGCATCCGCATGTACGCGACGCGTTTGGATTGACGATTCGGAAACCCGTGCCGGTTAAACCGCCACTGAAATCCAAGGTCGCGTCCCGCAAGTAGGAGACGCTCTCGGCGTCGATAAAAAATTGCACGCCATCGCGCTCGACCATTGAATCGCCTTCTTCTCGTTCGCCAAGTGTCATTTCGTAATGCAGACCGGAACAGCCGCCTTTGGCCACTTCTACACGCAAACCCTTTTGCGAGCTTTCCGGTCGCTGCGAAAGAAGACTCTGGAGCTGTCGAACAGCATTGTCCGTGACATTAATCATTGTTCTCAAAAATACCGCTTAGCGGTATCCAAGTCAAAGTAGCGCATGCCTCCGGCTTGCGAGCGTTCCGGCTTTTGCAAGCGGGACGCATGCACTACTTTTTCAAGATGGGCCGGATCCGATTGCTTTCTGAGACCGTGGCCAGCCAGGTGGCGGCCGGCGAAGTCGTAGAACGCCCGGCATCAGTCGTAAAGGAACTGGTTGAAAACAGTCTCGATGCCGGCGCTCGCAACATCGATATCGCTATTCGTCGCGGGGGAATTTCCCTGGTTCGCGTGATCGATGATGGCTGCGGCATGGGTCGCGATGACGCGCTGCTTTCACTTGAGCGACATGCGACCAGCAAGATTCGTTCTGCTGCCGACCTTCAAGCGATCGCTACACTCGGGTTTCGCGGCGAAGCCTTGCCTAGCATCGCCAGTGTGTCTCGATTCCGCGTAAGTACACGTGAAGCAAGTGCGATCGCCGGGACAGAAATTATTGTGAACGGCGGCAAAATCGACGTTGTGCGCGACGGCGGTGAAGCCCCGGGCACCCAAGTCGAAGTGCGATCGCTTTTTTACAACCTGCCCGCGCGCAGAAAATTTCTTCGTTCGGAGAATACCGAAAGCCGCAACATCGAACATCAGATTCATTTGCAAGCGATCGGTCATCCTGAGATTGGCTTCTCGTTGATGCGCGACGATCGGATCGTGTTTCAGCTGCCGGCTACTGCAACGCTCGGCGATCGTATCCGAGACTTATACGGCGTGGAATTGTTGCAGCGGCTGGTTGAAGTGAACGGCGCTGCCTCCCCAAAAATTCAAATCAGTGGTTTTATCGGTCAGGCAGGTCTTAGCCGGCAAAGCCGCAGCCAGCAGCTCGTGTTCGTGAACGGACGTGCGATTGAAAGCAATCTTATCACCGGAGGTGTCCGCGAAGGCTACCACACGGCTCTTATGAAGGGGCAATATCCTGTTACATTTCTTTTTGTTGAACTCGATCCCGCGGCTGTCGACGTAAATGTGCACCCGGCAAAACGCGAAGTCCGTTTTCGTGATCCCAACAGCGTGCGCGAGGCGGTGGCTCGGTGCATCCAGCAAACACTGGAAGACGCTCGCGCTAACTGGCAGGAAAAATTTAGTGCACCAATGCAGGTGGCGGCTGCTGGGGTTTCCGCTAGAGCAGTTCCCGATTTAAACCTGCGTCCCGAAGTAACCACTCCCGAGGCAGACGCATCGCGAATTGCCGCACCTCGGTGTTGCTGTTGCCGGCGTCGTTGACGCTGGAAGGAACCGCGCGCCGCTTCAGAAATTGTAGGGCAGGCGCATCGCCTGCCAGCCACGCCCACGGATTCGGCAACCGAAGCGGTTGCCCTACAACGAGAAGCCGGTAAACCTGCTCAGCAATTCGAGATCATCGGCGTGCTCAGCAAACTGTATGTCCTGATGGAAAATGCGAACGGCCTTGTTCTGGTGGATCAACACGCCGCGCACGAGCGAGTCCTGTTCGAAGAATTGCGGCGCAGAATGGAACAGCAGGGAGTGCCCACGCAAAAGTTGCTTCTGCCGCAAACATTCGACGTGCCGCCGCGCGATGCCGATTGGATCGAGCAGAATCTGTCGGTCCTGCAAAGGATGGGAATCGGAATCGAGAGTTTCGGTCCGGACACATTCAAGATCGACAGTCTCCCCAGCTTTCTCGATGTGTCAGACGCGGCGCAATTCATGCGCAAAGTAATTGACGATTTAAAAAGCGCCGGCAACAGCGCTTCCGCGATGCGTTTAGGTGAAGAAGTGATCGCGAAAACCGTTTGCCGTCATGCGGTCAAAGCGAATGATCCGTTGCGTTATCCTGAGATAGAAAAACTAATCCGGGATTTGCTCGACTGCGATTTGCCCTACTGCTGTCCACATGGCCGACCAACAATGATCCAGATTTCGCTAGCCGAACTGGAGAAAAAAGTTTGGCCGCAAGATTTGATCGTCCGCTCCTTCAGATCATCATCGGTCGCTTAGATTTCGATTGATCCCGCGTGCTTGCCATTTTCAATGCAGGCAGGTTTAATTTGCCGCGGTGAAGAAAATCGAGGCCATTATTAAACCATTCAAAGCCGAGCCGGTGCGAGAAGCCTTGATCGCCGCGGGCGTCGAAGGAATGACTCTGAGTGAAGTAAAAGGATTCGGCCGGCAGAAGGGACACAGCGAAATTTATCGAGGCACGGAATACACCGTGGATTTTCTTCCAAAGATTAAATTCGAGATTGTGATTTCTGACGATCGCGCCCAGCGCGCGGTCGAAGCAATTCTAGAAAAAGCCAAAACCGGAAAAATCGGCGATGGCAAAATTTTTGTGACCGAGATTGAAGAGGCGGTCCGCATCAGAACCGGGGAACGAGGCATGGAGGCGCTGTGAGCGCGTCGCGCTCCCGCCTCAATTGTCATGTTGAGCGAAGCGAAACATCTCGGTCTATGTCTGTTGGCGTTGGATCTATTGATGATCCGAGATTCTTCGCTTCGCTCAGAATGACAGTGATGGATAAGGTTTAGGCCAAAATATGTACGACTACTTACTCTCCGTGTTTCTCGGCATCGTCGAGGGACTGACCGAATTTCTTCCTGTGAGTTCCACCGCGCATTTGCGCATCTGCGAAGCGCTGCTGCATATCGATCTGCATGATGGGTTCTGGAAAATGTACACGATCGTCATCCAGCTCGGGGCCATTCTCGCGTTGCCGGTTTATTTTTGGGGTCGCATTATGCGATTTGTTAGCACGTTTCCGAAGGGCGAACGCGGCAATCGCACCATCTTCACGAATCCGTTGAGCCTTACGCTCATCGCATTTGTGGTGACCGCGATTCCCGCGTGGGCGCTCACAAAAGTCATCGGCAAGAATCTCGAAAATCTTTGGGTGATGGCCTTTGCGCTGCTCATCGGCGGGATCGTCATGTGGATCGTTGACGCCGTCTTCACTCGGCCACGTACGATGCACATGGAGGAAATGACGCTGCCGCAGGCGGTCTGGATCGGCGCCGCGCAAATTCTGTCCGCCGTTTTCCCCGGCACGTCGCGCTCAATGTCGACGATTGCTGCGGGACAAATCGCCGGCATGTCGCGTCCGGCTGCACTTGAATTTTCGTTTTTTCTTTCGATGCCAACAATGGTGGTCGCTGTGGGATACGATTTTCTGAAGAGCGTGATGCCACACCATCACGAAGCGGAGATCGCGCCGCTCACAATCACTCCGCATCAATGGGTCGTGATCGCAATCGGATTTGTTGTTTCATTTTTCGTCGCGCTTGTGGTCGTCGCATGGTTCATGAACTGGGTTCGCGCGCGGGGGTTTGTCCCATTTGCGGTTTACCGGATTGTGCTCGCTCTCGGTTTGTTGGTGCTGTTGATGCGTGGAATGATGTGATCAGCTAATATGGAATCCAACGTCATTCTCCCCGACCTGCAAAGTGCGGTCATTTGCGAGGACGTCCGCTGCGAAGTCAACGGCATGCAGACCCTCGTGGGCGTGCTGAGTGTGATCCCGGCGCCCTCATTACCCATCAATTATTTCCGGCTCTGCATCTGGACCCGTTGGTGCAGCGGCTCCGGCAAATTTCGCCAAAAATCTCGCCTCATAGGCGTGGACGAACAGCAGGTAGTCGCGCAGGCGGAGGTCGAGTTCGTGCTCAAAGAGATGGAAGGCCACGCGACCAATGTTCATTATTTTGGCGGCGTGCAGTTTCAACAGTACGGGATGCATCACGTCGAGATTTACCTCGAAAACGAATTGCAGTTGCGGTTTCCGTTGCCGGTGATTCAGGTGCAGCAGCAGCGTCCGCCTGGTTGAATGCGGTAACGTCACACGAACGAAGGGTTGTGAATGGGGTAAATCGTTTATCAGGCGGCATCATGCTGAAACGATTTTTACGGGCAATACTCTGCAGCGTCGTTCTCGTCGGGAAAATACATGCGCAGGAAGTAATCGTTGCCCGCGAAAAAAAATCCGCGCTTCCCAAGCGAACACCGGAGCCTTCTGAACAGCTTGCTTCCGAATCAGCAACACCAGCGCCACGCAAATCCAAGTCGCATGAAAAAAAGTCCGTTCCTGCAAGACTCACGCTTGAAGAAATGCGAGCGGCTGGGGCACGCGCTGCGGAAGGACCGAACGATCGATCTGTTTTGCAATCAACCAAGACGCGCGAGCCGGATGTCGAGAGCGCTCCGGTGCCGATTCCCACTGTTGCAGAAACTCACAGGCCCGTGAAAAGGAAAATACCAGTTGAGGAAAGGAGTTCGCCTCGTCCCTCCACATCGCGAGGTACGAACATCGAAGGGTTGGGACCGGTTCGGCCCACCATGATGGACTCCGGACGAGAGGCGCCGAGCCCTTCTCCCTAAAGGGAAGGTAGGGACGCCGCGCTGCGGCGTCCGGACAGCGCAGCGCGCTGTCCCTACCAGCATCGAAGAAGACCAGCTTCCTAAAATCCATTTGCGCGGCGATGCCGCTAACTTATTATCTGTGGGCAAGTCCCGACTGTGTCCCGCACGGATGCGTCGGGAAAATTTTTTGCCCATTTTCGATTTCACATGGCAAACACAATTTTGATCGGAATGCAGTGGGGCGATGAGGGCAAAGGCAAAATTATCGACGTGCTTACTGCGAAGGCGGACATCGTTGTCCGCAGCCAGGGCGGCAATAATGCAGGGCACACAGTCATTCACCGCGGTGTGAAATATGTGCTGCATTTGATTCCGTCGGGAATCCTGCGTCACCGCAAAGTTTGCGTGATCGGAAATGGCGTGGTTATCGATCCAGTCGCGCTTGTGACCGAGATCGATGGCTTGCGACAATTGGGAGTCAACATCGACAAAAATCTGCTCATCAGCGATTGCGCGCATCTTGTTTTGCCGTATCACCGCGTCCTCGATGAGCAGCGAGAGTTGCGCCGCGGCCGTATTGGCACCACCAAACGGGGAATCGGCCCAGCCTACGGAGACAAGGCAGCACGCACAGGCTTGCGCGTATCTGACCTGATGCAGCCGATTGTGTTCTCGAAAAAATTGCAGGCCAAGATCACCGAGAACAACAGAATCCTTCAGGCGCTCGGTGCGAAGCCGATCAGTTTTCGTGACGTGAACGAAACCTATCTTGCTGCCGGCAAAAAATTGCGGCCTTACGTGACGAACACGGTGGTTTACCTGCACCGCGCGATGGATCGAGGCAAACAAATCTTGTTCGAAGGCGCGCAGGGAACATTCCTCGATATCGACCACGGCACATATCCATATGTAACTTCGTCAAACACGACGGCGGGCGGCGCGTGCACAGGCACGGGCGTGCCACCGCATCGAATGGATCGTGTGGTCGGCGTAATGAAGGCCTACTCGACGCGAGTGGGGGACGGCGCTTTGCCTACCGAGGATGCGCAGTTGGCGCAGATGTTTCACAATCTCGGTCGCGAATTCGGCGCGACAACAGGACGCAAACGCCGCTGTGGTTGGTTCGACGCTGTGGCGGCTCGTTACGCAGGCATGATTAATGGCATCGACGAGATCGCGATCACGAACCTGGATGGATTAGATCAGGTCGATCCAATTCGCATTTGTGTTGGTTACCAGCTACTCGGAAAACGGCTGGATGTTCCGCCATGTGACGCAGCTCAACTCGCGAATTGCGAGCCCGTTTACGAAGAAGTCGCTGGGTGGAATACGTCAATACACACTGCACGCAAATTTTCGCAGCTCCCTTCGGCGGCAAGAAAATATGTTAGGTACATCTCCGAGCTCGCCGGTGCAAAACTCTCCATGGTGAGCGTCGGTCCCACGCGCGGGGAGACGATCGTATTGTGAACTCGTCAACAACTGCTCCGATTTCCGCTGCTACAGAATGACGAAGCACGAATGTCGAATGACGAAATAAATTCGAAGCACGAACACCGAAGAGAAACGCCCCGTTCGATCATTCGTCATTCCTTCGAGCTTCGTCATTCGGATTTCGTCATTGGCAATCCGCGCGACTTGCCTCTCGGCGATAGATTCCAGATGATAAGGGGCTGTTAAATATCTGTGAGCACTAAAACGGTTCCCCGTCACATCGCCATAATCATGGATGGCAACGGTCGTTGGGCGAAGTCGCGCGGACTGTCTCGCATCAAAGGCCACGAGGCAGGCGCCCAGGCAGTTCGAGAATGCGTCGAAGGTTGCGGCGAGTTAAAGGTGGATTACCTCACGCTTTACGCGTTCTCCGCTGAAAACTGGCAGCGCCCCAGAGCTGAAATTATCGCGCTGATGCGTTTGCTGGAAAAATTTTTAAAGGATAAAACGCCCGAATTGCTCGAGAAGAATGTGCGTCTTCAGGCGATTGGCCGGTTGACTGATCTGCCCCGGAGCGCCCAGGAACAACTTCATAAAAGTATCGAGCAGACTTCCGGCAACACTGGTCTCATCCTCGTCCTGGCACTCAGCTACGGCGGCCGAGTCGAGATTATCGACGGCATCAAAAGTTTGCTTCGTGCAATCGAACTGGGGCATATCGACAGGGCGATGATCGACGTAGAGATGTTCAGCAAACATCTTTACACGCGTTACTATCCCGATCCTGACCTTCTTATCCGCACGTCCGGCGAAATGCGGCTCTCGAATTTTCTGCTTTGGCAAACTTCCTACACGGAGATGTACGTCACCCCAAAGCTGTGGCCTGACTTCAAGAAGCAAGATCTAATCGCCGCCGTCGAAGAATTTGGCAGCCGTCAGCGACGTTACGGAGCGGTAGAGTAAAGCGACAACCGAAGTTGCCGTGTTTGGTCGAACGCGCACTCCTCGGCGCGCTATTCGTGGCAGCTCACGGTGTCTCACCGATTGATTCCAACGGGCGAACACATCATCGCGACGGAAACCGTTACCTTTTGCCATTTCAGTTTCGGTTTTTTACTCATGTGTATTCAGCCGAGTCGCAATGTGACATGTAATCAGAAAGAGATAAGCGACGGCAGGGTATCGTGGCAAACCCGACTGAGGTTGAAGCGCTGTCGCATCTATTTGGGCTGCGATAGCCTAATGGAGAGCCAAGTTTCAGCCGTGACGCCGTGATTCACGTTTTCGAGAATGCGGTCCACGTGACTGAGAGGCACGACGCGGCGTCCGCTTTTTACGAACTTTAGTTTTATTTTGCTTCGTGCTGCCGCCTGTTTCGGGATTCATCTCGTTCATCATTGAACGAAACCAATCGACATATGTTTCTCGCGTGTAGTGAAACATTGTCTGGCCAATTGCTTTTCCATCGCAGGCATAACGAATGAACATGTCGTCCCCTTCGATCAGTGCAGCGTGGGTCACAGGCGACTCTCCATCTTGGAGTTTATCAATAACCGCAGCAGGCAATTTCATGTGTCTCCCGTCCGTACACCGCCGCTATTGGTCGAACACCTTCTTTATGTCTCCGATTTTGCGCTGTATCTTCCCACCTGTTTTTTCCGCCGTTCCGCGATCGCGCAAGTCAGGATTCCCTGTCGCCTTGCCGGCCTGTTCTTTCACTTTGCCCTTCGCTTCTTCGAATCCGCCCTTAATCTTATCCTTAGTACTCGATTTCATAACAACAAAATCGCGCCTTATGAACGCGGCGGTTGTAAATAAGGCTCGACAAACTTTCGCGGATTAAGTAGAAGCTTCCTCGATTTCGTCATCCGAGAGTTTCAATTAATCTCAGGCCGCGCTGAAAACGTCGGGACGAGATCTTCGCTGAAACACCGTTTAGCGCGATCCCCAGATCCAATTGGAGTTCCGAGTCAACCGAAGTGGGGCCGCTGTTCAAAGCGCCTCGTGAGCATGGTTCGTGGTTCCACGCGGACCTGCGTTTCGGTCAATGCAACTCACCAACCAGACTCATTAAAAAATGAAGACAAAAAATATAACAACATCACAGCTAAGCAATGCAGTTAATCCTTCGCCTTTGCGGCGCATTTTTCTGCTAATCCTGCTTGTGCTTGCGTGCTTCGCGTTTTTGCCTGCAGCGCAAGCACTAACTCCGGCACCAGATGGTGGCTATCCCGGAGGCAACACAGCAGAGGGACAGGCTGCGCTTCAAAGACTGACCACTGGCGGTTTCAACACGGCGATCGGGTTCTTGTCACTCAGGAGCAACACCACAAACAGCTTCAACACTGCTGTTGGTGCTGGGGCGCTCCTTGCCAACACCGCGGACAACAATACGGCTACTGGCGCGGCAGCGCTTTTAAGCAACACCGTCGGGCAATATAACACTGCTAATGGAGCGGCCGCGCTCGTTAGCAACACCATGGGCATCAGCAACACGGCCAACGGTTTTCACGCGCTCTTTAGCAACACCACCGGGAGTGCCAACACTGCCACCGGTGGGTCTGCGCTCCTTGTCAACACTGGTGACTTCAACACCGCGAACGGTTTTAGTGCCCTCCAAAACAACACCACCGGTCAGCTGAATGTCGCCTTGGGCGTTGATGCTGGCTCCGCCGTTACCACGGCTAATAACGTGATCTGTATCGGGAGTCCGGGTGCGAATGAGAGCAACACTTGCTTTATTGGCAACATTTATGGGACAAATGAGGGCGGTGCGATCTCGGCAGTCTATATAAACAGCGTCGGTCAACTGGGCACTCAAGCGCCGCCGTCCGCGCGGCGTTTTAAAAGAGAGATTAAGTCGATGGAGCGAGCCAGCGAAGCGATACTGGGACTCAACCCAGTGACCTTTCACTACAAGAGCGACAGTGCCGGCACCCCGCAGTTTGGTCTAATCGCTGAGGAAGTGGTAAAGGTGAATCCCGATCTTGTGGTGCGCGACAAGAATGGCGAGATCTACACTGTGCGCTACGACGCAGTGAATGCGATGTTGCTCAACGAGTTTCTGAAAGCACACCGTAAGATGGAGGAACAAGACAAGCGCATTGACGAACTAACGGCACACTTGAAAGAGCAGGCAGCGCAAATCCAGAAGGTGAGCGCCCAACTTGAAGCGAGCAAATCTTCGCCGCGAGTAGTCAACAATCTCTAACAGGTCGGGGTCCATTGCGCACGCGCACGAGTCTTCCCTAGGCAGATCCCTCGTCTATCGGTGGCGGCGTGGATGCCGGCGAGGCACTTGCGCAGGATGAGGAGTTGGTGACGGCGTAAGGCTTGGAGTAGCTATGGGTATTGCCCTTGGTATAGGCGAAGCTGTAGGAGTCGGAGATTGTTCCGGCGTTGGACTTGAAGGTTGACTAAGTCGTTGCGACGCAATCACTGCGTCTGTTAGCACGTCCAAGCGCGAAGCATATCTCGCCAAGACGATGGTCAAAAATACCAGGCCGGCGGCCAACGCAGCAGTTGCTATCGCTAACCATTTGATCCATCGCGAATCATTCATGCGAAAACATAAATGACAAACCGTTTGCTGCCAAAATCAGACAACGACGGCGCGTGAGGGGGTTGTGAATTTGCTAGCACCAAACCTATAGATCTCGCTAGGCTTAAGTATGCGATTGGCTCTTGGACTCGCTTTTGCGTCCTCCGCCTTGCTGCTGATTTCAACTGCTGTTGCGGGTGAGGATTGGCCAGAAGGATATGTGGTCCATGAAAATTCCGAATCGCCTGACCACCAGTTCGGGCTGGTGGTTCCCGGGTCCGAAGAAGCCAGCGAGGATTCTGATGCGGCTAATTATCTCGCAAATCTCAAAACACACGAATTTCTCGGCAAGCTTGCAGACGCCGATTACTTCGAGAGACAAAATCACCGCCACTTAAACGTGATTTGGTCCGCCGACTCCAAAACATGCGTGGTCGAATATCAAGGGCGATTTGGATTTGATACAATCAGTGTGCTGCAAGTAAAAGGCACCGGTTTCCAGCAAACCGATCTTGGTCGGCACATCGAGAAAGCGCTAGTTGCCGTCGTCGGTGAGGAGGGCACCGGAAGTGCGTGGTTCCGCTTTGTCCCAAACAACAAACTACTGGTCCGAGCGCTCTATTATACGGGTAATCCAAAAATGATAGACGAGAACTCAAAGCAAGCGCGTTTTGCTGGCACACTTGACTTGATTTCAAAAAAATGGACGGCGAGTGAAGCGCACAAAACCAAACATTGGGACGCTCTAAGCGCCATTTACGACGAGCCGAGTGCCGTGTTTGTCGCACCCGACGGAGATGAGAGCAAGGCTCCGGAGAATTTTACAGGGGCAATCGTTCCTTCGGAGGAGAAAAGAGCGGAGGCGCTCGATGAGGACATGAATGAGGTTTACAAAAGCTTGCGCGTCGTCCTGCCTGCGGCGCGGTTTGCAAAAGTGCATGAGGAGCAGGTGGCATGGCTCAAGAAGCGCGACGTCGCCAAGTCGGTCGAGGAAAAATCGAAATTGATCGAGGAGAGAACCAGAGCACTGCGAGATTTGGGTTGGTTCGGTGGAGGATAAACTAAATCCCACAAAATCGCTTCGATAGCCAAGCGCGATGGCGAATCTGGATTCTTGACGCACATCCCGGCGACGGAAAGCGTTTGTTGTTCGCCCAGAGTGATCGCCCCACCAAATTGATGTTTATTCGCGTGCATTAGCGGTTACAAGTGGACAGCGATATGAGATTTGAAGGTCAAGTTGCAGTTGTCACCGGAGCAGGACGAGGCATCGGACGCGCGATTGCTTTGCGTTTCGCCAGTGAAGGCGCGCGTGTGGCGTGCGTGAGCCGGACGGAAGAGAACGCAAAAAAGATTGCTGATGAAATCAACGGTCTCCGGAGTGAATCGGCAAAAGCGTACGCAGTCGATGTGGGAGATCATGCAGCTGTGCAAAAAATCGGTGCTCGCATTCTGGAGGATTTTGGTCGGGCCGATATCCTGGTAAACAACGCGGGTGTGACGCGCGACGCGCTTGCGATGCGGATGTCGCTCGAAGATTGGGACGCTGTCGTTAACACCAACTTGCGAGGCGCGTTTAGTTTTATCCACGTGTTAGTTCGCGCGATGACCAAGCAGCGCAGCGGCCGCATCATCAATATCAGCTCTGTGATCGGTTTGATGGGCAATGCCGGGCAGACAAATTACGCTGCGAGCAAGGCAGGATTGATCGGTCTAACCAAATCGCTCGCGCGTGAGCTGGCCAGCCGCAACATCACCGTCAATGCCGTGGCGCCGGGTTTTGTCATAACCGACATGACCGTCGGACTCTCCGATCAGGTTAAGGATACGATTAACAGCAAGATCCCACTCGGCAGGACTGGCACGCCCGAGGAAATTGCCTCTGCGGTTGAATTCCTCGCCTCGCCGGAAGCCGCTTACATTACGGGCCAGGTGTTGTGTGTTGATGGCGGCATCGCGATGTGAATTTCTGGTAGGGACGCCGCGCTGCGGCGTCCGGTCAGCGCAGCGCGCTGACCCTACCATCAACCCCGTTGCACGATTGTCACCCGGCCTTCGACTACCAAAACTGTCGCGGCCGAAACGATAAACTCATAAACCGTGTTAGCGCCTTCGCCGTAAAGACGCGTCGCAAGAATTCGAAGCGGCAAATGAATGTAATCGAGTCGTGTTAAGTGTAAGCGTCCGTCCCGCAACGCAGCCAGATATCCGGGTGGTGCGATCGTACCCGTAGCGCGGGCCCTCAAGCCGCCGTGAACAGCCGCTGCTTGCGCACCATATTCGAAGGCGTGCAACGCGGACAAACACCCGTGACGGCGCAACGGGTTTGCTGGATCACGATGCGTATTACTGACGCAGGAGATCGATCGATCGTCCCACTGCACGACTTCATCCAACAGGCACATCAGATCGGAGTGGGGGATCAGCGTGCGAATTTCCGCTTTGTTGATTCGCATATTATTACACGATGATTTGCTCAACCGGTGACGAGTCTGTCATTCCGAGCGAAGTCGAGGAATCCCGTTGCATTACCTGACGATAGCGCCACGAAATCCGTCGACTGCGCTGCGCTTCGCTCAGGATGACCGCTTCGTCGCTTCAATTTTCTCAAGCCTGCACGAGGCCACGCCTAATCCCAGAACGAGTAAAAGTTGAACCAGTTATAAGGCGCCAGACGCGCATAATGCTCCAGCCGCGCGAGGTAGCGTTGCGTCCACGACTGCGTCTCCTCGGCGCGATGCTCCCGATTCAACACGATCTCGTCGGCGAAGTGTTCGAAATAAATGTCGTAGCGATTCCCGCCGCGGTAGAGGCCGAAGAACAATATGACGGGGCAATGCATCATAGCAGCAAGCAAAATCGGACCAGCCGGCAAGGTGGCTGGCGCTCCAAGGAAATCACAGCGCGTTGTCTTGTCGGCGCCGAAAACGCGGTCGCCTAACATCCCGACGAAGCAGCCCGCATCCAAACTCTCCCTGGCCCTGATCAATGTATCGGGCCGGTCAGGTGCGATCACCGTGTCGGCGATCACAGGATTTAGCCCATCGAAGAACCGGCTGATATTTTGGTTGTGCGCGGTGTCCATTAGCACCTTGAGCGAAAACCCTCGCTGCATAACTCCGAGCGCCCGTAACACCTCGAAACTGCCCAGGTGAGAGCCTAACAAGACGCAGCCTTTGCCGCTTTCATTTTGGCGCTGCAATAATTCTTTTCCGTGAATTGTGACGCAGAACCGGTCGAATTGACCGCGCAACAAATAAACGCGATCCAGAATCGTCGCGGCAAAATAATAAAAATGGCGCAACACGTGCCACCAACGGACTGAACTGCCGCGGGCGTGTTTCAGGAATTCATAAGACGCCCTACGCGCGGTGTGTGCCGTGATCACGAAGTAAATTGTGATCGGAAATAACAACAGCCTCGCTAGCGGTCGACCGATCCGCTCCGCGATCCAGGCGATTACTCTCAGTGAAGCGGGTGTGCCGCGCTCCGGCACGCTTACCCAGCGATCTGCTTCCGAACGCTTTGGGCTTACAACTTCCGAGATCATTTTGCGATTCCCGTGCTTTGTCCGCAAATGGCGCCCGTGAAAAAATGCGGATAGATCTCGCGGATTCGCTCGATATCGGGCGTAATTTCCGCGCGCGGAAAGCCGGCTCTTGAAAAAGCGTGACGCCACTGTTTGGCAGTCAGAAAGCCTGGGTTTGGACGAATTTCCGGATCTGTTTCCACATTAGTAAAACTGTTCAGAATTTGAAACATGAGTTCGGGATACATCGGTTGATTATCGTAAGGTCGCACGCATTCCCCGATGACGAGCCAACCGTCCGCATCAAGCGCCGAGCGCGCCTCGTTCAAGCTAAACAAGAGATTTTTCGAGATGTGCATGACGTTAACAGCGTACACGAGATCGAATTCTCCCGGGGCAATCCCTTGCTCGCTCCACGGCAAATCGAGATCGACGGTCGCCCATTCCAGCGGGAGGTTCGGGTATTCCGCCGTTAATTTGCGTTGATTGCAGCGCCGGAAATAAGCGTTTGGTTCGGTAACGACATAGCGCTCAAGGCGCGGTAAAAGATCGCGTTCACCGAATAGGCGTAGCAAAATCTCCGTGGCGCTTCCGGTGCCCGCGCCGATTTCGAGAACTCGGAGCTTTGTTTTGGAGGGAAAACGATCCGCAGCTGCAATACCACCTAACCAGTTGTTTACGGCGTAGGTCAGATTGTCGTTGTGAAAATAGTTGAGCCACAGCGGGACGCCTTGAGGCCCGAACAGATTTTGATCGCCGCTTTTTTCTCCCGTCGCAACGATCTTATAAAGACTTGCGGCGTGGTCTAACAAATCCAGGGTCGCCGCGTTTCCGGGATCAATGTTAAGTGCAAGCGCGCGCAAGCCTTTGAGATCAGCTTGCCATGGCGTCTTACACAAGCGATAGGACCGGGTCCGGCTGCCATTTTGCACATCGATGCAGCCGGTTTCTACGAGGCGTGTTAGAATCCAATTTAAAGCAAGCCTGAAGCGCGGCTGAAAATCGAGAACTCTGCAAAGCTCATCCGCTGATCTCCACGTGCCTAGCTGGTCTGCCAAATTCAATTGGCCTAACAAATCAACAGCCAGTTCGATGCTGTAGCGTTCCATCAGTTCGATGCTCTGATACAAGCGCTCGCCGAATATCGCCGGCGGAAATTCTTTGAGACACTCGGCGAGGCGCGGGTCGCTGAGGCCGGTTTCAAAATTTGGAGCGTCAAGCAATCGCGCGTTCATCGACTCATTCCGCTCCCCAGGCGACTTCAAGTTGACCTTCGACTATTACGCGGTCTTCCGCGCGACAGCAAAAATTGACCTCCGCACCGTGCTCATTTCTCAGGGAGAGAGAAATCGTGAATGCCTGCTCCGGCTTGAGTGGAGCAAGGAACTTCACCATTCGTATGCCATTGAGCTGCGAGTTCTGCCGCCATTCCGCCAGCGCTGCAATCACTTCGTCGAGGATGACGACACCAGGCACCAGAGGCGCGCCTGGAAAATGTCCCGGTAAACTCGGATGATCATTGCGGATAATACGGATCGCTTCAAAGGTCATCCGCGAATTGTGTCTCCTGCATCAGATCAGGCGACCGAGCGCGCTGCTTGCTCCTGCTGCACACCGCTTGACTGAGCTAAACCAAATCGCTGGCAATATGTCTCGAACAAATCGAACACTTCTCCGGCGGAGGAACCGAAGTGCGATAGATCGTATCGATGGTTGGCGGATTGCCTCTTGACCTGGCCGGCAACGAGTGCGCGCATGCGTCGCTCCGCTTCGAGAGACAACGACCAGCCGAAGTATTCGTAGATCCGCCGAACTGCGCGAATGGGTTCGCGACGAATTTCGTCATATTGAACGTCGCAGATACGATTGTTCGCCAGACGATCGCGTTCAGGCAAAAACTTTTTCATCGTTTCGGACCAGTACTGGATTGCCTCACGAGACACCGTAAACGAATCGACGGCATCGCTGAAAGCGCTGCGCAGGATCGTCACCAGACTCGAGACAGAGGCCATCGAATCGACGGGCGTCCGGTGGGTCTGCACGAATAGCGCATCCGGGTAAACGGACAACAAAGCCGGCATGGCAAACATATGCGTAGGTGCTTTTAGGATCCAACGGCCAGCGGCTCGCCGAAACTGCAGATGTTGAAGAAAACGACGATGATATTCGTATGCCGGCCGCAAATTCTGCCGAAAAAACCACGCGCGGTACGACGGCACGTAATACATCGCATCGAACTGATCGCTTAGAAACGTCGGAGTCATGAGGCTGACGCACTCCTGTGGAACTTCTGCGCCGATCGCGTGCACGTAGCGGAAAGTGGGTACGAGCCAGTTGAAAAAGTTACAGCTTTGCGTCGCTTTCTGAATTCGTCGTTTCTCATTTGCGCGCGTAGGTGGAGACGGCGATCTCACTTCCCACATCAAAGGACATCGATGTTCCGGGTCTGCGGAGAGCAGGCGATGCAACAGGCTGGTGCCGCTGCGAGGGAGCCCCACGATAAAGACCGGTTCACGGATTTCCTGGCGTGCAAGGTTTGGATACAGCTGCCGGTCCCGTTCCATTTTCAAACGCGCGCACAAAGTCTCCAGAACATCGGTCTTCAGCGCTATTTTTCCGATCAGGTTGAGCCGTGCTTCGTCCTGACATGATTCAATCAATCGCGATAACCCTTCGAAGAAATCGCCCTCGCCAAAATCATCGAGGTGGGAGCGCCGTTTTGCAGTCTCGATCAAGTCTGTTGCAACCAGTCGCGTCGATGGAATTCGGCTTTTTTCCAGTAGTGCTCCAAATCCATTGAACAACCGCACAGGCAGTTGCGGACGAATTTGCTGAACGGTCGTGGCAGAATCGGTCATTACGGTTAAGGCATCCAATAAATCGCAGCTGCGCGGTTAGATAGGGCTATGGAAACGACCGACGCTGGCAAGTCAAGCCGCGAGTGTGTTTAGCGCCGAGGACGCGATCTCAAACTAGCCTGAGGCATCGCCCAGGAATTCAAATCGCTACGAAAACGAGCGCTTTCAGCCCCGAAAGCCGTCGGGGCTGCCCAGGCTTTGAGATGAACGCCGCCCTTTTACGCCAAATGGCAAGTCAAACAGCGATTGCCGACAAGCAATTTGTTGCGCACGTGGTGTAATCGTTTCATCGTGTTCGCATGCAATCTGAGAAGGCTACGTTCGGTGCGGGTTGTTTCTGGGGAGTGGAAGAGACGTTTCGCAATCTAAAAGGTGTTTTGTCCACCAGCGTTGGTTACGCGGGGGGAACACAGGAGAATCCGACTTATCAGGATGTGTGTACCGACAAAACCGGACACGCCGAAGTCGTCGAACTGGAGTTCGACCCGTCACAGGTCAGTTATGACGAACTTCTGGATATTTTCTGGTCGAACCATAACCCCACAACGCTAAACAGGCAGGGCCCCGACGTTGGCGCGCAGTATCGATCGGTGATTTTTTATCATTCTCCCGAGCAACAAGCCACCGCCAACGCTTCGAAAGAAAAACTGGGCAAGAGCGGCCGGTTCAATCGCCCGATCGTGACGCAGGTCGAACCCGCTCCAACGTTCTGGCGAGCTGAAGACTATCATCAGCGTTACCTCCAGAAACGCGGCCAGGCGCATTGCGCGGTTTGATTGGGAACCAGCGTGAGCGCTGCCCCAACAGTCGTCCGCACTAAGAATTTCGTTGCTGACGCAGCCACCTTCATTCTCGAGCAGGCGCGCAAAGCTATCGCAGAGCGGAGCGAATTTAGGATCGCGCTCTCAGGCGGGAACACTCCAGCCCCAGTTTACGCCCGGATCGCGGCGGAGGCGGATGATCTTCCCTGGGAGTCAGTTCTTTTCACGTTTGGAGATGAGCGTTGCGTGCCGCCGGCTGATCCGCAAAGCAACTTCAGAATGGCGCGCGAGAATCTTTTCGTGCCTGCTGCCGTTCCTGAGAAATCAATCATGCGTATGCGCGGCGAAATTGATCCGCAAATCGCGGCCCAGGAGTACGAACAACAACTGGACGCCATCGCCACCGCGCGGGGTGAGCCAATTTATCAACACGATTTGATTCTTCTCGGCCTCGGCGACGACGGCCATACGGCGTCGCTCTTTCCGGGAACCGCCGCGTTGGAAGATATGACGCGTTGCGTCGAGGCGAATTTTGTTCCCAAATTGAATGCGTGGCGCTTGACCTTCACCTATCTGCTCATCAATCATGCGCGGCGCATTTTGTTTCTCGTCGGTGCATCGAAAAATCCGGAGCTGATCGAGCGCGTGCTCGCGGGCGACCAGAAATTTCCCGCCGCGCGAGTGAATCCCGTCGCAGGCGAAGTGACATGGATGATTGGAGAGTAGCACAGGCAAGGAATGACGGCTTCTCAGCCGTCACGTATTCTGCGCCGCAAGTGTCTCGACTTGCTCGCCTAAACTCTAAAATTGCCTCATCTCGGAACACGACGGCTAGGAAGCCGTCGCTCCTTGTAACATGATGCGCGCGATCATCGTTACAGGGTCTGCGGGATTGATTGGCTCGGAAACCGTGCGGCGTTTTGCGAGAGACGGCGCGCCTGTCCTTGGGATCGATAACGACATGCGCGCAAAGTTTTTTGGCGCCGAAGCTTCCACGAAAAAAACGCGCGACGATTTAATCGCGAATGTTCGCGACTACGAACACCGCGACATGGATATTCGCGACGCGGCCGCGGTAATGGATTTGTTCAAACAGCGTCGCGGCAAGATTGAAGCCATCGTGCACACCGCATCGCAACCGTCACACGACTGGGCAGCGCGCGATCCGCAGACTGATTTCACGGTGAACGCCAACGGCACGCTGAATCTGCTCGAAGCTGCGCGAACTTTTTCTCCCGAGGCGCCATTCATTTTCACGTCAACGAACAAAGTCTACGGCGACACGCCAAACGCTTTGCCGCTGCGAGAACTCGGGAAACGCTGGGAAATAGAGCCCGGCCACGAATACGAGCCAGGTATTTCAGAGACGATGAGTATCGATTACACCAAGCATTCGCTTTTCGGCGCGTCGAAAGTTGCAGCGGATATTCTCGTCCAGGAATACGGGAGATATTTCGGAATGCCAACGGTCTCGTTCCGTGGCGGCTGTCTCACCGGACCGGCGCACGCCGGGACCGAGCTGCATGGTTTTCTTTCTTATTTGATGATCTGCGCCGTGAGCGGCCGACCGTACCGGGTTTTCGGGTACAAAGGAAAACAGGTCCGCGACAACATTCACAGCTTCGATTTGGTCGAAGCGTTTGCGCAATTCATCCGCGCCCCGCGCGCTGGCGAGGTTTACAACATCGGTGGCAGCCGGCACAGCAACTGTTCCATGCTCGAAGCCATCGAAATGTGCGAGCAGATCAGCGGCAAAAAGTTAAACTGGAGCTACGAGGAAACCAATCGCATCGGCGACCACATCTGGTGGATCAGCGACGTGCGAAAGTTCCAGGCGCATTATCCAGAATGGAAATTTCGCTACGGGATACACGAAATTCTCGAAGAGATCCATCGCGCGGTACCGGGATGAATGGGTCGCGCGTTCTGACTGCTTAAACGAAAAGCGGTCGAGGACTCACCGCACTAACCCTGGGGCGCTGCCCAGGCTGGTGTTGAATGCTGCGCCTTGGCGCTAAACAGCAACGTGCGAGACCCGTGCGCTACCCTTCAACGCTGCAACTCTTAAACGATCTCAATACTCCTCGCCTTCGTCTTCTTTTGGCGGCACAACACGATCGTCGATTCCATAGGCATGAAGCATCGCTGCGGCGAGATAGAAGAAAAACAGACCGAGTCCCCACCCGGCAGAGGCGAACGCAGCAAGGAAAACAAAAATGCCAACCGGGATTGCGCCAATCATCCAGAGAAGGCCCGCGAGAATGTGTCCTTTATAGATATGTCCCAGACCGGGAACAATACTGAACATCACCGCGACCAGGTCGCTGGCTTTGCCTTCGGCGGTTTGTGTTGCGCCGCGCACCCAATCGCAGCGGTCGCAGCGTTCCGCGTCTACCGGCAGAAGATGCCCGCAGTACGGGCACGGCATTTTGTCGCCTGTGGTCGGTTCCGGCGGGGCAGCTGGCGCATCTGTGTATTCCAACTTCATACTTACCGAAAGTCACAAGCCGCACCGAATTCGTCAAGCAAACAGAATTCAGAATAACCGTCGCAGATCGCCACACGCGGATGGATCTGGGAGGGGACACCCAGAGTCGGTCCGAATTCGTTAGGCAAAGACCATGGAAAAGAAAAGCGGCGACGGATTACATTACCCGTCGCCGCTTTAGCGAATTTGAGATTGACGCGATCGTTACTGTTTATCGATTTGAGTGTTTGACCTATAGCAGCACGAAAAGCGTGCCGCGGTTATCTCTTTCCGATTCGCGTCGTAGGCGTTATCCGTGGCGCGTGCGGATTTTCGTTTGGCTCATATTCTCTGCGCAAGCGTTTGGTGCCGGACTTGATCATTACACGCAACTCGTGGTGAACGATTCGCGCGTGACGCCGCGCGAAGGCGTGCGCGTGACTTATCTCGGCACGAACGGTTACCAATTCGAATTCAAAGGACACGCCCTGCTGATCGATCCTTACTTCTCGCGCGTAGACCTTTTGAGCGTAGGACTTAACTCGCGCGTTCAGCCAAATGCGTCCCGCATCAACGATGGATTGCGCCGGCTTGCGCCAAAAGCGGACGCGATTCTGGTGACGCACGGACATTTCGATCACCTGCTGGATGTTCCGGTTGTGATGGCAAAGACACGGGCGCGTCTCGTTGCATCGGCATCCAGTGTCGATCTTGCCAGGCGCGCCGGCGCTCCATCCGCCGAGGCAGTAAAACCGGGCGAGGTGCGGCGAATCGGTCCATGGAAAATTCGCGTGTTATCCGCGACACACGACCGGTTGTTAGGCAAAGTGCCATTCGACCGGCCGCCCTCGCACACGGGGGTTTCCGCCGAAGCGTCGGTGAAGGCGGGACCGCCGCAACGCGCGGCCGACTGGATCTGCGGGGAACCGCTTGCGTTTTTGATCGAGGTGGACCGCCAGCGCATTTACATCGACTCCGGAGGCACATCGGCGCAGTTGCCGCCTAACGAGCACGTGGATCTTGCGATCCTTGGCATGGCGTTGCCGGATTCGCGCTTACGATTGCACGCCGCCCTCGAGCGCCTCCATCCGCGATACATTCTGCCGAGTCATCAGGACGATTTTTTCCGGCCGTTGAGCGCAGGCTTTCAATTCGGGTCACTGACCGATTTTCCTTTCGTGCAACGCGAGTGTGCGCAACAGGATCGCAGTCGCTTAATTCTGCTGGATTATTTTAAGCCATGGACACTGCCGAAGTCAGCAGGCTCCAAATCCCAAGCACCAAATCCCAAAAGGGATTGACCACGGATTACGCGGATTCAACGGATGGAAAAGCAAGATTCCTTCATCATCCGTGCCATCCGCGTTATCGGTGGTCTCAGAACTTTTGTTGAAACCTTGCGATTTGCTTGGGAATTGGCACTTGGGATTTGAGACTTCGCGCGAGACACTGAATGAAAATCAAATCACATCAATCTTGTGACCACCGAAGTTGAACGAGGCGCGACTTCGCGTGCGTTACGGGCTCTTGCTCACCGCCTTGGCGCCGCTGGTCCCGCAAATTCTCGGGAGCGCGTTCAACATCTGGTACAACGCGACCGTTATTGAGCCAATGTTCACACCGGCGTTACGACAACGTTTCTTCGCTACGGTCGTGGTTTACAACGCCGTTGTTTATCCCATCGGAGTTTATCTGTGGCTGAAACGAATCTTTTCGTTTCGCGATCTGTTTCATCGGCTTCAAACGGAAACCGGCGATCAGCCACCGCCGCAGGAGGAACTCACGCAGGCGCGCCGGCGATTGATTCATTTGCCCTGGTTTGCAGCGGCGGTTTGCGGCGTCGCCTGGTTCCTGTGCATACCTGTTTTTATTAGCGCGCTGCTTCAAGTGCAAAATCCGCTGGATCCGCGCTTGCTCTGGCACCTGCCGATTTCGTTCTGCGTCTCAGGTTTCATCGCGGTCACGCATTCATTCTTCCTGGTCGAGCTTGCCAGCCAGTGGGGATTGTTTCCGGTTTTCTTTCGTGATGAACGCGCCGATCGCACCCCGAACATCTTCACGCTATCACTGCGCGGCCGCGGAATCGCGTGGGCGGTATCGGCATCGATCTGTCCGATTGCCTCGCTTCTATTGCTGGTTTTGGCGCCGCGATCACCGGCAACCAACGCAGCGTGGCTCGCCGTTTTCGTGGGCGTGATAGGCATCGCGTTTGGAATTTTCACCGCGCTGATGATGAGCCGGCTCGTGGCGAAACCCATCGATCAACTGCGCAGTGCAGCCGACGCGGTCTCGCGTGGAAATTTGGCCGTCGATCTTGGTCGCGCCGGCGCGCGCCGTGCGGATGAATTTGGCAGGTTGCTATGTGAATTCGATCAGATGGTTCGTGAGCTCAGAGACAAGGAAAAATTGCGTCAAACTTTCGGCCTGCACGTGGGTAGACGCGCGGCAGAACGAATTCTCGCGCGCGACCCGGGATTGAGCGGCGTCGAGGAAGAAATCACTGTCATGTTCGTCGACATGCGTTCGTGGACCGCCCGCGCGAGCACGTCGCCGCCTGCCGAAATCGTGGAGATCATGAACGATTTTTTCCGCGTTAGCGTGCGTGCGGTTGAAGAGGAGCATCGCGGGATGGTTAACAAATATTTGGGCGACGGTTTCATGGCGATCTTCGGCGCAGGCGACTCCGGTTCGAGTCATGCGTGCGATGCTGTGTCGGCAGGGTGCGAAATTTTGCGCGCGGTTAAAGGTTTGAATGACGAGCTGGCAGCAAAAGAGCGAGCGCCAATTCAAATTGGAATCGGAATTCATTCCGGCCCCGCGATTGTGGGAAGCGTCGGTTCGCCGCAACGCCTGGAGTTCACTGCAATGGGAAACACAGTCAACGTCGCGTCGCGCATTCAAGGCCTAACGAAGGCGATTGGCAGACCGTTGCTCTTGACCAAAGCCGTGCGCGATCGAGCAGGGGACTCGTTCGTGTTCGAGGAACTACCGCCGCAGGAAGTCCGCGGGATCGAAGAGCGCGTGATGATTTTCGCTGTGTGCGTGTAGAGGCGTTCGCTGCCGCGAGCGCCTCGCGGCAGTCTTCAATCAACCGCCTCGCCCCGCTTGCGGGGAGAGGATTGAGGTGAGGGGTTCTTCAAAACGAATCAGGAAAGCAGGAACCCTTTTATCCCGGAAATTACAAATCCTTTTCCTGTTTTCCTCATTTCCTGATTTAATTTTCGAGGAGAACGGATAGTTAATCATGGCGTCGCTTTCTGAGATTGTCAGTTACACGGATCGCTTTTTGCGGATTCGCGACGTGGGCGATTGGGACAACGCGCTAAATGGTCTGCAGATTGAAAATTCAGGTCGCGTTACGCGCATCGGCGCGGCAGTGGATGTTTCGACGCGCGTTTTGACCGAGGCTCAAAAACGTGATGTCGATCTGTTAATCGTCCATCATGGCTTGTTCTGGCCGGGATTACAGCCGATACGAGGTGCGTTGCGCCGGCAACTGCGGATCGCATTTGAAAACGACGTCGCGCTTTACAGCGCGCACTTGCCTCTCGACATCCATCCTAAAGTCGGCAACAACGCACAGCTCGTCGCCGCGCTCGGACTAAAATCCGCGCAATCGTTCCTGGAAGAAAAAGGCCAGCCGGTCGGCTTAAAAGTTCGTGCCTCGCTCCCGCGCAGCGAACTCGTTCGTAAATTACAAAAGGTGTTAAATGGTCCGGCAAAAGTTTTCGGTTTCGGTCCGAAACAGACGCGTGCGATCGGCGTTGTGACCGGAGCCGCGGGCTCCGAGATTTGCCGCGTCGCAGACGAAGGAATCGACACGTTTATCACCGGTGAAGCGCCGCACTGGGCTGCCGTTGCCGCCGAAGAAGTCGGCGTGAATCTTCTGCTGGGTGGACATTACGCGACGGAAGTTTTCGGCGTGAAAGCGCTCGCGGCGCACTTATCGAAACGCTTTGGAATTCCATGGGAATTCATCGATTGCCCAACCGGATTGTGAGCGGAGCACATCAAAGGTTGGAGACGGCCCGCCCCCGGGCCGCCTGCGACGCGAGGGCGCGTCGGCTCCAAAAGATGGCTGTGATACTATCTCTCGCGATCGCCCCGGTCTCGAATTTCGCCGCAGCCAAAAATCCTTCCGTCTCGCCGCAGTTAGCCGGCTACAAAGCTGTGCGAGTTCACTACGGACCGATGAACCAAATGATCATGCCGGTCCGAATCAACGGCCAGCCGGCGAATTTACTGGTTGATACAGGCTCGATCGAAATCATTCTGGATACAGACGCGGCCGCAACATTCGGCATAGGGGCATCGCCAAGAGGGGTGCGCTACGTTGGATTCACGGAAATTGGTGGCCAACTGTTGCCTGTTGCTTTTATGCAGAGCCTCACTGCCGGAAGCATGAACTTTGGCAGCAACCCGGTTGTGTTGCGGGATTCACCGCGTTCCGTCACCGGAAAGGCTCACGTGAATGGCGTTCTTGGGCTGCAAACTTTGCTGCGTCACAAGGCGGTGATCAATTGCCGAACCCGACTTGTTTTCTTCAAAGTGGATCAGTCGCGTCACATGAATCTCAGCGCTGTGGCTTTGTCGGAAAGATTCAGAAGAGTCCCTATTCATCGCGAAGCTAGCGGCGCGTTGACTGTGCCATGTTGGGTTCACGGCCAATCGGGCCGATTGCTCGTCGATACCGGCGCGTTTGTTACAACTTTCCCCGACACCTTTTTCAAATCGCTCGGAATCTCCTTTGAACCAACTAGGATATCGGCGCGTTTCCCTACTGGAACGACACAGCGAATCAGCGCTGCGCGAATCAATGACCTGAAGATCGGCGATTTCAAAGTGCCGGCGGCGAAATTCGGCGTGGCTGCATTACCTCGTTTCGCCTTGCGGCAAGGCGGCACGAGAATCAATGGCATTCTGGGGATGGACACGCTGTATATCTGTCATGCCATAATCGATCTCGATGGCATGAATCTCTTCCTGAAATGAGACTTAAGCAGGCAACCACGGATGACACGGATAACGCAGATAACACAGGTAACGGAGAAATTTGCGCAAGCAGCGAACGTTTCATACATAGTAATGCGAATTACCCGCTGCTTCGACAATGATCTAGAGAGTAGCTGGTAGGAAAAATCAAAAGCGGCTTCCGTTTCCGGAAGCCGCTTTTCTTTGTTTAGACTCGGGGTTTTTTCCGGCTCAAGGAGTCGGCACGACGGAGAGCGCTCGCGTGTCGTAGGTAATGCTTTGATTGCTGGGATCGTCGAACTCAAGCCTCACCGTCTTTGTTTCATGCGGATGGATCGTGCCGTTGCCCTGATCGATACCGGTGTAAGGGCTGCCGAGCGGCGAAAGAACCGCCGTCGTTCCATCGGCATTGAGCTGCACAGCGTTGGCGCTCAAATTATCCAGCACGAGCCGCACTGGCGCCGGTGCGGTGCCATTGCCGTTGTTTGTGATCTGCACCTGTTGAGAATATTGATGCGTATGCGGGTCGAACACCAGGGCGCCGGGGGTCACTGACAGACTCGCCGTGGGAATTGTTCCCGGCACAAACAAGTCGCTCAAGTCATTAACGATCGCGACATTGTTGTAGCCACCGAAGTTGTTGGTCTCGGCCGTGGGAATGGGATTGTTGACGTTCGGCAGGCCGAAAATTTCTTCCATCGTTTTGAGGTCGGAAGAATGGCTCATCACAACGCTACTGGCGTAAGCGTTGCCCTTGGCCAGTGGCGAGATCACGGCCTCCATCAAAGTGCGGCTCGCGTCGTCGCCGCCTTCGGTTTCATCCCACCAGATGATAATGACGCCGTTATGTTGGTAAGCCTGCGAAGCCATGATTTGCGGGATAACTTGCGAGAGGAAATTGTCGCCTTGCGCAATGTTGGCCGCGTCGCCGGTGTAATGCGTGCCGTGATAAGTGAACCCGCCATTCAACGCGGTGTGCGCGTCATTGAATTGGTCGGGTGTGATCCAGTTGTAACGTCCGATCCCATTGTGGTTGAGGTCGTCAAACAGTTGCGCGAGCGGGTAAACGTTTTGAACCAGCGTATCCGTGAAGAATGCCATCGGGTTGTGTTTAGGGGCATAATTGTATTGCGTAGAGCCGTTATACGGATTGACCGGCCCATTGGTTCCCGACGCGCTGTGGAGTGCGCTGGAGGCAAGTTGAACGTCTTCCTGATAATTATTCCACCGAATGTGCGCCGCGTTTAACTGCGCGGTCAGGTGCGGAGCGCCGAAGATATTGCCATTGGAGAAACTGGGGTCGGCGTCGGTGTGAACGTTAAACTCCGTTCCCGCTTCCGCCCAAACATAATTCGGCTCGGATGGATGGACGCCGGTGCCCGCATTGTAATACGCTGTGGCGAACGAAACTTGTGCCGCGTTCGGATTGCCTGGCGTAATGAGGCTGTTCATGTACGGCGCGGCCGGGTTGCCGAAGATTTGCTGCGGACTCATCTGCGTCGGCGGTTGCGTGAAGTTGTGATTCTCCATCGCAATCACGAACACGGTACGGATTTCTTGCTGCGGGTCTGCCGGAGATGTTTGCGCCGCAAACAACACTCCAGTCGCCAGGCCGGCGATCAGTGCTGTCTTGCGCCGGAGCTTTCTCAGGAGATAACCGGGAAGTTCCGCCGCATTGTCTGAGTGGTTGTTGTCATTTGATCCATTGATGTGGAGTTGTGTTTTCATAGTTGTTTTCAGATTGTTTTTCGACTCCAGCACTCAATCACGCCCGTCCGGATCAAGTAAACGTGACAATTGTAAGAATCCGGTTACGAACATCACGGTTGGGTGGCGGCTGTGTTACAGGCCCCCAAAGTGTGTTTTAAAACCGCCAGCTCACGCTCGGTCGGGCGAATTTTGAAGGGCGTCCGCCGCGGCGGACGCTGAGAACAGAGATCTCTTTCTGTAGGGATTTAACCAGACACCCACGGATGACAAGGATGAATCAAATGACGAAATCCGATGTCGAATGACGAATTAATGACGAGGCAACCGGCTTTGCAAAGGCTTCCGCCTGCCGTCCGAATCAACGCGAATTGGAAAGAGCAGAAGACCACGGATTACGCGGATGAGACGGATGCCAAAGGTTTTTTGTGGCACGAACTCTGTCAAACCTCTGTGTCAGACGCAAAGTCTAGGTGGATCGGAGATCCCCAAGCCGATGGCGGGTACGATCAACGCGTTGGGGACAACGCGTTCCACCTCGCTATCTCTCAGAAAATTGAAAACGGCAGGCTCGCCACGGCGAGTGCGTTCTGTAGCGGGCAGCCGCTTCCGGGAACGCCACGGCGTGTCAAGAGATTCCCCCGCCGTCCCCAGAGCCAGGATGGCTGTGCTACCCGCGCATCAAATTCCGGCACAGGTGGCCTAAAAATGCGGCAGCCGGCCTTAGAATGAAGCCCTGTCACTGCAATGTTTAATGATATTAACTATCTATTCTGCAAAACGTTGTGCCCTTGTAAATGCCTACGGATTTAATGGTAAGCAGGGTGAACATTCGCAAATAACGCACGTTTTTCGAAACTTGGCATGGATACTGATAACAGCGGTCATTGCTGGTCCCCCCAGACGCCAAACATGCGTTCACTGGAAGGACTTGATCTCATATCCGAAGAGGCCCCTCAGACTGACATGAGCGTTCCAGGAAGATCCGTCACAACGCGAATCCTGGTCTTGGAGGAGCATCCGCTGCTTCGCGACGGGATGACGGATTTCCTGAATGCTCAGCCGGACATGATGGTCTGCGGCGAGGCCGACAACATGCGCGACGCACGTAATGAGATCGCCAAATCAAAGCCTCAGTTGCTGGTGACAGCTTTGCGCCTCGGCGCCGGCGACAGCTTGGAATTCGTTAAGGCGCTCAAGGCTGAGAAACCCGGTTTGCTGATCCTTGTCTATTCTGCCTTTGAGGAAGCAATCTTCGCGGAGCGCACTCTTCGCGCAGGCGCAGACGGTTATGTGATGAAAACAGCGTCAAAAGAAGAATTCCTGTCTGCCATTCGCGATGTTCTTAGCGGAAACATTTACGTCAGCCGCGACGTGGCGATGCGCGCGTTTAAAAAATCGCTGGAATCGCGACCAGAACAACGTGCCGCCCCTTCTGCCATTGGCATTGAAAAACTGTCCGATCGCGAGATACACATTTTTAATTTGTTAGGCTCGGGGCTTGGCAATACCCAAATCGCGCATTCACTTAGTCTCAGTGTTAAAACGATTGAGAGCCATCGCGAAAATATTAAACGCAAGCTCGACCTGAGTTGCAGCCGCGATCTTATCGCCTGCGCCAAAAAATACGTGGAGGAAACTTTCTTGCCGGCGGCAAAAGGCGCATTGGCCATAAGAGGCAAAAAGAAGGTCGTCCGCTTCCCCGCCGCATAGCGAGGAATCTGGGAACATTTAATAAGGAAAGCAGGAACGCAGGAATCGAGGAAAGGGATTTCCGAGATAGAAGGTAAAGCTGCGAGGGTAGTAGCGAAGGAGCGAGGGCAGCGACTGAGTTTCAATTTTCCTCGATTCCTTTTTTCCTGATTCGAAAAAATCTTCTGTTGTAGCGTCCGCTGTCCTCAGCGGAGCTTTTCATTCGACGTTGAAGCGTTGAAGGGTCACCACGGATTGCACGGATGTTCCAGGGGTCGAACAAGGAGCGGCGGTCTCCAGCCCGCCGGGTTTGAGCGTCCGCCACTGCGAACGCCTGATCGTGTCGAGGGAACACGAACCAGCCGATCTTCGTCTTTGAAATTTTCGCGTCTTTTAGTGTGTTTCGTGGGTAAATAAAACCTTTAACCACGCGCCTCATACACATTCCTCATTCGACATTAGGTGATTCCTTCGTCATTCATTGTCTCAACATCCGTGCAATCCGTGGTTTTTCTTCTTCCTTAAATCCAACCGAACCGCAATCGGCTTGAGGCAAGGATCGGTGCGCCCCAAGCCCGCTGGGAAGACAAGCTTCCCAGCTTGTCTCGGCCGACCGGCTTCCAGCCGGGCGAAGAGGAGGTTGCGCAAGATGCTCATCCGCCGAGTCACGCTAGCAGCGTGACCTCCGAATGTGAGAGCTTACCTTTTTGCGCTTGTGATAGTATTCTTCAAGCCGAGTTGTAAGGAATAAAACATGTCAATTGAAACAAACCATCGTTCCCACGAAACAGTCTGGACCCTGCCACGTGTTATCAGCGTGGCCGCAAGTCTGATGATGATCTCGGCACTCGGGATTATCAGCTACAACATTGGCGACCTAGTGCCCTCGGCCACTGCGACAACTCCTCCTCCGGTGAATGGCAACGCGCCTGCACCCGCGTCCGCGCCGGTCGTGACGGACGCGCCACCCTCGTGGACTGACTTGCCGCCCGAAGTCGCGCTCGCACCGCTGAAGGATGTAAACGGCGCATCTTTCAAACTGGCCGACTTCTTTGGCAAGGTGGTGGTGGTTAACTTTTGGGCAACCTGGTGCGGACCGTGCCGACGAGAAATTCCTGAGCTCGTGAACCTGCATAAGGAGTTTCAATCCCGTGGAGTGGAAGTGATCGGACTCACAAGCGAGGATCCGGGCGCGTCGGCTGAAAAAGTCCGCAAATTCATACAAGACTTTCAAATTGATTACCGGATTGGCTGGGCCACTGGCCAGGTTTCTGCGCCTCTGATGCAGGGACACACTGCAATTCCGCAAATTTTCGTTATTTCACCCGACGCTCGAATCTTGAAACGCTTCGTCGGTTTCAGCCCCGCCTACACGTCAGAACTAAAGCAGGTGCTTGAGGATGCGCTGAAGTGAAAAAAGTAGGCCTTCGTCTTTTGAAATTTTCGTGTCTTTTAGTGTGTTCCGTGGGCAAATAAAATCTTAACCGCCCGCCTCACAGATTCCTCATTCCACATTCGGTTATTCCTTCGTCATTCGTCATTCGGATTTCGTCATTCTATAAGCATCCGTGGTTGCTTGCTCTCACCTAAGGGAATTTTTTCGCCCGAAGAGCAGCTAGTTCTTCACGCGTATTCACATAATCCCCTAGGGAGATTCTAACGAAAAGATCAGGGGGCATCCCCTACCTGAAAACGGATATTTTTGCGAACTTCGCCGCGGCGTTCCCGGAGTAGAAGGTGGAACGGCTATGCTAACGAGATCAGCGCCTACGACTATCAACGCTTCTTTCTCTTACGCCGCCAGGCTCGTCTCTTTCGACTTTTTCTCACAGGGATCAACCCGCAGTTCGCGCGGCACCGCGGCTGTGACCAAACGTGGAGCCGCAGTCGCGGCCACCTGCGCAATCACGCCTAGCTGATCCCTGACGAGCACCTTTCCCCCGATTCCCCCAACCCCCGTTCCCCCCAGAACGCATTTTCTTACCCCCAACCCGCGATTCCCCCGGAACACATTTTCTCACCGCACAACTCTAGAACACGAACATGAGCAAACTAATTCGACGCACCATAGGCATTAAAAAACGAGGCACCGCCCTGATCGTGGCGCTGCAACTAACATTTATAACATTGCTAAGCTTGGTTTCCTTCGTCGGTGGACCGCAGCAGTCAGCCAAAGCGCGGTCGGCCCAACGCTCCGGCCGGCTCGCAAGCTGAGCGCGCCGAAGCCCGGCGAGCGCTGACGCCGACACCCAATCCGCGCAGGCGCAGCCCAAACCGCCCAGGCGCTAACGGCAACCGACAAAGCCGCCCTGCGTACGTCGGCTGTCTTTGCGAAAAAGCTGTACGAACCGCTCGCCTCGCAGGTATTTAATCTGGCGACCAGCCGCGTGCCGAGTCAGCCCGAGCAGTCAGCCCAACGGTCGGCCAAGAGCCGCGAGTCACCTAACGAGGAGCCGACCCTCACCACCGATCAGGAGGATTACCCGCCATTTTCCTATGTCTATTTCCACGGCACCGGCTTCCAGCCCGGCGAAACCGTTGACATGATTGTGGTCGAGTTAGATCCCATCCAACAGTCGTTCGAACCGTGGCAGGTGGTGGCTGACGAGAACGGCGAAATTCGACACGAGTTGGTACATCTTCTCCGAAGATTTTATTGGCGCCACGTTCCAGGCCACCGCCACCGGCGAATCCTCCCAGCTCACCGCCTCGGCCACGTTCACGGATGCAAGCGGTGATGGTACCATGACGGTTTCACCCCGCAGCGTGCAACCTGGCAGCACCGGCAACAGTTTCACCTTCAGCTTTCGCAATGTTACGGACGGGGAATCTTACGGCGCGAGTTCGTTTGCCACTGTCGTGGTTCCAGCCGGTTGGACAGACGCCGCAACTACGACTTCAGGTCAACCCGGCTTTGTCAGTGCTACGCCAGTTGGCACAGGATCGTCACGGCCCGACTCACAGTCAGTGGTACCGGACCTTGGACCATCACAGTGCCTTTCACCGCAACCGCGGGACAGCTAACGGATTTGACCTTACTTACGGCGTCGGCGCGGGTACTGCGGTCACCGCGCCTGCACTACGGGCGTTTACACTTTCACGACCAGCACGTGCCAAAACGGCGGCGGCTGTACGCTCACACAACTCGGCTCAAGTCCGCTCGTGCTTCGACGGCATTAGCGCTGACGTTGGCCGCCGGAGGCTTTGGTGGCAACGCTGGGAATTTGAATTCGCGTTGCGAGTAACGCCGTCACAGCAACCGCTGGGCAGACACTACTCATTCTCGTTACTGCGGAGGACGACAGCAGCCGGTTGCAGGATCGCCGCGGACGGCAACTGTCGCCAACACCAGCGGCGCAAACCCGCTGTCAGGAGGCTCAGCAACCCCCGAGTTACCACCAACGCCGGATCAAGCAATTCCTGGGTCTGCTCCGGGAATGATTGCTACTTTATGTACGCTTTCCGCGCCACGGCCACGGGAACCTCGGGTACAGTAACGGTGACTTTCCCCACAACGGTTAAGAATGCTGCCGTCGACGTGATTGCGCTCTCCGGCAACGACACAGCGAACCCCATCGGTCCTGACCGGAATCAACTCGCGGTAACAGCAGCACGCCAAATTGGGTATCTCAGCCGGAGCTTTGACTCCAGGCAGCTCGATGCTGCTATTTGGCGACACAACAAACTTTACGGCCACACCTCCCACATGGTCCACCACCCGCCCAGCCGGATTTACTCTCGGTTGACAGCTTTTCCGCGACTGACGGGGCGCGAAGTCACCGTTGCGGTGAACTACTTTGGTGGTCCGTCTGCCTGTCTGTAAGCGGTTCACTTAGCGCCAGCGCTCGCCGATGGGGGACGCCTGCATTCGAGTATCGTCCAGCGTTCACGAACACGTGCAATGGGACTCAGACCGCGACATCCAGTGCAGCTACGCTGACGGTGAATAAGGCAAATGCGACGGTAGTGGTGACGCCCTACACCTGTCCGGGCACGACCTATGACGGCAGCCCGCACACTGCGACAATCACGTCGATCACTGGTGTGAACGGGGAGACCGGCGCCACCGTGGGCACGGTTGACGTGAGCAACACGACGCACACCGCGGCACGGCACGTATGCCAGCGACATGTGGACGTTCACCGGCACGGTTAACTACAACAACATCGCTGCCACCACGATCAGCGATTGCATCGCCAAGGCGAACGCGACCGTAGTGATCACCCCGTACACGTGCCCCAGCACGACGTACACGGGTCGTCGCATACGGCGACTTACACGATCACCGGTGTGAACGGGGAGACTGGGCATGTGCACAGTTGACGTGAGCAACACTACGCAACTGGCGCGGCAGCGAGCCTCGGCCGGCGACGTTTCTTTTGGCCGGCTAACTGCGGAACGCACTCCACCCTTACCGTTGGCAAAGCGAACGCGACATTCACCGTTACGCCCTACACCAGTGACGTACGACGGCCAATCGCATACTGCGACGGTTAGTTCGATTACGGGTGTCAACGGCGAGACCGGAGCCACGGTCGGCACGGTTGACGTGAACACACGACGACCCACATCTTGGCCAGCGGAAGTCCCTACGACGACATCTGGACCTTTGCTCCTACCGCCAACTACAACGATGTCCCCGTCGCCAATCGGCACATCACCGATGTCATTAACAAGAAGGACGCGACCTGGACGACCAATCCCGCCAGCAAAATTTATGGCGCTGCGGATCCCAGTCCGCTGACGACAGGCAGTGGCAGCGGTTTCGCAGGCACGGAGGCTACACTGGTAACGGCGACGTACACCCGCGTGGCTGGCGAGAACGCGAGTCCGCCGACGTATCACATCACGGCCACGCTCGGACCCGCTGATGTGTTAGCCAACTACAACATCACCAACACTGGCGCGGAGTTCACGATTAACCAGGCGGCTCTGGACATCACGGCCAGTAACCAGACTAAGACCTACGGGAACACCTTCACATTTACGGGTACTGAGTTCACGGCTGGCGCGGGACAGTTGAAGTTTAGCGATAATGTGACCAGCGCGACCTTGAGCAGCACAGGCTCGGCGGCAACTGCCACGGTCACAGCGCCTGGTCCGAACTACGCGATTACGATCGGTTCGGCGGTGTTTGCTCCTGCTGGTGCCGCAGGCAACTATATCATCACCTATCACAGTGGCACGCTGCACATCGACCCGGCGGCGTTGGACATCACGGCTAACGACCAGAACAAGGACTATGGGAACACGTTCACTTTCACCGGGACTGAGTTCAGCGTTGGAGCCGCCCAGTTAAAGAACACTGACAGCGTAGCCAGTGTCACGTTGACGAGCGCCGGCACCGCGGCGACGGCAGGAGTGGCAGGATCGCCGTATGTGATCACGCCGAGCGCAGCGGCGGGCGCAGGCCTCGGCAATTACAACATCAGTTATCATGACGGGCATTTAACGGTGCACGCCATCGCGTTGGACGTTACAGCCAACGACCAGAACAAGGATTACGGAGACACAGTTACATTCGCCGGCACGGAGTTCAGTACTGGAAGCGGTCAGTTAAAGAACACGGACAGCGTGGCCAGTGTGACGTTGACCAGCGCCGGCGCAGCAGCGACGGCGGGAGTAGCAGGTTCGCCGTATGCAATCACGGCGAGCGCAGCGACGGGCACAGGCCTGAGCAATTACAATATTAGTTATCACGATGGGCATCTGACGGTGCATGCCATCGCGTTGGACATTACGGCCAACGATCAGAGCAAGAACTACGGTGACGCCTTCACCTTCGCAGGTACTGAGTTCGGCACTGGGGCGGGCCAGTTAAAGAACACTGACACTGTAGCCAGTGTGACGTTGAGCAGCGCCGGCGCAGCAGCGACGGCGGGAGTGGCGGGTTCGCCGTATGCGATTGTGGCGAGCGCAGCGACGGGCACAGGGCTGGGCAACTACAACATCAGTTATCACGATGGGCATCTGACGGTGCACTCGATTGCGTTGGACATTACAGCCAACGATCAGAGCAAGAACTACGGAGACACGTTCACCTTCATTGGCACGGAGTTCACTGCTGGTGCGGGTCAGTTAAAGAACACTGACAGTGTGGCCAGTGTCACGTTGACCAGTGCCGGGGCCGCGGCGACGGCCGGAGTGGCGGGTTCACCGTATGCGATCACACCGAGCGTAGCGACAGGCACAGGCCTGGGCAATTACAACATCGCTTATCACGATGGGCATTTAACGGTGCACGCGATCGCGTTGGACATTACAGCCAACGATCAGAACAAGGACTACGGCAACGCCTTTACCTTCACCGGGACTGAGTTCGCTACTGGGGCGGGCCAGTTAAAGAATACGGACAGTGTAGCCAGTGTGACGTTGACCAGTGCCGGAGCCGCGGCGACGGCGGGAGTAGCGGGTTCGCCCTATTTGATCACGGCGAGCGCAGCCACGGGCACAGGCCTGAGCAACTACAATATCAGTTATCACAACGGTCATCTGACGGTGCACGCGATTGCGTTGGACGTTACTGCCAATGATCAGAGCAAGAACTACGGCGACGCCTTTACCTTCACAGGGACTGAGTTTAGTACTGGGGCCGGCCAGTTAAAGAACTCTGACAGTGTGGCCAATGTGACGTTGACGAGCGCAGGAGCAGCAGCGACGGCGGGAGTGGCGGGTTCGCCGTATTTGATTACAGCGAGCGCGGCGACAGGCACAGGGCTCGGCAACTACAACATCAGTTATCACGACGGGCATCTGACGGTGCACGCCATTGCGCTGGACATCACCGCCAACGACCAGAACAAGAACTACGGGAATACGGTCACTTTCACCGGGACTGAGTTCACGTACTGGCGCCGGCCAGTTAAAGAACACTGACAGCGTAGCCAGTGTCACGTTGACGAGCGCCGGGGCCGCGGCGACGGCAGGAGTAGCGGGTTCGCCGTATGTGATCACGCCGAGCGCAGCCACGGGCACAGGGTTGGGCAACTACAATATCAGTTATCATGATGGTCATCTGACGGTGCACGCCATCGCATTGGACATCACAGCCAACGATCAGAGTAAGGATTACGGTGACACGTTCACTTTCACTGGCACTGAGTTCGGCACTGGAAGCGGCCAATTAAAGAACACGGACAGTGTAGCCAGTGTGACGTTGACCAGTACCGGTGCAGCGGCGACGGCCGGAGTAACAGGTTCACCGTATGCAATCACGGCGAGCGCAGCTGCAGGCACAGGCTTGGGTAATTACAACATCGCTTATCACGACGGGCACCTAACGGTGCACGCCATTGCGCTGGACGTTACGGCGACTGACGAGAGCAAGAACTACGGAGACACCTTTACACCGAATGGGGTCACCCAGTTCAGTAGTGGTCCGATGCAGTTGAAGAACGGTGACACGGTTGCGAGCGTGACACTAAGCAGCTCAGGGTACACGGCGACTGCCGCGGTTGCAGGGAGTCCGTATACGATCACGCCGAGCGCAGCTGCAGGCACAGGCTTGGGCAACTACAACATCAGTTATCACGACGGACATCTGACGGTACACGCGATCGCGCTGGACATCACGGCCAACGATCAGAGCAAGGACTACGGAAACACTTTTACCTTCACCGGGACTGAGTTCAGTACCTGGCGCCGGCCAATTAAAGAACACTGACACTGTAGCCAGTGTGACGTTGACGAGTGGCGGTGCGGCAGCGACGGCGGGGGTAGCGGGTTCACCATATGTGATTACGGCGAGCGCAGCGACAGGCGCCGGGTTGGGCAACTACAATATTAGCTACCACGATGGTCATCTGACGGTGCACGCAATTGCGTTGGACATTACGGCCAACGATCAGACCAAGGACTACGGAAACGCATTTACCTTCACAGGCACTGAGTTCAGGACTGGCGCCGGCCAATTAAAGAACACTGACAGTGTAGCCAGTGTGACGTTGACCAGCGCCGGAGCAGCAGCGACGGCGGGAGTAGCGGGATCGCCATATGCGATCACACCGAGCGTCGCGACAGGCACAGGGTTGGGCAACTACAACATCACTTATCACGATGGGCATTTAACGGTGCACGCGATCGCGTTGGACGTTACGGCGACTGACGAGAGCAAGGACTACGGAGATACCTTTACACCCAATGGGACCACACAGTTCAGCACTGGCCCGATGCAGTTAAAGAACGGTGACACGGTTGCGAGCGTGACACTGAGCAGCTCAGGGTACACGGCGAGTGCCGCGGTTGCGGGGAGTCCGTATGCGATCACGCCGAGCGCAGCGACGGGCACAGGGTTGGGCAACTACAACATCAGTTATCACGACGGACATCTGACGGTGCACGCGATTGCGCTGGATATCACGGCCAACGATCAAACCAAGGACTACGGCGACGCCTTTAACTTCACCGGGACTGAGTTCGCTACTGGGGCGGGCCAGTTAAAGAACACTGACAGCGTGGCCAGCGTGACGTTGACAAGCGGTGGTGTGGCAGCGACGGCGGGGGTAGCGGGTTCGCCGTATCTGATCACGGCGAGCGCAGCGACGGGCACAGGCCTGGGCAATTACAACATCAGTTATCACGACGGGCATCTGACGGTGCACGCGATTGCGTTGGACATCACGGCCAACGACCAGAGCAAAGACTACGGAGACACATTCACCTTCACAGGGACTGAGTTTAGCACTGGAAGCGGGCAGTTAAAGAACACTGACAGCGTGGCCAGCGTGACATTGACCAGCGCGGGTGCAGCAGCGACGGCGGGAGTAGCGGGTTCGCCATATGCTGATCACGGCGAGCGCAGCGACGGGCACAGGCCTGGGCAATTACAACATCAGTTATCACGACGGGCATCTGACGGTGCACGCGATTGCGTTGGACATCACGGCCAACGACCAGAGCAAAGACTACGGAGGCACATTCACCTTCACAGGGACTGAGTTTAGCACTGGAAGCGGGCAGTTAAAGAACACTGACAGCGTGGCGAGCGTGACATTGACTAGCGCCGGGGCAGCGGCGACAGCGGCGGTGGCGGGATCACCGTATGCGATTGTGGCGAGCGCGGCGACAGGGACAGGGCTGGGCAATTACAACATCACTTATCACGACGGTCATCTGACGGTGCACGCGATTGCGCTGGACATCACAGCCACCGATCAGAGCAAGAACTATGGCGACACGTTCACCTTTACCGGGAGCGAGTTCACGGTTGGGATGGGTCAGTTAAAGAACACTGACAGTGTGACCAGCGTGACATTGACCAGCGCGGGTGCGGCAGCGACGGCGGGAGTAACGGGATCGCCATATGCGATTACGCCGAGCGCGGCGGTGGGCAGCGGGTTGAGCAATTACAACATTAGCTATCACGACGCCAGCATCGGTCTGACAGTGCACGCGATTTCGCTAGACATCACAGCCAACAACCAGAGCAAGAATTACGGCGACACGTTCACCTTTACCGGGACCGAGTTCACGGTAGGTACAGGTCAGTTAAAGAACACTGACAGTGTGACCAGCGTGACGTTGACCAGTGCCGGTGCAGCAGCCACTGCGACAGTAGCGGGTTCACCGTATACAATCACCCCAAGTGCAGCAACGGGAACGGGTCTGTCGAACTACAACATCAGTTACAACGACGCCAGCGTGGGTCTAACGGTGAACGCGATTGCGTTGGACATTACCGCTAATAACCAAAGCAAGAACTATAGTGACACATTTACATTCACCGGGAGTGAGTTCACGGTTGGAGCTGGTCAGTTAAAGAACACCGACAGTGTGGCGAGCGTGACCTTGACCAGTGCGGGAGCTGCGGGCACGGCAACGGTGGCAGGCTCACCGTATGCGATTGTGGCGAGCAACGCGACAGGCACGGGCCTGGGCAACTACAACATCAGTTATCACGATGGTCATCTGACGGTGAACGCGATTGCGTTGGATATCACCGCGAATAACCAGAGCAAGAACTACGGGAATACGTTCACGTTCACCGGGAGTGAGTTCACGGTTGGAGTTGGTCAGTTAAAGAACACTGACAACGTGGCCAGTGTGACCTTGACCAGTGCTGGTGCTGCAGGCACGGCAACGGTGGCGGGATCGCCGTATGCGATTGTGGCGAGCAATGCGGTGGGCAGCGGCCTGAGCAACTACAACATCAGTTATCACGATGGTCATCTGACGGTGAACGCGATTGCGCTGGATATCACCGCGAATAACCAGAGCAAGAACTACGGAATTACGTTTACCTTCACGGGAATGGAGTTCACGACCGGTGCGGGCCAGTTGAAGAATGGTGACGCTGTCGCCAGCGTGAGCTTGAGCAGCGCGGGAGCGCCGGCCACGGCCACAGTTGCAGGCTCGCCTTACAGCATTACGGCGAGCAGTGCGATATTCAGCCCAGCGGGTGCGGTGACGAATTACAACATCACCTATCATAGTGGTTTGTTTACCGTGAATACGGCGACGTTGACGATCACTGCCACCAACCGCACGAAGACCTACGGTGTTACCTACACCCCTGACACGACTCCGGCGTCGGTTGACTTTAACGTCAGCGGTTTAGTCAACACCGACTCGGTGACCTCGATCACGTTGGTAAGCTCGGGTTACCCAGCAAGTGCGACGTTCACGGCTCCCGGGCCCGATTATACGGTCACGCCGGGCGCAGCGGTAGGCACAGGGTTAGGCAATTACACCATCGGCTATGTGAACGGCAGCTTGCACGTCAACCAGGCGACGCTGACGATCACCGCGACCAACCGCAGCAAAGTCTTCGCCGCTATCTACACGCCTGACACGACATTCCCGTCGGTTGACTTCAATGTTGTTGGTCTTGTCAACACTGACACGGTCACTTCGATCGTGCTGACTTGCGCCGGTTATGCGGCAGCCGCACTGCCTCAGCCCACTCCGTATACGGTCACGCCGGGCGCAGCGGTAGGGACGGGACTTGGTAACTACACGATTGGCTACGTGACGGGGCAGTTTACGATCGGCTATGGCACCTGCACTGGCTCGGATCCGGGCGGAGTCATTCTGCCGCCAATCAACAGCGACGGCAGCAGCGTTTACAAGCGCAAGGGTGGCAGCACCATTCCGGTGAAGTTTAAGGTCTGCGACGCTAACGGCAACTCGATCTCCGATCCGCAAGCGGTGTTTGCGGGCACTGGCGGCCAGTTGACCATGCTCAGCCACTTGCGGGGCACGGTTAATAACGTCAACGAAGATGTAACTAATGATATCCCGGACGTTGCCTTCACCTATACTGGTGGGCAGTGGCACTTTAACATGGACACCAGCAACTTGGATGCGCCGGCCACCTACACGTTCCGTATCAATCTGGCGGATGGCAGCGGTATCACCTTTGTGATCGGTACAAAGTAACGCCAGAGACAATTCCAGTTGTTAGAGAGAAGAACAGCGCTGGGAGGGTAACTCCTCCCGGCGCTTATCTTAACGTAGCTCAACCTTCCAGGTTGACGCGTCGAGTGAGCTTCCAGCTTGGTCCCTCCGATCAGGCAGGGATGCCCGGGCGACGAGACAGGCAGGATGCCTGTGTTACATCCGTTTGTTTGGGCTTTGTTGTAGAGGCGGTTGTGTCAATTGCGCTGTAGAGTCCGCTGTCCGCAGCGGAGTTTCTGGAGTTGGTGCGCTGGGACAGCGCACGCTACAGCATCTTTACATCGAACACGCGCGTTCCTCACGCGCTCGGCACAAGGGCGACTGGCGCAGATCCTAATCCACGTGACCCAGTCCTTCGCGAGAATGGCTGAATATTTAAGCGGGGCGCTGCGGATTATTCGTGCTGCTTTACGAAATTCCCGTTCGGATCGACTTCAAATAGCGAGTCTTTACCGTTTGCTTTCACGGACACCTCGTAATTCCACTTACCATCGGGATCGTCTTCCCTGTATACCTTGACGATCTGTCCGCCTGCCGCCTTTTCGTTAGCTGTCTTTTGGACGGATGCGGGAAGCGATTTTAGGTCGACCTTTTCGCCAGGATGCTTTCCGGGTTCAGCGGCCGCGCCGAAAGTAAGCCCTACGCCAATTCCTATCGCCAACAGTGCTTTCGCCGTTTTCATAGTTTTTCACGCTACGGCCTAACCAATGGACCGTCCAAAATTTTACTATTACATTAGTGTAATTGAACGATTAGCCCTCTCGGGGATCTGATCTTGGACGCGCAAATCGAATTAGTTTTCCCAGCAAAAAACTTTCTGCTTGCCAAATATTACAAACTTGTAATGATGCAGTATTCCTTCAGGTAGGTTAGGCCCGCGTTAACCGCGGTTTCAATGAAGTGGATGAAGTGGATGAAGTGGAAAGCCGCAGCCCGGTGGAGCGGGCTGCGGCTGCTCTTCCCAACCTGCGTAGACGCTGTGCTTAGCGGACAATAACTCGCCGCTCAACTCTCCGCCGCGATCGGGCAGTCGAACTTAACGGGCTGACAAAAAACATCCAGCGGCTTTCTTGGCGCGCGCGTGGAAGTCTCAGTTGAATGAAAGCGGCGCCAAGTCGCCGCACTCCGTAAAGGAGCGTGGCTCCCACGGAGCTTTTACGCGCCAAAGCGCTGCGCGCAAAATTATCCGTGTCATCCGTGGTCTGGCTCCGACCCGGTTCAACTATTCAATTATTCAACGATTTAACGGCGGCGAAGCAATTCGTGTTCATTCGTGTGTATTCGTGGTTAACATTCGCCGATGGCTGCGGCTGACGATCGGCGAATGACCCGTGCGACGGGCGTCGTGGGGATTGCCATTTTGTCAAGCCGCCTGCTCGGTCTTGTGCGCGAGATGGTGTTTGCCGGGCTGTTCGGCGCCGGAAGAAACCTTGATGCGTTTCTGATGGCGTTTCGGCTCCCGAATTTATTGCGCGATCTCTTCGCCGAGGGCGCACTTTCGACGGCGTTCATCACAACGTTCTCGAAGAAGATCGCGGTTGAAGGCGATCAATCGGCGTGGCGTCTGGCGAACAAGGTCGCCACGCTCACGGCCGTGTTCATGAGCGCAATCACGTTGCTCGGCATCCTGTTCGCGCCGCAACTGGTGGATCTGTTGACGTGGGGGAGTTGGTCGGCGGACAAAACCGAGCTCACGATTTTGCTGACCCGGATCATGTGGCCGTTCATGCTGATGGTCTCGCTCGCAGCCTTGGTGATGGGAATGCTGAACGCGAAATATGTGTTCGGTCCGCCGGCCATGGCGTCGAGTTATTTCAATCTCGGCTCGATCATTGGAGGGGTTGCGATCGGTTACTGGATCGATCCGCATTTTGGCTCGCGCTCGCTCATCGGCTTGGCGATCGGCACGTTGGTCGGTGGCGCGTGGCAATTGATCGGACAGTTTCCGTCGTTGTGGAAAGTCGGTTACAGATTTCACCCCGATTTTCATTGGCGCGACGAAGGCGTGCGCACGGTGTTGACCTTGATGGGTCCGGCGGTCATCGCCGCGAGCGCGGTGCAGGTGAACGTGCTGATCAACAGCGGGTTTGCGGCCAGTCTCGGCAACGGCCCGGTGAGCTGGCTCAACATTGCATTTCGTCTGATGCAATTACCGCTGGGAATTTTCGGCGTAGCCATCGGCACTGTGACATTGCCGCTGGTGTCGAAGAGCGCCGCGCTCGGGAATACGGCTGAGTTTCGTGCAACGCTCGCGCGTGGGATGCGGTTGGCGTTTTTGTTGACGGTTCCGTCGGCGATTGGCCTGGCGATGCTGGCTTCACCGATCATCAGCGTGATCTATCAACACGGACGTTTCACGGCGGAGATGACCAGGCAAACTGCGGGCGCGCTGCAATATTACGCGGTCGGTCTTGTGGCGTATGCGGCGTTGAAAGTGTTGACGCCGGCATTTTACGCCGTTGGCAAACGCAACACGCCAATGGTAGTGAGCTTTCTCGCGATCGGTGCGAATCTGTTTCTCAACTGGTTATTCACGTTCCGGCTTGGATGGGGACACCGCGGTCTTGCGTTTTCAACAGGCCTCGTTGCCACCATCAACTTTCTTTTGCTCTACACGCTGATGCGACGGCATACGCGCCGGCTTGAAACGCGCCAGATGTTGATCGCGCTGGGGAAAATTTGTGTCGCCGGCGCGCTGCTGGCGTTGATCTGTTGGGCTGCGAATTACCTCTGGCTCGATGGGTGGTCGGACATGCGATTCTTCCAAAAGGTAGCAATACTGCTCGCCACGATTGCAGTTGCGGGAGCCGGATTTTTTGGCGCGGCGTTCCTTCTGCGCATCAGCGAGGTGCAAGACATTATAGATGTATTCCGAAGGAAACTCAGGTAGGGGTGGTTCACCTGAACCGCCCGAATGCAGTAGCGTGCGCTGTCCTCAGCGCATTTAGTTTGGGGCGCGCAGATCCGCTGGGGACAGCGGACACTACAACAAACGCGATTACCCCATCGCCTGGTCGAGATCCTCGATTAGGTCGTCGGCGTTTTCGAGGCCGATGGACACGCGCAGCAAGCCTTCGGGCGAGGTTGTGCCCGGGCCTTCAATCGATGCGCGGTGCTCGATCAAACTTTCCACGCCGCCCAGGCTCGTGGCGCGAATAAAAATTTTCGTTTTTGCGGCCACCGACATCGCCGCGTCGGAGCCATCTTTCACTTCAAGCGACAGCATCCCGCCGAACTCCGACATCTGTCCGGCCGCGATTTTATGGGCCGGGTGCGATTGCAAACCGGGATAATGCACGCGCGCGACTTTTGGGTGTTGCGCGAGGAACTCCGCAATTTTCATTGCGTTTCCCGAGTGCGCGCGCATGCGCCATGGCAATGTGCGCATCCCGCGCAGGATCAGCCAGCAATCGAAAGGCGAGGGGACCGCGCCGCCCTCGTATTGGATACCGCGGATTCGCTGGAAAAATTCATCATCCTTTTTGGTAACGACAATGCCTCCGAGAACATCGCAATGCCCGCCGAAATATTTCGTTGTTGAATGAAGGATTAGATCGGCGCCGAGATCGAATGGTCTTTGCAGCACCGGCGCCCAAGTGTTGTCGCAAACGAAAATCGTTCCGGCGTCGTGTGCGATTTCAGCGAGCGCCGCGAGATCGACAACTTTCAGCAGCGGATTCGACGGCGTTTCGGCCCAGGCCAGTTTTGTATTTGGCCGCAGCGCTTTCTTCACCGCCGCGAGGTCGCTCATGTCCACGAAATCTGCCTCCAGTCCCCAGCGCACAAAAATTTCGCGGATCAATCGTGACGTGCCGTAGTACGCGTCGATGTGCGCGAGGACATGATCGCCAGGCGATAATGCCTGCAAAATCGACATGGCTGCGCCGGTTCCAGAGGCGAAAGCTGCGGCCGCTTCGCCGCCTTCGAGCATGCTCACGCCGCGTTCAAGCGTTTTCCGATTTGGATTGTCGTTACGCGAGTACATGAACCCGCGCGAGTACGTGCCCTCGATGTCGCGCTCGAACGTGGTGGACAGATAAATCGGTGCGGCGACGGCACCGGTTGCCGGATCCACCTCGTGTCCTGCGTGAACGGCTACAGTTTCGATTTTCATTTGCGGACATTAGCCAGGTTCACGCGCCCTTGTCGATCTTTGGAGTATCGCGTCCGATGTCAGGGTAGCGCACGCGGCTCGCGTGCTGGAGCGCGTCTCGCGATCGCGAACTTTTTCAAGTGCCTAAACACACTGGTTAATCGCGGTTCCGGAAAAGATCGTTTCGGCGAGCCGCCGAAACCAGCACGCGAGCCGCGTGCGCTCCCCAGACCTGCGAATGTCACGGCACTCCAAAGTTTCGCAGTTGACGACGCCTCGTGCTCAGCGCAAATAGCAGCTTCCCATGGACGACCAGAGTTGCGCAGATGCAGCGGCACACACGATTTACGACGACGCAGTTTTCCGGATGGCTTGCGAGCAGTTTCGCGTCATCGCTGATTACCTAAACATCGATAAAAGCGATCGCGAATGGGCGACGTACCCCAAACGCGCGGTCGCCGTGACGCTGCCTGTGCACATGGACGACGGGAGCACCAGAGCTTTCCAGGGTTACCGCGTCCAACATCATATCGCGCTGGGTCCAACCAAAGGCGGCACGCGGTTCGCCCTTTCGCTTTCCATGGGCGAAACGGCAGCACTCGCGATGTGGATGAGTTGGAAATGCGCCTTGGCGCAGTTGCCTTACGGTGGCGCGAAGGGCGGCGTAGCTGTTGATCCTACGAAACTATCGCGGAGGGAACTCGAGTCCGTGTCGCGCCGTTACATGCAGGAAATGATTCCGTTCGTCGGTCCGCACACCGACATCATGGGCCCGGACATGGGCACCAATGAACAGATCATGGCGTGGTTCATGGACACCTACTCGGTTTATATGGGCTACGCTGTGAATGAAATCGTCACCGGCAAGCCGGTCGCCATCGGTGGGACCGAAGGCCGGCGTGAAGCGACTGGCCGCGGCGTCGTGTATCTCGTCGAGCGCGCCATGAACATGCTAAAGATGGATCCGGAAAAATGCACCGCGATCGTGCAAGGATTCGGCAACGTAGGTTCCGTCGCAGCTTTGTCGCTGGCTTACAAGAGCGGCGTCAAAGTCGTCGGGATCAGCGATCACACCGCTGCGATTTACAATCCGAAAGGGATCGACGTTAAAGCAGCCGAGCAGCACATGATCAAGAAAGGGAACCTGCGGGCGTTCGCTCAAGATGATCATGTTAATCCTAACGAGTTTCTCACATTGCCCTGCGATATTCTTGCTCCGTGCGCGGTTGATCGCGTGATTACCGCGAAAAATGCGAGCCAACTCAAGTGCCGCATCCTTGCCGAAGGTGCGAACGGCCCGACCACGCCCGATGCGGATCTGCTTCTCGACGAACGCTGGGACGAAGTCTTCGTGATCCCGGACATTCTCTGCAACGCTGGCGGCGTAATCGTTTCATACTTCGAGTGGGTGCAAGGTCTGCAGGCGTTTCTGTGGTCGGAGTCAGAAGTGACCGACAAACTTTTCCGCATTCTCGAGCATTCGTTTGTGCAAGTGATCAGACGCGCGAAAGACCACAGGGTGTCGCATCGCACAGCCGCAATGGCGATCGGCGTTGAGCGTGTCATCAAGGCCAAACAAGTGCGCGGCTTGTTCCCATGACGGGCGCGAACATCCGGGCCCGTTCGAAACTGCTGTAGGGCGTCTGTGCCAGACGCCATCACGTTGGCGTTTCACAGAAACACCCTACAATTGCACGCACGGCTACGATGAAGTTTTCGCACACAGAAGAAAACCGGGACGGTCGCCATCTGGACGTTCTTACTGACGAAGAGGACGGCCTTCGCATCATTGTGTCGCGTCTCGGTGCGGAACTGATCAGCATGGCGCGAGTCAACGAAGCCGGCGAGTGGATTGGCTTTCTTTACCGGGACAACGATGTGACGGCGCCGCCTGAAGGCTGGGCAAATCACGCCACGGTCATGGGTTATTATCTTCACCGATTGAAGAATGGCAGCAGTATGTATCGCGGGCGCGAAATTAAGGGCGGCACCCACGGTTTTCTTCGCGGGAAAACATGGCATCTCGCCGGATCTCTGACTAACGAGAGCAGCGCTTCCCTGAAATACCGAATCACACCGGATGATTTTTCACCAATCGAATATCCGCTCAAGGTGAGTGTGGATCTCACTTATCAGATTGGCGCTAACGGCGTGAGTGTCGTTTTCGAGTTTCGGAACGATGAACCAGAGTTGACCGCGCACGTCTCGTTCGGATTGCATCCGGGCTTCGGTGCGACTTCCTTCGAGACTTTTCATCTGCAAATGCCGCGCGGATTGTACCGACGCTATTTTTCGCCTGACAATTACTTGTCGGGCGAAACGCGCGAGATTGAATTTCGCGGTGGCGAAATGCCGTTTCCGAGGGACGAGTTACCCCGTTCAGTGATTCTCGAACTAGCGGATGTGCCGCGACGACTGTTTTCCTTTGTTGATCCACCAAGCGGTCGCTGGGTGACTCTCGACCTGACCGGCGTGCCGTACGTGACGTTGTGGTCGGACGGTGGGCCATTTCTCTGCGTCGAGCCGTGCTGGGGGTTGACCGATCATCACGAGCAGCGCGCATTCGAGAAGAAACAAGGAATCCAAACCATTCCGCCCGGCGACGAATTGCGCGCCTCGTTTAGCATGGTCCCCCAATTTGCTTCGTGCGATTAGCTTTTGGCGGTGACCTTGTAGGGCGTCTGTGTCAGACGCCGTCGGAATGGCGTTTCATAGAAACGCCCTACAATTCAAGCGATGCCGCTGCCGCCTCCAATCAGAGGACAAAGGGAATGATGCGTTTTGCGCGTTGTTGATAGGCCCTGTATCGCTCGGGGAATTGTTGGAGCATCAGTTCTTCTTCGCGGCCCAATTTAATCCAGAAACTCGCAAACATTAGGAGTGTGCCTACAAACCCGGACAAGTATCCTTGCGCGAGCGCGGTGGCAAAGAACATGGTGAGTATGCCGGTGTAGATTGGATGGCGCACGAACCGGTACGGTCCGCGTTCCACGAGTTCATGTTTTTCTTTTAGTGTCACCACACCGCTCCAATTCCGCCCGAGAGTAACTCTGGCCCAAATCGCGAACGCCAAACCGATGACGCACAAGACTGCAGCCGCCCATGCGTTTAGCGCTAGATGGGGAAGGATGCGGATGTTAAGCGGATACGGCAATCGCCGGCCATAGAGTTGCAGGAAGCAAGCGATCGCCAGCAACACCCAGTAGCGCAGCCGTTGCGCCTGGGTCTCACGATACACCGTGCGTTTGGTCGATAGTGCAGCGATTACCCAGACTGCAACAAAGACCAGCCAGCAACCACGGATGATATCGATGGCTAACGAATTCGCCTGCATGGAAGCAATAGTTTACCTGAAAATCATCGTGTCGACCTGTCCGCCGTATCCTTGGCGAAGGCGGATTCGTGGTTGAATATCCCGGTTATGGCTGCTTCCGCTTCGCTTCGGGCTCTTCTCGACCAGGCAATTGATTACGCGGGGATGTTTCCGCCTTGCGCCCTGCCGCTCGAACCAGCATTGCGGAATCAGGCGAGCTATGTGCGTTCATCCGAAGCATGGATGCTCAACGGATTCGTTCTGCCCGTCGGACAATTCAACGCCGCAACAAAATTTATTTCACAGTTCGATCCTTCGCATCCGCTCCGCATCGCCGCGCTCGGACCGAAGACCGCAAATGTCGGAAGGCTTTCTTGATGCGCTGAAGGATGCGAGCGCTGCGGTTCGTTCATACTCGCAATCGAATCTCGATCTCGTCTCGATCAGTCATCTTGAAATGTTTTTACCGGATGATGTCGGATTCTGCTTCCCTCAAAGCGGCGAGGACGATTGTGGGTGAACTGCCGATGTTTCTGGGAAGCGCCGCCTGAGAGAGCAGAGCAAACGATTGCATTGATCGCGGGACACAACTCCGGCGACGACACGGCAACATTCGGTTACAAACTGCGAACCGGCGGGGTGGCGGCTGATGCTTTTCCAACTTCGGCGCAGATCGGACGCGCGCTGGTAGCGGCAGCGGCAGCGAAACATCAGCTCCCGATCAAGTTTACCGCTGGGCTGCATCATCCCATCCGGCAATTTCGAGACGAAGTGAAAACGAAGATGCACGGATTTCTCAACGTGCTGGGAGCCGCAGTCCTTGCGGCGGAACATCAATGGGAGCGCCGATCAAGCCACGACGATGCTCGAGGACGAAGACCCACGCTCGTTTTCGTTCACCGACGATTTCTTCGCGTGGCGCGACTGGAAAATCGACACGGAAGATCTGCAATCCCGGCGCAAGTTCGTGAAGTCTTTCGGCAGTTGCAGCTTTGATGAGCCGCGCGACGATTTGCGCTCGTTGAATTTACTGTAGGGTAGGGACGCCGCGCTGCGGCGTCCGGACGGCGCAGCGCGCCGTCCCTACCATTTATGCCTCTAAAATCGTTCATCGAAGTTTCATCGGATTCACATTTTCCGTTGGAGAATCTTCCCTTCGGCATTTTCCAACCGCGACAGGGCAAACCGCGTGTGGGCGTTGCGATTGGAGATTTGATTATTGATCTCTCCGCGTTGGAAGAACTCGGTCATTTTCGCTCACCGGAATTTCAGAACAGAAAAATATTCTCTGAAGATTCGCTAAATCCATTTCTGGCGCTCGGGCGACCGGCCTGGCGGAACACGCGCGACATTCTGCAACACCTGCTCTCAGCGGATACGCCAACGTTGCGCGATGATGCGCGGCTGCGCGAAAGAGTTTTTCACCCGCAAAAGGATGTGACGATGAAACTGCCGGCGCGCATCGGCAATTACACCGATTTCTATTCGTCGTATCATCACGCGCATAACGTTGGCACGATGTTGCGCGGTCCTGAGAACGCCCTGATGCCTAACTGGAAATGGTTGCCAGTCGCATATCACGGACGCGCCAGTTCGATCGTCGTCAGCGGCACGGATGTGCGGCGGCCGAGCGGACAGACCAAAGCGCCGGACGCAGCGGCGCCGACATTCGGCCCGAGCAAGAGCTTCGATTTCGAATTGGAAATGGCGTTTCTCATCGGACCGGGCAACTCGTTAGGCGAACCGGTGCCGATCGATGACGCCGCCGATCACATTTTTGGACTGGTCCTGATGAACGACTGGAGCGCGCGCGACATTCAGGCGTGGGAATATCAGCCGCTGGGCCCGTTCCTGGCGAAGAATTTCGCGACGAGCATTTCGCCATGGGTGGTGACACTCGAAGCGCTGGAAGCATTCAGGAAACCGCTACCGCCACAGGATCCCGATCCGCTTCCGTATTTGCGCGCAAAAAACGATTTCACATTCGACATCCAGCTTGAAGCGCAGCTCCAAACGTCATCGACGAACGTGCCGCATGTCATCACGCGTACGAACTTCGAAAACCTTTACTGGAGCATCTCGCAACAGCTCGCCCATCACACGATCAACGGCTGCAACCTTGAACCTGGCGATTTACTCGCAAGCGGCACTATCAGCGGAGCAACTGAAGAATCGCGCGGCTGCATGCTGGAGTTGACCTGGCGCGGAGCGAAGCCCCTGAGCCTGCCGAACGGCGAAACGCGCAAATGGCTTGAAGACGGCGACCGCCTAACGATCACCGGTTGGTGCCAGGGCAATAGTTACCGCGTTGGCTTTGGCGAAGTGAGCGGGCGCATTTTGCCCGCGTCATGAGTTCGACGGCGATCTCTCCGCGAATCTCAATACGGTGGGAATGAAGGCGAAGGTGGATCGGCTTGTCCTCAAGACGATGGGCCTTGATTCGCCGAAGGCGCAGATATCCGGCGGCAAAGCCGCGTGTCTTAGCCAACGCGTTGAGGACAACGCGTTCCACCTCAGCACTACTTGCTGCCCAGGTTTAACGGCGGGGATTTTGGCGAGATCTGGCGGGAGATTGTCTGCGGGGAACGTCTCGATATTCATTTCGATTAGGCTCACGAACGGACAGCCAAAGTCGGGTTTGGCTGCACCGCTTCGATCCACAATCACGCCGACTGCCGAGACGACGCCGCCATGCGCGTGCACGATATCGAGCGTCTCCTGCACGCGGCCACCGCGCGTGACGACGTCTTCGACTACAACGAATTTCTCGTTAGGCGAAATTTGAAAACCGCGGCGCAAAACGAGTTTGCCTTCGTCTTTCTCTACAAAAATGTGGCGTTTGCCTAACGAGCGGCCGACCTCCTGGCCGACAATGATTCCGCCGAGGGCGGGGGAGATAACTGCGTCGCAATCAAACTGGCGCACTTTATCGGCAAGCCATCCACACACCTTTGCGGCGATGTCGGTATGTTCAAGAAGCAGTGCGCATTGGAAATACTCGCGGCTGTGCAGACCCGAGCGCAAAACAAAGTGGCCGTCCAGCAGCGCCCCGGTTTTCCGGAATAGTGACAGCAGATCTTCGCTCATTTTCTTGTAGGGCGTTTGACTTGCTCGCTCCCGCTCGCTCGGTCTCGCGACCTGCCCGTCCATGTCGCTCGGCTCCCGCTGGCTCCATTCTGTGAAACGCCACTCCGATTGGCGTCTGACACAGACGCCCCACAAAACCGCCCTTTTGTTACTCTACCCAGATGTATCATAGGCGGTTTGGTCGGTCTTCGCCTGCGGCGGCAATTACCTCGATTTCCACGTTGGCTCCTTTCGGCAAAGCGGAAACCTGGACGGTGGACCTTGCCGGAGGATCTTGTTTGAAATACGAGCCGTATATCTCGTTTACCGTCTGAAAATCGCCGAGGTTCGTTAGGAAAATGGTTGTCTTCACGATGTGATCGAAAGTAAGGCTTTCGACTCTTAAAAGGGCCGCGATGTTGTCCAGCACTCGCCGGGTCTGCGTCGCAATGTCGCCGGAAACTATTTCGCCAGACTTCGGGTCGAGCGGAATTTGGCCGCTACAAAACAGGAAGCGTCCGCTGCGCATCGCTTGCGAATAAGGGCCAATCGCCGCCGGCGCTTCGCTAGTGAAAATGGGCTTCTTCATGTGGCCGATTGTAACTGGAAATCTACAGGGCACAATGAATCGCAGCCAGACATCGAGAAGGACCCGCCGATGAGTGATTCACGCGGCAGACGGATCATCAGCGCGCTCGGACAATGCCCGTACAATTGGATTAAGGATCAAGACTTATGCACCGAGTGATCGGGTAATCGCAATTCTTTCCCAGTTGAACGTTGGGCGTTGAATGTTGAGCGTTGGGCGTTTTCTGCTTAAATGACGATTCCTGCAGTCCAATCCGGGCGCAATTTAACGGCTGGGTAGCTCAGTTGGCAGAGCAGTGGACTGAAAATCCACGTGTCGGCGGTTCGATTCCGCCCCCAGCCACGCCGCCGTTTTCATAGGTAAAACACGAGGAAAACGACTCTTTTTTGGCTCCGGTTCGGATTGGACTCGAAATGCAGTGAAGTTTTTCGGCGTCATGCAATGTTGGCATTGGAATGCGCTTGCGATTGGCATCCGATTTTCTTACGGTTCAAGCAACCGTAGAATGAGGCGTTATCCCCGTGCGTTTTTTCGAGAATTGGACCCGTTCGCAAGCCAAGTGGCAGTCGCAGCACTTGCCATTGCCACGTGGGTCTTTCTAATCATTCCGCTGTAGAGAAGATGGCGCGCCCAAGGTTGCTTTTGCCAAGCAAAAACAACTTACTCAAAAAACGGTTGGCAGCGCGCGACCATCGTACTTCTCGTGTTTGCAGGGGGCTTGTGGACAGGGTGGCACAAGGATGCAATATCCGCTCGCCTGTCGCGCTGGCATGGCGAGTTGACGCGGACTACCTCCTCTTCGTCACCATCACCTGGTTCTTTGACGCTGACGGAGTCGTCGGTGGAAGCAATGGCCCAGACTCCTGCATCCTGGCCGCCGCTGGTAGATCAAACTCCTGCATCCTGGCCGTCGCTGGTAGATCAGTTGCTGCGAGAAGGCATCGAGCTGCGCGATCGGGGTGACACGACAAATGCGATCGAGCGCTTGCAGGAAGCGTTAGATAGCGAACCGAATAACGCCGCCGGTGCTCGCCGAACTAGCGAAGACTTACGATCTCACGGAGCTTTACGACCGCGCGAATGAAATTTGGCGCAAACTTCAGGAAATGGGCCCCTCGGCTGGTGCGGCATATGAGCTAGCCGATCGACGGCTGAAGCTCGGGGTGCCGACTCCAGCCGCAGCGCCGATGCCGACCGCTCCGGATTCTTCATCGCGTGAGGTAAGCACTTCGCCGTATGGAACCGCTGCTGATTTTGCAAAATACGCCATAACGCCGCGCGAACATGAGATCGACCAAGTTCCGCCACTGCCCTCTTCCACTGCATCGGAAGAATCTTCTCCTGCAACTCGCGCGAGTCCAGCAGAGCCGGGCCCTTCCGCCGAAACTGCCGTCGCTCAACCGGGTGGACGTCTTATTGTTTTAAGGGCCGCGAACTTTGGATCGAATGTGGCTCTGAATCTTAAGATCGATGGGAGAGCGGCCGCCAACATTGTGCAGGGACGCAGCTACGATGACTTCGTGCCGGAGGGGCGTCATATGCTGACCGTGTCGGCCGGGACAAACTATCAGCCGACGTCGACGGTGCTGAACGTGCGGCGCGGACAAACGTACGCTATTCACGGCAACACGGCAGAACCCGGATAGTGTTGTTCTTGTTCCATCAGCCCTTCCTCCAGGACAGCCGCAGTAGGTTGAATAGCAGCCGCTGAGGCGAACAGCTTTCCATCGTGAGAAACATGGACTAAAAATCCACGTGTCGGCGGTTCGATTCCCGCTGACCCATATTGCTCGGCGCGTGCCGAGTGCGATCCATTCTATAAATGAAGTACGATTGGAAAGAGGCGGGCGAGGAATGGTCGCAACCGTGGGGCAGCTCTGCCGCGCAATGGGCCGGCACAATTTTTCCGCGGATTCGCGAGTGTCTGCCGGCGGGAACGATTTTGGAGATCGCGCCCGGGTTCGGGCGGTGGACGCATTATCTGAAGGACTACTGCAACGAATTGTGGGCCGTTGATAAATCGAACGAATGTATCGAAGCGTGCCGGCAGCGTTTTGCGAGTGTTTCGCATGTCCGCTGCGTCCTGAATGATGGCCGCTCGTTGTCCATGATTCCCGACGCGTCAGTGGATTTCGTTTTCAGTTTCGATTCGTTTGTGCATCCGGACCGGGACGTCGTCGAAGAGTACCTGCGCCAACTTGGAACGAAGTTGAAAATCGGCGGCAAAGGTTTCATTCATCATTCGAATTTTGGCGAATACGTTAATTCGCCGCGCGAACGGCTTCCGGAGGCGCTCGCGAAGCCGTTGATCAAGGCGAAGATTCTCGATTGGGCGCATCATCGAAACCCCGGCATGACCGCCGAGTTATTTCGCGCGCTGTCGGCGCGAAACGGGCTGCAATGCCTGAGTCAGGAGCTGGTGAACTGGCGTGGGAGACGGTTGATCGATTGCCTTTCGCTGTTCGTGCGAAGTGATTCAGCGCCTGAAAATCCCACGAAAATAATCCGGAACCCGAACTTCATGCGCGAGGCAGCCCGAATTCGCCGGCAGTGGCAGACGCAGGACTTAGTCACGTTGTTGTGAGAAAACTGCAGCTGTAGCGTCCGCTGTCCCCAGCGGAGAAAGACCAAGCATCTGATTCGCTTATCCCAAATGCGCTGAGGACAGCGCACACTACGGAACGCCTACGGTAGTTTTTCTTAAGCTTGACGAATTTGTCTCATTCGGATAAGCGTGAATCTCTCCACAGCGGGCGGCAGTCGGCAAACTCAACGATGTAACCGTTATGACTTCCGTGCAGTCTCCGAGTCTCACGGAAGCGAGTTCAGTCATTCGAGTTGCGATTGTTTGCGAACCCGAGACCACGGTTCTGGCCGACTCACTTGAGGCACTGCTTGAGCGACGCAAGGGGCTTCACGTTTTCACGATTCGAATATCGTGCCGAGTCAGACCTCAAGCCGAGACCGGCCGGCGTTGCGAACCCGGACGTAGTCGTCGCGACGCTCGATTCGTTTCAAGCAACAAAGGTGCAACCTTTGCTTGCGCCGCTTCAACGGGCTCTTTCCGAATCGCCCACTTCTGGTCACGACGACGCACCCGGATGCGTTCGATGTTTTTCCATTGCTGGAGGCAGGCGCGGCGGATTTCCTGTTGCCTCCGTTGCGCGCTTCCGACGTATTGCCGCGTCTGAAGCGTCAAGCGCGAGTCAGTCCGGGGACTAGCGCTCTGGTGGAAAGACTCAAGCAAGATATCGGGCTCAAACAGATCATCGGCGAGAGCCCCCAGTTTCTGGAAAAAATACGGTGCGTACCGCGATTCGCTCGATGCGACGCCACTGTGCTGATCTCCGGCGAGTCTGGCACTGGCAAGGAACTCTTTGCGCGCGCTATTCATTACCTGAGTGCGCGTGCGGACCGTCCGTTCGTTCCCGTCAATTGCGGCGCGCTTCCAGAGAACCTGGTGGAAAGCGAGATCTTCGGTCATAAACGCGGCGCATTCACGGGAGCGGCATGCGATCGAGCGGGATTAATCCGCGAAGCCGAAGGCGGCACGCTGTTTTTGGACGAGATCGACTGCCTGACGCCTCAGGCCCAGGTGAAATTACTTCGGTTCCTGCAAGACGGAGAATATCGTTCAGTAGGCTCGGAGCAGATCCGTCATGCAAACATTCGGGTAATTGCGGCAGCGAACGCTGATTTCACCCAGATTCTACGCTCCGGAAAATTCCGTGAGGATTTGTTCTACCGACTGAGCGTACTCACACTCACGCTTCCACCGTTGCGCGAACGTCCCGGCGATATCTTGTTGCTTACGCGCGACTTTCTGCAGAAGCAGGCTGCGATTACGAATACCCGGCCCAAAAATATTTCGCTCGCTGCTCTCAACCGCCTGCTTGTTCATCCGTGGCCGGGGAATGTGCGTGAACTCCAGAATGTGCTCATGCGCGCCATTGTGCTTTCGGATCGCTGTGAGATTGAACTCTCGGACCTCAACCTGCCGGAGAACGGACATGCTGTAGAAGAGCAGTCGTTCCAAACAATGAAATCGCGTGTCGTTTGGCAATTCGAGCACGACTTTCTCACGTCGGTTCTGCATGCGCATCGTGGCAACATCACTCGCGCTGCGCTCGCGGCGAAAAAAAACCGCCGGGCGTTCTGGCAACTCTTGCGCAAACACGACTTGCTTCCACGCGCTAGACGCGACGGCACCTTGCTTGGTTGACTTAGCGGCTCTGGGCAGGTGCATAGATCAGGACAGCCATCAAGCGTGGCAAAGTGCTGTCGAAGCGTGGACAAATTTGTCCTCGGCTTGATCCACGCTGTTTTTGCAGCTCAGCGCAGAATTTTCCGGAAGGATAGGATGAATTTGTCCTAAAGAACCCGCTCGCGAATTCAGCGTTCCGGCGCGCTTCTCTCGATTACAAAGGCGTAGTTCAGCGAGCAATTTTCAGAGGGAGGATTCAAACTCGCCGGACACGCGGGTTCTGCAGAAAACTGATCGCGCTACGCGCAGGCTTGGATATACCCAGGCACGTCCTTTGCTAAGAAGGACGATCAACATCTCGAATGTGTGCTAAGCAATCCGCCACTTCCATCTCCGGCGTCAGAAATTCTGGATTATCTGGCCAGACATCCGGAGGCGCAGGACACTCTGGACGGCATTCTTCATTGGTGGGTGCTCGACTCCTGCGTCAAGAGATGGGCGCCAAGAATTGCGGAGACCGTCGCGAAACTCGTCGAACAAGGTTTTCTCAAAGAAAAGCGCTCTTCGGACGGCCAGACATTTTACCACGTCTCTCCGCGTTATCTCTTCACACTGCAGCAACAGCCAACACAACCCTCTATTCCCACAGAAGTTGAGTGAACAAGCCTAACGAGAAAGGACCATTATGCCCGCCACGCTGACTTATCCCGGTGTTTACATCGAAGAAATCCCAAGCGGTGTCCGCGCGATTACTGGTGTAGCGACGTCAATAACCGCGTTTGTCGGTCGCGCGTTACGCGGACCTACTGATGCCGACGAAGACTCTCCGTTTACTGTGGTTAATAGCTACGGCGATTTCGAGCGTACTTTTGGCGGCCTGTGGCTGGGGAGCGCGCTCGGTTTTGCAGTAAGGGACTTTTTCCTGAATGGCGGCAGCCAGGCGCTCATCGTGCGCTGTTATCGGCCCGACGGTGGCGCTGCTGAGCGCGCCACAATGAGTATCGACGGACTTGATCTGGAAGCGGCATCACCCGGAGCCTGGGGGAATCAGCTTCGCGTTCGAATCGATCACGACACTCGGGACCTGCTTCCAACAGAAGTGGCAAACTCGCTTTTCAATCTTTCAGTTAAAGATGTTGGTGCCGACACGATTGAGATATTTCGCAACGTGTCCGTCACGGCCGGTCATCCCCGCCGAGTGGACACTGTTCTAGACGAACGAGTCGCAGTTGCTGCGAGCAACAACAGTTCCGAACACACGGCCGAATGCCCACGCGGCCATCGGCGCCGGAGAAAATCCTGATCCGTTCAGTGATGATTTTTCGGCGCGTTACACAGTCGTTGCGGCAGCAGACCAGGGAAGCGACGGCCTGGCCCTGCGGCGCAATGAGGTTTCCGATCCCGCGCTTGAAGCGAACAAGCTCGGGATCTATGCGCTGCTCAACGCTGATCTTTTCAATCTTCTTTGCATTCCGCCGCATAAACTCAGTTCCGATCCTGATCAAACAGTGCCGGTTGACGTTGAGACCGATTTGATCGCCGATGCGGCGGCATTCTGTCGGGCTCATCGCGCGTTCTTGATTGTCGACCCGCCATACGGCAGCACGCTATCCGGGGCGACCGCCATCGCCGACTTCCAAAGCAGTCTTACGTATCGCCACGCCAAATTATGCAGCGCTCTACTTCCCAACGTTGTGGCAAACGGATCCGCTGCACGATAACCAGTTCGAAGAATTCGCTCCCTGCGGCGCGGTGGCTGGGGTGATGGCTCGCACCGACTCCGATCGCGGCGTTTGGAAAGCGCCTGCTGGTCTTGAAGCGCGGTTAGGTGGTGTGCCGGCGTTGAGTGTCCCTCTCAATGACGCCGATACAGGCCAGCTGAATCCGTTAGGCATTAACTGCCTCCGCGCGATGCCGGCAGCGGGCCGCGTTATCTGGGGCGCACGCACTCTGGAAGGAAGCGACCGACTCGCGTCGGAATGGAAGTACATTCCCGTACGGCGGACGGCGCTGTTTCTCGAGGAATCGCTCTATCGCGGCACACAGTGGGTTGTGTTTGAGCCTAACGATGAGCCGCTTTGGGCGCAGATCCGGCTCAACATCGGCGCGTTCATGCAAAGCCTCTTCCGACAGGGCGCGTTTCAGGGAAAAACGCCGCGCGAAGCATATTTCGTTAAGTGCGACAGCGAAACCACAACACAAACCGACATCAATCACGGCATCGTGAACATCCTTGTCGGCTTTGCACCACTTAAACCGGCCGAATTTGTCGTCATCAAGATCCAGCAACTCGCCGGACAAATCGAAACCTAAACCCAGGAGAATCCAATGGCTCAATTCAGTGTTAATCCACAACGATTCGACCCTTACAAGAACTTCAAATTCCGAGTAAAGTGGGACGGCCGTTACGTCGCCGGCGTCAGCAAAGTCGGCGCGCTCAAGCGGACCACGGAAGTAGTGAAGCATCGCGAAGGAGGCGATCCCAGCAGCAGCCGAAAGTCGCCGGGTCGCACCGAGTTTGACGCAATCTCGCTGGAGCGCGGTGTTACGCACGACACCGAATTTGAAAAATGGGCGAACAAGGTTTGGAACTTCGGGTCCGGCCTCGGCGCCGAAGTTTCGCTGAAAGACTTCCGCAAGGATGTCATCCTCGACGTCTACAACGAAGCAGGCCAGCTCGCGATCAGTTACAAGATATTTCGCGCGTGGGTTTCGGAATTCCAGGCGCTCTCTGATCTTGATGCCAACGCAAACGCGGTCGCGATCCAGCACATCAAACTGGAGAACGAAGGCTGGGAACGTGATTACGACGTGACCGAGCCGACCGAACCAACCTTTGTCGAGCCAGCATAAAGTGGGTGCCTTCAATCATGGAGCAGCCGACGCGATCTCTCTCGCCACAGAAAATCCTTGATGTATGGGAAGCTGGCCGGCAACAGCATGAACTCGACCGTGCGTTGACGCTGTTGGCTGCGGCGCATCCGGAATTGAGTCGCGATGAGCTGGCCGACCTAACAATCGGGGAACGCGATGCGCAGTTGCTGCGACTCCGAATGCTCATGTTCGGAGGATCTGCGGGTGGAACCTCCGAATGTCCACAATGTGGGGAACGCGTTGAATTTTCGCTCGATACTCGCACGCTGGCGGATGCCGGGGAGTTTGCGGAACCGGCGCGAGAAATTGAGGTGAACGGAACTTGTGTGCGGTTTCGCTTGCCGACCAGTCGCGATCTGGCGGAAGCCGTGACGGCGCCGGATCAGTCCCGCGGTGTTCGTCGGTTAATCGAACAGTGCGTTATCGAACCGCGCCTGCCTGAGGAGCTTTCTGACGATGTTGTCGAAGCGCTAAGTCACGCGATGGCGAAAGCCGATCCGCAGGCGGAAATCATCATCTCGTTAGGCTGTCCAAATTGCGGAAAACATTGGGAACTGCTTTTTGATATCGCGCACTTTTTCTGGAACGAGATCGCAGCGCAGGCGCAGCGACTCGTGTACGAGATCGACGCTCTCGCGCGCGCATACGGCTGGACGGAGCGCGAGATCCTGGCTTTACCGGCGCAACGCCGCCGAACCTACCTGGAGATGCTGGCTGCATGAGTCACTTTCTCGCGAGATTGGTCGAGCGGGCACGCGGCACTGCGGCGCGCGTCGAACCAATAGTTGCTCCGCGATTCGCTCCAACAGCGATTGTCGAGATCGCCTCCGAAGTAGAAACTCCGCGCGCCAGAACGGGGCGATCAGCAGCCGACGGTAGAGGAGAAATCGTCGCCCCGTGCAGTTCCTCACCAGGAAGCGCCGGCCGCGAAAGCTGAGCCGAAAATACTCCGGGAGTCGGAGAAGCTCGTCGCTACCGCAACAGCCGGAAAAATTGCTCGTCCCAATGGAGAAGAGCGTGGTGAACTCGACTGCCATCGTTAGGCCATCTCTATCCGGCGATTCACCCGTGCCGGCAATGAAGAATGGGATGGTGAGGAGAAATTCGTTTACGCCCTCGCGATCGAAGCGGCCACGGCCACCGACCCCGCTTACAACTACATCCTGGAATTTCGAGCACGACTTATTGACGCCTAACGAATCGCCGGAGCAACCGCCAATTGTTCGCGTCACGATCGGCCGAATCGATGTGCGAGCGACGCCGCCGGCTGCGCCTTCACGAAAATCGTCGACGCGTTCCGAACCGAAACTGACGCTCGACGCTTATCTCAAGTCGCGAAGGGAGGGCACGCGATGAGCACTCCACTTGCGCTCGCCACGGTCACGGCCGTTCTGCAAAATTTTATCCAGAACAGCATCACCGATCATGATCTGGCCGCCACACTCGGTGGCAGCATCACGGTTTCAGCGGAACCGCCTGACCGAATCGACAACGGCGCGTCCTCGCCCGACCGAATCAATCTTTTCCTTTTTCAAGCGACTGAGAACCAGGGCTGGCGCAACGTCGCGCTTCCTTCCCGCAACGCCAACGGCGATCGAATCAATAATCCACCGCTGGCGCTCGATCTCAGTTATCTGCTTACCGCCTACGGATCGGGTCCATTGCACGCCGAGGCCCTGCTTGGGCTGGCCATGTTTGTTCTGCACGAGATGCCGGTCCTCACGCGCGATGCGATTCGCGCTGTGACAGTGGCGCCGCCGCAACCGCCGCTCCTCGCCGGTCTTCAAGCTTCGGAACTGGCCGACCAGATCGAGCAAATCAAGGTCGCACCGCAGGTCATGTCAGTTGAGGAAATTTCTAAAATTTGGTCTGCGCTTCAATCGCAATATCGGCCAACGGCGGTTTACAAAGTCACCGTTGTTCTGGTGGAAAGCCAGAGTTCTGTCAGGCCAACCCTGCCGGTACGCGCACGCAACCTGAAGGTCATTCCTTTCGAACGTCCGGTGATCGATTTGCTCCAATCCCAGGAAAACAACGCCGCGCCGATCGTACGGGATCAGCCGATTCTCGCCGGCTACAATCTGGTCATTGATGGCCAACGCCTGCGCGGCGACACAACGCGCGTTCGTATCGATGCGCTGGAGATCGTGCCTAACGACACCGACGTCACCGCCGGGCGAATCGTTATTGCTCTACCAGCGACGTTGCAGCCCGGCCTGCATTCCGTGCAGGTGACTCATCCGGTTGATTTCGAGACCGGGCTTACGTCCGATCCTCATCGTGGCATAGAATCCAACGTCGCGGCATTTGTTCTCTCGCCGGAAATTACTACTCCGGCTCCGATCGCCGCCGCGCGCAATACAACACTCACGCTCACCATCGATCCGCCGGTTGGCCGCGCTCAACGCGCGACACTGCTCGTCGGCGGCGGCACGATTTCCATCCCAGCCCGTCCGGCAGCGGGTCCCGCTACGACCGCGACGCTCGATTTTCCGATTCCGAATGATTTTACCACCGGAACGCAATTGCTCCGCGTCCAGATCGACGGCGCAGAGAGCCCGCTGGAGGTCGATGGCTCGGGACAATTCGTTGGTCCGACCGTGACGATCACATGAAAACGGATACGCAAACGGCCGACGATTGGGCGCAGGCGAATCAGCGAAATCTCATGGCGGAACTGGCTCGACTCGGCCGCTTGCTCCGTCGTGAGCCAGGCGAAGAAACGCCTGCAACAGATTCATCGTCTGCTCTCGATGCGCTCTCGACGCTTTTTGGCCTAACAAGTTTTGAGCGGCGAATCGTTCTGCTCTGTGCCGGAATCGAACTGGACGGTGATTTCGCCAATTCCTGTGCTGCCGCGCCGGGCTCTGGAGGAAATCCGTGGCCGTCGTTCGGCCTCGCGCTGGCAGCTTTTCCCGATGCGCATTGGGACGCGCTTGCAAACAACGCGCCGTTGCGGCGCTGGCGGCTAATCGAGATTTGTGGCGACGGTCCGCTTGCCCATAGCCGGTTGCGGATCGACGAGCGGATTCTCTTTTTCCTCACAGGGGTATGGCAACTGGATGCGCGGCTTGCGAGTCTTGTTGAGCCCTTGCACGGAACGCCGGAGATCGCCGAATCGCAGCGGGTGGTTCTCGATCGACTGGAGAGTGCGTGGAAACCGGCGTTTACCAGCGGGCCTCCGCTTCCGGCGTTACAGCTTTGCGGCCCAGATGCGGGAGCGAAGCGCAGTCTTGCGAACGCTCTGGCGGCGCGCCTAACGATCGATATTTTTCGACTTCCAGCAGCGCTTCTGCCGGTAAATCTGAGCGAATTGGAAAATCTGCATCGTGTTTGGGAACGCGAGGCGATCCTGCGCAACGCCGCGCTCTTGCTCGACTGCGATCGATTCGAAGCAGCGGATACGTCGCACGCGCTCGCAATTGATCGCTGGATCGAGCTGACGCGCACGCCGCTGCTGATTTCCACGCGTGATCCTCGACCCGATATCGAACGCCCGCTTCTGAGCGTGGAAGTGCGAAAGCCGACAAGCGGCGAACAGCGCGAGGCGTGGCAACGCGCGTTGGGCGAGAACGCCGGCGGTTGCAATGGCCAGCTTGAGCGTCTGGTTTCACAATTCGACTTCAGTACCGCTACGATTTCTTCCACGGCCCAGTCGTTAGGCAAGAAAAACGGCACCGATCTTTGGGAGGCCTGTCGTTTGCGTGCCCGCCCGCGTTTGCAGGACCTTGCTCAACATATCGTCTCAGGCGGGACTTGGGCTGACATCGTGTTGCCCGCGCCGCAGATACACACTCTGCAAACAATTGCGTTGCAGGTGCAGCATCGCGTGCGGGTCTGTGACGAATGGGGCTTTGCCGAAAAATCGAGTCGCGGGCTGGGGCTGAGCGCGCTTTTCGCCGGACCGAGCGGCACGGGCAAGACACTCGCGGCGGAGGTTTTGGCGAACGAACTCGAGCTGGATCTGTTCCGGATCGATCTCAGCGCGGTGGTGAGCAAATACATCGGCGAGACGGAAAAGAATCTTCGGCGCGTGTTCGACGCAGCGGAGGAAGGCGGCGCGATCCTGTTCTTCGACGAAGCCGATGCGCTTTTCGGGAAGCGCAGCGAAGTGAAAGACAGCCACGACCGCTACGCAAACGTCGAGATCAGCTATCTGCTCCAGCGGATGGAGGCGTATCGCGGCCTGGCCATCCTGGCGACCAACATGAAGGAGGCGCTCGATCCAGCGTTCCTGCGCCGGCTGCGGTTCGTTGTGCAATTTCCGTTTCCGGATCAAACGCAGCGGGCGGAGATCTGGCGCAGGATTTTCCCAGCGAAAACGCCGATCGATTCGCTCGAAATCGATCGTCTCGCGCGTCTCTCGATCTCTGGCGGCAACATTCGAAGCATCGCGCTCAACGCCGCATTCGCCGCGGCAGACGCTGGTGAGCCCGTGCGGATGCCGCACTTGTTAGGCGCAGCTCGCCTCGAATACGAGAAGCTCGAGAAACCGCTGACCGCATACCGAACTGGGAGACTGGAAATGAATCCGCGCGAGATCGAAGTGCACATCGAGGAGCTGGTGTTGCACGGATTTCCGCGCTCGGCGCGATGGCAGATCGCAGACGCGATTGAGAACGAACTGCGCGAGCGGTTGACGAAAGATGGAGTTCCCGCCGCATGGCAATCGAGTCCGAGGCAGCTCGACGCCGGTTCCATCAAATCGAACACGCACGCCGGGCTCGGCGCAAAGGTCGCACGCGCGATTCATGGAGGTGCGCGATGAAGTTTGAATCGCGAGTCGCGCGTGATGAATCGGTTGTTCCGCCGCGCATCGACCCTCACGAAGTGGAAGCGGATCAGGCCGCCGACGCGGTCATTAGTGGTAAGAGCGCGGCCATCCGAGGCCAGCACTCGTTAGGCAAGCGCGGCGCGCCGAGCGATTCTGAGATTGTTCCCGGCGAAGGCGAATCGCTCGATTCCGCTGCCCGTTCAGTAATGGAGTCACGCCTCGGCCACGACTTCAGCCGCGTGCGTGTACATGCCGATTCACGTGCCGCTGCGGCAGCTCGGAAGGAAAACGCCGAGGCGTACACTTTCGGGCGGCATGTTGTTTTCGGCGCAGGGAAATACAAACCGCGCACGGCAGATGGCCAGCGCTTGCTCGCGCATGAGCTGACTCACGTTGTGCAACAAACGAGACGCGGCGGCCGTGCCTCGCCGGTCGTGCAACGCAAAGACGCGGCCGGTCTGACCGCCACCGTCGTCGATCACGGCGCGTCGGAAGAGGCGGTCAAGATGGCAAAGGCGCGAATGAACGAAGTGCTCGGCAACTTGAAGGATCCGGCCGCGGGCGAGTTGAAAGGCGCGACGGTCGAGCTGCACATCATTCCACATGACAAGAAGCTGACCGATCTGACGGAATTCAAATCGCTAAAGGGGACCAAGACGTTCGATGGCCGTAACTACGACGACCTGCGCGGCGTCGGCGCGACCAAGATCAAGGACACGATCCGCTACGCGATTGCGGAAGAGCAGTTGGTGAAGGTCAAAGACAAACCTTCGGAGTACGAACTCGGTTTTGTCGGGGCGCACGAGTCTGGTCACGTCGTCGAGCAGTTCGGGCTCAACAAAGAGCAGCAGAAATCGCTGAAGGACGCTTATGACGAACGCAAGAAAGCGGGCGGTCCGTGGCTCAGTCCGGATTGGTACACCAGCTCGGGGACCGGTGAATATTTCGCCCAATCGACCTCCGCTTATTTCGGCCGGCCTTACAGCAGCAGCGAGGAGGACAAGAAAACCTACACGCGCGACTGGCTGAAGAAGAACGACCAGCCGATGTGCAAACTCTTGGCGACCGTTTATGCAAGCTAGGCGATACATCGTTTATCGCGGCGGCGAGAAGATCGCGGAGATCAGTGATCAACCCGGACCGTTGATTAGCGCGAAGGCGCCGCCGCCTGCGCCGGATGCGAAGCCCACTCTGCATCCGTTTCTTTCCGCGACGGCTTACGTTCCGGAAGAAGAAGGCCGTTTGCGTGACGTGCTCAATCAATCGCGCAGTTTGCCGGAGTATCTCCAGGCGCTGCGCGCGATGGGCTTCAGCGTGGAGGAAGCGCGATGAAAAGCGACTTCGTGCTCCAACCGAAAATCCCGACCTCGAAGCCGGAGCTATCGTTCACTCGCGCGCCGACCAGGATGCTGCAGCGGAAATGCGCTTGCGGCGGAACGGTCGTTGCGGGCGGCGAATGCGCGGAATGCCGGAACAAACGCCTGCAAACAAAGCTGGCGGTGAATCAGCCGGGCGATCGCTTTGAACACGAAGCGGATCGCATGGCGGATTCCGTGATTCAAGGCGGGAAGCAAGCGCCCGTGCTTTCCAACTGGCTCGTTAGGCGCCTTGCAGCGCGACGAACCGAACACGTCGTCTGCGTCCACCAGTGCGCCGCCGATCGTCCACGAAGCGCTCGGGGGATCAGGACAGCCGCTCGACTCTTCGACGCGCGCCTTTATGGAGCCGCGCTTCGGTCACGACTTCGGCAACGTGCGCGTGCATTTCGACGCGCGCGCGGCGGCTTCCGCCCGCTCGGTCAACGCACTCGCTTACACGGTGGGGCACGACATTGTCTTCAGCGACGGCGCGTTTGCGCCCGATGATCCGTCAGGCCGCTCGCTCCTGGCGCACGAGCTGGCGCATGTCGTCCAACAATCGGACGCACACACTGCGCCGGGACAGCTTCAGCGTCAGCCGGATGAGACTTCAACCAAGGAAAGTCCGCCCGCTAAAACTCCGCCCGCCAAGACTGCGCCGGCAAAAGCTCCGCCGCGCAAAACGTTGAAGAGCGAAGGAGTCGATCTGAACGATCCCGTCGCGGGCGACACAGCCGCGATCATCGACACAGTCCTGGCGCGAAATCAAAACTCGCGCCGTACATCGGCGACGAGGCTCAAGGGGATTCAAGATCGCCGAGAAAGGCAAGTTCGTTCAGGAGACGAACGACGGGAATTTCGATAACGCCTACCGCGACGCCTACGACCTGAGTGCGGGCGACACGGTTCCGAAATCGACCATGGGTTTTCTGAACACAAAGAAGTCGGAAATCCATCTGCGCCCCAATGCACTCTTCGGCACGGCCTTGCACGAAGCCGTTCACCGCCTGGCGTCGCCGCGCCTCTACAGCGAGTTCCTGCCCACTCGCGAACAAGATTTCCTCGACGTTGACCGAGGTTTTGAGCGAAGGCGTGACGGCGTTCTTCACCGACGAGATTCTGAAGGAAGAGCAGCTGCCCAATTTCAACGACGCCTACCGAAGCAAAAAGGATAAGGCGAAAAACTTGATCGATGCGTTGAAGCCGGACGGTTTCGACATGATCGCGACCTTCAACTTCAAAGGCAGCGGCATCGTCGAGATCGGCGAGAAGCTGGGCTTCACCCGCAAGCAGTACGGTGAGGCGAAGAACGACGCCATCAAAGAGGTGCTGAAGAGAATGGAGAAGGTGCTGTGAGCTCGCGGATTTCCACTCGCGTCAGAGCCGAAAACGCGCCGGCGTCGTCGTTCACTCGCGCGCCGAGCCGGATGCTTCAGCGGAAATGCGCCTGCGGCGGAACGGTTGGGTCCGAGCGGAGAATGCGATCGAGTGCAAGCGGAAAAAACGCCTGCAAACGAAGCTGACGGTGAATCAGCCGGGCGATCGCTTCGAGCAGGAAGCCGATCGCATGGCCGAAACGATCATGCGCGGTGGGATAGTCGGGCGCAACGCGATTAGCTCGTTAGGCCAGGGAGGAGGTGCAGTGCAGCGCGAAGAACCCAAGGCGCCGCCGAAGCCCGACAACTACGACGAGGCGATCAGCAAGATTCTCGACGCGCTCAAGGAGACGCCGGTCGCGAAACAGCTGCAGGCGAAGGCGGCGGAGATGGGGAAAGATTTTGCCGCGTCCGTCGAAGGCAAGGTCATCATCGGCAGTTCGCTCGGCGGTGCGCTGGCTGCGATTATCGCGACCAACTCCAAGCTGCCGATGCAGATTCCGGAGCTGCCGCTCGATTTCATCGCGCCGGGATTGAAGGCGAAGATCACGTGGGAAGGTCCGGTGCAACAGCCGACTAACGCGGGCTTGGTTCTCACAACCAAAAGCGGCGTGAGCTTCGGCGCGAGTTACACCAAGACGCCGGCGTCAGGGTCAAAACCCGAAGAACAAAAGGCAGGTTTGTCGCTCACCATTCCGCTAGGCGGCTCATCGGAGAAGAAGAAGGGCGGACCGACGGCCTCGGAAAAGTATCGGACGGAAACGGCCAGGATCGCCGCGGAGCAGGAGCAGTTTCGCGCCGGAATGAAAACGCCCGGGAAGAAAAACGACGACAAGGATTTCGTCGATTCCTACGTCCGTTCCAAGGTTGATCCGACAAATCCGCTCGGATTGCCGCCGCTGAAGAAGAAAGAGGATCTGCTCCTGATGCGGAAGGCGCCTAACGAGTCGTCAGTCGCGCCGGCGACTGCACCGCCGATCGTGGATGAGGTGCTGCAGTCATCGGGCGAGCCACTCGAGGGTGCGACGCGCGCTCTAATGGAAGAGCGCTTCGGCTACGACTTTGGGAACGTGCGGATACACCGGGACGCTCGCGCAGCGGAATCAGCTCGGGCCGTGCACGCTGAGGCTTACACGGTGGGGCACGACATCGTCTTTAACAGCGGTGGATTTGCGCCACAGACAGAAATGGGACGCCGGCTGCTTGCTCACGAATTGACGCATGTCGTGCAACAAAGTACCGGATCGGCAAAGGCAACGCAACTTCAGCGAAAGTCTGCGCCGGCACCAGCCAACCCTACCTTGGAAGAATCAGATAAGAGCTGGATCAAGGCTTTCGGCCTACGTAAGTGGCTGAAAGGCATCATCAGCGACTGGCAGGATATTCAGGCGCGGTATGAGGCAGCGACGGCAGCGACCTTCCACCCGACGGAAGCTCTCTTAATGGGTATTCTCACGGCGTCTCGGAGCAGAATCGATCTCGGCGAGGAGCAGATAAAAACGGAGTTGAGTGGCGATCCGGCGCTTCTGAAAGAGTTTCGGGATGCCTATCGCAAAATGATCTCAGTGGTCGTACCGAAGTTCGCCTCCCTGACGGGAAAAAACGCGACCGATGTCTTCCAAGCTCATCGCCGGGAGATACCTGAATGGGCGATTCCCGCCGCGCCTGAGACCGGCCCAGACGCCCAGGACGCGACGGCCATTCCCGGGCTCGAGCGCGCCTTCTGCGAGACCAAGAGGACAGGCTTTGAGTTCTGCGGCCTAGTAATCAGGACAGCCAGGGACGCCTTCCGCGTTACTAAGGCCGGAACCTCGAGGAGCGCGACCGACTGTCCTGCGCAGGCGACGCCCGCTTCCGGGGAGTCGGTCGTGGCCTACTACCACAGTCATCCACCGTCCCAAGTTCGAGTAGCTGGAAAGGATGCCAACCTCGACTTCTCAGAGGCGGGGCATGGACGAACGGTGGGCGACCGCGACGAGTCCGAGGACAGAGGCTGGGACTGGTAACTTGATCAATCACGAGGGCTTGATGAAACGCTACATCCCCTCGCGTGACGAGCGGCGACGCGGCGTCACGCGTGAACTCGGCACGACCTCGGTGATCTGCAGGTAGGAGTCTGGGTAATGAGCACCTTCCCCGGTTCACCCCGGGTGCTCAAAGGCGGGATCGTATTGCTCGATCCCGACACCGCGGCGGTGCAGCGGATCATTTCGCTGCAATACAATCCCGATACGCTGACGCGCTCGCTTCAGATCCAGGGAGTAAGCGCCGATGAGCGGCGGCGGCGATCGCTCGGAGATTCTGCGACTGAAAGGTCCGCCGGTCGAAACGATCAAGCTCGAGGCGGAGATCGACGCGACCGATCAGCTTGAGTTTCCGGACCAGAATGCGAACGCGGTCGAGGTTGGCATTCATCCGCAACTCGCCGCGCTCGAGGCGATCGTTTACCCGACCAGCGACCAACTGCAATCCAACAACGCGCTCGCGAAATCGGGCACGCTGGAAATCATCCCGATGCAGTCGGCGCTCACGCTTTTTATCTGGAGCAAGAACCGAATCATTCCAGTGCGGCTGACGGATTTCAGCATCACGGAGGAAGCATTCGATCCAAATCTGAATCCGATCCGCGCGAAGGTGAGCCTCGGGATGCGCGTGCTCAGCGTGAATGACGTCGGCTTCGATGCAAAAGCGGGCAGTCTATACATGACTTACCAGCAGCAAAAAGAGCGGCTCGCCGGCCTCGCGCCCGGCCGGTTCGTTCGCCAATCTCGGGATCAAAGGAATTTCATGAGCGACCAACTACAAGCGCTTCTTCAGCAAACCGGCGCCGCAACTCCGGCGTTTCCGGCGAACAGCCGTTACAACAAAACGCCACTCGCCAGCCTCACCATGCCTGACGGAACTGAGGTCAAGTATCTGCGACGGCGCTTCGTACCGCCGCCGGAAAACTTCGCGCTGCTCCAGGAACACACGGTCACCGAAGGCGAACGACTCGATCACATCGCCGCGAAGTATCTCGGCGATCCTGAACAGTTCTGGCGCCTGTGCGACGCAAACGGCGCGATTCGGCCTAACGAACTGACTTGAGCCAGTTGGCCGCCGGATTCGCATCACTCTGCCGGAGAACATTCCCGGACCACAAAATGAATAGCGGCTTTCATCTTACGCTCATGATCGGACCAGTCGTGCCGGTGCCGGTTCCGCAGGAAGTGCTGGACGCGCTTACGTCGGTAAGCGTAACGACCAACAGCGATAGCGGAAGCGGATTTCAGCTTGAATTCACGCTCAGCAATCGCTCGCCGCTCCAGACGATCTTTCTTCTTGCGGGCGGCGCTTCGATCCCACTCGTTAGGGTGCTTATCATCATCACCGTCAACGGCAAAGCGGATGTGTTGATGGACGGCGTGATGACCAATCACGAGATCCGTCCCGGCGCCGACGCGACGCATTCTGTGCTCACTGTCACCGGCGAAGATTTGAGCCGCGTGATGGATTACATCGACTTCAGCGGTTTCCCGTTTCCTGCCATGCCACCGGAAGCTCGCGTGGCGCTCATCCTGTTGAAATACGCTTTCCTCGGCATCCTCCCGCTGGTCATCCCCAGCGTGCTCATCGACATCCCGATCCCGACGGATCGCATTCCAGTGCAGAAGGGCAAGGATCTCGGCTATATCCGGTCCCTCGCAGACGAGGTGGGCTACGTGTTTTACGTCGATCCGGGTCCGGAGCCAGGAACCAGCGTCGCGTATTGGGGACCGGAGATCAAAGTGGGTGAGCCGCAAAAGGCGCTCAGCATTAACATGGACGCGGCGACCAACATCGAGAGCGTCTCGTGCAGCTTTAACTCGCAGGGCAAGGTTCTGCCGATCGTTTATATCCAGAATCAGCAAACACACGTTCCGATTCCGATCCCGATCCCGGACATCACGCCGCTGAATCCGCCGCTCGGTTTGATTCCGCCGATCCCGCTCAACATCGAGCCGATCAACGAATCGGCGAATTATTCTCCGATTCGCGCAGCAGTGATTGGCCTAACGAAAGCAGCGCGATCCGCGGAAGCTGTGACGGCGACCGGCACTCTGAATGTCGTGCGCTACGGCCAACTGCTAAAGGCGCGGCGTCTCGTCGGTCTGCGCGGAGTAGGGGAAGCGTTCGACGGCCTCTACTACGTCAAGAGCGTGACGAGCACGATCAAGCGCGGCGAGTTCAAACAAAATTTCACCCTCACTCGCAACGGTCTCATCTCCACGTTTTCGAAAGTCCCGGCATGAGCGACAAAAAATTCTTCGGCAAATATCGCGGCACGGTCCTGAACAACATCGATCCAATGATGATGGGCCGGATCCAGGCCATCGTGCCGGATGTCACCGGATTGATTCCATCAAGCTGGTGCATGCCTTGTTTTCAGGTCGCAGGAATTCAAAACGGCGTTTTCACTGTGCCGATTGTCGGTTCCGCCGTTTGGATCGAATACGAACACGGCGATCCTGATTATCCGATTTGGACGGGCTGTTTCTACGGGACCGCAGCGGAAGTGCCGGCGGCGGCGCTGATCGTTCCGCCCGGTGTGCCCGGGATCACCTTGCAAACGCCGCTGCAAAACAGCCTGACGATCAGCGACGTGCCCGGTCCCACCGGTGGAATTCTGATTAAGACGACGACCGGCGCGATGGTCTCGGTCAGCGACACCGGCATCATCATTTCCAACGGCAAAGGCGCAATCATCAACATGGTTGGCCCATCAACCGACATCAATGCGAGTGCCCTAACGATCATTTAACCATGCCTGGCTTCGTTCTCCATCTTGGCGCAACAGTGATGTGCGCGCATGCCGGACAAGCGCAACCGACTGCGCCGAATCCACGGGTGCTGGTGAGCGGGCAGCCAGTCACGACTCAAGTGGCGCCGTACGTCGTAGCGGGTTGTCCATTTGTGCCGCCGGGCGGGAATGGCCCGTGCGTAACCGCGCAATGGGTCGTGGCTGCGACGCGCGTCCTGGCCAGCGGACAACCGGTGTTGACGCAAACGAGCGTTGCGATCTGCGCGCCGACCGGTACGCCGTTGAACGTGATCGTGACACAAACACGAGTCATCGCCACATGAACGTTGATTTCCCATATCACTTCGACGCGCGCGGCCGGACGGCTGAAGTCGATTACGACGCGCACATCCGCGATCTGATCGAGCAAGTCCTTTTCACCGCGCCCGGCGAACGAGTGAATCGTCCAGATTTCGGCAGCGGCCTGCTTCGGCTGGTCTTTGCGCCAAACAGCAGCGAGCTCGCCGCTACCACGCAGTACCTCGTTCAAGGTTCGCTTCAGCAATATCTCGGCGACCTGATCCAGGTCGATGCAGTGGATGTGACAAGTGAGGATTCTACTTTGCGTGTCTCGGTCCGTTATCTCGTTAGGCAAACGCAAACCTTGCAGACCGCCGAGTTTACGAAAGGAGTCCCGACGGCATGAGCGACTCGACCATGCCGCTCTATTTTTGTTGTGACGAACGCCGGCGCGACGCCATTCGCGGGAGCGCGCTCAACGGCATCGATTATCTGGAGGTGGTCGATCACGATGCGTTGCCTAACGAGGCGGACCGGCAGCGTTTCCTCCGCGTTCATTTCGTGAACGACATCGCACCGAATTCGCTCGCCACTGCGAATGTCGCCATCGCCGGCGGCGAGCGCATCCGGCCAATTGTGATTCTCGATGCGACGATCGGCACGGGTGACGATTCGGACGTGCTCACGGTCGAAGTAGAGGAGGCGGGTGACTTTTCAATCTACACACTCTCGTTAGTCCGCGGCCCGCACGATCCGAATCCACCGGATGAAATCGATCCGCGGCTCGCGGCAGTCGATTTTTCATTCAAAGTCGAATGCCCATCGGATTTCGACTGTGCGCCGAAGCACATTTGCCCGCCCGAGCCGCACGAGCAGCCGGAAATCAATTATTTGGCCAAAGATTACGCCAGTTTCCGGAAGCTGATTCTCGACCGAATGGCGCTGATCCTGCCCGCGTGGCGCGAGCGCAATCCGGCTGATCTGGGTGTGACACTCGTTGAGTTGCTCGCGTACGTCGGCGATCAACTGAGCTATCAGCAGGATGCGATCGCGACCGAGGCGTATCTCAATTCCGCGCGGAAGCGCGTATCACTTCAGCGGCACGCCCGGCTGGTCGATTACTTTGTTCACAACGGCACAAATGCGCGCGTCTGGGTGCAACTGACGTCAGAGGCGGACTTGGTCAACGTGCCGGCGAGAACTCAGATCCTGAGCCGGCTCGAGAGAACCAACATTCGGATCCCGCCCGGCTCCGCCGCACTCGACGAAGCGTTGCGGCAGCATCCAATTGTTTTTGAGACTATTCATCCGATTACCCTGTTCGCCGCGCATAACGCGATGCCGTTTTATACCTGGAGCGATCGGGAATGCTGCCTGCCAAAAGGCGCGACCTTTGCGACGCTCCAAGGGCATTTCCCGGATTTGCCGGACGATGCCGTGCTCATCTTTGAAGAACAGCGCGGACCGCTCACCGGCGAAGAGGAAGACGCTGATCGTACTCGACGCTGCGCTGTGCGCCTAACGAATGTCCAGAGTTTCAACGCGAGTAATCAGCCTCTGACCGATCCGTTAACCGGCACACAAATCACCAATATCGAGTGGATGGCGGAGGACGCGTTGCCTTTTCCTTTCTGTCTTTCCGGTTTCACCGATGAAGAGCACGGCGCGCAATTTCGAGACGATCTAAGTATCGCCCATGGCAACATTGTGCTTGCCGATCACGGACTAACAATTGCCGGCGAATCGTTAGGCGAAGTTCCGGCGCCACAAATCCTTCTTCCACCTGATGCCGGCGCGGATCGTTGCGACCGTCCGCCGCCACAGTTTGCTCGGCCCCGTTTTCGACCGTCGCTCCAGGGACAACCGCTGACGCAGGCGTCGCCGTACGATTCGGCCCAGCCGGCATCAAAAAGCTTGAGCGTCGATCCAGCGGCAGCGCTGCCTGCGATTGTCGTTGGAGAGCACTCTTGGAGCGGATACCAGCCAATGGAAGCCGCAACGCGATTTGTTAGGCAGCGCGCCCGACGCGACGGAGTTCGTGGTTGAGATCGAAAACGACGGTGTCGCGTCGCTCCGTTTCGGTGACGACGAATACGGACAACTGCCGGAATCGGAGACGGCTTTTGAAGCAACTTATCGCGTCGGCAACGGGAGCGCCGGCAACGTCGGCGCGGAGACGCTCGCCCACATTGTTAGCAATGATCCCGCGATTACCGCAGTACGCAATCCTTTGCCCGCCGCCGGCGGAATCGATCCCGAAACAATGGCGGACATTCGTCGCGATGCCCCGCAGGCTTTCCGCACTCAAAAACGGGCGGTGACGGAAGCGGATTATGCGCGTACGGCCGAGCTCGATACTTCCATTCAGCGCGCGGCGGCGACCTTCCGTTGGACCGGCAGCTGGCACACCGTCTTTATCACCGTGGACCGGTTCGACGGTCTTCCCCTAACGAATGAATTCGAAGCGCAACTCCGGCGTGAGATTGAGCCGTATCGCATGGCGGGTCACGATCTGGAGATCGACTCGCCACAGTACGTGCCGCTGGAGATCGAAATGTTCGTTTGCGTGAAGCCGGATTATTTCCGGAGCGATGTTGAGGCCGCGCTGCTCGACATCTTCAGCAACCGAGTTTTACCCGATGGCAGCAAGGGGCTTTTCCAACCTGATTTCTTTACGTTTGGTCAGACGGTTTATCTGAGTCCACTCTATGCCGCCGCGCAGGCAGTGGCCGGGGTTGCTTCGGTCGATATTACCGTTTTTCAACGCCAGGGTCTGCCCGCGACGAGCGGCCTAACGAGCGGGTTCCTCACCATGGATCGGCTCGAGATCGCGCGGCTCGAGAACGATCCGAACTTTGCTGAGCGCGGCCTTTTCACCCTCAAACTTGGAGGTGGCAGATAATGCCGACGAAGCTGAACGACTGCGGGTGCTGCGAAGGAATCACCGCCATCGTGCCCGGCCAAGTCTTTAATCGACCAGGGCTGTCGCAGGTCCGATACCGGGTTGGCACGCAGGTCGATTTTCTGCGAAGCGCGCTCGCCGCTCTCTCCGATCCGGAGTTCAGCGCGCTGCGCAGCCTGACGACGCGGGACACAGACGATTTCACGATCGCGCTCCTCGATGGTTGGGCGACGCTCGCGGATGTCCTCACTTTTTATCAGGAACGCATCGCGAACGAGTTTTGGCTGCGCACAGCGACAGAGCGCGACTCGATCTTGCGCCTGGCACAGCTGATTGGCTATCGCCTGAAGCCCGGCGTGGCGGCGGAAACGCGGCTATCTTTTTTCCTTGATGAAACGCCGGGCGCGCCGACGGAAGTGCCGCTCGAGATCGGAACGAAAGTCCAAAGCGTTCCGGGTACAAACGAGAAGGCGCAGACGTTCGAGACCGTTGAAGAGATCAACGCACGCGTCGAATGGAACGCGATTAAGCCCCAGGTCACGCAAACGTTTGTGCCGCAATTTGGAGACACGCACGTTTACCTGAAAGGCACCGCGACGAACCTTAAGCCCGGCGACGCGCTTCTATTTGTCGGATCAGAACGGGAACAATTTTCGGGCAGTGAACGCTGGGATTTTCGGCGCGTCACGAAGGTGATTCCGGATTTCGACGCCAATCGCTCGCGCGTCGAGTGGGCGCAAGGTCTCGGCACGACATCGCCGCACGTGGTATTACCGTCGGCGAACCCGAAAGTGTACGCGCTTACGCGTGCGCGCCTCTTTGTTCGGCTTCAATGCGCCGCATCCGCTTACGCTGTCGAACGACGTTCGCGGTCACTATGGATTCACAGATGGCAGCGATTGGACTTTTACGATTGCTGGACAAACGATTGATCTGGACACGACTTATCCCGGCATTCTTGCCAACAGCTGGCTTGTTCTTTCCGAACCAACTTATCAGGAATTGTATCGCGCCACGTCGGTGATCGAGGCGGCTCAAGCCAAATACACGCTCGCCGGCAAGACAACCCAGGTGGCCTTGGACACAAACGAAAATCTCGACCTGTTCCGAAATCACTATCGCGAGACGATGGTCTTTGGACAAAGCGAACTGCTCGAGATAGCGGATGCTCCAATCACCACTCCGGTTACTGGCGCAACGATTGACCTTGCGCAACCGTCGGCAGATTTGGTCGAAGGGCAGTGGCTCGTCGCTTCAGGCACGGACAGCGCCACAGGCGAGTCAATCAACGAACTCGTTCAGATCTCCGCAATTAATGGCGCGAAGCTCACGGTCACGCCGGCGCTGAAGAAGAGCTACATCCGCTTAGGAAGCAAACCAGAAGAGAGTTTTTCGCTCAATGCGAATGTCGCGCGCGCAACGCATGGCGAAACAGTTTCGGAAATCGTGGGCAGCGGGGATGGCTCGACGGCGAACCAAAACTTCAAGCTGAAACAGGCGCCTGCGCTCACGTATACGCGCTCGACGGCGCCAGGCGGCATGGAGTCTTCGCTGCAGATTCGCGTAAACGATTTGCTCTGGCACGAAGTCCCGACTCTTTTCGGGCGCGGATCGCGCGAGCGCGTTTTCACCACCGACATGGCTGACGACGGTTCGGTCACGGTGCGCTTCGGCGATGGTGTACGCGGCGCGCGTTTGCCGTCCGGCGCGCAGAACGTAAAAGCGACCTATCGTCGCGGGAGCGGTTTGGATGGACTCGTTAGGGCGGGGCAGCTGACCAGTCTGCTAACGCGTCCGCCGGGCTTGAAGTCCGTCCTCAATCCGTTCGCTGCTGAGGGCGCTGACGAGCCGGAATCATTCGCGAACGCCCAACAAAACGCGCCGCTCACTGTGCTCACGCTGGAGCGTGTGGTCTCGCTGGAAGATTACGAGAATTTCAGTCGCAGCTATGCCGGCATCGCGAAAGCGCTGGCGACATGGACATGGGATGGCCGGACGCGCGGCGTCTTTCTCACTCTCGCTGCCCCGCTCGGCGCTCCGGTTTCGAACTCGTTGATCGCGGATCTCATCACGGCAATTCACGCGGCGGGTGATCCGTTCGTGCCGGTGCGAGCGGTCTCGTATCAAAAACGCCTCTTCAAGGTTGCGGGCAAAATCAAGGTCGATCCGGACTACGAAGCGGAGAAGGTTCTGGCAGCGGCGAATGACACATTGCGCGATACATTTTCGTTCGGGGAACGACAATTCGGCCAACCCGTTAACCTGAGCGAAGTCATTGCGCTCGTGCAAGCGGTCGAGGGAGTCGTCGCGGTCGACATCGACAGCCTCTACCGCACAGGCGAGACGGTGAAGTTGAACAGCCGTCTCGAGGCCGAATTGCCTCATGGCGGCGACCCCGCCTCGTTAGGCGCAGCCGAACTGCTCACGCTCGATCCGGCGCCGATCGATCTGGAGGTGATGCCATGAGCTACGACCCGGACCAGCTGTACAAACTGCTGCCGTCAGTCCATCGCGTTCGCGATACAGAGGAGGGTGAACCGCTACGCGAATTGCTCGCCCTCATCACACGGCAGGTCGGAATTCTGGAGGAAGATCTCGAGCAACTTTACGACAATCAATTTATCGAGACCTGCGCGCCATGGGTCCTGCCTTACATCGGCGACTTGATCGGTTATCGCTCGCTGCACCCGATCGGGCCCGACCAGCTCACGCCGCGCGCCGAAGTGGCGAACACCATCGGTTATCGCCGCCGCAAAGGCACCGCTTCCGTGCTCGAGCAACTCGCGCGTGATGTCACGGGCTGGAACGCGCGCGCGGTTGAGTTTTTCCAATTGCTGGCGTGGACGCAGTTCATGAATCACGTTCGACCAACGAATTTCTACGCGCCGGATTTGCGCCAATGGGAGCCGCTCGAGCGACTTGGCAGCGCTTTCGAAACGACTGCGCATACTGTTGACGTCCGGCACGTCGAACGCGGCGAAGGAAAATATAACATCCCAAACGTTGGAATTTTCCTCTGGCGACTGAATGCTTATCGGTTGCGCAGTTCGCCCGCGGCGCGAGTGGACGATCACCGCTTTCTTTTCCATCCGTTAGGCGTAAACACGCCACTGTTCAATCGCCCGCAGACGGAGAAATCGATCACGCATCTCGCGGAACCGCTCAATGTGCCGGAGCCGATCAGCCGCCGCGTGCTCGACGCGTCACTCGCCGACTACTACGGCGCGGACCTGAGCATGTTGATCGAAGGAGTCGACATCAATGACGTGAGCGCCTGCAATCTTTCCGACACCGACGCTTCCGGTACAACCTGGGCACATACACCGCCGAATGCAGCGGTCGCGATCGATCCAGTGCTGGGGCGAATTTCGTTTCGCGATCCGCAGGCCGAGCTGCCGCGCGTGATGTTCCATTATGGATTCAGCGCCGCGATGGGCGGAGGCGAATACGAACGCACACCCACGTTCGATGCCGCGCTCGGGCCGGTCGCGACGGTCGCTTCACCGGGGCCGATCCAACCAGCTCTGGACGCGCGCGCCGTCGGGGGCGTCGTGGAATTAAGCGACAGCGGACGATTCGAGGAAACGCCCAGCATCTCGCTCGATCCCGGAGTACGACTCGAATTCCGCGCGGCGAACGAACATCGCCCAACGCTGATCATGGCGGGTCCGCTGGACATCACGGGCGGCGCTAACGCGGAAGTGACATTGAATGGACTCCTGATCGCCGGCGGGCCGATTCGGATTTTGAGCGCCTTGGGCGATACGTTGCGGACAGTTCGTCTGCTGCATTGCACGCTCGTTCCGGGATTGTCGTTAGGCATCGACGGTACGCCTGATTCACCGGGAACGCCTTCGCTGCTGATCGAGCACACCGAAACGCCTATCGAAATCGAGATCGATCACTGCATTCTCGGTGCGATTCATGCGCCGCCTAACGCAACCGTGTTGATTCGCCACAGCATCGTGGACGCGAACAGCAGCACGGCGGTGGCGTATTCCGATCTCGATGGCGTCGGCGCGGCGGAACAGTTTCGGTCGTGAACAGCACGATCATCGGCACGATGCACACCGAGCTGTTGAAGCTCGCATCGAACAGCATCTTTCTTTCGCGCACGGAAGACGGCACTGCGCCGGTACGTTCGGAACGCCGGCAAACCGGTTGTGTGCGCTTTTCGTGGCTGCCGCTCGAAGCGCGCGTTCCGCGCCGTTATCGTTGCCAACCGGATCTGGAGATCGCGGAGCGGATCGAGGCTGCGCTCGCAAAGTCGGGCACGAACACGATCAGCGACGCGGAGCGTCAGGCGATCAAGGACGCGGTCGTCGCCAGCCTGGTGCCCGCGTTTACGTCGCTGCGCTACACCGATCCAGGTTATTGCCAGCTGCGCATTTCGGCGCCGGAGCAAATTCGCACCGGCGCGGATGACGAAGCGGAGATGGGCGCATTTCACGATCTTTTTCAGCCGCAACGCGAAAGCAACGTCCGCGCACGGCTCCGCGAATATCTCCGCTTCGGTCTCGAAGCCGGCGTTTTTTATGAAACCTAACGAATCCCTACAAGCCTTATGAGCTCAGACATCAGCCGCCAACGTTTTAATCCCGCGAACGATTTCAGCAGCGTGCTGATGCAGCAGGGCCGCGTCCAATTGGATGCGGATTGGAATGAATGGAACGAAATTCTCGACCGCCGCTGGCGCTCGGAGACGATCGACATCATCGGGCGCTGCGTCGTGCCGCGGGAAACGCCTGACGGTTTCGAAATTAAACTAAGCGGCGGCAGCCTGACGATCGGTCGCGGCCGCATCTACGTGCACGGTTTGCAGGTTTCGAACTCGTTGATCGCGGATCTCATACGGCAATTCACGCGGCGGGTGATCCGTTCGTGCCGGTGCGAGCGGTCTCGTATCAAGAACGCCTCTTCAAGGTTGCAGGCAAAATCAAGGTCGATCCGGACTACGAAGCGGAGAAGGTTCTGGCAGCGGCGAATGACACATTGCGCGATACATTTTCGTTCGAGGAACGACAATTCGGCCAACCCGTTAACCTGAGCGAAGTCATTGCGCTCGTGCAAGCGGTCGAGGGAGTCGTCGCGGTCGACATCGACAACCTCTACCGCACAGGCGAGACGGTGAAGTTAAACAGCCGTCTCGAGGCCGAATTGCCGCATGGCGGCGACCCCGCCTCGTTAGGCGCAGCCGAACTGCTCACTCTCGATCCGGCGCCGATCGATCTGGAGGTAATGCCATGAGCTACGAACCCGACCAGCTGTACAACCTGCTGCCGTCAGTTCATCGCATTCGCGATACAGAGGAGGGTGAACCGCTGCGCGAGTTACTCGCGCTTATCACACGGCAGGTCGGAATTCTGGAGGAAGATCTCGAGCAACTTTACGACAATCAATTTATCGAGACCTGCGCGCCGTGGGTCCTGCCTTACATCGGCGACTTGATCGGTTATCGCTCGCTGCACCCAATCGGACCGGACCAGCTCACGCCGCGCGCCGAAGTGGCGAACACCATCGGTTATCGCCGCCGCAAAGGCACCGCTTCCGTGCTCGAGCAACTCGCACGTGATGTCACGGGCTGGAATGCGCGCGCGGTTGAGTTTTTCCAATTGCTGGCGTGGACGCAGTTCATGAATCACGTTCGACCAACGAATTTTTACGCGCCGGATTTGCGCCAATGGGAGCCGCTCGAGCGACTTGGCAGCGCTTTCGAAACGACCGCGCATACCGTTGACGTCCGGCACGTCGAACGCGGCGAAGGAAAATATAACATCCCAAATGTTGGAATTTTCCTCTGGCGACTGAATGCTTATCGCTTGCGCAGTTCGCCCGCAGCGCGAGTGGACGATCACCGCTTTCTTTTCCATCCGTTAGGCGTAAACACGCCATTGTTCAATCGCCCGCAGACGGAGAAATCCATCACGCATCTCGCGGAACCGCTCAATGTGCCGGAGCCGATCAGCCGCCGCGTGCTCGACGCGTCACTCGCCGACTACTACGGCGCGGAGCTGAGCATGTTGATCGAAGGAGTCGACATCAACGACGTCAGCGCCTGCAATCTCTCCGACACCGACGCTTCCGGTACGACCTGGGCACACACACCGCCAAATGCAGCGGTCGCCATCGACCCGGTGCTGGGACGAATTTCGTTTCGCGATCCGCAGGCCGAGCTGCCGCGCGTGATGTTCCATTATGGATTTAGCGCTGCGATGGGCGGAGGCGAATACGAACGCACACCGACTTTTGATGCTGCGCTCGGTCCGGTCGCAACGGTCGCTTCGCCGGGGCCCATACAACCGGCTCTCGACGCCCGCGCTGTCGGGGGCGTCGTGGAATTAAGTGACAGCGGACGATTCGAGGAAACGCCCAGTATCTCGCTCAATCCTGCGGTACGACTCGAATTCCGGGCGGCGAACGAACATCGCCCAACGCTTATCGTGACGGGCCCAATGGACATCACGGGCGGCGCTAACGCCGAAGTAACATTGAATGGGCTCCTGATCGCCGGAGGACCGATTCGGATTTTGAGCGCCTTGGGCGATACGTTGCGGACAGTTCGTCTGCTGCATTGTACGCTCGTTCCGGGATTGTCGTTAGGCATCAACGGCGCGCCTGATTCACCGGGAACGCCCTCACTGTTGATAGAGCACACCGAAACGCCTATTCAAATCGAGATCGATCACTGCATTCTCGGTGCGATTCATGCGCCGCCTAATGCAACCGTGTTGATCCGACACAGCATCGTGGACGCCAATAGCAGCACGGCGATGGCGTATTCCGATCTCGATGGCGTTGGCGCCGGCGGAACAGTTTCAGTCGTGAACACCACGATCATCGGCACAATGCATACCGAGCTGTTGAAGCTCGCATCGAACAGCATTTTTCTTTCGCGCACAGAAGACGCCACTGCACCGATACGTTCGGAACGCCGGCAAACTGGTTGTGTGCGCTTTTCGTGGCTGCCGCTCGAAGCGCGAGTTCCGCGCCGATATCGTTGCCAACCGGATCTGGAAATCGCGGAACGCATCCAAGTTGCGCTCACAGAGTCGGGCACGAACACGATTAGTGGTGCGGAGCGTCAGGCAATTAAGGATGCGGTCGTCGCCAGCGTGGTGCCTGCATTTACGTCCCTGCGCTACACCGATCCAGGTTATTGCCAGCTCCGCCTGTCGGTTCCGGAGCAAATTCGCGCCGGCGCCGATGACGAAGCAGAGATGGGCGCATTTCACGACCTTTTTCAGCCGCAACGCGAAAGCAATATCCGCGCACGGCTTCGCGAATATCTCCGCTTCGGTCTCGAAGCCGGCGTTTTCTATGAAACCTAACGAATCCCTACAAGCCTTATGAGCTCAGATATCAGCCGCCAACGTTTTAATCCCGCCAACGATTTCAGCAGCGTGCTAATGCAACAAGGCCGCGTCCAATTGGACGCCGATTGGAATGAATGGAACGACATTCTCGACCGCCGATGGCGCTCGGAGACGATCGACATTATTGGACGCTGCGTCGTCCCGCTGGAAACGGCTACCGGGTTCGAAATTAAACTAAGCGGCGGAAGCATAACAATTGGTCGAGGCCGCATCTACGTGCACGGATTGCAGGCGGAGAATCATGGCGACGGAAATCTGGAGTTCGATCCGATCCTGGCCGAGTCGCGCGGGATCGATCCGCTGCCGTACGAGAAGCAGCCGTATTACAAAGATCCCGAGCCGCTACCGGAAGTAGGCGGTCCGCACCTGGTTTACCTCGACGTCTGGGAGCGCGAAGTCACATACGTCGAAGATCCGAATCTGGTCGAGAATGCAGTGGGAGTCGACACGACCTCGCGTCTGCAGACCGCGTGGCAGGTCCGGGTCTTACCGAACGTCGGCGATGGAGCGACCTGCGCGACGCCGGATGAAGAATTAAACGGCTGGCTAGACATAATCCAGCCGTCGGCTGGTCGCCTAACGACCAAAGCTGTGGGCGTGGCCACACCGTCCGACCCGTGCCTCATTCCACCGAGCGGCGGTTATCGCG
>CAVXHW010000035.1:0-14746 GCA_963761585.1 uncultured Verrucomicrobiae bacterium
CATCGCCACGTATTGCTGAATTCCTCAATCGGTACATGGACAAATGAATTTTGCTTGCGAAACGGGTCAAGATTTACCGCCACGAGGATGATGTTATCCCGCGCGGGGGTCATTTTGCCGTAGAACACAATTGCGTCGTTATCGGCGGCATAGAAACGCAGGTTCGTGAACATCTGAAGCGCGCGATTCTGTTTCCGGATTTGGTTTATGCGCGCGATCCAATCCTTGATGTTTCCCGGCGCGTTCCAATCGCGCTCCTTGAATTGGTACCTCTCGGAATCGAGATATTCCTCGCGGCCCGCCAACGCCTCGTTCTCGCACAGCTCGTATCCGCTGTAGATTCCGTAAAGCGGCGAAAGCGTCGCTGCCAAAAGCGCCCGAATCATGAACGCGGGGCGGCCGCCCTCTTGAAGGACAAACGGGAGAATGTCAGGCGTGTTCGGCCAAAGATTAGGCCGAAAATATTCGCTCATCTCCGTCTGTGTAAGCTCGGTGAAATAATCGATCAGCTCCTGCTTCGAATTTCGCCACGTAAAATAGGTGTAGCTCTGGTTAAACCCGGCTCTCGCCAGCGCTTTCATCATCTTTGGCTGGGTGAACGCTTCAGCGAGAAAAATCGCGTCGGGAAATTTTTCGCGAACGCCTTCGATCAAATACTCCCAGAAAGCGACCGGCTTCGTGTGTGGATTGTCCACGCGAAAGATCCGCACCCCGCGCTCGGCCCAAAACAGCACGATGCTCTTCATTTCAGCCCAGAGCTCGCGCCAGTTTTCGCACCGAAAGTTTATGGGATAAATGTCTTCGTATTTTTTCGGCGGATTCTCGGCAAACTTGATCGTGCCGTCGGGCCGTTTGTAGAACCATTCGGGATGTTCCTTGACGTACGGATGATCAGGCGAGCAGTTAATCGCGAAATCGAGTGCAATTTCCATTCCGCGCTTGCTCACTTCTTTTTGCAGCCAATCAAAATCATCGAGCGTGCCTAACGAAGGTTCCACCGTCTTGTGTCCGCCGGCTTGGCCGCCGATCGCCCATGGCACTCCCGGATCGCCAGGTTCGTAAGTGACCGCGTTATTCCGACCCTTGCGACTGGTCTCACCGATCGGATGAATCGGCGGAAAATATAGGACGTCGAACCCCATTGCTTTAGCGTCGTCCACGCGCGGCAAGCAATCCCGGAAGCTAGATCCGCGATCCCCATGGCCCTCTGCCGAGCGCGGGAAAAATTCATACCAAGCGGCGAACAAGGCGGCCTGTCGATCGACCACGACATGCGGAACTGGCTCGTATTGCGTGGCATCGGCACGCTCCGGATAGCTTGCCATAAGTACTTCCAGCTCACCTGACTTCGCGGCCGCGTAAACTTCTGAATTCGCGCCGGTGCCGATTTGCTCGGCAAATTCGCGCAGGCGCGCGGCGTCCACCCGGTCACGTGCACGACTCGCGGCCCCTTTTACAATTGCTGCGCCTTCCAACGCTTCGCTGCGCAGATCGGAAATCCCGCCGTCAAATTTCTTTGCGAACTCTTTCTGCCAGCTGCGAAACGTGTCGGTCCAGGCTTCGACTGTGTATTCGTGAATGGCCTGATCGTAGAGGGTGCACACGCCACGCCAGCGATCGTTATCAACCAAAATCATCGGCGTTTCCCGCCACGCCCGCTTGCCAACAACACGCCACTTCAAAACCGCCGCAACAACGTCGTGACCATCCTTGAAAATGTCGGCTTCGACGACGAGATCTTCACCCACGATGCGCTTGATTGGGGAACGGCCGCAATCAATCAACGGCTGCAAGTTGTCGATCACAACCGATGGAAACCTGCGGGTCATGCGCAACCAATCAACTGAGATTCACATCGAGCGAAAGGATAAATCCGATTGTGCGCCGATGGCGCAACCTGGCTACGCAACCGCTCAGCGTTCAGCTGGAAACCCGACCGATTGCCGACTTAATTACGCGGAGAAGTAAAACGCGCACTCGTATAGCCCTGAGTTGCGATTCACTTCGCGGCGAACGCGCGTCCCTAACACGGCTTCAAACATGTCCTGTTCGAACCTGCCCACGATCGGGTACTGCTCCACCACGTTGAGAAGTGGAGAATGACACTCAAGAATTTGGGGACCGCCGTCTTTCTCGTTGTTCAGGAACTCAGCCATATAACCTTCAGCATCGCGCACGTTCGCAAACCACTTCGCGCGTTCCGCGACCGTCTCTCCCTTCGCTTTTGCTTTCAGCGTCGCCGTCTTCTTTTTGAAAACACTATAAAGTAACTTTTCGGGCGCGTTCGGTCCGTAGATATCCTCGGCTGCTTTCAACAAGTCCAGCGTGAACTGGTGGCTTTCGGCATGAAAAAGATCATGCGTGCGGCGCGTGAGGCGATAGACCATCTCCGGTCTGCCCATTTTTTGGGGGCGACGCCACGTATCCAGATACCCGTCGCGATGCAGCGTAATGCAATGCTGTTTGATACCCATATAGCTCATGCCCATTTTATCCACGAGCTCGTTAACAGACATGCCCTTGGTGCGCTTGAGGGAGTTAATAATATCAAGCCGTTGGGTGCGGCCAATTTCCGAAATTAAACGTTGATTCATATAGCTGAAATGGTTGGAGAGGAACGAAAGTGCGGGACTTTACACGCCGCGATCTTTATTACGCAAGCGTAAAGTTTACACAACAGTCGGGCGCAAACGAAATTACAAAAGAAGCAACTACCTACGAGTAGAGATACTCGTCGTGGTACTCGCGCTGCGGCGCAAACTGCAGGTTCTCGTTCCCAGTCTCGGGGTACTCGAATATTTTGCCTTCGTAATTCCGAATCACGATTTTTTCGTTGTCGTGATAGAGAATGTAACCGGGATTGATCGGCACCTTGCCGCCACCGCCGGGAGCGTCGATGACGAACTGAGGCACAGCGTAACCGGTGGTATGGCCGCGCAGCGCCTCAATGATGTCGAGGCCTTTGGCGACCGACGTGCGCAGATGTGAAGAGCCATTGATCAGGTCGCACTGGTAAACGTAATACGGGCGGACGCGGCACATCAGCAGCTTGTGCACGAGAGTCTTCATAGTCTCGACGTCATCATTCACACCTGCGAGTAAGACACTCTGGTTGCCTAAAGGAATGCCGGCGTTTGCGAGACGTTCCAACGCCTGTTTTACCTCGATAGTGAGCTCGCGCGGATGATTCACGTGCACGCTCATCCAGAGCGGATGATATTTCGCCAGCATTGCACACAACTCGGGCGTGATTCGTTGTGGCAGGAAAATCGGCACTCGCGTGCCGATCCGCAGGAATTCGATATGCTTGATTGCACGCAACCGTGACAAGAGCTTCTCGAGCCTGTCATCGCTGAAAATCAATGCGTCGCCACCACTCAGAAGCACATCGCGTACTTCGGTGTGTGCTTCGAGATAACGGAACGCCTCCTCAAAATCGGTGTGGAATTCCTGTTCGCCAACTCCGCTAACTACTCGACTCCGTGTGCAATAGCGGCAGTAACTGGCACAACGGTCCGTTACCAGGAATAAAACTCGATCCGGATACCGATGCACTAAACCGGGCACCGGCATGTGCGAATCTTCGCCGCACGGGTCAGCCATGTCGTAAGGCGACGCCCACGTTTCCTCGATTCGCGGAATGACCTGACGCCTGATCGGATCACCGGGATCGTTCGCCGGCAACAGGTTAAAAAAGTGTGGGGTCACGGCCAGCGCGAGTTTGTCACCGGACAGCAAAACGCCGCTGCGTTCCTCGGCGCTCAACTCCAGATGTTTCTCGAGTTGCGCGAGCGTGGTAACTCGGTTTTTGAGCTGCCATTTCCAATCGTTCCAGAGTTCCGGAGCCGTGTCTGGCCAATAACCCGGCGCGTGCGAAACGAAGGCTTTTCCGTCCCCATTCTCAGAGGCAAAAGTGTTCATTTTTTTTGGTGGACGAAAAAGTTAAGACCCTTAAATATCGTGTCAATGCAGGCACTTGGCCGTGCGCTACGCACGTGAATGAACCTTCAGGGGACGCTGTAACCGCACCGTCTACAACTCATTCAACGGCAGACGCATTTCTCGACCGACGTTCTTTGCCACTTGCAACAGGAATGAGTCGTGTCCATGCCTTGCGAGTAACGACAATCCCACAGGTACCCCGGCGACATCGGCGACTGGGAGAGATACTTGCGGCAAGCGGCACATACCTGCAAGGCTCGTCAGTGATAATGTGCGAGGATAATAGCTGGTTCCACTCGAACTGCGTCTGGGCGGGTCTCCCTTGCGAGGAGCGAGCACGGGGGTTGTTGGGATGCACAGCAGATCGTCCGGTCCGAGAAACGCGTGCAAACTTTGAAAATATTGTTCGCGTCGTTGCAGTGACCCCGCGACACGTTGTCGATCGAGTTGCTTCATCAGTTGAAAACTCGCCGCGATCTCAGGACCAAATTCTGGCCTGGCGCTAGCGATCCACGCGCCAAGGCAACTCTCGATTTCCGCCCATTGGATCACGCAAAAATTGTCGACCCATGTCGCGAAGCCATCTCCACCGTTATTACCAACCAACTCTTGCAGCGATGACTCCCGCACTGCGCCGCCGAATATTTCGCGCAGCCGCTGCAGTGGCTCCGATAGACTTTGCTGAACGTCGGCGTCGGCAAGATCGAAAGCCTCTCGGATCAAATGGATTTTTGCCGGTTTATTTGAACACGCCGGCGCGGCGGCCAATAAAACTAGTCCTACCTTTGCCAGCACATCAGCGTCCTGCGCGAGGATGCCGACCGTGTCGAACGATGGCGCTAGTGGATTCACGCCAGCGACCGATACGAAGCCGTGCGACGGGCGGAAGCCGCAGATTCCGCAATTGCTCGCGGGAACGCGAATAGAGCCGCCCGTATCCGTTCCCAGCGCAAAATCCACTAACCCGCATGCAACGGCGGAAGCTGATCCGCTCGATGAGCCACCCGGCACGCGATCGGGCGCACGCGCGTTGAGAGGCGTGCCGTAAAAGTGATTCTCACCTAGAAGACTGAAAGCCAACTCGTCCGAAATGGTTTTTCCAACGCAACGGGCACCCGCGCGCAAAAGTTGCTCTACACACACAGCGTGGACTACCGCGGCGGGATGGGAATCGCGCCACGTCGGATTACCGCAACCGGTTTTGAAATCGGCCACATCGATTGTGTCTTTGACAGCAAAGCGCAGTCCATCCAGTGGTCCGCTATCCGCCGGCGGCAGATCGAAAGTCGTTACAAAGGCATGACTCTCATCAACGCTGATCGCAGAGCTGTTCATTCGCTGGCTGTGATGCAACGTGAACAATCCGCGATCACTCTTCAAGCAATCACGACTTCCAAGCCGTCGGGAAAAAAATGACGGCTGGGAAGCCGTCGCTCCTTGGAACACTTATTTTCCGCCGAGGACGCTTAACTCCCAGCGGTAGCCATCGGGATCTTCGAACCACAGGGCCATGTTTTTCGAGCCCGGCGCTTCAGGACCGATTTCGTCGCCAGGATCTTCAATATCGACGCCGACCTTCTTCAAATGAGCGAGCGCCTTTCGCAGCGTCGCCATATTGGGCAGATGAAATGACATATGATCAATCGTTTTCGGCGCCGGTTTTCCTTTGAACAACGCGATCGTGATGCACTCGTTTCCAACCGCCACGCCGTTTTCGAATTCGAATTCTTTTCGCAAACCCAGAGCGCGCTCGAACCACTTCGCGCTCTTCTTCGGATCACGCACAGCGAGACCAAAGTGGCCAACTTCTCCAAGTTTGAATGGAACCTTCATCTGGATCGCCAGGCCTGTAGCGGATTGCTCGGAAACTTAACTCCGGCCCCAGAGCATGGCGACGGAAGTCGTTAGGCTACCGCCCATGTTGAACGTGAGGAATCGCTTCGCGTTTTCGATCTGGCGCGCGCCGGCCTGTTCGGTCAGCTGTTGATAGGCTTCGAACACCTGGCGAACACCAGTCGCGCCGACAGGATGACCATCACCTATCAAACCGCCGCCCGCGTTCACTGGAATTTGGAACGGCGCTTTGGATTTTTCTGGACGCACCTGCGGCAGGGTTGTCGCCCCGCTTTTCACAAGGTCGACGCCCTTACCAGGCTCGGCCAGACCGAGAATTTCGTAGGCGACAATTTCTGTGATCGAAAAACAATCGTGAACCTCGGCGCCGTGGAGATCGCGCGGCGTCAGGTTCGCCATTCGGAAAGCTTTCTCCGCAGCTTTTCGCGCGATCGAAAACGTTGGCGCGTCCTTCTTGTCCAATGGTAGATAATCAGTCGTGTGACCATAGCCAAATAGCCGAACAGCTTTGTTTTTGTCGCGGCCGATTTTGTCCAGATATCTCCCGGAAACGAGAACAACCGAGGCCGCGCCGTCGGTGATCTGCGAGCAATCGGAAACTTTAAGCGGTGGCGCCACGTGCGGGTTCTTATCGGAAACCTGCGATGCGGAATCCAGAGTGAGATCTGCGTCGCGCATTTGCGCGAGCGGATTCAGTTTCGCGTGCGCATAATTTTTCCATGCCACAAGTGCCAAATCCGCTTCGGTCGCGCCGTATTTCTCGATGTAAATCTGAGCGATGCGCCCGAACAACTTCGGGAACATGAAATCGCCGTACTCCGGCTTTTCATTGTGATAATCCGCAGCCGCACCGAGCACATCAGAACCATCGAGCGCCGACATCGTTTTCTGCTGTTCCGCGCCGACGACCAGCACGACGTCATAAAACCCACCGATGATCCACTCCGCGCCTAACAACACCGACAGCGCGCCGGACGCGCAGGCCGCTTCGGTATGCATTGTGGGAATGCCGCGTAATTTCGGGTCGATCTCCGGAATAAACGCGCCGAGCTGCAATTGTTTCGTGAACTGGCCCGCGTTGAAATTCCCAACCGCGCCCGCCTGAATTTCGCCGGGATCGATCTTTGCATCATCGATGGCTTTTTTACCAGCCTCGATGATTACGTGCCGGATCGCTTTACCCTCCTTCTTCAGGTTGCGCTTAAAATCCGTGCGCCCGCCGCCGAGAATGTAAACAGATTCACTCATGATTTACCTTAACTAATTTCCACGCCACGTCATCCTGAGCGAAGTCGAAGGATCCCGCAGAATTAACTTCCGTCGCACAACGGGATTCCTCGACTCCACTTCATTCCGCTCGGAATGACATTCGTCAGGTCAACCGCCAAAAGCATTCAAACCCGTCAGATCGCGCCCGATGATCAAGGTGTGAATGTCGTGTGTGCCTTCGTACGTGAACACGCTCTCCAGATTCATTGCGTGTCGAATCACCGAATACTGATCGGTGATGCCTGCAGCGCCCAGAATGTCCCGTGCCTTCCGCGCACATTCCAGCGCCATCCAAACATTGTTGCGTTTCGCCATCGAGATCTGCGCCGGACGCGACGAGCCTGCTTCCATCATACGGGTAAGACGGAGTGCTAATAATTGCGCCTTAGTGATTTCCTGCGCCATCCAGACAAGCTTCTGTTGCACAAGTTGGAAGCTGGCAATCGGGCGGCTAAATTGCTCGCGCGATTTGGCGTAAGCCAGCGCTGTTTCGTAGCAATCAATCGCCGCGCCAATGACGCCCCACGCGATGCCCACGCGCGCGTAGGATAGACATGATAACGGCGCACTAAGCCCTCGGGCGTTCGGCAGGCGGTTCTCCGCTGGGATGCGGCAATCTTCGAACCAGCACTCCGACGTGCGAGACATGCGCAAGCTGAACTTCCCCTCGATATCGCGCGCGCGAAATCCGGGCGCGTCCTTCTCAACCACGAACCCGCCAACATGGCCATCGTCATCTTTTGCCCAAACAATTTTGACGTCAGCGATCGAAGCATTCCCGATCCAACACTTGCTGCCGTTTAAAATATAATGATCGCCGTCGCGTCTGGCGCGCGTTTCCATGCCGCCCGGATCCGAGCCGTGTCCGTGTTCCGTTAGCGCGAAGCAACCGACGCGCTCGCCCGACACTAATCCAGGCAACCATCGCGCCTGTTGCTCTGGCGAGCCGAATGAATGGATCGCCTGAATTGCGAGCGCGCCCTGCACCGACGCCAGCGAGCGGACACCGGAGTCGGCGCGTTCCAGTTCCTGCATGATCAGGCCATACGCCGTGTAGCTTACGCCTGCGCATCCGTGCTCTTTGAGGTATGGCGCGTAAAAACGCAGCGCGCCCATGCGCGGAATCAAATGGTCCGGAAATTTGGCGGCACGATGGCAAGGGACGACCTCTGATAAGACTTCTTTCTGCACAAACTGCATCGCGCGATCGCGCGACGCACGCTCTTCATCGGTCAGAAGTTCTTCGATCTTGTAATAATCGAGCGAATTCATTTGTGCGACTTGGTTAATGCGCGCCAGTCTAGCGGTTGCGCTAGGCGAATACAACGGCCGCGCGATCCGTTGGAAAATCCACTCAACGATCTTTACGAACCCAATCGGTGGCGTGATTGTGGCCGCTGTGGTCTTCAAATTTCACCTGTCACTTTTGCAGAAATTAGCTTGCGCGATTGTGGCAGCGCCCCTGCTCTGCGTTGCGGCTGAAAACGCTGCTCATCAGAAAAGTCCAGAGGCGAGTCCCTCCGCTGGAGCATTTGATGCTCATGCTGCCGAGCGGTTCGCAAAACTGGCACTGCAGTGCGTGCATAAGGAATATCCGAATAAGATCAGTCACGTTCTGAATAGCGAGGCAGATGTCGCGGCGCCATGCAAACTGACACCCGCGTTTTGCGGCTGTTACGATTGGCACTCGTCAGTGCACGGACATTGGCTGCTGGTGCGGCTATTGCGCACGTTTCCAGACGCGCCATTCGCAAAAGCCGCGCGCGACGCTTTGAAGGAGAGCCTCACCGCTGAAAATCTGAAGGTCGAAGCGGCATATCTACGTGGAGATGGCCGCGCCAGTTTCGAACGGCCGTACGGATTAGCGTGGCTGTTGCAACTCTGCGCCGAACTGCGCGAATGGGACGATCCGCAGGCGCGAGAAATGTTGGCAAACCTGAAGCCGCTTGAGGATGCAGCGGTCGAGCGATTGACCACGTGGCTACCGAAACTCTCGCACCCAATACGCATCGGTGAGCACAATCAAACCGCGTTCGCGCTTGGACTGCTTCTCGATTGTGCGCGGGTCAAAAATGACGGAGGCCTCGCTAAACTGGCCGCTGATTCAGCGCGGAAATTTTATCTATCGGATAAGAATTGTCCGCTCGCTTATGAGCCGTCGGGCGAAGATTTTCTTTCGCCCTGCCTCGGCGAAGCCGACGTAATGCGTCGCGTCTTGACGCAAACTGAATTCGCGAAGTGGCTCGCGCAATTTCTGCCTCAAATTCCGAGAACGGCGACGGCGGATTGGTTGCCGGTGGCGATTTCACCGGATCCGAGTGATCCAAAGCTGGCGCATCTCGATGGATTAAATTTGAGTCGAGCGTGGATGCTGGAAGGGATTCTCTCTTCTCTTCCTGCCGATGATCCCCGCCGTCCAGCGCTAACGAGCGCAGCAGAAGCGCATCGGCGCGCCGGGCTTGCAGCGGTGACTGGCGAACATTACGAAGGCGGCCATTGGCTCGGCAGCTTTGCGGTTTATCTCACGACGCAGCGCGGGATTGAGAAATGACGAGCGGCCGTTTCCCGCGACGACTACGCGTTTATTACAACTCGGCCGTCAGTTTTGATTCAGAGCGAGGCGCTCCTCCCGAAGGATTCCAAGCGCGTCGTTGCCAGAATTCCGCCAGGTCGCTCCGGCTGCCTCGAAAGACGTTGAGTTCTGCTTTTCTAATATTGGCGATACCTATGGGGTAAGCAGAACGCGGTAGTTTGCATTTACCGTCCCCGCAGTATTGCCACATAGCCCAGTAATTCCACGGCGCGGTTGCACGCGGCTCTTTCGAGTAGTTTGCAACCCAGAGCCAGCAATTGGTGAGTGTTTGTCTCTGTGCAGGAGTTACTCGCGCGCTATTCAAAACCTGCGCGAGATGGTATTCGCCCGAATAAATGCCGGGATATACACCGGTGCGCGAGCGAATGCGTTCGACAAACGCGACGGCTTGGTCGGCGCGCATCGTTCCACCGGGATAGTGACCATTCTTTTCGAAATCGAGTACGAGCAGGACACCTGTGCTTGGTCGCACCGCGGGATTGGCTTGTGCCCACGAACTGGAGACGACACTTAGAAAATGATCAGCCTGCCGAATTGGATCACTTCCGTTAGCGTAATGATATGCTCCCCAGAGGAGTCCCGCCTGTAACGCCCCCATTTGGCGATCCAAATATTTTGGGTCGCGAACGAACGGCGGATATGTCGCTTCGTGAATTACACCGACGATGCCTTGCTGTTTCATTGTGGCAAAATCGGGACGCATCATGTCGTAGTGAGAAAGATTCACTACGTTCGTGGCTGAAAAGGCGCACGCCGGAATCAAAAACAGCAAGGCAGCGTTGCGGAACATCGACGATTTCATGAGGGCCTAAATCGCGGCGAACATATCGGACAGATGTAATTGATTTTCAAGTGCAGTTTGCATTTTCCTAAAATTTTTGTGCAAACACCCGAACTCAAACGCCAGCTATCGAAGCGTCCACGTCGGACGCGTTATTCACATTTCGGAAAAGTCGCCTCTCCTGCTTCGTCACAGATATCTCCAGCAGTTTTCCAGACGTTACCAGGTGATGAACGACGTTTTGCAATGAAAAATCGGTTCCTGCGAGCGCAGTGCGAAAATCAATCTCTGCTTCGCGGGGATATACAGCCGCCAGCGGCTCGGCACGATTGTCGATCTTCGCGATAACGCCACGGCTGGGCTCGATCGCGTCGCAAATCGAGTGAAGATAATTTCCGGTCATGAATGGCATGTCGATCGCCAGCGCAAGAAGATGAGCGGTGTGAATCTTCACTAAAGAAGCGGCAATCCCGCTGAGCGGTCCGCGTGATGGCGGAATGTCTCCGATGAACTGGACATCGTTAGGCCGCCATGATGGATCCGTTCTTGCCGAAAGAAAAATTTCTGCCGGTCGCAGTCTGCGCAGTGTTTCGAGTTGAATTTGCCAGAGCGGTTTTCCGCGAAAAGAAAATGTCGCTTTATCCGTGCCCATGCGCCGCGATTCGCCGCCCGCAAGCAGCACCGCACTAAGATCCTTCTGAGCGGAGCGAAGCGGAGTCGAGCAATCCCGCAGCATCACCTCAAACTGACTCTGCCGGGCTCGTCGACTTCGCTCCGGGATGACAATTTCATCGAACGCAATTTCCCATCCGTCAGAATTTTTGCCCGGAGACCGCCGCGGCCCTTCAAAAATTCCTGGGCACCCGGTGCAAACGCGCCGTCCATCCAATAGCATGGCCGGCACTCTTCCATTCCGAGAAAACGAACTCCTTGACTTCGAACTCCTGTCCAATCCATTCGTTCAGATCAACGCCCTGTGTGATCACGTTGCGCCGTGCCAGAGAAGGCGAGCAGGCCTGGAGGTGCAGCGCGTTGCAAAGTTCTTCGAAAACTTCCAGCGAAAAGAAAGTGATCTGACCCTTGTAATCGTCCTTGAAGTCGAAATACCGATCACCGCGAATGCCACGCCCCGCAACGCATTCTATTTCGGGCATTTCAATCATCGGATACGTGTCGGGTTCGCGGCCGTGATGGCCAACAAAATTGTGTCCTCGTGGAAATGAACAGGTGACAAATTTCCATCGCAGCCATGCTACCATTGAGGCGTTTCAATTCACATGAAAGAAAGCGGCATCGGATCACAGAAAATCATCCGGCGAAAACGCGACGGTGAACTCGAGTACTTGCCCGACGACCTAACGATCGAGGAGCCACTGGAAATCCGCGTCGGACGCAAGCCCATTGCCACCACGATGCGCACACCGGGTCACGACGAAGAACTCGCAGCGGGGTTCTTACTTTCGGAGGGAATTGTGCACAGTCGCGATCAGATCGTGAGCATTTCAGTGAGCGGCGACAATCAGAGTCGACGTGGAGCTTGTAGCGGGCGTGAAATTAAAACTGAACTCGACGAAACGTTTCGGAACGATCTCCAGTAGTTGTGGTCTGTGCGGTAAAAAAAGCATTGACGCGATCCGGCAAAATTTCCCTGCCATACGATCGACCGATATCCGGGTTGATATTGAAACACTGCTGTCGCTTCCCGAGACATTACGCAATGCGCAAAGTGATTTCGCACGCACAGGCGGCATTCATGCCGCCGGAATTTTCGGCGTGGATGGCAAATTGAAAATTGCGCGCGAAGATATCGGCCGGCACAACGCAGTGGATAAGGCAGTCGGACACGCGTTTCTCGACGAGCTGCTACCATTGGAGAGACATCTTCTGTTAGTCAGCGGCCGCGCGTCGTTTGAAATCATACAGAAGGCACTCGCCGCCCGAATTCCGATCGTGGCCGCTGTGTCAGCGCCTTCCAGTCTTGCGGTCGAGCTCGCACGCGACAGCAACCAGACGCTCATAAGTTTTCTGCGCCCGCCATCCTTCAACATTTATACGCATATCGAGCGCGTGATTTTGTAACTCAGGCATCTTGCCTGATTCGTCAGACAGGCTTCCCAGCCTGTCGTATGAACAAGCAGGGATGCTTGTCAGACGAGACAGACTGGAAGTCTGTGTTACTTCTGCGAGGCAAAAACAGATTCCGGGTCTCGACCCGAAACTTTTCCCACCCCAATCCAACCGAACCGGCTAACGAGTGCGCCCAGCAGAAACGAAATCGCCGCCAACGGGATCGCGCCAAAGAATCGGAGCACAAGCGGGAACGGTCCGGTTAAGATCCCCCCGATCCGAATGAGCCACCCGGAACGATGCTCGTGGATGGCCCGATCGGCGACGCCATGCCTATCGATGCTCAGCCAAATTAAGAGGACGGTTTCGACCGCGGCCGCGAATAAACCGATCGCGCTGAGCGGCGCGATTCGGTGACCGAGCAATTCCAGGAGCGCAGCAGCGGATCCTAATCCCGCCGTTCCGAAATGAATCGGCAGCAGCTTGTGATGCAAGAACCAGGCCGGTATCGACGTCGCGCCGATGAGCACGCCTGTATACGTCGCCAACAACACTCCGAAAACCGCCGATCCAAATATCAAAATTCCTGCTGCGACGCTGAAAATTTGACCAATTGCGCCAGCAAACGAGTGGAATGTGTGAAGCTCCAGCGCGATCAAACCTGGAACGACACACATTCCGAAACCCGTCAGTATCCACGCGCCCATCGACATGGCCGATTGTGGTTTGAATACTCGCAGCATGTTGATGAACAGACGCGGCCGGCCCAGATCTAAAATCAGAAGAACTGGTGACAGTACCGATGCAAAAGCCGCAACCCACATCGCCGTGCGCGCGACATCGAAGTGGTGAAACAACAGCGCGCCAAGCGCGATCACCGCTGACATTCCGCCAAGGCCGCCGACGAAGAAGTAGACCGGAATCTCCCACGTCCACACCGGCGGCCTAACAACTGGCTGACCGTAGTAACCTGGCTTGCGCGGGATCGGGCCGCCGGCGACGTCCACACCGCGACCGGTAACTGCGCCTTGTTGCCACGCGTCATCGCGCAATTTGTCGAGACGCGATTCGTTCATAAAAGTTGGGGAGCGCACGCTTGTAGCGTGCTGGTCGCCGCATTCTGCGGCGACGAACTTGGACCACCGCGGCATTTATTCGACGCACCATTGGTGCTCGATCGCTGCATGGAAGTTCGTGAAGGCAAAATGCCTTCACCAGCACGCAGAATGCGTGCGCTCCCCAGAGTTGTCGACCGTCCGTTCATAAGAAGGCGAATGCGCAGAGAGTGGCAACGATTGCACCGATGGCAGTGGCGAATGCGGCTGTCCACGCGGCCTTCAAATAAATTGTCGGGATCTGCGGCTTTGGCGGAAGGCCGTATGCTTCGGGTTCACCGAGAATCAGGAAAAAGGCATGAATGCCGCGCACAGACGTTTCGGTGGGATCGTAAAGTTGCGCGTCGTCGTACCCGTGTTCTCGCAGTTGGTGCACACGTTGCTTCGCGCGTGCGCGCAAATCATCGAGCCGCCCGAACATGATTGATTCAGTAGGACAAACTTTTGCGCACGCCGGTGTGAGGCCGCTCTTTTGTCGGTCGTAACAGAAGGTGCATTTGAATGCGCCGCCGGCGTCGGCCAGCGGCTTCGGTCGGCGGTCGACCACGCCAAAAGGACACGAGACGACGCAATACCCGCAGCCGTTGCAAACATCGTTCTGCACGAGCACCGAGCCGACTTCAGTGCGAACGATTGCGCCCGTGGGACATGCTTCAAGACAACCAGCTTCCTCACAATGCTTGCAGACATCAGAAAGAAAGATCCAGCGAAACGGATCTTCTCCGTCGCCATCCACTAACGAATGCGAGGCGACGATCTGGCCTCCTTTTTGTCTGTCCTGCTCGACAAACATGACGTGACGCCATGTGGACGCGCCAAGATGGCCAGTGTTGTCGTAGGAATTGCCTGACCAAACGAAGCCGTCATCGGGTACCTGGTTCCATTCTTTGCACGCGACTTCGCAGGCTTTGCAACCGATGCACACAGTCGGATCGGTGAAGAAGCCAACCTCGACGTTGTCACGCACGTAAGTATGGCGGCGCTGATTCGTGCTTTTTGTGCCTTCGCCGATCATGGCAGCATTGGAGTAGAGGAGTAATGGAGGATTGGAGTGATGGAATGTGCGAATCGCGAACCACCTTGCATTACTCCATCACTCCAACACTCCGTCACTCCACTTCTGAG
>CAVXHW010000036.1:0-61751 GCA_963761585.1 uncultured Verrucomicrobiae bacterium
CGCCTTCTAATAGAGGAAGAAGCCAAAGTCTTCTATCGCCTGGAAGAAGCTGCCTTGCGGTTGGTTGGGTATGCAGCCGAATCCGCAGGCAGTGTCCGGGATAACGTTGACATTTTCCGGAAGCGCCTCAAAACCAGCGGGCCAATTGAAGGCATTATAAGTAACGGTACCATCGTTCTTGATTGCGGTGACCTGATGGAGGTTCTCATCGCCCACCAGGATCTGCCCTCCGAGGGGCCCGAAGCTTAGCGGCGGTATAGCTGGTCCTTCAGGGTGTGTGAGAAGAGGTGGATTTATAGTCGTCGTGGTGGCCACGAATGTGACATTTCCAGCCCCATCAACCGTCCAGATGGGACCGTTCTCGCACGCTACGATCATTTTGAAACCAAATGTGCCCACTTTGTCGAACGTAAGCGAGCTGTGGTTCGAGAAGGGGCACCCGACCTGCGCAAAGGGTGCAGGCGAGATGGTACCTGACAAAAAATCGTACTTATAGATGAACTGGCCTTCTGTGATGAAAACGTCCTTCGGAGTGAACCCGGCCGCGGCGGACTGCACTGGAGCGATACGCAGGTATTTTTCAATACAGGGCGAATCCCCAAGCGGAATTGACGCCAACACCGTGCGATTGCCGAGGCAGTCGAGCCCATAGAAATTATTGTCGCACCATCCGGTCGCGTAAAAATTAGATGTGGAAGCGGCCACACCTGTGGCTTGAGGGAACGCGTTAAAGAAAATTGGAGTGGCGGCATAAAGCGCTCCTGTGAGCGCGAACAGCCCTGCAATTGTCAGATAGATTTTTGTTCTGAGAGTGATCTTAGTTCTTTTTTTCATTTTTTTTGGATTCTGGGTTTCAGCTATTACTTTTTCCGTCGGCTGCCTTAGATGACTCCCTTATTGTGGATCCCTGAAGTAGCCCCTACCTATTTCTCCGGAATTTGACTGAGGAAGTTCTTACAAAAAACGCAAAATTGTCAAGAAATGAATTACAATTTCGTAATCTAATAGGGATGCAATCGTCGAACGCGTTGGAATTTCTCGCGTGGGCAGCGACAAGCGCGGAACTGATTGAGCAGCGCGGCGCAAAGGTTGCCTGGGCGGACGTTCGCGACAGAACGCCGTAGAATCGCCGCAATAACGCCGCCGCTTTCTTAGGGCACGGAGAGCGTCTGAAAAACTAATTAGGGTTTGTCGCAAGCCAAGAACCCGGCTTATGAATCGAGCAACATGCCGTTCGCAGAGCTCCGCGGGTGCGTGAAACAAAAAGCCGCCACGCGGTGAAGCGTGACGGCTGATTGTGAACTTGTTTGCTCTATCCGGTCTATTAGTTTTTGATCAGATCGAGCCCACTGGTCGAACCAGGCACGCCCGTCGTCGCGAAGTCGTAGTGAACGGTTGTTCCCGGGCTGGGAGCGGGGTCACCCACAATGCTCTTCGAGTCGTACTTGATCGAGATGATGTAAGTGCCCGCAGTCGGTGCGTTAAACTGCACAGTCACGGCGCCGGTCGTGGTGTTTTGCGTGATCGTCGGGTGCATGACTAACACAGTTGGAGTTAAACACATTGCTCCCGCTCGCGAAGTCGAATTTGCCGGTGAAGTTGCCCGTGGTGATCGTTTGAGTGATCGTAAAGCTGTTGTTCCCGGCTGGCGCTGTCACCGACACCCAGTAGAAGAACACACCGGGGGTGACGTTGTTCTTGATCTTCCCGCCGCTGACGCTGTAATTCAGGTTGAGGAGGGTCTCGGCCGTGCCGTTCGCGAACTGTGAACAGGTCGTTCCGGTCGGCGTGATCTGACTCACGTGTCCCGGTGGTGTCTGTGTCGGAGTCGGCGTCGGTGTTGGCGTAGACGTAGCCGTTGCGGTAGCCGTAGCTGTCGGTGTAGACGTTGCCGTAGGTGTTGGCGTAGACGTTGCCGTAGCTGTTGGCGTAAACGTTGCTGTAGGCGTAGGCGTAAATGTAGCTGTAGGCGTCGAGAGTTGGCGTGGAGCGTAGGCGTTGGTGTTGGCGTCGGCGTCACCGCGTCGCACTCAACAAATTGGGCGCCCTCGTTGATAGTAAAGTTGAAAATGGGATCGAACACAGTGGTATCATAGGCGTTCGACACTGGATTGTACGTTACGAGAAGGGTGCCGGCGGTGGTCGCCGGTGGCTCGGCCTCGTTGGTAACTAGAACGTTGCCACCCAACCCTGCGAAGTCGAGCGGGCCATAATAGAGGAAGAAGCCATAGTCTTCTATCGCCTGGAAGAAGCTGCCCTGCGGTTGGTTGGCTATGCAGCCGAATCCGCAGGCAGGGTCCGGGATAACGTTGACGTTTTCCGGACGCGCCTCAAAACCAGGGGCCCAATTGAAGGCATTATAAGTAACGGTACCATCGTTCTTGATTGCGTGTGACCTGATGGAGGTTCTCGTCGCCCACCAGGATCTGCCCTCCGAGGGGCCCGAAGCTTAGCGGCGGTATAGCTGGTCCTTCAGGGTGTGTGAGAAGAGGTGGATTTATAGTCGTCGTGGTCGCCACGAATGTGACATTTCCAGTCCCATCAACCGTCCAGATGGGGCCGTTCTCGCACGCTACGATCATTTTGAAGCCAAATGTGCCCACTTTGTCGAACGTAAGCGAGCTGTGGTCCGAGAAGGGGCACCCGACCTGCGCAAAGGGCGCAAGCGAGATGGTACCTAACAAAAAATCGTACTTATAGATGAACTGGCCTTCTGTGATGAAAACGTCCTTCGGGGTGAACCCGGCCGCGGCGGACTGCACTGGAGCGATACGCAGGTATTTTTCAATACAGGGCGAATCGCCAAGCGGAATTGTTGCCAACACCGAGCGATTGCCGAGGCAGTCGACCCCATAGAAATTATTGGTCGCACCATCCGGTCGCGTAGAAATTAGATGGGGAAGCGGCCACACCTGTGGCTTGGGGGAATGCGGTAAAGAAAATTGGAGTGGCGGCGTAAAGCGCTCCTGTGAGCGCTAACAGCCCTACAATTGCCAGATAGATTTTTGTTCTTAGGGAGATTTTAGTTCTTTTTTTCATGTTTAGGATCCTTCTTCATTTCTAATTACTGCATTTTATGCGCATTTAAGGCGCATGTCAAGAACACATTTTGGACTTCGGTTCCGAATTTTCCGTCGGCCCTCGGGGTTCATGATTGCAGCGCTTACCTACTTCTCCGGGATTTTCGGGACGAAGTTCTCAAAAAAATGAAGTTTTTTCAAAACCGCAGATTAGCGGCCTTCCTGCAGGCTACGGTGTGGTAGGCCTCAGCGTCCCCGAGGCTTTATAGGGAGAGTTGCTGCGCCGTCTGATTTCTTTCAGGATTCGATGATTCCCCCGCGCATCAATCGACGTCGCTCATATCGATTTGATCGAGCACGTCATCGAGTGTTTGCCCACTGTGGAGTTTCCACGACAGCCGCGCGAATTAGTCCCTCTTGAGCTAATTACTTTGAGGAGATCGAGCCCGTTAGTTCCGCCTCGTAGGGCATGGTGTAGATCTCGCGCGATTTCAAAGAGTGGTGAGCGTCACCCGCGTGAAAACAAAAAGCCGCCACGCGGTGAAGCGTGACGGCTGATTGTGAACTTGTTTGCTCTATCCGGTCTATTAGTTTTTGATCAGATCGATCCCACTGGTCGACCCAGGCACGCCCGTCGTCGCGAAGTCGTAGTGAACGGTTGTTCCCGGGCTGGGAGCGGTGAGACCCACAATGCTCTTCGAGTCGTACTTGATCCCTATGATGTAAGTGCCCGCACGGTGCGTTAAAGTTGACGGTCACCGCGCCGGTCGTGGTGTTTTGCGTGATCGTGTCCGACACACTATTACAGCTGGAGTTAAACACATTGCTCCCGCTGGCGAAGTCGAATTTGCCGGTGAAGTTGCCCGTCGTGATCGTTTGAGTGATCGTAACGCTGTTGTTCCCGCCTGGCACTGTCACCGACACCCAGTAGAAGAACACACCGGGGGTGACGTTGTTTTTAATCTTCCCGCCGGTGACGCTGTAATTCAGGTTGAGGAGGGTCTCGGCCGTGCCGTTCGCGAACTGTGAACAGGTCGTTCCGGTCGGAGTGATCTGACTCACGTGTCCCGGTGGTGTCTGTGTCGGAGTCGGCGTCGGTGTTGGCGTAGACGTAGCCGTAGCTGTCGGCGTAAACGTTGCCGTAGCTGTCGGTGTGAACGTGGCCGTAGCTGTAGGCGTAAACGTAGCCGTAGCTGTAGGCGTAAATGTTGCCGTAGGCGTAGGCGTAAATGTCGCTGTAGGCGTAGGCGTAAATGTTGCCGTAGGTGTAGGCGTAAATGTCGCTGTAGGCGTCGGCGTAAATGTAGCTGTAGGCGTCGGCGTAAATGTCGCTGTAGGCGTCGAAGTTGGTGTGGAAGTAGCTGTTGGCGTTGGCGTCGGTGTCGACGCGTCGCACTCAACAAATTGGGCGCCCTCGTTGATCGTAAAGTTGAAAATGGGATCGAACACAGTGGTATCATACGCGTTCGTCACCGGATTGTACGTTACGAGAAGGGTGCCGGCGGTGGTGGCCGGTGGCTCGGCCTCGTTGGTAACGATAACGTTGCCACCCAACCCTTGGAAGTCGAGCGGGCCATAATAGAGAAAGAAGCCATAGTCTTCGATCGCCTGGAAGAAGCTGCCCTGCGGTTGGTTGGCTATGCAGCCGAATCCGCAGGCAGGGTTCGGGATAACGTTAACGTTTTCCGGATTGGCCTCAAAACCAGCGGGCCAATTGAAGGCATTATAAGTAACGGTACCATCGTTCTTGATTGCGGTGACCTGACCGAGGTTCTCATCGCCCACCAGGATCTGCCCTCCGAGGGGCCCGAAGCTTAGCGGCGGTATAGCTGGTCCTTCAGGGTGTGTGAGAAGAGGTGGATTGATGGTCGTCGTGCTCGCCACGAATGTGACATTTCCAGTCCCATCAACCGTCCAGATGGGGCCGTTCTCGCACGTTACGATCATTTTGAAGCCAAATGTGCCCACTTTGTCGAACGTAAGCGAGTTGTGGTTCGAGAAGGGGCACCCGACCTGCGCAAAGGGCGCACCCGAGATGGTACCTAACAAAAAATCGTACTTAAAGACCTACTGGCCTTCTGTGACGAAAACGTCGCTTCGGGGTGAACCCGGCCGCGGCGGACTGCACTGGAGCGATAGCGCATGTATTTTTCAATACAGGGCGAATCCCCAAGCGGAATTGACGCCAACACCGTGCGATTCCCGAGGCAGTCGAGCCCATAGAGATTATTGTCGCACTATCCGGTCACGTAAAAATTAGATGTGGAAGCGGCGACACCCGTGGCTTGAGGGAACGCGTTAAAGAAAATTGGAGTGCCGGTGGAGGCGTAAAGCACTCCTGTGAGCGCTAACAGCCCTACAATTGCCAGGTAGATTTTTGTTCTTAGGGAGATTTTAGTTCTTTTTTTCATTTTTTAGGTTTTTTCTTCGTTTGTAATTACTGCCTTTTATACGCATTTACGGCGCATGTCAAGAACACATTTTGAGACTTCGGTTCCGAATTTTGCCGTCGGCTCTGGGGTTCATGATTGCAGCGCTTACCTACTTCTCCGGGATTTGCGGGACGAAGTTCTCAAAAAAATGAAGTTTTTTCAAAAAACCGCAAATTAGCGGCCTTCGTCGCAGGCTTCCGCCTTCGCGCAAGGCTCCGGCGAGACAAGACGGCGTGGCAGGCCCCCAGCGTCCCGATGCATTACGGGGAGAGTTGCTGCGCCGTCTGATTTCTTCCAGGATTCGATAATTCTCCCGCGCGTCAGTCGGCGTCGCTCATATCGATTTGATCGAGCACGTCATCGAGTGTTTGCCCATTGTGCATCTCGGCATCCAGACCGCATGAGAGCAGGCAGCTCACACAAAGCCCCAGTTTGAGACGCCATGCCGTTCCACATCGCGGGCAGGCGAGCGACTCGTATGTCGAGAGATCGAAACTGGACTGCCATTCAATGGAACGTTAAGAGTTACAAGTTACAGTCAGCGCCCCGTGTTCTCCTATGGCCGAGCGAACTCACCACTTCTTGAAATCGCCCGCGAACGATTTTTGGGCGTGTCCCATCTCAATTTTTTCCGCCCTTGCTCACAAAATGCTTGTCAGAAAGAGAACAAGAGAATTTCAACCAGGCCGTTTTTATTTTGGCATTTTTCTCCCGGCGACAAGATCGAGAACTGCCCGGCGCAATTTCTCGCGGTCTGCTGGATTGTCCATGTCGAGTTTAAGCTTCATCGCCTCCGCGACGGTTTTAGCGTAAGCAACGCCCTGCTGCTCGGCCAATCGCTTCCAGCGTTCGTCGGCCATGACCTCGATAAGATTGGAGACCGAACGGTTCTCTAAAGAGGCCATTTGTTCCAGTTTGTTTCGTTGCTCGTCGCGCACCGTCAGGTTGAGCTTCGCTTTGTTCTTGTTCTTTTTGGATTTTGCCATTGGCAGTTTTTTACACGTCGTTCTTCATAGCCGATCGCGCAGGCTGAAGGCAATATTTTATACGCTAAGAAATGTCGTTGCAAATCTGTTGCTTGACACGCTCCATATCTCCGTATAAAAGGCGCATACTAACAAGCCCCCCCGGAAATGAGTTCTCAATGACGAGAACTCACCGAAGGCCAACCACATTCCCCCTGCAGAATAAGGCACGAAACATCGATGCGAACAAGGATTCGCACAATTCCCCCCAGGTCTGCTCAAGCTGGTGGCAAAAAATCAACAGGCCGCATGAGAGCTCTCCCAAACAAAAAGAAAACCCAAAACGAAAACAAAAACTCAACTAATGCCGGCGAAAAACCGGCGTGGTTTATTGGGTCTCACCGCGCGCGAAACGGAGGTTTTGACTTGGATCGCACAAGGTAAAACGAATTATGAGATCGGTGTGATCCTGAGCGCATGCACCGGGACGATCTGCAAGCACGTCGAACACATCCTGTGCAAACTCGACGTCAAAAACCGCACCGCCGCGGCTGTTATCGCCCTTGCGGTATTGGCCAAGCGCAAAAATATGAGCCAGCTGGTGCGATGATGTGGCTTTTTTCTTGCCGGTCGAGGGCATTCCAAGAACTCGCTGCGACAAATCATTTATCATCTGGTCGTGTCGCAGCGCCGTTCTGTGCCTCTTGATTTCCGTTTTTGTTCCGCGAATTATTCAAGCCATTAACACAGGCAATCTCTCCCCGCTGTCCAAGGAGATGGAGGTCGGCTGCCTCGCTAGGATTCGAACCGCGTAAAAGGCGGCGCCCACGCGGTTTTACATGAAAGTGGCATCGCCACGTGCCCCGAAAGCATTCGGGGTTTACGTGGCTGCCTCGCTAGGATTCGAACCTAGACAGAGAGATTCAGAGTCTCTAGTGCTACCATTACACTACGAGGCAACGAGGGGAGAAAATTAAGGTCGCGCGGTTGGACTGCAAGTCGAACAGAGTCGCCGCGCCCGCGAGGCTTGATTATGCCAGCACTTTGGCGTCGAGCAAAATCTCAGCGCCTTCTCGAGCGGCGTCGACTTCCAAAGATTTCCCGCTTTTTGCCACGAACGCGCGCGCGTGTTCCACCATTTTATCGATCATCTGGTCGTCATGATTCGGATCGTGATGGAAAAGAACGAGCTTGCCCACGTTTGCATCGAGCGCCAGCGAAACGACGCTGTCCACTGAGCTGTGGCCCCAGCCAACGTGCTTCGCGTATTCCTCCTCGGTATATTGCGTGTCCATGATTGCGACGTCGCATCCCTGGAGAAAATCGACCATCTTTCCGCGCTCGGCGTCCGCGAAATCCCGCGCTTCTTCCTCGGTGATTCCATCGCGCGAGGCCAATAGCAGCTTGAGTTCCTCGTATGGTTCATTGTCGGGAAAGTAGGCGATTGATCCCGAGCTCGTGGCAAGGCGGTACCCAACGCAAATTCCCGGATGATTGGCGAACTTGGACCGCACCTCGACGGATCCGACTTGAAACTCCATCTCCTTCAGTTCCTCAATCGCCAGGTGGCTTGGGAGTTGGCGTAAGCTGACGGGGAAAAACGGCGTCTCCATTTGGCTGGCCAGAATCTTTGCCAAACCAGCGCGAGCGCCTTCATAACCCAAAACGCGGATGAGATTTTTCTGATTGTACGCTGGAGAAAAGAAAGGCAGTCCCTGGATATGATCCCAGTGAGTGTGTGAGATCAAAAGAGTCAACTTCATCGAGCGAGGTCCGAATTCTTTGTCCAAAGCGAGACCGAGCAGGCGAATCCCGGAGCCAGCATCGAGAATGATGATCTCGCCGTCGGCGCGCACTTCCACACAACTGGTGTTTCCGCCATAACGGACTGTGCTCTTTCCAGGGACCGGAATTGAACCGCGAACGCCCCACAGCCTTATTCGCGCAGGGACCGATTCACGTTCCGGTACAGATTTCGGTTCGGGACGACGCGGGATTTCCGGCAGAAGCCGGTCGATCGTGCTGGAGAGCAGTTCCCACGTGATCGGTTTGAGCAGATATTCGTCTGCGCCTGCTTCAAGAGCGCTGGTTCGATCGACTCCGTAATCGCGACCTGAGACGACGATGATCTTGGTTGGTTGCAGTTGCTCGCGAATGGAGCGGCATACCTCAAAACCGTTCGATTTTGGCATTAACAAATCGCACAGGATCAGCTCCGGCCGATTGCGCAACGCCAACTCCAGCCCGGCGTCACCGTCGTTTGCTTCCAAGACTTTCCAGTCTTCGCGCGCGAAAAGCTGCGCCATTACGCGCCGGTTATCGGCGTCGTCTTCGATGATTAAGACACGAGGCATTGTGGGGGGAAGAAAACTGCTTAGTCCCTTCGCTAAAAGCAAGCCTAAATCAAAAGCAGCAGTTCTTTTTTTTCAAGGCAGTTGCTCACTGTGCTAAAAGAAAATGGGAATAATTAAAATCGCGAGGATGTTGACGACTTTGATCATCGGATTGATCGCGGGTCCGGCCGTGTCCTTGTACGGATCGCCCACGGTGTCGCCGGTGATCGCTGCGGCATGAGCAAAAGAACCTTTGCCGCCGAGATTTCCTTCCTCGATAAATTTTTTCGCGTTATCCCACGCGCCGCCGCCGGAGGTCATGGCAATGGCAACAAACAGGCCGGTGACAATCGTTCCCACCAGCAACCCCCCGAGCACGACTGGGCCTAGCTGCGGAATCATTGCCACCGCCACCACAAAAACCAACGGCAGCAGCGCCGGCACGATCATTTCGCGCAATGCCGCTTTGGTGACGATGTCCACGCACGTCCCGTACTCAGGCGTGTCCTTCCCGGTCATGATACCGGGATGCGCTTGTATTTGCCGCCGCACCTCGCGAACAACGGCGCCCGCGGCTTTGCCCACTGCGTCCATGCTGAACGCGGTGAAGATGAACGGAAGCAATCCGCCGAGGAACAAACCGATAATCACTTTCGGATCGTTAAGCGAAAACTCGAACACGAACGGCTGGCCGTTGCGTGTCACGTGTGCTTTGAGCTCCTGTACGTATGAGCCAAATAAAACGAGCGCTGCGAGACCGGCTGAAGCAATGGCGTAACCCTTGGTCACGGCCTTCATCGTATTGCCCACCGCGTCGAGTTGATCCGTGACATTGCGTACTTCGTTGGGCAAGTTGCTCATTACCGCGATGCCGCCCGCGTTGTCGGTAATCGGACCGAACGAATCGAGCGAGATGATGATCCCGGCCATCGACAACATCGCCATCACTGCGATCGCGATTCCGTAAAGCCCGCCAAAATGAAAACTCAGCAGGATAGCAATTGCGATGAAGCCTACCGGCAGCGCGGTGGCGTGCTGACCAACAGCAAGGCCCGCGATGATATTCGTGGCATGACCAGTCTCTGACGCACGCGCAATTTTTTGCACGGGCCGGTAATGCATGGACGTGTAGTAATTGGTAATAGCCACGACGACGGCTGTCATGATAATGCCGACGAGCGACGCCCAGTAGAGTTGGGTTGGTGACCGCATTACGCCGCCGATCATCACGCCGGTCCGAAACAGATAATGCGTGGCCGGCCAGAAGAGGACGGCCGAAACGATCGCACTCGTGATTACGCCACCCATCAACACAGTGGCCGGTTTTCCGCCGGCAAAGTTCACGAACAGCACTCCCAGGATCGCGCCAAGCACGGAAATTCCGCCTAGCACAAACGGATAAATCACAGCCGCCGGGTTGTCCGGTAACGTCAGTGCACCGACAAGGATCGCGCCTATCAAGCTCACTGCATACGTTTCGAACACATCGGCCGCCATGCCGGCGCAGTCGCCCACGTTGTCGCCGACGTTGTCTGCGATCGTTGCCGGGTTGCGCGGATCATCTTCTTCGAGACCCTTCTCGATCTTGCCCACAAGATCCGCTCCGACGTCGGCCGCCTTGGTGTAGATGCCGCCGCCGAGTCGCGCGAACACGCTGATGAGACTAGCCCCGAGGGCGAGACCAACCAGACTATTGACCGCCATGTGCGAGCCGGCGATACGCGCGACCAGAGTGTAGAAAATTGATACCGACAAAAGCGCGAGCCCCACTACGAGGAGCCCGGTGACGGCGCCTCCGTTGAAAGCCATTCGCAAGGCTTTGTTCATCGACTCGGTTGCGGCTTGCGTCGTTCGCACGTTGGCCACCACGGCGATACGCATTCCAATGAAGCCTGCCGAAAGCGAACAAAACGCACCGATCACAAAGCCAATGGCGGTCGGACGATCTTTGAAAATAAAGAGCAAAATGAAAATTATTACGGCGATGGAGCTGATCGTGATCACTTGCCGATTCAAATACGCTTTGGCGCCTTCCTGAATGGCTCCGGCGATCTCTTGCATCCGTGGATTGCCTGAGGGCGACCGAACTACCACGCCGATTAAATAAAACGCGGCCGCGAGACCGATCACCGCGCAGACCATCGACAATGGCACGGCGGAGGTAAGGATGTTGAAGGCGAGGAAAATCATGGTCGGATCAGGCTGAAGCGCACGATTCTATAAAGAATTGCTGCCGTGGCAACTGCCTTAGTTCAATCTTTCGCGACCGTGCGGTTTCGTTAGGTCGAGCAGCGGACCAATGGGAACGATGCGGGTTGGATTTATCGCCGTGTGCGTCATGTAGTAATGCCGCTTGATGTGATCGAAGTTGACCGTCTCGGCGATGCCAGGCTGCTGGTACAAGTCCATCAGGTAGCCTTGCAGGTTTGGATAATCGATGATGCGCCGCAGGTTGCATTTGAAATGGCCGTAATAAACGGCGTCAAAACGCACGAGCGTGCAAAACAATCGCCAGTCTGCCTCGACTATGCGGTTTGCGAATAGATATCGGCTTTTCGACAAACGCTGTTCGAGCTCATCAAGCGCTTCAAAAACTCTGCGGCACGCAAGCTCGTACGGGCGCTGGCGCGTCGCGAATCCGGCTCTGTAAACGCCATTGTTCACGTTTTCGTAGATGAAATCGGAGAGCTTCGCGTGGTCGGCTTGGATTTCTTTTGGGAAAAGATCGACGGTTTTATTTTGAGCAAAATCATTAAGCACGTCGTTGAACATGCGGCAGATGTCGTCCTCGCAATTGTTCACGATCCGCTTTGTTTTCGTGTCCCAAAGGACGGGCACAGTCACGCGGCCCTCATAAGCAGGATCGGTCGCTATGTACGCTTCGCTCAAGAATTGGAAGCCGTTGATCGGATCGGTGGATTGAAACGGCGCGCCCGGCGGGATCTCGCCGGAAGTATCGCGAAACGCCCAGCCCAAGTCGTCTCGAACTGGATCGACGACGGTCAGGCCGATTGCGTCTTCGAGTCCTTTTAATTTCCGAACAATAACCGTGCGACTTGCCCATGGGCAGGCCAGCGAAACGTAAAGATGATAGCGGCCTGCCTCGGCAGCGTAACGCGTGGCGCCATCATCTGAGATCCGTTCGCGAAACACGTCCTCCTGGCGTTTGAATTCTCCGGACTTAGTCTCTTCATCTGGAAATTGTGCGCTCATATATAAGCACGAATGGACACGAATGAGCACGAATGCAAAGCGCGGGCACTCATTATGGCGAATGTCCGCGGCGCTCCAGTCGCGTTGACACGGAAAACGGCCAGTGATAGCGTCGCGGCAAATTTACGCGGAAGTCCGCAAAAGGCGGGCGTTAACGCGGTTACCGTTCCAGACTTGCACACGTTACTGAACAGTCAGGTTTTGGTGCTCAACCGGCTTTGGCAGGCGGTGAATATCTGCTCTGCTCGCCGCGCCTTTTCGCTTGTATACGCCGGACACGCCCAGATTGTTTCTTCGGATGACGCGACCAACTTTTCGACGCACGATTTCGAAAGCTGGCGCGATCTGTCGACGGACGCACCCGATCATGAATTGGTTACGACCATTTCGTTCAAGATCCGGATCCCGCGGGTGATCGTGCTGCTTGTGTTCGATCGGCTTCCAAAGAAGGAAGTAAAATTCACACGGCACAACGTGTTTGAGCGAGACAAGAACACCTGCCAGTACTGCGGCGAACTCTTCGATCGGAGTGACCTTAATCTGGATCACATCGTGCCACGCGACCGGGGCGGGACGACGACTTGGGAAAACGTGGTTTGCTCGTGTATTCCGTGCAATACGCGCAAAGGCAACCGGCTTCCGCGCGAAGCGCACATGAGCTTGATCCGTAGACCTAAGCGACCGAAGTGGCGGCCATTTGTGCAGATCACGTTTGCTGCGCCGCAGCACGATCTCTGGAAACACTTTGTCGATCTGGCATACTGGAACGTCGAATTGAGCGATTAGCGCAGCCCGGTTCAAGGGCGAGTCGTCGTTGATTGACGGTTAATTCTCTTTTGGTTTCGATATATCAGTGCTTCAGCGCGTCAAGAATGGGTTGCGGATAAACGCCCAGGCAAATCGTGGCGACAATCAATGCGCTGATCGCCACTCGCGAGAGTCCGTTTACAGGAATGGCTTCGGTCTTGGAATCGGACTGCCAATACATCGCGCGGACAACCTTGAGGTAATAGTAGAATCCGCAGCCGACCGTGATCACTCCAACCACCACGAGTGCGATCTGACGCTGCTGAACGGCTGCGTAAAAGATGTAGAACTTTCCGAGGAATCCCGCCGTGAACGGCACACCGGCAAGCGAGACCATTCCGATCAGCATAGCGAACGCGAGGAATGGCGACCGCCTCGCAAGACCATCGAAGTCGGAGATTTCCTCACCGGTTTGCTGCGCGACGATTATTAGCACCGCAAAACTCAACAGGGTCATCAATAGGTAAGCGACGAGATAGAAGGTAATCGCGCGGATATCGAAACAGAGCACGCCAATGAGTAGATAACCCGCGTGCGCAATGCTCGAGTACGCGAGAAGTCGTTTTAGATTCGTCTGCGGTAGCGCTGCGAGATTGCCGTAAATCAAAGTGAGCAGCGCGATCACAAAAATCAGCCGTTCTGTTTGCGGGAGGTTCATGAACGGTTGCAAAACACGTATCAACACGACGAACCCCGCTGCTTTCGAACCGACGGAGAGATACGCCGTCACTGGCGTGGGCGCGCCTTGATAAACATCCGGCACCCAGATTTGGAATGGGACGGCCGCAATCTTGAAGCCGAGCGCGACCAAAACAAAAACCATGCCTAACAACGCTGCGCCGGAGTCGGCGCCAGCATTCGCCAGTGCCGCCGTCAGCCGATAGAGATTTGTCTGACCAGTCGCGCCGAAAATCCACGCTATGCCGTACACGAGAAACGCGGTGGACAGCGCGCTTAGCACCAAATACTTCGTTGCCGCTTCGAGCGTCGCAGGATTGCGCCGGGTAAAACTGACCAGCACATAGAACGACACCGTTACGAGCTCGAGCGCGACAAAGATGAAAACGAAGTCGATCGCCGAAACGAGGTACATGAGTCCGGCACAGGTGAAAAGAGGCAGCGCAACAAATTCGCCGAGACCTGTGTGCGGCGCAGCGCCGGGAAAGAAGCTGCGCACCACTGGCGCGTAGTCGATCATCATGATCAGCACAAGAATGGTGGTTAGCAGTGCGAATTGCTTGAAGAAGATCGCCAGCCGATCCGCTGCGTAAAAACTCCAGAAACCGGTCGCGTTAATTGGCGAGGAAGTAGGAACGACAAAGAAGGTGGCGAGAAGAACTATCGCGAGGCCGATAATTGCGACGGAAGCCAGAACGCGTTTATCAATTTTTCCAGCGAACGCTTCGATCATCAGGATCAACATCCCGAGCACCAGCACCGCAATCTCAAGTAAGGGTGAGGTGATTAATGTCATTTGGTTGCCAGATCGTTGTGGCCACCTCGCTGCGTCGAGGCGCTTGGGCTATGTTGCTTCGTGAAGCACGGCGACACAGCGCCGTGGCTCCAGGTGTGCATATCTGAGTTGGCGGAGAAAAAAGTCCCGAAAGCCGGCGCCACATTTCGCACAAACAATTGCGGAAAAAATCCAAAGCAAAGAAGTGCTGTCACCAGAAGAGTAACCGGTATCCGTAACGCCGGGCTAAGATCGGGCAGGTCTTGCCATTGTGCGCGAACAGACCCCATGAACGTCTTGCGATAAGCGCGCAACATGTAAACCGTCGAGAGCACTACGCCCCACAGCGCAAGCACCGTTGCGATTTGAAAAATGTGAAACCGCCCGATTTCCCAGCCGTTCCTGAACGCGCCAAAAAAGATCATGATTTCCCCGGCGAAATTGGCAAAACCCGGTAGACCGATTGCGGCGAACACGCCAAGTCCGAAAGCCAGCCCGGCGAAAGGCATCACCCTCGCTATTCCGCCGAGCTCATCAAAAGCCAGCGTGCCCGTTCGCCGGCGCAATTCGCCTGCGATTCCAAACAGCAACGCGATTGAAAGACCGTGAGCGAACATCAACACAACGGCGCCGGTTACGCCGAGAACGCCAAAGCTGGCAATTCCGAGAAAAATGTAACCCATGTGCATCACACTCGAATAACCGAGCATCCAATCGAGCCGCTTCTGGGCGATGGTAACCAGTCCGACGTAGATGATGTTGCCGAGTAACAGCACGACGAGCAGAGTCGCCCAGTGATGGGCGCCTTCGGGCAACATCGGAATCGCCAGACGCAAGAACCCGTACAGTCCGAATTTCTTTAACACTCCTGCGTGCAGCATCGCAGCGGGCGGCGGCGCGGCGGCATAGGCTTCTGGCGCCCACGTGTGAAATGGAAAGAGCGAGATGAGAATTCCGAAACCGATAAGCAGCAGCAGATAAACATGCCGTTGCGCGTCCGGAGCGATCTGGCCCATTCCAGCTGCAGTCCGCAACACACGAATATCAAAACTCCGCGAAGCGAGAGGAAAGCTTTGGTAAAGCAAGATCAGGCCGAGTAGTAGAATGAAACTGCCGATTGCCAGATAGATCGTGATTTTCCAGGCCGCTGCGACCCGATTCCCGCTGCCCCAGATTCCGATCAGCAAAAATGTGGGGATGAGCGCGAGTTCGTGAAACGCGTAAAAGAAAAATAAATCGATTGAAGCAAAGGCGCCGATCGCGCCGCCGGAGATGAACAAAAGACAGGCATAAAACGCGTTTTCAGATCTCTCTATCGTGCCGGCGAACCACACTGCAGCGAGGGTCACGATGCTGGCAAGCAGCACCATGATTGTGCTCAAGCCATCGACGCCAGTGGTGAAGCTCAATCGCCACTCGGGAGAGATGCTAAACGATGTAACGTGTTGAAAGTCGGCGTTACCGTGGTCGAGAGACGCAAACAAAAATAGCGCCACGGCAAACGTCAAAACTGACGCGGCCAGCGCAGTCTTCCGTGCCGGCGCGCCGAGCATGATCAGGACGGCCGCAACGATTGGACAAAAAATCGTGAACAGAACCATTAGAAAATGACGAAGCACGAATGCCGACTGACGAACGAATGATGAAGCTTGAATGGCGAATCTTTCTGGGGAGCGCACGCGCCTCGCGTGCTGGCGAGTGCGCCCTCGCGCTAGCCAGCTAGGACTACGTAAAATCACTTCGCCTTTGATGGTCACCAAAGTGTTTCGGCGAGGGCGCCGAAACGAACACGCGAGGCGCGTGCGGTCTCCCAGATCTTTGGTCATTCGTCATTTTCGGGATGCTTATCGAAACACAGCGAAGTAAATGAGAGCGATTACACCCAGGCCAAAGAGGAATGCGTACGCTTGAAGATTGCCGACTTGGATTAGTCGCAAGACTGCGCCGATCCCCCAGACGCCTCGACTGCTTCCGCCCACCGCGCCTGCATCGATGAGCCAGCGATCAATGAAAGCTGCCACACGAGCTAGCAACTCCTGCGTCCAATAAATGAGCCAGCTGTAGAACTCGTCGAAGTAGAACTTGCGACGCAATAACTCGATTTTGACAGGTTCCGTCGCGCGTCCGCGGTAAAGAGCGATCGCGAGTCCAACTCCGACAATCAGTGCAATGATTGCTAGCACCGGAACAAGGACCGCCGCTTCTTCGGTGGGGAGTGTGAGAAACTTTCGAGCGAAAAATGCAAAGCCGCCGACCGTTGCGAGAACTGCGAGCACGATCAACGGCATTGTCATGACGCGAGGTGACTCCCGGCTCTCGCGCGCGCTCTCGCTGCGCGGGTTATTGAAGAACACAATGATGAGCATGCGTATCACGTAGAAAGCGGTCAGGAACGCGGTGAACAATGCCACCGCGAAAATCGGCAGGTTGTGTTCGTAGGCGACCGCGAGAATCGCGTCCTTACTGAAAAATCCGCTGAACGGCGGACAGCCGATCAACGCCAGCGCGCCCGCGCCGAAGGTGGCAAAAGTGATCGGAAGTCTTCGACGCAGACCGCCCATCTTCCAGATGTTCTGCTCGTGATGAAGCATCACGATGACCGAGCCGGCCGCAAGAAACAGGAGCGCCTTAAAAAACGCGTGAGTAAAAAGGTGGAACATGGCCGCCTGGTTTGAAGCGAGACCCACAGCCATCACCATGTAACCGAGCTGCGACAGCGTGGAATAGGCGAGAATGCGTTTGATGTCGTCTTGCTGCGTCGCGATCAAAGCTGCCATCACAGCGGTGATGGTTCCGATCCACGCGACAACCAGAAGTGCCGTTTGTGACGCTTGAATGATGAACGCGACGCGCACCAGCATGTACACGCCGGCCGCGACCATGGTGGCCGCGTGAATCAATGCCGAGACCGGCGTCGGACCTTCCATCGCGTCTGGCAACCAAACGTGCAGCGGAAATTGGGCAGATTTGCCGACCGCGCCGCAGAAAATTAAAAGCGCGACAATTGCGATAAACGTTGCATGGCCGCCAAACATCGGCATTCGCGGCGCGATTTCGGCAAACACGACTGAGCCGGTGGTCATCCAAATCATCAGGATGCCAGTCATGAATCCGAAATCGCCAATCCGTGTGGTGATAAATGCCTTGTTTGCTGCGTCGGCTGCGGCATCTCGAAAGAACCAGTGACCGATCAAAACATACGATGTGAACCCGACCAATTCCCAAAAGATGAAAAGCATCACGAAATTGTTCGCAAAAACGATCCCGAGCATCGCGAACATGAAAAGCGACAACGCCGCGAAATAACGGGACTTACCTTCGTCGTCCCGCATGTAACCGAGCGAATAAATATGAATGAGTGCTCCGACGCCGGAAACCACGATGGCCATCGTCCTGCTCAACTGATCAAGCGTTAGGCCAAACGGTACCTGAAAGAGCGGCGGAAGATCGAGCCATACGAACTCACGTGCCGACGTGGCTGACTGAGCGAAGACGAAGCAACTGCAGCAAAAACTTATCAACACCGCACTGATGGAAATTGCACTGCTCAATGATTTCCATCGCAGTGTGAAGAGCGTAATGACCATCGCGCTTGCGAACGGTGCGAGAAGGATCAGCCACGGATAGAAGGAGTGCATTGGTCCGTCTGATTCGCGGGTTAGAACTTCAGGCTGGTGATGTCGGCGACATCCGTCGTTTGCCTCGCACGATATAGCGCGACGAGAAGAGCGAGCCCCACAGCTACTTCAGCCGCCGCCACGGTGATGACGAAAAAAACGAACACCTGCGCGTTGTAATCCGGCAGCCCATTAGCACCGACGCGAAATCGCGAGAAAGCCACGAGCGACAGGTTGGCCGCGTTCAACATCAGTTCGAGCGACATCAAAATGACGATGAGGTTCCGACGTAGCATGACGCCGGCGAAGCCGATGGTGAAAAGAATCGCGCTTACGATCAAATAATCGCCGAGCGTGATCATATTACCGCGGTTCCCGCCGGCTCAGGATGACCACCCCGATCGTGGCTACGAGCACCAGGACGCCGATGAGTTGGAAGGGGAGATTGTAGTTGTTGAAAAGTAGGCGGCCGATGTGCCACACGTCATCCGTTGTCGATGCTACTAGAGGCGGAAAAGTCCGTCGCGCAGATTGAAAGTGTCCAATCACAACGTAGATCTGAATCAGTAAGATCACGGTCACCCCAATGCCGCCCACGGCGGCGACCCAGTTGATCCGGCGCCGTTCTTCGACGCGGATGTCGAGCAGCATGATGATGAAAAGAAAGAGCACCATTACGGCGCCTGCATAGACCAATACTTGAATGATGCCGACGAAAAACGCGTCGAGCGACATGAACAGCGCTGACAACCCGAGGAAGGAAACAACCAGGCTCAGCGCACTCGCGACGGGGTTCCGGTTAAGGACGACAGCCGCACCGAATGTCACGGTCAGCACTGCGAAAATCCAAAATAGGAAAGGGGACATCGGATTATTGGAGTAATGGAGTGGCGGAGTAATGGAGTAATGAGTTCGTGACGCCAGCCACTACTCCCGCACTCCAATACTCCATCACTCCAGTTCTCCTCACTTCTTTTCGTTCCATTTCAGTACCACGCCGTGCATTACTCCGCCGATCTCGAGAAGTTTTTCCTTGTGATGCACCATGTCGGCGCGCGTGAAGCCTGTGATGGCATAATCTTTACGCAGAAAAATCGCCTGCTCTGGACAAACTTCCTCACACATCCCGCAGTAAATGCAGCGGATCATGTCGATATCGAATTCTTCCGGAAATTTTTCGACCTTGGCGAAACGGTCCGACGGAACAATCTCGCCGGGAATAATTTTGATCGCGCGCGGCGGACAAATGAATTCGCAAAGTTGGCACGCCACACAGCGCACCCGTCCCTCTGAATCGCGCACCAGCGCGGGTGCGCCGCGGTAATGATCAGGCAGGTGACTGTCCCATTTTTGCTCCGGGTATTGCATCGTCACCTTGGTGCGTCCGAGTAGCGCATTCTTGAAATGTTTTAACGTAATTGCCAAACCAGCAGCAATGGCTGGCAGATACAATCGCTCGCGCCAGTTCAACCTCGGTCGTGGAACGGTAATGGTCATAATCAAAATGACGAATGACGAATGACGAATGACGAATGAATGACGAAGCACGAATCACTGAAGACTTTGCGCCGGTGATCAGCTTTTTGGGCTTCGGTATTCGGATTTGTTTCGAGCTTCGTCATTCGGATTTCGTCATTTATTTGGGCGCAAACATTAGTAGCCCCGCAACGATGAAGATGTTCACCAACGCGATTTCGAAAAAGAAGAGCCAGCCCAGTCGCATCAGCTGATCCCATCGAAATCGGGGGAGCGTCCAGCGCACCCACATAAACAGGAAAATCACAACGGCGACCTTTGTGAAAAAGACTGCGATGTTGATCAGGCCGAAGAGCCATCCGTGGGAGCCATCGGGTATGCCGGGGAAATGCCAGCCGCCGAAAAATAACGTCACGACAACAGCGGACCCGGTGATCATCGCAGCGTATTCGCCGAGAAAATAAAGGGCGAACTTCATCGAGCTGTATTCGGTGTTGTAGCCGCCAGCGAGCTCCTGCTCGGCCTCTGGCAAATCAAATGGCAGTCTGTTTGTTTCAGCGAAAATCGCGATCATGAACACGAGGAACGAGATGATCATTGGAATCGTGAGCAGCCATTTCCATGGATTCATCCAATCGCCAATGAAAGGCGCGATAAACCAGCCATGGTCGATCTGGTACTGCACAACGCTCGTCAGTCGCAAACTTCCAACCAAGAGGAAGACCGGAATGACAGCGAGCCCGAGCGAAAGCTCGTAAGAAAGCATTTGCGCGCTGGAGCGAATGCCGCCGAGGAAAGGATATTTCGAGTTGGACGCCCAGCCGCCGATGACGATTCCGTAAACGCCTAACGAGGAGATCGCGAATACAAAGAAAATTCCGACATTGATGTCCGCGATCACCATCGGCACACCGAAGAGCGTGCTGCCGAACGGCACCACCGCGATGGTGATGATGGCCGGCATGACAGCGAGACACGGCGCCAGCCAGTAGTAAAAAGTATTCGTGGCGTGCGGCGTGAAATCTTCTTTGAGCAGCAGCTTGAACATGTCGGCGATGGGCTGGAGAAGACCGGCTGGCCCCACGCGATTCGGCCCAACGCGATCTTGAATAAAGGCGCTGACCCGGCGCTCCGCGTACACGGTGTAAGACACCATGAACAAGATCACCCCTAGCAGAACTGCGATCTTCAGCTAGCGAGGTGATGATGAAAAAAAAGTCCATTACGGTCGTCAATTTTACCGCCGAGGCGCCGCTGTTTCGACTTGTCGGATCGCCGATGCACCGGGATGAGCTTGGATGTGATCCAACTCGTGCCGAACACCGCGACGTGCAGCCTGGACCGCGATGGCTTGTTCGATTGCGTCATCGTCGCTGGGATGCGTCGGCGGCAACTCTTCAATTTCCAGAATGTGCACGCCGAGATCGCCGATCTTGCTGAGACTCAACCCGGCGAATTGCGGGACTGTTTCGCTCATCCGGCGGAAAACATCCTCAATAGAATGAAGCGAGTCGCCGCCGCCTATTGCTTGAAGGAGGTCGCGTAAAATCTCCCAGTCATCGCGAGCATTGCCCGGCGGTCGAGTCGCCCGGTTCAACCGTTGTAATCGGCCTTTGCCATTAACCATCGAGCCGCGTTTTTCGGCAAAACCGCAGGCAGGCAGGACAACACTTGCCTTTTCTGTCACTGCGTTGTGCAAATTATTCATCACGATGAGTGCTGGCAGTCGCGCGAGTTCTTCGACCGACAGGCCAAGGTGCATCGCGTTCTCTTTTAGAATGACGAGCGCTTTGATTCCTCCGGATCTTACCGCGTCGGCAATTGCCATGAGCTTTGCGCCGGGCGCGGAGCTTGAACCCAGGATCAGCCGGGCGCCGTTTGTGTTCGGGTTGCGATCTTTGCTTAATAAAATCTTGTCTGCGCGGCCGCGCCTCGGGACGATATCGACGCACTTAACGCCTAACGAGTTAACCAACTGCGCCGTGAGCCAAAGCTCTTCGTTCGTCATCCGACCCGAAGCAACAATTGCAATTTCCGATGCGGCAAATTGTTTCAAATGGAGCGCTGCTTGCCCAATGGCGGTGGGCCAATCGGCTGGCACCAGTCTTCCCTGCGATCGAATCTGCGGCTCCAGCAAACGGCCGTCCGCTTCGAGATATTTGTAATTAAGGCGGCCATAATCGCACATCCAACAGGAGTTAACGTGATCGTTCTCCCGCGGCGTTTGTCGATAGACGACGTCTTCGCGAGTTCCAATGATTGTGTTGCACCCCGTCGCGCAACTGGTGCAGATGCTCTTGGTTTCTTTCAGGAACCAAACCCGCATTTTGAAACGAAAATCGGTCGAAGTCAGCGCACCGACAGGGCAAATGTCCACGGTGTTAAGCGAATAATTGTTGTCCAAAGATCTGCCAGGATGCGCCGTTAGGATGGTGTGACTGCCGCGATCAACGAACCCGAGAACGTCGTCATGCGCGATTTCCTGGCAGAAGCGGATACAGCGCGAGCATAGAATGCAGCGTTCGTCATCAAGCGTCACGCGCGGGCCAAGCTGCACGGCTTTCGGCTTTTTCACTTTGTTCTCCAGGAAGCGCGATTGCGAACTGCCATAGTCGACACTGAACTCCTGCAAACGGCATTCGCCGGCCTGATCGCAGATCGGACAATCGAGCGGGTGATTGATCAGGAGAAATTCCATGACGCCGCGCTGACATTCCTTCACCAGCGGTGAGTCGGTGCGAACGGCCATGCCTTCGGCGACATCCTGTGCGCACGAAATTTGCGGGCGCGGCATCCAGTTGATGATCGGTTTGCCGTCCTGCCCAAGCTCCGGCTTGCGATCGGGCCCAAGCCTGGGAAATCCCATTTCGATCAAACACATCCGGCAATTCCCCGGCGAGCTAAGCTTCTTGTGATAGCAATACCGCGGCACGAAAACGCCAACCTGCTCGCAAGCCTCGATCACCCGCGTGCCCTTGGGAAACTGATGCCAGACGCCATCAATCTGAACGTTGAACAGCGGAACTGATTCGTTAGCCATGATTGAATCTGGAATCCAGGAAACCAGGAAAATTACAGGAGTAGGTCTTCTCCTTTAATCGTTGGGTGGTATTCGCGCCCGACGCGCTTTACAGTCAGCCGTGCTGTTGCGAAATTTAGCAGCAGCGCGTCATCCAAGTTGGCCGCCTTTAAATAAGAGCGAACAATTGCAAAGTGAATGTCTTCGAGCGCGCTAATTGCCTTGAGCTCCACAATCACCTTGCCCTCCACTAGAAAATCGAGTCGATGTTCACCAATCAGGTGCTCACGATAAAACACCGGCAATAGCTTTTGTCGCTCAAACGCTAGGCCAGCAGCAGTCAATTCGATCGCCAAAGCCTCTTCGTACATGGCCTCCAAAAATCCAGGACCAAGCTCCTTGTGAACGCGAATAGCGGCGGAGATGATTCGCTGGGTGAGATGTTTGTTTTGCAGTTCCATTCCTGGATTCCTGGTTTCCAGATTCGTATTCAGATCGTTCCTTTCGCGCCGGCTTTTTCCCAGCCGGGGTCGTGGGCCATGGGGACGGTGGGGATCGATTCTTCCTCGATTAATTCTTCGGATGTGTACTCAGGCGGCAGGGGTGGGGGAGTTGGTTTTTGGGCGCGCGCCGCAAATTCTTCCGGGAACTTCTGGACAAAGCTTTGAGTAGGCCATGCGCAGGCTTCACCAAATGCGCAAATGGTGCGCCCTGCAATGTTGTCGCCAATGGTTTTCAGTGTTTTCGGATCTTCCACCACGCCGCCGCCACGCAGCATGCGGTCGGTGATTTTTTGCATCCAAAGCGAGCCTTCCCGGCAGGGTGTGCATTGGCCGCAGCTCTCGTGTGCGTAAAACTTATTGATGTTGTTCAGCGCCCAAACCATGTCGCGCGAATCGTCCAGCACGATCACGCCTCCGGAGCCGGCCATGGAACCTGCCGCTGCGAGGGAATCGAAATCCATCGGGATCTCGTCGATCGAGATTTCGCGTTCAGTTGTCGAGCCATCAGCCTGTCTTTCCTTTAGCTTCAGGCGTTCATCGGCGCGCAGTACTTTCGCGGAGCTGCCCCCTGGAATAACGGCTTTTAGTTTTCGCCCCGGCCGTAAGCCGCCTGCCATCTCATAAATCAACTGGCCCATTGTAACGGCGCCGACTTCAACTTCGAAGTACCCTGGACGTTGCACGTCGCCGCTGACGCATAGAACTCGCGTGCCGGTGTTGTTAGGCCGACCGAGCCGTGCGTACTCCGCGCCGCCCATGGCGATAATGTGCTTAATGTTACATAACGTCTCGACGTTGTTGACGATGGTCGGACACATGTAGAGACCCAGCACAGCGGGAAAATACGGCGGCTTAATCCGCGGATAACCGCGTTTCCCCTCGAGCGATTCGATTAGACCTGTTTCCTCGCCGCAAATGTAGGCGCCCGCGCCGCGGTGAATGTAGAACTCAACGTCGAATCCGGAACCGAGAATGTTTTTGCCGAGGAAATTGTGCTGCCGCGCTTCCTCAATCGCGCGTTCAAGGATGTTGGCGCCCTCCGGAAATTCTCCGCGAATGTAAATGTACGCGGTGTGCGCACCGAGGGCATAACACGAAATCAACATTCCCTCGAGTAACTGGTGCGGATCTTCGTGAATAATGTAGCGGTCTTTGAATGTGCCCGGCTCGGATTCGTCGGCGTTGCAGATCAAATACACCGGCCGCTTTTCGTCCGGTTTGATGAAGCTCCATTTCAAGCCGCAGGAGAATCCCGCTCCACCACGGCCGCGAAGGCCGGAGTTTTTGACTTTGTTGACGATGTCATCGCGCGACAGAGTCAACGCTTGCTTTAGTTGTTCGTAACCGCCGCCGCGCAGGTAACAATCGATGTCGCTCGTCCAACCGGGGCGCCCAATGTTTTTGTAGACAAGACGGTGTTCCAAAGGATGCGGCGGCCATGGCAACGGCAAATTGCCGATTGTCGATTGTCGATTGCCGAGGAAATCCGCAGCGGAATTCGGATTTACCTTCTCGTGCAGTTCTTCGCCAATCATGCACACTGGCGCGGTGTGGCAACTGGCCAGACACTCAACAAATTCAACGCTGTAAGTTCCGTCGGCGCTGACCGCGATCGGATTATGCATTTCTTCACCACGCTTCGAGCGTGGAATTTTCAGACGCGCACACAAATTTTCCATCACTTCCAATCCACCCGCCATGGCGCAACTGAGCGTGCGGCAAACCCGGATGTGAGTCTTCCCCGCCGGATGCTGGCGGAACATTGGATAAAACGTGACCACCTCGAGAATGTTTATCGGCTGCAGGCCAAGTTTTTCCGCGATCCAGAAAATGGCTTCGTCTGCGATGAAGCCGAAGTGTTCCTGCCACAAATGTAAGAGCGGCATCGCTGCACTTCGACGGCGCTCGCCAGGGTAACGCGCAATCGCGTCATCCATTTTCCGCTCCAGTTCAGCGGGAATTTGGATGTGCGTTGCGTCTGCCATCGTTGAACCTAAACCAGCGCAGTGATGCGCGGCAAATCGCGTTTGCCGTAGAGTCCGCTGTGCTCAGCGGAATGATCCGCGACGCAGGCAATCCTGCCTGCGAGTCTGGGAGCAGACAGGATTGTCTGCCTCACGGCGCTTCACTTGGACAGTGTGCTGTCTTTCGATTGCAGTTTGTCGTCCTTGAAAACGATTGTGACCGTGTCTTTGCCCTGACGATAAACGTAAGTGGTTTGCTTCATAATCGTCGGGTCCTCAGTTTTCGACGAACTAGGCTGACCCAAGATCGATTCCACCTGCTTCTTTGACATACCTGCAGTGACCTGATCTACGTTCGCCTTTGTGATTCGCTTGCCGATGCAACTATCGAGCATGAGCAAGAGCATGAGCACGAACATGACTCCCGACGCAGTTCGGCGCATTCTAGTCATGGGTCTCATTCGCATCATCTATCGCATTCGCCCATGACGAAGTCCAGACTGCCGAGGACGGCGGGCACGTCGCTGACCAGGCAACCGGGTAAAAGTTCGGGCAAGATACTGAGGTTAACGAAAGACGGCGCGCGAATTTTCAACCGATAGGGAACGCCGCCTCCTCTGCTGTTGATGTAGAAGCCGAGCTCGCCCTTAGGATTTTCGGCTGCGAAATAGACTTCTCCCGGTGGCGCATCGAGTCCTTCCGTGACGACAATGAAATGATGAATTAATTCCTCCATCTTTGTCATCACTCGCGATTTCGGCGGAGTCATGTTTTTCCAGTTTGAAACATTGATCGGGCCGCCGGGCAGTTTATCAATGGCCTGTCGCAAAATCCGCGCGCTCTGACGCATTTCCTCTAGCCGCACCAGATAACGATCGTAACAATCGCCCGCGCTGCCGATGACCACGTCGAAATCGTACTGGTCGTAATCGAGATACGGATGTTTGCGGCGCAAATCGTGTTCGATTCCGCTTCCCCGCAGGTTTGGACCGGAAATCGCATATGCGATCGCGCGCTCCTTCGTGATGACGCCGACGTCTTTTGTGCGATCGACAAAAATCTTGTTCCGGGTCAGCAACCTGTCGCATTCGCCGAGACTGGGACCAAAGTCGTCGAGGAATTTGATGAGCTGGGGGATAAAGCTTTCTGGAAGATCGCGGATTTGTCCGCCTACGCGGGTGTAGGATGTGGTGAACCGGGCGCCCGTCAGGAGTTCGAACAGGTTATAAAGCTTTTCGCGCTCGGTGAACGTGTAAAGGAAGACCGTCATCGCGCCAAGATCGAGCGCCATCGCGCCGAGCCCGAGGAGATGCGAGGAAATGCGCGAGGTTTCGCAGCAAATCGTGCGGATCGCTTTTCCACGGGGCGGAATATCCCAGTCCATCAACTTTTCGACCGCGAGCGCGTAGGCCACATTATTCGAGAGCGGCGCGAGGTAATCAAGCCGGTCGGTATACGGCACGAACTGGTTGTATTGCATGTTCTCGGCGATCTTCTCGTCGCCGCGATGGAGAAAACCGATATCGGGCGTGGCTTTGGTGATGATTTCGCCATCCAGCTCTAGCACGAGCCGCAAAACGCCGTGCGTAGCCGGATGCGACGGCCCCATGTTAAGCACCATCTTCTCACCGATATCGTCCTGCCGCGTCTCGCGTATTGCCGCGTCCGCTGCGGCCACCCGCGTAACTGGGTCCGGTGATTCGATCTCGCGCGTCGTGAATGGCATGGAAGAAGAGATTACAATGTTCCGGGTAAGATTTACGCTGGCGAGTGGAACTTTGTTCCGCAAGCGATTTCTGGGGAACGCACGCTTGTAGCGTGCTGGCGATGGCATTCTGCCATCGCGAACTTTATTATCGTTGGCCCGAAGCGACTTCAGCTGGGTAGGGAGGGGAAGTTCGTTGCGGCAGAATGCCGCAACCAGCACGCTACAAGCGTGCGCTCCCCAGAAGTTCCGCTCGCGCTCGGAAGTGGAACACGATTAACTAACCGCCATGCCAAAGAAAATCGCATTACTTTTCGCCGGTCAGGGCGCGCAATGCGTCGGAATGGGACGCGATCTCGCCGAACGATATGCTGTCGCAGGGGATCTGTTTCGTGAGGCCGATGAAATTCTCGGCCGAAACTTGTGCGACATCGCCTGGAACGGACCGATGGAGGGATTGACCAAGACTTCAAATTGCCAGCCGGCGCTTTACGTTCACGCGCTGGCGGCGCTGGCAGCGTTGCGCGAGGTCGTCGGCGAGTTTGAAGTCGGCGGCGCGGCTGGCCTGTCGTTAGGGGAAATAACAGCGCACGCAGCGGCGGGCACCTTCGATTTTGCAACTGGTCTCAAGCTTGTGCAAAAGCGTGGCGAATTCATGGACGAGGCGTGCGCAACGACACAAGGCGGGATGGCAGCCATGATTGGTGGCCTGGAAAACGATGTGCGCCGGCTCGCCGCGGATGAAGATGTCGATATCGCCAACATCAATGCGCCTAATCAGATCGTCATTTCAGGCGAGTTAGCGAATGTTGAAACCGCTGTCGGTGTTGCGAAGGAACATGGTATAGGCCGCGCGACGATGCTCAATGTTGCGGGCGCATATCATTCGCGTCTCATGGAAAGTGCCTATGTGAAATTGGAGAAAGTGCTCGCCGATGTGCCGATGCAGGCGCCCCGTTTTCCGGTGATCAGCAACGTGACGGGCGAAGAAGTGAAAACGCCTGAGGAAATCCGGGAGACTCTCCGCGATCAAGTGACCGGCACCGTGCGCTGGACAGATTGTATGCAGCGCCTTATCCACCTTGGCTGCGATTTTTTTGTTGAGCTCGGCCCGGGCAACGTGCTCGCAGGTTTATTGAAACGCACGAACCGTGACATCAGCGTCATGTCCGTTGGAGACGCCGAATCGGTTCGCAAGTGCAGCGAAGTGCTGTAGCCGCTTCGCTGTGCGAAGCGTCAATTAAGTATGCTGGAATCGTCGCCGACAGGGCGACGGCTACAACATCGACAATTGCGTTTGGTCGTCGTAGTTGTGCCGCATGACACTGCAACAGCGTGTGGACTCGGATCTGAAAGAGGCGATGCGCGCCAAAGACGCAACGAAACTGAACGTGCTGCGCATGCTCAAATCGGCATTGAAATATGCGGCCATCGCAAAATCCGACGCTGAGGCCGAACTCAGCGATGCTGAAGCCGTTCAAGTCATTCGCAAGCAAGCGAAGCAGCGCCAGGATTCGATCGAAAGTTTTGAAAAAGGCGGGCGCGCGGAATTGGCCGACAAGGAAAAGGAAGAGTTAACGATTTTGAACACTTACTTGCCACAAGGGATGAGCCCGGACGAACTGGCGAAAGTTGTGCGCGAAACCATTGCTGAACTCGGCGCCACATCTAAAGCGCAAATGGGCGCGGTGATGAAAGCGTTGCAGACGAAGACGGGCGGTCGCGCCGATGGCAAAACGCTTAGCTTGGAAGTGGCACGACAACTGAATCAGTGAATCGAGAATCGTGAATCGGTTTTGTTGGAGCCGACGCGTTCTTGCGTCGTTAGGCGGCTGGAGCCGGCGCGCCCCTCGCGCCGTTAGGCGGCCCGAGGGCGGGCCGTCTCCATGACGATGTGACGATTGGCGATTTAACGTTTTACCAATGCTCTCAGCCATCATCGTAGCCGGCGGCAGCAGCCAGCGCATGGGGTTCGATAAATTGTTTGCTGTAATCGCGGGCGAACCGGTGATCGCCCACGCAATCCGCGCGTTTGAGCGCGCGACTTCCATTAGCGAAATCGTAGTCGTGGCGCGTGAACAATGGCACGATGAAATCAGAAAAATCGTTTCAGGTGCAGGATTCAAAAAAATCCGCGCGATTGTCCCCGGCGGCGAACGTCGACAGGATTCTGTTCGGGCTGGATTGGATCGCATCGATCGCGACGCGAAATATGTCGCCGTGCACGACGCGGCGCGTCCGCTGATTACTCCGGAACAAATCGAACGCGCGTTCGAGCAGTGCCGCGTCCATGGCGCAGCCGCTTTGGCCCAACCAGTCAACGACACGTTAAAACGCGCGGATGCGGATCTTTTGGTCGTCGGTTCGGTCGATCGGCATCAGATTTACGCGATGCAAACGCCACAGATTTTCGAGCGAAAATTAATTGAGGACGCCTACCGAGGTGTTTATGCAGAAAACGCTTCCGTAACCGACGAAGTCTCAGCAGTCGAGCGGCTCGGCCAAAAAATCGCTCTCGTCCTCAACGATGACTTTAATTTCAAAATCACTTACCCGCGCGATTTGCCGGTTGCAGACTTTATTCTCCGAGAACGAGCGAAAGATCGTCGGTAGGGCGCGTCACTCTGTGCGCGCCGTCGTGAAATGGCGAAATTAAGGGCGGCGTGCAGAGGACTGCCCGCCCTACCGGTCGGTTAATGTGTCTTCAACGGCCCATGGCAAGCCGCTCGGAAAGGAGCCGCGGCAGACCAGCCTTCGTGATTTTCTTCTGCGCGGTGGAAAGATCGTATTTTACTCGCAACAGTTCGACGAGATTGTTCTCGACGTCGTAAATACAATATCCAGCTCGCCAGTTTCCGTCACGGGGTTGGCCCACGCTGCCGGCGTTGATGAAATATTTTTTGCCTTGCTCAATACGAATGTGTTCGGAGTTCTGACGCCGGACGCCGTCATCTCGCACAAATACCATCGGCACATGGGTGTGGCCGAAAAAACAGACAGTTGTCCGCTGATACGTAAAACTCGCGACGGCGTCGAGATTATTGAAGACGTATCCCCACTGCCCGGGCGTATCGAGGGTGGCGTGCACGATTGTAAAATCGTGAACTCGTTGCTGCAACGGCAGGCCGCCCAGCCATTCTCTGTCCTGCTCATTCAAACGTTCGCGCGTCCACTCGATCGCGCGTTCGGCGAGCTCGTTGAAACGTTCCGATGACGCGGGGAACGTTGCCTGCTCGTCGTGGTTCCCTTTCACTGCCGGGCAATCGAGCTCGCGGACAAGCTGGATGCATTCACTTGGATTTGCGTTATAACCGACGACGTCGCCCAGACAGACGAAGTGCGTGCATCTGCGTTGACGCGCGTCGGCCATTACGGCTTCAAGCGCTTCGAGATTAGAATGAATGTCACTGAAAATGGCGAACCGCATTACGACCCTGTTAGAACACCGAAAATCAGAATGTTACAACGGAAGGACGCGGGCGCACCAACGTTTTGGTGCATGAATCGAATTTTGCAGCCGTTACTGACCTAAGAATTCCGTAATTGAAACGCTCAACGTTTGATCAGCTTATCAGGAATTCGTTGGTCCTCCGGAATCGCGAGTTTGTCTTCAAGGAACGTCAGTCGCTTGATTAACGTCGGCAGCCGTTCCTTCTCGCCCTCGTCGTAAAGGCTGCGAAGGCGTTCATATGCTTCGCGCTCGCGCCCCTCAGAATACGAAAGCTCGTACACCGCAGAAACGCCGGTCCCACGGCGCTGCTTCCGGCAAGGTCGCTGCCTTGGTATAATATTCGGCGGCGCGCTCGTGATCTTTGTATTTTTCCTTGTACAGCCGTGCAAGAGCTTCGTACAGCTCCGGACGGTCAGGATTATTTTTAATTCCGCGCTCGAGAAAATCTTTGCCGAGCGCGAAATATTCGCGCTGCGCTTTGACTCGCAGCGCCTGACGCGGCTGTTTGGTATCGTTCATCGCCGCGACGCTCGCGTTCCATGCCATGTGCCACGCGGCTGTGTCCCAAAACATGAGCACACGTGGTTGGAGCGTTGTGATTTGTCGAAATAGCAACAGCATTCGGCCCCATTGAGTGTCTTCCCAAGCCGCGTGCGCCTGGAGGAACAGACCATCGGCGACAATGGCTCGAAATCCGCTAAGCGCGGCCATGAATCCGAGTTGCCCAAGTTGTTCGCGAAGATCGAGATTGAATTCGACGCCGCGGAAATGTTCCTGCCGGTGAAGAGCCGCAAGATCGCGTTCGACCGGCAATTTGAGCAGGCCCATCACGATCAACACCGCCAGCGCGATGAGGCCTCGCGTCATAATTCTTTTCCGTAAAACACAAAAACCGCGAGTAACGTGTAGATCACGGTATAGAAAACGCCGAGCAACGCAGTCTTGGTGAATACTGCCATCGAAATGGCAGTGCCAGCGATGATGTCATCCACCAGATTGAAAGCCTGTAGATCGGGAAAGAGCAGCGCCACGATCGCAAGACAAACGCGTGTGACTAAACCGCCGCCGTGTACGGAGAGCCAATACTCGCGCGCAGTAGCTTCCAAGTGTCCGATAAAATAAATAAAAACCATTACAACTATGGTGAAGATCGTTGAGGTGGCGAAAGTCGAAACAAACAGCGTTAGGGCGGTGAGCAGACACGCTTTGAGGAAAATGATGATGATGCCGGGAACAAGATTGACGTTGAAAGCGGAAGCCTGAACGGCGCGCAGAGCATCGGCGAGCTGACCCGGCGGAGCGCCAGCCATTTGTTTCGCGGTAGCCTGCAGCACTGCCTGCTCGCGCATGTATAGCACGGCCAGGAAAGCCGCGACCATTACCAGAGTGCTAATCGCCAGCAACAAAAGAACTCCGGCAATTTTACCGACAACGTATTCGAAACGCGGCACCGGCTTGGCGAGAATAGTATAAACCGTGCGGTCTTCGATGTCCCGCGGCAGCATTCGCGACGTGGCTACGATTGCCAGGAGCGAAGTGAACATTGAGATTGCGCCTAACGAGACGTCCTTCAGGATTTGGAATTCCTGTTGGAAAGAGAATTGCGCCATGAAAATCGAGCTGCCGATCAACAGCAGCCCGAACACCAGCAGTACGTAAAAAACCTTCAGGCGCGTCAACTCAGTCAGCGTGTTGCTGGTGATGGCGAGAATGCGCGCCAGAGAGAAAGCGCGGTGACGCTCCGGAATCGTCGAAGCGTTGAATGGTTTAAGCGTTGAAACGGTTTCGCTGTCGGTCATTTCTGTTTGGTTAATTTGTCACTCGCGAGTTGAGCTTTTTTCGTTACCTCCGGTCGATTCCAGGAACAATCTTTCCAGCGTGGTGGTCGATTTTCGCCGCTCGATCAATTTGGCGTTTGACCGGCTGATGAACGATTCAATCTCTCGCACGAGATCGTCGGACGCATCGGCGATCACAAGCTCGGTCTGATTTTCGATTGCGATTAATTCTTTCAAACGGCCTTCACGTACCATCACGCCATCGGCAAGAATTCCGATGCGGTCGCAAATTTCCTGCGCTTGCGCGAGCAAGTGCGACGAGAGCAGCACAGTGATTCCGCGGTGTTTCAGGTCCATGATCAAATCCCGAATTTCGCGCGAGCCCGCCGGATCAACTCCAGCCGTTGGTTCATCCAGAACCACAAGTCGTGGATCATGAATCAATGCTTGTGCCAGTCCAATGCGTTGGAGCATTCCCTTGGAATACGTGCCCAACCGGCGGTCGCGCGCTTTGTTTAATCCAACAAGATCGAGCAGTTCGTTTACACGGTTTTTCAATGTTGCGCCTTTCATCCCGCAAAGGCGTCCAAAAAAACGCAGCGTTTCCGCGCCGCTGAGATATTTGTAGAAATACGGGTTCTCAGGAAGGAAACCAACTGCTTCGCGGCTCTCGACGAGGCGACTGTCTCGTCCAAAAATTTCGGTGCGGCCGCGTGTTGGCGATACCAGGCCGAGAATAATCTTCAGTGTGGTGCTCTTGCCAGAACCGTTCGGCCCGAGCAATCCGTACACTTCGCCGGGCTCGATGCGGAGGCTGAGGTCCTTTACCGCGACAACCCTGCGAGTGGGATGGAACGGAACAGGAAAAACTTTGGTCAGTCCGTGAACAGCGACGGCCGGATTAGTCATGGCGAATCTCAAAGCCGCGCGCAGCGACCGGTTCGTTCAACTTGTTCTCGGTTTGTTCGCGAATGAGGGAGTGAAGTTCGCTTTGAGCGACCTGATCGAGAAACGCGCGCACCTCCTTCTCATCGCCGGTAATCTGAAGTTCTACGCGACCGTCCGGCAGGTTGCGCACCCAACCGGTCACGTCAAAGCCTTTGGCGATGTGGCGCACAGTGAAACGGAATCCGACGCCTTGGACGTGGCCTTGATAAAACACCTGAAGCGAGATCATCACCTGCTCCAAGTAGAATCCGGTCATCGTCTATTTATATGAATAGACGAGACAGAAACTGCCTTCCTGGTCCTCAACCGAATCGACCGATACAAAGTACTGGCCGCTGGTCTCCGGCGCGAAGCCGGCCGCGGCTTTGTCCCCTTCGCTGAAATTTTCCGTGGTCATTTGCTTTCCTGTTTCGTCATAAAGGCTGACGCCAACTTTTTTTAGCGGCTCCGCTATGCCCACAGAAAACCAATACTGATTTCCGGAATAAAGGTTCACCGCGATCAGGGCATGGTCGTGTGCCTTAAGCACGCCGCACGAATGTCCATCTCGAATCTTGAACCCGTCATTTCCAAATGCGCCCGCAAGTTCGAGTGCGTCTTTGCGCGCACTCACTTCAGCGTCTGTGTCTGCGCGAAGAACAACGCTCGCGCTTAGCGCTAAAATCAAAACCAAAGACGGCAGGCAATATTTCATTTAGGCGACTCCTTGCTCTCTATTTTTGTCATCAGTTTGCCGACTGCCTCGTTGAGTTTTTTCACGTCTTCGGCGGTCGGCGCCTTTCCTTCCGGAAACGAAACGAGCTTCTCAATTCCGGCAAGTTGTTCGCTTACATCTTTCACCAGGGGATCCTGACGTAATTCAGGTGAAATTGCATTGAGCTTCGACTGCATGAAATGAACCAGTACCGGTTCGCGCAAGACCTTTGCGGCGGACTCGTTATAATTTTTCACAATCGCGCCGGTGACCACCTGCGTTCCGCGGATCCACCCGCCAAGAGTAACCAGGATAACCAGGTCCTGGTCGGCGTGCGATTGCATCGAGGATTTCACCTCGTTTTGCGTCGCTTCCAATTCTTCCTGGAGTGTGTCCCATTCATTGTGCTCGGCAAATTCGTTGATGCTGTTGCCGCGGCTGAGCAGCTGCTCGCTTACTCCCAGCGCCTTCCCGAGCTTCATGATGTCCGAGCCGATATTCTTCACCTGCTGACCGTCCTTCGCTTCCACGGCGATAAATCCATCGGCTATCAAACCGCCGAGATTAAGGGCGATCTGCGCGCGATTGCCGTAGGTCGTAGGAATTGGCGCGCGGTATTGAGCTGACCAGTTTATTTTTCCCGATTTCCCGAGGGCAGCGAACAGCTCGCCCGGCGTCGGGACAGTAATCGCATCGCTCTTGGCAGCTTTTGCCATTTGATCCGACGACAGATGTTGCCCCTCTTCGGCCGCCGCTGCGGAAATAGCAGCGACCAAGGCAAGCATGGACGGTACAAGCAAACGAATCATCGCGAAGATTATGCGTGCCTTAACGAAATTGCCAATCGGAATCTCTCATGCCCCCAGGCCGGCTCCTTCCGGCCCTCTTCCTACTGATTTGGCCGAGACGGATTTGCCCCGAGAAGCCAAAGCTGTTCTAATTCCCACAGGATTTATGGCGAGCAGCAGCATCACCCAAATTCACGCACGCGAAATTTTGGATTCACGCGGCAATCCCACGATCGAAGCAGATGTACGGGTTGAAAGCGGCGCGCTTGGACGAGCGGCGGTTCCCAGCGGGGCGAGCACAGGCGAACATGAAGCGTTGGAATTGCGCGACGGCGATAAAAGCCGCTTCGGCGGGAAAAGCGTGAGAAAGGCGGTTGCGAATGTTAACGATAAGATTGCACCGATTCTGAAAGGATTGGACGCACGAGACCAGGCGAACATCGATAAGGAACTGATCGAACTTGACGGTACGCCGACCAAAAAAAATCTCGGCGCCAACGCGACTTTGGCTGTTTCTCTAGCAGTCGCCCGTGCGGCCTCGGCTGCTGAAAACTTGCCGCTGTTCCGATATCTCGGCGGGCCTGAAGCACGAACGCTCCCCGTGCCGATGATGAACATCCTGAACGGCGGCGCGCATTCGGATGCGCCGATTGATTTCCAGGAATTCATGGTCATGCCCCGCGGGGCGCCGAGTTTTTCGGAAGCGTTGCGGTACGGAACGGAAGTATATCACGCGCTCAAATCAGTTTTGAAAGCGCGGCATCTTTCGACGGCCATTGGCGACGAAGGTGGATTTGCGCCACAGCTCGATTCCGCTGAAGACGCGTTGGAATCGATTTCCGCGGCGGTCGAAAAGGCGGGTTACAAGCTGGGCGAACAGATCTTCATCGCGCTTGATCCAGCTGCCTCCGAATTCTACGACAGCGAGAAAAATCTCTACGTTTTCAAGAAATCGGGTGGCGCAGAAAAGACCGCCGAAGAATTGGTCGATTACTACGTCGACCTTTGCGCGCGATTTCCGATCGTTTCCATCGAAGACGGTTGCGCAGAGAATGATTGGGACGGCTGGAAAAAATTGACGAAAAAACTCGGCTCCAAGATTCAACTGGTCGGCGACGATCTTTTCGTCACCAACGTGAAATTTCTTCAGAAAGGAATTGCCGAGCACGTGGCGAATTCCATTCTGATCAAAGTAAATCAGATCGGTACGTTGACGGAAACGCTGGCAACCATCGACGTCGCAAAGAAAAATAATTACACGCACGGTGATCAGTCATCGTTCGGGCGAAACCGAGGACACGACCATTGCCGATATCGCGGTGGGAACGAACGCCGGCCAAATCAAGACAGGTGCGCCATGCCGCAGCGACCGCGTTGCGAAGTACAATCAGCTGCTGCGGATCGAAGAAGAACTTGGTGACAAAGCGGTGTACGGCGCTACACTCCGCTGAAGTGGAGCACGGTTACGCTGATTTCCGCGCGCGTCGCGAAGCCACGGTCTGGCAGCGACTTAATCGCATTCTCCTCGTCCTGCTGATCATTGCCATTTGGCTTGTCATCGTGAGTTTGTTCGTACCCCTGTACAAAAAACTGATGCAGAGCCGCACGGAGATCGACAACCTCCTGCAACAGGTTAGCGAGCAACAGAATTTGCTGGCGCGCCAGACCCGCGAGGTCACCCTGCTCAAGACAGACGTGAGCTACCTCGAAACGATTGCTCGCGATCGCCTTGATTTGATGAAGGAAGGCGAAACAATTTTTCGCCTGGAAACCCCGCACACGAAGGCGAAGCCCGCCGCTCCCGCGCGTAAGTAGGGTAGCGCATGCGTCCCGCGTGCTGGCGAGCGCGTCCTCGCGATTGTGAGCTTTGTTTTGGCTCATTCATCTTCTTTGTTGCGGGTTGAGAGAAAAAGATTGTTTCGGCGTGACGCCGAAACCAGCACGCGAAACGCGTGCGCTACCCTTTTGCGATTCGAAGTGAAATCAAGTATCCTTCCTCATGCCAACGGAAATCTCCATTCCAGATGCTGAGGGTCTGAAGTCGCGCGTGCGCGAGTTGCGGAGGTTTCTTTGACGTCGAGCAGCTTCAGAAAAGTCTAGCCGCAATCGAAGAGCGCATGGCTGCGCCGGATTTCTGGTCGAATCGGGAGCGCGCCCAAACTGATGTCGAGGAAGTTTCACGATTGCGTTCTTTGATCAATCCGTTTCAGCAATTGGAACGCGAGATCGAAGATTTCGGCGCGCTCCAAGAACTTGCCGCGGAAGAAAGCGATCCTGCGCATCGTGCCCAGGCGGAAAAAGAAGTGACGGCCGAACACGACCGTCTGGCGCACAAGCTGGACGAATTCGAGCTCCGACAGTTTCTTTCCGGCGAAAACGATCGGTCCAACGCGTTTGTGACGATTCATTCCGGCGCCGGCGGAACCGAGTCGTGCGACTGGGCCGACATGTTACTTCGAATGTACCAGCGCTGGATCGAGCGCAGCGGTTTCAAATCAGAAACGGTGGACATTCAGCAGGGTGAAGAAGTCGGAATCAAATCGGCGACGTTGCTCGTAACAGGCGAGTACGGCTACGGACATCTTCAAACCGAGCGCGGGGTGCATCGCCTTGTGCGCATCTCTCCGTTTGACGCGAACAAACGGCGGCACACATCATTCGCCAGTGTCGACGTTGTGGCCGAAATTGCCGACACTGCGCCGATTGAAATTAATCCGGCCGATCTCGATATCGGCACGTTTCGCAGCGGCGGCAAAGGAGGACAGAACGTGAACAAAGTCGAAACTGCGGTGCGGATTTTGCACAGACCAAGTGGGATCGTCGTCGCCTGTCAGGCCGAGCGTAGCCAGGGGCGCAATCGCGAGCTGGCGATGAAAATGTTGAAAGCGAAACTGTATCAGCTCGAAGAAGACAAAAAACGCGCCGAGATAGAGCGGCAATACGGCGAGAAAGGCGAGATCGCTTGGGGAAGTCAAATTCGGTCTGTACGTGTTTCAGCCATATCAAATGGTGAAAGACCACCGTACCGGCGCCGAGACGAGCAACGTGCAAGCAGTGATGGATGGCGACATCGACATGTTTATCCAAGCGAAATTGCGCGGCGAAAAAAACACCAAGGGTGAGGACAAAGAATTGTAGAGGGTTTGCGGCGGCAGCGGCCCGGGCGTTTGACACAAACGCCCCTACACTGTCATAAGCTTCAACCGAAAACGTACGTCGAACTCGCCGCCGTTATGCGCACGGCAACAGGCCAGACATGCGACTGTGCGTTTGATCTTGCGTACACGAGCGAAATCGCGCCGGCAATTCGGGCAACGGTAGATGAAACGCGGCGCGTAACGCTTCGCCGGAAACGGCAATGTATGACAGCGCTGCTCGTCTGCGATTCCCAAATCGCGACAAGCCTGCTGCCACTCGGATCCGTGCGGTGAAATCCGACGCCGGCTTTTTTCTCGAGATTGCGCGAGGATATGAGCGAGCTCGTGACGCAGCGTGCGATCGATTTCCAAGGGATGCTCAATCAGCCGCGGGTTTAGCGATATCAATTTCTGACGATAATCAGCGCGGCCTGCGGCGGTTTTGAGACGGAAGTTCCATTCGACGCGAAGTTCTGTGGCGATTCGTTTCGCGCCTAACGAACACAACAATTCACGGGCGGTTTGCAGTAGCGCAGCCGTCTCGGCTCTGTGGCTCGCAGGCATCTTGCCTGCCGTTTGTTTTATCAATTCGCCAGGCGAGACGCCTGCCGCCCCACGGACAAGTATCTTGAAGACGTGTAGCGAAATCCGACGGAACTCGAGCTGCCTAAGCGAGGGCATATTCGCGGGCGTCTTTGGTTCGCTTCGCGATTTGCTTGAGTGCATCGGCTGCATTGGCGATTTCTTCCGCGGTCGTGCGTTTGCCAAGGGAAAAACGAATGGCTGATCTGGCGCTTTCCATTGGCATTCCCATGGCGAGCAAAACATGCGACGCCCTTACCGAGCCAACCATGCATGCTGAACCGCTCGATGCGCAAACGTCTTCCAAATCCAGTGCCATGAGCATTGTTTCCGAATCAACGCCGATGAAACTTATGTTGAGCGTGTTGGCCAGCCGATGAACTGGATCGCCATTTTGTTGAGCGTCAGGGAAAAGCTTTGTGATGCGTTTCCAGAAATCATCACGCAATTGCGTTTGGCGTTGTCTCTCCGCATCGGCGTCGCGTAACACCCACTCGGCGGCCGCAGCCATTCCCGCGACGCCGGCGACGTTTTCTGTCCCGGGGCGCCGCTGATTTTCATGCGCGCCGCCGAACATCAGTGGCTGAATTGGCAAACCACTTCGCAAGAACAGAAATCCCGTTCCCTTCGGCCCGTAAAATTTATGCGCGGCAAAACTGCCGGCATCGACCAATGAAACGTCGATGTCCAATTTGCCGAAAGCCTGGACGATGTCGCTGTGAAGCAGCACGCCGCGCTCGCGGCATATCCGTGAAATTTCGCGCATGGGCTGGACGACGCCGGTTTCGTTATTCGCAGTCATGATCGAGACAAGTTTGGTATCAGGCTGAATTGAATCGGCGAGCTGATTGAGATCGACCATTCCGCTTTTCGAAACATCGAGCCAGGTCACTTGAAAGCCTTCGCGATCCTCAAGGTGTTCAACTGCGTTCAGCACGGCGTGATGTTCGGCTTTATTCGAAATGATGTGGCCGCCGCGTGAAGATCCAGAACGCGCCAGGCCAAGCACACCCAGGTTGCATGATTCGGTTGCGCCGCTGGTAAAAATGATTTCACCGGGTTTCGCGCGCAGGAGCGTGGCGATGTTGTCGCGAGCGTCGTCAATGGCCGCGCGCGCTTCGCGGCCAGCAGCGTGGACGCTGGATGGATTGCCGAAAAGGCGATTTAGATATGGCAGCATCGCCTCGCGCGCTGCATCGCATAACGGTGTGGTGGCGTTGTAATCAAGATAAATCATCAGGTCTTCCTCCTACTCTTGCTCTTACTCATGCTCGTGATCGAAAAAAGTTCGCAATGGCGATGGCGCCGTCGCCAGCACGCGGGGCGCGTGCGTTCCCCCGACAGTCACTTCTGAAATTCATCGCGTGCGCTTGCGGCCGCTTGTTTTCGTTTCGGCACGACACGAACTTCTTTTTCCTCGTAGTAGACGAGCGAATGCGGTGGCACGCTTTTTGTCATGAAAACGTTGGCGCCGATAGTAGAATTCGCGCCAATCACCGTGTCGCCGCCCATGATCGTAGTTCCGGCATAAATGCAGACGCCGTCTTCGATGGTTGGATGACGTTTTTTTCCGCGCAACGCCTGTCCCGCCCCGAGCGAGCGTGCAATGAAGGAGACACCTTGGTAAAGTTTCACGTGCGACCCGATTTGCGTCGTCTCGCCAACGACTACTCCAGTGCCATGGTCGATGAAGAAATGCGAGCCGATCTGAGCGCCCGGATGAATATCGATTCCAGTTCGGCTGTGGGCCCACTCGGTCATGATACGCGGAATGAGCGGCACCTTTCCATAGAGCAGATGCGCCATTCGATAAATGGCGATCGCCTCCAGCGACGGATAAGCAAGGATGATTTCCTCGTAAGTAGTGGCGGCCGGGTCACCTTCGTAAGCGGCATCGATATCCGTCCAAAGCATGCGGCGCACTGATGGCAACTGCTTGAAAAATTCCGCCAATACTTCCTCGGCTTTTGCTTCTGTTGCTTGATCAGGGGGAATTTTGCCGAGGCTTCTGCAAATTTCAGTTTTGAGTCGGGCGTGCAAATGTCTGACGCGAATGCGCGTCGTGTCGGCGAGATCTTCGGAGCTAACGAGGGCTTCACTACGAAAACCGGGAAACATCAGGCTCATCAGTTCGGTGCAAGCCGCTTCAATGGACAGCCGCGAGGGGAGGGAAGCGGCGGCGGCGAGGTAATTTATCCCGCCTGTCTCGCCATAAGTCTGAAGCAATTCCTCAATTGCGTCCCGCGTCGTGGTGGCCATCAAACGAACTATGCTCCCGCTGAGCGTGAAAAAAAGTGAAAGTATGGCGCGTGGGGGAGTTTGACCGGTTTTAGCTGGCGCGCACAGAGTGACGCGCCCTACCACGGATCAGATTCACGAGCACAGGTAGGGCGCGCAGTCCTTTGCGCGCCGTTTGGCTTCGCCGGGTTACGTCCCGCGCGCTTGCAACCATTGCAGGGCGAAGCGGGCGACTTCGCGCGAGTTCTTCAAGTCGAGCTTATCTTTGATGTGCGCACGGTGTGTTTCCACGGTCTTTGGGCTGAGATTCAATAGCTTGGCGATCTGGCGTACTTCGTTGCCTTTGCCGATCAGCTCGAGGATTTCCAATTCGCGATCACTCAGTCTCTCGACGGCGTCCACTTCGCCTTCAGCCTGGCGATGGGCGAATTTCGTGATCACCTGCGCGGCCATGGCGGGGCTGAGATAGGGTCGTCCGTTGAATACTTCATGGACTGCCTGCACCACATTCGCCATTGCTTCGTGTTTCATTACGTAACCGTCGGCTCCGGCCCGCATCGCCCGTAACGCATAGAGCGATTCATCATGCATCGAGAGCACCAGGATGGGCAGTTTCGGATACTCGGCGCGAATGTTCTTGATCAACTCGATGCCGTTGGCGCCGGGCAAACTGAGATCCACAATCACTAACTCAGGATGCAGGTTGCGAATCACTTCCATGGCTTCAGAGGCGGTGCTCGCTTCGCCGCAAACGGCGAACGAGTCATCGGAATGAATCAGTTCCTGGAGTCCCTTGCGAAACAGCGGGTGATCATCAACGATCACGATCCGTTTTGCTTCCGGCGCATCGCATTTCGGATTCTTATTTGTGGATCGCGCGGTATTCATCGGCTTCGGGGGCTGGCTCTGTTGCGACATAAGCGAGGACGAGAATCAAGAATCTCTTGATCTCTTCTACGCATTCGCAGCCCGCTGCCGCGCCAGATGTCGCAAAGTTAGATCGCTGGCGATTAAAGAGTCTGAATTGTTTTGCATACCTTCTGCCGTCTGATCGGCGTTTGGCGGTTTACGCGACCCCGGCGCATGACTCGGGAAATAGCAGGACACACGTGTGCCTCCTGTCTGTGGAGAATCGATTTCCAAGCGGCCGCCCATCAACTGGGCACGGTATTTCATGATGTGATAGCCGAGACCTTGCTGGATTTTAAGGTCTTTGGGAAACCCGATTCCGTCATCGATCACGCGCAAAACCATTTCCTTCCGGACTCGCTCTAGCCTCACTACGATTTGCCGCGCCTGAGCGTGTTTATTGGCGTTAATGACTGCTTCCCGCGCAATTCGGTATAGATGTGCCGCGGCCCCGTCATCGTTAATTTGAAACGATGGTTTTATTTCCAGCCGGCAGGGCGTTCTCCAAATTTCCCGGTCGACGAGATCTTGCAAAGCGACGACCAGCGCGGCTGCGTCAACGTCGACCCGGTGTAGCGCGCGGGATAGGTTACGTGTGTCGACGGCTGCCGTGTTAACCAGCTCCGCGACTTTTTCGATGTCAGCTGCGTCAACAACGCGATGGTCCCTTAATCGCAAAGCGATCGAGCGCGTCATGAATGCCACGGCAGTGAGGTGCTGGCACAACCCGTCATGCAATTCCTGGCCCAGCCGTTGTTGCTCGCGATCGCTCACAGACAGGATCTCTCCTTCCAGGCCTTTGCGTCGGCTGATTTCCGCTTCCAACTTTTTATTTGCTTTATTCAACTCAAGCGTTCGCGCACGAACACGCATTTCCAATAATTGCTTTGATCGTCGCAACGCAGCCTCGGCTTTCTTGCGCGCCGTGACATCGACAACCACGGTAACGGTAGACTGCGTTTTGCCGTCGGCCCCGCGCACGGCGCCGGCGCTCACATCAGCCCATAGAATTCCGCCGTCCTTCCGGATGAACCGCTTTTCGAGCTCGTACGGCTTGCCATCCCTGATCAATTCCCGAAACAAGCGCCTGTTAACGTCCAAATCGTCCGGATGCGTCACGTCGGTGAAGGTTTTGCCGATCAACTCCGATTCTGTGTAACCGACCATGTCACACAGCTTCTGGTTCACGAAAACGATGCGCCCGTTTATATCACGCCGCGCCACGCCTGCTGTGGCTTGCTCGACGGTTGCGCGCATGCGTGCCTCGGATTCTCGCACCTCCTCATCGGCGCGTTTCGACTCGATCAGGTCAGCGGCCTGTCTTGCCAGCACGTCCAACAAACGCAGCTCGCGTTTAGAAGGCTCGTGGATCTTTCGCCAGTGGTTGGATATCATGCCGACCAACTCGCCCCCCCGGGAGAACAATGGCGTCGATTGCACTGAACGTATTCCCGACCTTCGATACGAAACGAGATCCTCTTTTTTTACGAAGTGGCATTGTTCAAGATCTGGCACCATCACTCGCTCCCCGATCCGGAACGCTTTCGCGCACGTTGTGCCGCCATTGCGAGAAATGCGCTGCCAGCCGTTTGCCGATCCCGCGGCGAATCCCTTTTGCGCCAGCAACAGTAGTTCGTCTGTTTCCGGAAGAACCATTTGCATGCTGCCGCAATCCGAGCGCAACAGCGCCATAGTCGCCTCGACGATCTGCGTGTAGACCGCTTCGATCTGCTGCTGCTTGATCATCTGGCTGCTGATTTTTTGCAGTTGCTTCTGGTCCTGCAGCTCGCGCGCAAGTTCCCTCTCTCTCTGTCGTAATGCATTCGCGTCTTTTTGATGCTCGATGGCCTGCGCCACTTGCCGCGCCATAGTTATTGCCAAGTCCAGCTCAGAAGGGGTGAACACATGCGGCGCGTGATAATAAATCATGAACTTGCCAATTAAATTACCTTCGACGACTACCGGAATGAACGCCGCTGCGCGAATGTCTTCACGGCGCATGGTGCGCTTTAGCGATTGGGAAATATTAGCCTGCCGCATGTCCGCGATGCACACCGGCTTTGGATTTTTCGTGCTGGGTTTCCAGGGCGAATGACCTGCTGCCGCTTTGCGGTACGTCGCGGATACCCCTTGCCAGGCCACAAAACGCATCGCCTGCCTGTTATCGAAAAGTAAAATGGCTGCGCGGTCGGTGCGCAAAGCTGATGTAATTCCCTCTAGTGCCGCGGTGTAGACATCACGCAGGGACGTTGCGCTCTGCGAGCGTTGCGCCAGCTGATATAAGGACGCCTGCTGCCTTGCGGCTTCGGCGAGCTTTTCCTGCGCTTTTTTGCGCTCGGTGATATCGTTGTTTGTTTCCAAAACAGACGCGCGGTTTCCTTTCACATCGCGGTCCAATGACCAGCGCGAGAACACCGTAATCCGCGTGCCGTCGCGTCTCGTGTGAACGAGTTCCCCTTGCCAATGATTATCCCGAAGCAGTTTTTGATAAATTTTAGGCAGCGACTCCGGGTGTTCTGTTTTCAACAGATCATGACTCACCTGGCCGAGCGCTTCCGGCAGCGTGTAGCCGTAGATTTTCGTCGCCCCTTTGTTCCAGTAAGTAATCCGATCGTTTACATCACGGACGATGATCGCATCGTTGCTCAGATCAAGCAGTCGCGCCTGCTCGGCGAGCTGTTGTTCATGACGCTTGCGTTGAGATAAATCGATGATCGCGGTCTGATACAGCAAAGCGCCATTTCGCGCGGTCGAAGTAATCGGCGTACTTAGAAGTTGAACCTGGATCCGCTCGCCTTTCTTCGGCTTCAACTCTAGTTCTGTCGCAACTTGTTCGTTCGTTGTGCGGCAATAGAGCAGGTGATGCAGGAATGAATCCAAGTCCGCTACATAAAACGCGAAGGGACGTCCAATTAACAAATCCCTTGGCACGCTGAGCAATTCGGTTGCTGCCATGTTGGCTTCCTCGATTCGGCCGGCGCGGTCGAAGCTAATGTAAGCGATAGGCGCGAAATCATAAAGATCGACAAATCGCTGGGTGGCGGCTTCCAGTCGAGTCGTTGGATTCGGCGTCGCGGGTGTACGTATGGAAGGAACCGGCGCGCCGTTTTTATTGATCCGCAGCACGCGTTGGAACGCAGTGCTTTGGTTTTGGCTGGCGTGGTTGAATTGGCGCGGCGGTATTATACCGCCGTTGCTCGCGACAACCCTTTGGCGAGCACGCCTTCCGCCTTGCTTGTTATTTGCGCGACGAGCCATCTTTTCGACTTGTTCTGTTTCCGTCAGGTCCCTTTTCTCCATCGATATCAACCAGCGTGATGACGGCGCCGTCGATTTTGTTATTCGTTGTGCGATACGGCCGCACACGCAGCGAGTAATGCCGGCCTTCCTTATCGGTCACTTTGCGCTCGCGCGTGCCCAGCGTTTCGATTACCTCGATCAAAATCTTCTCCATGTCGGGAACATCAATGTTAGGCCGCAGCTCGCTCAACGGCCGGCCGATGTCAGTCGGTAAAATATTAAAAGCTCCCCGAGCCGCAGGCGTAGCGCGCCGCACTGTTAACGCATTGTCCACCATCACAATTGGCATTTGAGTGCTGGCAAGAAGATTGTTTAGCTCGTTCGTCAACTCCATCATCTCCAGGTTGCGGTTGCTGAGTTCTTCGTTCAACGTGGTTAGCTCTTCATTGGTCGATTGCAATTCCTCCTTTGCCGTCTCGAGTTCTTCGTTTGTGGATTGCAGCTCTTCGTTACTGGATTCGACTTCTTCGTTGGACGCCTTCAACTCTTCATTGGTCGCCTCCTGCTCTTCGATGGTGGCCTGCAACGATTCTTTCGAAACTGCCAGTTCCCGACGTAACTCGGTTACCTCACGTTGCATCCCGGCTTTTCCCAGCGGCTGCAACAATCGCTCCGGTTTGTTCCTGCTTGTAGTCTCATCAAAAATCACCAGGAACCATGACTTATCGCCTCGCTGGATTTTGAATGGCACGACTTGAATATTTATCTCGTAGTTTTTTCCCCGAAGCATAACTTTCGCCCGCTCTGTACGCGCGGGTTTGTCCGTTTTGATCGAGCGACGAATCGTTGCGCGCAGATCCGGCACCAAATTCGTGCGCGCCAGTTGAATCAGATTGAACGTTGCCGGGCCGGGCATGTGTTCGAGAAACAAGTCGGTGCGGCCACGGAATTGGTGCACTTGCATCTTATCGTCGACGACGACGGCCGCAGGCGCGTAAGTGCTGAGGATGATGCGGTCCGCCATCTTCAAAAGATCGGCTTCGAAATTTACCCCGATGCCAGCTGCCGGTCTTGCGCCAAACTGTGCGAGCTCAAGGCCGCGCTGCGGAATAAACTCGACTGGTCGCGGCGCAGTTCCAGCTTCCTTGGTGTAAATTTTGTTCTTCTTGTCCACGAGTTTGAAAAGCTCGTCATACAGACCCACCGATTCGGCGGGCCCAAGAATCAACAAGCCGCCCGGGTTAATGGCGTAATGAAATTGCGGGATGCAACGCTTGTGCAGTTCTGGGCTTAGATAAATCAGAACGTTGCGGCAGCTGATCACGTCGAGACGCGAGAAGGGCGGATCAGCCGCGATGTTTTGTCGCGCGAATGTGCAAATATCGCGCACGTTGCGATGGATTTGGTAACCGCCGTCGCGTTTGACAAAAAAACGTTTCAGCCGCGCCCTCGAAACATCCTTCTCTATCACGCTCGAGTAAATTCCCAGACGCGCATGCTCGACGACTGACTCGCTCAAGTCCGTGCCGAAAATCTGGATCCGCCATTTCGAGACTTGGCCGCCGAGAGCTTCGAGGATGCAAATGGCAAGCGAATAAACCTCTTCGCCTGTGGCGCAACCAGGTATCCAAACGCGCAATTCGCGTTGTCGAGCTTTGCTTTTCCTTTTGAGCAGCGCCGGTAGGAAACGTTTCTTTAATGCGCGGAACACCTTTTCATCCCGGAAAAACCGCGTCACGTTAATGAGCAGATCGTCAAAGAGCGTTTCGATTTCCTTTTTGTTGTCGCGCAGGTACCGCGCGTAGCGCTTCAGCGTATCGATCCGATGTAGCGCCATTCGCCGCTGGATCCGTCGAATCAGCGTAGTTTCCTTGTAACCGCTGAAGTCGACACCTATCTGTTTTTTCAGAGAAAGGAAAACCCGGCCCAGATCGTCCGCCTGGCGATAGGCTTCTTTTTCGGCTTCCTCTGCGTCGATGAGAGGTCGCCGTAGATACGGATGGTCGGCAATGCGCCGGATTTCGCGCGCGATTGCGTCTGGCGGCAAAACAACGTCCACAAAGCCGGAGCGAATTGCGCTGCGAGGCATGGCGTCGAACTTTGCGCTCTCTTCACTTTGCGCGAAGGTCAAACCACCAGCCGCTTTGATCGCGCGCAAACCAGCGGTGCCGTCGCTACCGGTTCCAGAAAGCACGATGCCGATTCCGCGCGGTCCGCAATCTTCAGCAAGCGATTCAAAAAAATGGTCGATGCCGACGTTGAGTCTCTCCGTGCGGGTGACCAATGTCAGCTTGCCATTCTTGGCGATCACGCATTTGTTCGGGGGTTGCACATAAACGGAATTTGGCTGCGGCGTGATTGTTCTTGTGATCTCGGCTACCGGCATTGATGTGGCTTTTCCGAGGAGATTCGGAAGTCGGCTCCCGTGGTGCGGATCGAGATGCTGCACGATTACAAAAGCCATGCCTGTTTTTGGAGGCAAATGGCGCAAGAGATCCATCGCCGCTTCGAATCCACCGGCTGATCCTCCGATGCCCACAATGGGACAGCTCAGATTTGCCTTGGCTCGGTCCGGTCGCGCTTTCGACTTGGGCAATTTTGATTGCGGCGATTTTCTGCCGCTCGTTTTTATTCGCGAGGAGGATGCTCTCGATATCGCTTTTCGCTTTGCGGCCATGCGCCCTTTTTACGTTAATTTGGGCCTACGCTGCATACAAGCTGTGATTGTGAATGGTGGAACGCGTTGTCCTCAACGCGTTGCCCGCCTGCGGCTTTGCCGCCTGATATTCGAGCGTTCGGTGATGGATGTTCGAGTAGCACCAGCACCGGTCAGACTACCGACTAAAAAGCCGGCGTCGCAGACCTCATGGTGGACAGACGCTCTTCGATCAGATCGCGCTCGACTTCCCAGTATTTGAGCGCTGAAAGCAGCAGCTTGTCAGGTGGATCACACCCGACTGATCCATTGGCCGCCATTGTGTTACCTCCCTGATTCTTCGCGACTTTTTCCAGTTTGCGTCTGGATTTCGTCCTTCTCCATCTTCCCCGTCCCCTTCGTGCTCCCGTTACCATTGTTCCTTCCTTTGTTCTGGTTGCCCTTAATTCGCATCACCATTCGGCAGCGGCCGTGATAAAACATCTTTCCGCTCCCAACGGTTGAACAACGACGGAACTCCGAAGTTTCACGGCTTGAAAAGGCTGCGGGCGATGCTGTGTGCGCCGCTTTCAGCACTCGGGCAGCCGGCGCAGTTGCACCGTATAAGATTGCCGAGTCTTGATTGAAGAACGGATCTTCTCGTTAGGCGGACACTGACCAGCGAGGTATTGCACGTCAAACGCGCGGAGGGCGGCTCGCGACCGTCGAGCCGATCCCCACGATGCCTTCTGCCAGGGTTCGGCCCAAGAAGGGCAATCCAAAGGTCACCGCGGAAAAACAGTTGTGGACGGCGCACCGCGGATGGGCTTCCCGGATGCTCCAGGCAATAGTGCTCCATTTGCTCCACGGACGCTGCAGCATAATCCACCACGCGACGTCGGCGCAGCGTATGACCGTTATGATTCATCTGCCTCTACAAAACGCGTGAGTTCGTGAGGCTGGATGTGAATTTTTTAGCGGTCGTTCGTCTCGCGAGATCAGATTTTCACCGATACGAGAATCCGCCGTGCGCCCGATTGTGCGAATCATTCACCGGAAGGTACTATCCAAACCGTGACGTTATCGACAGCATCTAGATTGGCGGATGACGAAAAATTGGAGGTCCTACGTCGGCTCGATCAATTTCGGCAGTGGAATTCACTGGACGAGAAACGTTACTGCCTAGTCTGCGGCACACTCATCTCGGGGCGGCAAATCCAGGTCGCAGGCGGAACCGGCGGCACCGATCCGCGGCGGCTGAGTTGCCCAACGGATGAGTGCAACGCTATTCCAATGGACTGGGTGCTGCCTACGAGTGAGATCCTCGCCAAAGTGGAGAAACTGGCAGAGGAAGAGCGCAAAGCTTCGGCGTTAAAATCGGCTGCCGCGACTACTGGCAACGGCAAAACAGTTTACGCAGATAAAAGCCACGAGCATTTCGTGTCACGACTGTGCAGGCTGGCGTTTCATTTGAAGCGACATTCTAAAGCAGTCCCTCCAATTCCTGCGGGCCTTGAGCCTCCCAGCGGGGTCGCAGGGTGACATTTTCTCCAGTTGATTGCGTCACGTCGTCGAGCGTCACTGGCTCGAGGACGTAAATTGTCCACGCGGCGGTTCTTGTTTCACTGATCCATCTTGTGGCTTCCTTGCCAGTGGCAAGCGGGCTCTGAACATCAAGCAAGCTTCAACCCTGCACTTTCAAATAAGCGCTGGTAAAGCGCATCAGTGCAGAAAACGTCTTCGACGGGACGCTGGTGCAGCGCACTCAACGCGTCCGCCTTCAACATGCCAACCGAAGCGAAGGTGGTACTCTCCGGAAGAATCGAGCGCACGGGCTTGATCCAACATTGCTTGCGAAATATCTGCGCTAACGACAGTGAGTCCGAGATTTCGAAGGAATCGAGTTGATCGACCAGTGCCGCAGCCGAAGTCAAGCGCGCGAGAGGCGTGGCTGTAATGCTGAATCAATACAGGCAAGTCGCGAAACGCGAGATAGTACGTTCCAGGAAACTCAAGCGTCGCATAGGCCCGAGCTCGTTCCTCATCTTCGTACACGTTTCCGAACGTGCGATTCATAGGATCTCTTTCGGATGGCGCGCCGAAGGGCAAGCTGATTCGAGGACGGTGTGCGGCCTAACGAAACGCCAGCGGAAAAACTGCGATACGACAATTCTGGGACCTGATCCGAAAATCGGATCTAGCGGCGATCGGTCATGGCCTGGACCTGCTGGCCGTTTTCCCATGGTTCCGGCTTGTTCCACGGCATCTGGGATCCGCCATGATCGTCTGGGTCGCTCACGAGGGCTGTTTGCTTTTGGCTCGCGCATGAGGTCAGCGCAACAACAAATGCGCAGAGCAAAACGGGAACGACGATTGTTCGGAGTTTAAGGACTTGTGCCAGCATAGATTACACTGTCTCCAGGTTGTACTTGGACGCCGCGCGCCAAGCTATTGCTCATGATATCGCCGATAGCAGTGGCTGGTTCAACCGAAGAAATGCGAATTTTTCCAATCAACGTCCCGTCTCGCAAAACGAGCATTTCCGAGTTCGGTTCCACTCCATTGCGCGCACCGAGATTTAATACCACGAAGTTATAAGCCTGATTGTACGCAAGCACGGTCCCGTGCACACCCGCACGATGACTGCTGCTGCCTTGTCGTGGGACGCTCGCAATCTCACGTCTTTTCTTTGTTTCTGCTTTGGAAGCTTCTTTGACCTGCGCCGGGCGCTGTTGTACGTCCTGGAGTTTTTCGGCTAGCAATTCTTTTTCTTTCTCGGCGCTATCGAGCTGACGCCGAAGGTCATCGACTTGCGATTGTAAATCGCCGCTTTGCGCGTTGTCGGCTGGCGCCGGGGTCCCGGCTGCAGACGGATTCGAGTTCGTTTCCGCTCCCGCTGCGCGTTGGCGTAAGGCTGCAATTTCCTGCTCGCTGGCGTCTAGTTTGCCTTTGAGCTCTGCTTTTTCTTTCTCCGCTTCGACGACCGCTGCTTCGGCTTTTGCGGCTCGAGCCTGTTGTTGAGCTCCAGTTGTTCCATCCGTTACCGCATTGACTTTCGCAGACACTGTCGCGCGGGTCGAAGCGGCATCCGCGCGAAGAACTTTCACTTTGTGACCGTTCAGCAGAGCGAAAAACGCCGCGAGCAATAGAAAAATCACGGCCAACCCGCTCAAGCTTCCGGGGGTGACCGCAAAAAGCGCCGATTCTTTTTGCGCCATAGGCGAGCCTTTTAACAACAAATCTCGTGAAAAAGCAATTATCATTTCCACGGCCCATACGAGACCCGATGCGACTTAATTATCAGTTCGGCTGTCCAAGGAGCGACTGCGATACCGCCTGCAAGTCGCGTCTTCTTCGCAAGAAGAGGGAGAGTATTCGTCGACTAATCGCTGCGCGGCGATTCTAGCGCGTCACCTAAATCCTCTCCTCTTCGCAAGGGGAGAGACAAGCAAAAGGTCATAAGGCATCGTTGGAAAAGAAGGATCGGTTTTCATTGCTGATTGCGTTTCTGCGATTTTCAATCCATAGAGATTCCATGGGACAGCAGCTTCGGGTACAAATTAAGCGCAAGCGGCGCCGAGCTTATTTGCAACGCAAAAAAGCATCGAAGCGAGCTGCCACACCGCGGCCGGCACCGGCTAAGCAGCAGGGACAGAAAGAATCGGCAGCGGCGGAGTAATCGATATTAAGACCTCGCTTCAGCGAGGTGCATTAGCGGTCGATACACCCGCTAAGCGCTTTAGCGATTACGAAAGGATACAGTCTTTGCATCACCTCGCTGAAGCGAGGTGTTAATGAGAGAAAGACAGCCATTCGAACGGTCAACGTTCATTCGATCGAAAGCCGTATAGATTATCCCGATGCAATCGCGGGCGCGTTATCTCATCGTCGATGGACACAGCATTATTTTTGGCTGGCCGGAGCTGCGCAAACTTCACGCGCGTCGATCATCGCTGGCGCGCGAAGCGTTGCTCAAGCAATTGCGTGATTATCAGGATTGGACCGGTGTGCATGTCGTTGTCGTTTTCGATGGCAAAGGCAAAAAGGTCGACGTGACTTCCGACCCAACCGAGGTGCAGGTTTTTTACTCGCGCAGTGAGCAATCAGCCGATGCCATCATTGAGCGGTTGGCGAGCAAGTACGCCAAACGCTTCGAGCTGATGGTTGCCACTTCCGATTTGATGGAAGCCGAAACCGTGCAGGCGTGCGGCGCCGAATGGATTTCGCCTGACGGGTTGCATGGACTTCTGAGCAGCGCACGGGGAGCTTAAACACCAAAATTATCTGTCATGTTGCGCGGAGCGAAACATCTCTGGTCTACTTCCGCTGCAGTCGGTTAGCCTGAATTTGATCCGAGGTTCTTCGCTTTGCTCAGAATGATGCAGCGCGACGGAGCATAGCTTTTACAGCCCCAGTTTGTTTTCGATTTCTTTTACTCGCGCGAAGAGTTTCCCGAGCCGGCGAACCCAGGCAATCTGTTCCTTTGCTTCTGCAAGTGGCACAGCAGGCGACGCCCACCATGCCCCGCCGTTAATATTCTTGGAGATACCGCTTTGCGCACCGATAGCTGTGTTATCACCAATTTCGATGTGCCCAATGACACCAACCTGCCCGCCAATCAGCACACGCTGACCGATCTGGACGCTGCCGGCAATTCCGGTCTGCGCTGCGACGACGGTATTCCTGCCGATCACAACGTTGTGCGCGATTTGCACGAGATTGTCGATCTTGACGCCTTGTTGAATCCAAGTCCGGCCGAACCGCGCGCGATCAACAGTCGTGTTCGCGCCGATCTCGACGTCGTCGTCGATTTGAACAATCCCGAGTTGCTGAATTTTTTGTTGGCGGCCATCGATCATTTCGAAACCAAATCCGTCAGCTCCGATCACAGCGCCGCTGTGAATGATTACGCGCGAGCCAATCCGGCTTCGTTCGCGAATTGTCACATTCGGATAGATGTGACACGCGGAGCCGATCACCGTCTCGTGCCCGACATAGCTGCCGGCCCCTATGATCGCGTCGTCGCCGATTTTTGCTCCGGCTTCGATTACTGCTAGCGGTTGAATCGAAACGCGCTCGCCGAGTTGAACACTTGGATCGACGATCGCGCTGGGATGAGTCCCGGGCGCGAAGGTAATCGGCTTCGGTGCGAATTTGAGCACGACCTGCTCGAACGCCTTGGTGGGATTGGAAACGCGAATCTGCGCAGCATTGATCGGCTCAGAAAAATCCAGCAGGAACAAAAATTGCCGACGCACGGGTTTTGCGCAGCAGGCCGACGTATTTTCGATTTGTGAAGAAGCTGATTTCTCCCGGTGTCGCTTCGCTGAGCGATGCTGCGCCTGTGATCTTCAGCGTCTGGTCACCCACCAGTTCGCCGCCGGATAGCTCGGCCAATTGCTTAACAGTCAAACTCATCGGGCACACGGTAAAAGAAAAGAATTCGGGAGCGAGATTAAATGGTAGGGACGGACCGCTGCGCGGTCCGATTCGGCGCGCCCGGCGGTCGCGCTCTACCAACGGTAGTTTCGATCTGTCACCTGTTCGAGTCTTGATTCCAGCGAGGCGGCCGCTTTTCGATGAAAGCTTGCACGCCTTCAAGCGCCGCGTCGTCCATCATATTGCACGCCATGATTTGACTCGCCGCGTCGTACGCGTCCGCGACACTCAGCTCGGCCTGCCGATAGAAAAATTCTTTTCCCATTGCAACTGCGACACGTGGTTTGCTGATGATCGCCGCGACGAGCTTCTCGAGTTCGGCGTCGAGTTGTTCGGGTTCTGCAACGCGGTTGACCAGGCCGCGCGCCTTTGCCTCCTGCGCAGTGATGAATTCTCCGGTGACCAGCATTTCGAACGCCTGTTTGCGCAAAACATCGCGTGAAAGCGCCACGCCGGGTGTGGAACAGAAAAGGCCGACGTTTACGCCGCTTACCGCGAAGCGGGCGGCGCTCGACGCGACTGCGAGATCACACATCGCGACCAACTGACAACCCGCGGCCGTTGCGATTCCCTGCACGCGCGCGACCACAGGCACCCGCAATCGCTGGATAGCGAGCATCATTTCGGAGCATCGAGCGAAAAGCCGCTCGTAATATTCCAGCGATGGATCGGCGCGCATTTCTTTGAGGTCGTGGCCCGCGCAAAACGCTTTGCCCTCCGCCGCTAATGACAACTACACGCACGGATTCGTCGGACGCGATTGCGTCAAACTCCCGCTGCAACTCCGCGAGCATCGCTTCAGATAAAGCGTTAAACGCTTGCGGGCGATTTAGCGTCAACGTGACCACGCCGCGCGCGTCCTGAGTTCGCAAAATGAGGCGTTCTTCCTCTTCGGACATTTTCGAACGCGATGCCGATTCAATGGTTACTGAAGAAGCTTTCACAGCTCGGTGACCGTTAAACCGCTACTGCTGAAACTCCAAACCTGAAATTCGAAAAATTTAGTTTCCGTTTACCACGGTCGGCAACATCATCATTCGAAAGATTGCGTCATGATAAAACTCAAAGCGCTTGCCCCAGAATGAAAATAGTCGCGATCGCTAATCAAAAAGGCGGGGTGGGGAAAACTACCACGGCGGTGAATCTCGGCGCCGCATTGGCGGAGTTGGGCAAGCGGATTTTAATTGTCGATCTCGATCCACAAGCGAATGCAACCAGTTCATTTGGTTTGCAGGGAGTCGAGGACATCAGTCTTTATGAGCCGCTGCTCGGTGAGGCTTCAATCAATGAAAAGATTTTGCCGACCCGAAGCGAAGGCCTGTTCATCGTGCCCGCAGATCTGGATATGGCCGGCGCGGAGGTGGAGATCGCACGGATGCCAAACCATCTCACGCGCCTCGCTGAAACGCTGAAACCCCTGCACACCGATCAGACATTCGATTTCGTTTTCCTGGATTGTCCGCCGTCGCTTGGAATTTTGATGAGTAACGCGCTGGCCGCTGCGGACGAGCTGCTGACTCCGATCCAATGCGAATATTTCGCGCTTGAAGGATTGGTTAAGATTGTGCGGCTCATTGAGCAAGTACTGGAATCAGGCGCGAACGATCGTCTCGAGCTGGGCGGGATCGTTATGACGATGTTCGATGCGCGGACCAGGCTTGGCCAACAGGTAGTTGCCGACGTGCGAAAACATTTTGGTGAACGCGTTTACGAGACTGTGATCCCGAGGAGCGTTCGGCTGAGCGAGGCACCGAGCTTTGGAAAATCGATTCTGGAATACGCTTCGAGCGGACCTGCCGCGCAGGCTTATCGGGCGCTGGCACGCGAGTTCATGAAGCGTCACGATTCGCCAGCCACTGTTCGCGAGTTATCGCATACACCAGCGTCGGAAAGCCGCGAAACGTAATTTCCTTTTCTACCTTCATTCCATTTTTCTCCGCCACGCGACGTGACGGGATATTTTCCGGATGAATCAGCGAAATCACGCGAGGCAGTTTTAAATCGGCAAAGGCGTGATCGCGCACAGCACGCGCGGCTTCGGTGATGAGACCGCGATTCCAGTAATCGGGATGCAATCGATACCCGATCTCAACTTCTCCCGGCACTTCAGGATGATGGTGAAAACCGCAGTAACCAATGACAGCCTGTTCGCCACGCGAAACGACGGCAAACTGCGACGGCATACCGGCGAGATCCCAGCCCATCACCTTCTCGATGAAATCCACCGTCTTCTTTCGTTCGGTGAAAGCGCCTAACGAGAAACGCATGAAATCGGGATTCGCGAATAACTGCGCCATCGCATCGACGTCTTCTCGCTGGAAGGAGCGCAGGATGAGTCGTTCGGTTTGCAATTGCATGATAAGGCCGGTTGCCGCGCTGCTTACGAGCTCTCAAGGCGGATCGGCTTCTCCGAAGACGATGTCAATCGCCGCAGACGCAAGATGTCTGACGAAGCATCGCTGCCTACGCGTTGAGGACAACGCGTTCCACCGCAGCAGCATCGCAACATACGATACGCGCGCGACATTCGATTCAGATTAGAGATGCGACGAACAGAACGAGGAATACGCGCGACCAGCGCAGCCGCCGGATACATCAAGTCTGGCCACGATGCGAGAAGCAGCAACTCATTGCACTGCGTGTCATTTGTACAAACGAGCGACTCAAACTGTTTTTGGGGAAGGACCAAAGCGCGCAGCGATGATGCTGATTGGCGAACAGCCGGGCGATTACGAAGATGTGGCGGGCAAACCATTCGTTGGTCCGGCTGGGAAAATTATGGATCGCGCGCTCGCGGACGCTGGAATCGATCGATCGCAGGCTTACGTGAGCAATGCGGTGAAACATTTTAAGTGGGAACCTCGCGGCAAACGCCGCATTCATCAGAAGCCCAACTCGCGCGAAATCGCGGCGTGCCGTCCCTGGCTGGAAGCGGAACTGCGGATCGTTAAGCCCAACCTCGTCGTGGCAATGGGTGCGACAGCGGCACAAGCCATTTTCGGCCCGGGATTCCGCGTGACGCGCGACCGCGGCAAGGTGTTGTCCTCGAAGCTCGCGCCAAGAGTGCTCGCGACTGTTCATCCGTCATCGCTTCTCCGCCAACCCGACGAGGAATCACGCGAACGCGAATACAAGCATTTTGTGTCGGACCTTCGCGCTGCACAACGTGCAACTGGTGAACAATAACAGCTCTGTCATGTCGAGCGAGGTCGAGACATCCCGCGACGTTACCGGAGAGGCTTTGCCACGGGATTCCTCGACTCCGCTCGGAATGACGATTGTTAGACGCTTTAATCAGGTGATCCCCGCTGTATCCCGCGTCTTATATTCTGCCACGAATCTCTTACGGAATTTCTCGAACGTCCCGGATTCAATTTCTGTGCGAGCTCGACTCATCAGGTTCAAATAAAAATGCAAATTGTGCAGCGTGACCAAACGAAGCCCGAGAATTTCCTCCGCCTTGATGAGATGGCGAATGTAGCCGCGCGTGAATTCGCGGCAGGCGGGACACGCGCAGTTTTCTTCGATGGATCTTTTGTCCCGTGCGAACTCGGCATTCTTTAAATTGATCGTGCCTGCCGCTGTGAACGCCGTGCCATTTCGGGCAAGGCGCGTCGGCAACACGCAATCGAACATGTCCATCCCGCGGGCCACCAGTTCCAGCATTTGCGGCGGCGTGCCGAGTCCCATTGCGTAACGCGGTTTGTCCGCAGGCAAAAATGGCTCCGCCGATTCAACCGCGCGCATCATTTCCTCTTCTGGCTCGCCCACGCTCACCCCGCCGACCGCGTAGCCGTCGAAATCAAGATCGACAATCTGTTGCGCGCTTTGCTTCCGCAGATCCTCGAACGTGCCGCCTTGGATGATGCCGAAAAGCAGATGGCGAGTCGATTGCTGATTGCTGATTGCTGAGTTGCTGATTCTCAGTTGGGCGTTGGGCGTTGGGCATTGGGCGTTCGGCGTTTCGCTCTTTCCATAGCCGGCATCTCTTTGCCCACCGCGCCGTCAACTCAGCGCTTTTCGCTGCGTAGTCGTACTCGCAAGGATACGGAACGCATTCATCGAGCACCATCGCAATGTCGCTGCCGAGCGCAGCTTGAATTTCCATTGCGATCTCCGGCGAAATGAACGCTCGCGCGCCGTCGACGTGATTTTGGAATTCCACGCCGTCCTCGGTGATTTTGCGCAACTTCACGAGCGAGAAAATCTGATACCCGCCGCTGTCTGTGAGAATCGGCCCATCCCAACTCATGAAATTGTGCAGGCCGCCAAAATGCTTGATGACGTCGAGTCCAGGCCTAACGAACAAGTGGTAGGTGTTTCCCAGAACAATCTGCGCATTCAGCTCGCGGAGTTCGCGTGGACTGACGCCCTTCACGCTCCCTTGTGTTCCCACAGGCATAAACGCAGGCGTATCGATCACGCCATGCGCAGTTTTTAATCGTCCGCGCCGAGCTTTTGAATGTTGATCGCTCGCGAGGAGTTGAAAGTCGTTCTGCATGTGACATTAGAGATTCCTCGACTTCGCTCGGAATAACAATTGAAGGCCAAAATATTTTTTGCAGATCACGATCTTGCCTCTATATTCGGCGCTTACCGCATCAGGAGCGTGAGAGTTTATTGCGCGGCCTGAAGCGGGTTTTTTGTCGCCCGCAGGAACGATCCTTTGGCGGCGCTTTACGTTTAGGATTTGGAAAATGCCCACGATCAATCAGCTGATTCGCAAAGGACGCCAGAAGGTGTCGGTGAAATCGAAGTCACCGGCGCTCGCGGGTTGTCCGCAGCGGCGCGGTGTGTGCGTGCAGGTGATGACGCGCACGCCGAAGAAGCCGAATTCTGCGCTGCGCAAAGTGGCGAAAGTGCGGTTGACGAATGGCCAGGAAGTGATTGCCTACATTCCGGGCGAAGGGCACAATTTGCAGGAGCACTCGATCGTGCTGGTGCGCGGCGGACGAGTGAAGGATTTGCCCGGCGTGCGTTATCACATTGTGCGCGGAACGCTTGACGCGCTTGGTGTGGATGGGCGGCGGCGCGGTCGCTCCAAGTACGGAGCGAAGCGGCCGAAGGGCGGGGCGGCCGGTGGAGGCGGTGCGGCGAAAGCAGCACCGGCAGCGGCCAAGTAAAACAAATCAAATTTGAAACAGACGATCGACAATGTCGCGGCGAAGGAGAGTTCACAAAAAAGAGGAGCACGTCGATTCCCGATATGGGAGTCAGGCGGTAGCCCGTCTCATCACGACGGTAATGGAGCGGGGCAAGAAATCGCTCGCCGAACGCATCGTGTACACTGCGATCGACAAATCGCGCGAAGGCTCTGATTCAGTCGATCCGCTGGAGATCGTAAACAAAGCAATCGAAAACGTGCGTCCGCGGCTGGAGGTGCGTTCCCGCCGGGTTGGCGGCGCGACGTATCAGGTGCCGATGGAAGTGACGCCTGCGCGGCAAATCTCACTAGCCACGCGCTGGATTGTGAAATTTGCCGACGGCCGCAAGGGGCTGCGACTGGCTGACGCGCTGGCGCAAGAACTCAAAGACGCCGCTGCGGGCCAGGGGAACGCAATCAAAAAACGCGACGACACACATAAAATGGCGCAGGCGAACCGCGCATTCGCGCATTTCAGGTGGTGACAATTATGGCGACGGCAACAATGGAACAAAAGAAGGCCACGGCGAAAAATCCAAACTCGCCGGATCGCAAGTTTCCGCTGCAACGAACGCGGAACATCGGGATCGCGGCGCATATCGACGCCGGTAAAACAACGATTACCGAGCGCGTTCTCTTTTACACGGGAATGATCCACAAGATGGGAGAGGTGCACGAGGGCACCACCGTGACCGATTGGATGGAACAGGAACGGGAACGCGGGATCACGATCACGTCAGCCGCGACAACCTGCAGTTGGTCACAGCGCAAAGAAGAAGGCGTTTACAAGATGTTCGAAGGCGTCAAGCAGCGCATCAACATCATCGACACGCCGGGTCACGTCGATTTTACCGCCGAGGTGGAGCGTTCACTCCGCGTGCTCGATGGCGCGATCGCAGTTTTCGATGGTGTGGCCGGCGTGCAGCCGCAATCCGAAACGGTATGGCGTCAGGCCACCAAAGTACAACGTGCCGCGTCTCGCATTCATCAATAAAATGGATCGCGTCGGCGCAGATTTCAAAATGTCGGTCGACAGCATCCATAAAAAACTCGGCGCAAACGCGTGGCCGGTTTTGCTGCCGCTGGGAAGCGAAGATCAGCTGCGCGGCCAGCTCGACGTCATTAACAAGAAGGCGATTATTTACTCTGACGACGATCAGCTTGGGTCGACCTATGAAGTGACCGATGTGCCGAAGGAGCACGTAGACGCGGTTGAGAAGGCGCGCAACGAACTAATCCAACAGGTTTCTAATCTCGACGATGAAGTCGCCGAGGCAGTGCTCGAAGAGCGCGAGATCACGCCGGAGTTATTGAAGGCTGGCATTCGTCGCCAGACGATCGCGAATAAATTCGTGCCGGTCATTGGCGGCTCAGCGCTTAAGAATATTGGTATTCAATATTTGGTCGACGCGGTTGTCGATTACCTGCCAAGCCCGCTCGACATTCCGCCGGCCAAAGGCCAGAACCCCGATACAGGCGAACCAATGGAAGCGGTCACCGACGACAACGGCGACTTCTGTTCCATCGCGTTCAAGCTGTGGAGCGATCCGTTTGTCGGGAAACTGGTGTTCTTCCGCGTTTATTCCGGCAGCCTCAGCAAAGGCGACACTGTTTACAATCCGCGCACGAACAAACGTGAGCGGATTTCGCGTTTAATTCAGATCCAGGCGGACAAACGCGAAGACATCGAGACGTGTTACTCGGGCGATATCGCCGCGATTGTTGGAATCAAGAACATCACGACTGGCGACACGCTTTGTGATGAGGATCATCCGATCCTTCTCGAACCGCCGTCTTTCCCCGATCCAGTCATTTCAATGGCGATTGAGCCGAAGACGAAAGTGGACCAGGAAAAAATGGCGACCGCGTTGCAGCGCCTCGCCGAAGAAGATCCCACTTTCCGCGTCTACACACACGAGGACACTGGCCAGACCATCATCGCCGGAATGGGCGAACTGCACCTGGAAATCATTCGTGACCGGATGTTCCGCGAGTTCAAAGTGGACGCAAACGCCGGCAAACCGCAGATCGCGTACCGCGAAACGATCACCGCCGGCGCCCATGGCGTTGGCAAGTTGATTAAGCAATCAGGCGGCCGCGGTCAGTATGGGCACGTGGAAGTGGACGTGCGTCCCGGCGCGCGCGGAACCGGTCTCACAGTCGAGAACAAGATCGTGGGAGGCGTTATTCCGAGGGAATACATCCCGGCGGTGAAGAAGGGCATCGACGAAGCGGTGCTCAACGGCGTGTTGGGCGGTTATCCCGTTGTCGATGTGGAAGTGGACATCGTTTACGGCTCGTTCCACGAAGTCGATTCCAACGAGCTCGCATTCAAGATGGCGTCGATTTTCGCGATGAAAGACGGCTTCAAGCAGGGCAAACCAATCCTGCTGGAGCCGATCATGAAGGTCGAGAACATCACGCCGGAAGAATATCAGGGTGATATTTGCGGCGACTTGAGCCGGCGGCGTGGCGCGATCAACAGCATCGAGACGCGCGGCAACATGGTGATCATTCACGCGATGGTGCCGCTGGCGGAATTGTTCGGATATGCAACCGCGATCCGGTCGTTATCGAAAGGCCGCTCGAGTTATTCGATGGAGCCGTCGTCCTTTGAGCCCGTCCCGGCGAATCTGGTCGCGGCGATTCTTGATCAAAAGGAGGCGAAATGAGCAACGGCCAGCGCATCCGCATTCGCCTGAAGGCATTCGATCACCGCATGCTCGACCAATCCGCCATCGAGATTGTGGATACTGCCAAACGAACGGGCGCGCGCGTGGCCGGGACCGATTCCGCTGCCGACATTAATCGAAAAATTCACAGTGAATCGTTCCCCGCACGTGGACAAAAAATCGATGGAACAATTTGAAATTCGCACTCACAAACGGTTGCTGGACATCATCGAGCCGACCGCGAAGACAGTGGACGAATTGAAGAAACTGAACCTGCCTGCGGGCGTTGACATCACGATTAAGATTTAAGCGGAGGCACTTCTGAAATATTTGCGATTGCATGGTCATGAGCATCGGACTTCTAGGACAAAAAATTGGTATGACCAGCGTTTACGACGCCAAAGGTCGACTGTGTCCGGTGACTGTGATCGCGGCCGGCGATAATGTTTTGTTGCGGCGTTTGACCGACGACAACGAAGGTTATTCGGCCGTGCAAGTCGGGTTCGGAACCCAAAAGGAATCGCGCGTGACGAAGGCACTCGTCGGTGAATTCAAGAAGGCTGGAGTTGGGCCGCAGCGATTCGTGCGCGAATTTCGATTGCGAAACGATCTTCCCGAAGGCGACGTCAACTTGAGCGTGACGCAATTTCAGGCGGGCGATTTCGTCGATGTGATTGGCCGCTCGAAAGGCAAAGGCTTTCAAGGCGTGATGAAGAAGCACAACTTCCATGGGCAAGGCGCGGCGCACGGTTCGAAGACGCATCGGCGCATCGGCGCGGTTGGCAATCGCTCTACGCCCGGACGCATTTGGAAGAACCAGGGAATGCCCGGTCACATGGGCGATCAGCGTGTGACAGTGCAAAATCTACAGGTGATGCAGGTGCGCGAAGAAGAAAAAATTATTTTGATAAGCGGTGCTGTGCCCGGCGCGAACGGCAGTTATGTGATCGTGCGACCGGCCATCAAACATCCCGAACACTTACGGGCCTTACATGCTGAGCACCGGCAGCATGAGGAAGAAGAGAAGGCGAAGAAGCCGAAGACCCTGCGTGAAATGGCGCAGAAGAAATGAGCGCGAAAGTTTTAACCAAAGCCGGAGCGAAAGAAGCAAAGATCGACCTGATCGAAGACGGTCGCGGGACCCAGGCTGTACACGATGCGGTAGTGGCGATGCGCGCCGCGCGGCGTTCTGGTTCCGCCAACACGAAGACCAAGGCCGAAGTAGATTTGTCAGGCGCAAAGCCGTGGCGGCAAAAAGGAACAGGGCGTGCCCGGGCCGGTTACAAGTCGTCGCCGATTTGGCGAGGCGGTGGCGTCGTTTTTGGCCCGAAGCCGCGCGATTATTCGAAGAAAGTTGGAAAATCCGTTCGTCGACTCGCTTTTCGAAAAGCGTTGAGCGAACGCATCAACGCCGGAGATGTTTTAACCATCGACAAGTTTGTTGTGTCGGAGCTGAAGACAAAATCGTTCGTCGATCTTCTCAGCAAACAGACTGATGCCAAGAGAGTGCTCATCGTTTCCGGTTCTTTTGACGAGAAAACCTACAAATCGGCCCGCAACGTAAAGCCGGTGAAACTTTCCACTGCGGCG
>CAVXHW010000037.1:0-35910 GCA_963761585.1 uncultured Verrucomicrobiae bacterium
TGCGCTACGCCGCGCCGCCCCGAAAGCTTCCCGGGAGCAGCGCGGCGCGCGATTCGTTGCCGCCTTTCGAAGACTCAAGCTCAAGGCTTAATGAACATTTGAGCTGAGCTAGGTGCGCCTACGGCATATCCCAGGCCGGGTTGCAGAGTTACCACAACGCTATACGCCTGGCGGATGACTGATGCTCGGGGATCGGGCAACGTCTTGACTAGGATTACTCCTAAGCCGGCCTGTCCGATGGAGGCAGGCGGGACAAGCGGAGTGTAATCAACTCCTGGGATAGCTGTCCCACTGACAGAAAAGTTTACAAAAGTTCTAGCCAGCGAGATTTGAGAATTCGCGGCCAACACGAATGTACCGATTTTTCCCCGGGTAACATTGTCAATGCTATGGATGGTGACAACCGGGAATCCCGGAGCCTCGGAGCTTGTTGAATCAGCCGTAGCTGCGGGCGCGTTAGCAGCTGCCTCGACAGTTGGGCCACCCTGAGGGATTGGCTTCGCCCCAGTAACCGGCGCAAGTGCAAACGCAAACGCTATGGCTATGAATACGATGTTTTGATTTTTCATCATTTTATTTTCCTTTCATTCTTTTGGCCTTCTTTGACCTCTCGTCATTGAGAACTCATTTCTGGCCCTACATGTGAATAAGGAACATTGAGCTGGCCCGCTGCGACTAGAAAGGTAACGCTGTTGTTACCAGCTAAGCGGATGCGTTAAACAACGGCTTGCTAGGCCAAGGCAGCGAAAGTAATCGCGAGAATATCAGCTCGACACCCTTACATATTTCCGGGGTGCGCCCCGTTCCGACGCCACTGGCGCAATCCTTACGCGCTTATTCGGCGGTTTCGCGCCGGATTTCCCGCATTACATCAGTGGAAAGGAATTTAAAAAATGAAAACCTTTATTGTTTATGATTTGGATTCACAAATGCCCGTTGCTGTTGGCGAACAAGTAAGCGCGGAAACTGCGCGGTATTGTGCAAGCGTGGCAACTGGAATTTTCCCGGCGAATCTTTTGGCAGAAGAAATTGATCTGCAAAAACAAATTACGTACTGAACCACAATGTCGGAAACTTCTGTGAAACTATTCCTGGCAACGAAAATGAAGTGTGCAGTTGTGTCTGCACTCATTTCGATTGCGTTTGTATCGCAAGCATTCGCAGTTTTACGACCGCTTGTTCCAGCGAAACCAGCGCCGCCATTTAACCGTGAACTCATTATCATAGGAGACGATTCGGTGATCGAGCGCGCAAGAAAACACGTCGTATATGACCCGGATCAGGCACTGTAGCCAGTAGATAGACGCAACGCTATGGCTCCGTGACGGGGCTGTCTCTCCTTTGGCAACGCTTTCGCTATACTCAGGTTTTCATCGGCATACACAACGAGTTGTTTCGACCCGATGGAAAGAGTGACAACAGTGTTACTTTTCGCGGGCTGCACACCTAACAGACGGTATCTAGATTATCGACATGATAAGTTTGTTAATTATTGCTCAGCTGTTCCTGCTACGAGCTATTGATAGTTTCAAGCGTTCGTCGCGATGGAGTCAGCAACGAAGATTATTCGCCCGGTAGAATCCACGGTTGACACGCAGCCCAAGGCTTCGGGAGGAAGAATAGGGGTCAGTCAACAAATCTTGACAGCCATTGTCGTGCTTTGACGCGGGAATAACTGTGCTTTTCTGACGAAAGCGGCGTGCTGGCTGCGCTAATGCTCGGGTCTGCGATTATTTGAAAAGCCTTTGCTTTATGAAGCCGAGTTCCCCCTGGTCACTTCGACGTGTCAGAATGCAAGCTGCTGTCGTGTCAAGATTTGTTGACTGACCCCTATTCCTATTCTAACCCTGACCCCTATTCTAGACCCATCAGAGCTGGGGGCCAACCGTGAATCGGCAATGACGAGGGATGTCTGAGTTGCCCGGACGAAGCCTTTGCGAAAAGCCATATCCATCGTCCATGGAATTCGTCTTCTTTCTCGTCGTCAATTGGCTCCGGCCCGAAGGCTATACTCACCGTATGCATTATGTTTGAGGCCGCGTAGTCGGCATCCTGGCCCGAAGACGCAAACGGTTGAAACTGCGGTCCTCTTGTGGACATACTCCAGTAAGACACTTCGTTCCATCGATACTCGGAAGCTCCCCTAAGTCCACATACCTTAACGAGACGGACCATGGTATTGGCTTTTCTTGAGTAACACATTATCTGCGACGAAGCGATGACATCCCAACCAGACTGGGGAATGAATCTGGTTCCACATTGGATGATCTCGATAGGTTTACCGCCAGTGAACCATCGCCAAGTTTACATTCAAAAACGTCGCCACTCCTTCCCGGGCGACGGTCGAGTTCGGCGCTTCCGCGTGGATCTTGCCCCACAGCCGCTCGACACTGTCCGAAAGGATCTCGAACGCTGCTTTCCCGAGATTCGCCTGGCTTCGCTGACAGATTGTTGAGCCGCCACCTGTGCTTGCACCCGCTGTTCCCGCTCTGCCACCTGTGCGCCGGCAGCAGCCAGACAGAAAGAGAATCGGCACCTCCCACATAAGGCTTTGCCACTACTTCCGTCAAAACGCCCTGAATGCGCGACAGTGTGGGTCTGGTTTCTGGAAGCTTCCGAACCATATTGTTGATGAGCGCTCTCAGCCGACCATCAGCACAATCAAATTGCGGAAATGGCTCCTTGAGATGCTCTAGCTCTGGACGGGTAACGAAAGGTGGCCTCCCAGTCATGATAAAGAACCCGATGCATCCGAGTGCATAAACATCCGTCGCGTGAGTTGCTCGCTCGAAGCGCCATTGCTCAGGCGCAGCATAGAAGGGACTTAGACAGTCCTTGAGAGTATTGCTTGCGGTCGCTTCTTCAACAAATCGAGCAATGCCGAAATCCGCTTTTTCCAAAGACCTTCGTGATAAAGAATGTTATCCGGTTTCAAATCGCGATGAACGATCTCGCCCACTTGCTTAGTCCTTGGATCATTTCGAGAAGCACAGAGGCGGCGCTAGACGGCGGTAAGCCTCCATCTCTTTCCATAGCCTCTTGCAGACTCCCGTCTGCTCTTGGCATCACTCAAGAAATATTCTCCCGTGTCAGCGTCCTCACCACTGTCGATAAACGGCATGACATGTTCAAACGTACAGCCTTTGAACTCACGCGCGATAGACAACTCGCGATGCGCAGCATCGGCAGCTAGGACGTGGAGTTTCTTAACCGCCACTTCACGTCCATCGGATGCTAGTCCGAAGAACACTTGGCCGAAACCTCCTCGTTTTCCGAGCGGTTTATTAGGATCATATCTGATTGTGTCCGTTGGTAGCTTGATCGTCTTCATTAGGGTCCCCCCCCGAGAACCCGTAACTGGTCATATACTAGGCCTTCCCGTAGAGCACAGAGCTCTGGCGGGGAAATTTCTCTGCCTTTCGCCCATACCTTTTGCAAGTGCTTCCTCTTCTGCGATCTCTTGCTCAGCCGAGACGGCGCAATTGCGCGAAGAAAAGTTCATGGGTCAACCGTATGCCTGACGACGATGACGGATTCTCTACACTCCACAACTCGAATCCGCGTAACCACGTAAAAGGCTTCGCCTCACGCGGTCGCACGTGCGCGAGAGAGCAATCACCGGGTCGAGTTTCGCGGCACGACGCGCGGGCCGCGTAAAAGGCTTCGCCTCACGCGGCTTGTGCGTTTTTGATCATGGTGCGGTTCGATCCTTACGTGCGCGAGAGTGCAATCATTGGGTCGAGTTTGGCGGCGCGGCGCGCGGGCAGATAGCAGGCGAGAAACGCGACGACGATAAGCAGAAACGAAATCGCGAGATACGTCGTCGGATCATCTGGCCGCACATTGAAAAGCAAACTTGCCATGACGCGCGTGAGACTGAAGGCACCGGCCAGTCCGGCGACAACACCAATCGCGGCCAGCGTCATTCCCTGCCTAACGACTAGTCCGAGCACATCACTTCTCTGCGCACCAAGCGCCATGCGGATGCCGATTTCCTGCGTGCGTTGCGTGACCGTGTAAGCCATGACGCCGTAAATGCCGATCGCGGCAAGGAGCAACGCCGCGATCGCGAAGACGGCAAAGAGCTGCATCGAAACACGCCGCGTGCCTAACGAGTTCATCACCACGTCGTCCATCGTGCGGACGTTGTAGATGGGCTGGTCCTTGTCGAGCGCCTGCACTTCGCGTCGCAAGGTGGTAGCAAAGGCAGCCGGATCGCCGGCGGTTCGAATCACCAGCCCCATGAAATTCTCCCGAGCCTGGGCGTTCGGCACGTAGATTTGCGCGACCCCCTCTCCAGTCAGAGAACCGGTCTTCGTGTCGCCAACGACCCCGACGATTTCGCGCATGAATTTTTCGTCGCGCCAGATGGAAAGGCGTTTGCCGATCGCCTCGGCGGGCGAACCGAAGTGACGCTTCGCGATGGTTTCGTTGATGATTACCACCTTCGGTGCGTCAGCATTGTCGCGAAGTTCAAAGGTGCGTCCGGAGAGCAACGGAATTTGCAGGGCGCGAAAATAATCGCCTGTGATGCTGGAGAACATCGCGTCCCTGTTTTCCTCGACCGTGAGCGGCCGGCCTTCCGGAATAAATCCGCGTCCAATCGCGTAACCACTCGCGTTGAGCGGGAGATTCATGCTGCCTCCGGCCGCTTGCACGCCGGGCGCCGCTTCAAGCCGCTCTTTCAGCTGGCGGAAAAATTCCTCAAACTGCTCATACTGATATTTCGGGTAGGGCAACGCCAGGTTGGCGATGAGGACATTGTGGGCATTGAAGCCCGGCCGTATTTCCTGGAGACGGAGGAAGCTCTTGATGAGCAATCCAGCGCCAACCAACAGCATGAGCGAGAGAGCGACTTCGCCGATCAACAGCAGGCTGCGCGCACTTGTCCGCCGATGTCCTTCGCCGCTGCGTCCGCCTTGTTTCAACGCACTGGTGACGTCGAGCTTCGAGGCTTGGAGGGCGGGAACGATGCCGAAGAGAACTGCCGGTAAGCGCCGAGACACCGAGAGCGAATGCCAAAACGCGATAATCGATCCCGATGTGCTCGAGCCGCGGCGCGCCTTCGGGCAACATCGACATCAGCACGTCGGTTAACCAAATGCTGAGAATGAGTCCCGCAATCCCGCCGATCGCCGAGAGCAAAATACTTTCCGTCAGCATCTGACGCAGGACACGAGTGCGGCTCGCACCCATCGCGGCCCGGATGGCAATTTCCTTTTGCCGCGCGGCACTCCGCGCGAGGAGAAGGTTCGCTACGTTCGCGCAGGCGATGAGGAGCACCAATCCGACGGCGCCGAGGAGTGCGAGAAGGGATGGTTTCACCTCCCGAACGAGACGTTCGTGGAGCGTCCAAAGAGAAACGTCCCAGCCCTTGTTCGTCTCGTGAAACTGCTTGTCGAGCCGCGCGTTGATGCCGCTCACGCGAGTCTGCGCTTGCTTCAGATCGACGTTGGAATTGAGACGGGCGATCGCCGACCACGCGCGGTTATCGCGCGGCTCTTCTGAGAGATTGACCGCGCTGTTTACCCAAATCTGGGTTTGCTCCGGGTATTCAAACCCCGGGGGCATCACGCCAATAACCGTGAGAGGCCGCGACTTCATCTGGACCACCCTCCCGATAATGGCCGGGTCGGATCCGAAGCGGCGCTTCCACAAGCCATGGCTGATGATCGCGACGGTGCCCCGGCCGCCGTTGAATGAGGCTGGTTTGTCGTCTTCGGGAACGATCGCTCGGCCGAGAACTGGCTGGACACCGAGCACAGAGAAGAACCCGGTCGTCACGCCTGCGCGGGGCACGGCCTCCGGCTCCGCTCCGTCGCCACTGAGGTCGGCGTTGCCGGTCCAGTAGGCCGCGGTGCTCGCGAAGAGATCGGTTTGTTGCGACCAATCGGTGAAATCGAGATACGAAATGTTGCTGTCGGTAATGCCGGCCGCAGGATTTTTTCCTTCGAAATAGATGATGCGATCCGAATTCGGAAACGGAAGCGGACGAAGGAGAACGCCGTTGACCAGGCTGAAGATGGCGGTATTGGCGCCGATCCCGAGCCCGAGCGCGATGATCGCGACGGCGGAAAAGCCTTTATGCTTCAGGAGCATTCGAACGCCATAACGAATGTCGTGAAGCAGCGTGTTCATGACTCGTTAGGCGTGAACGCGGAGGTCTGGGGAGCGCACGCTTGCAGCGTGCTGGCGATCGAAAGTTTTGCGAGTCGCGAACTTTTTCGCAACACCACCGAAGGAATTGAGACGGAAAGGAAAGTTCGTCTCGGCAGAATGCCTCGACCAACACGCTGCAAGCGTGTGCTCCCCGGAATTCGCATCGAACGTGCAGGATTCTGTAGGCGCGAGCGCGATGACCGGATCTAATTTCGTGGCGCGAGAAAAAGTGACCAATCGCACACTTTTGGGAATAACAGATTGGGACAAAAAACCAAGTTCGTTTCGGGAGACGCCAAAACCCACGCCCGAGACGGGCGCGCTACCGAGGTCATTCGTCGCCGCGTAAAAGGCTTCGCCTCACGCGGCTGTCGCGGTAAAAAGAAAGCGGATGTTTTACGTCTACGTGCTGCGGTCGGAGAGCGACTCCGGTTTCTACATTGGCTTCTCGACGGACTTGAAGAGGCGGTTGTCGGAGCATAAGCGGGGCGCTTCATTCGCCACGAAATCACGCGGTCCATGGAAACTTATTTACTATGAGGCGTACACGGAGCGCGAAGACGCTGAGGGTCGAGAGAAATTCCTGAAGAGCGGTGCCGGACGGCGTTTCCTCCGCGCGCAATTACGTCACTATCTCCGCGTAAAAGGCTTCGCCTCACGCGGCTCAAATAAGGATGTCCCGCTCAGCGACTAATAAACCGCGTGAGGCGCAGCCTTTTACGCGGATCGTCCATCTCATCGACGGCACTTACGAACTGTTCCGTCACTTCTACGGCTTGCGCCGGTTCACCAAAGGCAAGGACCGCCCTTACGGCGCGGTCGTCGGCGTGCTGCAGACCGTTCTCCAAATGCTGAGAACGGCGACACGTATCTCGGCGTCGCCACCGACCACGTGATCGAGTCGTTTCGCAATCGGCTTTGGGCGGACTACAAGACCGGCGCCGGCATCGAGCCCGCGTTGCTCGCGCAATTCCATCCGCTCGAGGAGGCGCTCGCGGCGATGGGCGTTGTCGTCTGGCCGATGATCGAGCTCGAAGCCGATGATGCGCTCGCTTCGGCCGCGCATCTCGCGTCGAAGGACAAGAAGGTCGAGAAAGTCGCCATCTGGACGCCCGATAAGGATCTGGCGCAATGCGTGCGAGGTACGCGCGTGGTGCAGATCGACGGCCGGCGCAAAATGATTCGCGATGCGGCTGGGATACGCGAAAAGTTCGGCGTCGATCCCGCCGCTCATTCCGGACCTGCTCGCGCTCGTGGGCGATGCGGCCGACGGCTACCCCGGCATCCCTGGGATCGGCGCCAGGACCGCCGCCCAGCTTTTGAACCGCTACGGTCAGATCGAAAAGTTTCCGTCAAACGTTCTCGGCGAACAGCGCGATCTCGCGCTGCTCTTCAAGAAACTCGCGACCCTGCGCACCGATGCGCCGCTCTTTAAGAAGGTCGAGACGTTGCGCTGGCGCGGTGCGACGCCGGCATTCGCGGCCTGGGCGGATCGGATGGAAGCGCCGCGGCTGCTCGAGCGTTGCGAAAGGGCTGCGGCTCGAATCGCGGAAAGTCGAATCTGACTGCCGATCGCCGACCGCCGACTCATGACTGCCGGACAGGGAGGGCGTGTGATCAAATTTGATCCGCCGAGAATATGGGGACCTTGCTTAAGAGCCACAACACCAGCAAGGCGAAGAGTATCGAAACAATAATTCCGGCCGGATGATAATTCGCCTCGGGTTTCGGACGGTCGAACAGGTGGGTTATGAATCCACCCAGAATTGAGCCGACGAGACCGAGCACGGTCGTCCAGAGAAGCGTCATGTGCAGGTGCATAACCGATTTGGCAACGAACCCGGCGATCAAGCCAACGATGATGTACCAAAGTAGATGAAGCATGATGATGTTTCCTCCTCCGAAAAAGAAGCGTATCAACCCAACACGCCACAAGCGATAGCAAAAGTCTACTAGCGAGCCTGCGCACCGATGCACCACTCTTTAAGAAGGTCGAGACGTTGCGCTGGCGCGGTGCGACGCCGGCATTCGCGGCCTGGGCGGATCGGATGAAAGCGCCGCGGCTGCTGGAGCGTTGCGATCCGCGTAACGTTGTCCGCGTTCTCTGCGGCGCAACTGTGCGTCGATAATGATCCTTATCCCAATTCGAATGTTGTAACGCCGAAGATCTCGGCGTCTGGGAGCTGCGGGATCAACCCGAGCACCATCCGGGCGCAGCCGAAGACCTCGCTCATCCCATAACGCGCGACCAGCGCCAGCGCATCGCGGTTGATCTCCGGCACGTCGAGGAAAATTGGCTCGCCCGGCACGCGCGAGGCAACAGCTACCAAGAGCGATTCCGCCACGGCAACGTTTGCAGCGAAGAGAGGGCCGATCTTGTAGCCGGTTCGGCAGGGCCGCATCACCGCGTAGCCGCGTATCTCGCCGCCATCAACTACGGCGAGGGCATTCCCTCCCGGCCGATGTATCCACTTCTGCAGGAATCTGCTGCGGGTCGCGGGGAAGTGTCGCCGATCATAGGCAGCAATGCACTCGAAGGGAAGAGCGCTCGCATCGATGAGGTGCTTTGGTTGCGGAAAATCCAGACCCACTCCTTCGAAGCGAAGATCACGGCAAACAAAACGGAATCCACCGCGGGCATAGTAGTGCTGCATATTAAAGACGCCGTCCAAACCGATCGCCGCGCCAGCGTCAAGGCGCGCTAACAAGCGTCGATTGAGCTCATGCCAAAGGTGATCGCCAAATCCATGACCGCGGTATTCAGGGCGGACAATGAACAAACCAATGAAGCCGTACTTTTTTTCGTAAGCGACAATTGAGCCGCCGCCGATTAGCTCACCTTCTATTTCAGCTGCAATGAAACCCTCAGGGTCGGTGGCCCAAAACACTTCGGCATCGTCCAAGCCAGGGTTCCAACCTTCGCAGGCCGCCCATTCGACGAGCGTGTCCAGTTCGTCGCGGGTCATTCGGCGAATGTTCATGTCGCGAGCCGTCATTACTTCGTTCCTCCACGCGTCGCTTCACCCTGTCACTCCGCTCTCCGCCGCGCAAACCGACCGCAGAACAGCTTTCGCCAAAGTCCGGCTCGTCAACGACAGAGGAGGTAACAGATTCAGATCACCGCGTAAAAGGCTTCGCCTCACGCGGCTTCGATCACGACAATCGCGACGTTCGACTAATCAGCCACGTGAGCGAAGCGCTTTTACGTGGTTCAACCAGTCGCCCTCAATTTCTCTCTACTGAACTGCGGTCGCTCAGCCCATCCGGCAATCGTTTTCGTGAGCAACTCCAGGCGCTGTTGTCGCAGCGCGAGATCATGTTTCAATTGCCGTTCCACGCGCACCCGCAGATCCTCCGATGGACCTATTCGGACGAAGTTCCATGAATCTTCCCGCGCCGGCTTCGACCAGGCTTAACTCCAACGCGCGCACAGACCGTGTCAATTCGCTAAGGACCGAGCGCATCTGCGATAAGGTTGTGCCAGCGCCGGGCGCGTCCGACAAATCACTGAGCGCCAGCAGAAGTTCCATGCGGGCAACGTCACCGGCCTCATACGCCTCCTGGACTTCATGCCAAAGCGAAGAGACCGACGCATCCCCATCGGCGCGCAAGTCGGGATGTAATCGACGCACCAGCCGCCGATAGATTTCCTTTACCCGCGGATCAATCGTCACCGGTTCAGTTGCGCCCGCCGACTCCTCATCAACCGCAGAACGCCGAACATCCGCCGGCCGGGGATCAGATCGACTCGGGGCGCTTTCGGGCCTAACGAACATATGCGACTTAAAAACTTCGAAGCTGCTCGAATAAACGTCGTCATCCATCTTGGTCGGGTTCGTGCCAAGAAATGTTCGCACCCATTCTTGAAACAGAGCTTCCTGCTCGAATTCGCTCAGATGAGGTGTCGATTGCGATCCATAAGAGAAAGTCTCCCTCTCGGCGGCGACGCCCGGATTTTCGCGTCGGAACAACACGCGCCGATAGGCGCTATGCGGATCCTGGATATGTCGCCGCATTTCAACCTGCACTTCATGAATCAGGTTTTGGGCGTCCCGAATCTTATCCTCGACATCCCGCGCGGTGCTAAGCAACGCGCCAAACTCACGGGCCCGCCACCGGACGAACGCGGGCTTGTCCTGTCGTTCAAACTGATGCCAGCCAAGTCGCGCTCGCTCCAGACGCACCATCATGTCGGTGCATTCGGCGGCGGCATTGGCTCGCAGCGGCGCTTGATCAATCCAAACAATCTCCAGGCGATCTCTACCGGAAACTGTCACGGCCCCTGCGCGAGTGACGCGTTCAGATAAGCGTGCGCGGATCATTTGCCCGACTCCTCTTCATAGATGCGGATACGTCCCATTTCGACAATCCATAGTTTGCCTGTGAGCTGTTCCCTTTTCAGCGCGTCGGCCAATGTTTGGACAAGAGTGCTCAGATCATCGGCCGAAGGTTTCTGCGGCAGACGAAGCACGGCGATGCCGGCGTAATGACTCGGCAAGAAGACCAGCGGATTAGCAAATCCCAAGTCGAGCGTAACAAGACAGCGCGATTCGGACCGAGCCCGTTCAATCAGTTCTGAGTCTGGCGCAGCTTGGAGGTGCTGTTGGGCGACTGTAGACACATCGTGTCCGGCCGCCTGAAGGATCTTCTGGCCACGTTGGCCCAGATTCTCATCCAGCTTGAACTTCACACTGCCGGCTCCAGCTGCACATCAACGTACCGCTCACGCGACATCTCCGCACCGTATGCAATACAAGCCTGGATATCTGTTTCGGTGAGACCAGGGTAGCTTTCCAGTATTTCAGGCATGCTGGAGCCCGACGCGATCAAATCCAAAATTAACGACACCCAAATGCGATGCCCACGAATGCACGGTTTGCCAAAGCATCGCTGTGGGTCGATCCAGATTCGTTGAAGAAGTTCTTCGCGGGTCACGGTAAGTATCTTACCGTCTTTGTATCCGTCAGTAAACCTCAACAGGCCGGATCTGTTTCACCGACAAAGTTCGTTTTGGCAAGATGCCGAAATCAGGTCGCCGCGGCGACCGCTCCAACGGGCTCGACTGACCGAGGCGGCTACAGATCAGGTCTTTGCGTAAACCTCCGCACCCTTCTCTACGAATTCTTTCCTTTTTTCCTGCATTCCTGATTCGATCGCTTCTTCGCTCGTTAGGCCATGCTCGGCTGCGTACTTGCGCACGTCTTCGGTGATCTTCATGGAACAGAAATGTGGACCGCACATGGAACAGAAGTGCGCAGTCTTCGCTCCTTCCTGCGGAAGCGTTTCGTCGTGGAATTCGCGCGCGGTTTCGGGATCGAGCGAAAGATTGAATTGATCTTCCCAGCGAAATTCGAAGCGCTGGCTTTGGAAATCGCGTTGTCGCGGTATTGCGCGCCGGGATGGCCTTTGGCCAGATCGGCGGCGTGCGCGGCGATCTTGTAGGCGATCACGCCGTCTTTGACGTCTTTCTTGTTAGGCAGGCCGAGATGTTCTTTCGGCGTGACGTAACAAAGCATGGCGCAGCCGTACCAGCCGATCATTGCCGCGCCGATCGCGCTGGTGATGTGATCGTAGCCGGGCGCGATGTCGGTGGTGAGCGGGCCGAGCGTGTAGAACGGCGCTTCGTCGCACCACTCGAGTTGTTTCTCCATGTTCTCTTTGATCATGTGCATCGGGATGTGGCCCGGGCCTTCGTTCATCACCTGCACGTGATGCGCCCACGCGCGCTTGGTCAGCTCGCCTTGCGTGTAAAGTTCGGCGAACTGCGCTTCGTCGTTCGCGTCTGCGATTGAGCCGGGCCGGAGACCGTCGCCGATGGAAAAGCTGACGTCGTACGCGGCCATGATCTCGCAGATTTCGTCCCAATGGGTGTAGAGAAAACTTTCCTGGTGATGCGCGAGGCACCACTTGGCCATGATGCTCCCTCCGCTGGAAACAATCCCGGTCGCGCGTTTAGCCGTCAGAGGAATGAAGCGTAAAAGGACTCCGGCGTGGACGGTGAAAGTAATCGACCCCCTGCTCCGCCTGTTCGATGAGGGTGTCGCGATAAATTTCCCAAGTCAGTTCTTCCGCTCGGCCGCCGACTTTCTCGAGCGCCTGATAAATCGGCACGGTGCCGATCGGCACGGGCGAGTTGCGAATGATCCATTCGCGCGTGGCGTGAATATTTTTTCCGGTGCTCAGATCCATTACCGTGTCGGCGCCCCATTTCGTCGCCCAACGCATTTTCTCGACTTCTTCCTCGATCGATGACGCGACGGCGCTGTTGCCGATGTTCGCGTTGATCTTTACCAGGAAATTACGGCCGATGATCATCGGCTCGGATTCCGGGATGATTGATGTTGGCGGGAATGATGGCGCGACCGCGCGCGACTTCGGAGCGGACGAATTCCGGTGTGATCTCGATTGCCAATTGCCGATTGCCAATTGCCGAATGGTTCGGAGCCGCGGATGGCGGAAGTGCAAATCGTTGCGCGTGGCAGGCCGTTCGGCGAGGCGCCGAACGGTGCGGGCGAGGCGCCCGCGCTCCCAGAATTTCGCGGCCGAGATTCTCGCGAATGGCGATGAATTCCATTTCTGGCGTGATGATGCCCTGTCGCGCGTACGCTAATTGCGTAACCACTTTACCGGGCTTCGCCCGCAAAGCGACCATGCAGTGCAAACTTTGAGGTTTGATGTTTGAGATTTGAAGTTTGACTGGAGTTTGAATCTTGGGATTTGGAGCTTCCATTGCGGCGCTGCGCATGCTCGGCATGCATTTGTGAGAGATACCCGTCGTCCACTGGCGTTACCACGCGACCCGCAATGGTTTTCACATCTCCACGCTCGCGAATCCATTTTGCACGCAATGGCGGAAGCCCTTGTGTTACATCGCCGTGAAAATCCGGATCACCCCAGGGCCCGCTCGTGTCGTACACACGGACGGGTTCGTTGATTTCGATTTCACCGTTTATGGCTTTAGTCGGTGCGAGGGAGATTTCCCGAGACGGAACACGAATCTCGGAATGCAGTCCGCCCGCCACGTAAACCTTCTTTGAATTCGGAAGAGGCGCGTTCGTCCTCGTGGATTCTTCGGAACCGTTGTCGCTGTTCATATGCTCACAGAAATATCGAGAGATCCCCCGACTTCGCTCGGGATGACAGAAGACCGCACCCGAATGTCAGATTCGTGTCCATTCGTGTCCATTCGTGGTTAAAATTTGAAAGCCATGCGCGGAAAATCGCATGGCTGAAATCGCCAGTCCGGCACCGGACCCTCGCTCCCTTCGGCGGCATTACCCGCATCAGGTTCAAGGGGTCGTCCAGTCGGACCTCTCAGCCATTGCGGCTCCCCCGCTGTGTTGAATTGAGAATAAGGCCGGACCTTGCGGAGTCAACGGCGAACGAAATTGCGCGCCGTTCGTCAGCGACGACTTACAAACTTTGAATGTAATTACAAATCAGCCGCTCTGAACCACTGAGCTATGCCGGCGTTCCAATACGAAAGCTGTTTTCAGCGAGTTGATCAACTGGTTAGACCTCTTCATGGCCCAGAACCACGAGCGAATAAACCAGACGATAAACTCTTTCATCGCGTGTCTGCGCTCCGGGCGGCGCATATTGGAAGACTGCACCACCGAAATTCTGCTGGTTGAGCTAGGGGAAATTTTGGATGGTGCCGTGGAGCGGGTAGACGGAACGAACCTGCTTCGAATTCGAGGTGACCGCCACCGTGTCTCCCTGCGAGGCCTTGAAGTCCACGGTGCCGGCCAAGGTGTAGCTGTCGATGACGAACGGCAGGCTCCGTCCGGTGAACATGTCTGGGCGGTTCAAGAGACCGAAGTGCAGGTGGGGACCGAGAGACGGGCCGGTGTTCCCGATCTTGGCCAGAGGCGCGCCGACCTTCACGGTGTCGCCGGCCTTCACCCGCAGACTTCCCGGCTGCAGGTGCCCGTAGACCGCGTAGACCTCGGGGGCGATCTCCAGCATGACCTGGTTGCCGCCGAAGTCCGACAACGTTTTCGGGGTCATCGCCTTGTTCGGGGTCGCGTCCGGCTTGCCGTCCTGGACCGAGACGACGGTCCCATCGGCGACCGCGAACACATCCGCTCCATAGACGTAGAACTGCTCGTTCGTGGCGCCCTCCCCCTCATAGACCCTGTCGCCCTTGAGGAGGGCCCAGTCGACAGCGAACGTCTCGGCGGTCTCGATGCGGCGACCGTCGACGACTATTCGAAGATCCCGATGGAGGTTGGGTGTGCAGCACGCGGTGGTGGCGAGCCAACCATCCCCCTTGAGGGGAGGCTTGATCACGGTGGCGGGGTGGCGGTTGATCGCGACCTCGGGGCCGTCGATCACGGGCGGGTCCACGAACACCGCAGTCGATGTGCCCGCCGGAACGCTGTAGGCGAGCCGATGCGTCACCCGTTCCGGCGCAGTGCCGGGCGGCACGATCAGATCTACGTCGACCGAGACCGCCGCCGACGCGGGGATCTCCGCCACCGGCTTTTTGTCCAATAGGGTCTGGGTCGCGGCGACGAGCACCGGCCCGTCGATCCGCGTGAGCTCCTTCGCGGCGGGATCGAGGACCGTCAGGCTCGTCAGCGTGACCGGTTGCTCCACCGCGTTGACGACGAGCAGCTCGTACTCGACATGGTCCTTGCCGTCGTCGCCGCGGACAACCTGGGCTTCGTGAATCGGACTGACCAAGATCGCAGTCGGCCGGCCACGCTCCTGCGGCGGATCCACCGCTTGCGCGATGGGGGCAAGCGGCAAGCAAGCCAGTAGAAGTCCGCTGAGAATTGGTGGAGCTGCATTGTTGAGCCGACTCAATGGATTCATCGTTTTCCCTTCGTTTTCCCCGCCTAGATTGAATTCCATTGCGCGTCCGAAATGGGGCGAAGGACGAAGCGGGGAAAGGAATCCCGCGCCTCATTCAGATCCGTTTTGATGATGCAGGTCCATGTCTTAGACATCTATTGGACCTTAGTCGTATGGGTCTATTGAACCATGATCGTGCACTTATATGTCAACAGGTCATCAAAGTGTTGATTCGCGCATGACGATCGGTGCTGCCCAACGATAGACGCAAGATTGCAGTGAAGCCAAAAAACGAGGCATGGACCATTCCGCGCGCACGTGAGGCAACGCTGGCGGCTGGACAAGATTTTCCACGGTCTGTTCTACGGCCGAGCGAAATTTTGCTGCAAAACAATGCAACGCTACGAAATGCAGCGGAAATCAAATTCGTTCCATTACCTATGAAAAACAGCTGTGCAACGCAGCGAAAACATACGCAACTCGTTAGGCTCGAATTACGCCTCGGCGGTTGAAAGGTTCAGAACGCCGTAAGCCGTCAGGCAGCTATTGGCCTGCTGCTGGCTTTACGTTGGTGTGAAAAATGGCCATCCATTTCCCATTCTCCTGTTTCCACACGGTGCCGGCATTGTAAATACCAGACGCATCCTTGCCGTCGTAAGTGCCTTCGAGCTTCACCTTGTACGTCGCGACGATGACATCTTTTTCATCGGAGAACATGTCATAGCCACTGATCTCGAACGACTTCATGTCCCACTTCTTCATGCCGTCCAATTCCTGCTGCATATTCAAAATACCGTCGTCGTAAACGCCACGGAAATCCTTATCGACGACTTTCTTGAAGTCCGCTTCGTTCTTGTCTTTGAACGCCTGCCAGGCGGCTTTTTCCTTTCCTTCCATCGTGGCCTTGTCCGGCGGCGCGGCATTTGAAACGGCGATTGTCGCGAGTAAAGCTGTCATTAAGTAGGTGATTTGTTTCTTCATAAATCCTTTCGTTAGGTTGAGAATCATTGTGCCGTGCTCGGGGAGAGGTCAAGGCAGATCCGTGCTTAGCGAAATGCGCGCGCATCAGTGCGACAAAGCACGCCTGCCACCAGTGGAATCTACGGAACAATGGGAGCGGATTCGAGAGATGCTGTTGGCGCAGGAGTTGAAGTCTGCGGTTGCGTGCGCGGCTGCGAGAGAAGGGCGGATCGACCGACCAACTGGAGTAAGCTCGCATCTGCTTCTTTCACAGTTCCTTCCTGATTGACGGGTTCAACCGGCGCCGACTTCGTCTGACGACGATAATCAGCAACGATCATTGGCGGCTGTTTCTTGATCGGCAGCGCCTGGTAATTTTCGATTCCTGTCGCGATCGCGCCCGCCAGCTTCGCGCGCCAATCTTTGTTCGAGATCAATTTGCTTTCGCCGCGCTCCGTCAAAAACCCGCCTTCGATCAGCACCGCCGGCACCTTCGTCAGGCGCAGCACAGCGAACCGCGCGCGTTTGATACCGCGGTCGTACTCGGGGATATGCCCAAGAAGCGAATGATAAATGCAAGCCGACAGGGCCGTGCTCTGTGCGTCGACCGTGCTGCCAGGTTGCATGTTGTAAGCTTTCGACGAGATGGCGCTGTCGGAAGTAGACGGCGCACCACGCGGCGTAAACGAAAAAATCTCAAACCCGGTGGCGTTCGGATCGTCGCCGCTGCCGTTGAAATGAACGCTGACGAAAATGGAATTGCGCGCTGAGTTAGCGATCTGCGCTCGCACTTCCAACGGCACAAAATAATCGCCTTCGCGAGTCATGACCACTCGGAATCCTTTCGCCTGCAGAATCGGGCGGAGCTTTCGGACCACATCCAGAGCAAAATCTTTTTCCGCCCCGTAACGGCTCATCTGCCCTTTGTCGTACCCGCCGTGCCCGGGATCCAGAACGACGGTCTGAACCTTGCCCACGTCCGGGACTCGGTGCGGCCGCAGGAGCGGTTCAATCGTTTTCGCCAGGTCAGTTCGCGTCACCAGAGATTTTCCATTCTGTTCAATCACGGGAAAGCACAACCAACTTCGAGCGCCATTGATGATGGCTTCCCTGCTGCCGCTGACAAACTCCAGCGGGCGATCAGCGGTCTCTTTTTGTATTTTCGACCCCGACGGAACGACCTCTGCGGGCATTTCGTAAAATTTGGAAATGTTGTCCACGCTCAGGTAATCGTGGCCGTTTACTTTGATTACCTGCCACTCGGCGGCAGCAATCGCGATTGCGGGTCCGAGGGCCATGGAAGCGAAGGCAAACGCGAGAACCGGCCAACGCTTCATTGGGAGGGACATGTCTGCGTTATCGTATCAAAAACCGCGTCCATCTCAAGAAGTGACGACTTCCAAGTCTCGAAAGTTTTCCGAACTGCCCGCCTCCGCTGAACGCATTGGAGAGGCCAGGCCAATTCCCCTTGTGCATCCAAAGTCCCAATTGACTTGCGGCTTTTTCGCGCTAAACACCGGAAATGTTTTTTCCCAATCGGCGCGCCACCTTCGGTCCGGTCGCATTATTGGTCGCGGTAACTCTGACGCCGCTCGCGATGGACGCATCTCCGCAGAGCAAAAAATTTCCGAAATGTTGCGTCTGGCGCGTGACCAACGCGAAGGCGCCATTTTATCTGGTGGGCTCAATTCACGCGCTGAGCAAAAAAGATTATCCACTGCCCAAGCCTTACGACATTGCGCTGAAAGACAGCTCCCGTTTCCTCTTTGAATTCGATCCGAGCCTGCACGTAGAATTTCAAAAGAAGTTTGAGGCCGCGGCCAGGTATCCTCGGGGACAAGACATGCGTTCGAAGGTTAGCCCGGAGTTGCTGGCGTGGCTTCGCAAAAACATGTTTACGGTGATACCCGGTGCTCGCGGCCCAGATGGTGAGCAACTCGCGAGCTTCGACAGCCAACTTCGTTACAAGCCCTGGTGGATTGCTCAGCATCTGGCCGCACCCGCATCATACAGCAAAGCATCCCCTTCCCATGGATTGGATAATTATTTTGTGGATCACGCCACGAAATTGGGAAAGGAGATCGGCGGACTAGAGTCGGTAAACGAACATGTAGCGGTGATGGGTGGGTTGTCCGATCGAGACAGCGAGTTCCTGCTGCAGGACGCGCTTAGTCAGCCTGACAATGCCAACAAGGAGTCCGGCAGGATGTACAAAGCATGGCGGAAGGGCGACACCGACGCGCTGTGGGCAGGCGACACGAACTTGCGAACAAAAGCGCCGAAGATTGCGGCGCGTTTCGTCGATGATCGCAACGTGAAATGGATTCCGCGAATCGAGGCGGAACTGAAAACCGGCAAGCCCACCGCAGTTGTCGCGGGTGCGCTTCATTTTTCCGGTCCACGCAGCGTGATCACGCTATTGCAACAGCGCGGGTACGTGATCGAGCAGTTGTAGCCGTGGCTTTGGGTAGCGCACGCGTCTCGCGTGCTGGCGAGCGCGTCCTCGCGATCGCGAACTTTTCATCTAACGCATTCATGTTCACTCCGAATAGAATTCAAAGGGAAGATTTGTTCCGGCGCGACGCCGAAACCAACACGCGAGACGCGTGCGCTACCCGGATTCGCGATCGCGCTTCAACGTAATTGCACCTGCAAGGTCTAATCTGGTTTAACGACTCGCAGAATTTCTGATTCCTACTTATGAAATTGTTTATCACTATCATCATTTCAGGTGTTTGTTCGTTAGTCGCCGTTATTGCGGCGCCCGAGGAACAGACCTCGCAAAATCCCCAGCCGCTCGATGCCAGCAGTCGGGATTCATCAGTAAAACCGGGCGACGATTTTTTCCTGTTCGCCAATGGCAATTGGATTAAACAGACAGAGATCCCGCCTGAATATTCCCGATGGGGCGCGTTCAATGAACTAATCGAGCGCAATAACGACGCATTGCACACGATCGCGGAGAAGGCCTCGCAAACACAGGTCGACCCGAAGCTTGCGCCGGAGTCACGGAAAGTCGGTGATTACTACGCGAGTGGGATGGACGAGAAGGCGGTCGAAGCTGCGCGCACAACACCGCTGACTGAGGAGTTCCAGAAAATCGACGCAATGAAGGACAGACAGGATGTGCTGAAGGAAATCGCGCACCTGCACAGCATGGGCATCAATGCGTTCTTCAATTTTGGCTCGGGCCAGGACGCTAGGGACAGCAATCACGACATCGCCCAGGCAGTGCAGGGCGGACTCGGTATGCCGGATCGGGATTATTACACAAAGCAGGACACCGATATGAAAGAGAAGCGCGAGAAGTACATCGCGCACGTGACGAAGATGCTGACCTTGTTAGGCCAGCCGCCGGAAAAAGCTGCGGAAGACGCTAAGAAGATCATGGCGTTGGAAACGAAATTGGCCGAAGCATCGCGCACGCGGGTGGAGCTGCGCGATCCAATCAAGAATTACAACAAGATGCCGGTGCGACAACTGCAGGACCTGACGCCGGACTGGAAGTGGAGCGATTATTTTAACTCGATCAACTTGCTCGAGCCAGGCGATGTCAACGTGCATCAGCCGGAGTTTTTCAAAGCGGTGAACAATCTGTTCAAATCGACATCGCTGGATGATTGGAAGGCTTACCTCCGTTGGAATCTGATCAGCGCGACCGCGCCATATCTTTCCAAGGATTTCGTCGATGAGAATTTCGATTTTAACCAGCGCGTCCTTCGCGGCACACAGCAAAACAAGCCGCGCTGGAAACGTGTGGTCACTTCAGAGGACGGCGACATTGGCGATGCGCTTGGCAAGCTGTACGTCGGCTTCTATTTCCCACCCGAGGCGAAAGCGCGCGCACTCGAACTCGTGAACAATTTGAAGGAAGCGCTGGCTGGGCGGATTAAAACGCTGGATTGGATGGATGAGCCGACAAAAAAGGAAGCGCTCAAGAAACTCGCCGCGATGAACGTCAAGATCGGTTATCCCGATAAATGGCTTGATTATTCATTGCTGGAAATCGACCGCGGCCCCTTCGTTATGAACACGCTGCGCTCCGAAAAATTTGCGGCCGATCGGGACCTGCAAAAGATCGGCAAGCCAGTCGATCGCACCGACTGGGGAATGACCCCACCGACCGTGAACGCGTATTATCAGCCGACCATGAACGAGATCGTGTTCCCTGCGGGAATTCTGCGACCGCCATTCTTCTATGCGGATGCAGACGACGCTGTGAACTACGGCGGGATCGGGGCAGTCATCGGCCATGAAATGACACACGGCTTTGACGATCAGGGGCGGCAGTTCGATGCGGTTGGCAATCTGCGCGATTGGTGGTCTAAGAAATCGGCGGACGAATACAACAAGCGCCGCAAAGCGGTTGTCGATCAATATTCCGAGTACACGCCGCTGCCTGGCCAGCATGTGAATGGCGAGCTCACACAAGGCGAAAACATCGCGGATATCGGAGGAGTAAAGCTCGCTTACGCCGCATTGCAGAAGGCGCTCGACAAAAATCCAGAGGATCGCAATAAGAAGATTGACGGCCTGACACCGGAGCAACGTTTCTTCCTGTCGTTCGCCGCGATCTGGCGCTCAAAAATTCGCGACGAAGATCAAAAGCTGCGGCTCACCACCGATCCGCATTCGCCGGCACAGTCTCGCGTGAACGGCCCGCTCTCGAACATGCCGGAGTTTCAAAAGGCATTCAACGTTCCTGACGGTTCGGCCATGGTTCGCCCGGCGGACAAACGCGTGAACATCTGGTAGACGCGCTGTGCGCAAACCCCAAGGAAATCTCCAAACCTTAAATAATCAAAACGGGCAAAGACGGGCTTTTGAGCCTTTCGACGTTTGATACTTGTTTGGGTTTTGGAGCTTGGGATTTGGGATCTAGTTGCGCTCGGGCGCAATTTTGCCGCCCCAGCTCAAGATTTTCGCCTTCGTGCCAGCGGCTTCGGCTTCTTTGATGTTGCCGGCGCGGTTGTAGAACAGCGAAAGACTTGTCCAGCCAATCTGATCGTTAGGCCGCAATTCTACTGCGCGTTTGCCCGCTGTGATCGCTTCGTCGAATCGTCCGAGCTTCATCAGCGCCATCCCGAGCGCGTGCCAGCCATCGAAAAAATCGGGATCAAGTTCCACGCATCGACGATACTTCTCGGCCGCGCTGGCTAAATCGCCAACGGCAACATCCCCGCTGGCGTCGTCAAAAATTTCGTCGGGCGTCGCCATTTATTTGTTCTCGCACCACGAACGATGCTCACAAAGAAATACCGACATCAAATTTCAAACCAACGAATACTTCGTGTCCTTTGCGCGCCTTAGTGTGAGTCCTACGCTTTCTTGAGTTCCCAGCCTGCCGCTTGCTGCCGGTCGCGCAACCACTCCACAACAACAATACGCTCCTTGTTCTGAAGAATTCTCTTTTCGAAGTTTGCCTTTTTTTCGCCGGCGTCTTCGAGAGGCTCTCGCTTTTCCAAAATCGCAATAAGTCCATCCGTACCAGAGGGCATAAAGTCGGTGACCTCGCCGGCATTCAGCAATGCCACTGCGTCTTTAATCGTGGAAAGCTCAGGCGACTGTTTTTTCTGCTGATCGCCTTCGGGCTTCTCCATCTCTTCATCAACCAATGAAAACGCCGCGAGCTTCTCAGGTTTTACGCCCGCTTTTTCGATGACGGCTTCAGGCGGTTGACCAGATTTTTTGGCTTCCCGAAGTTGTTGCACCATCTCCGCTCCTTTGGTTGACATTAACTCGCGCGTCCGCGTCTTCTTCAACGCATCTACGATTTTCGGTTTCGCTTCTTCGAGTGCGAGCGGCCGCGCCTCGGTCTTGCCGGTCAAATCCAAGATGTAAAATCCATCCGCCACCTGAACGGCATCGCTGTGCGGCTCCTCCATCGTCAACTTGAAAGCGGCCGCGACAAGCTGCTGATCCCCTTTCAACTGCGGATCAGGCTCCGCAGCAGTGAATTCGCCGGTCTCGTGCACTGGCAGTTGAGATTTCGCTGCCGCCTGCTTGAAATCCGCACCCTTTTCCAGGAGCGCCTGCGTGAAGTCGGTCGCGCGATCGGCCAGTTTCTGTAACGCCTCAATCCGTGCTTTGCCCGACAACTTCTTCTCCTCCTCATTCAGCGTCAGTTGAACAAACTCGACCTTGCGTTTCTCGTCACTTCTCAGCTCCGCCCTTGTGCGCATCGTAGTATTTCTGCACATCTTCGTCGCTAATCGTGACGTCCTTATCAAAATCGGCGGACCGAAACCGAACTACGCTGACATAGAGTTTGTCGTAGCCGCGCCGGAAATTTTCATCCAACTCGCTCTTGGGAAGTGAAACGCCGGCGGCCAGAAGTTTTTGGATTTCGCTGAGACAAATCTGATCGCGCACAAGTTGTTCGATGTGCTCTTCAGCCAGACCGAGCGGCGCGAGTCCGTTTTGCACAAGTTCGTTGAACTTATTGATGTCGAAGCCGGAATCGCCATGGAAAGCCGGCAGCTTTCGCACGGCATCGGCAATCTCTGAAGTGCTGGGGCGTACTCCCAGCCGTTCCGATTCGTGCCGGAGGACAAGCAGATTGACGATGAATTGCACAGCGCCCTGATTCTGGTCCATCCCGCCCCCTGCGGTCATTGTTCCCACAAAATCAGACATGCCAAGGATCTGCGCCAGATTGAGGAGCCGTGCAGATTGTTGAGCTTCCAGCATCGAAACATTCCGATCATAGATGCGCGCAAACTGGTCCCTGCCTATCGCGCCGTAATCCGGGCGTTGCACGAAATAGAAAATGAAGGGAATCGCCAGAATCGCGATCACGATCATGAGCCAGTCCCGGTGCCTGCGCAGTAACTTCATCATAGCGGACGAAGACTAGCGGTGACGAAGCTTAGTCGCAAATTCGGCTGAGAGATACCCAAAAAGTCCCAAAGCGCCGGAGCACCGGCGCACTCCAAAACGCCAAGCGCTAAATGCGCGTTTAAAAAGACGGCCACGTTTTGGAGTGCGGCAGTGCTCTGCCGCCTTATTGCGCACCGCGACGCTACAATGCGTCTGCCGTTTCCTGAATGATCTCCCAACCTTTGCGCAGATGTTCTTCTGTCGTGAGCACGTTGCCTAGGCCGATCCTCATTACTGTTCGGCCGCGCAATTTTGTCTGCGTGAGATACGCGCGTCCGGACGCGTTGATTCGCTCGACGATGTCGCTGTTCAATTGGTCGAGCTTCTTTTCACTGGTAGGGACGCCGCGCTGCGGCGTCCGGTCGGCGCAGCGCGCCCACCCTACCCACCGAAAACAGACTACGCCCATGCTGGGTTGCGCGGATAACTCGAAGCGATTGTCCTTCTTGATCCAGTCTACGAGCCGGTTCGCCAGACGAATTTGTTCGCGTAGGCGGTCAACAATTCCGACCCGGCCTAACGAGCGCCAGATCACCCACGCTTTGAGCGCCCGGAATCTCCGGCCGAGTTGGATCCCGTAATCCATATAGTTTTTCTCGGTCTCGACCGTGTCACCACGCAAATATTCCGGCACGAGGCTGAACACGCGCCGCAATCGTTCGAGATCGCGCACATAAAGCACGCTGAAATCCAGAGGCACAAAGACTGTTTTGTGTGGATTGATCACGATTGAATCTGCCAACTCCCAACCTTTCCTGATCCATTCGCACTCCGGCACCATCGCGAACCCACCACCGTAAGCGGCGTCTATGTGCAGCCAGATTTTTTCTTCGCGGCAAAGATTGCCGATGTCCCGAACGTTATCGACGCTTGCAGTTGACGTCGTTCCCACCGTGGCAACAACCGCCATGGGCTGAAGACCCTTCTGCCGATCTGCCGCGATACTTTGGCCTAACGAGTGTATATCCGCTCGGAATTGATCGTCGCTTGGAATGCGAATCACGTTTTCCTCACCTACTCCAAGGGCGATGGCGGCCTTCTCCGCCGAGCTGTGGGCCTGATCGGAGGTGTAAATGCGAAGCCGCGGGAGATTGCGATCGGTGAGCCCAAGTTTTCTCGTCGCTGGCGCGGCTTCTTCACGCGCGACCGCAAGCGCGTGCATAACGCCGACCGACGCTGTGTCGTAAACTACGCCATCGAATTCGTCAGATATACCAACCCATTGCCGTAGCCAGTCGACCACAACTGCTTCAAGCTCGGTGGCAGCAGGACACGTGCGCCACGTCATCGCGTTCACGTTTAATGGCGCGGACAGAATTTCGCCCAGAATTCCAGGCGCGGTGCTCGTCCAGCCGAAATAACCAAGAAACATCGGGTGACTCCAGTGCACCATGCCGGGGACGATAATGTTATCGACGTCGCTGAGAATTCTCTCGAACGGCTCGCCTTCCTCTGGTGCACGCCTTGGGAGCTCGTGACGAATAGCGCCCGGCTTCTCGTTAGGCGCCACGCGCAGTCTTTCGATGTTTTCGCGAAAATCCGCAATCCAGTCCGCGAGTTCATGCAACTGTTTGCGGAATTCGTCCGGCGGCGTGTCGCCGAATTGACTAAACTCGTTTCGCGATTCTTGCTGCCGGTCCTGCATGGTATCTGTTGTTCTCATTAACACCCCGCTTTAGCGGGGTGGCAAGCACTCGGCCAGGCTTTCTAACCGCTTCAGCGGTTTACCACCGTGCAAAAACCGCTGAAGCGGTTCGAATATTGTTGCAGCTATATACACCCGACTAAAGCCGGGTGTTAATGAGACGGGGACATCAAAACGCGTTGCTTAGGCGGCGTCGGCTCAAAATGCAAAACCGAAACTGAAGTGGAACGCGCCGAAATCTTCGAACTCGCGCGGGTCAGGATTCACACCGTAGTCGAGCCGAATCGGGCCGACCGGCAGCTTGTAACGCAGACCACCACCGATCGCGTAGCGCATGTCGCTCAGCCCAATGTCCTCGGAAGTCGGCAACAGATTGCCAGCGTCCGTAAACACGGCGCCCTGCAGTTCGCCGAAAATCGGGAATGTGTATTCCACATTGAAGACCGTAAAGAATTCTCCGCCGACCGGATGACCGTGATTATCGTGCGGGCCGAGTTCGCGCTCGCCGAAACTGCGAACCGTTGTGGCTCCGCCGTTAAAGAAACGTTCGTCGATCGGAATCGCAGTTGCCTCGTCGGAGCCGCTGCCGGTGAGCGAATGAAGAATGCCGCCACGCGCACCTAACGCAATTGACGATTGGCGGAACCAACGCTGAAAAGGAGTGCCGGCAGGTTGATCTTCAACGACACCCGGCGTGAGCGGTTTGGGTCCAAATGGAAGATAGTAACCAACTCGCATCGTCCCGCGGATATATTCGATATCACTTCCCAATGCGCTCGAAGCGACGTCAAGAGTGTTACCGACGAGAAATCCGCGCGGGTTCACGTACGGGCTCTCGCGCATATCAAGTGTGTTAGTGATCCCGATCGTGTCTACCTGGTACTCATCGGGTCCAAGAAGAAAACTCGGCCTTATCTGTGAGTCGGTGATGTCCACATGACGTGCCGAAAAAGTCAGCGACGCCTGGTCGTATTTGGTAATTTTGCGACTCAACTCGAATCGTCCCCCCACTTCAAATTTTGTGTACCCATCGTAATCAAACGTCAGAGCGAATGCTCGCGCTGTGAAAACAAAATCCGTGTCAAAGAAGAACGGGTCCTGATACAAAATTTCGCCTCGATAGCTGCGTTGCGAGACCTCGATGGTTGCGGTAAGCGGACGGCCGTATCCGAACAGATCCCGATCGCCGACTTGCACGCCGGCAAGTGCGCCTTCGTAAGTATCGAACCCGCCCCAAAAACCAAATTCCTTGCTTTTGGCCTCCTCTGCCGAGATGTCGAGCCGCAACAAATGTCCATCGACTGGGACCGGCTTGATCTGGAGCAAGTTGAACTGGCCAGTCTGCATGAGCGTCCGAAATCGCTCATCCAGAACATCAGGGCTGTACGTTTTGCCTTCTAACCTGGTGAAACGTTTCGTCACAAAACCGGGATGAAGCCGACGCAACCCGGTAACAGTCACACCATCGAAGTGATAAACGGCCCCCGGCGAAACCACGATGTGCACGGGAACGCGATCAGTCACTGCCTCGTCCGGTGCACCGTCCGCCACTACTTTGACATCGTAATAACCGCGCGCCTTGAAATATGCTTCGAGACGACGCGGAATGTCGTCGACCCGTACCTCAGTGTAAGGGCGTTGGAGGAGATCAGATATCTGGCCGCGCAGCGCCTCCGAACCGTAAACCGTCTGACCGCCAAACGTGATGTTTCCAAAAAAATATTGTCGGCCTTCCTGAATTGGAACCGCGACAACGACATCACTGCTTCCGGTCTGGAATTTGTCGAGCGGAGGATCGACTACGGCATTCAAAAAACCTTGGGCAATATAGAACCGCTGTACCAGATGCGTGCCCTCCTCCAGATCTGCAGCCACAAAGGGCAGTCTTTTTTCCATGCGTGAATATCGCTCGCGTGTCGGACCCACGATGTATTCGAAGAGTTTGTCCGGCGGCTCATGCGCGTTTCCATCGAAGATGACCTGGCTCAGCATGAAACGCGGACCCTCATTAATGTCCAGACGCAAGCGGTCGCCCGATTCAATCACGTAGTGCACGTCCACTTTCGCGTAGCCATGCTTTCGATAAAACACTTCGAGAAAAAACGCGAGATCGTCGGCGCGAGCGGGACTCAATCCAAAATCTTCGATCGTAGTGATCTCCTCTTTGAGACCAACGCGCAGGTCCTTTTCCTTGAACGCTTGTTCGCCGCGAAATTCGATGATGCTGGCCCGCTTGGCGCGTTTTTCCTGCTCCTTCACGATGGCCCGCCGCGCCTTCTGTTGCTCTTCCGGTCGCACAACATCAACGGCGCTCTGCGCTGCGACATAGCCTGCAAAAATCATTGCGCTGAGAACTGAGATGGATCGCGCGGTCATTCTGAGCGAAGCGCGGCGAAGCCGAAGAACCCCGTCGAAATATCACTCGGGCGAGCTACGGGATGTCTCGGCTGCGCTCGACATGACATTAATGACGGCATGTTAGCGAAAACGAATCAGATATTTCAGTTTCCCTCGAAAATCGCCGCGAACTCCAACGTCACCAGTGAGCACAAGCTGGTCGGTTATCTTGAACCGTACAGTTGCTTGCTGTTGACCAGTACGAGGATCGACCGTTCCCAAATCGAGATCCAATTTATTGAAAACCGTGTTGCTATCAGTTGGTTCGCCTTTCTTGACGACTTTGCGGTAGAGCTGTTGCACTAACAGCATGGCCGCCCGTCCGGCGAGAACGTTTCCAGTCGAGAGTTCTCGTCGCGTGGTCCCGGTAGCGATCAACGAGATGATTTCTTCCTGCGGCAGAGGCGGTTCACTGGTGAAAATCGCCTGTGGTGAAAGCAGAGTTCCATAAACATAAACGCGAACGGTGTAATCGCGGATCACGGATGTGCCTTGAAGATTGATTGTCGGATTCGTCGAATCCTTCGGATTGAAGGTGAGGGACCCTTGCGAAACGTTGAGACGACTGAAAGGCAATGTCGCTTCGACATCTTCCATGTGCACCATACCTTGCAGACCCGGCTTAAGTCCCGTTCCCGTTAATTTCAGATCAGTCGTCGCTTCGCCAGTAGCCAGATTTCCGCGAATCAGCACTGGATCTTTGGTTTTGATCGCGACATCAAATTTCCAGTCGCGGAACGGCGGGCCGGGTAGAGAAAAAAATTCAGGACGTTCCGTAGGCGGCTGCGGCGCCGGTCTGCCCGGCAGGCCGATCGGAATAAGATCGATGTTCTTTAGAAACCGGCTGTTTGTCAGTGCGACATTGCCGCTGACGGTCGCCGCCGCAAATGGTCCCGTTACCCTGACGTCACCATCGGTGCGAGCGGTAAGTGTATCGTTTCGAGCAATCAGCACGCTTTGGGCTCTCATTTCCAAATCGAGAATCGGATCGGTCAGTTTCGCGAAGGTAACGCGACCGGTCATGTTAAAAGGCCCGCCAGCCAAATCGCCTCCAAAGTGATCGAGACTGAGCACATTGTCCCTGAAACTGAACCGCACATTAAAACCTCTCAAGGTGGGAAGAGTTGCGTTCGTGAAACGAGCAACGTTCACCGTCATGTCCCCTGCTCCACTCAAGACCGGATGACCAAACGTTCCGTTCACATCAACGTCGAGTCCGAGGTCGCCATCCAACTGCTGGAGGTCCGGAACGAATTGACGAACAAAATTCACCGAACTGCGCGGCAGCCGAGCCTTGGCAATGATCGGAGTATCGTCGGGAAATCCTCGAGCCTGGACAATCTTTCGGATGTCGAACGGCATGGTGGCGGTTATTTCCAACGGCTGAATCCGCGGCTGTTGCAGCTTACCTGAAGCTGTTAGCCGATTCTGTGCGGTCTGCGCGCTCAGCTCGAATGTTGCCGGTTCCATTTTCGGCCAGAGTTCGTTTCGCAGATCACGGACCTGCACGTCGAGCTGCGTTTTCAAATCTGCGATTGTGCCGTCACCGTTGAGCTTCGCATTCACGATGCCCGAGATTCCCGGAGGCATTCCGAGATCGTGCGCCAGCCTCTTCAGGTCAAGATTCTCGGACTGCATTATCACTGACACTTTGCCGGAAGACGGAATCAGTGCGGATTTTGTCCCGAGATTTCGCCACACAAACGGTATTGAGACATAACCGTATGCGTAATTCGTGCGTTGTTGCGATGCGGCGCCTTCTGCAGGCGCACGAGTGCGGCTAGCCCGCTGCGGTTGCGGTGCAGCAGCCTGGTTCAGCTGAATCTTGTCTATCTCCAGCGTGTCACCCTTGGTCCGGGCGATCGCATTGAAATCCATGTTGCTCGTCGCGAAAAAAATGGTCGGCACATCAAGACCGTCGGGCGAATATGACGCGTCGATGTTTGCCTGGAGCCCTTGCAAATTTCCGTAGCGCGCTTTTTCCAGAACGAGCTTGAGGTTGCCGGTGTTCCAAGGAGCGACCCCGAAAGCTTTCGGGGCCGATTTCGAAGTTGACGGCTGGGAAGCCGTCATTCCCTGGCCGCTGCCCTCCCAATCCAATTTGAACGAGCCGGCCAGTTGACTCTGGTTCCCGAACGCGCGCAAAAGCGGCTCGAAGACCGCCAGGTTCGATACGCTCGCGGACGCCTTGCCGCTGTAGTGGTGAGGCGGTCGCAAGTTGAATGTCCCGGTTGCGTTGACGTAATCGGTGTTGTTCAGACTTGCGCTGAAGTCGTTTACATACACATCGCTATTCGAAATCGAACACTGAGCGCTAATTTGCCGGAGAACCAAATCGCGCATCCGGAGGTTGGATCCAGCGAGCCATAGTTGTCCGGTTGCGACTTCTTGTTTCCATTCAATCTGTGCCTGCGATTGCAACGGCCCACTCACTCTGCTTGGAGAATCAGCGACCCAGAAGTCGCCGGCGTCAGGCGCGTTCAGCGCAATGTCGATCTGTGCAGGTTGCGATGTGAATTTGCTGACCTCGGCCGGAAGCAAATAGCGGCCGCGAGCATTCAGCTCATTTTGCTTTCGCCGCAGATTCAATCTGTCGAGGCCGAGAATGTCGTCGCTGCTGTTGAACGAGCCTTCCACTGAATCGACGATGTAATCGCGATAACGCATGCCCGTTAAATCGAAATTCATTGCCGTGCGGAGGTCCGCGAACCACGGTCTCTTACTATCGCCACGCACCACGCGCTTGGACGCGCGCAACCTCGAATTCAGCTTGTCAATTATTCCATCCTGAAATCCAACCGCCTCTGCGCTCACGCCCAGGTCTGCCTCTACAGTTGCATTGACAACGTCGATCTTGCCGTTGAACTGGGCCGAGCCGGTCAGGCGGACGGGCGCGCCAGCTGTTAATCGTGCCAGATCAGGTGCTGTACCAGAGATTTTCAGATTCGTTGGTGTGCGGCCGAAGTCGTTGAATGTGGACGGCAATTCCATTGCTCCTTGAAAATGAAAGTTGTTCACGTCCTGGACGATGTCGGCTGATCGCAAAACCGCCTTGCCTTGTTCTGCGGAGATTTCTATGACGCCGCGATCGAAATTGATTTCCCTTCGATGCACATCGTTCATCTGGAGCGATAGCGTGCCGTTCCAAGTGCGCGGCGCGTCGATCGTTCCTGTGGCTTCGAGAGCGAGTCGCTCAATTTCACCGGAAAGATAATTCTCAGGAATAATAAGAAATTTGTTCAGCGCTTCCGACGCAACTTTCTCGGCAGTCAGATGTAGCTTCGTGTCGAGCGACGACTTTGTTTCAGTTATCGGAGCAGAGGCCGAGATTTGGCCGCCGCCGACGGTGCAGTTGAGACTGACTGCAAGATAATTCGCGTCGATTTGCGACGCATCGATCTGCAGAAAGTGAAGCTGCTCCTGATCGCTTAGAACGAAGTCGCGCAGAATCAGGTTTTTGTTCGTGTAAGAGGTCTGACCGGAAACTCTCAACCACGTATCGCCGGAGGGAAGTTGGAACGTCTCGATCCGCAGCTGTCCGGGAGTGCGCGGGTTTAGTTCCAGGTCAGCATGTCCAACGACGAAATCGTATGGCTGATTTCTAACGATCACTGTGGTGTCCGTAGCACGCAGCCGCTCCGGGAAGAATCTTGGCAACTTCAATTGCGGATGCGGCGGCCGCGGCCTCAACGGCGCCTTGGAAGGGTTTAAAATAATGCTGGCCGAGCGCGCTTCAACGTCGTTGAACAACCGGGGCAGACCGTGCCGCGCAAATCCGAACAAACTGTAATCGAGGTACACATAATCGGCGTCGATCGATTCATATTCCGACGGACCAACCGCAAAGGCGTGAAGATTCCGAATCGTGACGCTGCCGAACGGATTTCCCTCAACTCGGAAATCAGCCTTTAGATTGTGTTTTGCCGCGTAGTTCAGCACGATTTTTCGGCCGATCGCCAGCAAGATTGGCCGATGAACAAGGACCAACAGTGCAACGCAAACAACCAGGCCGGCGATCACGCGACGCCAAAACCGCCCGTGACGCCGCGGCTCTGCCTGATCGTCCTCGGCCACGGAGCGACTCTATTGCCTCTGTGCCCTAGAGCAAAGAGCAAACGGCTTGGCGCCGCTGTAGCCTAGTGGCGTTATCTTCGAGGCAGAGAAATCAAAGGGATAATCTCGCGCTTGTTTCAGCGGTAAACGCGAAAGTCCTCCGCGTCCACAGTGCTGACACTGTTTTGGGTAGATCTCGCTCAAGGCGCGTTAACAGCCTGCGCCTGAGCGAAGTCAAATCGGAGCGCCATCTGAATTGGTAGGGCGCGTCACTCCGTGCGCGCCGTCTAAGGATTGCGAGTGAAGCGGCGTGCAGAGGACTGCCCGCCCTACCTTTTGCTTTTCCCTTCCGCGGTAAGGCTCCTCAGTGGGGCTTCGTCTTTACCTTGATGACGTTGGAATTGGGGCTGGTACCGTTGCCGTTATATGCCCGTAACCGGTAGTAATACTGCGTGTTCGACGTCAGCCCGGTAACGTTTCGACTAGTGACATTGCCAACGTCCAAATTTTGGTACCCGGGCACATAACTGACAAAAGTAGCGCTCGTGGACACATCCAATCGGTAACCACTCGCGCCGCTTACACTGCTCCAGTTTGCGGTGAAACTGGTGGCAGTCACATTGGTTGCGTTCAAGGCCCTCGGAGCCGCAGGTGTAGCAGTCGCCGTCGCAGTCGGCGTAGCCGTAGCTGTTGCGGTAGCGGTTGGCGTTGCAGTTGCACTGGCAGTAGCAGTTGCGGTCGACGTAGCCGTAGCTGTTGCGGTAGCGGTCGGCGTTGCAGTGGCAGTTGCGGTTGCGCGTGGCAGTGGCAGTGGCCGTTGGAGTTGGTGTAAGTGTCGGTGTCGGAGTCGCAGTCGGTGTTGGGGTTGGCGTGGGAGTCGGTGCAGAAGATCCCGGCACGACTTGAATGGCGGAGAAGTTCGCGTTGTTGACACTTGCCGGTGCGACAATGTTGAGCACTCCGTCTGTGACCGTGACAACGAACGTTCGTTGCACCGCGGCAAATTGTCCGGCTACCGCCCAGATATCAAAATTCTGGAGAACAGTTTGCCCTTCTATGCTAACATTAAACACACGCTGCCCGGGGGCGTCGAAATATATTTCAGCAAAGTAGAGCGTGACCGTGTACGTGTCGTTAACGACTGGGATGTTGTACGTGAGCGTTGGCGCATAGCGTACCGTTTGATACAACGTTGGGTCCGATGTTCCGGTAATTGAATGAGTAGTCGAAAAGGTCGAACCGCCGACAAAATCCATGTCGGCAGACCATAGTTGACCTGCGCTGTCCAGGTACGTTGGGCCACCGCAATTGATGAAAATAGGCGCTGTAGGAGTTGGCGTAGGCGTAACCGTTGGCGAAGGGGTTGCAGTGAGAGTCGGAGTTGGATTCGGGGTAGGAGTAGAAGTCGGTGTAGCCGTGAGTGCAGGTGTGCCTGTAGGTGTTACAGCAGCGGTAGGTGTAGGCGTAGGTGTTCCTGCAGGCAGCTGAAAGGCATACACTTTGTTGTCGGCGCCGAAGTAAATCCGGCCACGCGCGACCATGCCGGTGTTCCACTGGCGCGTGCCGGTCATCAATTCGTTAGCGCCACCGCCTGCGTAAATCACCGCGCCGGTGTCGCCGTTGTAGCCGTGCAAGCGCTGGTCGCCTGCAACGCCGGCTACCCACACAATCGCGTTATTGGTTCCGTCAGTCGTTGTGACCCATGGCGAGCCTCGTCCGATCTGAGTCATGCTCCAGGCGATTGCGATCGTAGGAGGATTCGTCGCGGTAATCCTATAGGCCCTGATCGTGTCGCCGTCGTTATGAAAAGCAAAATACGTTCCCTGGCTGGTGCGGTAGGTGACAGCCGATGTCCCTCTGTTGATTCCTGCCACATATACGCCTGGGCCACGGGCGCGCGATGCCGCCGAGATTGTTGCGGTTGAGCAGATAAGCATTGCTATCCTTGCCCAGGGCAAGCACAAGCTGGGAAGGCGTAGCTCCCGGCACATCGATAACAGTCGCACTCACACCACCGAGATCGGTGTCGCTGTTATCGAGCGAGAGCCAATTAAGTAGGCGCCCAGTAGTCGGTAGGCTGACCGGTCCAGAGCTGGCCCGGCTTGCAACCGAATAATGGCTTCGCCCCCCATCCAATTGCCGCCCGTGTTAAACGTGTTTCCCGTGACCACGAACATGTTAGTGCCGTCACTAGCAACGCCGCCGTGTCCCCAGATCCCGCCGCCGATTGCTGTCGTGGCCCAGGCATGCACATTCGAAGGGTTATTGATGTCAACGCCCACAACCCACCCGTGATAGGTGCCGCAGTCGCCGGCGTGGCCGGAGTATGACACATAGACGCGGCCGTTCACCAGAGCCAGCCCGCCGCGCTCGTTTTGCACCAGACGAAGTAAAGGACATGCCGTTGTAGGTGGCGGTGGCGTCCACATCTACCGGCCAGCCAGAATTGGTGGCGCCGGTGTCCACGTTGAGCGAATAAATAAAATGCTTCTTGGTAACACCATCAATCATCGCATCGAGGAAAAGTGATCGTGAGGCGAGATCGACAACAGGCGTGCCGGTGATGCCAAGTGGATTGATGTTTCCACAGGGAAGACCGGAAGTGACAGCCGGGCCAAGGTTGCGCTGCCAAATCACCGTGCCGGTCGTGGCGTTGAGCGCGTAAACGTTATTGGATTCTGTGACGGCAATAATCATCGGCCCACTGGGGCCGCCCTCGATGTAGAGCGGTTGCGCGTAAACATTGCCGGAAATCGTGCCATCAAAGTTGAGGTCGCGCGTCAGGCCAGCGGCAGCGTCAGGCGTAAAGGCCGCGTCGATGTACAGCCCGTCGCGGGAAAGATTGTTGTGCTCCTGGGTCACGTTGACCTGCGCGTCGATTCCCGGAACCACACTCCACACGATGCCGGCGAGAAATGAGAAAGTGCGAATCGAAGATTTCATATACACGGAATCGATCAGCCCCACTACCCTTCTACAACAACGCGCCGCCGGTTTGTCAAGGATTGCCGCAACCAATTTGTGCAGCAAACGCCTAAAGGAATTGTAATTATGCGCGAGCTTGTCCTTAAAAGTCGTTAGGAGCGCCAACCAAGAGAACGCAACCACATCCGATCGTAGTCCGACACGACTTGCTACTTAGCAATTGCGTGCAAAGAACTCTGGCGTGACGCTTCCGCCGATATTTGTAGGGCGTTCGCCGCGGCGGACGCCAACCGTAAAGCGGCGTTTCACAGAAACGCCCTACAGTTGCGACGCAATGAATCCTGACAAGCTTTTTGATTATCTCGATGGCAGATTAGCTCCGTCGGAGCGCGCTGCTTTGGAAGAGCGATTGATGTCGGACAAGCAATTGCAACGCGAATTCGCTGTGGCGCGACAGATTCATGCCGGAATGCGCGGCGATTCTCAGGAGGTTGTATTGCCAGCGCCACCCGACGTTTCAGAGCAGGGCCACAAAATGGCGATCCGCGTAGGCGTTGCATTCATGGTTCTTATGCTTGTAAACGTCGGCATCGGTCTTTGGTTCATCTTCAAACACGAAAGCAAAAATCCGAACCGCCCGCTGCTTGAGGCTCAGATGCGCCAGCAGATCGCGAAATCGATCGAGCGCGCAGCGGCGCTCACACCGGCGCCAAATGTCCTGGGCGTAACCGAAATCACAATCTCAGCTGCCACCGGCAAAATGGATAGCGTCGCAAACGAAGTAGTCACGATTGCTGGTCGCCTCGGCGGCTCCGCGACAAAGGGCCTTCAGGACAGCAATAGACTTAGTGTGCTTGTTGACGTTCCATCGAATCGGGAACAGGAATTTCGCGCTACAGGTCGCGTCCATTGCCGAAGAAATGCCAGCGTCATCCGCCTCCGCTATAGCTACGGCGGACAAGCCGACCCCGGCCACAGAAGCGACGTCGGCTACAGGCGAGAAGAAGAGCTTCATTGTGCAGATCGTGGAGACAACGCCAAGGTAGCGCATGCGTCCCGCTTGCGATCTTTCCTACGCAAGCCAGAGGCTCGCGCTACACTACCGCCCGTGATTGCGGTGACATTTGCTTTGCCGTCCGAAAGCTCGGAATTCCTGCGCCGGCTCGGAAATAAATCTCGCGCTAATAGGAACGGCATGAGCATCGTTCGCGGCACGATCGGCCATCGTTCAATCGAAGTCATTCACACAGGTGTCGGTGAAAACAGCTGCAGGAAACGCATTGGAGAGTTTCTCGAAAATCAGCAATTCGATTTTTTGATCAGCACTGGATTTGCAGGATCGCTCAACCATGAACTGCAGGTAAACGATCTTTTGGTCGCGAAGAATTTTTCGACAGTCGACCTAAAACACACGTCGCTTTCAAACGTGTCGATTTATGCGGCCAAGATGTTGACGGTGCCTGCGTTGATCGATTCCAGCGGGGAGCGAGAGAGAATCGCGCGCGAATCGGGAGCCTCCGCAGTCGACATGGAAACAGAATTCATTGCGCGCGCGTGCGCGGCTCACGGCGTTCCGCTACTGGCCCTACGCGTCATTACAGACACGCCAACCCAACCATTCCCTGCGCCGCCGAGCGTTTTGTTTGATATCCAACAGCAGAGAACTCACATCGCTGCGCTCGCCAGGTTTTTCCTCGCCCATCCGAGGCGCATGCCGGGTCTGGTTCAGTTCGCGAGGAGAATTGCGCGTGCCCGAAAAATTCTCGCGAGCGCGCTGAATGCCGTTGTGCAAGGCATCGAGGCAGGTAGCGGCCATTGACCTCAATGGCCAAGGCGGTTCGGGTGAACCGCCTCTACCAAGACTTCCCCGCTCGCGGCTACAGTTGTGCCGATCCAGCAACATGTCTCATTAACACCGGGCTTTAGCCCGGTGTTAACGGGTGTCTACGGTATCAGCCGTTTCAACGGCTTTCTTCATGATGTCCCAATAGAGCAGCACATATTCCGATCGTAAGCCGTTAAAACGGCTGGTGTCGTGGTTAGCGGTATCACCGGCCTGAAGGCCGTGTAAAAACGACACGATACGCGATCGC
>CAVXHW010000038.1:0-10040 GCA_963761585.1 uncultured Verrucomicrobiae bacterium
GAATTTCTTTGCTCGACTTATTCGCACCTTTACCAGATGCGAGTCGTAGGTCTTCGGTATTTCACAGTTTACGGCCCGCGGCAGCGTCCCGATCTGGCGATTCATCAATTCACGCGGCGCATTTACACCGGGCAACCGATCGACCAGTTTGGGGATGGCAGCACGCAGCGCGATTACACCTTCATAGATGATATCATTCAGGGCACCATGGCCGCGCTCGATTACGATGGCCCAATGTATGACGTTTTTAATCTCGGCGAGAATCAGACGATTCAGCTGAAAGATCTGATTTTGGCGATCGAAAATGCCGTGGGAAAAAGGGCCAAAATCAATCGGCTCGCCGAACAAACCTGGCGATATGCCGCGGACCTATGCGGATATTTCGAAGGCGACGAAATTACTTGGATACAGTCCGACAACGAAGTTGAGCGAAGGCTTGCCCAAATTCGTTGAGTGGTTTCGGCAGAGTCAAAGCGGATAGCAAAGCGCCTAACGAGTGACGGCCTCCCAGCGGCCACTCCTTGAACGGCTGCGTTGTATGATTTCAACACAGCTGTTGTAATCTTCTTCTGTGATTTCGACGCTTCCTTTTGAGCAACGCGCCTGCTTTATCGCCGGCCAGGCAAAATCGGGCACCACGCTGTTGGTGGCGCTGCTCGACAGTCATCCCGAACTGCTCGTCCTGCCTGAGGAAACAGCCTATTTCCCAACGGGGCTGACCAAATATGCGCCGCGCGGCCGCCGGGCGCAGTTTGACTATCTGACCAAACAGTCGCTTTCCAATGTGCTATTGGGCGGCCCCGTGCAAATGGGGAAAGCGCAATTATGCATCCTTTCCTCGCGAGAAATTTCTTCAGACATTTGAGCGCGCTGCTTTCGATCCTGCGAACGCGCAGGAGGATTTGTTGGTCCTCATGGTGAAAGCATAAGCGGCAACGCTTGGGTGCTCGCTTGATACGATCGCGCGCTGGGTGGAGAAAACTCCGGCCAATCGGAATCACGTCCGCGCGATCCTTAGTCGATTCCCGCATGCAAAAATTCTGGTGACGCTCCGCAGCCCCACGCACCGTCTCGCGGCGCAAATCGCGCTCGAAAAAACAAGGCAGACTGGACGGTTCTCCACTTACTACGTAATCGCGCACTGGCGCGTCGCCGCGAAACTGGCCAAGCGAATCCGCGACGTAGAAGTTCCTGGGCTCGTCGTGGGATTCCGCGGCTGGTGCGTGAACCAGCGGAACAGATGGAAGAAGTTTGCAGGTACCTCGGGATCGACTTCGACCCAGACACAGTGTTGACGCCGACGAAGATGGGTCAGTTCTGGAGCGGTAACTCCGCGGCGCGCATTAACTTTTCACAAATCAGCACCGAACCTGCGACGCGTTGGGAACGCGAGCTTTCCAAGGACGAGATCGGGTGGGTAGAATGGCATTGCCGCGATCTGATGCCGGAGTTTGGCTACGAACCCCGGCTGGGCCGCCGCGAATTGCGCTGTTTTGTTAGGCCAATTCGCGGCAACGTCCGCGCGAGTATCTCAAATCGCGAGCGTATTCACTTCGCGACGATTGGATTCGAGGCGTAGCCTAACGCGTCTGACTTGCAATTCGTAGTAAGCGAGCCATAATGACCGCGAGATGTCGGGAATCTTCTTCGATCTTCCGAGCGTCCGGTTCCTACAACGATTCAGATTTCTTCAACTGATGCTGCAAACGTTCGCGGCATTACTGTGTCGTTCGTTGAGTGTGTCGGCTTGCGCTTTGAGACAAGTCCATTCCCGGTATGACGAGGCGGAGTTTCCATCGGCGTCGCAAAGTGCTTGGAACGAGTTTGACTCGGCTCTGATGAGTCGCGCGCCATGGACGGTGTCCCGACCCTTTTCGGGGCGCTCCGCCCTTTTGACAATTGGAAAACAGTTAAGGATCAACATGAACTTCTTATTCATCAGGAAGACGCCCACGCCGCCCGCGCGGTGGGGGCCAACGCAGAGGAAATCAGGAACGCTTTCGGGGACCCCAGGAACCGGCGAAGACGCAGAAAAAAACGTTCTGGCAACGTGTTGCCGAATTTTTCGGAAACGGGGGAGAGAAAAAGAAAGCGCCGGCGCAACCGCGCAATGGCACACAGCCAACATCGCGGCCTGCGCGCAAGCCAGAACGGGTTGAAGTCACGTCGCCGCGTCTCTACGTTGGCAACTTGTCCTTCGATGCCTCCGAGAGCGATCTCTTCGAATTGTTCAACGGCGTTGGCCACGTGCAAAACGCGGAGGTCGTAAGCTATCGGCACAACCAGCGCTCGAAAGGTTTTGCGTTTGTGCAAATGCAAACCGTCGAGGAAGCGAAACGCGCTGTAGAGGAATTGCACGACAAGGAATTCCTCGGTCGCAGGCTCGTTGTGAGCGGCGCGAAATCCGATCAGCACCAGCCGCATTAGCGTGTGAAACAAGGAATGACGGCTTCCCAGCCGTCATTGTTGATTTTCGACGGCTGACCAAGCCGTCGCTCCTTGAACACGCACCGCGGCCTCGCTATCTCTTAATCTCCAGATAAGCGCGCGCCTCGACGTGATTCGTCCCGGGCTGGAACTGTTCGACACGCATTTGTTTCAGGAACCAGCGGCGCTCGATTTTTTGCGCCGACACTACCTCGAAGCGTTTGATTAGTTTCGCGTCCCAGTCGTAGCCCTCCATGCGCATCAGTGCGCCGCTCGCCTTGTCCACCCATAGCAACACGTTCGAATAGGGCGAGTCGTGAGAAGGTGCGCGTAACTGCAGCTTCCAACATTTCCGGGTGCGGACATTTTCCTCGCCTACTACGCTCGCAGTGGGCCAGTAGAGAAATTTAAATGCAAGATCTCCGTACAGCACAATTGTGCCGCGAATTTTTTCCTGGAGCTTTGACGCCCCCACTTTTTCCGTTCCGGCGTCGCTTACCAACTCTAGGCGCGAGCTGTTTTCCGCCGAGCCGCAACTCAAGAGTTTCATCCGGATTTGGAATGTATACCGGATCAGAGGCCCGTTTTCTGCATAGTCGAAATCGAACCACCGTGTGAACTGACGAAGCTGCCCTTGCAGATGGATCTGCGTGCGCGATTCAACCATGCGGAACTGAATCGAGAATGTCTTTAGCCGACGGCGGAGGCTCGGCAAGACCGAAAGCGCTGAGAGCGCTTATAAAAGACGAATGTCGAATTACGAATGACAAAGGAATGACGAATTCCAAATGAGAAATGGCAAACCTTCGATCGCATGTTAGTCGTTCGAGAATTCGAGCTTATTTCGACATTCCTCATTCGTGCTTCGTCATTGGGCCGCGTTTGTTTATTGGAAGGCTAGCGAGTAAAACTTAAATCCGGTTGATCCTTATTCGCATGGAGCAGTCCATTTTTCACGCCATTAACCAACAATGGACGAGTCCGGCCCTCGATTTGTTCATGGCGGGGTTGAGCGATTCTCAAATTTGGACGCCGTTCTTCATCGGAATTGGAATTAGTGCGCTGATTTTCGGCGGGTTCAAAGCGCGCGCGTTAGTTATCTGTCTGGGCATCTCTTTGGCAATCGCGGGATTTGTCACGAGTGCACTAAAATCCAGCGTGGCTCGTCACCGGCCGAAACACGTTCAGACTGTTCGGATGGTGCAGTTGCAAAGCGCCCGGCCAAAGTTTCTTACGCTCTTTAAGAAGCCGACCATTCGATCTTCTGATTCCTCGGATCGCACCCGCTCGGGACCATCGTTTCCGTCTGGACACACTGTAAACAACACGATCGCTGCGACGTATTTTACTTTGTTTTATCGGCGCCGCGGCTGGTTGTACTGGTTTGTCGCTCTGGCCGTTGGATATTCACGAATTTACCTCGGCGCGCATTGGCCCAGCGACGTGGTGTCGACGCTCTTTCTCGGAATCGGTGAAGCATTGCTTCTGATCAGCTTCTTTGAATTGATGTGGAGAATCGGAGCGCGGAAATGGATGCCAGATGTGTTTGCGCGCCATCCGAGTTTGCTTGGTGATTTCAATGGTAGTGTGCAACCGCCGGGTGCGCCGGAACGCGCAATATGAGCACGACACGCGCAGTCTGGCTCTTTATCGCCGCGCTGACGGCGATTCGTTTTTCACTTCTGGCAACGACAGATCTCTCCTTCGACGAAGCGCATTACTGGATGTGGTCGGAGCGACTGGCACCTGCCTACTTCAGCAAGGGACCTGGTATCGCTTTCGCCATACGCGCGAGCACCGCTGTTTTTGGCGCCAACGAGTTTGGTGTTCGCTTCTTTAGTCCTGTGCTCGCAGCGGCTACAAGTCTGCTCCTGTTTTATTTTGCGCGCCGTTTGTTCGGCGCCGCAGCTGGCCTTTGGACGGTCATTGCCTTGAATGCCACGCCGATTTTCAACATCGGTGCGATCGTGATGACGATCGATGCGCTGTCGATTTTTTTCTGGATGGCTGCGATGTTTACCTTCTGGGTTGCCTTGGAAAGAAGTCCCAGCTTCTCGTGGTACTGGCCGCTTACCGGTCTGCTGATCGGACTGGGATTTCTCTGCAAGTACACCAATGCATTCGAATTAGTTTCAGTGTTACTCGTGCTCGCGCTCGTGCCACGGCTACGCCGGGAATTCAAACGCCCCGGCGTGTATTTGCTGATCAGTATGTTCGTTCTTTGCACGATTCCGCCGATTGTCTGGAACGCGCAGCACGCCTGGATCACGCTGGCGCATTTGCGTTCGCGCGGGAATCTCGACCGCGGCTTTGGCTTTCATCCAACCGAGGTGCTCTCGTTTGTCGGGGAACACTTCATCGTTTATTCGCCGCTGCTATTTCTGGCATTGGCGTGGGGCGTGATCGCAAGCTGGCGGCGCATCAATCAGCAATTCAAAGTTCTGTTTTTAATGTGGTTTGGTTTGCCGGTGTTTGGTTTTTACTTGCTTCTGTCGCTTAACAAGAGCGCCGCGCCGAATTGGGATGGGCTTGCTTTTTTTGGTTTTGGATTGGTCGCGACATATTTCTGGTGGGAACGGCTTCAGGCGAGTGCGCTTTTGCGGATGTGCGCCAGCGTCGCCGTGGTCGTGGGATTGCTCATGAGCCTGGTCGCATTGAACACAGATTCGCTGCGGGTAATCGGTTACCAACTGCCGCGGAGCGATCCCAGTGATCGGATGCGCGGATGGAAAAGCGCGACGGAGGCGCTGGAAAAAATGCGAAACGATCTTGAAGCGCAACTTGGCGAGAAACTCTTTCTCATTGCTGACGCCCGCGATCGCGCGTCTGAAATTTCGTTTTATCTGCGGGACAAAAAAGTGGAAGGCCCGGGGCATCCACCCGTTTACATTCCTGAATCGCAGGACATGGTGAATCAGTTTTCGTTTTGGCCGCGCTACGACGAATTCATCGAGTTAAAACCTGGCATACAACGACCGGACGGCGAGGTTTACACCGAAGAGAACGGCGTCAATTTATTCGTCGGACGCGATGCGCTTTTTATCAGGGCCGGAGAAAAGGAGCATGTACCTCGCAATATACAGGCAGCATTTCAATCCATTGAGCCGGTGGGAACAATCGAAGTCTCGCGCTACGGAAAGGTGATGCGGATTTGGCAGATGTTCCTTTGTCGAAGTTATCGGACACTGCCGTTATGAGAAGCTATCCTCACGAGCTCTCAACACGAGTCATCCTGAGCGAAGCGAAGCGAAGTCGAAGGATCCCGCGGCGAAGCCTTAAAGGTAACGCCACGGGATTCCTCGACTTCGCTCGGAATGACACGCCTTCACGTCATTTTGAATAAGTCGCCATGAACGAGACTGCGAGTTCACCCCAAGTTTCTGTAATCGTGCCGCTCTTCAACGAGGAAGAAAATGTCCCCATCCTGCAAGCTGAGCTCAGAGCAGCGCTAAGGTCCATCGATCACGAATTCATTTTTGTCGATGATGGGTCAGCTGATCAAACCGTGGAGCGAATTGAAACTGCGCCAAATCTGCGAGTGATCCGTTTCGAAAAAAACGCCGGACAAAGCGCCGCGATGTACGCCGGGCTGCAAGCCGCGCGCGGGGAAATTGTCGTTCTCATTGACGGCGATTTGCAAAACGATCCCGCCGATATTCCAAAATTAGTCGATGAAATTTCACGCGGCGCCGATTTGGTTTGCGGTTATCGCGCGCAACGCAGGGACACGCGTGTGAAACGGCTCACCAGTCGCATCGCCAACGCTGTCCGTAGCCGTTATACAAAAGATGGCGTGCGCGATACCGGTTGCACGCTTAAGGCGATGCGACGCGAGTGCGTTAGCGCGTTGTTTCCGTTCAAGGGAATGCATCGGTTCATTCCTGCGCTGATCAAAGACGCAGGCTATCGGCTGGTAGAAATTCCGGTGAACCATCGCCTGCGGCGGTTTGGTCAAACTAAATACGGTCTGGGCAATCGAGCGGTGCGTGCTACAACCGACATGTTCGGTGTGCGTTGGCTGCTCTCGCGGCGTTTGAATTACAAGATTCGGGAAGACAACTAGGAGCCCGGCGCTCCCGAAAACGCGCTTGTCAACCTATGCGCTGCCGCTAAGCTTGGCCTCCCGCACGGAGCATCTGCATGTCCCTCGCCAATTTACTTTCTGCCGAGCAAATCATTCCCGAGATGAAAGCTACGGAGCGTTGGTCGGCTATTGTTGAGCTGATCGATCTCCTTGTCAGCCTTGGCAAAATTAAATCCGCGGATCGCGATCCAATTCTTGCCGCGCTAAAGCAACGGGAGGAAACAATGAGCACCGGGATCGGATTCGGAATTGCCATACCGCATTGTTCGTCCGACCGGCTCGACGAAGTAGTGGCTGCGTTCGGAAGATCGACTAAAGGGATCGAGTTCGATGCGTTGGATAACGCGCCCGTGAAATTTGTTGTTCTTTTTATCGTACCGAAAAATCAATTTCAAACGCACCTGCGCACGCTGGCTTCCATAGCAAAATTTCTGAATGACCGTTCTGTGCGCGAAAGTCTTGCCAGCGCGAAATCCGCTGACGAAATTTTGACGGTCTTTCGCGAGCGTTCGTAATTTTGTAACCGTCGCTCTGTGAGCGACGCGGCCCGCACGTCGTTCGCCGCGCTTTCCACAGGGAAACGGCCACAGGTGCCCGATGCAAACGTTCCAGTCATTATTAGCGAAAAAGCTTTCCGACGGTTTGGCCCGCGCCAGCTTGCCGGAGGCCGGCGAATTAACGCAGGCGACCGGCCCGCGATTCGGCGATTACCAGACCAACGTTGCTCTAGTGCTTGGGAAGCAGCGCGGCGAAAATCCGCGGGCTCTGGCAGAAAAGATCATAGCGCAATTGGATGTTAGCGATGTGTCCGAATCGCCTGCTGTCGCCGGCGCTGGATTCATCAACTTCACATTGCGCCAGGTCGCCATCGAAAAACAGACACTCGACATCTTTCGAGATGAACGTCTTGGTGTCGCCAAAACAGAATCACCACGTCGCATCGTCGTTGATTTCGGATCGCCCAATGTGGCGAAACCGATGCACGTCGGTCACATCCGAAGCACCGCGCTCGGCGACGCACTGGCGCGCGTCGCAAAATTTCTTGGGAACGAAGTGATTCGCGATAATCACGTCGGCGACTGGGGAACACAGTTCGGGATGGTCATTTGGGGATGGAAAAATCTTCTGGATCGACAGGCGCTGCAGCGCGATCCGCTGGCCGAGATCGTCCGCATTTACAAGGAAACAAACGAACGAGCGAGCAAGGACGCGGAAGTTCGTGAAGCGTGTCGCCAGGAACTGGTGAAATTGCAGGCCGGCGACAAAGAAAACAAAGATATTTGGAACGAGTGCGTGGCGTTTTCGATGCAGGACTTCGAGCACGTTTATCGACTGCTCGACGTGCATTACGACCTGCAATGCGGCGAAAGTTTTTACAACGATCGGTTGCCGGACGTGGTCGATCGTCTGCTCAAAGCCAGGATAGCGGAAATCAGCGAAGGCGCAGTGGTCGTCTTCTTCCACGATGATCCCGAGTTGGTTGATAAACCTCTGATCGTTCGCAAAAGCGATGGCGGTTTCAATTACGCTACAACCGATATCGCCACGATTGATTATCGGGTTAACGAGTTAAAAGCGGACGCGATCTGGTATGTCGTCGGCGCGCCGCAGACATTGCATTTCAAACAGCTTTTTGCCGTCGCTCGGCGAGAAGGTTACAACACCAATCTGCGGCACATCATATTTGGAAGTGTGCTGGGGGAAGATCGAAAGCTGATGAAGACGCGGTCGGGTGAGAATGTTCCTCTGCGCGACCTTCTCGAGGAGGCGTTCAGACGCGCCCGAAAAATCATCGACGAAAAAAATCCAGATTTGAGTGAGGAGGAGAAGAACGACATCGCGGAGAAGATCGGAATCGGTGCCGTGAAATACGCCGATCTCTCGCAGTATCGGACGACAGATTATGTTTTTTCGTGGGACAAGATGCTTTCACTGCACGGGAACACTGCGCCGTATCTGCAGAATGCGTATGTCAGAATTCGCTCGATCTTTCGTAAAGCAGGTGAGTCCGCCCCGAAAATTGACAAGCTCATCCTGAGTGAGCCTGCGGAGATTGATCTTGCCAAACGAGTTTGTCAGTTCGCGGAGATCGTTCCGCAAGTGTTGAACGGGTTTCGTCCGAACATCCTAGCAAATTATCTGTTCGAGCTGGCAAACGGCTTCCATGCGTTTTACGAAGCCTGCCCCGTTTTGAAATCGGAAGAACCGGCACGCAGCTCGCGACTGGCGTTATGCGAATTGACCGGACGCGTGCTGCAAAAAGGTCTCGAGTTGCTCGGAATCAAAGCGCCAGAGAAGATGTGACTCGGAATGAGACAGGATTAACAGGTTTGGTTTATGATTCTGTCCGTCCTGTAAATCCTGTTTAGAACCCATCCGGAAGTTCGAGACCACCGTTGTCTCAATGCGACTCGATCATGCGCTGAAATCGTGGGTCGGCGCGAAGCGAATCAAACATTGGATCGAGCCGGAGCAGCGCCTGGGTAATCGGTAGATTCGTGGCGAGCGGGCCTGCATAGGGTTTATCAAGGACGGCCTGCAAAGAAGCGATCGCCCGATCACGCTCTCCGGTCAGCGCTGCCACGCGGGCCAGGACCTCGATCATCATCGGACCGAACAGCGCGCTCTTCTCGACCGGAACGATACTCATGCCCCGTTCGGCTAAATCGAACGCGGCGGTCTTATCGCCGAGCGCCGCGTTTAGCAGGGCAAGATAAGCGATTAGAAAATGGTCGGGCCCTTCCTTGAGATAGGGCTCCAGCTCGTTGCGTGCCTGGCGCCAGTTTTCGAGCGCAGCGGCATGATCGCCCATGACTTCCTCAAGCCAACCTAACCAAAACCGCGTCTCACCTCTGTCGCCCGGATCCGTCAAGCTGTTCGCGGAAAGCATCCCTTTAATCTGCGGAATGATCTTGGATGGGTTCCGTTCGAGCAGCGATTGATAACACCTCGCATCACGAAAATTGCTATTGCTAAGAGGCAACGGATCGAGGAGCGCTGCCGCTTGCTTCAAATCGCCCTGTGCTTGGGCGATACCTGCCTTGTCAACGAAAGTCGGCGGGTCGTCGGGGATGATATTGAGGACCTGCTCCAATTCTCGCCGCGCTTCGTCGAAACGGCGCTGATATCTGAGCGAAGCCGCATGGGCATAGACTAGTTGAGGATTGCGCGGGTCGAGTCGCTTCGCCTCGTTAAAATAACTTTCGCTCTGCTCCCAATCTCCTCGTTGTCGCACGAGCTTCGCCATCAACACTTTAATCTGAGTGTCGTTTGGGAGAAGGGGACGCGCTTGCTCGAGGTAATGTTCCGCCGCGCCGTAATCAGCCAAACAAATGTAATGATATTCGGCCATGGCCAGAAGCGCTTCGCCGAGGCTCGGCTGAAGCGCTAGCGCGGTTTCCGCAGCTTGGCGCGCCTCTTCGCGGCTACCCGCTATCGGCGGTGTTGTCGTGCTATAGCGCGCCGTATCCATTCGCACCAGCGCCGCCCAAGCCAGAGCAAACTTTGGATCCAGGTTCACCGCCTGCTT
>CAVXHW010000039.1:0-28369 GCA_963761585.1 uncultured Verrucomicrobiae bacterium
AGGCGGCCAAAGAGGCTTCAAAAGACTCAACACCCAAACGGCCAGCGGCAAAGAAGACGGCTAAGCCAAAGAAAGAACAGGCAGCGCCTGCAGCAGGAGCGACCGAAAATCTTTCCCTCTCAACCGAAGAAGTTGACAAGCCGAAGATCGTTAAAGCCAAAGGGAGCAAGAATGTTCATTCAGGCGTTGCGCATGTGCTCGCCACGTTCAACAACACGGTCGTGACGATCACGGACGTGAATGGCAACACGGTGGGCCTGGTCGAGCGCGGGCTCGCGGGGGGTTCAAGGGCTCGCGCAAGAGCACCCCGTTCGCGGCCCAGCTCGCTGCGGAAGAGGCGGCGCGCAAGGCCATGGAGCACGGGGTCCGCTCGGTCGCGGTCTTCGTGAAGGGACCCGGCGCCGGCCGCGAGAGCGCCCTCCGCGCGCTTCAGGGGGTCGGCTTCAAGGTGACCCTGATCCGCGACGTCACGCCGGTGCCGCACAACGGCTGCCGCCCCCCCAAGCGGCGCCGCGTCTGATGCCATCAACTATCAACTCTCAACCATAAACTTTCCGAAATGGCCAGATATACAGGACCAAAAACAAAAGTAAGCCGGCGTTACGGCGTGCCGCTCTTCGGGCCGTCGAAAGCATTGGAGCGTAAGAATTATCCGCCCGGCATCCACGGTCCGAGAGGCTCCCGGCGCAAGCAATCCGATTACGCGATTGCCCTCGGCGAGAAACAGAAGCTGCGCTACCAGTACGGACTGCTTGAAAAACAGTTCCGGCGCATTTTTCAACGTGCGCTGCGCAAGCGCGGCGTGACCGGTGAAACACTTCTTCAGTTGTTGGAAACGCGACTCGATAATGTTGTGTACCGCCTTGGGTTTGCGAATACTCGCAGCGCGGCGCGCCAACTGGTGTCACATGGCCACGGTGCTGGTGAAGGGGCGTCGCGTCAACGTTGCTTCGTACAATGTAAAAGCAGGCGACGAGATTACGATCAAGGACAGACCGAAATCCCGTCAACTGGTGCTGCGCAATCTTGATCTCGCGGATTGCACCGTGCCCCGATTGGCTCACAGTCGATCGCGATGGTCTCAGCGGCAAAGTCACGCGCGTCCCGTCTCGGGAAGAGATGCAGCCGATCGTCAACGAACAACTGATGGTCGAGCTGTATTCACGGTAAAACCGCCCCGCGACATGCTCCTTTACCCGGAGCATTTGCAGAATAAAAGCCAAGTTAGACGAAAATTTTCGTCTAATTCTAGTTAGATGGTGAGGCGGGGAATCATAGTTAGCGCGCTTTGCTGCCTGATTTCATGCTCTCGGCTCTCATCCGACGAAAAGAAACTTGTCGGCTTATGGGATCTTCAGGCGTCGCCGAACTCACATACGACATTCACATTCGAGCCGAATCACACGCATTGGGTCGTTGTCTTTTTGGGCGATGATTCTTAGCACGCCGTCATGTTGCAAAGGCGGCTGACTGTCTCGTCGAAGGCGCATCTTGCCTTGGTCGCTGATGAGCAGGCTGGGAAGCCTGAGTTACATCGGTAGTTCTCCGCTTCCGGGAAATCCGTGATTACAAAACTCTTCTTGGCTGCTTCGGCGATTTCCGGTGACTCGCAGACAAGATTGTCTGCGTCACGCCGACTCTTCGAGGAATTCCAGCGCTTTGTCGTAGCTGCGACGCTGAAGGTAATGAGCCAGCCGCGGATCGATCGGCTGTGGAAGTGCCGCTTGCAATTTGTCGATCTTTTCCGAGACCACGCGCAATCGATCGATGTGTTTTGCATGATCGCAGCGGCTTTCCTCGTCCCGAATCACTGCGATACGTTCCCGCAAAGCTTCTTTGAGATTGGCAATCGCGTTCTCCATCGGACTAAGAACCACGGATTACACGGATGGCGCGGATAGAGAAATACCCGGCAAAAGATTCTGGTTTATCGGTATCCATCCGTGAGATCCGGGGTTAACAATTCTTTCCGGGACAAGCGCTCGGTTCAGCGACGAGCCTCGGCCAGCAGCTGGCGTTTCGCTTCAAGCCAATCGGACTCATTGTCGCCGGGCAAAGCAAATCTGCGGCGGCGTTCGGAAATGAAATAGGCTCGAAGGCGAACGGCGTCGTCTGAAGGTTCCTCAGACGTGGGCGTCACGTTCGCCGACGGAGATGCTGAAATGTGTGCAGTTTGCTCACGCGAGTCCTTTGTCCCGCTCGCCTTGCGTGGCTTTTTCGCGGTGGCTACGCGAGGTGGCGTCTGGCGTTTGCCGGTTTTTTTTGTTGCAGTCGGCACGGCTGAGTTTGGCGGGGGTTGATTTACGGCTTCGGCAGTTTTCTTTTTCTTTGGCACAGGTGTTCAGTGGTTAAATGATTTCAACTCGTTATCGTTCATCGGCTCGTTCGCAAGTGCTTTCTCGCCCTCTTTACAAGATCGGGTAAATTGCGGGACACATGAAGCAATTCGTTCTCCGCTGGGCTGCGACGACGATTGCAGTGATGGTCGCGTCTTCCATTATCCGCGGAATTCATTACGACACTTTCGCGGCTCTCATCGGCGCGTCACTGTTGCTGGGTATTCTCAACGCTTTTGTGCGGCCGATTCTGTTGATCCTCAGCGTACCCCCTCATTCTCCTTACGCTGGGCTTGTTCATTCTGGTTTTAAACGGACTCTTGCTGCTTCTCGTCCCGAGCGTCGTTGCCGGATTTCATGTAGATAGCTTCTGGAGCGCATTCTGGGGCGCGATCGTGATCAGCTTCGTGAGCTGGGTCTTGAGCGCATTTTTCCGCGGGAGCGATGGACGCGTGCATGTGTTGACCCATCATGCCGAGACACGCCGCGTCCGAGGTCGAGTCCTTGAAGACGAGGAACCCCGGTAAGATTGGATCTTGCGGATTAATCGAGATATTTGCTAAGCCGGGAACGGAGCTCAGTCCGCGCGCGAAAAAGTCACTTTTTACCGCTGGCACGGAGAGGTCGAGGACCTCGGCGATTTGCTCGTAGCTCAACTGCTGGTAGCGGCGCAACACGAGCGCCATCCTTTGGGTTTCCGGGAGCCGCTGAATCGCTTCCTCGATCGCCTGCTGCAGTTCCGATTCCAAAAGCGATGCGTCCGGCGCGAGGTTGGTCTCATCCTTCAAAGGCGGATCTTCCGCGCCCAGCTCTGATTGCAGGGGAACATGAGGGCGACGCTTGGTCCGGCGCATCTCATTAAACACCAGATTGCGTGTAATTTTCAGCAGCCAGGTCGTAAACTTGGCGCGCGGAACATACCGCCGCGCGCTTTTCCAAACCCGGATAAATACCTGCTGCGCGATGTCTTCCACGTCAGAACTGCTGCCGAGCATGCGGGCGACCGTGCCCGCCACCAGCGTTTGATGCTTCTCGATGAGCTGCTCCAACGCCCGAGTATCGCCGCGGCCGACCAGCTGCATCAGCCGCACATCATCGGCATCTTCTTCCGATCTGCCCTGGTTTCCTCGATCGTTCTGAGACATCGTGATTTAGACGTTGGCACACGGCAAAACTTGCCAGAAAAATGCGGCTCGGTCGTCTACAATCCTCGTAGGCATCGTTTTTGTTGCAAGGCGCTAGCCCTCTGTGCATGCTTCACGCGCGATTAACCAGAGTCTGCCGATGAACTACCAGCTCATTCCGAAAGAACTCCGACCGATTGCTGAGAAGGTCGAGGCGCAGCAACAGATTTCTGAAGCCGATGCGCTGACGCTTTATGGCACGAATGATCTTAACGCCCTCGGAATAATCGCCAACGTGGTGCGTGAGCGAAAGAACGGCAATTACGCGACCTATATCCACAATAGGTATATCAACTACTCAAACATCTGCATCTTATCGTGCCAGTTCTGCGCGTTTGCCGCCAAGAAGCGCGACGCCCACGCATTCGAATACGCAATTGACGAAATTGTTCAGGCCGTGACAGATGCGCTTCCCCTCGGCGTCACCGAGGTGCACATGGTTGGCGGGTTGCATCCCACCTTGAAAAAAGAGTGGTATGTCGATCTCTTGAAAAGACTGCGCGCGCTCGATCCCCAGCTGCATATAAAGGCATTCACAGCGATCGAGGTCCGCCATTTGGCTCAGCGAGTTTTCAAGATGCCGATTCGCGATACGCTGGAAATTCTTCGTGACGCCGGGCTTGGTTCAATCACCGGTGGTGGCGCTGAGATTTTCGATCCGATCGTGCGCGACCAAATCTGCCGCGGCAAGGAAACTGCCGCCGAATGGCTCGATGTGCATCGCACCTGGCATTCAATGGGCGGCCGTAGCACATGCACGATGCTTTACGGACACATCGAGACGCTTGCTCATCGGACTGATCACCTGCGGCAATTGCGGCAACTCCAGGATGAAACTGGCGGGTTCACCGGGTTTGTTCCTTTTGCGTTCGAGCCGACGCAATCCCACAACATCCTTGCCGACATCAAGCGCGCCTCCGCATTTGAGCAGCTGCGTAACCTAGCGGTGAGCCGTATTTACCTCGACAACATCGACCATCTCACGGCGTATTGGGTCAGCCTTGGTTTACCTCTCGCGCAGGTCTCGCTCAGCTACGGTGTGGACGATCTCCACGGAACAATCCTGGAGGAAAAAATTTTCCATATGGCCGGCGCCACCACGCCGCAACAGCAAACGATCGCCGCGCTTGAACACGCCATTCGCGAAGCTGGCCGCGACCCTGTCCAACGCGACAGTCATTACCGGTATATTTTGCCGGGTTCAACCGACGAGAAACGGACGGAACCAGCGCCTGCGGAACTTGCCTGCGCGTAAATAATCGCGCCCGAATTGTAGGGCGTCTGTGTCAGACGCCTGATTGTCCTGGCGTTTCACAGAAACGCCCTACAAATATTGTTTACGTTGAAATCCGTCCACATCGGTTGCGTTAAATATTTAAACGCTCGTCCGCTCATCCGCGGTTGGCCGGGCAATGTTGAGTTCGACCATCCGTCCGCTTTGTGTCAGCGACTCGCGAAAGGCCAGCTCGATGTCGCACTTGTTTCCAGTTTCGAATTTCTGCGCAACCCGATCTATCAGATCGTGGACGACGTTTCCATTTCATCCGACGGCCCGGTTTACAGTGTAATAGTCGCGCACCGTGGCGAGTTCTCGAACATCGAGGAAATCGAACTGGATCCGGCGTCTGAAACTGCGGTCAATCTCTTGCGTTGTCTTCTAGCGGAGCTTGGATTGACGCCTCGCTTCACCAGCCCTGCTTCGGAGAGGTACAGGATCATCTCGCGCGCGCCTCATCATCGGCGATCAAGCAATCAGCTTCCGGCAGCACCACGCCGATACATTTCAATTCTGGGATCTTGGCGAGCAATGGAAGAAACTTACCCGGCTTCCGTTTGTTTATGCGCTCTGGCTGATCCGGCCCGAGGTCCCAGATGCAAAGTCCATCGCTCAACGCCTACGTGGATTACGAGATCAAAATCTTGCCGACATCCAAGTCATCGTGTCAGACGCTGTGTCAGACGCCGCTGGTAAGGAACAGGAAATCACGCACGAATTTCTCGATCGTTACTACAACGAGCATCTTCGATTCGGCCTTGGAACTCGAGAAAAGCAAGGGTTGCAGACTTTTGCAGATCTTTGCTCGAAACACGGAGTGCTGCCAAAGCGAGCGCGCGAGTTTAGCCTCGTGTAAGAAATTGCTTCGCAATCGAGCGAACCGTTCCGCGATCCGATAGCGGGAATCAACCCTTCGCATCGGTTAAACCGAGGTCGACGTCATAAAGCTGCCAGCCCGAGCCTGTGAAACGGAACCGAAGCTTGATTCCATCACGATCGACGACAAAACTTCGCGGCCCGGTAAAGAACGCGTATTTCACTTTGGATAAGTCTTCGTTTTGGCCGAATTGGAAATGGAACTCTCGCGGGGCTTTCAGGTTCTCCAGAGCTTCGGGATTTGCGAGCAACGCCGCGATTCCCTCAGGTGTCACGTAAGCATCAATGATGGCGTCGATGAGCGTTGGTCCGAGGTTGCTCCAACGCTTGTGACTGCTCGTCCGTTTTGCGAAACGCGCCACCAGTTGCTTTTTCAGCGAAGCTCGGACCGCCGGAAAATCAACGCGCTTACTTATCGCTGCGGCATCGCGTGATTGAACGGCCGTCGTGAATCGCCAAAACGAAAAGTAAGGCGACGCGCCGTAAACCAGCAGAACGACAACGCAAATGATCAGCAGCCAGCGAGTGAGTTTCATTTCGAGTGCAATTGGTTATGAGGTTCGACCTGTTGTTGGATGTGGTGCACCATCGCTACCGCAGCAATCAGAACGATGGCCGCGATTACCTGATGCGGGTGAAGACTGGCATGGAAGAAACCCCAGGTGATGCAGACTGCGGCGAGCGTTTGCATCATTTCGAAGTAACCGGCTGTGGATGCGCGGGTGAGATGCAGTCCTTGAAAATAAATCAGGAGCGGAACCCCGCCTGAGATCGACGCGAGGAAAAGCAACAACACGATGGCCTTGATTGGATGCGCTTGCGCGGCCTCGGGCCAGAGCGCCGCGCCGTTCAGTTTTCCGTAGGTCAAAAGAATAATCGTCATGCAAGCGAGTCCAATCACGATGCGCAAACTGGAGGCGAGTCGGAGTGACATCCCAACCATCACACCCCGTCCGGCGACCGTGGAAAGACCCCAAAACAACGCGCAGATCAGCGCGTACCCTGTGCCCACGTTCAGGCCCGCGCGCTCAAATGAAACTCCGATCTGAGTCGGATACGCAACCGACACAAACACGCCTGCGACAATTGCGATGCCAGCGTAAAGGAAGAACCGGCGACCAAGGCGATCACCGAAAAGGAAAAACGCGCCGAGCGTTGAGATAACAGGCTGAACATTCAGGACGACGTTCACCACCGTCGGGTTGCCGTACTTCAACGCCAGTGTGAAAAAGACCGTGCCCACCGCGGAACCCGCAAACCCCGAGAAAATCAAAAAGCCCCATGTGCGTCCCCGCACTCTGGGGATTTCGTGCAATCGCGAGATCAGGATCGGCAGAAACATGACCAGGATAAAAACGTGTTCCCAAAAAACGATTACCTTTGCGTCGAACAATTCGTTCAACGGGATGCGCCACGCGCTCTCTGTTCCCCACAGCGCAGCGCCGAGACCAACCAACCACGGGCCGTAGGTTGTTGTACGTGTTTTGGGGTTTTGCATCGGACTGCGTGTAACGCTCGTGAATCGCTGCGTCAACGGAATGAATCCCCGATCAAAGGCGATGCGAGGATGCATCGCACTTCAAAAACACTTGGGTGCGAAATGAATAACGAGCTCGAGTCACTTTGCGACCGCTTTAGGAGTGCGTCCTCGCGCCGTTTTGATCACGAGAGTCCCACAAAACAATCAAACAAACATTGACGCCACAATTTATGGTGTGCTAAGTAACCTCACACACTATGCGTTGCCCCAAATGCGGGTCGCGTGACGATAAAGTCATCGATTCCCGTCAATCGCGCGACGGTTCCAGCATCCGTCGTCGCCGCCAGTGTCTAAAGTGCAAATACCGTTACACAACCTATGAGGAGATCGAGCGTTCGGACCTGCGCGTGATAAAAACCAACAGAACGCATGAGCCGTTCGACCGTCGCAAACTTGCTGGCAGCATTGCCAAAGCCTTCGAGAAGCGGTCCACCAGTTTGCTTACATTGGAGGACATGGTGGACCAGATCGTGCACGAACTCGAGACCAGCGGACGCGAAGTCCCCTCGTCACTGATCGGCGCGCGAGTGCTCGAGAAACTGCGCGGGATCGATGAAGTCGCTTACTTGCGTTACGCGTCGGTTTACCAGCGCTTTCAGGACGTCGACCAATTCGTGGATGCGATTCACAACGTTGGGACGCCGAATAAAACCAAATGCGCTTCAGCGGGAATTGTTTCCTCCTGAGACAACGAAAGAGAATGCGAACATTGCCCGTCGTTCGCGAGAGGGCGCAGTCAAAAATCATGGTCGCGTTTAAGGAAGAATTTCCATATCTCAGGACGACCTCGGGACAACTCTTCGAGTTCAACCGTGACTGGCTTCACGCGGCGCTCACGCGGGCCGCTGACGAGGCGGGTTACCCCGGCTGGTGGCTCACCGAACACGTGACCGAAAGCATTGCCTTTTATCTGCACCTGCGAAATGACGAAAACGTCGTCGCTTTCAATCAGCTGTCGCAAACGGTTCGCGACGTGTTAGAGGCGATTGGCTACAAGGAGATTTGTCGGCACTTTACGCCCGCACCGCCGCCCGTTTCCATTTCGTTGGTCGAAATTGCTTATTGTGCCGGTGCTGGCTACGAGCTTGCATTTTTCGGTCTGTTGGAAAAGCGCATCGACGCCTTGATCGCAGCCGGCGCTGATAACCTTCGCCTTTCGTCGCTGCAATTTTGTGTGAAGCACCTGCGCGGCACGAAAACGTGGACGCGCGCCTGTGACGCATTGCGCGAAGAAATTGTCTGCTTCGTTCGCGAGAAACTGGCGTTAGCTACGGATCGGGCACGGCTTGATTGTTCGTTGCGCTAATGAAACGCTAGGGCCCATGACGATTTTCGAAAAAATTATCGCCCGCCAAATCCCGGCTAAAATCATTTGGGAAGATGAGGACGCGGTTGCGTTTCACGACGTGGATCCCCAAGCGCCAGTGCATGTCCTGATCGTGCCGAAGAAGGCGGTTCCCCGTCTTGCGGAAGCGAGTGATGCGGACGCTGCACTGCTCGGCAAATTGCTTCTGGTCGCGCGCAACGTGGCGAAGGAGTTGGAGCTTTCCAGTGGGTACCGAGTCGTGATCAACTGCGGACCTGATGCAGGTGAAAGCGTGCCGCATCTGCATGTGCATTTGCTGGGGAAACGCGCGCTGGCATGGCCGCCAGGATAAGGTAACGCAAGCGTCCACGCTTGCCCGTGGCGGCTCTTTACTCTTGCACAAGCGCCCAATCGATTCCGATGATGCGCTTTTCTGCAAAGCGCTTTAGCGATTTTGGAAAGATTAGATATCGCGCTTCTCTACTTTCCTTAAAACCGGCTATCCCGAAATCGATTCCACTTTCGCTCTTCAGGATTGTCATCACACGGGCTTTTTTTATTTGCGCTTGGAGATGTCGGTCGGCGGAGGGCTTCTGCCACAGGGTGTAAACCTGCGGACTACCGCACTTTTGGATTATCTGGGAGAAGCGCGCTGTTTTGATCTTGAGAAGTTTCATTGCGAATCACTGGATCGGTGCAGGAGTGACGCGGCTGACCAAAAAAAGAAGCCCGCCAGAGAACTACGGCAAGGAGGATCAAACTACCGTTGCTGCATTCCTGCCCTGGCGGGATTTGTAAGTCCTCAATCCATAGCCCCTGACGGAGGGGAAATTTCCTCGCATCAGAAAGATGCGCAACTCAAAAAGGCATTGCCATGTCAGTGCTATTGTGTGCGCCTGCTGGCAAACGCATCAGCGTATTGACAGTGCGTTGCGCTTCTGTTTGCATCGAGAGCGTGAAATGGTTCGCGTTTCTCCTTCTCGGTTTTGTTTTCGTTGCGGCGACGTCCTGCACAACGCTTGTCAATCGGCGTGATCTTTACAGCCCTGAGCCTTCGCCTGATTCGTTGGAAGCGGCGCGGCAGTGGTACGGCGTCACGACTACGAGCACGACGACGACAATCCGAACACAAAGAGCAACGGGAGACATCGCGCCGGATTTTCGTTACTAGAGAACAAACAGAAGGCAGCCATTATCGCGTGGGCGAGCCGGCGTTAAGCACGCAAGGGACTTGCAGGCTCGAAAGCCTGCGCGACGGATCAGACAATACCGGTTACTTCTTAGCCGAAAGGAAGATTCATTTTTATTCTCGCCACGTCTGTCCGGTCGACGCACGCTGCTTTGGCCAGCCGGCGCTTGCGCTTCGCGTTTTTGGTCGACATCAGATGGCGTCGCGAGGAACGCGTTCTCAAGACCTTTCCACGGGCAGTAATCTTGAAGCGTTTCGCCACTGCTTTTCGCGTTTTGCTGCGTGCAACGGACTTCGGCATAGGGCATGAAAGTTAATTCGGTCAGGCGCAATGACAAACGCTTTGTTGTACGGTGTGGTGTCACACGCCGGAATGGCCTCGCTGGCGCGAGTAAGTCAAACGCCCTACAATTTCTCGGATGCAATCTTCCGCACGGAAACAGCCGCAGGTGATCATTGTCGGTGCAGGCTTTGGAGGCCTAGAGGCAGCGAAGAAACTTGCCTGTGAAGATGTGCGCCTGACACTAATCGACCGCACAAATTACCACCTGTTTCAGCCTTTACTCTACCAAGTGGCAACAGCCGCGCTCTCGCCCGCCGACATTGCCGCCCCGGTGCGCGCAATCTTGAGCAGATGCAAGAACGTCGAAGTCATCCTCGCCGAGGTGGAATCCGTCGATGTCGAAACGAGAAAAGTAAGAACGAAAGGCCGGGTGTTTGATTATGACTATCTCATTCTCGCCACTGGTGCGCGACACTCCTACTTCGGGCATGACGAGTGGGAAAAACTTGCGCCGGGATTAAAAAGTCTTGAAGACGCGGTTGAGCTACGCCGGCGAATCCTTTTAGCGTTCGAATACGCGGAACAAATTGACGACGAAGCGGCGCGCAAGGCAGCGATGACGTTCGTTGTCATCGGCGGTGGCCCGACCGGTGTTGAAATGGCGGGTGCGATCGCCGAAATCTCGCGCTACACGCTCGCTAAAAACTTTCGTCACATCGATCCATCTCAGGCACGCGGTGATCCTCATCGAAGGCGCTCCGCGCCTGCTCGCCGCGTATCCGCCGGACTTGTCCGAGAGCGCGCGAAAACAATTGCTCGAGCTCGGCGTAGAAGTGCGCACGAACGCGCGCGCCACGAACATTACCGAGGAAGGTGTGCAAGTGGATGGCGAATTTATTCCGTGCCGCGTGAAAATCTGGGCGGCCGGCAACTTAGCGTCATTCGTCGGGAAAACGCTCAGTGTACCGGTTGACCGTGTTGGCCGGGTCATTGTGAACGAAGACCTCAGCATTCCCGGGCATCCGGAAGTGCAGGTGGTCGGCGACCTGGCAAATTTTTCGCATCAAACTGGAGAACCCTTGCCGGGGGTCTCGCCCGTGGCGATGCAACAGGGGCGCCACGCAGCTCGAAACATTTTGCGAATGATACGCGGCGAAAAGCCCAAGCCATTTCGGTATTTTGATAAGGGAAGCATGGCTACGATCGGCCGGAATAAGGCCGTTGCGGACCTAAAATTTTTTCATCTCAGCGGGCTTCTGGCGTGGCTGACGTGGTTATTCGTGCACATCATCTTCCTTGTTGGGTTCCGCAATCGGCTGCTCGTGCTCCTTCAATGGGCATGGGCGTATTTATCCTTTGATAAAGGTGCGCGTTTGATCACGCGCAATTTTCAGTCAGAACACAGGCCACCGGCGTGACGAACAATGTCATGTTGAGCGAAGCGAAACACCTCTGATTATTGTTTTCGTTCGCGCAGTAGCAGGATTAAACATTTTTCGTGTGCTCAGAATGATTGTTCCGGAAATCACCGTGCGCAATTTGCAGCGAAAAATCTCAGTCAAGGTTGCGGAACTCGAAGAGTTCGCGGGCAACGCCATACGGCAGTCTTTGCAGTTGCACCCGCGAAAGCGAACTGACTTGCGCAAGCTGAACGAAATCTTCATTTGGTTGGTTTCAGATCGGCGGATGGCGCTTTTGCATCGGAAGTTTCTCGGGCAATCGAGGCCAACTGACGTGCTGACTTTTCAACACGGCGAAATTTTTATCAGTGTCGACACCGCACGACGCCAGGCACGCGCGTTTGAAAATCCGCTCGTGCGCGAGCTAAAGCTGTACATCGTCCATGGACTTTTACATCTGCACGGTTTCGACGATCAGAACGCAAGTGAGACACGCAAGATGAAAGCCGCTCAGGAGAGAATTCTCAGGATCTGTACCGGCGCTCTGTGAGCGCCGAACCCATCGCGCGGCCTGGACAAATTAGTGACCCTCGACCGCTGCTACAGGTTTGAACTGACAGCCGCGTATGTTAGCATTTTTTATGAGCGCTGAGCCACTTGCAACAGAAGTGGCCGTTCCCCCGATTCCCAGAATCCCGCGTCCAAAGAGCGCAGGACCGTCCACCATCGGCGCGCCGACAATTGAAAAAGAACCACGTGCGGAAGAGGCGCTTGATCTGCCGTGGCACGTGGTGGTCCACAATGACCCGGTTAATTTGATGAGCTACGTAACAATGGTGTTTCAGCGCGTCTTCGGTTATCCGCGCGACAAAGCGGAGAGGCACATGTTAGAAGTGCATCAAAAAGGACGTTCGATTTTATGGAGCGGCATGCGCGAACGAGCCGAACTTTATGTGCAACAACTGCACGGTTACCTTCTACTCGCTACAATTGAGAAGGTTTCCTAGTCATGGAGATTTGCCGGCGCAAGAACCAGATCGAAATCTCCGAGCTTGACCCGTTTCTTGCCGAACTGCTTCGGCAGATTCCCGCAAGCGCCAACACAGAAGGTGCGCCTGCCGCCGAACAACGAATCTTCAGCCTCCCGATAAACGGTAAAGAGCCGGAAATGTGCGCCGAGTGGAAGATGTATGTTGAACCTGAATTGCGCCGTTTATTTCAGACAGCGACTCAAACGGTGGGCGCCGATCTGGAACAACTAAATGGAAACGAACAAACTCTCGCAAATCGCACCCTGCGCATTCCGACCAAACATGCCGACGCATGGTTGAGCGCGCTGAATCAGGCTCGGCTCGTCATCGCTGCAAAAAACAATTTTACCGAGCTGGAACTGAGCGATCACCTCCGCTCACCGATTGGATCCCGCCGCGACCTGAGCTTGTTCCAGGTAAACTTCTACGGTTTTCTGCAGGAATTTATCCTTCGAGAGCTGGACTGTTAAGGAAGGAAGAGAGCAGCAGTCAGGACGGCTTCTTGGCCTTTACCATGGCCATGAGGCGGTCTTTGATTGCGTCGGAAGATTTCGCCGGGCGCAGGCTCAACGCGAATGCTTCGTGCAACGCATAGCATTTGCTGATGAAGTCTTCGGCTTTTTTGCCGAATTTTTCCCGGGCTTCCTCGAACTCTTGGAGTTCTTCCGCCTCAAGCGCGCCGATCACGTAAAGTCGGGACTGATTTTGAAACTGCTCAAAGTTCATCTTTCAGGTCCTTGAGGCCGTCATATATTTTTTTCAGGCCTAATTCAAGCCGCGTCTTTACGGTTCCCAATGGTGTATTCGTTTTCGCTGCGATTTCGCGCTGGCTCATGCCTCTAAAAAATGCGAGGTCGATTGCCTGTTGCTGGGCGGGTGGCAGGCTGCTGATCACCTTCCGTATCAGCACGCGCGTGTCGCCTAACACAATTTCTTCTTCGGTTGCGTTGTGCACCCACGCGTCTGGTTGCTGTTCCGTTTCATTTTGCAGGCGTTCCTCCGCGCGCGCGTAAGCCTGTTTCTTGCGCAGTCCGTCGATGGCCCTTCGCCGGGCGAGTGTCACCATCCAACCGAGCGGTTTGCCCTTTTGCTCGGAGAAATTTTTGGCCTGGTTCCAGATCTCCATGAAAATCTCCTGCAAGAGATCGTCGGCCTCAGCCTCGTTGTGAATGACTCGCAGGATCAGCGCCTTCAGGATGCCGTTATAGCGATCGTAGAGCTGAGACAGCGCATCGGCGTCGCCAGCCTGGATGCCCTTCATCAATTCGGAGTCGCTCGGCGCGCCGGGTTCAAGTGGTGGAGCGATCGTGTGTGCTCCCGTCCGCGAATGTGCCATTCGGCCACGTTTCTTGCCTCTGGGCGAAGAAGTTAGTTCAGGACTTTCCATGCGTGATAAAAACTGGCGTCAACAAAGGACCGAGTACTGCAACGGTAATCGAGTGTGTTAACCTTAACGGACGCATTGGTTTCGAAAATGCAAAATCGATTCAATTGCGCTGCACGTTTCGTGCGTCAAGAGTTAATCCATGGCACAGGGGGATATTAACACAACCGTCGATCCGCTTTGGTTCAAGGACGCTATCATCTACGAGCTGCACGTTAAAACATTTTGCGACAGTGATGGCGACGGCATGGGCGATTTTCGCGGGCTCATCGAGAAGCTGGATTATCTGCAGGAACTTGGCGTCACGGCGATCTGGTTGCTGCCGTTTTATCCATCCCCGATGCGCGACGATGGCTACGACATTGCCGATTATTTTGATGTAAATCCGAATTTCGGCACGCTCGACGATTTCCGGGCGTTTCTCGGTGCCGCGCATGACCGGAATCTGCGCGTAATTACCGAACTGGTGATCAATCACACGTCCGATCAAAATCCGTGGTTCCAAAAATCGCGACGCGCAGTTGCACGCCATGGCCCTTTAGCCCCGGGAAATGACCGCGGCAGCGCAAAAACGAACGGCGTAGCCGAAGCCGGCTACAGCGATGAAGACCTCGCTTACAGGGACTTTTATGTCTGGAGCGAAACCCCGGAAAAATACAAGGACGCCCGAATCATTTTTAAAGACTTCGAGACATCCAACTGGGCATGGGACCCATTGGCGAAGGCCTACTACTGGCATCGCTTTTATTCGCATCAGCCGGACCTGAATTTCGATAATCCAGCCGTGCACGATGCCGTGAAGAAGGTCTGCGATTTCTGGCTGTCGATGGGTGTGGACGGACTGCGGCTCGATGCCATCCCGTATCTTTACGAACGGGAAGACACGAACTGCGAGAATCTTCCCGAGACACACAAGTATCTTCAGGAACTTCGCGCTCACGTGGACGCGAAATTCCCGAATCGCATGCTGCTTTCAGAGGCCAATCAGTGGCCCGAGGATGCGGCGGCATATTTTGGAAAGGGCGACGAAGCGCACATGAATTTTCATTTCCCGCTTATGCCGCGCATGTTCATGGCGCTCCAGATGGAGGACCGGTTTCCCATTATCGACATCATGGAGCAGACGCCGGCGATCCCGGAGAATTGTCAGTGGGCAATGTTTCTGCGGAACCACGATGAGCTCACGCTGGAAATGGTGACCGACGAGGAGCGCGACTACATGTATCGAGTCTACGCGACCGATCCGCACGCGCGTATCAATCTTGGCATTCGCCGGCGGCTAGGCCCGCTGCTTGCGAACAACCGCCGAAAAATTGAGCTGCTTAAAACGCTGCTGTTTTCCATGCCCGGTACACCGATCATTTACTACGGCGATGAGATCGGCATGGGTGACAATTTCTACCTCGGCGATCGCAATGGCTGCCGTACGCCGATGCAATGGAGCCCGGACCGCAATGCGGGATTTTCAAGAGCGAATCCGCAGCAGCTTTATTTGCCGGTCACCATCGATCCCGAATATCACTACGAAGCGGTTAACGTCGAAAACCAGCAGAAAAATCTTTCGTCATTGTTGTGGTGGACACGTCGCGTAATCGCCATGCGGAAAAACTTCAAGGCTTTCTCGCGTGGCTCTCTTGAATTTTTGAATCCGGACAATCCGAAAGTGCTGGCATTCCTTCGCCGCTTTGAAAATGAGACGATCGTCATGGTCGCAAATCTTTCGCGCTTCTCGCAGTCGGCCGAGCTGGATCTCTCGCGTTTTGCGGGCTGCGTGCCGATGGAAGTTTTTAGCCGCAATCTTTTTCGGCCGATCAGGAAAACGCACTACGTTATTACACTAGGGCCGCACGCCTACTACTGGTTCGTGCTGCAGGCGCCGATCGACGCGCGCCGCGCGTCGAAGAAACATGTTGTCCCAATCATCAAGGCAGCGGCTCAGTTGGACGTCCTGTTTGGCGACGGCCAGCGAGAACAGCTCGAGCGGGACGTTCTTCCAAACCATATCCAGAATTCCCGCTGGTTTGGTTCCAAAGCGCGCAGCTTTCGGAACTTAAAAGTGACAGAGGAGCTCGCTTTTTCGGCTGATGCCGATGGCGCGCGACTCTGGTTCATCGACGTAAATTACCTGGATGCTCCGACGGAAAGGTACGCCATCCCGGTAAAGATCGCCTCGGGTGAAGCCGCGCACTCCATCACGCAAAACGCGTCGCAGGCGATTGTAGCGCATTTCGGACGAAAGAACGGCGCCATCCTGTGCGATGCCATTTGGGATGCGGCATTTCGTTCGCAATTGTTCGAAGCCATTGTGCGGCGTCGCACGTTCAAAGCTCAGGCAGGACAATTTGTCGGCCTCACCACCTCGGGTTTCGAAGTGCAACACGTTGATATCTCCGCGAACTCGCACGTTCTCAGCGCGGAACAAAGCAACTCTTCAATGCTCTTTGACAATAAATTTTTTCTGAAACTCTATCGGAAACTCGAGGACGGCGTGAACCCTGACGTGGAAATCACCCGATTCCTGACGGAGAAAACCGATTTTCCAAACGTGCCAGCTTTCGTCGGTGCACTCGAATATCACCGGCCAAAGGCGGACCCAACGGTTGTTTGTCTCCTGCAACGCGCGATCGCCAATGAAGGCAACGTCTGGACACTCACTGTGGACGCCCTCGGCCGTTACTATGAGCGCGTGCTGGAGCGTAAAGGCGATTTTCAGAGTGAAACAGCGCCGCCCGGTGTTCTTCTCGAGGAACTGGTAGGGGGAGTGTATCCTGAAAAGGTCAAACTGTTAGGGCAGCGGACAGGCGAACTACATCTCGCACTCGCGTCGAGGAATGACGATCCCGCATTCGCACCAGAGCCATTCAACGCTATGGCACAGCGCTCCGTTTACCAAAGCATGCGTACATCGTTGCGCCGCGCGTTCACGTTTTTGGAAAAGAAATTGTCGGATGTCCCTGCGAAATTCCGAAGTGAAGCCCGGGAAGTGCTCGCTGCGGAAAAAGAGATATTGGCACGTGAAAAACGATTGCTCGATCGCCGAACGAACGCCGCGAAAATCCGGATTCACGGCGACTATCATCTAGGTCAACTGGTTTATACCGGCAAAGATTTCGTCATTCTTGATTTCGAAGGAGAACCTGCGCGTCCTCTAAGCGACCGTAAAATGAAGCGGTCCGTTCTGCGCGACGTCGCTGGCATGATGCGGTCCTTTCAATATGCAGCGTACGCTGCTCTCTGGCAGCAGGCGCTGCGCAAAGAAGACGTGCCTTTCCTTGAGCGCTGGGCTGATCTCTGGTATCGCCAGACCAGTAGCATGTTTCTGCAAAGCTATCTAAAGACGACTACTGGCGCGATATTTGTCCCCACGAACAGCGACGATCTCCAAATCATGCTGGAAGCGTACCTGCTCGACAAAGCCGTTTACGAAATCGGTTACGAACTAAACAATCGTCCAAACTGGGTGCTCATTCCGATTCGCGGGATTAAACACATTTTGCAAACGGCATGAAAATGATCCACAGGTTCCGCGAATCACCGATTAATAAAATCGGATTGCATACATCTGTGTAAATCTGCGTAATCTGCGGAAGACAAAGTCTATGAATCAACATCTCGACAAAATCGACAATGACATTGCAGCGAAACATCTCTTGAAACATCCGTTCTATCTCGCGTGGACGCGAGGTGAACTGAGCAGAGAGGCCCTGTCAGATTACGCGCGTCAGTATTACCAACACGTTGCGGCGTTTCCTACGTACCTCTCGGCGATTCACGCAAACTGCGATGACCAATCGACACGCAAGGAATTGCTCAAGAATCTGATCGACGAGGAAGCTGGCTCACCAAATCATCCCGATCTTTGGCTCAACTTTGCAGAAGGTCTTGGCGTGTCTGCACGGGACGCACAAAATGCAGAGAAATGTCCTGAAACAGACAATTTGGTCGACACGTTCCGATCAGTTTGCCGCGATGGATCAACCGCTGAAGGTCTGGCGGCGCTTTACGCGTACGAAAGTCAAATCCCGGCGATCTGCGAATCTAAAATTGATGGACTGAAAAAACATTACGGCTTCACTGATCCCAAACATTACGAATACTTCAGCGTGCACATTGAAGCTGACCGCGAACACTCTGCTGCCGAGCAAAGGCTGCTTGGTCGATACGTCGGCAATCAGAATTTTGAATCGGTGAGAGTATCCGCGAATCGCGTCCTGGACGCGCTTTGGGAAATGCTTTCCGGAGTGTGCCGCCGTCATGCGATTGCGTGCTAACGGTGCTTTGCGCGCGTGAACGCGTTGGGATGTGGTAGGGACATCGCGCTGCGATGCTCCGGACGCCGCAGCGCGGCGTCCCTACCAGCTCATCGCGGTCGCAAAACCAGGAACGACCGCGCCCGATGGCGGCAGAGAGATAAAACTTGCGGCTGGTTCGGGTCGAGCGATCCGGCGATCTTCTTGAAGTCGGAAACTGATGTAACAGGCTGTTGATTGATTTCTTCAATCACGTCGCCTTTCTGCAATTCTGCCACGCCGCTGTCGGGATCGACGTCGGTAATCAAGACACCTTTCACGTTCGGAGGCAGATCAAGCTGGCGCGCCATTTCGGGAGTTAGTTCACCCACGTGAATTGAGTCCAGAGGACTATCAACTGTTTCCTGGTCGTCAGGCTGTTGTGGGCCTTGTGGCTGCGGCTGGTTTCCGTGAGGTATAACGCGCGCGCTTTCGTAATCAACTGGTTGCTCCTTAATCTGCGTTTTTACCGTTAAGGGTTTTCCGTTACGGATAACTTGAAGCTCTACCTGCTTATCTAACGGCGCCTGGGCGACCAACGTGCGAAGCGCCCTAAGATTTTGCACTTCGTGTCCGTCGAACTTTTGGATGACATCGCCAGGCTGCAGGCCGGCCTGTTCTGCCGGCGACCCGGAGAGTACTTCGCCCACAGTTACGCCTCCAGTATCCAAGCCGCCGGTGCCGCGCTGCAACGGTCCCGTCTGAATACCAAGATACCCGCGTATGATCCGTCCCTGCTTTAATAAGCTTTCCAGCGCCATGTGAACTGTATTCGAGGGAATGGCGAAACCCAGTCCCTGCGAGCCGCCCGTGGTCGAGGCGATCGCCGTGTTAATCCCAATCACCTCACCTCTAATGTTGATCAGCGGACCGCCACTGTTGCCCGGATTAATTGCCGCATTGGTCTGCAACAGACCAGCGAAAGCATCGCTGCGATTGGGCCGCCCTTTGGAACTGATGATCCCATCGGTTACGGTTTCCTCGAACCCAAGCGGATTACCAATCGCCAGAACAAAATCTCCCGGCTGCACCATGTCAGAATCGGCAAGCTTGAGCGGTTTGACGCCTGGCTCATCGATTTTGAGCACGGCGAGATCCACCTGATCATCAGCGCCTACAAGACGCGCCTTCTTCGTTTGACCATCGCTCAGTTGCACTTCGATTTGATCGACGGGGCGGCCTTGTCTGTCGGTCACTACGTGATTGTTGGTGATGATATGGCCCTCATTCGTGACGATGACGCCGGACCCAAGTGAATTCTGCACCAGCGCTTCGTCGCGTGGATTGCGAGATCTTCGCTGATTCGGAAAAAAGAATTCGAACGGATCAACGCCATATTCACGCCGAATAGCGAGCTTGGTCGATGTCTTCACCGCTACGACCGATGGCACGACGCTGTTCACCAGCGCACGCCGTTCTTGATTCAACGATTCGAGCGACGCGACTTGTTTTGGATTGACCGCTGGCTCGGCCGCAAGTGTGTACTTTTCCGGCGCGCGGCCGGACGGAACTTTTAAACCGCCATGTTTGAGGCGGTAATCGTAAAGCAGCGAAATTCCTGCGCTCAGCAGCAGCACAAAAAGCAAAAATTTTGCGAGGTTTTTCATTAACTAATGTGAGAGAAACTTTGTCCCTGTTGTTCGACAATTAAGCATCGAAAATGTTGATTCTCAGGCTGCTCCAGGCGCGGGTCCATTTCGAAGATCGCCATGGCAGCCGCACGGGCGCGCCGCATCAGTTCGGCGTCGCGTTTCAAATCGCCAATCTTCAGAGCGGGCAAGCCGCTTTGCGCCGTGCCGAGCACATCACCCGGGCCGCGTAATTCCCAGTCTGCTTCGGCCACTTCAAACCCGTTCGTTGTTCCCTCTAAAACGGCGAGCTTCGCAGACGTCTCTTTCGTCTGATTGGAGCTTAGCAAAATACAATACGATTTGTGTTCGCCGCGTCCGATCCTGCCCCGCAACTGGTGCAGCTGCGCAAGACCGAATCGCTCGGCATTTTCAATTAGTATTAGGGTTGCATTCGGCACATCGACGCCGACCTCGAGCACGGTCGTACTGATTAACGCGTTAGTGTCGCCGCACCGAAACCGATCCATGATTTGCTGTTTTTCCGGCGCCGGAATCCGGCCATGAAGCAACTCACATCGAAACGGATGCAGGCGTTCACGCCATAGCTCGTATTCCGCCGCCGCAGCTTTCACGTCCAGCTTGTCGCTTTCATCAATTAACGGGTAGATCACATAAAGCTGTCGTCCCTTCTCCAACTGCGTTCGCAAAAAGGTGAGTACCTCGCCCAGCTTCGAAGTATCACGGACTGCGGTGACAATCTTTCCTCGGTTCCTCGGCATCTCATCGATCGTCGAAACGTCGAGGTCGCCGTAGATGGTCATTGTTAGCGTGCGCGGGATAGGGGTCGCTGTCATCACCAGCACGTCTGGCGCTGGCTCGCGCGCAGTCAGCCGCGCGCGCTGTGCTACGCCGAACTTGTGCTGCTCATCAATCACCGCCAGCCCGAGATTCGAAAAGGAAACGCTTTCGTAAAGCAACGCATGCGTCCCGACGATAATTTGGGGCTCGTGCGGCACCGGAAGCGTCTGGGGAGCGCACGCTTGCAGCGTGCTGGTCGCCGCATTTTGTGGCGACGAACTTTTTGAGGCGTGCACTTCATCGTCCGCCGTCCAGATCCATGGGTAATCCGCATTTTGTTTGGCGATACCCGCATCCCAAGGATTTCGCAGGATATAATGAAATTTTTCCGCCAAGTCGCGATCAGATCGAGTGTAGCGATCGAACGTTTCTTTCTCCCACACCGCTCCGGTTTTGTGTTCGGCGCGATTGATCTCGCGCGCGGTGAACGATTTCAGGGAACGCATCAACTCAGTCAGGGACCAGAATTTCGTTTCCTCGGGTGAAGCTTCGTTCGTTGGCCAGGGCTGAAACAGAGCATGCACATGATCCGGCATCACGCAGATGGCGAATAACTCGTAACGCGTATTGTGGAAATGACGCCACCCGTCCAACACAATATTCCGAGCCTCTGGATCAAGGTTGCGTCGGTGCGCAGTTGTTATTGTCACGGCATAAATCGCCCAGGGCTTTTCGAAATGCGGGAGCCGACGGCGCGAGTAATGAACGCCCAATGTGGAGTCAGATTCGAGAAAAGTTCGCGATGGCAGAATGCCATCGCCAGCACGCTGCAAGCGTGCGCTCCCCGGATTTTCATTTCGCGCAAACAGGGGCAAGGGAGCGCTTTCTTCCCGCTTTGCTGCTGTTCGTAATGCGATGTGGACGCCGAGCGGCTCGAGCCAACGCCGGAGCACTTCGTAATGTTGCTCGGCCAGAATTTGCGTAGGCGCCATGAACGCGGCCTGATATCCCGCTTCAACTGCAAGAAGCATCGCCGCAATCGCGACGACGGTTTTCCCCGAGCCGACGTCGCCCTGTAGCAGCCGGTTCATTGGATAGCTCGCAGCCAGATCGCGCCGGATTTCGGTGTTCACTTTTTCCTGGGCGGCAGTCAACTCGAATGGAAGTGCTTTTAGAAATTTGTCGTGCAGCCCGCCCGATCCGCAATGTGCCTGGCCGCTTCGGGCGGATGAGTTGAAACGCCGCGACGCAATTAGCATTTGCATGGCAAAGAATTCCGACAGCACGAGATGCTCGCGCGCGGCATTCCGCGCTTCCCGACTTTCGGGAAAATGTATCGCTCGAATCGCGTCCGATCTCTCGCCGCGTACTAAAGTTGTCGGGGCGATGGTTTCCCATCCAGCGTCTGGAGACTCGTGCAAGACACGATAGATGATGCCGCGCAAGACACGCTGCGAAAGACCTTCAGTCGCAGGATAAATCGGTGTGATTCGCCGAAAATGGATCGATATCTCTTCATCGTTCTCAATCACCTCGAACTCCGGATGATCCATGCAAATTCGTTTTCCTCGCAGACGCGGCCGGCCGAAAACAACGATGCGCTGACCCGTGGCGATCATTTTCTGCACGTAATGCAGATTGAACCAGCGGCATACGAGCGGCTCACTCAGTGCATTCGGCCGCGATTCCTCCAGCGTGGCCTCAAAAATTTTCTTCCAGCCGCCAAACCGGCGCACCGACGTTTTGATCACCTCGCCGCAGAGACAGATGGGAGTGTCGGTTTCTTCCCGCGGAAATTGTGCGAACTCGGTTCGATCCTCATGACGGCGTGGAAAATGCGTTAGCAAATCTTCCGTGGTCTCGATCCCTAGCCGTCGCAACGCGAGCAACCGCGGACGGGGGATCCAGGTTAAGTCCTCAAGATTTGTGGAGACGGTGGTCATGCCATTCGACGTTAGTGCTTCAAACCTTCTCGGCTGCACGCAAGCCCTCGATCCGTATGCCAACCAAAGTCTCTCCGCCATATTCATCCACCCCAATGCGGAATGCGACGTCCCAGGGCGGTGCCGGAATTTCATTTGCCGCGCCGTCGAAATAGACGGCACGACGGTCTCGTTTGTCCTGGCGCAACCGAAAAATTAAATGCTTTTCGTTTGAGATTCGCGGTGCCCCCACGGGTTCGACCGCGCGTGCAAAGAAAACGGGCTGCGGATTTCCATTTCCGAACGGCTGCAAGAGTTCGTGCCAACGCAGAAATTCGAGATTGATATTTGCGAACGGCAACTCGTGGTCAAGTCGCAGGGAGCGTTGCAGAGCTTCTGCTGAAAGTAACTCGCGCGCGGTATTGCAAAACGCTTCGGCAAACTTCGGAAAATTGTCCTCGTGTACCGCCAGACCAGCTGCCATTTCGTGTCCACCGAATTTCTCGAGCGGGGCCGCGCATCGAGTCAGCGCGTCGACGAGATTAAGCCCGTCGATGCTCCGTCCGCTTCCCTTCCCGAGACCGTTCTCGTCAAAACCGATCACGATGGTAGGTCGATGATATTTTCGAGCAATCCGTGACGCTACGATACCCAGCACGCCCGGATGCCAGCCGCGAGCGCCCGCGACGATGGCCGCATCACGCGCCGCGTCGAATTGTTTTTCGATTGTCACAATGACCGCAGCGAGGATTTCCTTCTCCACTTCCTGGCGTGCTCGGTTTTGTTGATCGAGTTCGGTCGCCAAAGCCGCCGCTTCGTCTTCATCCTTTGTCAGCAACAGGTGCAAAGATTTTTCCGCCGTGCTCAACCGGCCCGCAGCGTTCAATCGTGGTCCCAAGCGGTAGCCAATATCTTCGGGCAAAATAGGCAGACGCACACCGGCGATTTGCATTAACTTCCGGAGACCGACGCGAGACGTGCGGCCGATTTCGATTGCTCCGCGCTGCACCAACAGGCGATTCTCTTCCACGAGAGGCACGATGTCAGCCACGGTCCCAAGCGCCACAAGATCGAGCTTTGATTTTAAATCAAACTCAGGCAGCGTCCGCGTCTTCAGCAGCGCATGGCAAAGCTTGAACACGATTCCTACGCTGCACAGATAATGAAACGGCGAAGCTGAATCAGCCTTCGGATTTACGATTGCGACGCAATCGGGCAGTTGTGATTTCGGTTCGTGATGATCGAGCACGATGACATCGACGCCGCGGTTCTTGAGTTCAGAAATCTCGTTCGCCGAAGCGGTGCCGCAATCAATGGCGATCAGCAATTGTGGGCGATATTGCTCTAGGCAGCGTTCAACGCTCTCGCGACTCAATCCGTAGCCCTCCTCCATCCGTAAAGGCAAAAAGAGTCCCGGCTCCGCTCCGTAACCGCGGAGCATTTCCGCGAGTAACGCGAGGGATGTCACACCATCAACATCGTAATCTCCAAACAGCACGATGCGTTCATGCGAATCCAGTGCAGCCAGAATGCGAGCGACTGCTGCACGCATTTGCGGGAGCAAAAATGGATCGCTCAGCGAGCTAAGGCGCGGCCGCAGGAAATTTTGAACTTCGTCGGTGCTGCGCAACTGTTTCCGAAAAAGCAGCCGCGCGATGCATTCCGACTCGCAAATCTCATTCCACGCAATGGATCCGCCGTTCAGATTTTCGCACGGCGATATGATCCATCGGTCCTGCACTGGGTCAGTTTATTTACTGCGCCGTGAGTGACAAGATAAGGACGCAGGTGGAGCGTATTTCTGGAGGTCTCAGCAGTCGGTGGGGTCTGGTTTTTTGCTAGTTTTGAAGCAGTCGTTGTGTTGCCGGGGGATAGTCGTGGAGAAACAAGCACAAGTAGTCCTCCAATAGTGGTCCAAGGGGGCAAAGGTTACGGTGCAAGTCAAAATTCGTTTTCGAGACGTAGACGAGGTCCAGGTTTACGGGTCGGGGTAGCTGGTTGTCGAGGAAGGGGTAAGTTTGGACCTGGTTTAGGTTCGGGGCGGGCTCGTCCGGCTCACCGAAACCGACGAAGTTGTCGGTGTATTAGGGGTTGCCGCGAGTTATCATCTGACCGACCGTCAAAAGGCAAAAACCTTCCAGAGGGTTGACGACGTGCTGTAGCGTTGAGTTTAAGTTTTTATCAAATGCCGTTGGGAGGTCGTTGTGTTCCATGATCCAAATTCGGATTTAGGGTGGATGGCGGGTGGTTGCAGTGTTATACAAGCGCGGGAGCGCGAGACAGACCAGCGGGCCAGTGAGAGAGGGTGCGATGATGAGTAGGTTTGTCGTCGTTACTTCGCGGTTCCACCAGCTCATCCAGAAGGTGGGTCGTCGAGGGTGGCATCTGGACGTCGTGGTTGTTACAGCGGAGCACCTAGTTGCTGGCGGCCTAGACTGAAGGAAGGATCGCGTCGTTGTCCACGTAGCCCGCTGTCACGTCGCCGTACGATGTGCGGTGCGGGACGGAAAAGGGGGTCGGAAAGCACCGATCGAATCGGGGTAGGGCTGTCTGGATTGGATGGGAAGGTACTTTCGCCGGGTCCGGAATCGAATCGACTTTACTGTTCGGGCTGGGGTCGAGCCGAGCGGCGGATGGGTGGGGCGGTGGTGCCGGCCCCGTTCCCATACCGTCCGGAATGTGGCCCGCGCCGTGGACTGGCTAAGAGAAGTTACGTTCGCAAGGGGGGCGGGATTTTCTTTCGGTGCGGTGACGGAGTCGATCATTGCGGTGTAGTTTGGCGGGACGGGGACGGGATGAACCTTGTCGCGGAGTAGTTTCGTGAGCACCGCGCTGAGCGGGGCGCGGGACGGGAAAAACCGTGCCGAATCCAATCCAGTCACGGAAAAGCGAGGGGAGAAAGAAAAGGGGAGCGTGGCTTCTCTCGGCACCACCATGTAGTTTAGTGGCGGGGTCGTGTGGGGGAAGCACTCACTTACTTCCGTCCGACCCCACCCCCGCCCACGGGGTTAGTGCGCGTGTGGCAAGCCAACTTGTCTACTTCGATTCGCTGACTGCTATCGTTCTCTCCGGAAACTCGAAACCGACTTTTCCGTCCTCAAGTTTCAGATAAGCCGAGAAAGGTCGTCCACGTTTCGAGATGAGGCCCTCGAGAAGACCGGTCTTCCCCGTAGTGAGAAGCTTTTGCGCCTGTTCTTGGGAATCTCGCGTCCGAGGATCATTTTGCTCGCGTAAGTGCGCAAAGCGCCGCTCCTAACGAGGCGGAAATTCAAATTTCGCTCTGTCTTTTTTCGGCGAGAGAACTAGATAGGCGGAGAAGTTATTGCCGCGCTTCGAAACGAAATTTCCGATCAAAGGCGACTTTCCTCCGGACAGCAATTCCTTCACTTCGTCCGCCGTGATTTCGTGTTCGCAAAGTTTCTTGGTCAACCTAAACACCTGGCGATTGTCCTGTTCCGGCTTGCGCACGTAGTAGGCGTCCTCCAATTCCACAAGTTCGCCGTCGTGCATCTTGCTTTCGCCGATGACCTTTGCTTTTGAAAGGTCGGCTTTCGCGCGCACTTTCCGCGCGACCGGCTTGCCATCCTTGCCAACCTTGGCCGCGCGCGGGGGAAACTCCCAGCGGATCCTGGCGTCGTTGCGCACGAGGAAAGCGTCGAACGGTCGGCCTTTCTTGGAAGTGAATCCTTTGATCAGATCGGTCTTTCCCTTTTCGATCAAATGCACCGCTTCTTCGCGTGAGATCTCTTTTTTGCACATCAGGCGGGGAACCCGGAAGGCTTGTTTCCACTCGCCGTTCTCGCGCTCACGCAGGACGTAATTCGAACCGACCTCGCATAATTCCGCACCTGTCGCCGGGTCCTTCCAAAACGGTTCCACCGATCCGAGATCGACCTTGTCTCCGAAATCGTATTCGGCTTTCCACTTCCCGGTCTTCTCATCTTTCGCGAGCTTGAGCGTGGCGGCAAAGGTGGCGCGCGTTTTCGCGGAAACAAATCCATCAAGCGGTCCGACGGAGCCTTTGACGACGAGCTCGCGAATCTCGCTCTCTTCCATTTTCCGGCCGCCGATGACCTTGTAGATCATGAACTCACCGTCCTGCGATTTGTAGCCGCGTAGAGTTTCGCGGAGCGGCTTGCGGTCGGTCGGCGAAATGATATCGGTCTCGCGCGCGATCGAGTCGTCTTCCTCGAAGTTTTTCACCCGCTCGACGATTCCCTTGGTCTCTTCGACGATCTCAGCCATGAATTTTTGCCGCGAGAATTTCCCGCGCGTCATCTCGCGCAACTGATATTCCCACTCACCGGTCATGGCCGGACTTGTCAGGTCGGAGGCCTCTACCGCTTCAAGAAACTCGATCAACTGCTCGGCTTTCGCGCTCGGCACCAGTTCACGCTGGTTGCGGTCCATGTACTTCTGATCAATCAGCCCGTCGATATGTCGGCGCGCGTCGCGGGCGTGCCTAGTCCACGCTCTTTCATGGCGTCGGCGGCGTCTTCGTCTTCGACGAATTTTCCCGCCGTCTCCATCGCCGACAGCAGCGTCGCTTCCGTATAACGCGGCGGCGCTTTGGTCGCTTCCGCGAGCAGTTTCGCTTCCACGTTTTCGCCTGGTTATTGTCGCTGGCGACAACGCCGGCAACGCTTTGTCGTCATTTACGGTCCTTTTCCGTAGACTTCCGCCAGCCTGGCGCAGTCAGCACTTTGCCTTCGGTCTTGAATCGTGCGTCGCGATCTGGCAAAACGCGTCGTGACATCAAATTCCGCGGCGGGAAAGAAGACGGCCACGAAACGCCGTGCGACCATTCGAAAATTTTCGTTTCCGCTTCATCGAGATGCTTCGCTTCCGAGGTGGTCGGAATAATGGCGAAGTGATCGCTGATCTGCGCGTTGTTAAAAATTCGTTTGTTTGGCCGAACCCAGTCATTGGTCAGGGCTTTTTGCGCGTGGGGCTGCAACGGGCCGGAAAGATTTCCTAGAGTCTGTTTCGCTATCGGCAGATAATCCTCCGGCAACGCGCTGAATCAGTGCGCGGATAGGTTAGCATCGTGTGCCTTTCGTAAAGGTGCTGCGCGATCTTTAAGGTGCGTTTAGTCGAAAGACCAACGCGTGTTTGCTTCGCGCTGCAACGTAGTCAGGTCATACAGGCGCGGCGCGATTTGCGAGCTGGCTTTTTCTCTTCAGTGACATCGGCAATCGGATTTCCCCGACACGCGGTGGCGACGCCCTCCCGGCGCGCTGATCCCAAATACGATCGGCGCGGTCGTGTTCGTCGTTATTCTTCTTGAAATCGGTCGTTGATAGGTGCCGTCGTACTGGCCCCGCCCCACTTCGAAGGTCGCCGTGACACGCCAGTAAGTGCGTGGTTTGAAATTGCGAATTTCCGCTCGCGGTCGTAAACGATCGCGAGGGTCGGTTCCCCACGCGGCCGATGGAAGCGACGTTGCCGGCGCGCGAACCGAACATGCGTTTAGTAATCGCGCGCGTGCCGTTGATGCCGATCAGCCAATCGCTTTCACTTCGCGAACGCGCGGCATCAGCCAACCCCTGCATTTCGGAACCGTCACGCAAATGATGGAAGCGGTCCTGGATCGCCTGCGGCATCATCGATTGCAGCCAGAGGCGCTTTACGGGGTGTTCATTTTTCGCGAGATGACAAAGGTTATTGAAGATGAGCTCGCCTTCGCGGCCGGCATCGCACGCGTTGATGATGACATCAACGTCCTTGCGGGCGATGAGTTTTTCAAGCGCGCGAAAACATCCTTCGCCTTCTCGCTAGGCTTCAGCTCAAATGTTTCCGGAATAATTGGCAGCGTCTCGAGACGCCAAAAGCCGTATTTCTTTTTGTCGATATCCTCCGGCTTGAGCAATTCCGTGACATGACCCATTGCTGATGAGATGACGTATTGATCATTCTCGTAGTGGTCGCCCTTCTCAGGCACGTTGCCCAGGGCGCGCGCAATATCGGCAGCGACGCTTGGCTTC
>CAVXHW010000040.1:0-167567 GCA_963761585.1 uncultured Verrucomicrobiae bacterium
ACGCCTTTCGCGAGGTATTCCAGATTCACCTGATGCACGATGCCGATTCCCGGCGGAATGAGCTGGAAAGTCTTGAAAGCCTGCTGACCCCACTTGAGAAACTGGTAACGCTCGCGATTGCGCTTGAACTCCATGTCCAAATTGAGTTCCAACGCGCGCGGTGAACCGAAGAAATCGACCTGCACAGAGTGATCGACAACCAGATCGACCGGCACGAGCGGCTCGATGATCTTCGGGTCGCTTCCGAGCCGTTGCACAGCGCTGCGCATCGCCGCGAGATCGACAATCAGCGGAACTCCGGTGAAGTCCTGCAAAACAATGCGCGCAACGACGAATGGGATCTCCTCGTTCGCGGGTGATTTCGCGTTCCATTTCGCAAGCGCTTCAACATCTTTGCGCCGGACCTTTTTCCCGTCGCAGTTGCGCAACACCGATTCGAGGACAATCCGGATGCTTACCGGCAACCGCGAAATTTTGCCGATTTCTTGTTCTTCCAGCGCCGGCAACGAATAAAGACAGCCTTCGCGGCCTTTGCCGGCGTCGAATTTCCTCAGCGTTTTAAATTCGTCGTTCATTTAAAGAAAGAGGAGACGAATCTGGAAACCAGGAGGCCAGGAAGACGCAACAAAGAACCAATATCCGAAAATGATTCTCTCTTTCCTGGTTTCATGGATTCCAGATTCAAATTCATTTCAGCTCCGCCAGCTTCGCTTTGATCTTCTCGAAATTTGGCAACTGCCGCGCGTCGTCATTGCTCTCGGCGTATTGGATCACCCCGTTCTTGTCGATGATGAACGAAGAGCGCTTGGGCACGCCACTCATCCCGAGATTCATTTGCGGCAGGAACGAGTCGTACATCACGCCATATTCCTTCGCGATTTTGTGTTCATAGTCGCTCAGCAAAGGCACCGTAATCTTTTCCTTCTGCGCCCATGCTTCCTGCGCAAACGGATTGTCCCCGCTAATTCCATAAACAACAGCGTTCAAATTCGTATAAGCGTTCAGGCCGGCACTGACCTCGCACATTTCCGTGGTGCACGTGGCCGTGAACGCCATCGGAAAGAAAAGCAGCAATGTGTTTCCTTTCCCGAAATTCTCGCTAAGCCTGATTTGTTTCGGTCCGTCAGCGGTTTTTGTCGATAAGGTGAAGTCTGGCGCTTTGGTTCCAACAGCAAGTGGCATAAGTGAATCCTCCGTTTGTGATTTTGGTGCGAAAATTCAGTATAGGTTTGGCATTCAACGGGTCAAAGGAGATCGTGAAGTTGAAGCGATTTGTTAATTGTCATTCTGACAAAGCGGAGAATCTCGATTATTTCTCGTAGCGCTCTCGCGAAAACAGAGATGTTTCGCTTTGCTCAACATGACAGCAGCTTAACTTTAACCGTTCAACGCTTAACTTCACATGGAACTGTTCTGGTGGTTTTTGACGATTGTGCTTTTCGCTGTCGGTTTGATCGGCACCATCGCGCCGGTTCTCCCAGGCACCACCATTATTCTCGCCGCTGCGATCATTCATCGGATCATGCTCGGCCCGGACAAGAGCATTGGCTGGCACACGATCATTGTGCTGGTGCTGCTGACGCTCGCGACGTACGGGCTCGATGTTCTCGCTGGCTATTTCGGCGCGAAATATTTCGGCGCAACGAAATGGGGAACGTTTGGCGCGATTCTGGGGGCGCTAGTCGGATTGTTCTTCGGCCTGATCGGCCTGTTCGTTGGTCCGGTGATTGGCGCGATCATCGGTGAAGTCATCGCGGGCAAACGCATGATTGACGCTGGCCGCGCGGGGTGGGGAAGTTTGCTCGGGAACATTGGCGCCATGCTCGCCAAGCTCATCATCGCGCTGGCAATGATTATCATTTTTCTGGTGAATGTGCCCTCGCCGTTTTGATTGTAGGGCAACCGCTCCGGTTGCCGAGATCAAGGTGGCAGGCGGTGCGCCTGCCCAACAATTCGCTTTCCTGTCCTGTTTTCCTGCTTTCCTGATTGTGATATACTCCTTTCCGATGGCAGATGATCGCTGGTGAGCCGCAAGGCTCGCTGGAGGAAAGTCCGAACACCATACGGCAGCATGCCGCGTAAAATACGCGGGCGTCGCAGTTGAAAGAGGGCGTTGACGGAAAGTGTCACAGAAAACATACCGCCGGTTCTTTGAGAAAAGCGCAGGCAAGGGTGAAAAGGCGAGGTAAGAGCTCACCGCTCGCGGAGCAATTCGCGAGGCACGAAAAACCCCATGCGGTGCAAGACAAAACAGAGGAAGGGCAGCCGGCCCGATAAAATCCTCGGGTATCGTCGCATTACGGCGACTGTAGCGATGGGCATGACCGTCGAATCGCGGTTGCGGGCGATTCACGAAAGTGAGTGAGATGAATGATCATCCGGCTGAGCAATCAGCCGACAGAATTCGGCTTATCGCCATCGAAACTATGAAGGGCGCTTTCGGAAACGAAGGCGCCCTTCGCTTTTATCAGGCTACAGATGGCGTGAGCTTGGATTTTTTGCGAAGGAGCGGAAGCACTTTTTCCACGAGCGCGTCGGCTGTGATGCCGTGCTTCTTCCGTAGGATTGGGACGGCGCCGTGTTCGATGAATTGATCGGGCCAACCGATCCGCACCACAGGTGTATTGATCATCTGCGAGTGCAGATGTTCCATCACCGCGCAGCCGAAACCGTTGTACAAAACGTGATCTTCGATCGTGCAGACCACGTCCACGCTGCTGCGCGAAAAATTCGAGCGTGCCGGTGTCCATCGGTTTGATCCAGCGCGGATTAATCAGCGCAACGGAAATTCCTTTCTCTTCAAGTTTGCGCGCGGCTTCTTCCGCAACCTCAAACATGTTGCCCAGCCCGAAGATCGCCACCTCGCGGCCGTGTTGCACGACTTCCGCTTTGCCAATCTCGAGAAGTTTTGGTTCCGATTTGATTTGCGCGCCTGTTCCTGGACCTCGCGGGTAGCGGACGGCGATTGGACCGGAGTTATAGTGCGCCATTGTCCAGAGCATGTCGACGAATTCGTCTTCGTCCTTCGGCTGCATGTGCACCCAATTCGGGATGTGGCGCAGATAACCGATGTCGAACAAACCATGATGCGTCGGGCCATCGTCGCCGCTTAATCCAGCGCGGTCCATGCAGAGCCTGACGTTTAGTTTTTGGATCGCCATGTCGTGAATCGCCATGTCGTAGGCGCGCTGAAAAAACGTGGAATAGATCGTGAGAAACGGCGTCATGCCTTGCGTCGCTAACCCACAGGCGAAAAGCGCAGCATGCTCTTCCGCAATGCCGACGTCGAAATAGCGAGTCGGGTGCGCCTTGGCGAAATGCGAAAGGCCCGTCCCGCTCGGCATCGCCGCCGTGATGGCGACGAGCTTCTGATTGGTGTCCGCGAATTTCGCCAGTGTCTTGCCAATGATTTCCGAATAGGTGGGCGTCGCCGTCGGCGCAGTCTCGCCGCTTTCGATCTTGTATTTGCCGAGGCCGTGAAATTTGTCGGGCTGTTTAATGGCCGGTTCGTACCCTTTGCCTTTCTTGGTGAGAATGTGCAGCAGCACCGGCTCTTCCTGCGTTTTCAGAAACTCGAATGTCCGTATCAATAACGGGATATCGTGTCCATCGATCGGGCCGTAGTAGCGCAGACCGAGTTCTTCGAAAATCACGCTCGGCACGAGCAAACCCTTGACGCTTTCTTCCACCTTATGCGCGAGCTGCACGCCGGTTTTTCCAAGAATCGCCTGGACGAAATCGCGCGCCTTATCGTGCAGATGCGCGTAAGTGGGATTCGTCACGATGCTGTTTAGGTAGTTAGCGATCGCGCCCACGTTTTTTGCGATCGACCACTCGTTGTCGTTGAGCACGACGATGAAACGCTTGGTATGCGTTTTGACATTGTTGAGCGCTTCGTAGCTGATTCCACAGGTGAACGCGGCATCGCCCGCGACTACGACAATGTTTTCATCGCCGCCGCGCAGATCTCGTCCCACAGCCATGCCGAGACCAGCGGAAAGCGCCGTGCCAGCATGACCGGCACCGTAGCAATCGTGTTCGCTTTCCGTGCGCAAAAGAAATCCGTTGAGGCCCTCGAATTGCCGCATCGTATGAAAACGATCGAGGCGGCCGGTAAAAATCTTATGGACGTAGCCCTGATGACTGACGTCCATGACAAGGCGGTCACGCGGCGTATCGAAGACACGATGCAGAGCAATGGTCAATTCGACCACGCCGAGATTCGGTCCCAGATGTCCGCCGGTTTGCGAGAGAACCTTGATCAGCTCATCGCGTACTTCCTGCGCGAGTTGCGGCAGATCCTGTTCACGAAGCGCTTTGATGTCGGCTGGCGAACGGATTCCATCGAGCAAACGCTTCGGCGCGTCTGTCGTCTCGGTGGTTTGCGGATTTTCAGAAGAGTTTGATTTCGTCATCGATGCTTTCGGATTCGACCGCTGCTTTCTCGGGAGGACCCGCTTCCTGCGCCGGCTCGAATTCTTGTACTACGGCTTTCCCGGCGCTGTTGCGGGTAATGATTTCAATCTTTTGCTCGGCGTTGGCAAGACGTTCCTGGCAGGTTTTTACCAGCTTCATCCCTTCCTCGTAGCGGACGATCAGATCTTCGAGTGGCAATTTACCCGACTCCATCTGCTCCACAATTTTCTCGAGCCGATCCATCGCGCCCTCAAAGTTCAGCTCAGCCTCGCGCGGCTTCGGTTTACTACTCATCGGGAAAACGGAGGAATTAAGCACAGCTTCGCTAGGAAAAAAGGGCGACTTCCGGTAGGGACGCCGCGCTGCGGCGTCCGGTCGGCGCAGCGCGCCGACCCTACCAGTCCGCGCGAAATAAACGCTCGCGCCAGTTTGAAGCTCAGCGAATGTTCACTTCCGAATCAGCGGAATATGCGCGTATTCCAACTCCCTCAGCGCCGTCAATTAAAGCAAACGGCTCAGACCTCGTCGCCATCTACATCCTTTTACTCGATGTGGGACGCCGTTGCGCGTTTCGCGAAGGAAATTCGGGACAGCGAATTCATGTCGGACATGATTAGCCGCCGAGACGCTTACGGGAGCGAAGGCGTGATGGGAGCGCTCGATTGCGCGACGCTGTACGGATTGACGCGCTGGTTGCGCCCTATGGTGCTCGTCGAGTCGGGTGGGTTTATTGGCATGTCATCGGCGTTTATTTTGAAAGCGCTTGCGGACGAAAAGCTCGCCACCTCGAAGCTCTACAGCATCGAATTGAGCGAAGACTGCGAGCAAGGCGCCCTGATTCCCGAGGAACTGCGATCTTCGGGTGGATTCGTGCCGATGCGCGGTCGAATCGAGGATTTACTCAAAGGCGACCAACTACCCCGGTCCATCGACATGTTCTTGCACGACAGCTCGCATAGCTATCAGCACATGCTCTGGGAATTTCGCCAGTTCTGGCCGCGCCTGCGCGACGGCGGAGTGCTCGTGTCACACGATGTCCAGATGAACGCTGCGTTCCCTGAATTCGTCACGAAAACGTACGCGCACGAAAAAAAGACTGGCCGCCGCGATGTGCAGCGCACTTCGCATTACGAATGGGGCCGCTGGGGCTATCTCGGGTTCGCGATAAAGAAAGTCAGTCGCTAACGTGCGCCTTGTCGATCTTATTTCGCGCCAGGACGCGCGGCATCGCCTCGGGATCGGACTGGCCGCCGGTGCGCTGGTTTTCTTTGTCACACGGGGACATCTTCGGCTCTGGAGTGCCGCAATTGCAGGTTGGAATGCAGTCGCTGTCGTTATCCTTGCGCTTGATTGGGCGACAATTCTGACGACACCGCAGCGCAAAATACGCGAAGTAGCGCAGCAACAAGATCTCAGCCGCTTCCTGGTTTTCCTTTTTGTCGTGGTCACTTCATCCGCTGCCCTGTTCGCGGTCGGATTTCTCGTCAGCGTGAAAAGGAGTCAGAGCGGCAGCCATTTCATCATTCATGTGTTGCTCACGTTGCTGACCGTGATCTTTTCCTGGATGCTGGTTCATACGGTTTATGGGTTCCGTTATGCGCATGCGTTTTACGGCGATAGCGACGAGCCCGGCGTGAATCGGTATGCCGGCGGATTGATTTTCCCCGGCGATCGGCCGCCGGATTACTTTGATTTTGCTTATTTTTCGTTTGTGATCGGCATGTGCTGTCAGGTGTCGGACGTGCAGATCACCTCACGACGCATGCGCCGCATCGCGCTCTTTCACAGCGTTCTCTCGTTTGGATTCAACACGATGATTCTGGCGCTGCTGATTAACACCGTGTCGGGTCTGTTATAGTCGGACTGCTCTTCAGCAAGAGGCTGATCACTATTGAAGCAGACGTTTTCCTTTCGCAGACTCGCTGATTAATTTTGCCAGGCGAGCCATTCGCGTTTCTTCTTTCTTCGCGCTGATAATCCACCAGCCGATCATTTTTCGATACGACGGCGGCTGTTTTTCGAAAAAGTTCCAGGCTGCTTTGTTCTTCTTCAGCAACTTTGCGTACGGCTCGCTCAATTCGGTGCTTCGTTGTTCGTACGAATAGATGCCTGACTTGTTTTCGATCCGCGCCGCGAACGCTTTTAATCCGGTCGGTCGCATTTGTTTTTGCCTAACGAGCTCCTTGGCGCGCTTGATATTGATCGCGCTCCAAATGCTGCCGCGTCGCCGTGGCGTGAACCGAATTTGGTAACTGATTTCGTCAACGCGCTTCCGAATTCCGTCGATCCAACCGAAGCAGAGCGCTTGATCCACCGACTCGGGCCATGTGATGCTCGGCTTTCCCGAATCCTTTGTGTAAAACCCAACCCAAAGCTCAGTCGCCGTCGCGTGATTCTTCTCCAGCCAGGTTCGGAAATCCGCGGGCGTTCGAAAAAATTTCGGTTTCAACCGATCTGCTTTTTGTAAGCGGCGGCGTCTTTCAGATTTTTGAGGTCGTCGGGATTCTCGATCTTGAGAACGAATATCCACCCTTGCGCGTACGGTTCGCGGTTGATCAAGCCCGGGTCGGCTTCGAGCGCCTTGTTCGCCTCGACAACCGTGCCTTTCACCGGCGCGTAGATGTCGCTCGCCGCTTTCACTGATTCGACAACCGCGATCGGTTCCTTGGCGTTCACCTGCCGCTCGAGTTTCGGCAGCTCGACATAAACCACGTCGGTCAATTCCGATTGCGCGTGATCGGTTATGCCGACGCGGATGTTCTCGCCTTCGCGCTTAATCCATTCGTGGCTTTCAGTGTATAGCAAATCGTCTGGGATCATCATGATGCTGGTTTTCTGTAGAGCGGTTTCTTTTCCACGGTGGCTGGGAATTTTTGCGCGCGAATCTCGATGTCAATCTCAGCGCCGATCTTCGCGTGCGCCGACGACACATACGCCATGCCGATGCCCCAGTTCAAGCTCGGAGAAAGCGTGCCGCTCGTCACTTCTCCAATGCGCTCGCCGTTGCGAAAAACAGCGTAGTGCGGCCGCGGCGGCGGACCTTTTTCTTTCATCCGGAACGAGACGAGCTTTTCGCGAGGCCCGACTTCTTTTGTCTTCAACAACGCATCGCGACCGACGAAGTCTGGTTTGGCTAGATCGACGAAGAATCCGAGTCCCGCCTCGATCGGGTTTCGTTCGGGCGAGAGATCGGAACCGTTGAGCGGGTAGCACATCTCCAATCTCAACGTGTCGCGCGCGCCGAGGCCACACGGCTTGATTCCGAGCGGCTTGCCTCGTTCAAGCACGGTGCTCCAAAACTTCACCGCGTCATTTGCGGAGAAGAAAACTTCGATGCCATCCTCGCCGGTGTAGCCGGTGCGGGCGACCGAAACGCTCGTTGTGTCAAATGGAACATCAACGATGTGGTTTCGCGCCGGCAGCTCGATGTCTTTACCGAAGAGCGCATGAAATAATGCCATGGTGTGCGGGCCTTGAATCGCCACTGCGCCAAAATCCGCGCTGCGACTTGTTAGCGTGCAAGAAGCGGCGGTCTCCAGTCCGCCGCTGGGGCGATCTGGAGATCGCCCCTCCTTGAGATGATTTTGCAGCCATGCAAAATCTTCATCCGCGCGGGCCGCGTTCACGACGAGCAAATACTTCTGCTCGTCGATGCGATATACAATCAGGTCGTCAATGATCCCGCCGCGGTCATTGAGCAAAAACGTGTATTGGCCCGTGCCAACATCGAGCTTGTCGACATTGTTGGTCAGCATGCTATTGAGCCAATCGCCGCCCACCCGCGCCGTCCACGATGAACTGGCCCATGTGCGAAATGTCGAAGACGCCGACATTATTTCGCACTGCCAGATGTTCCTCGACGATGCTGGTGTATTGCACCGGCATTAGCCAGCCGGCGAATGGAACCATCTTCGCGCCAAGCCGCACGTGCTCATCGTAAAGGGGCGTCTTTCTTTCGCTCACGCGCCAAGCTAGCCGCGCTGTGATCATGCGCAAAGGTGGATCGGCTTCTCCGAAGACGATGAAATCCATCGCGTTGAGGACAACGCGATCCACCTTGCACGCGAACTGCGCGACATTACCGTGCGCGAGCAATGACCTGGCTGGATAAACTCGAACGCCGTTTTGGTTTTCTGGGCATTCCGGGACTGATCCGGATCGTGATTGGCTTCACCGCGCTGGTGTATGTGCTGGTTTTTCTTAATCGCGGCTTCGAATCGTTTCTAACGCTCGATCCAGCTTTGATTCTTCGAGGCCAGGTTTGGCGGCTCGTCACCTACATCTTCCTTCCGCAGACGTTCAGTCCACTGTGGGTGCTTCTCGCGCTCTGGTTTCTCTGGTTCATCGGCGAAGGTCTCGAACGCGCGTGGGGGCCCGTTCCGGCTGACGCTCTATTTCGTCGTAGGGATGATTGGCACGACCATCGCGGCATTCTTTTTCGGCGGCAATTTCTCCAATGGCATGCTCATCACGTCATTGTTCTTCGCATTCGCGCGGTTTTATCCCGAGGAAGTCATTTACATCCTTTTTATTTTGCCCGTAAAAATCAAATGGCTGGCGTGGATTTACGCCGCGTTTTTGATGTTCGGATTTTTTCTGGGACCGAACTCGTATCGCGCAGCGCTCATTGCCGCATTCATTAACTATTTCATTTTCTTCGGACCGGAGATCATTCATCAAGCGCGGCACCGGCGCGACGTCTCGACACGACGCAAACGTTTTGAAGTCGAGTCGCGCAGCCCCACTGAAACGCTCCATCGCTGCGCGGTCTGTGGCGCCACCGAGCTAAGCGATCCGAATCTCGATTTCCGCGTCGCGCGCGACGGCGAAGAATATTGCATGGCGCATCTGCCGAAGGTGGGAAGCGCCGTTCAAGGTAGCGGCGATTGACCTCAATCGCCTGCAGGCGGTTCGGGTGAACCGCCCCTACCTCCTTGACCAATAAATGGCACGCCCGAGACTACCGCGATGACTGACAAGAACACCACGCTTGTTCCAGAAGAAGGCTGGCATTGCTTGCATTTATTTTACCGGATCGAGTACGGCCAATGGCAGTTACTCAGCCGCGAGGAACAAAACGCTGCGAAAACGAATCTAGCTTCGCTGGTGCAGGAAGTGCGCGCGATGGATTCCACTCAATTACTGACGCTTGGGATAGTGACGCCGAAAGCCGATATCGGCTTCATGCTGATCACGCCCGATTTGCACGACGCCAATAGCATTGAGAAACGATTGTCGCTCTCGTTAGGCCCAGACGTGCTCACGCCAGTCTACGGCTATTTGTCGCTGACCGAGGAGAGCGAATACATCACGACCGAGGAAGAATACGCGCAGACGCTCGAATCGAGTGTCCGCAAGGATCCTGCAAAGCTCGAAGAAGCGTTGAGATCATTTCGCGAGCGAATCAAACATTACCGACAGGAGCGGGTTTATCCTACGCTGCCCGATTGGCCGGTGGTTTGTTTTTATAACATGAGCAAGCGCCGCGGCGAGCAACGCAACTGGTATGCGCTGCCGTATGATGAACGGCGCAAACTGATGAAAGGACACGCCAGTGTCGGGCGCGAGTTCGCCGGCAAAGTCAAACAGCTGATCACCGGTTCGACCGGTCTCGACGATGCGGAATGGGGCGTGACGTCTTTTCGCGCGCGACACATTTCAGATCAAAGCCATCGTTTACAAAATGCGGTTCGACCCGGTCAGCGCCGAGTACGCTGACTTCGGCGAATTTTACATCGGCATCCAACTACCTCTCGACGAATTGTTCCGGCGCTTGCAACTGTGATAATCTTCCTCTCCCGCTTCCTCTTAGTCTTACTCTGTTTCGATCGTTGCTCGACCCACGAAGATTAAGATTCAGAGGAAGAGGAAGATTGTTTTGGATGGGTGACAGAGCGGTTGATTGTGCACGCCTGGAAAGCGTGTGTGCCGAAAGGCACCGGGGGTTCGAATCCCCCCCCATCCGTTTCCCTCGTACGACGATGACGAGAGGTCGATTGCATAACAATTTTGCATAAAACAACCGCCGAGTTCAATGCCGTTCAGTGTTGTTTGTGAAAGTATCGCCGGTTCGATTCCCGCCCCCGCCTCTTTTCAAATCGGTAAGGCCGAGCCGTGCAGCGTGCTTTACAAAAAGCTTCCGTCAGGGGAAAGATTACGACCTATGAAGACAACTCGCCACACGATCAATGTCCCGGCCGAATTGGGACAACTTCTCAATGATCGCATCGCAGATTTCCGGAGTCTTTCCGCCTACTTCGTGGCGCTCTGTTTTACCGACCTGCTTTATCTTCCCAAGCGCCCGATCGCAAAAGCTTTCGCCAATGCCAGCTGGCAGCAGCAACGCCGCGCGATCGAGAGCCTCGTCACCCTGCGCAAGCAGGGCTGGAAGGGCGTCAACTTGAAAGTGCATTTCGACGCCGTGACCCAGGTGGAAAAGGTGGCCCAGAAGTGCCTCAAACCGGACGACTGGCTCCTCGACCATATTCAGGAAGAACTCGCTTTCATGCGGGGCGCGGATTTGCGGCGATAGCGGAAGCTGCGCGGCGCATCATTGCGCGGCGCAATGCATACCAGAACTGCGCGGCTGCGGCGCATGCATGATATCTCTGGCTTGCAAATCCGCGAAGCGCAAAATGATACAACCTATCGCAGCCTGAACAATCCATTCCCCAACTCTGCAAGTCTATCGCTTCCAAATTCGGCGTAAGACGAAAGTCCAGAGACCAAAGTCCAATATCGGCCGTCTGCGCCAGCGGTTAATCTTGCATTCCGCAACTCATGAAACCAATCGCCTCTCCATCGGCAATTCACAGCGAGAACCTAAGGGTTTGCGCTACGCCAGTTCACTGGCGCTCGCGCTTCTCTTCGTTATCGTCGCTCCGCTTCGCGCGGCCGACGTCACCTGGACCAACGGAGCCGGCACTTCCCTGTGGAATTTGACCGATATGAATTGGAATACCGGCGTCTGGAATAACGCGAACGGCGACGGCGCGATCTTCAATGGGACCGGCGCGGGCGCGATCAATGTCACTACACAGATCAACGTTGACAGCCTGAACTTGATCGCGGACGGCTACAGCTTTAATGGCACCGGCCCGCTCACATTTGTAAACGGCACGAGCACGCTGGCCACTGGCATAATCAACGTAAATACGGGCTTCAACCTTACCATGAGCACGCCGGTCAACAGCTCGGTAGGTATATCTAAGTTAGGCGCGGGGACTTTGAACCTCGCCGGGCCGATGACCTTTAGCGGCGTTGGCTTGCCCGCCACCTCCGGCAACAATCTCATCCCGGTGGACATTTACGCGGCGGGCCTCGGCGGCGAGAGCCCTCCGTTAGTTGGCGGCACGCTGGCCATCACGAATACTAGCGTCCTTCCAACTACGACGCGCCTGGGTCTTTCGAATGGCCTGGTGGATCTGGGCGCAAACAGCATTACGCTTGGCTCTGTCACCTTTACCAACGACCTGGACTTCACGGCCTTTAATCCGGCAACGGGCTCCGCTGGAGTCGGTATCATCGGGACGGGCACCCTTAGCGTGACTGGTGATATCAACGTCCTGTCTTCCCCGGGAGGCTTTAACAGCGGCAGCAACTCAATCGCCACCAACCTGAATTTAGGCTGGTGGAACACAGGTCATCCGCACCGCGGGAGTTCCGAATGTAAGCCTGTATGGGGCGCTGCAACTGACAGGCGTTCTTTCCAATGGTTCGCTCCTCAAGACCTACGGCTTCAACCCAAACGGCATGATGGTAGCCGCGGATGGAATGGGATTGTTCGCCAATAATACCTACACGGGCCCAACCGTGATCAATGGCGGTTTCAACGCTGTCACTGGCACGAATGCTTCCACCGCTGTCGAAGTCGTCGGAGCAGCAACACCATACTTTCGCTCCAGGGAGCGAATGGCTCCTATCCTTTCGGCTACTACCGTTCTCGCTGCCTCGGGTGGCACCTTGACCCTTGATAACAACGCATCCATCGGCGGATCCGGGGCCCCCAATCCCACGATTCCCGCGGCGCAGAATAACAATCGACTGGCCGATAACGTCGAAATTCAGCTTCGCGACGGCGGATTTACTTACCGAGGTCTCGCCAATACGGCGGCGACGGAGACAATCGGCAAGCTAAGCATTCTCGGCGGGCACAATGTCATCACTCTCGCGACGAGCGGAACTGGCACGGACGCGGTTACGGATGCGGGCGATTTCACGATGGCGCCACGGTCGACGGTTGGGTTTAGCACAACCACGCTCGGTGGCACCACTCAGTTGTTTGTAAATGGGGCGATTCCGGCACCGGACGCGACCTTGCATTTTGCCGCGCGTTGTGACCACGACCGACTTTGTCGGGTACAATGGCGCGACCGGTTTCACGCCCTACACCGGCTACGCGCCCGATTTCAGTACACCAGGAACGAACGTATCGGTGACCGCGGCTACCGCGGTTAATTCTTCGGTGAATATCAACGCGCTGAAACGCGGCACTACCTCCTTCACCATCACGCTCGGAGGCGGTGTGACACTGGGGATCAATTCAGGAATGATCCTGAGCACTGGCGGCACGGGCACCTACGCTGGCGGAACGATTGCCTTCGGCTCCACTCCCGGCGCCTTCTTCGGGAGTAACACCGTGACTAGCGCCATTACCGGTATCGCTGGCTTACTAAATGCCCAAGGCACCCTTACCCTGAACGGAGACTTGTCCGGACTTACCGGGACGATTACGCAAAATGGTTCCGGACAGACCACGCTCGCGACCAATACCTTCAATGATGCCCTCGAACTGCGGGTGGGCTTCATGAACATCAATACAAGCCTCGCTAATCCGGGGACTATCACCATCGGAACCCCCGCGAACGAATCGAATATTGTTACGACGGTTCCGCAGCTCAGCATCTCCGGCGCGGGTGCAAACGCGATCATCGCGCGCGACATTATTGTTAATAACGGTGGCCAGAACTCCGCGGGAGTTCGCTACGGCAATGGCTTCATACCTCTTTTGGGTCCTCTGAGTAACACGACTGGTTCGCAGACACTCAGTGGCAACATCACGCTGAATAGCCCACTCCGTCTGCAAGGCGGAGGCGCGGGCGGCACCGGCGCGACTAACTTTACTGGTAACATTCAGGGTTCATCCTACCTTCGAATGGTCAACGGGCGCGCTGTTTTTTCCGGTAACCTGAGCAACGCGGGCGGCTTCTTGATTGGCGAGCAGGGGAACACCACACGCAGTTACATTCAACGGCACCACAACCGGCGCGGCCCCGCTCGTTCTCAATGGCGCGACACCACTAATCAAGTCAGCCTACACCTCCGGGGCGCTGCCCACCGGAACGATCTCGACGAGTCAATGTTGATTCGGCCTCGGTGCCATTATCTGATCGCCGCTGGATAGCTCAACGATCAACAACCCGTTCTCGCTAACCGGTATACAGCTTTTATCAACGGAGTCTTGGCCGGAGGAAGCGTCGGCGCCAATGTTGGCGCTGGAATCAGTTCGACCTGGGCCGGACAGATGAGCGGCGTTGGCGGAGTGGTGAAAAGTGGCGCCGGCATACTCACTCTCAGCAACCCCTCGAATACCTACACCGGCACCACGACGGTTAGCGCCGGGACCTTGCTGATAAACGGTGACACTTCCGGCAGTCTGATGAATGTTACCGGTGGAACGCTTGGCGGCACCGGCCCAGTCGGCGGTATCACCGCGACCAATGGAACCGTGGCGCCAGGGAACGGCCCCGGCCTGCTGACTTCCGCCGGCAACGTGATCTTTAACACGGGGACGACTTTCAAGATCGAAATCGGCGGCGTGAACTCCCGGCACCGAATATGATCGGCTGCAAGTTGACTGGAACGCGTTAATCTCGGGGCTGGTGTAACTACCCTGAGCGGCACGCTCATTAACGGCTTCACTCCCGAGGCCGGACAGCAGTTCACCATCATTCAAAGCAAGGGCGGGATCACCGGCACCTTCGCGCAAGGCTCTTTTATCAGTTTTGGTGGCACCGATTTCACTATTACTTACAACGCGAACAGCGTCGTCCTGAGCGTTCAGGCGCCAACGCCAACACCTACGCCGGCGCAATCACCAACGCCTACACCTACTGCAACTGCAACAGCAACCGCGACAGCTACAGCCACGGCAACGTTTACGCCCACTCCAACAGCTACCTTTACGCCGACTGCGACAGCCACGGCCACAGCGACTGCACAGCGACATTTACACCAACAGCTACAGCTACCTTTACGCCGACTGCGACTGCCACGGCCACAGCGACGTGCACACGGCTACAGCCACGGCGACATTTACGCCAATTGCAACAGCTACCTCTACAGCCGACTGCGACGGCCACGGCGACAGCCACGTTTACACCGACTACGGCGACAGCGACGCATACGCCAACAGCTACGCCAACGGCACGGCAACAGCGACGCATACGCCGACAGCTACGCCAACTGCGACGGCAACAGCGACGCATACACCGACAGCTACGCCAACTGCGACAGCAACGGCTACGCATACACCGACACCGACTGCCACCGCTACGGCGACTTCGACAGCAACAGCAACAGCGACTGCTACAGCCACACCAACAGCGACAGCTACGCCAACACCAACATCCACTCCCCGGCCTAGTCCGACAGCAAGGCCGGCACCTACTGGAAGACCTCGCCCAACCCCGCCCCCTCGGCCGTAGCTGGTGGTGATGAACTGGTGGAACGCGTTATCCTCCGTAAAGGAGCGTGGCTCCCACGGAGCTTTACGCTCAACGCGTTGGTCTGGCAGCTGCCGGACGGCTTCGCCGCCTGATATCTGCACCTTCGGCGATTACGGGTTATGTTATACCTTGCGCGCCGAATCGCGATCAGGTTTCTTGCTGAACTGTCTGCGGCGAATCTGGACGAGCTTCGTCATGCTCAGGGTCTGGAAACGAACCGGTGTTGACGCCAACGAAGCTTAAGCGGATGAGAAAACCTCCGGCACGCAGACGAACGGGTCTGCCGTTACAATGTTCATGATCCAGTCGATTGTCACAACATCAACGCTTCGCATCTTCCTGTGATCCACCAGCGCAGGGATTGCCACAGACAAGGTCTGGCGTTGCTTGTGAAACGCAAGTGCGTTAAGCGTAGACGTCATCCGGCGATGAAGAATAGGCAGTCAAGCGACTGATGCGAAGCGGTGGCCCCCGTCATTGGGGACTTGCAGCTGAATACCAGAGCGATCGACAGGAACAAATCTTCGAAACGGCCCCGCTGTAATGGATGATCATAGTTGCGGCAGAGCATGCGGATATGAAAACTCGGTCCTGTATTCCGCTCCTTCCAGATGATTTGCGTTGCGGCGAACTCGGTAAGGTAGGCATGCAGCGAAAACGCTTAAGACAAACCCGATTGGGAGGATTCTCCCAATCGCTGTTCTGCCTGACTCTCTGCTTGGGTCGGTTCTTGAATAAAGGTTTCTATGATGGTTAGCAGTTCGTGGATGGCGCGTACTTCTTCTTTGATACTGCGCTGGAGCATTTTAATAAGAGCAACACCTTGCGGCGAAAGCGATTCTTCGCGCAGCAGGAGTTGCAGCACTAGCAATGTCGGACCAAGTGGTTCGTGCAGTCGGTGCCTGATGAGCTTAATCAGCTCCGCTCTCGCAGGTGCGCCCGTTGATTCAGATTCAGCGGACAACGGCGCAGAGTTCTTTTGATCACGGCGTACCATCGATTCTTCCCTCTAAACACTTATTACGCACGCAAGCCATCATCGAGACGCTTCTTGGATCGGAAAAAATCCGGCGGTCATCAGATTTTTTTGCACTTTTCGCGAAACCGCTAATTACTCGCCGGGCACAGTTCGCCTTACGTTGCGTTTACGAATCCGAACGACGCGACGTGCCGAACTGGCGCTCGCCGCGTCAGCTATTTCTCGATTACCTGCAAATCCTGCCGCAGCTTGACCCTGCTGCCGTGTGGCAGGAAGCCGCGGAAATTTACGCTGGGGTAAATCATGCAATCGCGTCCGATAACCGAGCCGGGATTGATGACCGAATTGCAGCCGATCTCGGTTCTGTCGCCGACGATTGCGCCGAATTTTCTTAGGCCGGTGGGAATGTCGCCATCTGGCGTGCTCACCGCGATTTCGCGTGATTGAGTTTTACGTTTGAGAGAATCACGCCCGCGCCAAGGTGTGCGTGGTGGCCCAGGATGGAGTCACCGACATAATTAAAATGCGGCACCTGTGCTTCATCGAACAGAATGCAGTTCTTGAATTCGCATGAATTGCCCATTACGACGCCATTGCCGGCGATGACGTTCTCGCGCACGTAGCAACCGCTGCGAATCTGGCAGTTTTCGCCGATCCACGCCGGGCCCTTCAACACCGCGCCCTGCTCAATGACCGTTCCTCTGCCGACGAACACGCGATTGCTGATGAACGGCTTGCCGATTAACTCGGCGAAGACGGCTGGTTTCAGCCGAAATTGCAAGTAACTCGCGATCTGTTTGAGCGCGTCCCAGACATAATTCTGGTTCTCAAACAGCTTCGAATGAGCCGTGTGTTCGAGGTCCAGAAAATCGGCAGGAGCAAACATTTTCAGTATGCGACGCGCCGGTCGCTCACAATTTCCCGAGCGTCACGTATTCGCCGTTCGGCTGCTGGAACCATTCCGGCAGCTCAATCCCGGAGTCCACGATACTTTCGTAGCAGTTTTGCGTGATCATGCCGCGCCGGGTGCTTTCGCCAAACACCGCGTAATTTTTCTCCGTCACGAACAACCTGTGCTCAGGCAGCTTGGGAACGTCGTCCTTGAGATCATCCATTTCCTTTGCATTGGGAATGTGATCGGGCAAATGCTTAAAGAGATGTCGAAGCACCTTGGCGCGCATGATCTGATGGATCCATATCTGCCACCAACCTTTTCGTTCGAGATAAACATCGCCGAACAGGTTTTTCACTTTGTGAGGGTGGAGTGTGAGCCGGGGAATGCTCAATAGCGCTCTGCATCTGCAGAACAACAGGCCGTCAATTCCAGGTGAACGCATCGCGTGAGAAATCAGTTTGGCGACCGTGTCGGTCGGGAAGCTGAATCGGGTATTTGTCGTCCACGCACCAGTAAATCCATTCTTCGTCACCGATGTCTGCCAGCAAATGCAAGATGGTTCCCTTGATGTCCTCGGGCGCCGCGTGGTATTTGATTCGGTCGGTGTCAGTTCCGCGGAGTTCCTGGTATGGAACATGAAAAACAAACGGGTGATCCGGCCAGAGCCGCTCGTATTTGAGAATGAGGTGTCGCGTGATCGCGCGAAAGCGGTCACACGTGAGGACGATCGCTTTTATTTTATCCGGCGAACTCATAACCGAACCGCTCAATATCCACTTTGAACTTCGCTGCAATGATATCTCTTGTTCGAGGAGTGTAATACTCAGTGTAATGACGCCCCCGGGGGTTTTCGCGTCGGTGCGGCAACTTCTCCTCCACACCCAGCTTCTGCGCCACAAAAGCCCAATCCTCATCGAGCCGCTCGAATTTTCCGATGAAATCGGCTAACAGATTTCCGTTTGCATCGACAAACCAGTCGAGTTGATAACGGTGCGGGGACGAATGCACGCATGTGGCACTGCTGTACTGAATCCAATCGACAAATTGTTCGAAGCTCATCTCGTTCCGGAGCTGTAATGCTTCCGTGCGCTCATACAGCGATACAACCCGGTCCCATGGATTGCGAACAAATCCGAACTTGAAATAGGATTCGAATTGTTTGCGCCCGGTTTCTCTCCGGCGCTCTTCGGGCAGCAGCAAATACAGCGCGGCCATGATGCGGTTCTTTCGTCCGCCGAATTCGGTCCAGGACGTTTCCATTAGCTGCTTGATCTGCCACAAATTCAGATGCGGTTTCCACGCTTTACCGAGAATGGCTCTGACGCTTGTCGAGCCAGTCTTCGGCACCTCGACGAAGATGCATTTGTGCTGATGAGAGATCACGTCTGGTGGTTCCCTAGTTTATCCTGCTATTTTGCGATTGGCACACCTCCTTCATTCGCAAGATTGTCTTTGAGGCTTTAGCAACTCAACGCAACACACCGTCTGTGTTGTAATCTGAATCAATCTTGCGGCTGCTTGAAGGAATAACCGAGCGCATTTTCAAGAGTCGATTTGCGTTTGGAATGGCATTGACGCCGCTGCATGAAAACTCCTAACATCGGTCGTTCGAAATAAACAAATATGAGCGGTGGTGGGGTGAACTTGAATGCCGGCGATGATATCGTCGGCGGTTACAAGACTACAACAATAACGATCCGAAAGGGCGTTTATGAATAGCGCTCCGAGCCCTTCTCAAAGTCGGGCAGCCGGAGATGGAATCGACCAAATCGCTGCTAGTGTCAGGTCTGGCCAGGTTGTTTTGTTTCTAGGTGCCGGCGTTCACGCATCAAAGCCTGCTTTGCCTGGACAGCCCGATCCGCCTCCCGACCCGCGCCGGCCACTGTTCGCGGGAGCCTTGGCGGAAGCACTTGCCGGAGAAACTCGATGGACGGAGCGTTTTCCGAACAAGCCGCCGAAGGACCACTTTCAGCGTGTCGCGCTGTATTACGAACTCAGCATCGTCCTCGATGAACAGTTGAAGGACTGGGAGCAGAAGGGCAAAGCCCAAGGTCTTCCGCAGCCCCAGGATCGTCCCGGGAGTGCCACTGAAGCGATTGACCTGCGCCACCGCGGCCGAGCCAGGCTCGCAAATGCTGTCCAGCGCGCAGTCACTGTTGGCAAGACACCTTCGCCAGCATTGTGCGCCCTGGCAGAACTCAATTTTCCACTGATCATGACGACAAATTACGACCGCCTTTTCGAAGACGCCCTCCTGATGGCCGGAAAAAACCCAACCACAGCCGTTTATCAACCAAAGGCAACCACGCGCCCGGATGATCCGCTCCAAGACCCGTCTCCTCAAAATCCGTTCATATTCAAGATCCACGGTGACATAAACACACCGGAGTCTCTCGTCATCACTGACGAGGATTACATCGACTTTGTGCTTCGGATGACTGCGCCCGGCGAGTTCAACCCTGTGCCGGACACCTTTTACTACCGCCTCTCAAAATGGCCGACGCTCTTCATCGGCTACAGCCTGCTCGACTATAATCTGCGTCTCCTCCTCAAGACGTTGCGTCATAAGAAAGATCAATTCCCGCGTTCCTATTCGATTGATCCCTGGCCCGATCCGCTCGTGGCGAGGGTGTGGGATTCACAGCTCGGCTACGTTGGCTTTCTCGCGAACAATCTTTGGGAATTTGTGCCCGAACTTTATCGGCGCGTGAAAGGATGTGAAATGCCCAACTATGGGGAATGAACCTCTTTCCTTACCGCTGCCATCGGCGCCTTATCGCGGAATCGAGCCATTTCGTTTCGTTGACCAGCCGATCTTCTCCGGCCGCACCGACGAGGTGCGGAAACTGGTGCGGCTCATTACTATTTATCGCGGCATCTCCTTTTACGGCGAGTCCGGTGCCGGCAAATCGTCCGTGATCAACGCGGGCTTGATTCCAGCCCTGCGGGATGAAGGATTCGTGGCTGAGCGAGTGCGCGTTCAACCCATCGCGGGGCAAGAGCTGGTAATCGAACGCATCGCGCTGACGAACGAAGGGACGCCCCCATTTCTGCCATCGAGGTTCGCGGCTTGCGCCGACGAGAAAACACCCGAACCTGCACGCGTCGTCTTATCGGTCGAGGAGTTCATTCGCTGCATTGAAAAAGCGCCAATGCCCCAAAGACAGGATGACATCGCGACTTCAGCTGCCGTCCCGGTTCTGATCTTTGACCAATTCGAAGAGCTTATCACTCTCTTCGAAGAAGCTCCCGATAGCCGCGAGAAGTTCAACCAGGCTCGTGAAATACAATGCGGAGTCGTGGAAATGCTCTTGGGATTGCTGGGCGACCCGAATCTGTCGATCAAGCTCGTGCTTTCCTTCCGCGAAGATTATCTCGCCAAAGTCTCCCGTCGTCTCGCGGCTGCTCCTCAGCTCAGGGAACAGGCCTTTCGCCTTTCCTTTCCGCCTGAAACCGCGCTGCGGAAGATCATTCGGGGGCCCTTCGAGAGTGCATCGATCCCGGCCGGTCATTTCACGAGACGCCTCTCGGAGCCCGCTTTCGATGCGCTAGAATCCTCTTTTAAGGAGTTAAGCGACACGGGAACTATCAACCTCACCGAGGTTCAGATCGCCTGTCTCGCCCTTTGGGAGAACGAGGAAGAAGAAGAAGCATTTCTCAAAGAACGAGAACACCGGGAAGCTGTTCGGCATCTCTTTGGTAATTATTTCGACCGTGCTTTGAATCGTTTGGAGCAAAAGTTCCGGAAACCTGCGATCACAGCACTTACTTTTCTGGTCACTTCCAGCGGAACTCGAAACATCGTCTCGGAAGACGATCTGCTTGGCAACGTTGTTCGCGACGATCATCTAACGGAGCCCGAAGCCCGCGAGGTTCTCAAAGCGTTGTCCCGCACAACCCGTCTCGTCTTCCGCCAGACCCGGGGCGATAGTGCATTCTACGAGATCAGCAGCGAATTCCTCATTCCGTGGATTACGGAAAAGCGCCAGGCGCGGGAGAGGGACGCGAGGCTGGAAAAGCAACGGGAGGACGAGTGGCGTTTGAAGAACGAGCGGTCGGTCGGTCTGGCTGCGAGATCGAACGCAACCGCCGTGGACTGGTGCCAGAACAGGAAGGCAAAAGGAAACCTGCTGCTGAAGGGCGTGCCGTTGTGCCAAGCCGCTGAACTGCTCGAAAAGCACCCTCATCTTCTCACATCGGAAGCACGAGACTTCATTGAAGCATCCCAAGCGCGCCGTCGCCGTGGGCGGCTGCTTTGGTCAGCGATTGCGTCTGTCATGTTGGCACTGAGCATCTGGAACATATTCTTGCCGGGGAGCCAAAAGGAGCCCGGTAGGATATTCTTGAATTGCCTCCTTGTGTTGGTCCTACCATGCATTCTCCCTATCCTGGACCGGCTGCCAAAGCACGTTTCCGTCCGCACCCTTGCAGCAAGCGCTTGGAGATGGTCGATTTATAGCTGGGTTTGCTTTCTACTTTTTTGCGAATACGTCCTGAATCCAAGTGAAACTGAGTTTGGCCCTATCTTCGGTAGAACCTTGGTTTTAGGCTGCATTCTTCTGGTACCCTTTCTCAAATGGCGGACCTACGTCAAAGCGCTTCGCCAGTCCATTGAGCCTCCGGTTCGATTGCCTTGGGCTCCCAAGGCTGCGTTGTTCTTTACCGCTGCTTTGCTCCCCATCGTCCTCTTCTGCAGTCAAACTGCTCCCGCTCTCTTCAGGAGGGGGGAACAAATCGCCACAACATTCAGCACCAATTCCAACGGTTGGATTTCCCGGACCATTACTGACAAATCGACACCGGGCACCAAGATCATCCAGAAGAGCTACTTTCAACCAGCTTCTAGCAGCGAGGGCTATCATCAGTCACGCGTTAAGCACAACCAACGGGGCCTTCCTGTCGAAGGGATCTACCTGGACGCCGCCGGCAATCCTGTCGCCACCGCCAACGGCTATCAGCGATGGATTGCAACCTATGGCGTCCGAGGCGAACTGGTGAACTTGGTTGGTTTCGACTCGAATGGCGGTCAGTTCCCCTTGCGAAACGCCCTAGCCATAACCGAGATTTTTGCCAACGGAGAAGGAAAGGCAGTCGGCCTCCAAGTCGGCGACGTGTTCTGGGCTTACGGAGATTGGAATTACAATGATAAGTCGCAGTCGGCTGATCTGTCTCAAGCAACCAAATCGCTTCTGGAGCGCATCAATCGTCCCGGTGATAATCTTAGAAAGCTCGTGGTTTTGCGAACCGGCAAGGCGCTGACATTCGAAGTGCATCCCGGAATGCTGAATGTGAGCTTTGAGCCCACACCAATTCCAGAAAGCTGGATAAAGATCAACGCCCGATCCGCCAATGCTCAGGATAACGTAGGGCGACCATGATCCGGTCGTTCGGAGAAGGAAATCTTGCAAGGAACGCCTGCCACCGTCCGTCTCGTGAAAGCCTAGCGTAACGATGGCCAGCGATTTCGCAGGTTCTGGGATCCATTCGACGGCATATCCCGCCTTCTCCTTACCATGCGGCACTACGTCGCAACCTCAGCAGAAAAAGGGTGGGTCGGCCGGGACTCGAACCCGGAACCAACGCCTTAAAAGGGCGCTGCTCTACCGATTGAGCTACCGACCCGAAAGCTGCAGCTGAATGGCGCACGTTCTCTAATTAGAACATCGCTGCTAATCGCAACATTGCCTACGCAACGCGGCAGGCACGCTCTTTTATCTGACGAAAACAGTGGGCGATTATTACGCCTACGATGAATGCTGTTGACGAGTCGCTGCGTTTGCGGAACTGGATCGACAATCAGCCGGCGAAGAAGTAGCGAATTGGTATCAGCCATTGGATGCCGGGCTTGTGGGTGTGATCGTCGGCACCCCGATTCTCGTTTCGAGCAGCCTTGCCACCACGGTGACGTCCGTTTTCTGATTGGCACCGATGCCTCTTTAGGAGCGACGATGCTGCTGCCCCAAGACTAATACGAAATCTCTTCTGCAAGTAGCATAGCATCACGCGAGCGATTTGCAATCGTGCAGTCTGCATCGATTGATCGAGCAGCCTCGATTAAGCTTTGGCGAGCGATCTGGATTGCTGATGCAGATCGCCTCACCACGAGTCCTGGAATTTCGTTGAACGAAGTGCCGTTCTTGATGTCCAAGCGCTCCCTGAGGCCAGATTTACGATGCGCAAGAACGGCTTAATCCTCAGCTTCAGCAGCAATCTTAACCAAGAAGAACAACGCCACCGTGAAAAAACAAACTAATCCAGATATTCAAGCGCATTTCCTTCGGAGCGCATTTTACGTGCTTCTGCTTCTTGCCATTTGCGTGATCCCATTCGCACTGGCGCAGCGGGGGGTAGGCAAAAGAGCTTTGGCACCGAAGGGGCCGTGCCCGACGCCATGGACGTTGGTGGCAGACATGCCCCTGGATTTAGATTACCCCGCAGGCGTCTCTGACGGCACATACTTCTACAACATCAGCGGCTACTCTTTCTCCGTCGGTGACCTGGTGGATACGGTATACCGCTACAACCCGGGTACTAACAGCTGGGACACCAGGGCGTCCATACCGGTGCCAGTTATCTCGCATATTGCCGTGTATTATCCGCCTACGAACAAGATTTACGTATTCGGCGGTCAAGACGTTGCCGGCGACAATTTCAACAACACCCAGATCTACGACATCGGCAGCAACACCTGGTCGGCTGGCGCTAACATGCCGGATGTAGGCAGTTTCATGGCGGGCGGGTATGTTCCTAGTACGGGGAAGATTTACATCATCAGCGGATATAACACGGGTAGCGTCGATAGTGCACAGGACAGAACCTGGGCCTACGACCCGGTGGCGAACAGTTGGACTGATCTCACGGCAAGCGTGTCATTTCCGCATCCGGCTGGAGGGTTCGCTTATGGTGTTATCAACAACAAGGTGTACCTATCTGGTGGGGTCGACGCTAATGGCGCGAATATTAGGCTCACCTGGGAATTCGATCCCTCAGGCCCCACCTACACGCAAAAGGCCGACAGGCCGGGATTTCAGCCAAATCAACCCGGTAGCGCTGTTGCACTAAACGCGCTCTTCGCGTTCGGTGGCGGCAATCCCTTTTCCGCCGCTGAAAGTTCTGCGACCAAGCCTATATCTGCTTCGAGAAAGAAAACCTCTGGCACTACCAGAGAGACGTCTCGTAGGAACAACACCGCAGTTGGCTCGAACAAGGTCGCGCCTGAGTTAACCAGAACTGCATTTTCCATAGCGGTGGGCCGAGCAGTTGGTAAAGATAGACCCTTAATCCCTCTGACCACCAATCACACCTACGTATATAATCCAGAGGCCGACCAGTGGACGACGTCTGCGGACATGAATAACAATCGCTCGGGGCCCGGAGGAGCATTCATCTCGGGGAGCAATCAAATCATAGCTGCCGGCGGTTTTGATAATGCGAATCAATTCGATACCGCCACTGCGGAGGTATTGACCCCTTGTATCCCGGCACCAACGCCGACGCCCACATGCACACCGCCCCCGCCGACGCTGTCCGGGCTCGTGGTGGACGATGGGTTGGCCCTCGGTTTCGCGCCCAATAATTTTCAACAGATAGCCAGCAACGTCGTTAATTACACCTTTTGCAAGAGCGTGAGTGCTCAGAACGACTTCGCCATCTTCCAGACCCATAATCCCTGGGGCTATACCGTGGTAGCGGACGCTATTGCGTGTGCGGGGCACCATTATCAGGTGTTTACGCCGGATCAATTGGCTGGGTTCGACTTCAGCCAGTATCGCGTGGTGATTCTTAACTGGGATGACACGTTCCTCGACGAGTTCAACACTCAGTACGATACAGCGATTCCCGCGTTGGAAGCCTATGCTGCCTCAGGCGGCGTTGTGTGGGTGCAAGGCGCGATCCAAGGGACCGAGGGGGAAGACTGTTACCGATTGCCTTTTGGCGGTCAGTCGTGCGTCAACCTTGGTTTCAGTGATCCCATTGTCGATCCGTCCAATCCGATGGTACAGGGCGTGTCCAGTCCTATTGTAGGCAGCGCAGCTAGTAACGTAGCGGATACGTGCCTGCCAGCTGAGGCGCACGTTGTCGTGGTGGACGGCGACGATAACAATCCTGTGCTCTACGAGCTGGGACCAGGCGCCTCTTGCGCATCACCCACGCCAACCCCGCCGCAGTGCGACATCGGGTTAATCCATAACGGCGGATTCGAGAATGGTGACTTCAGGGGTTGGACTGTTGACGGCAGCAACCCTGTCTCCGGAAGTCTTGAACGTTCTTCCGTACAGCGGCAGATTCTCCGCATTAGTGGGCGGCAACCCATCGGCGCTGCAATTTTGCTCCTTCCTGTTCGGAGCCGAGCCAGACGGGGACAGCTCGTTCTATCAGCAGTTCGGGCCGGTGCCTGCCGGCGCTCAGCTAAGCTTTTGGCACTGGGACTGCACCAACCCCTTTGACACTGACTATCAGGACGCTTACATCACCGACACCGACGGCAACATCCTCCAAACTATCTTCCATCAAGCTAGCAACGCCGAATGTTGGATTCATGAGACGGTGGACCTTAGCCCCTGGGTAGGCCAGACCATCCGGGTCAAGTTCCTGGTGCATCAGGATGGCGCTGGCGACTTCACCAGCATGTTTGTGGATGATGTGGCTGTAGTCATTCCGGGGCATGCGCTCCCACGCCTACGCCAATGCCGAGGGCCACAGCCACGCCGAGACCGCGCCCCACGCCGCATCCTCGCCCGTAAGTCATTGCATCAATTCCGACGGCTAGCGCGGGACTCGCGAGTTTCCTTCGCGAGTTCCTACCTTGCCTGCCGAGGACAGCGCATCGGAAGTTAAATCAGCGCTGCGATGATCTTTACGCGGGGGACTCATAGAGGTGTTGCGAGCTCGTTATCGCGACAGTTCATATCATTTTGTGTTTGCCGTGTGGCGAGCAAAAGCGGGGCGAGGTCACATCACGAGTGGGCGAGCTGGGTTTCGATAGTGAGCCAGGTAAGCGGCTCCACGTTGTTCTTGATGTTTGAGTCCATGTTCATGACTATCATCGCCAAGTGATGAAACCCGAAGGGACGAAGATACGCGCCGGTTTTCACAAACCGATTCTCGCCGACCCTCGCCAACGGCAGGAACAACAACGCGAACAACCAGCACAGACAAATTACGGCGACGACATCCGTGAATGGTTCCGGCCGAAAACGCGAAAAGCAGCGCAAGAGCTTTACCCAGAGATGCGGATCAGAGCGATAGAACCCAAAGGCACGGTGATTACCGTTGGCGAGGGACGCGGGTTTGTCGTCGAGCACCGCGGTGAACACCTTGTTGTTACTGCCAGCCACTGCTTGCCCTGGCTTCCTTCGGGGTTCGGCATCGCTTACTCCGAAGAACACGTTTACCGGAACATGCTCGGCCCGCTCGGCTCCGCCCCGACTGTTGCTTGCGAATGTCTGTTCATAAATCCCATCGCCGACGTGGCCGTGGTTGGCGTTCCCGATACGCAGACCTATTCCGATGAAGCAGACGGTTACCGTGCGCTTCTGGAATACGCTACACCGTTTCGAATTACTGATGCACCTGAGAAGATCCGCGGCTTTCTTCTTAGTCTGGAAGGGGAATGGTTTGGATGCCGGGTCCAGTGGATGGAAAGGAGTGATGGTCCGCTCTGGGTCTCAAGGCCCGCGCAACCGATTGAAGACGGCATGTCCGGCTCGCCGATCGTTTCAGAAACCGGTAATGCCATCGGAATCGTTGCAGCCTCTGTGATGGAAAACGAAAAAGACGCAGCCACGGACGAATTCGGCGCGTCGAACCCACGATTAATGCGCGATCTGCCGCTCTGGCTTTTGCGGACCCAGACGATGCAGAAGCAATGACGACGGACATTCCCGACTGGATTCCTTCTTTGCCGTAGGCGGCATGGAAGATGATTGAGCAGCCCCGAAAGCCTTCGGGGGTTGGTTCGCGGTTCGAGTCCCGGCGGACCCATTGTAGCCGCGTCTCTGTGAGAGGCGCGCACGCGGCCCGCAGGGCCGCGGCTACAGCTTAAGCAGATCTCGTAGCGAATTTTTTGGCCGATCTAATTGAAAAACTAACAAGCCCGCCTCCTTCGCTGCTTTCCAATCACGTTCTGGGTCGTCGCCGACGTGAAGAACCTCGTTCGCATTCAGATGCATTAGCTTTAATGCGCGCCGGAAAATCTCCGGATCCGGTTTGTCCGCGCCGAGTTCGCTGGAGATAAATACGTGGGCGAAATATTTCGAGATTCCAAGATTCTGAAGAATCAATCGCAAACGCCCGTCAAAATTTGAAATGACGGCAAGCTGAAAGCGTTCTCGCAATTGCTTCAGGACATCAAGAACTTCCGGGTAAAGTTTCCACACACCTGCTTCGGCGAAGTGTTCGTAAGCGATTTCGAAAAAATTATCGCGATCGAGTTCGCTTAGTGAAGGCGCGACCTGATCGAATACGCGACCAACGAGTTCGCGCCACCAGCCTTTGTCGTCGTTTTCGCGCGGACCGTCGATTGCCGGTCTCCGCGGCATTTGTTTCCAGGCAACGTGAAATGCGCTCTCCAGTTGCTGCGCGTCGAGCTCTAAGCCGACTTGACGACCGACGTACGCGTAATGATCGCCCACTGTTTTCGTCAGATAAAAGAGCGTGCCTGCTGCGTCGAAAAGAATCGCTTTGATCACTTCAATGCAAACGTTCGGCGTCCAACCTGCCTACGCAACGTTATGCGTCGTCTAACCCTCAACATTAACAATCTAACGCCGGACAGCTCACCACCATTTTTTTGTGTGGCAAAGTCCGCGCGTATGCGTTGCATGATCTGAAAAGCGGAGCGTCTGGTTGGACAAGCTTGCTCGGGCGGCGGATTAATGGGCATGCTGCCGGTTGAGCATAACGATCCAATTAATGCGAAGATTCTCGCGGTTTCGGAAGACAAGATCGAAGGTTTTGTCCGCGAACCCTTCGAGGAAATTGCGAATCGCTCGGGTGTGGCTGTCGAGGTGGTGATGGCGCGCATTGCGGCGATGTTGCGCGCGGGAACCATCAGGCGCGTCCGTCAAACTTTGCTTGCAACGAACCTCGCAGACGGCGCCCTGGTGGCATGGAAGGTTCCCGAAGAGAAGATCGACGCGGCGTTCGACTGGATGTTTCAGCGGGATCCATTTTCGGGTCATGTGGTGCTCCGCTCGACCGAAACCGTTAGCGCCGGATCGGATTACAAACTTTGGACGACGGTAAAGGCTCCTCAGGGATTTTCGCTGCAAGCGCATTGCGAATTGCTGGCGAAAAAAGTTGGCGCGGAACATTTTCGTCTAATGCCGGCGAAAGGCATTTTCACACTCGGCGTTGGACACGTTCGACGTAAAACGATTGAGCCTGGAAGCAAAGCTGATCAGCCGGCGAAGATGATGCCGGTGCAGCTCGTCGAGCTGAGCGAGCACGAATGGGATGTTTTGCTTGCTCTGAAGCGCGAATTCACTCCGGAAGAGATCAAGCCTTCGCCGTGGGTTTCCCGGGCAAACGAAGCCGGCGTCTCGCTCGAGGAATTCTGTCGCGTAGCGGAAGACTTGAATGCGCGAAAGATTGTCGGGCGTTTTTCAACTTTCCTCGAACACGTCAAACCGTCAGCGGGCGGCGTGCGTGTGACGCGATTCAATGCGCTATTTCATTGGGCGATACCGCCCGGCCGTGAAATTGAAACCGGAGGTGAAGTCGGTCGTCATCACATTTTGACGCACTGCTACTGGCGCGAAGCCGGCCCGGAATTTAAGAACGTCAACATCATGGCTGTGGCGCACGGCACGGATAAGCGACTGCTCTTCGATCATAAGGCGGCAATCGATCAGCATCTTCGCTCATGCGGCATTCCGGTTTCGTACACGAACGTTTTTTGGGGCGGACGCAGCGAGATTAAGCCGTCCGAGATTTCGCCGCGCGTTTATCACGAGTGGTTGTCGGAGCAGGGGAAGAGTTAAAGGCTGCGACTGTTTTCGCGAACTTCTCGCGATACGTAAGATCAAGGTTTCGCAGTAGAGCGACGACAAAATTCTGACGGTCGACTTGCCGGCCTAACGCCATTGCTAGAGATATGGCGCTGTCTTGAAGTTCGGCGGGAAAATCGTCACGGGATTGGTTCACGTTAATTCCGATTCCGATCACGGCCAGGTGCGGCGCGTTGTTTTGCGCGCGCATCTCTACAAGCACGCCGGCTACTTTTTGTCCATCAAGTTGAATGTCGTTAGGCAATTTGATGGCGGGCTCAAGGCCGAGCTCGTTGCGAATCACGTCCGAGATGGCTTCGATGGCCCAAATCGTGAGCCGTCCCGAGTCGCTGAGCTGGATCTCGGGTCGTAACAGGATTGAAAACCAAAGACCTTTTCCCGCGGTTGATTCCCACCGATTCCCGCGCTGACCGCGCCCGGCGGTTTGATGTTCGGCGAACAGAACCAGACCCTCGTCTACGAAGGATGGCGGACTTCCGCCTTCGACCGTCGCTCCTTGTGACGATGTGAGCTGCAAAATGGCGTCGTTAGTCGAGCCAGTTTGCTCGAGCACGACAATTCGTCGGCCGATGACGGCTGAGGGAAGGGCGGCTTGCAGTTGCTCAGCGATCAGCCGGTCCAACTTCTCAACCGTGGACATGATTCATTTCCAAGCCGAGATCGATCGCGCGCGCGGCGTTGGTTAGTGCGCCGATGGAAATGTAATCGACGCCGGTGGCTGCGACCCGCCTGACGTTTTTCAGGGTGATGCCGCCGCTCGCTTCGAACTTGATGTTGTTCCTCCTCAGCGCCAGAGCTTCCCGAATCTGGGCGGGCTCCATGTTGTCCAAAAGGATAACGTCGATGCCGTCGATCTCGACGAAAGCCCGCGCCTGCTCCAAATCGTCAGCCTCCACTTCGATACGGACGTCTGGCCGTTCCTTCCGAAGCCGGCGAATTTGGTCGGCAAAACCGGAAAGCCCTCCGAGAGCTGCAAGGTGATTGTCCTTTACGAGCACCATATCGAACAGGCCGGAACGGTGATTAACGCCACCGCCAGCGACGACCGCGGCCTTTTCCAGCGCGCGCAGCCCAGGGGTCGTTTTGCGCGTATCGAGTATTTTGGCTGGATGATTGCCAACCGCGTCAACGAACTGCCGGGTAAGCGTTGCGATGCCGCAAAGGCGCTGCAGAAAATTTAGCGCCACGCGTTCGGCCTTGAGAATCGAACGCGCAAGCCCCCGTATTTCGATCACGATATCGCCGGCAACTACGGCTTCGCCATCCGGACGAAGGATCTGAACATCCGTCGCAGGATCGACCTTCCGGAAAATTTCCGCGGCCGTCGCGGTTCCAGCAACGACCGCTGGCTCATGCGCAACGATGCGTGCGTGGGCACGCAGCGCTTCGGAAACGAAAAACTCGGTCGTGATGTCGCCCTTGCCTATGTCTTCTCGAAGCGCTGCAGCGATCGGATCGAAATCGTCAGGTTCCATGGAGGAGCGGCGGCCGCACGATACGTATAAAATCCCCGGCGTCTATCGAACGTGCTAGCAAAGCGTTGCTGCTGGCCGCCTGAATTTTGGCAAAAAAATTGATTCGGGCAGCGCACGCTTAAGGAGAAACAACTCTAGAAGAACTCGTGCAACCGCCCGAATCGCCTTAACCTGTTAGATTGGACAGCCTCCAGCAGCGAGCGTTCGAACTTTTTTACGAGAAATTCGTGTGTGGTCAGAAATCCGGTATTTACGAGCGTAAACCAGGCGACACACGCGATTCGGTCCGAAGATTGTCCGCAGAGACGCTCGTGGCTTTACAGAAGATTTGGCTGCACAACAGTCGCAACTTTGGCTGCTTCGTCGCGCACCTCTTGGAGAAGCGACTTAAACTCACATTTTTCCAGTGCTGCTATCAGGGCGGAATAATCGGGCTCGATTCGCAAATCATCGATCGGCACAGGCAAATCCATCTCACAATCGAGATCGACCATTTTTCGATTTTGCAATATCTGCTCGCGAGCGCTGGCCACTTTCTCGCGCGTGCGCTCGCTTTTCACCTTATCGAAATTGTTCAGTAACGGTTCGAGACCACCGAATTCACTGATCAATGCGGCGGCGCTTTTACGACCGATTCCGATCCCGGGGATGTTGTCCACCGAATCACCGGTCAACGCGAGGACGTCACCAATCAACCCGGGCGGGACGTCCCATTTCGCTGTGACCTGTTCTTCGCCGAGTAATGCGAACGCGTCCTTGGGTGACGCAAGATCTGCTTTGGCGGTGGTATAAACTTTCACGCAGGGACCCACGAGTTGAAACAAATCTTTATCGTTGGTCGCGAGTACCACGTCCATGCCGGTCCGCTTGCAGGCCGAGATCGCATAACAACCCATCAGGTCGTCGGCCTCGGTATCTGGAAGGGAAATATTTCGGAAGCCCAGCAAGGCGGTAAGCTGCTTTTGGATAAACTCGAGCTGGGGGATCATCGGTTTGGGCATTTCTTTGCGCGTTTCTTTGTAAGCAGGTTGCAGCTCTACTCGCTTCTGTGGCAGGCCTTCATCCCAGACGACCGCTCCCAGATCAGGTTGCAAATGTTTCACCATTAACCGCAGCGTTTTCGTGAAACCGAAGATGGCGTTGGTCGGTTCGCCCCGGGAATTCGAAAGATTCGGAATGGCGAAGAACGACCGGTAAACGTAGTAGTGACCGTCAATCAGCAGAAGTCTCATTGCAGGCTAATGCTGGATTCTGAATGCATGATGCTGGATGATCAAGGGGTGAACGACGAATGGATCGTGCGTGTGCAGGGCGCGGAATACGGCCCGGCGGACATCGAAACTCTCCGCGAATGGAAAACCGAGGGGCGATTGCTCCCTTCCAATGAGGCGCGCCAAGCCGACGTTGAGCTTTGGACAACAGCAGCGGAAATCCCGGGGCTCTTTACTATGCCGCCGGAGGTGCCGTCCACCGGCGATTTTACACAACCGCCCATACAAGTCTCCCGCCGCAGCTTTGCTGAAATTCTAACAGAGACATTGCAGATTTATCGAAAAGGCTTTTTGCAATTTCTCGGACTCACGCTGCTGGTGTTGCTGCCGTCGATATGCAGTCAGCTCGCAACTGCGTTCGTGAAAACGCCGCAAGGCTCCAACGTCGATATCCTTTCGGTTCTCGCGGGGGGCTTCGCGTTTCTGATGTTTATCTTGTCCATTGTGATGTGGCCGGTTTACATCGCGGGAATCCAAATTCTCACAGCTGAAATTGTGCGCGGAAACCGATTCAGTTTGGTCGCCGTACTCAATACAGCGGTGAAGTTTTGGCCACGAGTCGCTGCGCTGTGCATCTTCGTTTATGGCGTGTTCTTTTTACTGATGGTGTTCGGCTTGGCGATTGCAGCCATGTCGCTTGCCGCGGGGTCGTCGGTGTTGCTGGTTCTTGTCGCGATGGGTTTGCTTATCCTGCAGGTTTGGATGTTCGGCCGTTTCTTTGTGAACGTTCTCTTTTGGCAGCAGTTTACCGTTCTCGAGAACGCGGGATTCATCGATTCATTGCGTGAAAGTCGCGATCTGGCGCGTAGCGGACGTGATCTTCCATGGTTTCAACGCCCGTTGTGGCGCGGTGCATTCATCGCCTCCATCTGGTTTGCTGTTGTGATGGTGATCACGCTCGGTGCGCAGTGGGGGACGCTGCACCACTACTTGAACCAATTGATGACGACACAAGACCCTCAGGCGTTGTTGCAACAAATAACTGAAGCGCAGAAAGCCAGCGGTTTTAATATTGCCGCTTTCGCTTTGAGCGTTGTCGAGAAAGTTCTCCAGCCGTTGGTGGGAATCGCCTTCGTAGTCGTTTATCTGGACACCAAACTTGAACTGCCTTCACATGTTGAACCAATTGCACGCGCTAGCGAAGGCGACGCCGTTCGCTAATCGTTCCGCGATCGTGTTCGTCAGCTAAGCGGAAGTCTCATTGGCACGGCTTTTTCTCCGCCATTCCGCGCGCGCTTCCGCAATCATTGGCGCCAGCTTGGCATAAAAGATCACGACGTATGACAAATATCCCGCGAAAGCGATCAGTTGCAGGGCGATTAGCCAGATGTGTCCATCCTGGGCGAGAAAAAATCCGGGCCGCAAATGAATTGCGACTGCGCAGGCAACATTCACCAGAAAGAATGCAGGCAATAACAAGCCGATGTTGAACCACTGGTCGCGCGTCACAAGCGCATACAACCGGTTGCTTACGTCTCCGGTGCGATCCCGCACTCGCATGCGAATCATGCGCAGATCATACGCAAACAACAGCCAGCCGACGCCAAGAAATGCTGCTACGAACGCGAACCAGCGCGCAGGATTGCCAAGTTGTGCGAATGAAAACGCCTCCACGAGCGCACAAGCAACATAGAGAAAATTGTGCCCGAACTCTAAAGGCCAGCGTATGACCGTAAGAATGTGCAGCACAACACGCGACCAGAAGACCAGGATAATAATCAAACCCGAGAGCACGTACGGCCACATCTTCCAGTCCAATTTGGCGATGGGCTCGCGCGATGCTTCGATTAGTACCGTGAGCGCGACACCTTGGATGATGCTCACCAGTGTGAGCTCGATGTCGGCGATCATTGCATCGAGTTCGGAGCGACTTTCGCTCAATGAGGTCACAATCCGACTCGTAACCGTTTCACGATAAAATTGTCAAGCCGTCGGAAACCTGGATGACAGGAGCGTGAAATTTTGTCTCCACAGCTGATGTATCCGCCATTCGCCTGTGCCAATTAGGCCAGACTTCATTTGCGAACAAAGAACAGCTCATCGGCTAAGTCGCTGAATTTCTCCATTTTGTGAGACGCATCCGCCGCGTTCGTCTTTGGCACGACGCGAGCTAATTGAATCGCTGAACTCAAAATCAGTAATCCAAGAAAGGAGATTTCAAAATATGAATCTAATTCGTTATCATGCTCCCGAATCAGCGCCATGGCCGGCGTTGGATCGCTGGAGCAATCTTCGGGACGAGTTGAACTCGTTCTTTGAGATGCCGTTCTCGTCGAGTTTTGGCCGCACCAGCCAACTTTTTACCGGTTGGTCACCTGCACTCGATCTTTACGAGAGTGGCGACCATTTCGTGGCCGTCGTCGAGTTGCCCGGAATGCGTAGGGAAGACATCGACATTTCTTTGCATGACGGGACGCTGACGATCAGTGGCGAGCGCAAACACGAGAGTAACAACGGCGAAACGGCTCAGCGCACTGAGCGCTACGTCGGCACATTCCGCCGCAGCATTGCGCTGCCCACCCGTGTGGATGCCAATAAGGTCAATGCCACTTACCAGGATGGAATCCTCAAGGTGACATTGCCCAAAGCTGACGAAGCGAAACCGAAACAAATCCAGGTGAGCTAAACAGAAACTGAAAGGAATTTTACCATGAACACTCTAACCCGAGAAACTCGCGAATCTGATCGCAGCCAGGCGGAGCAGTTTATTACGCCGCCGGCCAGCGTCAGAGAAATTGGTGATGGCTACACGCTTGAGATCGAGATGCCCGGAGTAAAAAAAGACGGCCTCGAGATTTCGGTCGAAAACAACGAGCTAACAATCATCGGAAGGCGCTCGCTTCCCGCGGTGGAAGGAACGCTGATTCATCGCGAATCGCGTCCGGAAAATTTCCGGCGCATGTTCGAGATCGATCCATCAATCGACGCCGACAAAATCAGCGCGAAGATCGATCAGGGCCTCGTGACGTTGACTCTGCCTAAGGCCGAGCACGTCAAGCCCCGCAAGATCACTGTCTCGTAAAGAATCAGGATCGTCGAAGTTTTAAGGCCGCGAGCATCATGCTCGCGGCCTTTTCGTTGCTATCAGTCGCGGGCTATCGCTTTTGTGCTTGGCGAATGCTCGCGTGCGTCGTAGTTAGATTCTTCCTGATATGGCGACAAAGACCGAAGAAAGAACAGCCGCTGATAAACTGGCTGCCGCGCGAAATAAGAACCTCGATCTGGCGATCCAGCAGATCGCGAAAGATTACGGCGAAGGTGCGATCATGCGTCTGGGCGGCGAAACGATCGTGGATATCGATGTCATTCCGACTGGCAACATTTTGATCGACCGCGCCCTCGGCGTCGGTGGATTTCCGCGTGGTCGAATAGTCGAAGTCTTCGGCCCTGAATCATCCGGCAAAACAACGCTTGCGCTTACAGTCATCGCTCAGGCGCAAAAGCGTGGCGGCCTCGCAGCGTTTATCGATGTCGAGCACGCGCTGGATCCTGCCTACGCAAAAAGACTGGGCGTCAATCTTGACGATTTACTCGTCTCGCAGCCCAGCTCCGGTGAGGAAGCTCTGCGGATATGCGAGACGCTTGTGCGCTCGAATGCGCTGGACGTCATCGTACTGGATTCCGTGGCGGCCCTGGTAACGAGAGCGGAGCTGGAAGGGGAAATCGGCGATACGACCGTTGGCGCCCAGGCACGCTTGATGAGCGCCGCCTTGCGCAAGCTCACGTCGCTGATTTCAAAAGCGCGGACCTGCTGCATTTTCACAAATCAAATCCGCGAAAAAATCGGCGTGATGTTTGGAAACCCGGAGACAACTCCTGGTGGAAAAGCTTTAAAGTTTTACGCCAGCATGCGGGTCGATATCCGCCGCATCGGTGCAATTAAGCAGACCGACGGCGTGGTCACGGGTAACCGCACCCGCGTCAAAGTGGTGAAAAACAAGGTAGCGCCGCCATTTACCGAGGCCGAGTTCGACATCATGTACAACGAGGGAATTTCGTCAGTCGGCGCTCTTCTCGACGTCGGGTTAGAACAACAGATCATCGAGAAGCGCGGTTCCTGGTTAAATTACAAAGGAACGCAGCTAGCGCAGGGCCGGGATGCGGCAAAAGAAGTCTTGAAGAACGACAAGGCGCTTTACGACGAGATCGAGGCCGCGGTGAAATCTGAAGCTGGACGAAGAAAAGAGCTAGACAGTGGTGGCGGTGTTGCCTCTCAGCGGTGCCACATTCCACGTACTCGGCCAGCGCATTTCCGTTTGGAAATGTGCGCATTCTCCTGCGAGTTTCTCGCCGTACGAGGAGTCAAAATGACAAAATCCAGATGCCTTTCGTTGATCCTTATTTCGATGCTAATTGGTTCCGCGAATTACGCGGCGGCGCAGACAAGCCGGACTGACATCTCATCGCAGCCTCATACGGCCGTAGACGGAGAGATAAAAAGTTTGGAGGAAGCACGCAATCAGGCGGTTCTTCACGGTGACGTCGCGGCACTCGATCGGATGACTTCTGATGACTATACATTTATCACTCTGCGAGGGGAGCTACGTACGAAATCAGACATTCTCAAAGGTTTCGCTTCAGGATCCTTTCATTACGAATCACGGCAAATTTCTGATTTGAAGGTGCGGGTACATGGGGACACGGCGATAGTCACCGGCCGGTCAGTGCAGAAAGGAATGGAAAATGGCAAAGACTACAGCGGAGATTACCGCTTCACGAGGGTGTACGTGAGGGAGAATGGACGTTGGTTGACGGTGGCTCTGCAAACAACTTTGATCCAGCAATAAAACTGTATTCATCATGACGTCGGCTGAGATACGGCAATCATTTCTCGATTTCTTCCGCGAGAAAAAGCACACCATTGTGCCATCGTCGCCGCTTCTGCCGGACGCGCCGAATCTGCTGTTCACGAATGCCGGCATGAACCAGTTCGTGCCGATTTTTCTCGCGCAACAGAAACCGCCATGGAAACCACCGCGCGTCGCTGACACGCAAAAATGCATCCGCGCCGGCGGAAAACATAACGATCTCGAAGACGTCGGGCTCGACACCTATCACCACACGTTTTTCGAAATGCTCGGCAACTGGAGCTTTGGCGATTACTTCAAAAAGGAAGCAATCGAATGGGCGTGGGAATTACTGGTCGAACGCTGGAAATTTCCGCCCGCAACGGCTTTATGCGACGGTTTATCAGCCCGGGCCTGGCGAGCCGAGTGAGTTCGATCAGGAAGCGTACGATCACTGGGCGCGTTTATTTCGCGAAGCCGATCTCGATCCAAAAGTTCACGTTCTCAGCAGCGGGAAAGCCGACAATTTCTGGATGATGGGCGACACCGGCCCGTGCGGACCGTGCTCGGAAGTGCACGTCGATCTAACGCCAGACGGCGACACGCGCGGCGCGCTTGTGAACAAAAATGATCCGCGTTGCATCGAGATTTGGAATTTGGTTTTCATCCAGTTCAATGCGAACCCGGACGGCGCATTCACGCCTTTACCGCAGCGACACGTCGATACCGGAATGGGTTTCGAGCGCGCCGTGGCAATTATCCAAGGCACAAAGAATCTCACCGATTTTTCTGGAACGACTTCGAATTACGAGACCGACGTTTTCCGCCCGATCTTCGACGAGCTGGAAAAACTTAGCGGCAAGAAATACGCCAGCACGCTACCGACTGTAGGGCGTCTCGGTGACGACGCCGGCGGCTGACACAGCCGCCCTACAACATCAGAACGACCAGGAAAAGATCGACATCGCTTTCCGCGTCATCGCCGATCACATTCGCGCGCTTTCGTTCGCAATCGCTGACGGAATCATTCCATCAAACGAAGGCCGCGGTTACGTTTTGCGCCGGATTTTGCGTCGAGCAGTTCGGTACGGCCGCACTCTTGGTTTTCACGAACCCTTCTTTTTCAAACTTGTCGATGTCGTGGCCAAAACGATGGGCGACGTTTTTCCAGAACTCCGGACGCAGCAATCAAAGATCAAAGAAACAATTCGCCGCGAAGAAGAATCATTTAATAAAACTCTCGATAAAGGCATAGAGGAGTTTGAGGCGATGATGAGAGCGAATGAAGAACGAACGCTTCAATCGTCGCTCCGCTTGGCGGTTGGCGCGATTTTCCAGGCCGAGTCCGCATTCAAGCTTATACGACACGTACGGATTTCCACTCGATCTCACTGAGCTTATGGCGCGGGAACGCGGATTTACCGTCGATGTTGCCGAGTTCGAGAAATTGATGGAGGAACAGCGTGAACGCGCACGCAAGGCTCAGAAGAAGGAAGAAATCAGTGTTGAAGAAGGCGAGCTCGAGTCGAGCCGACCAAATTTCTCGGATACGATTTTCTCGAGACGGAATCAGTTGTCGACACCGGTCTTGCCCGGCAAACAACCAGGCGAAGTGAACATTGTTCTCGATCGGACGCCGTTCTACGCGGAGATGGGCGGCCAGGTCGGCGACCGAGGATTGCTTCACGTTCCGGGACACGATTGGACCGAGGTCGGTCAGTTGCGCGTGACCGATACTCAAAAGCGCGGCGATGTTTTTGTTCATCGCGCTACGGTCGTGGAGGGTCGCGCGCCCGAGCCGGGCGAGGCGGTGCGCATCTCAGTGGATGCCGATCGGCGGAAATTGATTCAGGGACATCACACCGTCACTCATTTGTTGCATTGGGCGCTCCACCAAATCGTTTCATCTGACGCGGCGCAGAAAGGGAGCTATGTCGGGCCGGACAAATTGACGTTCGATTTTTCAAGCGCGCCACTCACGCCGCAACAAAAGCGCGACGTTGAAAAATCAGTGAACGAAAAAATTTCCGAGAACGCGCCGGTTTCGTGGACTGAAATTCCATTCGCCGAGGCAAAACAGCGGAAAGACATCATTCAGTTCTTCGGGGAGAAATACGGCGATACGGTTCGCGTACTGCAGATCGGCGGAGCGCCTCGCGCGCTTGACGGTTATTCGATGGAGCTCTGCGGCGGCACGCACGTGTCATCCACGGGCGAGATCGGGCCGTTCCGTATTGTGAAAGAAGAAGCCATCGCTGCGGGAACGCGGCGCATTGAAGCGGTCGCAGGCGACGCGGCTCGGGCCTGGGCCAAGCAGGAAGCAGCGCGACAACAGGAGAAGTTTGAAACGTTCGCGCGCAAGAAACCAGACATCGCCGCTGCTGCCGGCTTTCGACGATGATGCAGCGACAGCCGAAATGCTGAAACAAATCGATGCGCGCGCGGCGCATCTTGAAAAAGTGGATGCGGAGGTTCGCGAGTGGGAAAAGAAAACGGCGAAATCTGCTGAGACAGAACTGAAGAGCAGGGCTGCTAAAATCGCGAATGAGCTTGCGCAATCGCATGCTGGAAACAATTTCTGTGTGGCGGAAGTACCAGATGCGGATGGAAAACTCCTCCAAGGAGTGGTGGATGCGTTGAAGTCCAAATTCAAAGGGCCGATTTTTCTTGCCGGCACGCACGACGCATCAGTCGCTTTGGTCGCTTATGTGCCTAACGAACTCTCCTCGAAATTTCAGGCGAACAAGTTAATTCAACAGATCGCGCCGATCGTCGGCGGAAAAGGCGGCGGACGTCCGGAGAGCGCGCAGGGCGCCGGGAAAGACGCCAGCAAGATCAACGAGGCGCTTTCGAAAGCGCGGGAGCTTCTGAGCTAGTAGCACAATCCATCCTGGCTGTGTGGCCGGCGGGCATCTTGCCTGCCGAGAGGAAATTCGATTAACCAGGCGGGACGCCCGGTTGCCCCACAGGCAAGATGCCTGTGCTACGGCGAACTAACGGACGGAAAGCGCGCGTTCTTGATCAAGCGTTTCAGATTTTTTCCGTCGGTGGACATTCGATAAATCGAATCTTCCTTTTCGCCGGCGGCGCGACTGAGAAAAAGAATGTTGTCGTTGTCGAGCCAAACGCCGTCCCAGCCAAATAATTTCTTCGGCGTGAGCCTGGTCGCCTTTTGCGATTGCACATCGAACGCCCAGAGCGCCGGCAATGGTCCATCCCAATTTTTGCGTCCCGATTCTTCGCCCATATCGATGCTCAGAAGCAATCGCTTGCCATCAGGCGACACATCGATGCGACCGTCGCCGCTCATATCACCGTTCGGCACGATCTTGTCGATCTTCCATTGCGCGCGCACCGCGCCGTCGAGGCCGATCTGGTAAATGTTCGCCATGTCCTCGCAAAAAACCGATTGGCCGTCGCGCGCCCAAATCGGCGAGTAACGCGTCACTTCATTTTGCACGCCGGGCTTGAGCACGTGGAAATTCGTGCCGTCGGAATTCACCACGGCGAGATCCCAGACTTCGTGAGGACGCGTAGTGAAAAGGATTTGTTTCCCGTCAGCCGTCCAGCTCGGGTAATAGGAATTATCGCTCGGGACATCTTTGAAAACGTCAATTTTTCCCGTGGCAACGTCGACGACGGCGATATGACGCGCGTACGTCGTGTCGCTCGTTTTCTCCGTTGTGTTAAACGCGACGCGAGTTCCATCCGGCGAGATCGCAGGGAAGATGCCGTCCGCGATCTTTTTCTCACCCGTGCCGTCGAGATTGGCTATCCAGACAGCCTGTTCTCGTTCAAACGCGATGTGCCGATCGCCGCAAAAAAGTGAGGCGGGAGACAGCTGCGAGCGCAAAAAGGAGGAGCATCGTTCTTTTCATGATGGCAATACAAGGGTGGCGAAAAAGGTGGCGGCGAGGGCCAATACGAGGACGATCAGATATACAAATCCGCCAAAAAGGAATTTAAAAACACTGAGGAACCAGCCCTGACGGTAAACGTACCGGATTGACAGGAAAATTTGCGTCACAAACGCGATCCATAGGAGCGCGATCAGCCATCCTGCAATTGCACCCGGCGCGAAACGAATGAGCCCAATCGTCGCCAGCACGATCAGCATGACGGCGGCGTAGAAGAAGCGTGTGGATATGCAACGCATAGATCAGATGGTCGATATAGAAGAGACGCCGCCGGATGTAGAGAAGTTTCAACACAAGAGCGAAGAGCGGGATGCAGCACAGCATCATGTAGGGCAGGTTGCTGAACAGGGTGCTGATAAAAAGCCCCATTTTCGTTCCGTGTTCACCCATCTTCTCTTTCGCCCGAGCTTCGATCCAGCGTTCGAACGGCGTGGTCGATTTCGCATCGTCGAAAACGACGAATGGCCGATCTCCGACTGGACCATATTTTTGCTGGCCTGATTCTGCCGTCGGCGATGCGCCTGGCGCTGCTGAAGGTGACGGAGTTTCTTCGGGCGTTGGCGTTGTTGTCGCAGAAGACGTTGGCTTCGTCAGATAGTCCAATGCTTTCTGCGCTTTTCGCCGTTGCTCCGGGGTGAGGTTGTCCTTGCTTCAGTTCCGCTTCGATCTCGCCGCGCTTGTCTGCGATTGCCGCGGCAACCTCCGCGCGCTTTTCCTCGGGAAATTTCGTCGGGTCAACATGTATCCCTTTCGCTCCGTAATTTACGGCAAAGAAAAACAAGATGCTGGCGAGCAGATACAGCCGAAGGGGATTCACGTAGCGGACGCGCTTGCCGGCCAGAAACTCATTTGTTAGGCGCCACGGCTTTAAGATGAGAAGCGCGATGGTCGTGAAGAATTTTGAATCCCAATTCAGGAACTCGTTTAGTAGATCAGCGACAACGTACCGGAAAGAACGGCGGTACTCGATAGCTGCTTGGCCGCATTTCGCGCACCAATGCCCGTGCAGTTCTGCGCCGCAGTTCTCGCAGTGCGTCAGCGATGGACCTGTGTCTTTCCCTCGACCGGACCGGCGCCGACCCGGAGTTCCCTCGAATGCACTAATCGCCGTGTCGCCGAGAATAATTTTTGCCGGTTCATCGGACATACACAGCGATGCTACAAAACTATTTTGTTCGCGTCGACTCAGCATAACCACGTGCAGGCTTGCTCGTACCAAAGCTTTGGATTGACCACGCGAAGTGCTTGATGAGACGATCTCGCGCGGTGGCACTTCAACTGTTCAGAACGAAAAGTCCGGATCATCTGATCGCCGAAGCGGCGGCGCCGGACCGACAGATGAAACGCACACTCGGACCGCTCGCGCTGACCTGTATCGGCATCGGTGCGGTCATTGGCGCGGGAATTTTCTCGCTCACCGGAACCGCCGCGGCCGGCCAGACATTTTCGTCGGGACTTGAAACGCCAGTCATCAATTTTATTCAAGCCTGGTTCTCCGGAACAGGCGCTGTGCTTGGACGCGCGGGTGCAGGCCCCGCCATTGCGGCTTCGTTTATCGTCGCCGGCATCGCTTGCGCGTTTGCTGCGCTTTGTTACGCCGAACTTGCGTCCATGATCCCGGTCTCAGGATCGGCCTACACTTATTCCTACGCTACAATGGGTGAGATCGTGGCGTGGATCATCGGTTGGGACCTGATCCTGGAATATGCAGTGGGCAACATGGCGGTGGCTGTGAGCTGGTCGGGTTATTTCGTCGATTTCTGCGGCAATTTGCCCTTCGGTTTGAGCCTGAAATTCCCACTTTGGCTTGTCGCCGATCACCAAACGGCGCTGGAGACCGTTGCTAAGGGAGGCGATACCGTAGCGAAATTTTCATCGACGACTTTGCCGGTGATTGCCGGCCACTCGATCGCATTCAATCTGCCAGCCTTGCTCATCGTTGCGGCGGTGACAGTCATTCTGGTTTACGGGATTCGAGAAAGCGCACAAACGAACACGACGATAGTGATTATCAAGGTCGCCGTGGTCGTGTTCGTCATCGCCTTCGGCGCATTCATGGTGAACCCCACCAACTGGCACCCGTTTATGCCGCATGGTTTTCCCGGTCTGATGAGCGGCGCGGCGATTGTGTTCTTCGCTTTTATCGGGTTCGACGCCGTGTCGACCACAGCTGAAGAAACCCGCAATCCGCAACGTGACATGCCGATCGGCATCATCACCAGTCTGATCATCTGCACGGTCCTCTACGTGCTGATGTCGGCTGTGCTTACCGGAATTAAAAAATACACCATCTATGCCGGCGACGCCGCTGCTGTTGCCACCGCTTTCGCGAGCAAACCGTGGGCGCAGGCGCTGGTGAGCGCGGGCGCGCTCGCAGGCACGACTTCAGTGTTGCTCGTGTTTCAGCTTGGGCAGCCGCGAATTTTCATGGCGATGGCGCGCGACGGTTTGTTGCCGCAATACTTCGCCAGAATTCATCCGCGTTTCCGCACACCGCACATCACGACAATCTGGACTGGAGTTGTTGTCGGTGGCGTAGCGATGGTTACAAACATCGGCGAGCTCGCAGACCTCACGAACATCGGCACGCTCTTCGCGTTTATTTTGGTTTGTCTCGGCGTCAACGTGCTGCGCCGCGTCAACCCGGAACGACCGCGTCCGTTTCGCGTGCCGTTCGTTCCGGTTTTCCCGATCCTTGGCGTGTTCATGTGCCTGGCTCTGATGCTGAGCCTGCCGGTGATGACCTGGATTCGTTTTGTGGTCTGGCTCGGAATCGGGCTCGTGATTTATTTCCTGTACAGCGTGCGGCACAGCAAACTGCAGCGTGGAATCGACGTCGGCGAGACGGAAGACATTCCTCCGCCGATCATCAAGACGTAATCGTCCGCATTTTAACCGGCACTCATCCCACTAAGGCCGTTGTTTCGCGACGATTCTTATAGGGATGACAGATGAGTCGGTAATCGAAAGTCAGCAGATTCCCGCGAACAAACTGAAGGCAGGCTGGGAACTGCTCAAGCTTACGTTCGCAGAGTGGACGAACGACAACGCTTTCGAGTTGTCTGCTGCGCTCGCGTTTTACACGATCTTCTCAATCGCGCCCGTGCTGCTCATCGCGGTGGGCGTGGCCAGTTTCTTTCTCGCGCCCGATACGGCGACCGATCAGATCGTCGGTGAAATGGAAAAAATGATTGGTGCGCAGGGGGCCAATGCAGTGCGGCAGGTGATCGAATCATCCCGCGGATTTGGCAAGGGCCTCTGGGCCGTGAGCATCGGAATTGTCACGCTCATCATGGGCGCGACTGCGGTTTTCGGAGAACTGCAATCTGCGCTGAATCAGATTTGGGACGTCAAAGCAAAACCGGACCGTGGTGTGATCATCTCGTTTATTGTCGATCGGTTGCGCTCGTTTTCGATCGCAATTTGCGTGGGATTTGTCCTCCTGGTTTCACTCGTACTCAGCGCGGTCATCAGCGGGCTTCAAAACTACATGAACAACTGGTTGCCCGGCATTCCGTGGGTTTGGCAAACGGCAAACGTTGTCGCCTCGTTCTTCGTGATCGCGGTTCTTTTTGCCGCGATTTACAAATTTTTGCCCGACGTCGTGATCTCGTGGAGGGACGTGTGGATCGGAGCGGCGGTGACGGCACTGCTCTTTACCGGAGGAAAATACGCTATCGGTATTTACCTGGGAAAAACTGCGACGGCCAGTGCGTTTGGAGCAGCCGGTTCGCTCGTCGTCCTGCTGTTCTGGGTTTATTACTCTGCGCTGATCAGCTTTTTGGGAGCGGAGTTCACGCAGGTTTACGCGCGCCGCTATGGCCCAGGCATCCGGCCGCAAAAACATGCGGTTCGCGTCGGCCGTAAGAGCGATTCGATCTGATGTGACAAAAGCTGAGAGCGGTCGCATTATTTCGCATGGTCCAAGTCTCAGTTAAGTACACCGGGGACTTGCATTGCGACGCGACGCACGGTCCCTCGCAAGCAAAAATTTCCACCGACGCGCCGAGCGACAATAAGGGCAAAGGCGAAACCTTTTCGCCTACGGATCTGGTCGCCACGGCTCTCGCGACGTGCATCAGCACCACCATGGGAATTAAGGCGGAGGACCTCGGAGTTGATCTGCGCGGCATGACTGTGTCCGTGCAAAAGGAAATGTCGAACGATCCGCCGCGCCGGATCGTTGCTTTGCCTTCAGAAGTTCACATCCCGCTCGCGCCCGATCATCCGCAGCGGGAAGTCCTTGAGCAAACCGCGCTCAATTGTCCCGTGCACAAAAGCCTTCCGTCGGAAATTCGTCGCCCGACCAAATTTTTCTGGGAAGGATGAGTTTGTAGCCGCTTCGCTATGCGAAGCGTCCGCGCCGCCCACAGGGCGGCGGCTACATCTAACGCGGAGCTCAGCGTCTGCCAAAGATCCATATGGAAATTCGAAAAGCAGTCGAAGCCGATATTCCAAACTTGCTTCCGTTAATGCGCCAGCTAGCGGAGTTCGAAAAATATGCCGATGACTTTGCCGTGACCGAGCACGTGCTGCGCGAACAGGGATTCCACCGTTCGCCGCCCGATTTTCATTGTCTCGTTGCTGAAGAAGGCAGCGACTTGGTTGGACTTCTCGTTTATCATTTCGTTGCGTTCACCTATCGAGCGAAGCCAACCCTGATTATCAAGGAACTTTATATTGCCGGGCCACATCGCAGCCGCGGTGTCGGCAAACTCCTGATGAAAGCTGTCGCCAAAGAGGCAGCGTTCACCGGTTGTGGCATGATCAAGTGGTGGGTCGCGAAGTGGAATGAGCGTGGCATTGAGTTTTACAAGCAGCTCGGTGCAAAAATCGACAGCGACTGGCACGAATTCCAATTGTCAGAAAAAGCGTTTCGGGATTTGGCCGCATCGGTCGAGGAATCCCGTTGAGTTACCTTAATGTGAGGCCGCGGGATCCTTCGACTCCGCTCCGCTTCGCTCAGGATGACCGGCCGTGTTATTTGGCCGGATATAACCACTGCATGTAATCGCGCACGCCGTCTTCGAGCGAAAACTGCGGCTCGTACCTGAGCGCTTTGCGCGCGCTGGTGAGATCGGCTTGCGTGAAGTTTTGATAATGCGCGTGCGGATTATCGAAGTATTCGGGCTGAAAATTTGTGCCCAGACATTTATTTAGAACATCAATGAGTTCGTTAAACGAGCGCGCCTGGCCTGTCCCAAGATTGTAAATTCCGCTCGTCTTTGCGTCGAGCGCGCGAATGCTGCCTTCAACGACGTCTCTGACGTAGACGAAATCGCGTTTCTGCTCGCCGTGCTTAAAAATGCGCGGCCGCTTGCCGGCCTTCATCTGTTGCGCCAGATGATAAACCATGCTCGCTGGCACGCCCTTGTGCGCTTCGCACGGTCCGTAAACGTTGAAGTAACGCAGCCCGACGATGATCCAGTCCGGCGACTCGGCAGCAGCGTGTCGGGCGATATTATCCATGATGACCTTGGAAAACGCGTAAACGTTCGCCGGTGCGGCGCCGTTTGATTCCACGCTCGCTTCAGTTGCCGGACCGTAAGTCGCCGCAGAGGAAGCGTAGATAATTCGTGTCTTTGTGGGGCGCGCAAAATTCAAAAGCCGACGGAAACTTTCCACGTTGTCGTGCACCTGAACGAATTGATCGTGCAAAGTCGTGTCGGTGATCGATGCGAGATGAAAAATTGCGTCGAATCCTGCGGCTGCCGGATCACCGAACTTTTCTCGCCAATCGAATGTCGCCAGATTTTCGGCAACGAAATCTCCGCGATAGCCTGCCAGATTCTTGAAATTACCGGATCGAAAATCATCAATCACCGTGAGGTGCGCGTCCGGAAATTTTTCCTGCAACGCCAGCGTGAGATTCGAGCCGATGAATCCGGCGCCGCCAGTGATGATGAACTTGGGCTTGGATGCGGTCATCGTAGTTTTCGTCATTCCGAGCGAAGTCGAGGAATCCTGTAGCAGGCAGTTCCGCGGGATGTCTCGACTAACGCTCGACATGACAGCAGGAATTGCAGTTGATCAAATAATCTTGACGCTCAAAGCGCAAGCCGCTAGTCCTCGTCCCGGTTCTTTGCGAGCTTGAAAAAGTGGATCGGCGCAAGAAATCCCGTGAGAATCGGGAGCAGTTGCGCTGCTGTAACTGGATACGACTTCCCATTGGGCCAATCGCCGAAAGCATTTCGGAGGTGAAGGCGGGAAGAAGGTGCGGTGCCGCACAGGCATCATAAGCCAGGAGCCAGAATATTTGTCCGGTCCACCTCATTCTGTAGCCGTCGCGCTGTGCGCGACGCCTGCGCGTCTCACAGAGACGCGGCTACAGCAAAAACTTCTGCGCAAAAAGAAGAATGAGAGCTGGACGATGCGACGCTTCGAAAACATTCGAGGCCTAACAAGTCCGACTCTCGGAGTTGGAGGTAACTTGTTATGCAAAATCGTCCAGTTTGGTTTGCTCGGGGTAGCGCGCGCGTCTCGCGTGCAAATGCCAGTCCGGCTGGACTTTCGGCGTCGCGCCGAAACAGTCTTTTCCTAACGCGAGAATCTCGGTCAGTGGCAGCGACACAAGAAAAGTCCGCGATCGCGAGACGCGCTCGCCAGCACCCGAGACGGGTGCGCTACCCGATCGCGATTCGCTGCGCTACTCGTGCTTCGCGCCGGTCGTTTGCCTCGCGCAGGAAGCGACGCCGACTCCTTCGCCGGCTGAAGCGGAGGTGGAGTCAGTCGTCGTTTCTGCGACGCGTTTCGATATTCCACTCGATCAATCGCCCGCCACTGTGAGCGTAATTTCCTCGGAAGATATCGAGCAAAAACAAATCCAGCGTGTGAGCAATGCGCTTCGCGAAGTGCCTGGTCTTTCCGTGGTGCAGACGGGAACAGCCGGCCAGTTGACCTCCGTTTTCATGCGCGGGTTGCCCAGTGAAGACATGCAGGTGCTGCTCGACGGCATTCCGATTAACCAGGGTTTATCTGGCGCGATGAATTTCGCCGATATCACGACGGACGATATCGACAGGATCGAGGTTGTGCGGGGGCCGCAAAGCACACTCTACGGACCGCGCGCACTCGCAGGAGTGATTCAAATCTTCACGAAACAAGGCACCGGAACTCCGGGCGCCATGGTTGCTGGCGAGGGCGGATCGTACGACTCTTTCCGCGAATGGGGCCAGAGCGACGGCAAAGTTGGCGACTTCGATTACTCAGTTGGCGCAAGCCGCTTCGACACCGACAACGCGCGTCCAAACAATAACTATCGTAACACAGCTGCGATCACCGACGTCGGCTGGTCGCCTGACGCACAATTGCGGATCGGCAGCCTGTTTACCTACTCGGTAAGCGACACTGGAAATCCAAACACGATCTTTGATCCCAAGCCCATTGATCACTTTCTAACGGAGCGTTGGTTAATCGGCCCCCACATCGATTGGAGGCCGACCGACTGGTGGGACCACAAATTCATTTTCAGCTACGATCACGAGCGGCAAATAAACGATCCAAACCAGGATGGCTTTGTCGGACCCACGCGCGCTCTCTTTGAACGGACGCAAATTGATTATCAAAACAATTTGCGTCCAACCTCATGGCTCACCCTCACGTCGGGATTTTTCTACAGCCGTGTTAATGCCGGGCAGGAGCGCCCGTTCATTTCGCAAGCATTCGGGCCACAACCAACTTTTATCGGCGACCACACGCAGGAGGTCGCGGGCTTTTTGCAAGCAACGCTGACACCAGTCGAGAATTTGATCTTTGTGGCCGGCGGCCGGTTCGATGATTTCAACGAGTTCGGCGGCATCTGGACTTATCGCGTTGCCGGCAGCTACAAGATCGACAAGACAAATACAACGCTGCACTCGAGCGTTGCGACCGGGTTCAGTCCTCCAAGCAGTCAGGACATTATTTTCGGTAACAACCCTAATTTAAACCCGGAAAAAGATTTCGGCTGGGACATCGGCGTCCGGCAGGAGCTTTGGAAGAATCGCGTTGCGCTCGATTTGACGTACTTTCACAACGATTTGTCAAACGTGATTGGGTTCAACGGACTCTTTCAAACGCTCAACCTCGGGGCAGCCGAAACGCAGGGATTGGAAGCCGCATTACGTGCACAACCAATTCCCAATCTTGTGTTCATGGCGAGCTACACTTATCTGGACGCCAAAAAGACCGACAACAGCGATATTTCGCAGCCGGAAGGAGCGCGTTTGCCGCGGCGGCCGCGCAACGAACTTTATGTTTCTGCTTCGTATCTTTGGTGGAAAAAACTCCGCACCGTGGTCGAGGCAAAGTTCGTAAATGCGCGAGAGGAACTGAACTTTGGTCTTCCGAATTTCGATATCGAGGATTATTCCTTCGTAAACATCGCCGCGGAGTATGACGTTACGCCACACTTTTCGGTCTTCGGGCGAATCGACAACCTGGCGAACGAGCATTACTCGGAGGTCTTCGGTTTCCCCGCGCTCGGCCGCGCCGCGTACGGTGGCGTGAAGTTGCGATTTTAGAGTAGCGCGAGCCTCTGGCTTGCGAGTTCCTCGAGTCACAAGCGAGACGCATGTGCTACTCTTTTTCCATGTCGCCGAAACTTTCCGACAAAAAACTGGCGGTACTCGGTGCCGGCAAATTGGGTGGCATCCTGCTGCGAGCATATCTGAAACAGGGACTGTTTGTGTCCAATCGGGTCATCGCGACTGTAAAGCATGCGGAGAAAGCAGCCGCGCTCGCGAAGGAGCTCGGCATTGCAGTGACCACCGACAATCGCGAAGCGGTCAAAGGCGCTGACATCGTTTTGCTGACAGTAAAACCGCAAACCGTTGCGGAAGTGTTGCAGGAGATCGCTCCCGAAATTGGCGCTGACACGCTGGTTGTCTCCGTTGCGGCTTCTGTGCCGGCTGGCTTCGTCGAGCAGCAACTCGCCGCGGCCACAAGCGGCAAGCGCGACAAAGTGCCAGTCGTGCGAGCAATGCCAAATACCCCGGCCGCTGTTCACTGCGGCATGACGGCAATCTGCGGTGGGACTCATGCCAACGTCTGATCATCTCGAAATTGTTCGCACGATGTTCGATGCCGTGGGCCGAACGATTGTCCTTGATGAGAAGCACATGGACGCGGTCACGGGTCTTTCTGCAAGCGGCCCTGCCTTCGCATACATCATTCTGGAATCGCTGGCCGAAGCTGGCGTGAAAGTCGGTTTGGCGCGCGATGTAGCGACCCTTCTCGCAGCGCAGACGATGAAAGGCGCGGCAAGTGTTGTGTTGGAAACCGGCGATCACCCCGCGCTTCTCAAGGACGCCGTGACTACTCCGGCGGGCTGCACCATCGACGGCATTCTCGAACTCGAAGAAGGCAAACTCCGCGTCACGCTCATCAAGGCGGTCGTGAAAGCCACGAGCCGCGCCGGCGAGCTGCTGTTCGAAAAATAGTCGTGCGCGTCGTCGCCTTGTCATTCCGAACGAAGTCGCGGAATCTGCTGCGTGTTTAATATGAGTCCGCTGCTTTACCTCGTGATCGGATTGGTCGGCGGCGGATTGCTCGTTGCCTTGGTCGTTCTGCTAACACGGCGTAGAAATCAGGGCGCAGCGACGGAACTGGCGAAGCGATTGGAAACGATCGATCGCAGCTTGCGCGACGAATTTTCGCGCAATCGCGAGGAAGCAGGCGCGTCGGCGAAGAATCAGCGCGAGGAATTAGCCAGATCGTTGGAAGGCGTCAGATCGATTGTGGATGTTCGACTGCGGCAATTACAGGACGACAACGCACAGCAGATCGATAAGATGCGCGCGACTGTCGACGAAAAGTTGCAGGGCACGCTCGAGAAGCGCCTGGGCGAATCCTTCAAGCTGGTCAGTGAGCGGCTGGAGCAAGTGCATCAGGGCCTTGGTGCGATGCAGCAATTGGCGAGTGACGTTGGTGGATTACAACGTGTGCTCACAAACGTGAAAACGCGAGGTGGCTGGAGCGAATGGCAGCTCGGCGTTCTCCTGGACGAAATGCTTACCCCTGAGCAGTTCGCGAAAAATATAAAAATGCGCGAGGACACGGACGAGCGCGTTGAGTTTGCGATCAAATTGCCCGGCGACGAAAACGGGGCGCCGGTCTGGTTGCCGATCGACGCAAAATTTCCGATGGAACACTACGACCGCCTGGCTGCGGCACAGGAGAAAGGCGATCCTTCAGCAGTCGAAAGCGCGATCAAAACTTTGGAGACCCAATTGAAGCGGTGCGCCAAAGACATTTGCGAGAAGTACATTAATCCGCCGAAGACGACCGATTTTGCGCTGCTGTTTCTGCCGAGCGAAGGACTTTATGCAGAAGCGATCCGGCGTATCGGCCTGGTTCAAAACGTGCAGCGCGATTGTCGCGTCACGTTCGTCGGGCCGACGACACTCGCAGCGTTGCTCAATAGTTTGCAGATGGGTTTTCGCACACTGGCGATCCAAAAGCGTTCCAGCGAAGTTTGGAATCTGCTCGCGGCAGTGAAGACTGAGTTCGGCAAATTCGGCGACTCGTTATCGGCGGTAAAGGAGAAGATCGATCAGGCATCGCGCAAGATGGAGGATGTCGATGTTCGCTCGCGCGCGATCACAAAGAAATTGCGAGACGTGGAAGAATTGCCCTCGAATCCGCAGCCGTTGCTAAAGGATTTTTTGCAAACCGGGAATGCGCACGCGCCCGATGAATAAGACGTGAAAACGGTGTTGATTACCGGCGCGAACAAAGGCATTGGCCACGAAGTCGCGCGACAGCTCGCGGCCAAAGGATTTCACGTGTTCGTCGGCGCGCGAAATGCAAAGGCTGGTCGCAAAGCGGCGGAGGACATCGCAAAGAAATGCGGCAAGGCGACATTTTTGGAAATAGACGTTGCCGACAATGACAGCGTCACAACCGCCGCGCGTGAATTCTCGAACATCGCGGATCATCTCGATGTGCTGGTGAACAACGCAGGAATCATAGTCGATGGAGACGATGCAATTTTGGAAATCAGCGACGACCTGTTTCGAAAGACGATCGAAACAAATACGCTCGGTCCTCTGCGAGTGACGCGCGCGTTCGCGCCGTTACTGCGGAAAAGCAAAGCGCCGCGCGTGATCAATGTCTCGAGCGGCGGCGGTCAACTCACCGGCGGCGCGGATGGTTGGGCGCCGGCTTACTGCATTTCGAAGACTGCGCTGAATGGCGTGACAGTGCAGCTCGCAGCGGCGTTGCCGAAATTCGCCGTGAATTCGGTCTGTCCTGGTTGGGTGCGGACGGAAATGGGCGGCAAAAACGCGAACCGCTCAGTGGAGCAAGGCGCGGAAACGATAGTGTGGCTTGCCGGCGAAGCGCCGCAGGATCTCACCGGTAAATTCCTGCGTGATCGCAAAGAGATTCCGTGGTGATCCGAGGTAAGAGCGGCGTGCAGGGGACTGCCCGCCCTACCTTTCTGCGTTTGCATTCGTTGGTAGGGCGCGTCACTCCTGTGCGCGCCGCTGACTTGAACTTCGGTAAGTTGAGAACGTTTTATCGCAGAAATGGATTTGTCAGGCGTTCCTGGCCGATTGTTGTTGGTGGGCCGTGGCCGGAGAGCACAGTTACATCGTCGCCCGAGCGGAAATAGCTTTTCCCTGATCCCGTTGATTAACAGATCGATATCGCCGCCGGGTAAATCACCGCGACCAATGCTGCCGGCGAAAAGAACGTCGCCACCAAAGAGCAACCCGTCCTTGGGCGAAAGGAAACAAAGACTGCCGGGGCAATGGCCGGGCACTTCCAGAACTTCGAAATCGGTACCGAGAAAACTTCGGTTTGGTGTTTCTTCGATGAGAAAATCTGGTTCGACTGGTTCGATCTCGAGCGCGAACCCGAAGTTGCGAAAAAAATCGCGATCAGAAATCATGGGCGCGGTAAGCGGGTGACATCCGATTTGGGAGTGAAACTGCTGTTTAACTCTGGCAACGTCCTGAACGTGATCGACGTGCCCGTGCGTCAGCAGCAAAAGTTTGGGATGGATATTAAGGGAACGGACCCATTCGCACGCACCCTCAGGTGCGTCGAACAGGATCCATCCTTCCGGCGCTTCGAACAGATAGCAATTGGTTTCAAAGATCCCGCCGCAAAATGTTTTGTAAGTCGCAGAAGCCATTGTAACGAAGTTTTTGAATGTTCAGCGCTGTCGATTGTCTATTCCTACCCAACAATGCCGATTTTGTCTCGTCTTCTTGCGCTGCGGGCCGAATTCAGCGAGTATCTTAAACCTCTTTTTTACCAATGAGATCATCTTTGCGTCGGTCACTTGCCCTTTGCACGATCCTTTTTACCGCCGCGGTCGCGGCTCCGCCGGCACCGGCGAGTTCGAGAGAATCGGTGACGACGTCCGTTGGTCGACTCCTCGAGGAAGGCCATTACACTCGTCAAAAACTGAACGAAGACGTCTCGAAGAAATTCCTGCAGACATATCTGGAGATGCTCGATTACAGCCATCTCTTTTTCACGCAGGAAGACATTGATGCCGTCACTAAGAAGTATGCCAACTCCATGGCCGGGGACATTCTTCTGGGATCGCTTAGGCCCGGCTACGAGATTTACGCGCTATACACGAAGCGCGTTGATGAACGCGTGGCGAAAATAAAAGAGCTGTTGAAACAGCCGATCGATTTCAAAAGCAATGCGACAGTCGAATTGAGCCGTCAAAAATCGCCTTGGCCGAAAAATGAGGCTGAAGCCGACCAACTCTGGAAGGGTCGGATCGCAAACGAACTGCTTCAGGAGCATTTGAGCGAGCACCCAATCGAGCCTGCGCCGCAACTCGTCTCTCGCCGCTATGAACGTCTGGCCAAGAATGTTCACGAGCAGGATAAGGACGAGCAGATGAAACTTTATCTCGATGCGCTCGCCCAGGCTTACGACCCGCACTCGGAATACCTGAGCAAAGCGGACATGAAAAATTTCAGCATCAACATGGGCCTCTCGCTCGTGGGCATCGGGGCGATGCTTCGCTCCGAAGATGGCTACGCCAAAATTGAAAGCCTCGTGCCCGGCGGACCAGCGCAAACGGACGGGCGACTCAAGGTCGGCGACCGCATCAGTGCCGTCGCGCAGGGCCCGGCGGAATACGTCGATGTTCGCGAGATGCGACTCGACAAAGTCGTCGAAATGATTCGCGGAAAGAAAGGCACACGCGTGCGTTTGCTTGTGATTCCCTCCGATGCCGCCGATCCATCGCACAGAAAAAATGTCGATCTGGTGCGTGATGAAATTAAGCTGAAAGATCAGGAAGCCCGCGCCGACATCATTATCAGGAAAGACGAGAACGGCGAGCCGATAAAACTCGGCTGGTTGACCCTGCCCTCTTTCTATGCCGACATGGACAGGCACCAGAAAAGCACGACGCGCGATGTGCTTGCTTTGCTGAAGCGGCTGAAGAAAGAAAATATCGGCGGGCTCGTTGTCGATCTGCGGAAAAATGGCGGCGGTTCACTGGAAGAAGCGCTCTCGCTGACGGGCCTGTTTTTGAAATCAGGTCCGATCGTTCAGACGAAAGATTATAACGGGACGACCAGGATTTCGTCTGATCCGGATTCGGGCATCGCTTACTCCGGGCCGATGGTTGTTCTTACCAGCCGGCAAAGCGCGTCCGCGAGCGAAATTTTCGCAGCTGCACTGCAGGATTATGGCCGGGCGGTCATCGTCGGCGACAAGAACACGTTCGGCAAAGGCACCGTGCAAACGATCCTTCCGATTGGCCGCTTCGCTTCGTTGCTGGGAAGTCATACCGATGAAGACGGCGCCCTAAAATTAACCATCCAAAAATTTTATCGCGTCGCGGGCGGTTCCACACAGTTGCACGGCGTGGCCTCCGATATTGTTGTGCCGAGCTTGAGCGATCTTCCTGAATTCGGTGAAGGCGCCCTCAAAAATGCGTTGCCATACGACGAAGTCACGAAGGCGAAATACACCAAATGGTCCGACAACCATTCGCTTTTCATTGATCAGCTCCGCCGGCGTTCAGAGGAGCGCGTGAAAAACGATCCCGAATTTCACTACGTCACAGAAGACATGAATCGGTTGCGCCACAAGATCGACGAAAACAGGATTTCGCTGAATGAAGATGCGCGAAAGAAAGAGCTTGCCGACGATAAGCTGCGCAAGGAAACGCGCTCAAAAGAGCGCCTGGCGCGGAATCAGGAGGAACCGAGCATCTATCGCGTGACGCTCGACACCGTCGATAAACCGGATCTGCAATTAATCATGTATCCAGGGAAGTTGGCCGAGGCGAAAAAGAGCGGCATTGTGCCGAAGGTAGATTCCGACGCCGCTCCGGATGCAGATTCCGATCTGCCTGACAGCACTACAGGCGACGGCGATAGCAACAACAAGGATCCTCAAATCGATCCAGAGCGCGACGAGGCGCTTAATATTCTGGCTGATCTTGTCCAGCTTTCGAACGGTCCCAAGACTGCCAGCGCCACCACCAACCGCTAAGCAGTCGTGAAGCAGACAATCCTGTCTGCCAAATCTGATCTCGCCGCGCAGACACGATTGTCTGCGTCACTTTACCGCCACCACATTGGAGGAGGTGGAGGCGGATATCCTGGCCCCATGAATGGGCCAAAACGCTGACGCTGCGGAAAACCTCGTTGGGGTTGGCCTGAGTAGTAGCGGTTGACTGGCGTCCTGCCGAACACCGTGACCGGAGTGCCGACGTTCACTGCGTTGAAGAATGCAACTGCATATTGGTCGGGCATGCGAACACAGCCGTGCGAGGCGGGATAGCCTGGCAAATATCCGGCATGCATTCCGTCGGAGCCATGGAACCGCATGAAATAGGGCATTGGCGCTGGAACAAATCTGCAGCCGCTAGGCACTTTCATGTCAACATCGGCATCGGCGACAACGGTCCGTCCGGATCCGTCGACAATCTTGCCATAAATGCTCGAATAGTGATTACGCTCTTTTTCAATGACCTTGAATGAGCCGCCCTCTGTCAGATGCCCGTAGCGTCCACTTGAGATGGGTGACGAAAGAACTGGACGTCCATTTTCCAGCAGGTACGCCCTCTGTTCCTGCAAATCGATCTCCACGGAAGTTTCCGCGCGCAACAACGCGGCTGCGCAGAAGAATAACGTTAGCCCTAAAACTGCCCTCACACTGTCTTAAACCCGCGCGCCACGCCAAAGTCGCAGCCTACACTGCGATTGGCGCTTTGATCGAAGGATGTGGCTCGTACCCGACGAGTTCGAAATCTTCGAATTTGAAATCGTGGATGTTTTTAACGGCCGGATTCAGTTTCAACCGGGGTAATGGCCGGCATTCGCGGGAGAGTTGCTCGTGCGCCTGGTCCAGATGGTTTTTGTAAAGATGGAGATCGCCGAACGTGTGAACAAAATCTCCCGGTGTGAGATCGACGGCTTGCGCCATCATCATTGTGAGGAGCGAATACGACGCGATGTTGAATGGCACACCCAGGAAAAGATCGCAGCTGCGTTGGTACAACTGGCAACTTAATTCGCCGTCCTGCACGTAAAACTGAAACAGCAGGTGACAGGGTGGCAATGCCATTTTCGCGATCTCAGCGGGGTTCCATGCGCTTACAATTAGGCGTCGGCTTTGCGGATTGGATTTTATTTGTGCAATCAGGTTATCGATTTGATCCACGCGCACGCCGTCTGCGCCTCGCCAATCCCGCCATTGCGCGCCATAAACGCGGCCAAGCTCGCCATTCTCGTCAGCCCATTCGTCCCAGATTGTGACGCCGTGCTCGTTTAGGTAGCGAATGTTGGTGTCGCCGCGCAAAAACCAAAGCAGCTCGTAGACGATCGATTTGATGTGCAACTTTTTTGTCGTCACCAATGGGAATCCAGGACCGTCTGCGCGCAAATCGAATCGCGTCTGCGCACCAAATACGGATAACGTTCCGGTTCCGGTGCGATCGGCGCGGTCACGACCATTCTCAAGCACGAGCCGGAGCAAATCGTGATATTGTCGCACGTCGAAATTTTATCGCTGCGCAGCACAATCGCGAAACAGAATTTTTTGTTGCTACGAATTTCTGTTGCGGATGGCTCGTACACGCAGGTATTCACGTTGCTCAAGTAATCGGAACCGAATTCAGAGATGCCCGAACAGTGCCGCGTTGACGCGATTGCTGTCTCGACGGGGCTCGAAAATGAGCCGAACTGTCTCGACTCAGGATTTCCAGTTCGACGCCACATTTTGTTTATTCTCTCGTGATCAGGCGTTTACGCAGACTGCTCAGGATTGGTCTGACCCTTGCTTAGATACCATTTGGGTTAGTCTCGCCAATGCGGGTTCTGCACTCGGTGGCAGACTTCAAAAGAAAGGAAATTTTCAATTTTATGGCAAAAGTTTTAGGAATCGATTTGGGGACTACCAATTCGTGCATGGCGGTAATGGAAGGTGGCGACCCGGTAGTGTTGGAAAATAGCGAAGGCGCGCGCACTACGCCTTCGGTCGTTGCATTTACAAAAAGCGGTGAGCGGTTGGTCGGTCAGGCCGCCAAACGCCAGGCGGTCACGAACCCGCAGAACACAGTCTTCTCGATCAAGCGGTTCATGGGCCGCAAGTTCGATGAAGTCCAGGAGGAAATTAAGCGCGTTCCTTACAAGGTCGTGAAGGCCGCTAACGGCGACGCGCACGTGCAGGTCGAGATCGACGGTCAGCGCAAGGCATTTTCGCCGCCGGAAATCTCCGCAATGATCTTGTCGAAGTTAAAGGCCGATGCGGAAGCGAAGCTCGGCGAAAAAATCACGCAGGCCGTCATCACTGTGCCGGCGTATTTCAATGACTCACAACGCAACGCCACCAAAGACGCGGGAAAAATCGCAGGCCTGGAAGTGTTGCGCATTATTAACGAGCCCACAGCTGCGTCGCTCGCTTACGGTTTGGATAAGAAAAAAGACGAGAAGATCGCAGTTTACGATTTGGGCGGCGGCACGTTCGACATTTCGGTCCTCGAGATTGGGGACGGCGTTTTCGAAGTAAAAGCGACGAACGGTGATACCCACCTGGGCGGCGACGACTGGGACGCGCGCATCATGGATTGGATCATCAACGAGTTCAAAAAGGAGACGGGCATCGATCTAAGCAAGCAGCCGGACGCGGTTCAACGAATCAAGGAGGAAGCTGAGAAAGCCAAAATCGCGCTTTCATCGACGCAGGAATACGAAATCAATCTGCCGTTTGTTACGGCGGACGCCAGCGGGCCGAAGCACATCCAGAAAAAACTAACGCGCTCCAAGATGGAGCAGCTCTGCGATGATTTGTTCCAACGGACTATCCCGCCGGTGAAAGCATGCTTGAAAGACGCGCAGCTGACGGAGAAGGAAATTAACGAGCTGGTGTTGGTGGGCGGCATGACGCGTATGCCAAAGGTTCAGCAAATTGCCCGTGAGCTTGTCGGCAAGGAACCTCACAAGGGGGTAAACCCTGACGAAGTGGTCGCGATCGGTGCTGGTATTCAGGGAGGCGTGCTTAAGGGCGACGTCAAAGATGTGCTACTTCTCGATGTTACGCCCCTTACGCTTTCGATCGAAACAGCCGGCGGCGTGGCCACACCGATGATTCCACGGAACACCACGATTCCTACGAGGAAATCACAGATCTTCTCGACTTACAGCGACAATCAACCAGGTGTGGAAATCAAGGTGCTACAGGGTGAGCGCCCGCTGTCGCGCGACAACAAACAACTAGGCGTGTTCCACCTCGATGGAATTCCACCCGCCCCGCGCGGTGTTCCACAAATCGAAGTGACATTCGATACCGATGCCAACGGCATTCTGCACGTGTCGGCCAAGGATTTGGGCACCGGCAAGGAACAGAAAATTTCCATCACCGGCAGCTCTGGTCTTTCCAAGGACGAAGTGGAAAAGATGCAGCGCGAAGCCGAAGCGCACGCCGAAGAGGACAAGAAGGCGAAGGAAGCCATCGAAATCAAGAACAACGCCGACATGCTGGCTTATCAATCCGAGAAGCAGCTCAAGGAACTCGGCGACAAGATCTCAGGCGACAAGAAAAAGCAAGTCGAAGACGCCATCGCAGCCGTTCGCGACGCGATCAATCGCAACGACGTCGACGCGATGAAGCGGACCTACGACGATTTGCAGAACAAGTTCCAGGAAGTCAGCGCCGACCTTTACAAACAAGCGTCAGCGCAGGCCGGTCCGCGTCCGGGGCCGCAACCCAGCCCTGAAGCGCAGCCAGGCGGCGGCGCAGAAGAGGGCGCGGGTAAGCGCGACGGCGGTGATGTCGTCGATGCGGAGTTCGAAGTCGTAGACGAGAACAAGAAAAAGTAATCCGTGAATCGTGATTCGAAAATCGTGAACCGGGAACACCGGGATTGTAGGGCGTCTGTGTCAGACGCCACGCCGTCTCGCAAAGACGGCGTACAAAGAACCTAAATCAATTTGTCGACGGCCCCGAAGTTTTCGGGATCGCCGGCGTAACCAAAACCAACCAAGGAGTAAACGAAAACCTATGGCAGCAGTTAATGTAAGACCTCTCGGAGATCGGGTGCTGGTGCAGCCGCTCGAAGAGCAGGAAGTAAAAAAAGGCGGGATCATCATCCCCGATACCGCTAAGGAAAAACCACAAGAGGGGAAAGTGGTCGCTTTAGGCACTGGCAAAATCGATGACAACGGAAAGAAAGTCGATTTCACAGTGAAGAAGGGCGACAAAGTGCTGATCTCGAAATACGGGGGCACCGAAATCAAAATCGACGACGAAAACTACCTGATCATGCGCGAGGACGACATCCTCGGCATTATCGGCTAATCCCGTCTCTCAACTCTCAACCAACAACTATCAACAAAACTTATGGCAGCTAAACAATTACAATTCGATGAAAACGCGCGGCACACGTTGCTGCGCGGTATCGAGAAACTGGCGAAAGCCGTGAAGGCCACACTCGGCCCTAGCGGTCGCAACGTCATTCTCGACAAGAAATTCGGCAGCCCCACGATCACCAAGGACGGTGTGACGGTCGCGAAAGAAATCGAGCTCGAAGATCCGTATGAAAATATGGGCGCTCAGCTCGTACGCGAAGTCGCATCCAAAACGTCCGACGTGGCGGGCGACGGCACGACCACAGCAACGATCCTCGCGGAATCCATTTACCGCGAAGGTCTGCGCAACGTCACTGCCGGTGCGAACCCGACTTCGTTGCAGCGCGGCATCATGAAAGGTGTCGATGCAATCGTCGAAGAGCTGAAGAAGCTCTCGAAGAAAGTCAGCGATCGCACTGAAATCGCACAGGTGGCGACTGTTTCGGCCAACTGGGACAAGACGATCGGCGAGATCATCGCCGACGCGATGGACAAGGTTGGCAAAGACGGCACGATCACGGTCGAGGAAGCCAAATCGATCGAGACCACGCTGGAAGTGGTCGAGGGCATGCAGTTCGACAAGGGTTATCTGTCGCCCTACTTCGTGACCAACGCGGAGGCGATGGAAGCCATTCTCGAGAACGCGTACATCCTCATTTACGAGAAAAAAATCTCGAGCTTGAAGGATTTGCTTCCGTTGCTCGAGAAAGTCGCGAAAGCCGGACGTCCGCTCCTCATTATTTCCGAGGACGTGGAAGGTGAAGCGCTCGCGACTCTGGTCGTGAACAAATTGCGCGGCACATTGCAGGTCTGCGCGGTAAAAGCTCCGGGCTTCGGCGATCGTCGCAAGGCGATGCTGGAAGATATCGCGGTGCTGACCGGCGGCAGACTGATTAGCGAGGACCTCGGTATCAAGCTTGAGAACATCAAGCTCGACGACATGGGCAGGGCCAAGCGCGTCACAGTGGACAAGGAGAACACCACCATTGTCGAAGGCGAAGGCAAAAAAGCCGATATCCAGGGCCGCGTTGCCCAGATCCGTCGTCAAATCGAAGAGACGACCAGCGATTACGATCGCGAGAAACTGCAGGAACGCCTCGCGAAACTCGCGGGCGGCGTTGCAGTCGTCAACGTCGGTGCTGCGACTGAGACGGAGATGAAAGAGAAGAAGGCTCGCGTCGAAGACGCGTTGCACGCCACGCGTGCGGCGGTCGAGGAAGGCATCGTCCCAGGCGGCGGTGTGGCATTCCTGCGTGCGCAGAAAGTGCTCGATAACGTGAAGGACCTCGAAGGCGACGAGAAGATCGGCGTGCAGATTGTGCGCCGCGCCATTGAAGAGCCCACGCGTCAGCTCGCCGATAACGCCGGCAAGGAAGGCGCGCTTGTTGTCGAGGAAATCAAAAAACGCAAAGGCAACGAAGGCTACGACGTCGCCAATGACGAATACACCGACCTAGTGAAGGCCGGTATCGTCGATCCGACCAAGGTCACGCGCAGCGCGCTGCAAAACGCAGCGTCAATCGCGGGTCTGTTGCTCACCACCGAAGCATTGGTCACCGAGATTCCTGAGAAGGAAAAAGCCGGTCCTCCAATGCCTCCGGGCGGCATGGGTGGCATGGATTACTAAGCGACAACCGAAACAACAATTAACAAACAGCCGAGCTCGGAAGGGCTCGGCTGTTTTGTTTTCTAAGGATCGTTTACCACCTGTCATCAGTGTTTGCACGTGCATCGTTTAAATCGATGTTATACTAATCATTATCAATTACGTAGATGAACGGTCGGTTGTTAACTTCGGCGCATGTACAACATCGATCTCTGTATCGTTCATCTGTTCGCCGCTTGGGCCGGTTTCCTTTGTGGCGTCGTTTCAGGCGCGTTCGTCGGCTTGTTCTTTCATCAGGAGGGCTGGCTCGGCGGGTACGGTTCGTATTCACGGCGTCTGATCCGGCTCGGACATATCTCGTTTTTCGGGATCGGATTCCTCAACGCGCTGTTTGCGTTCACCGCCTCCGTCGTTCACACGCCGGATTTAATCGCTCACATCGCCTCCATCGGTCTGATCATTGGCGCGATCACAATGCCGCTTTGCTGTTTTGCTACTGCCTGGCAAAAACAGCTTCGGTTTCTGTTTCCAGTACCGGTCGCAAGCCTATTGGTCGGCGTTGCGCTAACTCTTTCGATGTTTGTCCGGTCATGAAAATCGGATTCATCGCAATGAGCGGTCTGCGTTTGTGCAACGCAGAATTACTGGAGCTGGGTCTTACATTTCCTGGAGTCGCCAGGCGGAAACAGGCGATCGAGGCATTGCCAAGCTTGGGTTTGCTGACACTCGCCGGCATGACGCCAGACGACATCGATGTCGAATATCTCGAAGTTCGCGACGTTAATCGCGATAATCTGCCGGCCGACTTCGACGCGGTCGCAATCTCGAGTCTCGTTGCGACGGCGAAAGAAGCTTATTCGCTGGCGGCGCGGTTTCAGGCAATCGGAACGCGCACAATTTTAGGAGGACTTCACGTCGCGCTTGTGCCGAACGAGGCGGCCAAACACGCCGATAGCATCGTGATCGGCGAAGGCGAATCGGTTTGGCCGGAAGTTCTTCGCGATCTTCAGAATGGAAGGTTGAAACCAGTCTACGATGCGCGATTGCGTCCGTTCGATTTACGAGACGCGCCGATGCCGCGATTCGATTTACTGGAGAAGGATCGTTACCCGCGGTTCACCGTGCAAACGCAACGTGGCTGCCCGTGGCGTTGCGAGTTTTGCGCCGCATCGATCCGGATTTCGCCGACGTTTAAGGTAAAACCGATTGAGAAAGTTATTGCCGAGATTCGGCGACTGAAAGAACTGTGGCGTGATCCATTCGTTGAGTTTGCGGACGACAACACATTTGTGAATCGGCCGCACGCGAAACAACTTTTGCGGGCTCTAGCTCGTGAACGGATTCGATGGTTCACCGAAAGCGATATCTCAATCGCTCAGGACGATGAATTACTAAGACTGATGCATGACGCCGGGTGCGCGCAGGTGTTAATCGGATTCGAAAGTCCATCCGCGGCAGCGTTGAACGGGCTCGAGCAAAAAACGAACTGGAAAGCGAAACAGTTCGCCACTTATTGCAAAGCAGTCGAGGCGATTCAGGGACACGGTATCACCGTCAACGGTTGTTTCGTCATGGGCCTGGATGGTACCGGTGCCGAATCGTTTGATGGTGTTTATGAGTTCGTTCGTGAAAGCGGGCTGTTCGATGTCCAGATCACTTTCATGACGCCGTTTCCGGGAACGCCACTTTACGACCGGTTGCGTGAAAAGGGCCGAATTCTCGACGAAGGAGCATGGGAGCGGTGCACACTCTTCGATATTAACTTTCGTCCCCAACAAATGACGCTGACTGAGTTGGAAAACGGCTTCGTCGAGCTCGGTCGCAAACTTTACCGTCACGATTTTGTCCGCGAACGCGGTGAGCGCTTCGTCGGGCAAGTTCGGACGGCGCGTCGTGCGCGTCGGCTTGCGGCCTGAGCATCCTGTGAACGTCCATCACCTAGAACTCTTCTACCACGTCGCGAAACATGGCGGCATCAGCGAAGCCGTGAGGAACATGCTGTACGGGATTCAACAACCAGCGGTTAGCGGTCAAATTCTCCAATTGGAAGAAGATCTCGGTCTCAAACTCTTCCAGCGTCGACCATTTGCCCTCACGCCAGCTGGCCACGAATTGTTCGCATTCGTCGAACCATTCTTTAGCAAGGTCGAAGAAGCGGGAGCGCGTTTGCGAGGCGAAACTGCCCAGCGTTTGCGGCTCGCCGCGCCTAGCACGATTCTGCGCGATCACCTCCCGAACTTGCTCGAACAACATCGTCGCACCTTTCCGCAACTGCGGCTGACGCTGCGCGACGCGAACCAGGTAGCTGCGGAAAATCTGTTGCGAAAACAAGAGGTCGATCTTGCCATTACCGAACTGGAAGGCCGTCCTTCTTCCGGAATTCGATGTTGTGACCTTCTGAGTCTGCCGTTGCATTTGCTTGTCCCACAAGCTCATTCGGTTCGTTCTCCGGCAGAGTTGTGGAAGAAAAAAGAAATTGCCGATCCACTGATTTGCATGCCAGCCAGCGAAACGATTACCAAATTATTTCGCCTAGGCTTACGAAAGTTATCGATTAATTGGCCAACGACGTTTGAAGTAAGTTCACTTGATTTGATTCTGAGTTACGTCCGCGCTGGTTTCGGCATCGGAATTTCGGTCGTTGCACCGGGCGAACTGTCACCCGTGAAGATTCGGCAAGTGCCACTGACAAATTTCCCCCCGCTGGTGATCGCCGCTTTGTGGCAGGGAAAATTGCCGCCTGTAGCCGAGGCGTTCCTCCAGCAAATCAAAGCGCATGCCGGTCATCTTAAAGCACGGGGTCGTATCTAAGTTTCGCAGAAGTGACCAGTGACGTGTGACAAGTGGCGAGCAAGCAGGGAGCTTAGCGGGCGGAGCTGGAAGAACGACGGCGCTCAGCGCCGTGGCTACAACAAATGCCTTCGCGGCCAACCCAGTCGCGACCTGCAGAAACGGGTGGAGAGATGGGGTCAGAGCTTCCTATCGACAGTCTTTCCGACTGGATTACCGGAACTTGGAAGAGCAATTGAGCGATGGTAAGATCGCCAACGTGAGCCTTCCTGAAATCAAGACTGCCATCGAACAGCTTTCGTTCGAAGAGCGCGCCAAGTTGGCGGCGTGGTTGCACGGTTGGAATGACGACGAATGGGACGAGCAGATGAAGCGCGACATCGGGAGTGGCAAGCTCGATGACGTCTTGCACGAAGTCGAAGAGGACATCAAGTCCGGACGCACCCGCGAAATGCCGTGACGTCCAGAACGCATCGGCGTTTGACTGGCCGATGCAGTTCAACAGACTACCAGCTCATGTCCAATGTCTCGCGCGAGAAAAGTTTCAACTTTGGCTGCGTGATCCGTTTCACCCTTCAATGCAGTTCAAGCCGCTTGTCGGAAACGTCTGGTCAGCACGAATCGGAGATCACTATCGCGCTGTTGCGCAGAAACACGGCGATCTCGTCGTCTGGTTTTGGATCGGCACGCACGAAGACTACAACAGCTTCGTGAGACAACTGCGATAGCTGTTTATCTCGGAAATCCCTTTTGAACTCGGTCGCGTCCCCGCTCTCTCGCCGCTACCCTCGCGGTTTTACCTTCTATGTCGCGCGCCCGCGCGCTCCATTCCTCGGTTCCTGACTTCCTGATTAGTTTTTCTTCGTGGTCTTCGTGTGCTCCGTGGTGAAAGATTCTTCAATGCGCCGGATATTTGTCTTCGTGCTTTGTGGTTTCCTGATGTCGAGCGGAGGCGCGCAGGCGGCAGACGGCTTGAATGCCGTCGCCGAGCGTTACGCGCATCTGGTGCTCGCGCTTGGACAACATGATCCCGATTATGTCGACGCGTTTTACGGACCGGCTGAGTGGAAGACACAGGCGGAGAAGGAAAAGAAGTCGCTCGATGCGATCGGTGCCGAGGCCGCCGAACTGAGCGCGACGCTGGCGAAAATTCCCGACGCAGCAACGTCGGGCGACGAGATGCTCAAATTGCGGCGCGAATATTTGCAGAAACAGGTTGCCGCGCTGGCGGCGCGGGTGCGGATGTTGAAGGGCGAAAAATTAAAGTTCGACGACGAATCGCGCGCGCTTTACGACGCCGTTGCGCCGACATACCGCCAGTCCGGCTCGGACCCGGATTCGCATTTCGACCAAATCATCGCGCAGTTGGAAAAGAAAATTCCCGGCAACGGTCCGTTGTGGCAACGCTACGAGGAATGGCGAAAGCCGTTCATGATCCCCAAGGAAAAGCTCGATGCCGTGTTTCAAGCGGCGATCAAGGAATGTCGCGCCCGGACGCTGGCGCATGTTGCGCTTCCGCCTAACGAGAGTTTCACGGTCGAGTACGTGACCAATAAGCCGTGGGGCGGTTACAATTGGTACAAAGGCAATTTTCACAGCGTGATTCAGGTGAATACTGATTTGCCCACATTCATCGATCGCGCGGTCGATCTCGCGGCGCACGAAGGTTATCCCGGTCATCACGTTTACAATTCGCTGCTGGAAAAGAACCTGGTCCGCGATCGCGGCTGGGTGGAGTTTTCGGTTTACCCGCTCTTCTCACCGCAATCGCTCGTCGCGGAAGGGACGGCGAATTTCGGCCGGGATGTTGCGTTCCCGACTAAGGCCGAGCGAATGAAGTTTGAGAAAGAAGTTTTATTTCCGGCGGCCGGGATCGATTCCAAGCGCGCAGACGAATATTACGCCGTGCAGGATTTGATGAAGCAGCTCGACTATGCGGTAAACGAGGCCGCGCGAAGATTGATCAACGGCGAGATCGACGAGAATGCTGCCCTGCAATGGTTGCAAAAATACGCCGTGATGGAACCCGCTCGCGCTCAGCAGCGGATGAAATTCATCAAGCGTTACCGAAGTTACGTGATCAACTACAATCTCGGGGAAGACATGGTGCGCCGTTACATCGAGAAACGAAGCGGCACCGATCCTGAGAAACGATGGAACGAATTCACCAAACTGCTCTCCTCGCCACGATTACCCAGCGGATTAAGGGACTAATCAGGAAGCCAGGAAACCAGGAAAGGGATTCGAGATAGAAGGCAAAACTGCGAGGGAAGCAGCGATCGGGAGCGGGAGCCGAGCGAGTTTCAAACCAGGCAAGTGAATAAATCTCTTGGATTCATGGTTTCCAGATTCCATCTTCTTTTGGGAGCCTCCAGTGAACATTCCGATTTTTGGGCGCCGATCCCAGGGAACGCGGGAACGAATTCATCAAACTCCTTTCCTCGCCACGATTACCGAGTGGATTGCGGCAGAATTCCCGGAAGATGATTAGTCGTCGGCAATTTACAAAAACCTTGGGCGGGGCGGTGACGTTGACCGCGCTCAAGCCGAACGCTCTGTGGTCCGGCGGACCGACCGCTACCGCCACACTGGTATCGACGTCGGCCGTCGCGGCGGAATTGTATCGCAAGGCGTTTGTACTCGACGGGAACGTACTGGGCGCGATCGGGTTTCCGATTCAGAACAATGATCCGGGGGGCGTGACCGAGCGGATTGTCGGTTCCGGCGTGAACGTGGTGAAGTCGACACTTGGCGGCCCACAGGGAAATTTCGAGGAGGCCGTAGCCGCAATCGCGAATGCGGAGCTGTTGATGGAAAAGCAGCCGGAAGCTTTTTTCAAAGTGCAGCGCGCGGCCGATTTCGATCGCGCGAAGAACGAGGGCAAGCTCGGCGTCATTTACTCGTTCGAATCGCCGAACATGCTCGAGGACAAGATCGACAGGATCGAGCTGTTCCGCAGTCTCGGCGTGCGCGTCATGCAGCTTACCTACAATCACCGGACGCTGCTCGGGTGCGGTTGTCTCGACGGCGACACGGACGGCCTGACCGATCTCGGCCGCAGCGCCGTGGCCAAAATGAATGAGGTCGGCGTCGCGCTCGATCTCAGTCATTCCAACACAAAGACGACGGCGGACGGCATCGCGGCGTCGAAGAAACCGGTGTTGATCACTCACGCCGGCTGTCGCGCTGTTTACATGCATCCGCGGAACAAGGAAGATCGCGAATTGAAAACGTTGGCGGAGAAAGGCGGCGTGATCGGAATCTACATGCTGCCGTTTCTGACCGAGCCGCCGAAGCAGCCGATGCTCAAGGATTATCTCCAGCATCTCGATCACGCGGTTAAGGTTTGCGGGGAAGATCATGTGGGGATCGGGACGGACGTTCCCTTTCTGCACGTCGGCGAAGAGGAACTTGCCGAACTAAAACGCAGGACCGAGGAACGGAAAGCTGCGGGGATCGCTGCGCCAGGCGAGGATCGCCCGGCTTATATCCCGGACCTGAATACCGAACGAAAACTCGAGCTCGTGACCGACGGGTTGTTGAAGCGCGGCTACAAAAGCGCAGCGGTAGAAAAAATCCTGGGCGGAAATTTCAAGCGGGTCCTGGCCGACATCTGGTCGGCCTAGTTACTCAGGCATTCTCTGTCCCGAGCCGTCGATCTCCGCGGGGAAATGCCAAGCAGGTTAACGGAGTAATCAGGAATCCAGGAATCCAGGAATTGAAACTTGAATCAGGAAAATAGGAAAGCAGGAGAAGAAAAACATCCTGCAGTTCCTGCTTTGCCTAATTCAAATCTCTTGGTTTCTTGGTTTCCAGATTCCATCTTCTTTGGTGCATCCAGCCAAGATTCCAATTTTGGGCGAACTGACGCCTGGTACAACACAGCGGCACCTGATCAAATTGCCCGGCGCAGCATTGGCGAACGATGAGCCGCGTCCGGTAATTTCGGTCGCGGGCGCGAAGCAGGGGCCGGTGTTATTCGTCAACGCAGGTGTTCACGGCGGCGAGTATCCTGCGGTCGAAGCGGTGATCCGATTGGGCAAAACGCTCGATCCAAAAAAGATTTCGGGCACGGTGATTTTGATGCCCGTGTTGAATCTGCCGGCCTTTCGGGCGCGGACGCCGTTTGTTTGTCCGATCGATAACGTGAATCCGAATCGCGTATTTCCCGGCGATCCGCGCGGTAGTTATTCCGAGCAAATGACGCATGCGTTGATCAACGAATTCGTCGTCCACGCTGACGCGTACGTCGACCTTCACGGCGGCGATATCCCGGAAGCACTCGTGCCGTTTGTAATCTGCAGGGCAGGCCAACGACGAATTTACTCGCGAAGACACTCAAAAGCAATCGCGATGGCGTTCGGTTTGCCGTACGTGCTTACGATCAGTAAGCCGGTTCAATCGGCGAAAGGTCTATCGAGCTACGCCGCTGCTGCAGAAAAAGGAATTCCAGCGGTGCTAGCGGAAGCTGGAGGAATTGGACAAATGCAAGAAGGCGCGGTCGCGCTTCTTTCTCGTGGAGTGATCAACGTGATGCGTCATTTGGAGATGATCGAAAGCGTCGCCGACGTGACGGCGACCGCGAATGACGAAGCACGAATGACGAATGACGAAACAAATCCGAAATCAAGAAATTCCAAAAGGCCGTGGCTACGCAGACAGCAGCGACACGGCTACATACACTTTTGACGAAGTTTGAGTGGCTTTACACGAAGAGCACCGGCGTGTGGTATCCGAGAGTCGCGCCGGGCGATGCCGTGAGAGAAGGGGAACAGATCGGGACGGTAGGAGATTTGTTTGGCGACACTTTGGAACAAATTGTTTCGCCAGTGAACGGCGTTGTACTTTTTCTAACAATCAATCCATCTGTTCTCGAGAAAGGGTTGCTTATGGGAATCGGAGCGGAATAAGAAGTGACCAATCGGTCTGATCCCGATCGGCAAATCTGGAAAGAGCGCCGCTGAATTAGGAAAGCAGGAACGCAGGAGGATTTAGACTCTGGAAACTAGGAACTGAGGGTTTGTCCGCAGATTCCCTCGGTCCCGATTTTCGCGGATTGGTACTCCGTAGCGGCGGTCTGCGACCGCCGAAAGATCCGTGAAAATCCGCGTTTATCTGTGGCCGATTATCTTTTCCTGAGTTCCTGCTTTCCTGATTCGCTTAATAACCCAGAGCTTTTTTGCGGTCGTTCGCGGTGGGCAAAGCGTCTTTGCGGACTGTGATTGCAGGCGCGCCGGAGTCTTTAAGTTGGTTCGCCTCGAGGACGTTGAACTCGATGTCTTTTGTGTATTCCGTCGGAACGTCTGCGTCCGCATAGATGGCGTGCACAGGGCAAACTTCCACGCAGGCCATGCAATCGATGCAGTCGTCGGCATGAATCACCACCTGGGTATCCATCTCGTAGAAGCACGCGACGGGACAGACTTCTACGCAGTCGGTGAATTTGCATCCGTTACATTTCTCGGTCACAACGTGGGCCATAGCGTTTCAGTAATTAATTCAGGGTTGGGTGAAAAAACTCTGTTACGAGTATTGAGCGACGACGGCGAGTCAACTCCGAACGCTTTCGGGGTGAAATTTCTGAATTAGCGTATCGGCGTGCAGGGGACTGCCCGCTCTACCTATCGGCATACGTTGCGCTAGGTCGCCTTGGTAGGGCGCGTCACTCCGTGCGCCGCCGGGCTCGAATTGTCGGCGCCGGTTCGGAACAAAATCGCGATGGAAAACGTGACGATGGTGCCGAAGCAAATCCACCAGGGAAATTCCATCACCGGCAGCCAGCTCGGCTGCGTGTACAACTTACCGCCGAACAGTCCGGCGATGTTGTTTGGTAGACCACTCAAAATCGCGACGACGATGAAGCCTATGATCATCGCGATGATGTTTCCCAAGTCGTTGCCGCGCCGCTTGGTGAACATCCCGCACAGGAAAACGCCGAGCAGCGATCCGTACGTGTAGCCGAAGATCCCGAGCACGATCGGGATGATCCGCACGTTCGGATGCACGATGACGAGGTAAGACGTGGTCGATGCGACGATAATCATCAGGACCGAGAACCACACCGTGGCCCAGCGGACGGCGCGCAGGCTTTGTTCGTCGGTTGATCGTGGATTGATGTATGGCTCGTACCAATCGCGCGTGAAACTCGTGGCCAGCGCGTTTATCGCTGTGCTGAGCGAGCCCATGGCGGTTGCGAAAATTCCGGCGATGAGCAGTCCGCGAAGACCGACTGGCATTTGGTACAGAATGAAGTGGCAGAACGTTTCGTTAGGTGTTTTGGGCAGCGTCGGATCGGGATGGGCTTGATAATAAACCCAAAGCAGTAGTCCGATGCTGAGAAACGTGAACGCGATCGGGATGTCGGCCAGGCCAGAACAGAATCAAGAGAGCGACGGCTCCGGCGAATGTCGGGCGCAGTCAACATTCGCTGCACCATGTCCTGATCGGTGCCGTGCGTTCCCATCGTGATGAACGCTGCCCCGATCAGGCCGGCAAAGATCGTGTACTCGTCTCGAACATTCCTTTGATTTTGTCCCAGCCATGTTTCGCCGGATCGAGACCGGTGGCGATGAGATCCGAAATTTGAAATGCCGCCGTGGCGTTGCACGATTTCGTGCCAGCCGCCTGGAATGGCGGAGTAAAGCAAGCCGAGCGCAATCAACGCGCTCCCAATCATGATCGAGGCTTGAATCAAATCGGTCCAGATGACAGCCTTGATCCCACCGAACGTCGTGTAGATGGCGGTCAAAATGACAATGACAATCGTTGCGCCGATGTAGATGAGAAGCGTTTCTCTTTGACCGGGTTGCACGCCGCGAATCATTTCATACGCAAGCGCGAGCGCGATCGCCGCTACATACAGGCGCGCACCGGACGCCAGCACACGCGTAATCATGAAAATAGCGGATGCCGCGTTTTTCGTCGGCACGCCGAAGCGCGCGGTGAGATATTCGTAGATCGAATAAACTTTGTAGTCGTAGTACGGCTTGATGAAAATGTAGCTGACGAGAATGCGTCCGAGGATGGTGCCGAAGGCGAGCTGCAAGTAGGTATAATCGCGGTGACTGAAGCCTTCCCCGGGCGTTCCGAAAAAAGTGCCGGCGCTTGTTTCGGCGGCGATCAATCGAAGCGAGCACGGCCCACCACGGAATTCGGCGACCGCCAAGCGCGAAATCTTTAAGGCTTTCTTCCTTCCGGCCCATGTAAAGGCCGATGGAAATGATGACGATAAAATACAGAAGTAAGACCGCGGTATCGATCGCCAGTTTGCTGTCCATGTCGCTGGTGATTTAGCCACGAATTAGCACGGATTCACACAGATAATGTGATTCGTTTCCTCTTACTCCTGTCGTGCTCTTCCTCGTGATCGTAATCGACGCGGTAGGCTCAGACGCTATTGGAATGACGAAATCCGAATGACGAATGTGCGAATGGTGACGCTCCCGATGGATCGGCTTCTCCACAAGACGATGTAAAATAACTGGATGACATCGCGTTGAGGACAATGCGATCCACCTATGAAATTTACGAAAATCCTCGCGCCTGATTTCGATCTCGAGCAGACGCTTAATTCAGGGCAGGTGTTTCATTGGCAAAAGGTTGGGGACGGGTTTGTGGGAACGATTGGCGATTTGCCTGTTTATGTCGAGCAAGGCGGCGAATTTTTAAAAGTTCGTTTTGGCGGGACGCCAAAACCAGCACGCGAGACGCGTGCGCTCCCCGGAATTATCAGGCATTACTTCGCGCTTGGATCATCCGTTGGCGGAGATTTGCGATTCGTTTCCGAAGGACCCGGTCATGAACGCTGCTCGCAATTTTTGTCACGGGTTACGGATCATTCGGCAACCGAAGTGGGAATGTCTCGCCACATTCATTTGTTCGTCGATGAAACAGGTGGCGCATATTCGCCAAATTTCGATGGCGCTCCGGAAACGATTTGGCGAGCAACGGAGGATCGCATGATCACCTCGTGTACACGTTCGCTTCGCCGCGGCGACTTGCGCAAGCTTCGGAGAAGGAGTTGCGCGATTGCAAGCTCGGCTACCGCGCCAAAAATCTGCGTGCGACGGCGCGGCTCGTCAGCTCCGGCCAGGCGGATCTCGAGGCGTGGTCGGCGTTGTCTGATGCCGAGCTCCGAAAACAACTGTGCACGTTGCCAGGCGTGGGGCCGAAGATTGCAAATTGCGTGATGCTTTTTGCGTATGAGCGGCTGCGAGCATTCCCGATTGATGTCTGGATCGAGCGCGTGTTGAGGCAGCATTATTTTTCGGGTCAAAAGAAAATGACCGCGCAGCGGCTTCGCCAGTTCTCCGAAACTGTACTTCGGCGAACACGGTGGGTACGCGCAGCAGTATTTGTTTCATCACGCGCGGATGTCTTCGCGAAAAGATTGTCGACCACGCGGTCATCCTGAGCGAGCGAAGCGAAGTCGAAGGACCCCATAGAATTAACGATGAGTTGCGCAGCGGGATTCCTCGACTTCGCTCGGAATGACGAGCCAGGGAACGCGCGCAACTGCTTTCACGGAACACAGTTTCTGGCCATATCGAACACTAGGGCCGCCCAAGTTGTCAGGGCTTGTGGCCTGAGATAATGTTCCACCCTTAGCAGAGCTTCTGCGCCCGAATGCTTCTTTACCAAGCGATCATTGCTACATGACGACGGCTGACACTGTTTTCGCCCAGCCGGGCAATCCCGACAGGCTGCGGGATTATCAACAAAACGCGCGAACGGTTTTCTGGGCGTTACTTGTCGCGATTTTAATTCATTTGCTGGTGGCCTTTTTGCTCGCCGCGTTCAGCGGGTTTTTCTCGCCCGCGCTCCCGGCGCCGGACAAACCGGTTGAACTGACGTTCATGGATTTGTCGCCGGCCTCGAATTCGAAAAATTCCACGTTCATCGAGACGGACGAATCTAAAAACGCGCCGGAGCCGAAGGACAAGACATTTGAGTCCAATGCTAATTCGATTGGAGCCAGCGAACTGGCCGCTACTGGCGAAATGCCGTTGCCGTCTCAGGCCGGGAAGGACCGCCCGTTGATGGATTTTGAATCGAATCCGTACTCGCTCGACAGCAAGGGCGCGCAGGCTCAGCAGAAACCAGCATCGCAACAGAAGTCTGCGCAGCCAGCCGCGCAACCCGAGCCTATTACTGCTGCGGAGCAATTTGCGTTGCTGACTCAAAAGTCAGCGTCTGCGCTCGATGCCGCGGCTGCATCATCACAAGCGCAGTCGGCGTATCGTCGCCAAAAAGAGCGGACTCAGATGGCTGGAAACATTACGAATCGCGGGATCTCGTCGGTGAATGCCTTGGGCACGCCGCTTGGCCGTTACCAGAAGATCGTGGCCGATTCAATTGGCTCACGATGGTACACGTACGTCGATCAGAAACGTGATTTGATTAGCATCGGGACGCTGCGCCTGGCATTTATTATCGATCGAAGCGGACGCGTGAAGAACCTCAAAGTTACCGAAAACAGTTCGAACGAGTCGTTCGCCAGCGTGTGTGTGCAGTCGGTGATGGAAGCGCACCTCCCGCCAATTCCCGCAGACGTGGCGCAGTCATTGCCGCCAGATGGTTTGGAAGTGGATGGCCTGGGGTTCATTATTTTTCCTAACGGACGATGACCGCCTGGATCATTGCCGAAACGGCGGGAATCGTGGATGTCGTTCTGGGATTTTTCTCGAGGGGCGGCCTTTTCATGTGGCCGCTACTGATATGTTCGATCGTGTCAGTTACGATCATGATTTTGCGTGGGCTCGCCTTGCGAAGGAAGATTGTGCTGCCGTCCGCGATCGAATCGGAAATAGAACGGATGACGCCGGGCGAAAGTCCCGAACGGCTTTCACGTCTCGTCTATCATGATCCTTCGTCGCTCGCTCGAATTACTCGCGTGGCGCTGCAACATGTCCGCGGGCCGCGATCGGAAAATGTTGAAGTCGTCCAAACACGTGCGCGTCACGAGATGGTGCGACTGGAGCGAGGTCTCATTATTCTTGAAGTCATTGTTGGAATTGCGCCGCTGCTCGGGCTAATCGGCGCGGTCTCTGGTTTAGTGCACGTTTTCTCGCACCTCGGCTTGAGCTCTGGCGGCGGATCGGACACGCGCCAGATCGCGCTTGGCATAGCTGAAGCATTAAACGCAACCGTCTTCGGACTTTCCATCGCCGTCCCGACCCTGGTCGGGTTCACCTATTTTTCCCGAAAAGTGGAAGTGATGTCGGTCGAGATGGAAACGCTCGTCGTCGAGTTGATCAACAAATGCTATTACGGCCGCGCTACGCGGGAACATAAGACAGCACAGATCCCGACCTCCGTCGCGTAAAGCGCGCGGCCATTTCGCATGAATTTTTCAGTAAAGAAACGACGGGCACCGGTCATCATCATCGTTTCGCTCGTCGATATTCTCATCATTCTGCTGATATTTTTTGTCGTCTCCACAACATTCAAAAAAGATCAGCCGGAGGTGCAGATTAATTTACCGGAATCGAAAACTGCGCAGAAACAGCCGGCGGAGCGGGATCACGCGATCGTAAGCATCAGCCAGGATGACGAGGTCAAGCTGGATGGGCGAACCGTAAATGTGGATGAACTTGAAGGCGCGGTTCGCGGTTTGCCTGAACAGCGCAAGTCGACGCTCGCGCTGCAAGCAGACAAGAAAGCGTCATTCGGCACGATCATTAAGGTGATGGACGCGTTGAAGCTGGCAGGCGTGAAAAATTTGCCGGCGTTCACCCGGGAGGAAGGACCATGATCCTGCCGATCCTGCAGTATGGCGACCCGATCCTGCGCGCCAAAGGTGAACGGATCGAGAAAATCGATGAGGGAATCCGGCAACTGGCGGTGAACATGATCGAGACCATGCAGGAAGCGCACGGTGTTGGGCTGGCAGCGCAGCAGGTCGGCCGGCCGTTGCAGCTCACTGTGCTCGACGTTTCGGCCGTCGAAGACCGGCCAAGCACGCTCAAGCTCAGTGGCAAAGATGTCGATCCAAAGAGCGCGATGCCGATCGTGTTAATCAATCCGGAAATCGAGGTGCGCGGCGAAACCGAAGTGGGCATGGAAGGTTGCTTAAGCTTTCCAGAGATCACCGCCGACATTGAACGAGCCCAATCGGTGCTCGTGCGCGCGCAGACATTGGAAGGCGAGATGTTCCAAATCGAGGCGAGCGGTCTTCTCGCGCGGGCGATTCAACACGAGCACGATCATCTGCACGGAATTTTGTTCATCGATCGGATGAACTCCGCGGCGAAAGCCGCGTTGTCGAGTCGCCTGAAACGATTGCAAAAGGAAACGAAACGCGGCGTCCGGCATCACGAAGAATTTGTAAGCGAAACGACGTTTTAAGCTGATCTCGAGCAACAGCGCGCGAGAGAATGCAAAGCGGGCGTTGGATTGTTAATCCATTCGCGCGCGCATCAAAGGTGGATCGGCTTCTCCGAAGACGATGGCTCGTCGCCGACGGCGCAAGGTAATCAGGCGGCAAAGCCGCACTTGTCTTGCCAACGCGTTGAGGACAACGCGTTCCACCTATCTCGTCAGAAATCCGGTCAACGGGCTTGTGGCTGACGCTGCGTGGAGTTTATCCGATAATCCGATCTCGCGCGCTTCGCGTCCTGCTTCGATGGCTTTCTTAAATGCTTTTGCCATGCGAATCGGATCGGACGCGATTGCGATTGCGGTGTTCACAAGCACTGCGTCGGCGCCCATTTCCATTGCTTCAGCGGCGTGACTCGGCGCGCCAAGTCCTGCATCCACAACAACCGGCACGGTGGCCTGTTCGATGATGATCTCGATCTGCGCGCGGGTTTCGATGCCGCGGTTGCTACCAATCGGCGATCCGAGAGGCATCACCGTGGCCGTGCCGACATCCTGTAATCGTTTCGCCAGCACGGGATCGGCGTTGATGTAGGGAAGAATAGTGAACCCTTCTTTCACCAGGATTTCTGCTGCCGCGAGTGTTTCAACAGGATCGGGCAGCAAATAGCGCGGGTCTGGATGAATCTCGAGCTTGATCCATGTCGGCAAACCTGCGCTCGCCGCGAGCCGCGCAAGGCGCACGGCCTCTTCCGCATTTCGAGCGCCGCTGGTGTTTGGCAGGAGCAGATAGCGTTTGGGATCGATAAAATCGAGAATGTTCGCAAACGGATCGTGTTTGCCTGAGAGATCGGCTCGACGCAGCGCCACGGTGACCAGCTCGGTGCCGCTGGCGATGAGTGCGTCCCGCATCAACTCGTTAGACGCAAATTTTCCCGTGCCAACGAGCAGACGCGATGCGAATTCGCGATCGGCGATCTTCAATTTCGACGGGCTTATCAGCCATGGAAAAGGATAAGCGAATTCACGGACACGCGCGAATGTCGCTGTAGCACAGGCATCCTGCCTGTGTGGCCGATAGGCATCTTGCCTGTCGTAGTACAGACGCACGTCTCGCTTGGTGCGCGTTGCAATCTCTTTGGCAGGCGAGACGCCCGCCAGCCCCACAGACAAGATGTCTGTGCTACTTTCGTTCGTGACCAAATTTGACCTGCGCAGGCAGGACTGCATCACAGGAATGTCGCGCCTCGCCGATGCAAGCGTTGATCTTGTGGTGACGTCGCCACCATACAATCTCGGAATCAGGTATCGGAAGTATTCCGACCGTCAGGACCGGCAATCGTATTTAGGTTGGTGTGGCGAGTGGGCGGGACAAGTCCGGCGCGTGTTAAGACCGGACGGTTCTTTTTTTCTCAACATCGGCGCCGCGCCGTCGAACCCGATGCTGCCCCACGAAATCGTGATGGAGTTGCGCGAGTTTTTTGTTCTGCAAAACACGATTCACTGGATCAAATCCATCGCGATCGACGATCATTGTAGCCGTCGCCCTGTAGCCGACGCGAGGCGCAGCGCTCGATCCGATCCAAAAAACGCTTCCCACACGGAAGCGGCGACAGGAGTTCGCGCGTTTGGCCATTTCAAGCCGATCAATTCGCAGCGATTTCTCAATGATTGCCACGAATACGTTTTTCATTTCACGAAGTCCGGTCGCGTCGAACTGAATCGACTAGCGCTTGGCGTTCCGTATCAGGATAAGAGCAACATCGCGCGTTGGTCGCATACTCGCGGAAAAGATCTGCGTTGCCGCGGGAACACGTGGTTCGTCCCGTACGAAACGATTCAAAGCCGCGAGAAAGAACGGCCGCATCCGGCGACATTTCCGGTTCGACTCGCCGAATGGTGCATCAAATTGCACGGAGCGTCGCGCGTCCGAACGATGCTGGATCCTTTTCTCGGCATCGGTAATTCTGCGGTCGCAGCGCAAGGCTGTGCGGTCAAAAACTTTATCGGATTTGAAATCGATGATGCGTATCTCGCGGAAGCGAAGCGGCGAATTGCTAGCGGTCGCGCCGGTCGATCTCGAAAATGAAAGTCACCTGGCAAGCATCGACAGGACAGCGCCCGCGACTTCGTCGGTGGTGATGGCTTTCATGCAACGGAAATCGATCGGACATTCGCGGAGAAAACATGGGCTGCATTCGACATGATGTCGCAAAATAGTATGCCCGTTGCCGAGCGGCCCAGTCAGGCGTGGTTCGGTGGAACCGAAAACGGCGACTACAGGCACGTCCAGTAATGCGGCAAGATGCATCGTTCCCGTGTCGTTGGTGAGTAGCAAACGGCACTGCCGCAATTCGTCGATAAGTTGATCGAGCGTAGTCTGCCCGATCCGGTTCACACAATGATCGCCGATTGCAGCGGCGATCTGTTCGCCTATTGCGGCGTCGTTCTTTGTCCCCAGCAGAATCCATTGAGCCGATGATTGCTCAGTGATCTTCGCCGCCGCCTCAGCGAATCGCTCGGGCAACCAGCGCTTGGCTGGGCCGTATTCCGCGCCAGGGCAAAGACCGATTTTCAAAGGGTGATGGTTGATAGGTGAGGGCTGATTGGAATCGGAAAGTTGGCTGTTGGATGTGGCACGTTGGACGTTGGACGTTTTTTCTGTTTCTGCTCCGCATTCGCGAGCGATGCGAAGAAAACGAAGCGAATGATGTTCGGGCGGCCGTGGCTTTCGTGGCTCGCGAACGATTTGGTTCACGAGCCAATTCCGACAATGGCCGCGATAGCCGACTCTTCGCGGAATTCCGCTCAGCCAGGATTCAAGCGCAACGCGCAACGAATTCGGGAAGAGAATCGCCACGTCAAAAGGCATTTGTTGCTTCAAGAGCCTAACAACTGAAAGAAGTGAACCCTCTGGCAAAGGAATGATGGCGTCCACTTCCGGAATAAGCTTCCACATCGGCTGCGATTTTGTCGGGTGCAGCGATTGTCACGTGAATGTCGGGACGCCCGCCCTTGATCGCACGGACTGCCGGCACGCTCATCACGGCGTCTCCCAGCCAGTTGCTTGAGCGGATGAGAATTCGAAATGGTTTCAGATCGCTAGCCGAAATGCCGGGCGGCAGATAAATGCCGCGTTTGTAATTTGCTAGAAGAAAATTGGGCTCAGGGGTTTTCCAGCGATTGTGCACCCAGAACCAGTCTTCGGGCGCGCGTCGAATTTGTTCCTCGATCACTCGATTTATTTTCGACGTCAGCACCGAGACAGAAGCACCGGTCTCATCGAATCGCTCAGTGAACACCATGCGCCAACGCGCGGGTCCGGTGGTGTAAACTCCAGCGGCAATCAGCGCTGCCCGTGTACGCTTGGCGAGTAAGGCTGGCAAAGGCGAAGTGGACGCCAGTCGCCCGAAAAAAGGCGTCCACACGCCGTGATCGCCGGCGTGTTGATCCGACAAAACGCCGACGCCACCACCTGAGCGCAGCAACTCGATCACCGGCTCGAAACCATCGCGGCGATCGAACAATTCCAGCCCAGTCTGACTCCGGGCCCGCCGTACATGCTTGTCAATGAAACGGTTGCCCAGCCCCTGGTACACACTCGAGCCTCTAACAAACCCAAAGAACTTCGGCATCAATTGCGCGAACACTTCCCACGTTCCGATGTGACTCAGAACGAGCACCACCGGAACGCCTGCGCGAAATTCCCGCGCCATCGACTCGGTATTTTCGACCTCGACACGCTCGAGGATTTTCTCCGGCGACATCTGCGTCAGCTTCGCGCTGCAAAGCAGGTTGGCGCCGAGCTGCCGGAAATGGCGGCGCACAAGCTGACGCAATTCGCGCGGCGACTTTTCATTCGCAAAGGCAATCTCAAGGTTCCGCTTTGCCAGACGCCGATATTTGCCGGAAAACATCCACGCGCAGGCGCCAAGGAATTGGCCGAAACCGAAGAGAAACGGCAACGGCAGCGCGGCGACAACGGCTAAGCCGGCGCGATAAAGGAGATAAACGACAAAATCGAACATTGCGAAGGTGGATCGGCTTCTCCGAAGACGATGAACGCGTTCGGAGAACGCGTTCAACCTTCGGCGCGGGCAGGGTAGATTTGCCTGCGACGGCCTTCAACCAATATAATGTCCCCGTGGCATCGCCATTCAGTTATTTCAGCCGATCGGATTTTGCTCACATTCTAACAACGGGCTGTGCAGCAAGATGAGCAAGGAACTGGAGGCTTTGGAGCGAAAGCTTGAAATCCGTAATCGTGAATTGGCGGAAGCGTACAGGCATATCGCGGTGCTGGAAGAAAAATTACTGAAGCTGAAACAATACCGGCGTGAGCTGAAGGCGCTGAAGGAGGAGAGACGCACGCTACGCAAATCCCCCGAACGCAGGATCGGCCAGGTATTGCTCGCGCCCTATCGGGTTTTGGAAAAACCTGCAAAGACAGTTTGGAGAAAGCTTCACCAACAGAAACCAACGCTCGGGAACTCTGTTACACAAAGCGAATACCAAAAGTGGTTTGAGCAACATCGTGCAAGTGCGGAGGAATTGGCCTCGATGCGTCGTGAGGTGCCTGCTTTAGCTTCCCAACCGCTCATCAGCATACTGACGCCCGTGTTCGATACTCCGGTTTCGTGGCTCCGCGAAGCTGTGGAGTCTGTGCTTGCGCAAGTTTATGAAAATTGGGAGCTGGTGTTGATCGACGATGGATCGACTGCCACCGACCTGCTAGGCGCTTTGCCTGCCTTGGCTGCGCGTGACCGGCGGATTCGTCTCGTTAGGCTTGAGAGCCATCAAGGCATCTCGGCTGCGTTAAACAAAGGCCTTAATGTCGCTGAAGGTGAGTGGCTCACGTTTCTCGATCATGACGACGTGTTTGAGCCCGATGCCCTTTTCCAAAATGTAAGGTTGATTCAGGAAAAGCCTGAGCTCGATTTGATCTACTCGGACGAAGACAAACTGACGGAGACAGGCTTGGACTCACCAATACTGAAACCGGATTGGTCGCCAGACTTCTTTCTGTCCTGCAATTATTTGTGTCACATGATCTTTCTGCGCCACGACCTTGTGCGAGAGGTTGGGGGATTTCAACCGCAGTTTGATGGCTCACAAGATTACGATCTTCTCCTGCGTGTCACGGAGCGAACCAACCGAATTCATCATATTCCGCGAGTGCTCTATCATTGGCGGCGCAGCGAAAGCTCTAGCTCGAGCGACGTCCGTCAGAAACCGGGACAACTCGAAGCTTCATGGCGCGCAATTGAAGCTCACTTGGAACGCCGCGGCGAGCCGGCGCATGTCACCGTGGACTGGCGTACCCACGCCTTTTGTGTCAGACGCGAGTTGCTCGAACCCATAAAAATTTCCATAATCATTCCGAGTGGCCCCAGCTCGGAGTCGCTCAAGGGATTCGTCGAAAATCTGATCAGCAAAACGAGCTACCCAAATTACGAAATTGTGATTGTTCAAGTCGGCGAGCGCGACAAAGTCCACGAGGATTGCGCAGACGTCCGGGTGCTGCATTTCCCAGATGCGACAAATGCTTCCGCGGCCAAAAATTACGCCGTGCAACAGACCGATAGCCCGTGGCTGCTGTTTCTGGACGCTGGCGTCGAACCAATCGAGGCGGATTGGGTCACAATTATGGCTGAACATGTGCAACGGCCCGAGGTTGGCGCAGTGGGCGCGAGATTGATAAATCCGATTGGCACGATTGAGCACGCTGGGCTTGTTCTTGGCGTGAATGGGGTTGCGCAGTCCGCTTTTCACGGTTTCCCGGCAGAGCACCCAGGTGTGAACCGCCAGTTGCGGATGGTTCGTAATTACAGCGCCGTTTCTGGAGCATGTATGTTGACACGCCGGGACGTTTTTCAACAGATCGGCGGATTTGACGAGACACTCTCTCACGAATTCGCAGAGATCGATCTCTGTCTAAAAATGCGGCGCGCCGGTTATCTGATTGTTTACGCCCCATTTGCGAAGCTTCATTGGAATGCGCTCACACGCGAAAAGCCTGACTTCTCTGGCGAAGCAATTATGCGCCAACGGTGGTCTGACGTCTTAGAGCAGGATCCTTATTACAATCCCAATCTTGCAAGGGAGCGCGCCGATTTCTCCGTGGGCAGATGACGAGGGTTTTCCTGAGTGGTTGCGCTAACGGTTTTGGCAGAAAATCAGAAAGAGCCGCGGTAGCGGCGACTCAAGGCCTGGCGAAGTAAGCAACAGTCGCAAGCGTCTGACCCAACTTATCAGTCCAGATCGTATACTTCGACGAGAGCAACTCCGGTGGTATCGTTTACGCCGCGTACGATCGCGGTGTAGTTGCCCGGTGGCAGTTCTGCTATGATCGCAGACTCCCTTCCGTCCCCGGGAGCATGCCCGCTACTTCGAATATCGCTTACCTGGTTGCTGGTAATGATCCCGCCGATTATCGTGTGTCTGCCAGTCATCATTAGAGCCAATCAAAGCTCCTGCGCCATTGTGCAGTTCCAAGGTCGGATTGGCCAATGCATTTGGAATATTGTATGGAGGTGCACCGAGCTCCGGACCTATGGCACGAATAATCACCTTTCTTTGCGCCGGTTCCTTGAACGATAAAGCCGCCAATCATTACGTCGTCACCAGTCTGCACAAAGCTGCGAGTGCTGATATTGCCCAGAATGGAAGCAGTGTTAGCGCTAAGATCGTACACTTCCACGAGACCGACTCCAGCGTGTTATTTACGCCACTCACAATGGCGGTGTAGTTACCCGGTGGCAGGTCTGCGATGATGGCCGATTCAATGGATTGTGGGAGCATGCCCGCTGTCTGAATGTCGCCGACTTGGTTCCGGTGATAACCCGCCGATGATCGTATGCGGCCAGTCATCATTAGATCCGATCAACGCTCCGGCGCGTTGTGCAGTTCCAAGGTCGGATTAGCCAATGCATTGGGAATGTTATATGGAGGTGCACCGAGCTCAGGGCCAATCGCACGAATAATTACTCTCTTTGGGCCAGTCCCTTGAACAATGAACCCGCCAATCATCACGTTGTCACCCGTCTGTACAAAGGCGCGCGTGCTGATGTTACCTAGCTGCTCCGGAGGACCCGGGGCACAATATCTGCCGCCGGTGTTCAGACCATTAGGGTAGGTTTCCCATCCGCCCCAGACGATCATTTGGTTACCAGTCCATACTGCCGTCGCATCGACTCGTGGGGCAGGGGCATTTGCAGTGTTTATAGCTGTCCAGCTACCTGTGTCGGCATTGTATTTCCCGCCGGTGTTCGTAAGGCCTGACGTACTAGATCCGCCCCAGATGATCATCTCACTGAGGGTCCAAACCGCCGTTTGACGACTTCGGGCAGAAGGCGCGTTAGTTGTGCTGGTAGCTGTCCAACTGTTCGTGCCGGGATGGTATCTCCCGCCGGTATTAAACGGTGGGTCGCCAGAAAAATGGGCACCACCCCAAACGATCATTTCGCTGCCAGTCCATACTGCAGTATGCTGCACTCGGGCAGAGGTGCGTTAGTTGGCTGGTAGCTGTCCAAGTGTCCGCCACGGGATTGTATCTGCCGCCCGTGTTGAAAGAGGTTGAATAGCCAGGCAACTGAATATATCCGCCCCAGACGATCATTTCGCTGCCGGTCCACACTGCTGTGTGAAATGTTCTGGCTGTCGGCGCATTCGTGGCCGTTGTAGCCGTCCAACTATCCATGTCGGGATTGTATTTTCCACCGGTATTCAAGGCAAAGCCAAAGGGGTCAACGCCACCCCAGGCGATCATTTCGCTGCCGGTCCAAACCGCGGTATGACCGCTTCGGCCGCTGGGCGCGTTGGTGGTACTGGTAAGTCTCCAACTGTTCGTCGTCGGATTATATCTCCCGCCGGTGTTATCGCCGTGTCCGCCCCAGATAATCATTTCATTGCCGGTCCAAACTGCCGTATGGCCAGACCGCGCATACGGTGCGCTGGTGGTGCTTGTGGCTCTCCAATTATCGGTAGCCGGATCGTACCTCCCGCCAGTGCTCAAATTGGTGTTATCGTAGCCTCCGCCCCATACGATCATTTCAGTGCCCGTCCACACTACGGTATGACCAAATCTACCGGCTGGCGCGTTCGCGATGCTGGTGGCTGCCCAAGTGTTATTGACGCAGTCGCCTGTATCTGATATTGCTGGTAGCGTGTAGACACCGCTCTGCACTGTCATCGCGCTAGCCGGTCGGTGTTCTGCTGTGGCTGGCGAAGGCTCGAACGGCTCCCCCTGACCGCCGTCGTACTGATTACTTAGCAGCCGCTCAGTTAGCGCTGGTCTGGCGAGACACTCGGCGATAACAAATGGATCGTTGCCCAAGGCTTCGAATAACTTGCGTAACAACTCAGGCTGCTTGGTGTGAGTTGCCATGCGATCCATCTCCCCCTGCAATTGCTCGGCAGTAATCGGGTGTCCCGAGTAATCCTGCAGCGCCTGAGACTTACGCAGATATTCTGCGACTTTGCTTTCAAGCTGCGCCTGAGAGATGACGGCATCGAGTGATGGTTTGGGATCGGGGCGATCTTTGGGCCAGATGCGGTGACGCCAGTAAACTTCTTCGATCGCACGTTGATACGTGACGCGCTCTACGAAACCGAGCGTTTTGGCTTGACCCGAAGAGCTCGCTCCTTTGCCGGAGAAGCCAGGGGCTACAAGCACTAAACAAGAAACGAGTATGGCTGCGACGCTGCGACGGATGAAACCGCGGATGTTGGTTTTTCTTTGCATATGGGGCCGGACGTTTCCAAAACTTTTTGGAAGTTTGGCGGTTTGGTTGCAAGGAAAAACCGCTCTGCGTGAAGAATTCGGACAGGTTCCTAAAGAGAGCCGCAAGAATTTCTTCTGCCGCTGAGCCTGAGACGGTTGCAAACGGCCGATAGGCAAGAGTGAACCCGACACTAAACACCTGCCCGCTCGCGTTTTTGCGTGCTTGTCTCGACGGCTCCTTCAAACCACGAGCGATCAACTCCAAGCAATCGCCTTTTCGGAGGGATAGGTTTCAACAAGCGAGCCGTATTTTTCAAGCAAGTGCGCTACCAATTCGCGCTCGAAAAGGTTGGTCGTATTGCTCATCGCCTTCTCATGATGCCGATAAAGACAAAGAACGTTCGGCAGAAAGCTCACCCTGAGCTCTGCCTGCGCAATTCGCAGCCATAGGTCGTAGTCTTCCCACCCGAACCAACCGTATTTATACAAGTCAGTATCATAACCGCCGATCTTGATTAGCTGCTCTCTATCGAACATTGCCATTGCATCGATGTAAGGATACTCGACTAACATTTGTGGGTCCCAATCATAATAGGAAAGCAGGCCTTCCCGATTGTTGTGAGCACCTTGGAACCGACAGGCCATCGAATAAGCAGCTGCGGAGTTGTCTCTCACAATCGTCGCGTGCAGCTGCTCGAGTGCGCGGGGAAACACCATGTTATCCGCATCGAGGATAAAAGCGTAAGGCGCACGCGCTAGCTGAAGACCGAGATTGCGCGCATCGGCCAAGCCGGTATTTAACTGCTTATCGACAATCCGAACTGGATGACGTGAAATTTGTTGGACCAGTCATTGCCTGCTTTAGCGAATTATCGGTTGAAGCGTCGTTGACAACTACGGCTTCGATTCCGCCGGGAATCGTCCCAGTCTGAGACTCCTCGAGGCTTTTCAGGCACTGCCCAATGTAGGCGCCATAATTGTAAAGCGTGACGATGACCGAAATCGCGGGCGCGCTGCCGTTAAAACGCGAGTTGTCGATTAACTGGAAAATCGCTTTCCCTTGTTCCTGAGATTTTCTTTGCGCCTCGAATCGATCGATGTAGCCACGCCGAATATCGGAGACGATGGCGATACGCCTGGCTGTTTCGATTGGATCTGTGGAGGTCCTGCCGTTTGGTACCGGTTCTGTATGCGCAGGGTGAAACAGGCTTGAGAGATCTTCGTACACGGCTGAGAGGAAGAGCGCTGTAGGTCTTCGCATAAGATGTTTCGCCAAGGCGTCCGGCAAGGGCTCACTTGCAACTGCTTGTTCCGGGCTAGCTACTCTGTCGAAATTCGAATCCGTCCCGTCGCTTTGTCGCCGAAATACTGTCTGTATCTGCTGCAGGAATGTGCGGCAATTTTGTTCCTGCGTGAAGTGTTCGGAGATGAAATCATAAGCCGCTGCCGTGATCGCTTCCCGTTCATCCTCATGCTCTAGATAATACTCACAGCAGGCCGTTAGATTCTCGGCTTTCGCCATTACGAAGTGTTTACCTGGGACAAGTGGCTCGAAGCCTTCACAAGTCTCGCTAATCAAGCAGCAACGATTCGCCATAGCGATTAGCGCTCGGTGCCACTCGAAGTAGCGCAGATCTGAGTAATGAACGTTCAGCAAGATCTTTGCCCGCTGCAAAAGGGCGTTGCGTTGTGGAATGGGCAAATAACTTCGCGTCTCTTCGGTCTTGGCGAAGCCGATCGGAACGAATCTGATATGGCAGTTACGTGCCGCGAAGAAATCGGCATTGGCAGCGATGAATTCCTCACGGCGGTCGGTCATGGCAGCCAGAACACAAACGTCGAGGTCTCTTTTGGACTTTGCTGGTACATCACTTTGTTCAAGCAATGGGTCGTAACCGAGCGGCAAGTGGAAACAGGGCAAGGCGCGCGCGCGGTATGCGGCCACGCCGGATAAATGAATATCAAGCATCGCGCGTGCGTGCGGTGCAACGATGAGATTGCTATCGAACCATTCGCTCTCCGGTTGTTCAGTGCCCAGCAGGAACAGATGATTTGTTAGGCGCTGCATCTTCTCCCAGGGAAGCTTATCCCTTAGGAACAAATTAAAGAACTCGTGAGGTGTAACCACGATTTGAATCTTGCCTTCCTCCGTTTTTTCGGCCGGAATTTGGTCGATCAAAAGCCGCGCTTCGCATCCCGCAGCGCGGAATCCTGCACAAAGTAAGTCGGCTATTTCGCGGATAAAAAGATTCGACTTCGAAGTAACAAACAAGTCTACCGCTCTAACGTCGCACTGTGTCAAACCGAGCTCACCGCTGAAGCTTTGTAGCCTCTCGCGCGCTAAACTGCCCTCAAGCTGGCTCAGCGAGTGTGGCTTGGCCGAGCTCACACTGTTTTGCCTGTTTCCGACAAAAACTTGCGCGAGATAAGTGGACAAGAACCGCTCGACGCGCGGCAGACCTATTCGACCCAGAAAGGTAACAGGAAAAGCCCAGATGTCGGTGACGAAAATCGTTCGCCAGATTTTTCGATGGTCCTGGACTTGGATCGTAATTTCACTTCGACCGACGGGCAGGCTCGACCAACAGAAGAAAGCCGCTTTGCCCCGCTTCGGGCAAATCGGGGTAAGCAGCCGCGATCAGTGGTCGCGATCTTTTGCGACGTGCCCGGAAACTCGATCGGCGCCATAGAATGCCGCGAACAATTCCACGAATGCCATGAATCGGCAGGCCTCGACGATGCAATAGCCAGCCGGTGATTTTGATTTGGTTACTGAAAGTGACCCGTTCCGGCAGCGTATCGAAACGAAATGCGTAGTCTGCGACTACCTCTTTCTGCGCGATTGATTCTGTCATAATCGGTGCAGCAGGACTTCAACCAGGCACAGTTATGCCGCAACAGTCTGCCACGGCTTGGTCGTCCGTGGTGGGAAAGCCAGTGTGAAGAGATTTTCGTCGAGCGAGAGGTTCGGATTGTAAAACGGATCGCGCTGCAATATGTGGCCCCACTTCGATTTCATGTAATCGACTTCAGCTAGAAATCGGACTTGTTTCGGCGCGCTATTGTCGAAACCGCGACTGGCCGACTCGTGGTGAATCAATTCTGCGTAAGGCGTCCAAAGAATGCGGTAGCCCGCTTCACGCAAGCGCAGGCAAAAATCGACGTCATTGAAAGTGACTGCCAGATTTTCATCGAACCCTCCTACTTGTAGATACAACTCCCGCTTCACCAGCGCGCAGGCAGTCGTCACCGCGGAAACATCTTGCGCCAGATGTGCGCGAGCAAAGTAACCGGGCTCGTCACGCCGCAGGCCAACATGCGCATGACTGGCGATGCCACCTGCTCCGAGGATCACTCCACCGTGCTGGATCGTCCCATTGGGATACCAGAGTCGTGCGCCAACCATTGCTACCTTTGGTTGCATCGCACGGCTCACCATTTCGCTAAGCCAGTCCGCATGGAGCACTTCTACGTCATTATTAAGCAATGCTACGAAGGAGCCCCTGGACAATTCGACGCCACGATTATTCAGGCGGCTGTAATTAAATGCTTCGTCGATTCGCTCCACGCGAACACCGTCACGTTTTTTAAGCCCGGCCAAAAATTCCAATGCCTCAGAATCGCAGCTTTGGTTATCAAGCACGATTAGCTCGTATGCGGGATAATCGGTCTTTTCGAAGATACTATGAACACACTTCTTTAAGGCTGAAGCTTGATCTCGTGTGGGGATGATAATGGAAACCATCGGTCGCTCGTTTGGGAGCGCATATTTGGTCTGTAAATAGACACCATGACTCGGTAGCACCGTGCCCGCGATTCCCGTGCGTTTGAGATGTTCCTCCACCGCCCGGCGAGCAGCTTCTTGTGCATATGGTTTGGCAGTAGGATTCGATGCCGTGCTTTGATCTCCTGCGCGCCAGTGATAAAGCACCCACGGCAAATGTTCGATCTCCTCCGGTCGAATCTGTTCTATGCAACGCAGCGCCAGATCATAATCCTGCGAACCTTCAAACCCGATGCGAAAACCACCGATGCGATGGATCAAATCGGTTCGGTAAACACTGAGATGGGAAACGAAATTTTGCGCCAGAAAGAGCTCCGGGTTCCAATCCGACTTAAAATACGGCTCAGAGCGTCGATTGGGTTCTTCGAGTTTATCCTCGTCACTGTAGAGCAGCTGCAAATCGCGATTCTTGTTCAACGCCAGTGCCACGAAGTACAGTGCCGTAGGCGCCAGTTCATCGTCGTGATCGAGCAACGCGACAAAATCGCCGGTTGCAAGACGCAGTGCGTCATTTGACGCCGCTGAGATGTGCCCATTTTCCGTGCGTCGCATCAACTTTATTCGCCGGTCCTGACGCGCGCGCTTTTGCAGGAAAGGCCAGATCTTTCGGTCAGTCGAGGCATCGTCCACGATGCAAAGCTCCCAATGCGGGTACAATTGCTTTTGCACCGACAAAATTGCACGCCGGAGCCACTTCAAATTCGAATTATAAACCGGCAACAAAACCGAAATGAGCGGGGAATAATGAAATTGTGCGATTTGCTCCCGAACGCGTTTCAGGTCGTCTCGTTGGAGCTGATCGTAGCATCGAATCCAGCGCGCATAATCACCATCCCCATCCGATGTCTCTCGGAAAATCGCGCCGCGCACCAGATGAACGAAAAAGCTTTCCCACGGGCCGTTGCCGCTGCGCGCTTCCATTATGAATTCGCTGCGCCCGGCCGGAATGATGGCCTGTAGTGAAAAGCCGCTTAGGAACGTGCCCGGTCTATTGTCGTACTCAAAACCGATGTCAGGCCGGGGCATGCCGAAACGCGCCGGGAAAAAGTTTTTCCGGACACGCGCGCGCACCTCGGTGATCTCGTCCCCGGAGATCGCAAAACACCACCCGGTAACTTTGAGATGACGAGCTTTTTCTGGCCAAACCAACGGACGATCAATCCAGAATTCAATGCGTGCGTTGGCGCCGGGATTTGGAATAAAGTATTTGGGATCAATAGGAGCTACGGATTCTCCATTCGGAACGCCAAAGACTGCGCGACTCGAAATGGCTCGCCACACGCCATCCGACTCCTGCACTTCAATTATCACCTGCGATTTTCCTCTCGGCAGAGGCACAGCAACGGCAAACCCGATTCGCTCAAGGGCGGCGCCTACGTCCTTGCGTTCAATTCCGTAGTTACCCAAAAATTTCTGACGCCCGCGTCGGACACGGATGGAGCAAATTTTCTTGCCGTACCGACTCACGCACCAACCGGTGATGTAGAGCGTTCGCGCCGGCCGCTCCCACTCGACGGGGTGATCAAACCACCAGTGATATCGATGCTGTGCACTCGCGATTTGCTCACTGAGAGCACGCGCGCGTGCTGATGTGTCAGCGAAAAGAGATGGAACCTTCACTACGCAGCATTACCGTGGCCGGTCAACACTTTGGCTTTTGTTCCCGAGGCACGGATCCAGTCGTCATCGGTACGCATCCGTACCTCATCGAAGCCGGCACGTTTCAGGTACGTCTCGATCTCTTGCGGGGTTGAGTTCTGCGTCATATGCGGCGGACGATTTGCGGGCGAGAACGCGCGGTGAGTTTCAAACACTTTCCAGCCGCCATCCGAGCAGAGATTGATGTTGTCCACGTAAATTCGACCTCCGGGTCGCAACACACGAAACGCTTCTGAAATGTAGTTGTATCGGTCCCAGGATTCGAGGTGCATGAACACCACCGTGCAATAAACAACGTCCACCGAAGCATCCGCAACGCCGCTCAAATCATAGCCGGATATTTCCACTAGCTCCACATTCGACAAATCCCTTAATCGTTGTGCGGTTAGCGAGAGCATGTTCGAGGCGACATCGCAGCCGATCCATTTTCGGCAGAGCGGCGCCACAACTTTTCCTACACGCCCAATCCCGCAGCCGATTTCAAGAACTACATCCTCCTTTCCAATACCGACGCTGTCCTGAAGAAACCTCAAAGTTTCCTCGCCGGTTGATTGGAGCGCGGCTTCTTCCGTCACCCCGATTACATGCAATTTCGCCTGCTCTTCGGTGGTTGAAAGGGCAGACCAAACCTTCTTGTATTCGGACCGAGGTGGTTGGTGTTCCATTCCGCGTTAATTAGCCCGCGATTGCGACGCGTCAATGTCCCTGGTGGATTCAGGCGTGCATCTCAGTTTCGGTCGCGCAGTATCTGGCTTAGGGCTTGCGCGCGACGAGTTCGAAGCCGGCACTGATCCCGCTCTGGAATTCGTTAGGCAAGTTTTCCAGCACTTGGAAGACCGCTGGCACTTTTGAGTGATCGCTCCACAAGTCCGCCCAATCCCGCAAAGTACTTTGACCCACTGCTTCGCGCGCTTCCTTTCCGCAGCTCGCTCCGACCGATTCCAGAACTGTGCTGAGCAGGAACGCGAGCATGAACGGCGCAGCAAAGTTCGGGCTTACATGGCATTTTTCCACGTCGAAATCTTTGAACCAGGAGCGCACACCATGTTCCGTCGCGTTATAAAAATGAAATGGCGCTTCGTGGAGCGGTTGCAGGAAAGCTGTGTGAATGAACAGTGAACCGCCGTGTTTCAAGACACGCAAAATTTCGGCCGCTGCGCGGCGCGGATTCTCAAGGTGTTCGAAAACGTTGAAGCCAAAAACGCAGTCAAAAACTTCGTTACGAAAAGGAAGGCAATGCGCGTCGCCGACGACGTCAGTGTGGCGGAATATCTTATGCTCGAATTCGATGCAATTCGCATATCGAGTCGTGGTCGCGCCAGCGCCGATGTTTAGGACAAACTTTTTACCTTCGCGAAGAATCATTTCGTACTCAGCACCGAGTGGATTGCTTTGATGTTCGGCCGGAACTATCGGCACGGGCTCCGGCAAAAACAGGGCAGTTTGACCGCGCATCTCAAAAGAGCCCGCACAATTTCCGCATGCCAGCCGATTACCCTCCAATTGAAGAGCGTGGAGGCACTGAGGGCAGGCCAGAATCGAAATTAGTCGCGGGTTCATCGCTAGAAGTATGGCGTCTCGGACTTTGCTTAGTATCCGAGCTTCGGAGATAATCCTGCAAGACCTAAAGCACCTTGTTTTTGCAGATCAACTCTCAATCCTGATCGCACATGCAAACTCCAAAATCATCCTCGGGTTGGTGCTCCACCCGGGTTAATTAGCTAATGATTGCAAAAAGCGTCAATCGTCGAGCACCTCGCCGCGCAAGAAATGTCGGTTTTGAATACCAGCAGCGCTGCGTCCTAGCCGCGATCATCGAGAGATTTGTCGTTCACTTTTTACTTCAGATAAGTCCAGCGACCGGCCTTCGTGCGTAATCTTCTAAGATGAAAACAATTCTCCTCTCGTTGTTCACGGTCGTTTCGCTCGTGGGCGCTACCAGTGCACGTGCCAGTGATGCTGCGACTAATACAGCTCCGCCTACACCTGTAGCGCATTTAACTAACATCAGCACGCGCGCCCTTGTGGAGACGGGCGACGACGTGGTGATCGGCGGGTTTATCGTGCAAGGCAGCGGAACGAAAAGGGTAATTATCCGCGCTCTTGGCCCCGAACTTACCCAGTATGGCGTTTCGAATCCATTGGCGTAATCCGACCTTGGAGCTACACAACGGCAACGGAATTTTGATTGCCTCTAATAACAACTGGGTGACGACGATCATCGGTGGAGTGATCACCCAAAACCAAGTCCATGACATCATGAACAGCGGGTACGCTCCGACCGACGGACTGGAATCGGCGATCATCGCAGACCTGCCGCCCGGTAACTACACAGCGATCGTGCGTGGTGTAAACGACACGACTGGAGTCGGTCTCGTAGAAGTGTACGATCTCGAGAACCCTGGTACTGTTCCTTCTTCAATTTTACGCAACATTAGCAGTCGCAGCCGTGTCCTGTCGGACGAAGACGTGATGATTGGAGGGTTTATTGTCCAAGGGAGCGGACCAAAGAGGGTGATCATTCGTGCTATTGGCCCTGAGCTCGCTCAGCACGGCGTTCAAGATGCATTGAGTGATCCGACATTGCAGCTGTACGACGGCAGAGGTGCTTTGATAGCCTCTAATGATAACTGGCAGACTACGGTCATCGGCGGGATTATCACCAAGGACCAGGTCATGGAGATTCAAAGCAGCGGGCATGCTCCGACGCAGCCAAGCGAGTCTGCCATCATAGCAACCCTGCCACAGGGCAGATACACCGCGATTGTGCGTGGCAAGAACATCGCTGTCGGCGTTGCGTTAGTAGAAGTGTACGATCTGGATCAGTAACTGGCTGGAAACAGCTGATCGAAAAGCGATCAGGTCAGGGGCATATTAAGAAGCGGCTACGCTCCGGGACACTTAAGAGAGCCGGCAATTATCGCAGAGCTGCCAGCGGGCAGCCACACCGCCATCCTCCGTGGCATAAACACCACCGGCGTTGCTCTGGTTGAGGTATACGATTTGGATCAGTAAATGGCTGAAAACAGTAACTGAACTGATTTCCGCGTTGCAAGCAGACCGATTTCGCTGCCGAGTGGAAGTAGTCTATCATTCTGGTGAAGTTCTGACATTCTGTCAGCCAGTGGCACGCTCATCACAACAATCCAGCATCACAAAAATGAAACCAAAAAATATGACATCTCTACAATTAACAGAATCAATCGGCCGTTCGTCTCTGCGACGCGAGTTCATTCTCATTACACTCGCCCTTGCCTGCTTTGCGCTTGTGCCCGCTCCGCAAGTTGTCGCAGTTAACCCGGCGCCGGATGGCGGCTATGCGGGGAACAACACGGCTGAGGGAACTTCAGCGCTTTTCAGCTTGACCAGCGGCGTCTCTAACACCGCTCTCGGTTATCAAGCGCTCTACTCCAATACCACCGGCAACACCAACACGGCGACCGGATTTCGCGCCCTCTACAGCAACACAATTGGCATTCAGAACACGGCCACTGGCTACAATGCGCTTTCAAGCAATACCATCGGCAATTACAACACAGCCGATGGCGTAAACGCGCTTTCTATGAACTTCGACGGCGACCACAACACAGCCACCGGCCTGCGTGCGCTCTTTGGCAACACCTCCGGTAGCGAAAACACGGCCGTTGGAGTATCAGCGCTGGCAAGCAACGACAACGGCAGTCAGAACACGGCTGTCGGGTTCAAAGCGCTCCTTAACAACAGGGGAGGCAACCATAACATCGCCTTGGGCCACGAAGCTGGTTCCAATGTCGGTGGGTTGAACAACCCGCGTGATAACAATATTGAGATCGGCAACGCCGGTGACTTTTTCGACGACGCCACCATCCGCGTCGGTGATGTACAGACTCGGACATTTATCGCGGGGATTAGCGGCAGCGCTGTAGTAGGCGACACCGTTGTTGTGGATGCCAATGGGCAACTGGGCACTGCCACCTCGTCAGGTCGGTTCAAAAAGGAGATCAAGCCGATGGACAAAGCCAGCGAAGCGATCCTCAAGCTCAAGCCAGTAAGCTTCCAATACAAGAGTGACCCGACAGGGACACGGCAATTTGGCTTGATTGCCGAAGAAGTGGCGAAGGTAAATCCAGATTTGGTCATCCGGGATCGCAAGGGGGAAATTTACAGTGTCCGCTACGAAGCGGTGAACGCGATGCTGCTCAACGAATTCCTTAAGGACCACACCGTATTTCTTGAAGAACAGTGCAAAGCGCAGGAGCAACAAGCCGCGATCACGCAGCTAAACTCGAAAGTAGCGCAGCAACAGAGGGATTTTCCAGCGGCAGTTGCGCAGCTCACGAAGCGCCTCGACGAGCAGGCGTCTCAAATCCAAAAGGTGAGCGCGCAGGTTGAAGCGACCAGATTCGCTCCAGGACGAACCCGCGATGGCGAAGAAGTGCCGCAACTGGTCAGCAATCACCAGTGATCGGATAACACAAACAATATGACAACTCTGCACCTAGACAGAATCAATCAGACGGTCGCCTCTGCGGCACGGTTTGTTTCTCATCGCAATCGCGCTCGCCTGCTCTGCGCTTGTTTCCGCACCGAAAGCTATCGCGGTCAGCCCAACGCCGGACGGCGGCTATCCAGGTAACAACACGGCTGAGGGAACTTCAGCGCTTTCCAACTTGACCAGTGGCATCTCTAACACCGCTCTTGGTTATCAAGCGCTCTACTCCGAGCAACACCGGTAACTACAACACCGCTAATGGCGCTCAGGCGATGCAGGACAACAGAGGCGTTCAAAACACAGTCACCGGCTCTAGTGCACTTCTTAGCAACATCAACGGCAGCTACAACACAGTCGACGGGTACAATGCGCTCTATGGCAATTGCAGCAACAACACAGCCATCGGCCTGCGGGCACTTAGCGCCAACAGCACCGGCACGGAGAACACGGCCGTTGGAGTTTCAGCGCTAGCAAACACCACCAAAGGCAGCCACAGGACGGCGATTGGGTTCGAAGCGCTCATGACCGACGGACGGGGCCAGAACAACAATATCGGCTTGGGCTACGAAGCCGGTATCGATGTGGGTGGATGGCTCAACCATATTGAAATTGGTAACCCCGGTCGCTTCGCCGATAACTACACCACCCGTATTGGTGACGGGCAATTCCTTACATTTATCGCGGGGATTAGCGGCACCGCTGTAGCAGGGAACACAGTTGTCGTAAATGCCAACGGACAACTCGGCACTGCCACCTCGTCAGCTCGGTTCAAAAAGGAGATCAAGCCAATGGACAAAGCGAGCGAAGCGATCCTGGAGCTTCAAGCCAGTAAGCTTCCAGTACAAGAGCGATCCGACAGCGACACGGCGATTTGGCTTAATTGCCGAAGAAGTGGCGAAGGTGGATCCAGATTTGGTCATCCGGGATCGTGAGGGAGAGATCTACAGTGTGCGCTATGAAGCGGTGAACGCGATGTTGCTCAACGAATTTCTTGAACAGCACAAGGCGTTTCTGGAACAACAGCGCAAAGTACAGGAGCAACAAGCGGCGATCACGCAGCTAAGTTCAACGGTGGCACAGCAGCAGAAGGACTTCCAAGCGATCGTCGAGCAGCTTACCAAGCGCGCCCACGAGCAGGCGTCTCAAATCCAAAAGGTGAGCGCACAGCTCGCCGCGAACAGCCAAGCGCCGCAAATGGTGAGCAATAAGCATTAACTCTGGCTACAAAGAAGGTCACTTCTGGCCGCCAGGGTTGTCTTGTAAGCTAAGTTGGTATGCGTGACAGTCACTCTCATTCGAGTGCGCTGCCATAAAGGGTGCTAAATCGGACCGCAATAGACGGGGGTGATTGCGAGTCTGGAACGCGAATTTTCAGGTACACTCCGTGCCTGCGTCGCGTGGGATTTTCCTTGTAATTTGCGGAATTTCTGTGTTTCAATCGCCGCCTCACAGGGCCATATGAAGACGAAAAGCAAAACCATCTCTTACATCGTTCACAGCATCGCGGCGGCGGCGCTGCTGCTAACTGCTCAAGTTAGCCTCGCAGGCAGCGCGACGTGGCTGTCGTCGCCGCAGGACTCGGCTTGGGAAAACGCTAACAACTGGACGCCAGGTGGGCCGCCCAATGGGCCGTCCGATATTGCGACCTTCGCTCAGTCCTCGCAGAGAGACGTGAACATCTCGACATCAGAGGAGGTGAACAGCATCGTGTTCACCTCCGACTCCGCCTCTTTCGCCTTACACATCTCGCCGAGTGCCCGGGCGTTCGGAGGGCGAACTGATTATTAGCGGCACCGGCGTCATCAACAATAGCAGCGTTCTGCAAACCTTCGAAACTGCGAACGGAGGCCAGATAATCTTCAACAACGCATCGACTGCGGCCAGCGCTCGCATGTCCATTGTTAACGGGGGTTCTCCAGGTCCGCCATCGAAGCATCGACCGGCGATACAATCTTCAACGATACATCGAGTGCGGGCGGCGCTTCGATCTTAAACTTTGGCAACCGGCTTCGACGGCGACATCGGTCGAACAATCTTCAACGGCGCATCGACTGCCGACCACGCCTCCATCAGCAACTACGGAGCTGGCGAGTTCACATGGCGTTGGCGGCCAGACAATTTTCAATGACACATCAACTGCGGCCAACGCTTCCATCGATAACTTGGGAAGCGGTGACGTCTCCACCGCTGGCAGCGCTCTGACAATCTTCAACGACACATCGACTGCTGGTCACGCGACCATCACCAACCAGACGGCCGGCTTTGATGAGCATCATTCGGAGGCGCAGACCATCTTCAAGGGTTCATCGACTGCCGACAGCGCAATCCTTATCGCTAATGGAGGGACGTCGGAGCTGCGGGCGGTGCGATTCTTTTCGATGGTGCTTCGACGGGCGGCACCGCGCGGGTGAAGGTTTTTGACAATGGTTACCTGGACATTAGCGGCCACCAATCGGGCGTGACCGTCGGCTCTATCGAGGGCTCAGGAAATGTTTGCTTAGGAGCTAATAACCTGACGAGTGGGCACAAACAACATCAACACCTCTTTCTCCGGCGTGATCTCGGGAACCGGTTCGCTGACGAAGGTCGGCAGCGGAGTACTCACGTTGCAAGCCAACCACTGCATCGCGGACACCGTCGGTCTCAATCTGGTAAGCGGCTCGATTATCAACCTCGACTTTGCCGGGGCTCCAGACGTAATCGCGTCTTTAACGGTCAACGGCATTTCGCAACCGCCGGGAATATATGGAGGTCCAATGAGCAGCGCCCCACATATTCTACCTGAGTTCGGGCGTGGCCTTGGAACAGTGGAAGCGGGTCCCATCTCAACTCTCGGAAACATTTCCACCCGAGCGTTTGTTCAGACAGGCGACAACGTGGTGATTGGCGGCTTCATTGTTCAAGGGACTGAACCAAAGAAGGTAGTTATTCGTGCGATTGGTCCTGAGCTGACCCAACACGGCGTTCCGAACGCGCTCGCTAATCCCACACTGGAGCTGCACGACCACACAGGAGCTTTGATTGCCTCTAACGATAACTGGGGAACAACGATCATCGGTGGGATTATCACCATGAACCAAGTCGCCGCTATTCGCGCTAGCGGCTACGCACCGAGTGACCCGAGGGAATCGGCGATGATCGTAAACCTGCCACCGGGTAGCTACACCGCGATCGTGCGCGGTGTGGACAACATGACCGGAGTTGCTCTTGTGGAAGTGTACGATCTCAGCCCCGCGCCTAATTCAATACTAGAAAATATTAGTACTCGCAGCTTTGTGCGGACGGGTGACAACGTGATGATTGGCGGTGTCATTGTTCAAGGGACACAATCAAGGAGAGTGATTGTGCGTGCCATTGGTCCTGAGCTCACGCAATACGGTGTTCCCAATGCATTGGCGGATCCGACCTTGGAGCTGCACGATGGCACTGGAGCTTTGATTGCCTCTAATGATAACTGGCAGCACACAATAATCGGCGGGATTATCACCAGCGATCAAGTCCACGACATAATGAACAGCGGCCATGCTCCAACAGACCCAAGGGAGTCGGCGATTATCGCAACCTGCCACCAGGTAACTACACCGCGATCGTGCGCGGAGTGAACAACACGACCGGAGTTGCTCTGGTAGAAGTGTACGATCTGCAGTAATACTGCTTTCTAAAGCCTTCGCTCTCGATCAACGACTCGAATTATTAAGGGCCATATGAAGACGAAAAGCAAAACCACCTCTTACATCGTTCACAGCATCGCGGCGGCGGTGCTGCTGCTAACTGCTCAAGTTAGCCAGGCAGGCAGCGCGACGTGGCTATCGTCGCCGCAGGATTCGGCTTGGGAAAACGCGAACAACTGGACGGCAGGTGGGCCGCCCAATGGGCCGTCCGATATTGCGACCTTCGCTCAGTCCTCGCAGAGAGACGTGCAACATCTCGACTTCGGAGGAGGTGAACAGCATCGTGTTCACGTCGGGTGCCGACTTCTTTCGGCGTAGACGTCTCGTCGAGTGTTCACCTGTGGCGGGGGCGAACTGATTTTTAGCGGCACCGGGATCATCAGACAACAGCGGCGTTTTGCAAACCTTGGTAGCGGGTAACGCAGGCCAGATCATCTTCAACAACACATCGACTGCCGGTCGACGCGACCATCTATCAGCGGCGGCGGGAGTGATACGACCTGCGGCGGCGAAACCATCTTCAATGATTCATCGACTGCCGGAAGCGCAATCCTTATCGCTAGCGGAGGGTGTTATGGAGCTAGCGGTGGGATTATTTTTAATGGAGCGTCGACCGGTGGCACGGCGCGGGTGCAAGTGTTTTGCGGATGCACCGGAGAACTCGGGGAACGGTTACCTGGATATTAGCGGCCACCAATCGGGCGTGACCGTCGGTTCTATCGAGGGCGACGGATATATTTTCATGGGAGCGAATGACCTGACAGTGGGCACAAACAACATGAACACCGTTTTCTCCGGCGTGATCTTCAATAACGGGCAGCAGCGGTTCGCTGGCCAAGGTCGGCAATGGTGTACTCACTTTGCAAACCAACTACTCCATCGCGGACACGGTCGGTCTCATTCTCGTAAGCGGCTCAATCATCAAGCTCGACTTTACCGGGGCTCCGGACGTAATCGCATCTCTAGTGGTCGACGGCGTTCCGCAACCGCCGGGCGTATATGGAGGTCCAACGAGCGGCGCTCCACATCCACTCCCAGAGTTTGCGGGTCCTGGAACAGTGCACGTGCTGGCCCACCCTCCTGGAACGCCCTCGGCAACATCTCTACTCGCGCCTTTGTGCAGACAGGCGACAACGTGATGATTGGCGGGTTCATTGTTCAGAGGGACGGGACAAAGATGGTAATTATTCGCGCCATTGGTCCTGAGCTCACCCAGTATGGCATTCCCAATCCATTGTCTAATCCGACCTTGGAACTGCACGATGGCACCGGAGCTTTGATTGCCTCTAACGATAACTGGCAGACGCACAATAATCGGCGGGATTATCACCAGCGACCAAGTAGCGCGACATCTCGGACAGCGGCCACGCGCCCAGCTGACGGAAGGGAATCTGCGATAATCGCAGTACCTGCCACCAGGTAACTACACCGCGATTGTGCGCGGTGTGAACAACATGACTGGAGTTGCTCTGGTGGAAGTGTATGATCTTAGCCGCGACGCTAGTTCAATTCTGGGCAACATCAGTACCCGCAGCTTTGTGCAGACGGGGGACAACGTGATGATTGGCGGATTCATTGTTCAAGGGACCGATCCGAAGAGGGTGATTGTTCGTGCCATAGGTCCTGAGCTCATCTGCACCTCCATTTAACATTCCCAATGCATTGGCTGATCCGACCTTGGAGCTGCACAACGCCACGGGAGCTTTGATTGCCTCTAATGATAACTGGCAGCATACGATACTTGGCGGGATTATCACCAGCGACCAGGTGCAAGATATCATGGACAGCGGGCATGCTCCGACTCAGACCCAAGCGAGTCTGCGATCATCGCAGACCTGCCACCAGGTAACTACACCGCGATCGTGCGCGGTGTGAACAACACCACCGGTGTTGCTCTGGTGGAAGTATACGATTTTGGATTAATACTCCAAACTCCTAATGAAGAAAAAATCGATCACTCTCAATGCGATTCGTCAGTCCGCGCCTCTTAGTCGCTCTTCTTGCTTTGCGGAGCGCATGTTCGATCGCAACAGGGACATTGCCCACCACGGCGGGTAAACTGGCTGTCTTCCGTACCGAAGCGCCGGCAAAAGCTTCCCATCCCGCAACGCGGACTAACGCTTCGCAGAGCGCGTATCCTACCAACGAGCAATTGAGGACGTTTACTGGCGTCATCGGATCTGGCCCGCAAGACGGAGAATCCGGATCCCAAGCCGTCGCTCGATGCGGTGATGACGCAGGCGCAACTGGAAAAGAAAGTCGACAGACTACCTGCGCAAATCACAAACGCTGGAGGATTACTGGCAGCGGCCGATTACTGCCGATCAGTTACAAGCTGAGATGGATCGTATGGCGCAGCACACCAAGCAACCCCAGGTATTGCGCGAGCTTTTTGCAGCGCTGGGGAACGATCCGTTTGTCATCGCGGAATGTCTTGCCCGGCCCGTGCTAGCGGAGCGGTTACTGACGCATTCAGCTAGCGAGCAAGTAAAACAAACAAGCGGAACCTATGAGCAGGTTGCAGCTGCTACCGGCGATTATCGCCTCCCCTCGATCTCCGATGATGGCGGATGCACAGATGATACGTGGACGGCTACCACCACCGCTAATGCGCCCTGTGGTCGATCATGGTCACACGGCAGTCTGGACCGGCAGTGAAATGATCGTCTGGGGTGGCTAGGTGGTGCCTCGGCTTTGAATACCGGCGGGAGATACAATCCCAGCACGGATAGTTGGACAGCCACCAGCACGACTAATGCGCCCACTGGGCGAGACTGCCACACGGCAGTCTGGACCGGCAGTGAAATGATCGTCTGGGGCGGAAGCTGATGATGGCATCCGGCGTTTGAACACCGGCGGGAGATACAATCCCAGCACGGATACGTTGGACAGCCACCAGCACCACTAATGCGCCCACTGCGCGATCAGTCACACCGCAGTCTGGACCGGCAGTGAAATGATCGTCTGGGGCGGAGAATGATGGCAGCGGCGTTTTGAACACCGGCGGGAGATACAATCCCAGCACCGATAGTTGGACAGCCACCAGCACCACCAACGCGCCCACTGCTCGACACGTTCACACGGCAGTGTGGACCGGCAGTGAAATGATCGTCTGGGGCGGATTTGGTGAGTCCGGCCGTTTAAACACCGGCGGGAGATACAATCCCAGCACGGATAGTTGGAGAGCCACCAGCACCACCAACGCGCCCACTGGCCGATGGGGTCACACGGCAGTCTGGACCGGCAGTGAAATGATCGTCTGGGGTGGACTTGGCAAGACGCGGGGGCGTTGAATACCGGCGGGAGATACAATCCCAGCACGAATAGTTGGACAGCCACCAGCACGACTAACGCGCCCCATGGCCAGATTTTACCACACCGCAGTGTGGACCGGCAGTGAAATGATCGTTTGGGGCGGAGATGCTTTCGGCAGCGCATTTAAACACCGGCGGGAGATACAATCCCAGCACCGATAGTTGGACAGCCACCAGCACGACCAACGCGCCCACTGCGCCGAGACGTTCACACGGCAGTGTGGACCGGCAGTGAAATGATCGTTTGGGGCGGAAGCCGGCTCTTCGCAACGAATACCGGCGGGAGGTATTGTGCGACGTTGCCAGCGCAGTTAGGCAACATCAGTACGCGCGCCTTTGTGCAGACGGGCGACAACGTGATGATTGGCGGCTTCATTGTTCAAGGGACGGAACCAAAGAGGGTAATTATTCGCGCGATTGGCCCGGAGCTCACTCAGTATGGCATTCCCAATGCATTAGCTAATCCGACCTTGGAACTGCACGATGGCACTGGCGCTGTTGATTGCCTCGAATGATAACTGGACGCACACGATCATCGGCGGGATCATCACCAGCGATCAAAGGGCGCGACATCCGAGCCAGCGGCTACGCGCCCGAGTGACGGAAGGGAATCTGCAATCATCGCGGACCTGCCGCCGGGTAACTACACCGCGATCGTGCGCGGTGTAGATAACATGACCGGAGTTGCTCTCGTGGAAGTGTACGATCTCAGCCCAGAGACTAATTCAATTCTGGGCAACATCAGTACCCGCGCCTTTGTGCAGACCGGCGACAACGTGATGATTGGAGGGTTCATTGTCGCAGGGGATGTCTCAAAGAGAGTGATTGTCCGCGCCATAGGCCCTGAGCTGACTCAATACGGTATTCCCAATGCATTGGCTGATCCGACCTTGGAGTTGCACGACGGCGCTGGCGCTTTGATTGCCTCTAATGATAACTGGCAGCATACGATAATCGGCGGGATTATCACCGCAAGCCAGGTCCACGACATCACGAACAGCGGCTATGCTCCGAGCGACCCAAGGGAATCGGCAATCATCGCGGATCTACCAGCGGGTAGCTACACCGCGATCGTGCGCGGCGTGAACAATACCACCGGTGTTGCTTTGGTGGAAGTATACGATCTGGATTAATACTCCAAACTCTAATGAAGAAAAAATCCACCATCTCAATCCGCGCGCGTCTTAATCGCTCTTCTTGTTTGCGGAGCGGCATGCTCAATCGTGACAGGAACATTGCCTGCGCTTATCTTCCGAACCGAAGCGCCGTGCAAGACGTTTCTCATCCGGCAACTGCCGGACTTACCTTCGCAGAGCGGGTGTCTTATCAACGAGCTATCGAGGAAGTTTACTGGCGTCATCGGATCTGGCCAAAGGAGAATCCCAATCCCAAGCCGTCGCTCGAATGCGGTGATGACTCAGGCGCAGCTGGAAAAGAAAGTCGGAAGACTACTGAGCGAATCACAGACGCTGGAGGATTACTGGCACCGGCCGCATTACTGCCGAGCAGTTACAAGACGAGACGGATCGGATGGCGCAGCACACGAAGCAGCCGGAGGTATTGCGCGAGCTTTTTGAAGCGCTCGGCAACGATCCCTTTGTCATCGCGGAATGTCTCGCCCGGCCATTGCTAGCGGAGCGTTTGCTAACGCATTCAGCTAGTGAGCAAGTAAAACAAACGAGTCGAACTTATGAGCAGTTCGTACCTGCCTATGGGCAACTATAGCCTGCCCTACGTCTCGGATGTGGCCGGATGCACGGATGATACCTGGACAGTCACTAGCCTCACGAACGTGCCCGAGGCCCGAACGGTACCACAATGCAGTTTGGACTGGTACGGAAATGATCGTCTGGGGTGGATATGGTGGTAACGGCTCTTTGAGCACTGGCGGGAGATACAATCCTAGCACGGACAGTTGGGCAGCCACGAGTACCCGCTAATGCGCCAACTGCCGGGTGGCCACGGCAGTGTGGACCGGCACGGAAATGATCATGTGGGGTGGAAGTGGGGGCTATTTAAACACCGGGGGGAGATACAATCCTGGGCACGGACAGTTGGACAGCTACCAGCACCACCAACGCGCCAACTGGCCGAGCTTGAGCACACGGCAGTGTGGACCGGCACGGAAATGATCGTGTGGGGTGGAATGGATGTTCACTTTAACTTTTTGAACACCGGGGGTAGATACAACCCGGGCACGGACAGTTGGACACCCACCAGCGTCACCAACGCGCCGTCTGGCCGAGTCTTTCACACGGCAGTCTGGACTGGCAGTCAAATGATCGTATGGGGCGGTGCTGCTAACGTCCTCGGCATTTAAACACCGGCGGGAAATATAATCCGATCACGGACAGTTGGGCCGCTACCAGTACCGCTAATGCGCCAACCGCGCGAGAAGGTCATACAGCAGTGTGGACCGGCTTTGAAATGATCGTCTGGGGTGGACATGCCCCCGGCGGCGTTTTGAACACCGGCGGTAGATACCAACCCGGCACGGATAGTTGGACAGCCACCAGCACTCCCAACGCGCCTGCGGCCGAGATCGTCACACGGCAGTCTGGACCGGCAGCGAAATGATTGTCTGGGGCGGAGCTAATCTTCTTCCTTCCGAGGGCTATTTCAACACCGGCGGACGATACAATCCCGACCACCGAAACGTGGACAGCCACCAGCATCGCCAACGCGCCCCTCGCACGACATGGTCACACGGCGGTCTGGACCGGGAGCGAAATGATCGTCTGGGGTGGAGCTCATGGTAATGGCACTCTTTTCCTGAACACCGGCAGGAGATACTGCGCGCAACCGCCGGCTGTGCTATCGCGGTTTGGTAACATCTCCACGCGCGCCTTTGTACAGACCGGCGAGAATGTCATGATTGGCGGCTTCATCGTTCAAGGGAGCCAAACAAAGAGAGTAATTATTCGAGCCATTGGTCCTGAGCTGGCGCAGCATGGCGTTCCCAACCCATTGTTTAATCCGACCCTGGAGCTGCACGACGGGAGGGGAGCTTTGATTGCCTCTAATGATGACTGGCATCGGACAATAATCGGCGGGATTATCACCAGCGATCAATGGGTCGACATCATAAACAGCGGCCACGCACCCGGTGACGGAAGAGAATCTGCGATCATCGCAGACCTGCCACCTGGTAACTACACCGCGATTGTGCGCGGCGTAAACAACATGACTGGAGTTGCTCTGGTGGAAGTGTACGATCTCAGCCCCGAGGCTAATTCAATTCTTGGCAACATCAGTACTCGCAGCTTTGTTGAGACCGGCGATAACGTGATGATTGGCGGGTTCATTGTTCAAGGGAGCTCAACCAAAGAGGGTGATTATTCGCGCCATAGGTCCTGAGCTATCTGCACCTCGATTTAACGTTCCCAATGCATTGGCTGATCCGACATTGGAGCTGCACGACGGCACCGGAGCTTTGATTGCCTCTAACGATAACTGGATGACCACGATAATTGGCGGGATTATCACCAGCGACCAAGTCCAGGACATAAGGGACAGCGGCCATGCTCCAACAGACCCAAGGGAGTCGGCGATCATCGCAACGCTGCCACCAGGTAACTACACCGCGATCGTGCGCGGTGTGAACAACACCACCGGGGTTGCTCTCGTGGAAGTGTACGATTTGGATTAATACTCCTTCTAAAGCTTTCGCTCGCATCAACGAACTAGAATTACTGAAGGAGCCATATGAAAACGAAAAGCAAAACCACCTCTTACATCGTTCACAGCATCGCGGCGGTGGTGCTGCTGCTAACTGCTCAAGTTAGCCTGGCAGGCAGCGCGACGTGGCTGTCGTCGCCGCAGGACTCGGCTTGGGAGAACCTTAACAACTGGACGGCAGGTGGGCCGCCCAATGGGCCGTCCGATATTGCGACCTTCGCTCAGTCCTCGCAGAGAAACGTGAACATCTCGACCTCGGAGGAGGTGAACAGCATCGTGTTCACCTCGGACTCCGACTCTTTCGGTTTATCGTCTCGCCGGACTCTGTGCCGGGGGCGAACTGATTTTTAGCGGCAGCGGAGTCATCAACAATAGCAGCGTTTTGCAAACCTTGGTAGCTGGTGAACAGGCCGGATAATCTTCAACAACACATCGACTGCCGGTCACGCGACCATCGTAGCGGCGGCGGCGTAATACTTGCAGCGGCACAACCATCTTCAATGATTCATCGACTGCCGAAAGCGCAACCCTGGTCGCTAACGGAGGGTGTTATTTGGAGCCACAGCGGTGCGATTTTTTTTAATGGTACGTCGACCGGTGGCACCGCGCGGGTGGAAGTTTTTCGCGGATATCCATCGAGAGAGCCGAATGGTTACCTGGATATTGGCGGCCACCAATCGGGCGTGACCGTCGGTTCTATCGAGGGCGATGGAGATGTTTTCTTAGGAGCAAATGACCTGACAGTGGGCACAAACAACCTCAACACCACTTTTTCCGGCTGTCATCGGCGGCAGCGGTTCGCTGGCCAAGGTCGGCAGTGGGGTACTCACTTTGCAAACCAACTACTGCATCGGGGACACCGTCGGTCTCATTCTGGTAAGCGGCTCGATTATCAAGCTCGACTTTACCGACGGTCCGGACGTAATCGCATCTTTAGTGGTCGACGGCGTTTCGCAACCGCCGGGTATATATGGAGGTCCAATGAGCGGCGCTCCGCATATCCTTCCTGAGTTTGCGGGCTCTGGAACAGTGCATGTGCTCACTTCAACTCTCGTAAACATTTCTACGCGCGCCTTTGTGCAGACAGGGGATAACGTGATGATTGGCGGATTCATTGTCGAAGGGCCGTACTATAAGCAGGTAGTTATTCGCGCCCTTGGGCCTGAGCTCACCCATTATGGCGTTCCGAACGCGCTGGCTAATCCTACATTGGAACTGCACGACGCGACCGGAGCTTTGATCGCATCTAACGATAACTGGATGACCACGATAATCGGCGGGATTATTAGGGACGATCAAGTGAATTGGATCCGGTCCAGCGGCCATGCTCCAACTGACCCAAGGGAGTCGGCGATTATCGCAGTACTGCCACCAGGTAACTACACCGCGATCGTCCGCGGTGTGAACAACACTGTTGGAGTTGCCCTCGTGGAAGTGTATGATCTTATCGGCGACACAGGTTCACTCCTGGGCAACATCAGTACCCGGAGTTTTGTGCAGACGGACGCCGATGTGATGATTGGCGGATTCATTGTGCAAGGAACCGGGCCAAAGAGAGTCGTTGTGCGTGCCATTGGTCCTGAGCTCACTCAACACGGTGTTCCCAATCCATTGGCTGATCCGACACTAGAGCTGCACAACGCCACTGGAGCTTTGATTGCCTCTAACGATAACTGGATGACCACGGTACTTGGCGGGATTATCACCAGCGACCAAGTCCAGGACATAAGGGACAGCGGCCATGCTCCAACAGACCCAAGGGAGTCGGCGATTATCGCAACACTGCCACCAGGTAACTACACCGCGATCGTCCGCGGTGTGAACAACACCACCGGTGTTGGACTCGTGGAAGTGTACGATTTGGATTGATAGTACCTTCTAAGGGAAAATTCCTTATCTCGGGTTTGTGCCGCTCGCGCATGAAACTGTTATCTTGACAGGTTTGTCGTCGCCGAATTACCCTCGGGGCCAGTTTTATCAACCTGCATGATTCTTAAGTTCTTCGCTGCGCGATTTCCGGAGAAGGTTTCTGGAAGAATGACTCCCATGAAAACAACGGCCAGCATCAGCGGGTACGTCATCCGCAACGGTGCTGCCGCGCTGCTGCTGCTAACTGCTCAAATTAGCCTGGCAGGCAGCGCGAGGTGGCTGTTGTCGCCGCAGGACTCCGCTTGGGAGAACCTCAGCAACTGGACGACAGGTGGGCCGCCGAATGGTCCGTCCGATATTGCGACCTTCGGTCCTTCCTCGCAGAGAGACGTGAACATCTCGACCTCGGTAGAGGTGAACAGCATCGTCTTCGCCTCCAACTCCGACTCTTTCACCTTCAACATCTCGCCGGAGTGCCTCGGGTGCACGCTCCCGGGGGCGAACTGATTTTTAGTGGCACCGGGATCCAACAACATAACAGTGTTTTGCAAACCTTTGTAGCGCTGGTGACGGCAGGCCAGATAATCTTCAACAACACATCGACTGCCGGTAACGCGACCATCGTCAGCGGCGGCGACGATTTTGATGGACTGGTTGGCGGCACAAACCATCTTCAATGATTCATCGACCGCCGACAGCGCAACCCTTGTCGCTTGCGGAGGACTTTATGCATTCGTAGCGGTGCAATTCTTTTTAATGATACGTCAACCGGTGGCACCGCGCGGGTGCAAGTTTCCAGGCGGATATCCGTTGAACGCGCCGAATGGTTACCTGGACATTGGCGGCCACCAATCGGATGTGACCATCGGTTCTATCGAGGGCGATGGAGATGTTTTCTTAGGAGCAAATGACCTGACGGTGGGCACAAACAACATGAACACCGTTTTTTCCGGCATGATCTGGAATAACGGCCACACGGTTCGCTGGCCAAGGTCGGCAATGGGGTACTCACTTTGCAAAGCACCTAACCGACTGCATCGGGGACACCGTCGGTCTAATTCTCGTGCAGCGGCTCAATTATCAACCTCGACTTTACTGATCCTCCAGACGTAATCGCATCTTTAATGGTCGACGGCGTTTCGCAACCGCCGGGCATATATGGAGGTTCAACGAGCGGCGCTCCACATATCCTTCCTGAGTTTCCGGGCTCTGGAACGGTGAAAGTGGGCTCAACTCTTGGAAACATTTCCACCCGCGCCTTTGTTCAGACAGGCGCCAACTTGTTGATTGGCGGCTTCATTGTTCAAGGAACCGAACAGAAAAGAGTAATTATTCGCGCCATCGGTCCTGAGCTCACCCGTTATGGCGTTCCGAACCCGCTCGCTAATCCTATCTTGGAACTGCACGACGCGACCGGAGCGTTGATTGCGTCTAACTATGACTGGATGACCACGGTAATCGGCGGGATTATTACCGGCGATCAAGTGGTCGAGATCCAGACCAGCGGCTATGCTCCGACGGACCCAAGGGAATCGGCGATTATCGCAATACTGCCACCGGGTAACTACACCGCCATCGTGCGTGGTACGGACAACATGACCGGAGTTGCCCTGGTGGAAGTGTACGATCTCAGCCCCGCGCCTAATTCAATACTAGGCAACATTAGTACCCGCAGCTTTGTGCAGACGGGCGCCGATGTGATGATTGGCGGTTTCATTGTTCAAGGGACGCAACCGAAGAGGGTGATCATTCGCGCCATTGGCCCTGAGCTTACGCAATACGGTGTTCCGAATCCGTTGGCTGATCCGACACTAGAGCTGCACGACGCTACAGGAGCTTTGATTGCCTCTAACGATAACTGGATGACCACGATACTTGGCGGGATTATCACCAGCGACCAAGTCCAGGACATAAGGGACAGCGGCCATGCTCCAAGAGACCCAAGGGAGTCGGCGATTATCGCAACGCTGCCACCTGGTAACTACACCGCGATCGTGCGCGGTGTGAACAACACCACCGGTGTTGGCTCTGTGGAAGTATACGATTTTGATTAGTAAGTGGTTGGAAACAACTACTGAGGCAATGTGCGTCGCGGTGATGTTTGCGCGGACGAACTTCGTAACAGTGTGTCACGGCGGAGCTAGTTGAGCTTGCATTGTTCATTGCAGAGATTTCAGAAAAACTAGCGTGAATACAGCATTGCTCGTGTCTGTCACCGACGAAGTTTCATGGCAGCGTCTTCGTACCTTCGCCGCCGTCGTGACAGGGCCGCGCAGGCTCCACAGATACCATCCGGTGTCCTCTACGGCCTCTGCACGGTGAAGTTCGCGTCGCTCTGGTCTGTGATCGACAGATTTTCCTGCAACAAGATCTTCACCCTGCCCTGAGTGGTAGGGAAATTGTCGACTTGCCACCAATAGCCTACCGTGAACGCCGGGACGTCTTGCGCGATCCTGAACCAGCTAGCTCCACCGTCGCGGCTGTACTGGATTATCAGGTGGTCGGTGTGCTTAAGATTGCCTTGCCACTTGATCTGGTGGACGCTGCCGGCCGCCCAGACTTCTCCGCCGTTCGGCTGGATGACAGTGAGCGGAGGCAGTGCTGGTTGCGCACAATACCTCCCGCCGGTGTTCACAAGATCGCCGCTACGAACCCTCCACCCCAGACGATCATTTCACTGCCGGTCCAGACTGCCGTGTGACCGTATCGGGCAGCGGGCGCGTTGGTCGTGCTGGTAGCTCTCCAACTATCCGTGCTGGGATTGTATCTCCCACCGGTGTTGAAAGGCGGGCCGCCGATAGATCCGCCCCAGACGATCATTTCACTGCCGGTCCACACTGCCGTGTGAGACACTCGGGCAGTCGGGCGCGTTGTGTGCTGGTGGCGGTCCAACTATCGGTGCTCGGATTGTATCTCCCGCCAGTGTTGCAAGCAGTCCTGTTGACATAACATATCCGCCCCAAACGATCATTTCACTGCCGGTCCAGACTGCCGTGTGAAATACTCGGGCAGAGGGCGCGTTGGTGGTGCTGGTGGCTGTCCAACTGTCGGTGCTGGGATTATATCTCCCGCCGGTGTTCAGAAGCGGCAGCCATTGGTCAACTCCGCCCCAGACGATCATTTCACTGCCGGTCCACACTGCCGTGTGACCAGCTCGGCGCAGCGGGCGCGTTGGTCGGTACTGGTGGCTGTCCAACTGTCGGTGCTGGGATTGTATCTGCCGCCGGTGTTCGAAATCGCCGACGTTGTCTCCGCCCCAGACGATCATTTCACTGCCGGTCCAGACTGCCGTGTGATCGTGTCGGGCAGCGGGCGCGTTGGTGGTGCTGGTGGCTGTCCAACTGTCCGTGCTCGGATTGTATCTCCCGCCGGTGTTCAAATCGTCGCAGTCACCATCATCCGCCCCAGACGATCATTTCACTGCCGGTCCAGACTGCCGTGTGAAGGTATCGGCCCAGAGGGCGCGTTAGCGGTGCTGGTGGCTGTCCAACTATCCGTGCTGGGATTGTATCTTCCGCCGGTGTTCAACCAGCCGAGAACGTTGTCAAGTCCACCCCAGACGATCATTTCACTGCCGGTCCAGACTGCCGTGTGACTGCGTCGGGCAACAGGGGCATTAGCGGTGGTCGTAGCCGTCCACGTATCATCTGTGCACGTGTCGGCAATTTCGGGAAGAGTGTAGACAACCTGCCCTAACGTTGTTACCACCGACATCGCACGGAGCCCGTCGGTCTGCGGGGATTCAACGTGCCGAGTTTGGTCTTGCGCCGACAAATCGGCGATCAAACGTTCTGCTAATGTTGGTCTGGCCAAACACTCGGCGATGACAGCCGGATCGTTTCCAAGAGCCTCAAACAATTCCCGCAGGACTTCCGGCTGTTTTGTGTTCCGAGCCATCCGGTCCATCTCGGCCTGTAATTGCTCAGCAGTGATGGGCTTTTGCCAGGGATCTTCCAGCGCGAGTGAGTCACGCAGATAGCTTGCGACCTTGTTTTCCAGTTGCGCCTGAGACATCACCGCATCGAGCGATGGCTTGGGATCAGGATTCTCTTTTGGCCAGATCCGATGACGCCAGTAAACGTCCTCGATAGCTCTTTGATAAGACACACGCTCCTCGAACGTCAGCCTTCTATTGGAATCCTTCGCCGGCGCTTCAGGATGGAAGAAAGGCAATACGGTCCCAGCTGCTATCGACGCCGCGACTGCAGAAAGAACGAGAACGATTGAAACGCGGTGATTAAAGAAGGCTGACCGGGAGATTGATTTCTTTCTCATGGATGACATTCGCACACGGAATCGCAGAGCGCCGATGCTAGTTGATACGCTCGGGCATGTCAACGTCCTCCTCTCGCGGCCCAACGTGATCTTCGTTGCTGAGTCACATCGCGACAAAGGAAAGCGTTACATTGTGCGAGCAAATGAAAAGTTGACGGCGTTCGTGGAATCGGAATCTGCGATTCGCCTTTGCGGCGAATAGCCTCGACAACGGGCTAGATGTTTCCGAAACTTCTCGCCTGTGAAAACAACAACTATTCAGTTATTTCTCGTCTCCCTCTGTCTGGTGGCTGTCGGTCCGAAAGCGCAGGCGGTAAGCCCAGCGCCCGACGGAGGCTACCCTGGGAACAACACAGCCGAGGGAGATGCTGCCTTGCTCAACCTGACTAGCGGGGTTTGGAATACAGCCATGGGCCGCCAGGCGCTCAATCACGACACTACTGGCGGAGTGAATACAGCGACCGGCTACCAAACCCTTTTTAACAACACGACTGGCGGCCAAAACACGGCCTACGGCGCGCAAGCGCTCTTTGGGAACGGCATCGGCAGCTTGAATACGGCGATTGGATATCGCGCCATGTATAGTGCTGACACCGGCAGCGGCGTGGCCATCGGTGCTTACGCGCTTTACAACAATTTTGGCTTCGCTAATACCGCGATTGGTTATAGCGCGCTTTTTAACAATGGTCAGGGCAACGGCAACACGGCCATCGGTTATCAAGCCCTTCATAGCAACACCTATGAGGGTGCTAACACGGCCGTTGGTTATCAAGCCCTTTTTAAGAACACTGGCAACCCGGAAGTGGGGTTCAGCAACACGGCCACCGGTTATCAAACGCTCTTTAACAACACAGACTGGCGACTCCAACACAGCCAACGGCGAGTGGGCGCTGCGCAACAACACCACCGGCGGCAGCAACGTGGCCAACGGTTTTGGCGCGCTCCAGAGCAACACAACCGGCTTCGGCAACATCGCTGTAGGTACTCAGGCGGGACAGAATCTCACCACGGGAATTGACAATGTAGCCTTAGGCTACAACGCCGGTTCCAATCTCACCACGGGCGATTACAATATTGATATCGGTAATTACGGTAATGCCGGCGACGACCGGACGATCCGTATCGGCGACCAAGGAACTCAGACGGCCGCCTATATTGCCGGTATTAGCGGGACAACCGTTACAGGCACAGCGGTCGTTGTGAACGGTAGCGGTCAACTCGGAGTGGCAACCTCGTCAGCACGTTTCAAGGAAGCAATCAAGTCGATGGATAGTGCGAGCGAAGCACTCTTTTCGCTTAAACCGGTCACTTTCCGTTACAAGAAGGACATAGACCCGAAGAGCACCGCTCAGTTCGGACTTGTGGCCGAAGACGTAGAAAAGGTGAACGCTGACCTTGTTGTACGCGATGCGGAGGGAAAGGTTTACACCGTCCGCTACGATGCGGTGAACGCGATGTTGCTCAATGAGTTTCTCAAAGAGCATCGCACAGTGCAGGAATTGAAGAAAGAAGTTGCAGCTCTTACCGCGGGCTTGCAGAAGGTGAGCGCCCAGCTTGAAGCGAGCAAACCTGCACCGCAAGTGGTCAACAACAATCAGTAATCCTACAACAGTTGGCGGAAGCCCCACTGTCGGGGCCTGCTTGGCAACAATCAGGTAGAGCACCACTGGAGAGTCGCCTGTCGCGCGAGCGAACGACGCCTCATCTCATCCAAAGGATGGAGAAGGAGATGAGCGGATGAGCATACAGAATCGCCAAAATTGCATGCTTTAAAGCGAGATAGCTTACTGTGTGGCCTTAGTAACAGTGAGCTTCGCGAGGAGCTCGGTGTGATCTGAACTGTAAAGACGAAATTCGTAACTGGAACCTGCGAGGATCCAACTCGCCATCTTGGAGCCTTCGCGCATGTCGGCAAATAACACCTCGTTACTACCGTCCATTGAAACGTAAACTTTGCCGCCGGTCCACGAAATCGTTGTCTTGCCTGGGTTTTCACCTAGGGGGACTGGATTGGGGGAAGCGCTCAGCGTCGGGTCGACCCGACGCAAAAGGACGTAGGCGCGCTCGTCCCGGTCCAGATCCCCTGGCGTAGAATTCGTTGTATCGCCAATGTTGACCTGGGACAGAAGACTCCAACCGGTGCGCTCGATCAATCTCTTTAGACCTTCATCCGTGAAGATCCAGTAGTTCGTATAGTCGTCATTGCACTCCCGTGGCCCGAGCAAATACGCGACCGGGTAAGGCGAAAGGAGGTGACCGTCTGGCGTCTGCCTGGCAATGCGAGTGCTAGCGAAGCAATACCGCGTCTTTTGTGCCAGCTTCTCCAAGGCGAAGAACGGGTTTTTCAAATGATAGAGTGTTCCAAGGAGAAATATGACGTCGTATTTCTCGCCAGGGAGATCGAACTGAGAGTCCAAATCAACCGATTGGATAGTGACAGACGAGTTGAGCGCGTCTTTCAAAATCCGCACCCCCTGGAAACGATTGAAGTTTGTCGCTTCATTGTCGATTACATCTACAGACAAGCCCTGATTCTCCAGGAAAAACGCGAGGTCCCCATCGGCGGCTCCAATGTCTGCGACCTTCCCGTATTGGCCTTGACATACTTGAAGCAAGTTCAGGCCTGCGTCCGCCGATAGCCGCTCGAGAAGTCCAACGTTCCATAACGTTGGGTATGGGTACCAGAATGACTTGGGACGATGAGCCAACTTAATTTCCCAAAGCCTTTGTTCCATGGAAACAGCGAGATCGCTCAACGGGGGGCTCTGGACTGAGCGAAGATCGGGTTCCAATGCCACCGGACAATCTGGCGCAGCGAATGGCCGAGGACAAATGGCTAAGCGCGTACGCTCTCCATTCCCACGAGCGCGTTGCGTTCACAATGCCAGCGCACGAACAGGACGTTGCAATGTTCGAAAGTAGCGAAAGCAGGAGCCCGGCCTGTCACGAAGACCTGGCGCAGTTTCGCGAGCGAAGCAGCGCACGACCAGCATCGATCAGTCTAGTGAAGAATGAACGACGACGTTTGCTCGCTACTATTCTCCATTTCTACGCGGCCAGACGGGCATGCCGTTATCCTCGCGGAGCTTCAAAAGCTCGTTTCCCCTCGTGATGTCTGCAGCAACGATGGCCGGTCTTCCATCCATCGTGACACGAGAACCGGTCACCGTGATTGTGTCATTGGCTTCGATGCGCGGCGTCTGCTTGTCGATGTACCAAGCCGGGCCGAGCTGCACCGCGATTGTTCCGTTCCCAGTCTGCACCATTAGATCAATCCAGTAGCCTCGTTTTTTTGCAGGCGTGGTTTTTTCAATGGACAAAACTTTGCCCCCGATCGTTTCAACCGTTTTCGCATCGTAATCCTGCTGAGCCAGAGTGTCATGGATTCCCAACAATCCGACTGCAAATGCGAACATCGTCATCACTTTTGTTATCGTTTTCATTGTTCCATTTCCTTCTTGTTTTTTGGTTGTGCGCTCTCGCTTTCTAAAAACAATGCCCACCTTACTGAGCCTGCAGTTCGCCTGATTCGTAACATTCGACAGCAGTCGGTACGCGCCGGTTCAAACTATTCACGTTCGCGTGACACCACTTCATGCCAGTCCTAAGCTGGACGCTCTCCGAAGAATTGCGCAGTCTGGATGAGAAGCTGAATGTTGCGCAGGCCAGGATCTACATAGAGTTACGAAAATGAACGCCCAGATTGAGCCGCCGCCAAAACGAGGAACGGGCTGTTTCGGAAAAGGCTGCCTGATCTTAATCGTCCTTGCGATCCTGCTCGTGGTGGTAGGAGTTGGCGGAACATATTGGGGTCTACGTCACGTCTATCTTTCAGATAAACCCGCACCCATCCCTGAAACTACTGCGCCTTCTGACACGAGCGAGGCTACGCCTGCGGCAACAAGCGTGGCCACGCCGAGCGAAAAAAGCGCCGAGGTTCGCGAACGCTTTGATACGATGAAGAAAGCGGCGCGCGCTCACGAGGCAAGCGACGTGGAATTAACCGCCGCAGACATCAATGCGCTGATTGCGGCCAACCGAAAATCGCGCGGCACAGCTTCTGTTGGCATCAATGACACCGTCCTGCAGGCCCAGTTCTCCATTCCGCTCGAGAGATTCGACTTACCATTTCGAAATGCATTTGGTCTTACTGATCGGTATTTGAACGCCACTGCCACGATAGCCGCGCCGCCGGGAACCAATGCAAACACCGTGCAGTTGAGCGAGGTGACACTCAACGGGCATGGAATTCCCTCGGGTCTGCTGGACTGGGGATTACCCGGAGTCGGAAAATCGCTACGAAGTTACGTGATCAGGTATGCCAATAAATATGGTGTCACGGGCGGCGAAATCAGGGACGGCAAAGTAATCCTGCACACCGGCGGTCAATAGTTTTATCAGCGCCGACGCGTGGACGTGATGAACACACGCGCCGCAGTGAGAGCTTTTAGCGGTGTCGGTTTTTCGACTTGTGCGGTAAGAGCGTCCGTCTAAAATCGCCAACTCTTATGGCAGCACGATGCGGGCGGCGAACTTTTCGCATAGTGAGTTCAATCATTTTCCTTGGTGGCGTGGCACTGGCGCTGACTGCGCTCGCGGGCAACGTCAATTTGCCGGACCAAAACATCGCCTCCCATGGGTCGTTGCCTTTCGAAGCTAGTGCTGAAACGCACCAGACGCGGGGCGAGTGGCAAGGTACCGTCCAGGTTCCAAGCGCAGAAGAAGTTGCCGCGGAAGATGAAGCTATTGCATCGGCGCCGGCTACGCGGAGCACCTTTATGGCGACATGGCAGAGTGCAAGCGGTGCTATCGGCTACCTGCTGGACGTCTCTACGAGCGATTCGTTCAGCGATTACCTGGACGGGTATCATGACTTGGACGTGGGCAACCTTACTGGACGGGTCGTGACCGGATTGGATCCGGGTACCAGCTATTACTATCGTGTGCGTCCTTATACTAGCACAGGGCTAGGCGGCTACTCGGAAGTAACGGCGGCTACGACGGTGCCTACTACAGGACTGATTATTCATGCGACGTTCGACAGCTCGATTACCAACAACCCCAACGCGGCGGCAATCGAGGCGATGATTAATCGATCCATCTCAATTTATGAGTCGCTGTTCAGCGATCCGATCACGATCCAAATTTATTTCCGCTACGCGACGACTTCGCCAGATGGCACTCCTCTGCCCGCAGGTCGCATTTCCCAAAGTAACTTTGTTTACTACACGGTTCCGTGGAACACTGCCGTCAATGCTCTGAGAGCAGATGCGAAAACTAACAATGACAATCTCGCGATCGCGAGCCTGCCAAGCATAGCATTATCCGCGAACGTTCTGCCGACGAGTGCGAATGGGCGGTCAGTGGGGGTAGATACCCCACCGGCAATGTTTGCAAATGGCACAGTGGGCAATGGTGGCCCGTATGATGGCATCGTCACGCTCAATTCCGGGGTGCCGTATCAGTTCACCCGGCCTACCAGCTCTGGGAGCTTTGATGCGCAACGTTTAACTGAGCATGAAATTGACGAGGTCATGGGCCTTGGATCGGGCCTCAACCTCCCTGGCAATGATCTCCGTCCGCAGGATGTGTTCAGCTGGTCTTCCGCCGGTCATAGGAACACCAGTTCTTCCGGCACCCGCTATTTCTCGATTAATGGTGGCGTTAACAACATCGTCAATTTTAATCAGGACCCCAGCGGCGATTTTGGTGACTGGCTGAGCACCGCGTGTCCCCAAGCACATCCATATGTGCAAAATGCGTTTAACTGCCTCGGACAATTTTCGGATATCGGCGCGACATCGCCGGAGGGGATCAATCTGGACGTGATTGGTTACGACCTGACTCAAGCGAGGCTAGGCAACATCAGCACTCGAGGCTTTGTCCAGACGGGCAACAACGTGATGATTGGCGGCTTCATCATTGAAGGGACTGGACCAAAGATGGTGATTCTGCGTGCTATTGGCCCTGAGCTGGCTGCACCTCCCTTTAACATTCCCAACGCGTTGGCTAATCCGAGATTGGAACTTCACAATGGCACTGGAGCTTTGATTGCCTCTAATGATAACTGGCAGACTACCATAATAGGCGGCATCATCACCGCCAGCCAAGTCAGCGCTATCCAAAACAGCGGGCATGCTCCGACTCAGCCAAGCGAGTCTGCGATCATTGCTACGCTGCAACCGGGCAACTACACCGCGATCGTACGTGGTGTGAACAACACGATCGGAGTCGCGCTCGTGGAAGCATACGATATCAGTCCGAATGCTACTTCAATTCTAGGCAACATCAGCACGCGGGATTTTGTTCAGATTGGCAACAACGTGATGATTGGCGGATTTATTGTTCAAGGGACCGGACAAAAGACCGTGATTGTCCGTGCAATTGGTCCTGAGCTCTCTGCACCTCCATTTAACATTCCGAACGCCTTGGCCAATCCGACATTGGAGCTGCACAACGGCAACGGGGCGCTAATCGCCAGCAATGACAACTGGCAGACTACGATAATAGGGGGCATCATCACCGCGAGCCAGGTCAGCGCTATCCAAAACAGCGGCCATGCTCCCACTCAGCCGAACGAGTCTGCGATTATTGCAAGGCTATCACCAGGCAATTACACCGCGGTTGTGCGTGGTGTGAACAACACCATTGGTGTAGCTCTCGTGGAAATGTACGATCTGCAATAACATTTCTCTCGAACGCGCCGATTTCTCGCTAGAAACACCGTAAATAACTATTGTCATGTTGAGCGAAGCGAAACATCTATGGTCTCCGTTACTTGCCGGCCCGGAGCATGATCAGAGATTCTTCTTCCGCGACTGCAGGATCAGAATGACATTCGTAACATGACCAAGCGCGACATAAATCTATGGCAGGGGATTGATCCTGGCGCTCAAAACGCACTGAACCCTCGTGATTATCGCACGGCATCATTCGCGCAGGAACTGGCGCAACGAGGCGTGGACGCGGGCGACCTCGTGGCGGCCGACAAAAGCCAACGCGAGATCAAAGAAGCCTGGATATCGGGCGTGGAAATCTTCGCGAGAAAAATTCACCCGCAGCGTCATCGTGGGTGCTTCGGGGAATTTGTGCGGCGCGACGAAGGAATTCTCGCTCGGATTGGCCTGTGGCCGAAGCAATGGTCGGCTGCGCGAATGTTCGCTTACACGGCGAAAGGTTTTCACGTGCATCCGCCGACTGTTCCGGAAGGCAGCGCTGCGGCGGATTGGTTGCGCCGCTTGTTTGTCGATGAACCGGAAAACTATTCGCTCCGCCGCTATGATGACGAGCAATGGGACGTGATGTTCTTTTTGCAGGGACGCGTTGAAATGATTTTGTGCGATATCCGGGCAGGGTTGCCGCGGCGGGTGATGCGATTCTTTATCGACGGCGACAATCACCGCGGCCACAACAACGTGGGCGTTGTGATTCCGGCGGGTGTGGCTCACGCGCTTCGCGTCGAAGGAGGGGAGGATGTCATGATGGTTTACGGGACAAGCACAATTTTCCGTCCCGAATTCGAGGGACGTATCGCGAGCGACGTAGAGAGCGCGGAGTTGCCGGAGTCCTGGCAGAAGTTTTTGGGTAGGGGCGGCGCGCTGCGCTGACCGGACGCCGCAGCGCGGCGTCCCTACCAACATGAAGCGCAGTTTCGATCCGGCCCTTCTGGAAATGATGGATCGGCCGCAACCGGTCTCGCACGAATTGGAGCGCGATCTTGAACGGCTTCGTCAACTTAACCGCTGGTTCGGCAGCTATCGTCTCGTTTCGACTTTCATGCGGCGTTGGATAATGCCCGGCGCGCAAATGCGCGTCGTCGATCTTGCCACAGGTTCTGGTGATATTCCGCGATTGCTCGTCGATCACGCGCGAAAGATTGGCGCGCAAATCGAAGTCGACGCAGTCGATCGGCAAGCTGCAACGCTTGAAATCGCCCGGGGTTTGAGCGCGGGATACCCGGAAATTTCCTACCACGAAGCAAATGTTCTCGAATGGGATCGCCCCGAAGGCTACGACATCGCGCTTTGTTCGTTAGTTCTTCATCATTTCAGCGACGATGACGCCGTAAAACTTTTGCGCCGATGTCGCGAATTATCGAAGAGATTTGTGCTGGTGTCGGATTTGCGGCAAGGGTTTTTGCTGCGTGCGGGCGTTTACATGTTGACTGCAGTTATCTTTCGCGAACCGATGACGCGCTTTGATGCGCGTCTTTCCGCCCAACGCGCATTTTCATTTGGCGAAATGCGCGAGCTTGCGATTCAGGCGGGGTGGAAAAATTTCGGTCGCAAAAAGTTTCGATTCGCGAGGCAGGCGGTTTGGGTTGAGTGATTTGCGCGAATTGCTCTTGAAAGTTCAGTCTCGCCGGGAGTTAAATGGACTGAACCATCAAACACCGAGATTTATGCCGCTACTGAAACCAGATCCTACGTTTTATCCGTCACCTAGATTGGCGATGCAGGCTCCTCCGGAAAAACATGCGTTCGTCGCCGCTCTGAATCCGCCTGGCAGCAAACTAAACGATGCGCTGCTGGTTGTTGATGTTGATCCGGCGTCTTCCACGTACGGCCAACGCGTCGGCGAGGTGAAATTGCCAAATTTTGGCGACGAGCTGCATCACTTTGGTTGGAACGCGTGCAGCTCGGCGCTTTGCCCGTATGCGCCGCATCCGCACGTCGAACGGCGTTACCTGGTCGTGCCGGGTATCCGCTCGTCGCGTATTCACATCATCGACATAAAGCCTGACCCGCGGAAACCGCAGATCGTCAAAGTGATCGAGCCGGAGGAAGTTTTCGCCCGCACCAACTATTCGCGGCCGCACACTATTCACTGCGGGCCGGAAGCGATTTACGTGAGCGCGCTCGGAGATCTCAATGGCGACGGGCCGGGCGGCATTTTCATGCTCGATTGCGAGACGTTCGATGTTCTCGGTCAGTGGGAAGTCGACCGCGGCGATCAATTTTTGCATTACGATTTTTGGTGGCACCTCGGATTCGACACGCTGCTCAGCAGCGAGTGGGGCACTCCGAATATGATCGAGAACGGAGTTCAACCCGATCTCTTGTTAGGCGGTAAATACGGGCATCAAATGCATGTCTGGGATCTGCGCCGGCGGCGACATCTTCAGACGCTCGATTTAGGCAATGACCAGCAAATGGTTCTCGAGATGCGGCCCGCGCATGATCCGAGGAAAGCTTACGGGTTCGTCGGGGTAGTGGTTTCGACAAAAGACTTGTCCGCGGCAGTTTGGCTGTGGCATCGGAACAACGGCGACTGGGGCGTGAAGAAAGTGATCGAAATTCCAGCCGAACCGGCCGAGCCGGAAAAACTGCCGCCGTTGCTCAAGGACTTTAAAGCGGTGCCGCCACTGGTGACTGACATCAATTTATCCCTGGATGACAAGTTCCTTTACGTTTCGTGTTTTGGAACGGGCGAATTTTTGCAATACGATGTGTCGGATCCATTCAAACCGAAAAAGACCGGTTCAGTGCGCATCGGCGGCATCGCCAACCGCGCGGCGCATCCGAAGAAGCCCGATCAGCCGCTCGGGGGCGGCCCGCAAATGGTTGAAGTGAGCCGCGACGGTAAGCGAATCTATTTTACCAACTCGCTTTATGCAGCATGGGACGAGCAATTTTATCCCGACGGCGTCGGCAGTTGGATGGTGAAACTCGATGCAGATCCCAAGGGCGGCATCACCTTTGACAAAAACTTTTTCGTGGAAAGCAACGACTACCGCGTTCATCAAGTCCGCCTCGAAGGAGGCGATTCCTCGAGCGATTCCTTCTGCTTTCCGTGAGCGAGCTCTGGCCGTGGCTGGCGGTCTTTGGGCTCGGCATGTTTCACGGCATCAATCCTGCCATGGGATGGCTGTTTGCCGTCGCGCTCGGATTGCAGGAGCAAAAGCGCGCAGCGGTGTTCCGTGCCTTACCGCCTATTGCGCTGGGGCACGCGCTTTCCATCGGGATCGTCATAGCCGTGGTTCTTCTGGCTCGTGTTGCCGTTCCGCATCGCACTTTAAGAATTGCTGCTGCCGCGATTCTCTTTGCCTTCGGTTTATATCGTCTACGGCGTTCGCGTCATCCGAACTGGGTGGGGATGCGAGTCGGCTTCGGCGATTTGACGCTTTGGTCGTTCGTCATGGCGTCAGCGCATGGCGCAGGACTGATGCTCGTCCCGTTTTTTCTGCCATCGCAGGCTATGGGAGAGTCGCATCATCACGACGCTCATCGAATGCACGCTTGGGCATTCGCGAATTTCAGCGCGCCTTCTCTGTTCATCGCGGCAGTCGTAGTTCACACGTTAGGTTATCTTGTAACGACCGCGCTTGTCGCGATTGTGGTTTACGAAAAACTTGGGGTCGCGATACTGCGCCACGCATGGTTCAACATCGATTTTGTCTGGATGCTCGCACTAATGATCACCGGCGTCTTCATCCTGGTGTTTTAAATGTGTCGAGTTGCGTTGATTTACCGTAAAGCGGCAGAGCACTGCCGCACTCCAAAACGTGGCCGTTCACGTAACCGCCTTTGCGTACGCGCTTGCGTTTTGGAGTGCGGTGCTGCTGCACCGCTTTCTCGTGGTGATTGGCTCTTGATTCCGGCGCGACTAGCGATTTGATGTGGCCGTGTGAAAATTTTGACCACTATCGCGGACGCACAGACGCACCCGCGTGCAAAACGGCGCGTGCTCGTGCCGACCATGGGCGCGTTGCACAAGGCGCACGGCGAGTTGATCCGCGTCGCGCGCGATGCCGCCGGCAAAGATGGCGAAGTGGCCGTCAGCATTTTTGTTAATCCGCTTCAGTTCGAACCGGGCAGCGATTACAAGCGATATCCCCGACCTGAAAAAACGGACGAAGAATTTTGCCGAAACGCTGGCGTTGATCTTTTATTTCGTCCGTCGGCCGGCGAGGTTTATGCAACCGACCGCTCGACATTCGTGGAAGAGACTTCGTTGTCTCCAACGCTGGAAGGCAAATCGCGGCCCGGACATTTCCGCGGTGTTTGCACAGTGGTCGCGAAGCTGTTCAACATTCTCGCGCCTGATGGGGCTGTGTTCGGCGAGAAAGACTTTCAGCAACTGGCAGTTATTCGACGGATGGTTCGCGATCTCAATTTCAAGATCGACATCATCGCTGTGCCCACTGTCCGGGAAGAAGACGGCCTGGCATGCAGCTCGCGCAACCAGTATTTGAACTCCGAAGAACGGCAGCAGGCAGCGGTCCTGTTCAAAGCACTGATGACGGCTAAAAATGCCGGTAAGAAATCTGCCAGCGATGTCGTCGCGCTAGCGCAGAGGATTATCAATGAGGCGCACCTGGCACGCATCGATTACGCAGAGGTCGCCGATGCAGAGACGTTGAAGCCGACCGAAATGGTTGGGGCGAACTCGGTGCTGCTATTGGCCGTGTTTTTCGGCAAGACCCGTTTGATCGACAATATACGCTTGGGATAAAACGATGGGCTTTGTAGGGCGTCTGTGTCAGACGCCAGTCCCGGCGTTTCACAGAAACGCCCTACAATTCCTGTCCGAAGTGGATTTGAGCGCACAGGTAGAAATGCCTAAGTCAGGGTCGCGACATGCTGGTTGAAAACCGGTAAACCCGCTTACATTCTGACCGGAAATCCTGCAGTCTGAAGCCCCGTCTGGACCGGTTGAAATGGAAGATTCGGCTTGCCTAAAAGGGGGTATTCGGATAGAAGAAGGCGGCGTTTGTAATGAGGGGACTTCTTGTGGCTTGTCTCAGTCTGGCGATTGTTGGCGCCCCGAAAGTCTTCGGGGACGAACAATCCACGTCTCCCTATGCTACGGCCTCGGATTTTGCCAAGTACGCAATGCAGCTGCGGGAGCAGGCGTTACTCAAAGTGGAACCGCAGGTCCTTATCCCGACCAGTTCCCGTCCGGCAGTCCAGCGTTACCCTTGGAAAATGAGCATTGTGACCACCGTGTTCTGGGTCGGGGAACAAGCCAGCGGAAACAATCCGGTACCTAATTTCAAGAGTTCGTGGGATTTGAATTGGACAGCGAATTACGGCGGCGCCGACAACCCGGAGCCGGGCGCGCGCCGGAATTACATTCCAATCGCGTTCGTCCCGAGACAGAATCCCTTCTACATCGCGTTGCCTTACAACGACGTGACGCACGGCCAGTTCAAGCCGGAAGCACCGCTGGTGATCCCGTGGTTCAAACAATCTTATACTGGGCCGGGCCAGTCGGTCTGCCGCAATCGTTGGATTGCCATTCGCAAAGGGAATCGCCTCTGTTACGCGCAGTGGGAGGATTGTGGGCCGTTTCGCACCGACCATTTCCAGTATGTTTTCGGCAATGAGCGCCCGAAGCCGAATCTGAACCATGGGGCCGGATTGGATGTTTCCCCCGCGGTGCGCGATTATCTGGGGTTAGCGCCGACTGATGTGACCGACTGGCAATTTGTTGAAGTTCGCGATGTACCTCCGGGTCCCTGGCGAAGCTACGGCGATAACAATCATTTCGTCATCGCGCGTCGCCAAAGCGAGCAGCGCGTGGCCGCGGGCGGCGGCGGCGCGGCCAAGAAGTAGCGACCACTCACGCTCACTTCAAGGAACGACGGCTTGGGCAGCCGTCGAGTCAAGATAACGGCTGGGAAGCCGTCACTCCTTGTTACTCCCCTGGAGAAGATGTCGGAACAGCAGATGGTGCGGCGGCTTTCGCTGGCGTCTTTTCAGCGGCTTCCGCCTTCGGATGCGGCGTCACCGGTGTCGCCATTCCTAGCAACTCTGAGACAGTAACAAACTTGAAACCCTTGGCCTCCAGCTCATCGAAAGTAGAAGGCATCGCCTCAATCGTTCCCGGATGAATGTCGTGGGAAAGCACGATCGAACCAGCTCGCGTTTCTTTGAGAATACGATTGCGAACTACCGCAGGGCCAGGTCGTTTCCAATCGAGCGGATCAACATCCCAAAGAATGATGTCATATCCGTATTGGTCGTGAATCCATTTTTTTTGGCGCTCGGTAATCGATCCATACGGCGGCCGAAATAAAGTGGGACGTTTCCCCGTGACGCTTTTAATTTCATCTTCGGTTCGCTGTAACTGGCTGCGAATATTTTCCTGCGACATCTTCGCGAAATTAGGGTGCGACCAACTGTGACTTGCGATTTCGTGGCCTTCCTGAGCAGCCCGCGCAAGAATCTCGGGATGCTCCGCGACCATTTCGCCAAGCACAAAGAATGTGACCTTGATATGATGTGCAGCGAGTAAATCGAGCAATTTTGGAGTAAGCGTCGCGCTCGGTCCATCGTCAAAGGTCATTGCGATGTAAGGCCCATCGACGTGCACCGAACTAAACGTGATCGGCGGCTCCTTCGGCGCAGCTGGAGTCTTTGCCGCAGCTTCCTTTTGTACCTTCACAGGTACAGCCTTGGGTGCCGCTTCGATCGGACGGGCGGTTATGGCCGGCTTGCTGGCCGGCGTGGATTGGGCTGCGACCGCAACGGTGACGCTTAACGTGACTGCGCAACCCAACAGCAAACAATAATTAGGCATTACAGGTGTAGGTAAGAAATTGAACGCGTACGTAGCAGAGCCCGCGAAATTCGCAACCGGCAGCAGTGTCCAACTGTTGCGACGCTGCATTCTGGGGAGCGCACGCGCCTCGCGTGGTGGCGATCGCGCCCCCGCGAGCGCGGACTTACTGTTCTTGCCTGGATAATGAAGCCGTTCTGGTTTCGGCGAGGCGCCGAATCATGCACGCGAGGGCGCGCGCGCTCCCCTGAAAACGAAAATGACAACGCCGTTACTTTTGTGCCGCCATTGTGCTGCCATAACCCTTGACAAACAGTGAGTGTGCTGTTGTAGAAGGAGAGCGCGGAGGTCGAGCTTCGCAGGCGTATGAGACGTTTGCTTTTCATTATCGCAATTCTTGTGCTGCGCTGTGCGGTGTTGTTGCGCGTGCGGGCACGCAGGTCAACGTCACGCAGAAGAACAATAATCCTTCCCGGGACGGTCTTTATATCGATTCCGCATTTACGCCGGGCAACGCGGCCAATCTGGTCCGCGATTTAAACTTTAATGGCACGATCGTCGGCAACGTTCACGCGCAGCCGCTTTATATCGAGGGCGGGCCGAACGGCCCGATGATTATTGCTGTTACCGCATCGAATAATGTCTATGCGCTCAACGCGAGCACCGGCGCAGTGATCTGGCAGCGCACCGACATCGGCCCGGCTGTCACTTCGGGTCTACCCTGCGGAAACATCAATCCGGTTGGCACCATTGGCACACCCGTTGTCGATCTCACGTCCCGATCACTTTTCTTCGATGCATTGATCGCTGGCTCTCCCATTAAGCATTTCATTTATTCGTTGAATGTGGACACCGGCGCTACGAACGCTGGCTGGCCTGTGGATTTGAACGCCACGGCTAGCTACAACGGAATTCTTTTCATTTCCCTGGCGCAGGAAAACCGCGGCGCACTGGCTCTTGTGAACGGAATCGTCTACATGTCTTACTCCGGATACTTCGGGGACTGCGGCAGTTATCATGGCTGGGTTGTCGGCGTGGACATCAACAATCCTTCGAATGTGCATGGCTGGGCTACGACAGCGATGGGCGGCGGCATTTGGGGACACAGCGGCGTCGCCAGCGACGGCACTAACATGTTCGTAATCACCGGGAACACATTCAACACCGGCGGCAATTGGATGGGCGGCGAAGCAATTATCCGGTTGCAAGCCGGGCCAGTCTTTGACTGGTCAGGCCCACCTGACTACTGGGCGCCTACAAATTGGTTCTCGCTCGATCAACGGCGACACGGATCTGGGCGGTGTCAGCGCGATGCTAATCGATGTGCCTGGAGCTACGCCTTCCCAGCTTGTGCTTGCGCTCGGTAAAGATGGCAACGCCTATCTGCTTAATCGAGACAACCTTGGTGGCATCGCGGCACCGGTAGCCCAGCTAAGCGTTGACGGCGTGATTAGAGGCCAATCATCTGCAACCTACCACACGAGCCAGGGAACCTACTTTGTTTTTCGCGCGATAGCAACCAGATTAAGGCGTATAAGATAACTGCAACGAGTCCGCCCACCATAGTCTCAGCTTGGACCGTGAGCCAGAGTGGCCAGGGATCGCCATGGGTCACAACGACCGATGGGACCAATAACGCGATTGTATGGGTAGTCGGTGCGCAAGGTGACCAACGGTTACACGGTTACAACGGCGACACCGGCGCTGTGATTTACGCGGCGGAACCGACGATGATGACCGGCACGCGCAAATGGAACAGCGGCATCGCTGCTCGCGGAAGCATCTACGTAGCCAATGACAACAAGGTATATGCGTTCCGCATTCCTTCCGGAGGAACACCTACGCCTACCCCTACTCCTACAGCGACTGCTACGTTCACTCCCACTGCTACAGCGACGGCTACAGCAACTCCTGCGTTCACACCCACTGCTACCGCGACTGCGACAGCCACGGCAACTGCTGCGTTCACACCCACTGCTACCCCGACTGCGACGGCCACGGCAACTGCGACGGCCACGCCAATTGTGACTCCGACGCCAACTGCCACAGCCACCGCTTCAGGCAGTCCGACACCGACACCCAGACCAACTCCCACTCCGAGACCCCATATTACACCGAGGCCACGCCCGAGTCCGCCGCCAAGACCAGGCGCTCAGAGCCGTTGATCAGGTAGCGCATGCGTCTCGCGTGCTGGTTTCGGCGTCGCGCCGAAACGAACTTCCTCGGTGCTTCATGGCTGGCTTGATCGAATACTTAAGAGAAGTTCGCGAAGGCGAGGACGCCATCGCCAGCACGCGAGACGCGCGCGCTCCCCAGAATAACGCCCATCGCCGAAAGCACGCGCGGAGTATTGACAGTGTTCTGCGCTTCTGGCTAAAACAGCAGTTGGGTATCAGAGCAATCGAGAACTACGCACGATGGCCAGACATCCAAACCGCGCATCGGAGTCATCGCGACTGCTGATTATTTTTTGCTTCGTCCTGTTCATCGCAGCCACCATCGCTGTCTTAGCGGCGATCGACTCCTCCCGTGCGGCCGGCCAACACGTTGAGGACAACGTGTTCCACCTCAAGATCGCGCCGTGGGTAATTGAGCATACTGCCAATGCCCAGCAGGCAGAATTTTTCGTCGTGCTTGCTGATCAGGCGGATCTGCGTCCGGCAGCGATTTTGTCCACAAAAGCTGAGAAGGGCCGCTATGTGTACGAGGCGCTGCGCAAAAAGAGCCAGGATACTCAAGGACCCATTCTGCAATGGTTGCGCGAGCGCGCAATTGAGCATCGCTCGTTCTATATTGTGAATACAATTTTAGTCAGGGGCAGTCGTGAGATCGCTGAAGCGTTGGCGGCGCGTCCGGATGTTTCGCGAGTCGAAGGCAACCCACGGATTCGAAATGCGCTTCCGCAACCGGAACCTGGTGATCAATCGCCTTCGCAACGGCAGACACCGGAGACAATCGAGCCCGGCATCGCTTACACGCACGCGCCGGATGTATGGGCGCTGGGTTTCAGGGGCCAGGGAATCACGGTTGCTGGCGCTGATACCGGCCAGCGCTGGACGCATAATGCGCTCAAGCCTCACTATCGCGGCTGGGATGGAGTTACCGCCGATCACAATTACAACTGGCATGATTCCATTCACGATAGCACTGGTAATCCCTGTGGTAACGATTCGCCTTTCCCTTGCGATGATAATGGCCATGGCACTCATACGATAGGGACTGCAGTCGGCGATGACGGGATGGGCAATCAGATTGGTATGGCGCCCGGGGCTAGGTGGATCGGTTGCCGTAACATGGATCAGGGCAACGGGACCCCGGCCAGGTACATCGAGTGCATGGAATGGTTCCTTGCGCCTTACCCGATAGGCGGCGGCCAGGGCGACCCGCTCAGGGCTCCGGATATTACGAGTAACTCATGGGTTTGCCCACCTTCAGAAGGTTGTTCGGCTGATACATTGCAAGCTGCTGTGGAAGCTCAAGCTGCTGCCGGGATCATGATGGTGGCAGGAGCAGGTAACGACGGTCCGAACTGTTCCACTGTAATGTATCCTCCTGCTATCTATGCCGCATCTTACACTGTAGGGGCGTTGAACACGGGCCAGGATGTCATTGCTAACTTCAGCAGCCGCGGCCCGGTGACAATCGATGGGAGTAACCGAATTAAACCGGATATCTCCGCGCCAGGCACAGGCACTCGTTCCAGTTATAACACGTCCGATAATGCGTATACGACTCTTAGCGGCACGTCCATGGCGACGCCACATATCGCTGGCGCCATGACATTACTATGGTGCGCGCGACCAGAGTTGCGTCACAACATCTCTGGGAGTCGAACAGTGCTGAATGACGCGGCCCACTTTATCGCTTACAAGCTGTGCGGATCGGCAGGCCCACCAAACAACGTTACTGGTTGGGGCCGAGTCGACATCCTTGCTGCGGTAACGCCGAGTCCGCTGCAGTGTTTTCCTTGTTGGACGCTAGAGATGACAAATGAGACCTTCGATAGCGTCACGCCGCCGACGCTGCCTCCAGACTGGATAGCAACAAATGCGCAGGGACCACCGCCGCTCTGGGGGACATCAAATTCTGGTGTGCCAATGCCGCCTGCCGATTCACCGCCCAACGCTGTCTTCATTGATGATCCCGCCGTAGCGAGCGACAAACGGCTCGACTCGCCACAGTTCAGTTTTTTCGAGAGCGGTCCCGCACGCATGACTTTCCGGCACAATTTCAATTTTGAAGCATCCGATACAGATCCTAACCTGGGTTTCGACGGCGGCGTTCTGGAGCTAAGCACTGACGGCGGAACTACCTTTCAAGATATTCTTGCAGCTGGCGGCAGCTTTTTCATAGGGGGCTATAACCGCACCATCAGTGCTGATCGTGGTAGTCCGATTGCAGGTCGTCGGGCTTGGAGCGGCAACTCCGAAGGTTTTGTCACAACGGTGGTGGACGTACCAGCGGTTCAGACGCTCAGTAGGCTGCGGTGGAGGATGGCTAGCGATAACGCGGGCTCCAATGAGGGTTGGCGCGTTGATAATGTCAATCAAACCTGGTGCCAAGGGCACGGTACGCCGTGTTCACCGACGCCAACTGCCTCTCCCAGTGCAACGCCGACATCTACGCCTACGAATACACCCAGTGCTATACCAACGGCTACTACATCCACCGCTACAGCGAGCGTTACGCCTACGGCTACAGCTACTTCAACGGCAACTCCCACTGCAACAGCTACTCCTACCGCTACCGCCACTGCCACGCCACTGCCAGGCCAACGCCTACCGCAAGGCCCAACGTAACGCCAAGGCAACGTCCCACTCCGCTGCCACGCCCCTAAGGTGGCGTGGTGATTCTGGGGAGCGCACGCGTTTCGCGTGCTGGTTTCGGCGTCCACGCCGAAACGAACTTTCCGAATGCGTCACAACTGACTCTGAACTGAGCGAACGGGAAAAGTCCGCGACTCGCGAAAGCTTTCGGAGTCGCCAGCACGCGGGACGCATGCGCTACCCAAGAGCGCGGCCGCTCTCAGACCGAGACGACGTCGTTGGATTGACTCGATATGTCCAGTCACGCAAGCGTCCGCTCGGTGAATTTACGTCGCATAATACCGCATCTACGAGAGCGCGATTCGGCGACAGTTCGCACACAGGATCAGTGTTGGCAGCGCTACCGGTGAGCAACGCAGCCTGACAACGGCAACCGCCGAAATCGATTTCTCTCTGCGGACAACTTTGGCACGGCTCGGGCATCCATTCGGTTCCACGGAACTGGTTGAAGCTTTCAGATTCCTGCCAAATCCAATCGAGATTGCGTGCTCGGACATTTTCGAAACGCAAATCGGGAATGGCTGATGACGCAGTCGGGCAGGGGAGTACGTCGCCGATCGGATTTACCGTGAGATATCGTCGCCCCCAGCCGTTGAGACACGGTTTTGGACGCGTCTCATAATAATCTGGAAGCACATAGAAGATGTCGATCTTGCCCGCGAGTCGCGCCTTGGCTGCGGTCGCGACGTCTCGTGCGCGGTCCACTTGTTCGCGTGTGGGGAGTAGCGCCGCACGATTGCGAAACGCCCAACCGTAGAACTGAACATTCGCCAGTTCCATTCGCTCGGCACCGAGCGCTTCCGCGAGGGCAATCATTTGCGGGAGTCGATCGATGTTACGCCTGTGAATCACAAAATTGAGGCTCAGCGGAATTCCGGCTGCGCGAATTTTTTCAGCGACGCCGAGCTTACGCTCATGCGCACGGGCGCCGGCGATTTCGTCAGCAAGATTTGATTCATCCGACTGAAAACTTAGTTGGATCGAATCTAATCCGGCATCGCGCAATGCACCCAGGCGATCGTCATCCAGGCCAATGCCGCTGGTGATGAGGTTCGTGTAAAGCTTTGCCTCACGCGCCACGCGAATCAGTTCCGCGAGATCGGGCCGGGCAAGCGGTTCGCCTCCCGAAAAACCGATTTGCAGAACGCCAAGCGCGGCGGCTTCGTTGATGACCCGTTTCCATTCTTGCGTCGTGAGCTCGCCATTGTGTGTTGTACTGTGCGCTGTCCTCAGCGCAGTGGCCCCGGTTTGTTCTCCGCTGAGGACAGCGGACTCTACAGCGACAGGGTTTGAACAATACGGGCAATGCAGCGGACAACGATACGTGATCTCTGCGAGCAATGCGTATGGACGGGGCACTGTCATTTGAATTCGATTAGGTTGCGTCGCTGCAAATCCGAGAGCGTATGGCGTACATCCGCGGCGATCGCCTCAGAGTCCGCCTCGTATTCTTCGGCCAACTCGCAGATAATCTCGCCCAGTGTTCGTCCGCCGCAGCGGGAAAGAATGTCGTGCGCAGTTTCGTTTAGTTCGACAATACCTTCGGGATAAAGCAGCACGCTTTTACCCGTGGTCGAATCGATTTGTAGCCGGACGCCTTTCGTTAGGCTTGGCCGAGCCAAATCGGAAAGTGTTGTGGCACCCATGTCTAACAAGGAGCGTCAGTCTCCCGACCGCCGAAATTCCTCGCAGGAAGGACGAGAGACCGTCCCTCCTTGAAGTAGCCGTGGTGAATTGCGTCGAGCATGGACCAGAGCACGTCGCATTTGAACTCGAGCGCGCGCACGGCTTCCCGCTGAAGCTCGGGCGTGTTGCAATATTCCAGGGTAATCGCGAGCGCTTCGTCAGAATCGCGCCGCGCCTGCGTGATGCGGCGTCGAAAATAATCAAGTCCGCGAGCATCAATCCACCCATAGAATTTTTCGAAGGCCGCAAGGCGGGAACTCATCAGATCGGGCGCAAAAAGCTCGGTCAGCGACGAGGCGATGGCGATCGGCCACGGCTGACTGCGCGCGAAATTCACGTATCCATCAACAGCGAATCGAACCCCAGGCAATAGATGGCGGTTATTCAGTAGCTCATCACGGAGTATGCCGCACGCTTCACCGAGTCGCAGCCAGGCTTCGATCCCGCCTTCGTTTCCTGTAGCGTGCGCTGTCCCCAGCGCATGGGGCGCGCCGCCTTCTCCGCTGAGGACAGCGGACTCTACAACGCCGGATGAAACCCCGTCGTGGTCGAGAATGCGATGAATCCAGGCCCGTCGCACTTCGCGCACGGTGCAATTGGCGAGAATCGCGGCGTCTTTAATCGGAATGTTCCGCTGATAATAGAACCGATTCGCGACCCAACCGCGCAGCGCCTCCGGCGAAAGCTGGCCTTCGTTCATCGCGACATGGAACGGATGTTTATCGTGATAAGCGCGCCCGCCGATCGCCCGCAATCTTTCGAGGAACGTTTCCCGATCCCAGAGTCCCGTGGTCATAACAAATCCCCACTTTGCTCATGCTCGTAATCGCAATCGAAAGCCGCCGAGCATGAGCACGATCACGAAATCAAAATTCATAAGACGATTTCCAAACCATCACGCGCAATTTCTATTCCCGCGTGATCAACTTGAGCGCGTTCCGAAGAGCCAGGCATCAGCATCGGGTTAGTGTTGTTGATGTGGATGTAAATCTTCCGGCGCGCCGGCGATTGGCGCAACACATCAAAGCTGCCGTCGTTGATCGGCAAATGATTCATCTCGCGCGCCCGGCGAGCGCCCGGCCGCACCCGACCGAGCTCTTCGTCGCTCCAGAACGTTCCGTCAAACATGACAAGATCAGATGTATGAACTGCGTCTCGCAGTTGCTCAGTGAAACTGCCGACACTCGGCGCGAACAGAGCAATTCGGCCGGATGTGTCATCGCGAAATTGAAATGCAACGCTATCGGGCAGTTCAATCGCGCGAAGTGCCATGCCGGAGTCCAAAGATTGGAATTCCGGAGTCACGGTGCGCCATTCGATTCCGCAAAACCGCGCGAGAGCGCGGTCAAGCCATGCAAGCGCAGTTCGTGTTTCATCAGTCGCGTGAACCACCAGCGGCTTCTCCTGTTGGCGCAGGAGCAACAAGCCCAGAGCGTGATCGATATCTGCGTTGGTCAAGAAAACACCTGCGATCGGAGTGTTGCGCGATGCAACGCGGCGCGGCTGCAACCGCGTCGCGCTTTCGATTTGCCGGGACAGATCAGGCGAAGCGTTTATTAACCACCAGTTCTGAAATTCTTCCGAGCCCGCGCCGATCGCGATGCTCGATTGCGTCTGAGGATCAATTTTTCCCGCGCGCGCTGCGACGCAGTTTACACAAGCGCAGTTCCATTGCGGCAGGCCGCCGCCGGCCGCGCTGCCGAGGATTTGGATCCGAATCAACCGACCTTAATTTCCCGCCCGATCAAACCGCGCCGGCGTAACAGGTGCATTCAAAAAAGATTGGCATCGTTTTGAGCGTCGGTTTGATCCACCTTTTTTTCGTTCTCATGAGTCGCTCAGTTCCATTAAATGATATGCCAAATGGGTCAACTTATTTTTTGATGAGCGAAGCGCTTCGACGAAATGCGAAGCATGAGGCCACGCTTTCGAACATCTCTGGCTAGTCGGTTTTGCCGCCGCGCCACAAATGTTAAACTGAGATTCTTCGCTTCGCTCAGAATGACAGGGCACGTTATGGTTGTTTCCACCGCTTGCGCGACAAACCTTCGCGTGGCATAAGACCACGCTTACCCGGTTTTCAAACTGATCCCAGCACACGACGTTTATGCCAACAGCGCCACCTCCCTCTCGCGATGTCGCACTGGAAACGCGCTTTTTTTGGGAGCGTTTCAGAAACCCAATTATCGCCACCGTGCTCGTTGTTCTAGTCGCAGCTACTGCGTTCACCGGTTATCGGTTTTATGCCGATCGCCGTGCGGCCGCCGCATCATCCGCGTTGGCGAGCGCGAATAGCGCGCAAGAGTACCAGCAGGTAATCGCTACTTACCCCAATACGCCTGCTGGCGCCGACGCGTACATTTTGCTCGCTGAAGCGCAGCGGAAGGAAACGAAATTCACTGAGGCAAACAAAACGCTCGAAACATTTGTTTCTAAATATCCCAAGCATGAGCTTGTGAGCACGGCGAAGATGGCGACGGCGGCTAATCTTGATTCGATGGGCAAAACGGATGAAGCCCTTGCGATGTATCAACAGATCGCGTCGGCTTATCCTAATAGTTACACTGCGCCTCTCGCCATGCTTTCGCAGGTGTACATTCTAAAGGCGAAAAATCGGAACGACGACGCGCTGCGCATCTGCGAAACCGTCCTCACCCAATACCGAACGAGTTTTTGGGCCGGCGAGGCGATGCAGCAACTGCGTTTGCTGAAACCGGTTACGACTTCGCCGCCGCCGCCGGCAGCCATGCCAAATATCCCGCCAATGTTGGCTCCTGCTGCGCCGGCGCCGCAAGCTCCGCCCGCGCCGCCGCCGAAGAAACCGTAGGGTAGGGCGCGACACTTCGTGCGCGCCAGCTTCGGCGGGCAGAGGACTGCCCGCCCTACCTCTTAGCGCTTGGAGAACTGGAACCGCTTCCGCGCGCCGGGTTGCCCGGATTTCTTTCGCTCTTTCATGCGCGGATCGCGCCGCAGTAAGCCCTCGGCTTTGAGTGGGCCTCGCAAATTTGCGTCGACTTGAAGAAGTGCTCGCGCGATCGCGAGTTGTGCCGCGCCAGCCTGGCCCATAATACCGCCGCCGTTGGCGCGAATGAACACATCGTAGGTGTTAACTGCTTTCGCATTCTGCAGAGGTTGCAATACCACATTCTGCAACGGCACAGTCGGGAAATAATCTTCGAAGGTCCGGCCGTTGATATCGATTTTTCCGCTGCCCGACATCATGCGAACGCGAGCCACTGATGTCTTGCGGCGACCTGTGGCAATGAATTCCTCAGTTTGTGGCATAGATCACGACCTCTAAAATTTGACAGCTTCGGGCTGTTGCGCGGCATGCGGATGCGCATCGCCACGATATACTTTCAGCTTCCGATAAACACTCCGACCGAGCCGATTGTGCGGAATCATTCCGCGAACGGCGCGTTCGACCAGCAATTCAGGATGACGAGCGCGGCGCGACCGGGCGCTCTCGGTTTTGTGTCCGCCGACGTAACCGGAAAAGCTCATATAACTTTTCTGTTCTTCCTTTTTTCCGGTGAGTCGCACCTTTTCCGCGTTGATGACAATGACGAAATCGCCTGTGTCCACGTGTGGGGTAAAAACAATTTTCTCTTTGCCCCGGAGCAGATTAGCTGCTTTCACGGCTATTCTTCCGAGCACCTGGTCGCTGGCGTCGATCAGCCACCATTTGCGTGGGACTTCGCTGGCTTTGGCAGAAAACGTTTTCATCGCTGGAAAAAGGGCACGAAAACTACGGGAGCGGTAGGGACCTGTCAACCTGAGTGTGACCGATTTACGTCGATAATTGCGTCTTCCTTACGCAAGTCATCCACCGTAAAAACACCTCTTGGCGACTGACACAGCCGCCCTACAATGTAGGGCGTTTCTGTGAAACGCCAATTTTACAATGGCAACTTCGCAAAATCCAAAGACTGCGATATCGCCGCGACGCGACGAAGATTTTCCTGAGTGGTACCAGCAGGTGGTTCGCGCCGCCGAATTGGCCGAGCCTTCGGACGTCCGCGGTTGCATGGTCATTCGCCCCTGGGGCTACGGGATCTGGGAAAACATGCAACGCCAGCTCGACGCACTGATTCGCGCCACCGGTCATCGCAACGCCTATTTTCCCTTGTTCATTCCGCTGAGTTATTTCGCCAGGGAAGCTGAGCACGTCGAAGGCTTCGCCAAGGAATGTGCCGTGGTTACGCATTACCGGCTCAAGCTGGATAAGGAAGCCGGGTTGGTGCCGGACCCCGAATCAAAATTAACCGAACCGCTGATCGTTCGGCCGACGAGCGAGACGATCATCGGCGCGAGCTACGCGAAATGGGTGCAATCGTATCGTGATTTGCCGATCCTGATCAACCAGTGGTGCAACATCGTGCGCTGGGAAATGCGGACACGATTGTTCCTGCGCACAACGGAATTTCTGTGGCAGGAAGGCCACACCGTCCACGAAACGGAAGCCGAAGCGCGAGAAGAGACCAGGCGGATGCTGGGCGTCTACGAAACCTTTGTGCGCGAACGTTGCGCGATTCCTGTATTCTCGGGTTTAAAATCGGACAGCGAGAAATTCCCTGGCGCGGTGGAAACTATGGCGCTCGAAGCAATGGTGCAGGACCGCAAAGCCATCCAAGCTGGCACATCGCATTTTCTCGGGCAAAATTTTGCCCGTGCGAGCGGAATTCAGTTCCAAACGCGTGAAGGCAAACAGGAATTTGGCTGGACCACGAGCTGGGGAATGACGACGCGCATGGTGGGCACAGTCGTGATGGCACATGGCGACGACGATGGCGTTATTTTGCCGCCGCGCGTCGCCCCGACGCACATCGTTATTCTGCCAATCACCCCCAAGGAAGAGACGCGCGCGAACGTTTTGGAAACCTGCGACAGACTCGCCGCGGAGTTGCGTGCGAAAAAATTTCTCGATGACGTTGCGATTGAGGTTGAAGTGGATCGGCGCGATCTCGGCGGCGGAGTTAAGAATTGGGATTGGATTAAAAAAGGTGTGCCGCTACGAGTCGAGATCGGGCCGCGTGACCTCGAAAAAAATTCGGTCACAGTGAGCCGGCGCGATCAACCGGGGAAGAACAAGGAGTCGATGCGGATAGACGAATTCACCGCGCGCGCTTCGGAGATTCTTGTCTCGATCCAGGATTCGCTTTATGCGCGTGCGAAGGAATTTCGAGACGCGAATACACACGAGATAAATTCGAAGAAAGACTTCTACGACTTCTTTACCGCGAAGAACCCTTCGAAACCCGAAATCCACGGCGGCTTTGCGCTCGCACACTGGAACGGCTCGCGCGAAGTCGAGGAACAGATCAAGAACGATCTGAAAGTCACGATCCGTGTCATTCCGCTCGATGATTCTTCAGAGCCGGGCGAATGCATCTTTACAGGTGAACCGAGCACGCGTCGGGTTGTCTGGGCGAAATCCTACTAACCCTAAGGAGCGCAGGAGACTCGAAGGGCCGAGTTGACGGCGAGGCGGCGACTGGTTTATTTCCGCCCGCCGATGCAGTTAAGACTCTACAGCCGCGAGTGGTGTTCCTGGTGTATTGATGCGAAGGATTTTCTCAGCGAGAAAGGCTATTGCTTCCAGGAGATCGACGTTGGCAAAGATCGGCAGGCGTACGAGGAGATGAAGCAGCTTTCTGCTCAAACGTACGTGCCCACGTTCGTGGCGGGCGATAAAGTTTTGGCAAATTTTGACACCAATCAGCTACAAAAATTTCTGAACGAGCATCAGATCAATCCGTAGACACGCTGTTCCGTGATGCTTTTCGGTCTCCTTCTTACGCTCGGCGTAGCCGTGCTCAGCGTAGGTCTGCGTACATTTCACAACTCATACACGCAAAAGGCCGGGGCGCTTGGGATCCTCGCCGCCACCTTTCTTGGATTTTATTTTGCTACTAACAATTGGGTCTGGGGCTTGGTTGCGGCTCTAGCCTGGCTGTTTCTGCCTTGGCTGGAAATTCTTACCCGGATCCGTGCGTTACGACTTCCGAAAGAAAAGCAGCTTCGACCGAAAAGTCCGCCATCGTCAGACACGTTCCCAGCGCTTAGCGAAATCACGCGCGAGATCGAAGAAGAACGGTTCGTTTACGTGAGCGATGCCGGGTGGGATTGGGAAGATTACCGGCAGTTTTTCCGATTGTTTTACAGAGAAGAAGATCGTGCCCAGGCCGCGGTCTGCCTGAATGAGCAGCGTGATTTTTCATTCTATTACCTGCGCATTTCGTCGCGCACCAAAGACGGCACGGTTTGGACAACGTGGAATTATCCGTTGTCCTATGGGTTGAAACTCTCTCCGGCGTTCCGGATCAATCGGCAGCGACCGGATCGATCTTTCTGGCAGCTCGATCAAAGTCATCGCGAATTTTTGCGACGAAACAAAGTTGATCCTGCGGAGGTCGAACCACTGGATGAAGAGCAGATCCAGGCTGACATCGAAAAGGATCTGCGCGACCAAATCGCGCACAACATTCACAAAGGCGTTCTCAAGCAAACGGCGGCAGGCGACGTGAAATATTCCTGGCGCGGGATGATTTACCTTTGGTGCCAGTTCCTGGTCGATCTCGTGCGGCTATAGTTCTGGGCTCCGGCGTGGCAAGTCGAAGGTAGGGCGCGTCACTCCGTGCGCGCCGTCGCTCGTGATATTCCATGGCGTGCAGAGGACTGCCCGCCCTACCAAAATCAGATGTGGAATGTTCATTTGAACTTGCGCAGCCCTGCGCTTTGAAGAATGGTCCCAGCATGCTCACCGACAGGCAAAGGAGCGTGCTGGATTTTATTCAGCGCGAGCAACGCGAAAAAGGCATTACGCCGAGCACGCGCGAAATCCAGAGTCATTTCAAGTTCGCCAGCCAGACATCGGTGATGCAATACATCGTAGCCCTGGAGCGGAAAGGTTTTCTCAACCGGCACGCGCGCAAAGCTCGAGCATTGATTACGCCGGCTATGAAGGTTCGGATTACCGACATTCCAATTTATGGTCAGATTCCCGCTGGAATGTCGGCATTGACCGAGCAGAGCATCGAAGGACACGTGTCGCTGGACATGCGCTCGGCAAATGTGTTGAAGAATCGAGGCACGTTCGCGCTACGGGTGCGCGGCGACTCAATGATTGGGGCCCATATTGTTGATGGCGATATTGTGATTTTGGAAGACACGAAAGAAGTGCACGACGGCGATATCGTTGCGGCGTTGATCGACGGTGAAACGTCGTTGAAGCGTTATGTGATGGGGCGCGGCCGCCCATATCTGAAGGCGGAAAACCCGCGTTATCCGGACTTGGTGCCGGCTCGAGAGCTTAAGATCCAAGGCGTGATGGTGTCACTGATCCGCAAACAAGAGCGGCGGAAAAGGCACTGAAGAGGCTGGTCATTCCGAGCGAAGTCGAGGAAGCCCATAGCAATCCGAAAACGTAGCGCAATGGAATCCTTCAACCCCGCTTCGCTGTGCTGAGGATGACGAGTCTCTATTAAGTTCACTTGAACATAGTCTGAGACGGGCCATGTTGATCTCCCATGGCTGCGAGCGCCAAAATTATCGATCTACGCAACCTATTGGCGGAACGCTTTCCTCATCCTTCGTGCACGACAACGAGGCGCTTAATCACCGGCTTACCTTTTCTCGAGGAACCGATTAGCGGCGGATTGCCGCGTAGCGCGATCACCGAATTGATCAGCCCGGGAACGAGCGCGGGAAGCGCGTCGCTCATTCATGCGCTCGTCCATTGCGCATATCGCGATAATTATTTTTTGGCGCTGATTGATGGACGCGATTCGTTCGACGCTTGCGGGTTGGATAATGCATGGCTGCAACACCTGCTTTGGATCCGGTGCAGCAAAGCATCTGAAGCCCTCAAAGCGGCTGATCTGCTTTTGCGGGACGGTAATTTTCCGCTGGTGATTGTCGATCTGGTACTGAACGCACCGGAGGAATTGCGTAAAATTCCGCAAACGAATTGGTATCGCTTGCAACGGTTAGTCGAGGTGCTGCCCACGGCATGTCTGGTTCTCACGCGATATGAAATGGTCAGTAGCGCGCAACTGAAACTGGTCTTCGAAAATTTGTGGGACATTCAAACTTTTGAAACCGACGACGCGCTTTCACGACTCCGAATTGTTGTGAAACGATCGCATGGTAGGGACATCGCGCTGCGATGTCCGGACGGCGCAGCGCGCCGTCCCTACCTCCTAGGAGCCCAATGATGTTCGTCACGTTTTATTTGCCGAATTTCTGTTTGCAGGCAGCCACGCGGCATCAGCCGGAACTCTGCGAAAAGCCCGTAGCGTTGATCGAAGAACACGAACGAAAACCGGTCGTCATTCAACTGAACGAAGCCGCTGAAAACGCCGGTATTCGAAAAGGAATGACGCCGAGCCAGGCGTTGGCGCGGTCATTGCAAGTGGTCATCAAAGTTCATGCACCCGTCCAGGAAAAATCGATACAGGAAATTTTGCTTCACTACGCGTTTACTCTCAGTCCTTTTGTGGAAAACACTGCGCCCGGTGTTTGCACCGTTCAGTTTACGGACTGCCGCGATTTGAATGAGAAAATACGTCGGGTTATCGAGCAATTAGCCGAGTGCGAAATTAGTTCTCAAGCCGCGATCGCTCCGACGTCAGATAGCAGCTTCCTGGCAGCACATCTTGCTCAGTCCGTGTTGCAGATCGAGAACGCAAAAGAATTTCTCGCACCACTGCCGATAGAAACTCTCGCCATGGCTGCGACGTAGATTGACTACCAGGCTCAGCGGTCTTTTTTACTTTCCCCGGTTTCTTCTGTCCGCTTTACGACCAACGATTTTATCCGGGCATACTCTTTCTCAGCTCCGCTGGCAAAATCGCGTGGCCCGTACCTCGAACAGCACCACGAAACAAAAAGTCAGCACCAGGAAGAGGACGAACCAAAAAAGGCCGCGCAGAAGCGCCATATTAAAACGTAACGGTTACGTTAGTGCTATCAACACTGCGAAACCTAACGGGAGTTGCAAGCTGTGAGGCGCGAGGATATATGAAATCCCTCGCGCGAAAACGGGTAGGTACCGAAGTGGCCAAACGGGGCAGACTGTAAATCTGCTGGCTTTACGCCTTCGCTGGTTCGAATCCAGCCCTGCCCACATTTGCCCGATTAAGCTATGGCGTGCGCTTCTCAGGGCAGAGAATCAAATCGACGGCAAGCACAAATCCGCTGAGATAGCGGATTCTCCAGTATCTGTCCGAAGGCAACGCCAGTTGGCTAGTAGCCGCCGCCTCTTCGCTGGCCGCCACCGCCACCGCCACCGTCACGCCGGCCACCACCGTATCCGCCACCGCCGTAACGTCCACCACCACCGCCGCCGCCGCCACCCGGCGGCCGCTGCTCGCGCGGACGCGCCTCATTCACAGTCATCGGCCGCCCATCCATCGTGTGGCCGTTGAATTTCGAGATGGCATTCTGCGCTTCCTCGTCTGAACTCATAGTCACAAAGGCGAATCCGCGTGATTTGCCAGTGAATCTGTCCTGCATGAGAGTCACTTCCTGCACAGCTCCAGCTTGTGCAAAGATCTCCTGCAGTTCGTTCTCCGTCGTGTTGAAGGGGAGATTGCCTACGTATAATTTGGTTCCCATTGAGTTTATTCTAGAAAACGCAGCCAGGTAACTGTTTCCGCCTATCGGATTTCAAATCGCCATTGAATAAACTCAACTGACAATCCACCAACTTCCGGGCTTCCGTTTCCCGTTTTGCGGTCACTTGTAAAATGCTTCTTTTAAGAAAGCAATACAAATCAAGGTCAATTTTTGGCGTTAGATAATGGCTCAAACACAGAGGCGAGAAACCACGAATAATTCAGCCCGCGTGGCAGTTACGGCAGCGGGGGTAATCAGCCCGCTCGGGTTTGGCTTGGCCGAAACGCTCGAATCCTTGCGCAATGCACGAGACTGTGTGACTCCCGTGATGCGTTTTTCAGTCACGCAATGCCGGTGCAAAACCGCAGGCCAGGTTTCTGACTCGCGTCTGCTTGCCAGCCACGCGCAAATGCCTCGTTCGGAACGCCTGCATCGCGCGTCGCACATGATGATTCAGGCGGTGCAAGAACTCATGACGCAACAGCCTGAATTTGAACCGGAATTAACGGTAGTTGGAACAACAAGCGGCGGCATGTCTTACGGCGAGCGCTATTACCGCTCGTTATACCGAGCAGGGGATCTGCGTCATGCGCCGACATGGATCGCTAATTACCCGGCGCAAAAGCCAGTGGTCGATGCGCAGACCGCTTTTGGAATTTCAGCGCCGTGTCACGTGATCGCGAACGCATGCGCGTCCGGGACAAATGCGATCGGTCATGCATTTGAATGCGTACGCTCCGGTCGTTACCAACGGGTGTTAGCTGGCGGTTATGACGCGCTGGCCGAAATGGTCTTCGTAGGGTTTGATTCGCTTCAAGCCTCAACGCCCGAAAAATGCCGGCCGTTTGATCGCCACCGGTCTGGTATGGTGCTCGGTGAAGGGGCCGCGGTTTTAGCCTTGGAAAATCTCGACCTTGTTCGCGAGCGGGGTGCGCCTGTTCTCGCCGAAATCGTCGGTTACGGCATTTCAACCGACAACTTTCATATCACGCAACCGGAGCCATCGGGCATCGGAGCGCGACAAGCAATGGAGCGAGCTCTCGAAAGCGCGCATGTCTCTGCGGCCGACGTTGATTATATCAATGCGCATGGTACCGCCACGGTCTTTAACGATGCAACCGAGGGCAAGGCAATCAGCGCATTGTTTAATGGCGTGCCAGTAAGCTCAACTAAGAGCATGATGGGTCATTCCCTGGGCGCGGCGGGCGCCATCGAGGCCGTCGTTTGTTTGCTTGCGCTTCAACACCGATTTCTTCCAGCTAACATCAATTTCACCGCTTCAGATGACGATGTTGATCTAAACATCGTCGCAAACGAAGCGCGGCCAGCTGCGGTGAGCATCGCGCTTTCGAACTCATTTGGGTTCGGTGGAACGAATGCTTCGCTGATAATCCGCAAGTTCGAAGAATGAGTTTGGCGATTGCCGGCATGGGGTGGGTTACCCCTCTGGGCACCGGCGTTGATTCGGTTTGGGAGCGATTGCTTCAGGGTGAGGAAGCATCTGCGACGGTGATTTCCGAACAATTCGTCGACCGCGTTTACAGCGTCTTTCGCGTACCAGAATCAGCGCTGAAGGGGATTTCCCATCCGCGCCTTCGTCGCGCCAGTGCTATTTCGCGTTTTGCCGCAGTAGCTGGGTTGCACGCGTTGGAGTCAGCAGGACTAAAACTCGAGTCGCAGAATGCTGAACGAATTGCGCTCGTCTTCGCCATCTCAAATGGAGGCGTGACTTACACGAAACGTTTTTACCATGAAATCGTCGGCACAGGTGCGCAGGCAGTCAGTCCGCTCTTGTTTCCGGAAACTGTGTTCAATGCGCCGGCAAGCCATCTTGCTGCAATTCTCGGGGTGACCGGCGCGACGTATACCCTCGTGGGCGACGGTGCTATCGGCGTCGCTGCGATAGCGATGGCCGAGGAATTGATGGCGAATGAGGCGCTGGACTATTGTCTCGTTGTAGGCACCGAAGAAATCGACTGGCTGCTATGCGATGCTTACCGGCGTTGGCGTTTGTTGCGTGTGGCTCCGCCGATTGAGCCCTTCAGCAAGCAAAACCGCGGAATGATTTTGAGCGAAGGCGCAGGAGCAATCCTTCTCGCACGCGATGGATTCGTCACGATCGAACAGGCCCATCCCGGCGGCCATTTTAGAAAACGCTCCGAAGCGGAAGAAATTTTGAAGCGCATCCTCTGTGATCTTCGTCAGGTAGAAATCGATTTTGTAATTTCGAGTGCGAACGGGACGTTTGTCGATCAGGCAGAATCCCAAGCGCTTCAGAAAGTCGTTCCAAATGCGCTGGTCTATACAGGCAAACCCGCTTTGGGCGAAAACGTTGGCGGTGCAGGATTGTGGCAGATCATTCTGGCGGCCCAAGCACTGCGTTCGAAAGAAATTCCGCCGGTGCTTCACGCGGACCACAGCGTCCGTTTACGGCTTTCACTTTCGCGAACGCCGATGCCGAGCGCGCGGCGCGCGATCGTTTTGAGCTGCGGACTGAATCAGCAAGCGGCAGGTTTGCGAATGGCGATCCAATGAGCCGCCTGTCGATTTCATCCCGGCACAGTCGGTCATAAATCCGGCTGGGATGGTGAAGGTTACAATTCAGTATCATCGGCCGAAGTGAGCCAAACTTTTTGGCGAATCCGCTTGCGTGCTGGGATAAACGTTCTTAATTAAGCGTCCATTTTCCCTGCGTCGGTCGATTAGATTGGCGCTTACAAGAGTCTCTATGGCCAAATCAAAGAAAAAGAGCAGTTCTGCGCCGAAGTCGGGGGTACGAAAGCCTCGGCCGGCTCACAAAGTTCAGGCCAAAAAGGTCAAGTCGAAAAATCCCGCTCGTGAAAAGAAGATCGGGCGCCGTTTGCCAAAAACCAATTTGGAGCGTAGCGAATCGCCCGCAGCAGTGCTGCTGGGATTGAATCATCGCGAAAAAAAGTTGGATCCTTTCGTTCGCAAACAAAAACAAAACCTGCTTCAGCTTCGCGATGCAGTCGTGGATTCGATGGCAGGCGTGGCCCAAGGCACCCTTCGCTCGCGTGCTGAAGGCAGCGAAGCTTCCGCCTTCGGAATGCATCAGGCCGACGCCGGATCGGACGCATACGATCGCGATTTCGCGCTGAGTTTGCTCTCACAAGAGCAGGACGCGCTTTACGAAATCGATGAGGCGCTAAAGCGCGTCGAGCTCGGAACATACGGGAAGTGCGAAATGTCCGGGAAACCCATCCCGCATGCACGTCTCGAGGCGATTCCCTTTGCCCGTTTCACCGTAGAGTGTCAATCGCAGTTGGAGAAGCAGAGTAAAGCCACCCGGATGCGACCATCAGTCACTTCTTTGTTTGGCTTGACCGAAGAGGAAGGCGCCGAATCCGAGGAGGAGGAGGCCACTCCGACGGAAGTAAAGGAGTGATCGACGTATATGGCCCAGGAGATTGTTACTCTCGAATGCACCGAAGCTAAAGCGCTTGGGAAACCGCCCTCGCGTTACATGACGACGCGTAATAAGAAAAGTCCACGGACGCCGAATCGCTTAGAGAAGAAAAAATACAATCCGTTTTTGCGGCGGCACACCTTGCACCGCGAGACCAGGTAATCAGCTATGCAACCGAAAACTCCAAAACGCCGTTCCGCATTTCGCCGTGCCAATCGGCCCATGCCGCGGCGCCGGATCGATATTGCCCTGGAGGCAATCGATTACAAAAACCCTGATCTTTTGAAAAAATTTGTTACGGAGAGCGGCAAAATTTTGCCTCGTCGCGTTACCGGCATGCCCGCATACATGCACCGGAAAATCACGCGCGAAATCAAGCGCAGCCGTTCGGTGCTCTTGATGAAGTGACAAACGCGTTCGGCGTTTGTCATCCTGAGCGAAGCGAAGGATCTCTCATAACCTCGTTAGTCCCTCGTTAGGGCGTCGATTCGCTTCGACTGCGAGATTCCTCGCTCCGCTCGGAATAACACCGCGAAATCAAGCGCAGCCGTTTGGTACTATTGATAAAGCAGTTGGAGAGGCGCTTGTGCGAGGGTGCCTGGTTCTCGGTTCGGCATTTCGGTCCTGATGCCTCTACGCCTCGAGGTGAGCGTCGCCAACTACGACTTTACCCCTTCGGCGTCTTCTCGCCTTCCTCAATCAACTTCCAGAATTCGCGCGTCTCGCCCAATTGCGCGTCCTCGGAAACAGGCAGCTTGCTGCGGAACAAAAAATCGCGAAGCGTGTTTTTGTGCAAAACGCGATGCACTTTGACGCCTTCCTCGGTCTTGGCGAAGTAAATACGGTAATTCTTCGCGCGATAGCGATATAGCTTCTTCCCCTCGCGTTCGATGACGCCGAATCGCTCCGAGTCGAGCTGATCTAAATCTTCGGGCAAAATTTGAAACTCCGCGAGCAACTCAAGTTGCAACCTTTTTGGTAACGCCGAGATCTCGGCTGCGCTCAGCTCGTTAAAGATGATCTGGAACATTATTTCGTTAAACGAGTGAAGCGTTGAACTTAGCTCGCGACTACGATCCGCTTTAACGTTTCAACGGTTCAACGACCGTCAAACATAAACGCGACGCACCCGGGCGCCAATTCGCGTCACAATTTCCCACGTGATCGTCCCGGCTTTTTCGCCCAATTCAGAGCAGGGAATCTCTTCGCTGCCATCGCGCCCCATGAGAACAACATCGTCGCCTACTTCCACGTCCTCCATTTCGCTTACATCGATGACTATCAAGTCCATCGTCACCCGACCGAGAAGAGGGCAGCGCTTCCCGCGCACCAAAACGCCGGCACCACGATTGGAGAGATGCCACGGATACCCGTCAGCATAGCCGGCTGACAAGGTCGCAACGCGCATGTTTCGCGGCGCGATAAACGTGCGGCCATAGCTGATTGAGCTGCCTTTCGGCACGTCGCGCACAAGACAAATGCGTGTCTTCCACGTCATCACTGGCTTGAGCAACTCACGAAATTCCGGGAGCGGCGAAATGCCATAGAGCATGATACCGGCGCGCACGATTTCGAACGTTGGCGGATTGAACGCGAGGGTGCCAGCGCTTTGCAAGACGTGCGCCTTGTAATTTCCTGGAACTTCTGCGCGAATTTGGTCCACGATTCTTTGAAATCGGACGAGTTGGTCGCGCGTGTATTCGGCGTCTTCGTTCGATACCGGCATATGCGTGGACACGCTATGGATCTCAACATTGGCCATTCCCACCACGCGTTTGAAAACCTCGCGTGCTTCATTCTGCACGATGCCCATTCGGCCCATGCCGGTGTCGATCTTGAAATTTACTGAGACCCGCTTCAACCGGTCGAACCCTTCGGCTTCCTCCAAACTGGAGATTGTGGGGATAAAACCGTGCTCGGCGATTACAGGGCGCTCCTCAGGAGTTGCAGGGCCAAGAATCACGATGGGATGAGGCAGCGATTCGCGCAGTGTGAGAGCTTCTTGAAGATTGGCGACGCCAAATAATTGTGCGTCGTCGGCCAGCGCTTCTGCGACTCCGACCAATCCGTGGCCGTAAGCATTCGCTTTGACGACGGCGAGCAACTCAGCGGATCCGATTCGATCCCGCACGACCTTCGCATTGTGCCGCAACGCGGCGCGATCAATTTCAGCCCAGCAGCGGTAGGTTTCTTTCATTTCGGCATGGTGATGTGTGGTTCGCGCAAATAAATCGGTTCCAGCGGTGGCGGACAAAAGCTTCGTCGGGATTCCTGCGCAAGTCTGGCCAGAATGAGAGCCGAGGGAAAGCCAATTACGGCCCGATGAAACTGCGGAAGTAACTCCGAAGTGAAAACCGGCGTTGCCGGGTGGCACGATTCGAGTCTCGCTTTGAGCTCGAGCTCGGAAAAGAGCGCTGGGCCTTCAATCACTTCGTTTTTCAGGATGCGCGCGAAGGAAAAAGATTTCCTGCGCGCGTCGCCAATTGCACAGTATTCCTCCGCATCGCTTTGCATTGCACAAATGGAGGGATACCCGACCAAGCGCGCATCACACGAAAGCTGTATCCCGATCGCGGCCGAAATCGCGATACGTGTTCCAGCATACGAGCCGGGACCAAGTCCTACAGTGATCGTGTCCGGAGCGCTGAATTTTCTTCGCACAGCCTGCAGGTTCTCGAAAAACGCTGCGGAGTTTTTTCGATCGTTAGGCCACTCACGCGCGAACTCGATTTCGCCGTCCAGCCACGCCAGGCTGCCTCGCGAGGTGGAAAGTTCAAGGGCGAGAGTTTTCATGATCGAATTAGCGCTATGATCCGCTCATGCTCCGATTTTATTTCAAAGGAAATCCAGCGCGCCTTGTCTGGAATCAAGTCCGGAAAGCGATCGGCCCATTCGATCACTGAAACGCCATCGCTAAAAAAATAATCTTCCACGCCAAGCCGCTCGGCTGATTCTCGATTTTCCAGACGAAAGAAATCGAAATGGTAAATGGGCAATCGCCCGCCTTGATACTCGTGCACGATGGTAAAGGTTGGACTTCTTACCGTGACGTCGCTTTTCAGGCCCGCGACGAGACCCTGCGTGAACAAGGTCTTACCGCTGCCGAGGTCGCCTTTGAGCGCCAATACCGAACCAGCAACAAGATCCTCCGAAATTTGCCGCGCGATTGCTTCCGTTTCAGCGGGGCTGTTGGAAATGAACATAGCCACTGGGCAATTTGCGATTTGCGATTGGAAAGCCCGGCCGTTGCTTCGCATCCGTTACGGGCGATTTGCGACTAAGCGAGCCAATTCGCGTTAATAGTAACTTTGGGAATTTTCGCCGCCATTCTCGCTCCAGAGAATTTCTGTCGCGCGGCGATAGTGCAAAGAGCAATTCGTAGTCCTCCCCTTCTGAAATGGCGTTGTCGACGGTTGCACCGCGGGCTATCGGCAAATTTTCCAGCTCGATGTCGAATCCCGCTTTGCTCGCACGCGCAAGTCGAGGAAGATCGGCTCCGAGTCCGTCGCTTAAATCCATCATCGCGTGGATCGAGAAAGCTTTTGTGAGCCAGCGCGACTCGGCAATCCGTGCATGGAACTTCAAATGCTTTCGTTTCAGCGCCCCGCCAAGGCGGCCTGTCACGAAAAGATCATCACCCGATCTTCCGCCACTACGCGATGCCGCGCGGAATTTTTCAACAAATCCGATCACACTCACAGAAATCGCGATGGGCCCCCGAGTATTGCTCGTTTCGCCACCGACAATTCGCACTTTGAAGCGGTTCGCCGCTCCGCGCAGCCCCCGATAAAGCCCTCGCACCCACGCGACTTTAGTTTGCTGGGGAACAATAAGGGTAATTAGCGCGAACTGAGGGACAGCGGACGCCGCCGCGAAATCGCTCAACGGACGCATCATTGCTTTCCATCCGACGTCTGTGGCCTTCGTTCCGGGCGCAAAATGCACGCCTTCGACAACGCAGTCCGTTTTTAGCACGAGATATTTTTTGCCCCGTGGTGTTTCGACAATCGCGCAGTCATCGGCTGAACCCGCAAAGACTTTCCCGTCTCTCACACGCGGAAGATGAAGCAAGATTCGATTGAGCAGTCGGTCTTCACCCAGAGCACCGAGTTTCATTGAGAAAGGATCTCTGGAAACGCAAGAGCAGTGAGAGTCAGCGAGTTGAATAGCGAATGCATTGTCATCGAAACAAGAATCGAGCCGCTCCATTCGTAGGCAATCGCGAAACAGCTCCCCAAAACAAATAACGGCACAAACGACGGAAGGTGTGCATGGGCCGCGGCGAATAGCAGCGAGCTAAGTATCACCCCCAGAAAACAGCCAACATAGCGTTTGAGCACGCCGTAGATGAAAAATCGAAAAACGAACTCCTCGACGATCGGCGCGACCGCCACCGCGAAAACAATGATTATGATCCGTTCCCCGATGGTGCGCGATCCACTGAAGAACTCGACGATGCCCTGCTTGCTTGAGCCGCCACCGAAAAACCGCTGATTAATGGTCTCGGAAAAACCAATCAATGGATAAGCAAAAAAGAGCAGGATGGCCCCGGTGCCTAAGGTTCGAAGAAAACTGATCTTGAGAAATCCCGCCAATGCACCGACATCAAAACCGCGGAATTGCAAAAGAGTGGCTATGACGAGCACCACGAAGGCGCTGACGAGGAAATTGGCCAGGAGGTTACGCGGGTGAAATTGAAGCGCCGGATCGGGAACCGTTGAGCTGATCGTCAGCAGAAAGAAAAAGATCAGCACACTGGCGAGGACGGCTTCCGGTAGTCCAAAAGCGCGTGCCGGTGCGTCGGTCCCGAAAGCGATTCGGATCCGTGCGCTGATTTGATAAATCAGCGACACATACACACAAAGACTGGCGATGAAGTAAAGAGCGGAAAGCAAACCCAGAGCGAGGCTAGGAGCCGCGCCGAATGTTGCCGAAACGTTTCCGAATAGCATGAGGGTGTGCTGGAGTGTGCGCTACCCTCAGCGGCTACGGGGCGTAGTAACTGGGCAGGAAATACGCGCGCCCCGTTTCCAATTGGGGCAGGAGTTGTTTTGGAAGTTGCAGTTCGATTTTCGAGTCTGATTCTCCAAATACGCGCAGGAATCGGGAAAGACTAAATGGCGGTCCATACTTCACGACTTTCGCGTCCGGCGCGTTGCCCAATTCTTTTGCCTTGGCGAAGGCGTCGTCTAATTCACCGAGACCGTCTATGAGTTTGTTCTGCAATGCTTCTTTGCCGGAAAGAATTCTCCCGTCGGCGACCGTGTTGCGGAGAAGATCAGCCGGCAGGTTTCGCTCCTTTGCAACGATGCCGAGAAATTTGTCGTACGTATTCATAATGAAGTTCTGTACGAGCTCCCGTTCCTCCGGCGTGATCGGTCGCGCTCCGTTCAACATGTCTTTGAACTTTCCGCTCTTAAAAACTACTGACGCGAGGCCGATTTTGTTAAGCAGTTGCTCGTAATTCAGGGTTTGGATAATTACTCCGATGCTGCCGGTGATTGTCGTTTCATTAGCCATCAAAAATTTGCCGCCGCAAGAGACATAATATCCGCCCGAGGCCGCCAGGGAATCCATGTAGACCACGACCGGTTTTCTGGCGCGCGTCTTGACAACCGCGCTGTAGATCGCATCGGAAGCGGTAACTTCTCCGCCGGGCGAATCGATCTCCAGCACAATGGCCTTTACGCGATGGTCTTCGCGCGCCTGTTGAAGGGCTGCACGCAAGTCATCGACCATTGAGTCGCTGACGTTTCCCGGAATCGATGAGCTGATCAGGCCGCGCATGGTGATAACCGCGATTTTGTCCGTCGTTGCGCGGGCACCTCTTTGAAGCAGGATCTCGCGAAAACGCGGAATCGGTTCTGCGTCCCGGATACCGCCGACGCGCTGAAACGCGGCGATCATCAACACAAAATTCACGAACAGACTGGCGCAAAGCGCAATGAACAAAAAGATGCTCAGACAACCCAGCCTGCGATCAGATGCCATACCAGAACGAAACTTCCGGAGAACAGCCGCGCGCACAAGCGCTTTTCATACTCGCGTGACGATCCGCTACTGACCAGCCGTCAAGCTCGGGCAAAATAGCGTAACGCGCGTAAGCTCGGTAGGAAAAAATAGGCGCCCCCGCGTACCGTTACAAATTGTGGCAGGCCGGACACGCGCCGCCGCAGCGTGCTGTCGCCAGGAATGGTAAAGTTGCCAGTAACCGGGCATCCCGGTATTGCTTCACGATTGCCCAGAAGCGGGTCACTTTCTCCACTTACAGCGGAAAACTTAGTGTTCATTATCCATGCATTTTGCAGGAACTCGAACTGGCGCGAAATATTGGCGTTGAGACAGATGAAATGTAATCCGCGAGGCGACTCGTTAGGCGGCGCTGGCTGCAGTGCTTGTTCGTGTGATAGCTCCGAACCGTACTCCCGGCCCCGCCGGAGAATACGGTGGAAACGAACGGATGACGTTAGATCGTCGTAGAAACCCTTGGGACCGAAACCTAGCATGATGATCAGTTTTCGAAGTGCGCTGAGGCGCCGCTCAGGAAAGTCGCTGTTGCGCGGATTGGTTCGGCGAATATGTGCGCCGAACGGACACCGCGCGCCAACTGGGTCGCTGTCATAGGTAAATTGATTCTGCGTAACGGTCTGCGGATCCGTGCCGGCGATCGGTTCAGTTTGGATTGGCACCAAAGGATCGCCTGCGCGCGCGCGCCCGACCATTTTCGCGCCCAATTGATCAGCCTCTTCGAGGCTTTCACCGGATTGCTCATAAAGGAATTTCCAGAAGCCTCGGACATCCTGTTCCAATTGACGCATGACGAAATAGGTTCCGTTACGCCCCAGATCTTTTTTCGCAGGCGTATCCACAGCGGATAGTAATTCCGCGTTCGCCGCATCCGGGTCCAGTAAAGGCCGATCGGTAATTTTTCCGTATTCGTTGCGATAGCCGAGCAGGAACTCGCCCAGCGCGACAATGTTGGTGTATTCCAACTGAGTGCATGGCGTTTGCCGCTGCTCGTCCCAGTCAATCTGAGGCTGGCTAATGCCATCCCTGAAACTAAATGGTTCATCTCCGTCGAGATTGCTCGTGCCAAGCCAGATCACCTCCTCGAATGCGTCGTCCCAAGTGTTACCTTTGGTACTTTGGACAAAGGAATCGAAACGTTCGGGTTCGGCGAAAAACATTACCAGGAGATGTGGTTCGCTCCCCGGGCCGCCCCAATCCCAATGCTCGGGTGCGTTACGACCCACGTCACCCAGCAGCCGCGCGCGGAAATCTTTGCTCATGCCGGTGCGGAACTCACGTGAGAAGCCTTCCATCACGGAGTCTGGCAAGCCAAGCTTAGTCAGGCCGGGCGCCGTGAACGCGATCTGTAGGGCTGTGGTCGGCGGTGGCCTTTGTTCCGTCGCATCAGTGACTCGAGCCGCTAGCAACCAGGCTTTCGCTGCAGCCACGTTTTTCACCTGCACAAGTGCGTAGGATGCGCTGGTCATGCGACCGTAACCAAAGCGCACCAAACCTTGCACGTCCGCGTAATCGACCATGCTGTATGTCATAGCAGAGCCAGCCATTCGCAGGCTTCTTGTTCGCTGATCGACGAGGATTCCAATCCTCGACGGATGCGCGTGTTCCTTTCCAAATCGACGGCGGTTAAACCGGGATAAGCCTTGTACCAAACTTGCGTCAGCACGGTGTGGCGTCGCTGGAACTCCTTGAAGCGGCGTTCGTCGGCGCTGCCGCCCAGGAGCAGCCAATCGGTTCTGGGATAGCCGATGCCATTGCTGGTAAAAAGATTGAGGCCGAAACCGAGCTTATTGATGAAGTCGTCCATATAGCTCTCATTGCCGCCGTCATAGTTGCTGAAAAAACCCAGTCGCTCGGTACCTCGGATCAGCACCCACTGCGCGAAGTGGATGCTGCGGACGCGCCCCAGACGTCCGGGCTGGATAATGTGTCGCGTTGCGTAGTCGATCACCAAAAGAACACCTCTGAGGGTCACGCGCCGCAAGCGGCCCGGTTTTAAGTTGCCCAACGCACTGTACGGATTCGTAACATCATGATCTTCCGCCTCCGCCAAGGTCTCGAAATGGGCATCGTCGACGACGACGTAGGGCTCCGGATCGGTTCTCTCCAAGCGGCGAAGCTGAAAAAGATAGAATGGAGCGATCAGAATCAGCAGCGGCGAAGCCAGTAACAGCAACAATGGCATGCAGATCAGGTGCAACATTTTTCTGATCCACCAGCCAATCGGCGTCGCCTCCTCGTCGGACAGAGTAAGGCGGCCCGCGGACTTTTCCGCCTCCACGAACCGCTTTAGCTGCGCATGAACTTCCCGTGGCGGCAGCCCCTCTAAAGAAGACGCCTGGCTTGCAAGGTGGCTTTCGATCGTATCCTGCAATGCCGCTTCTTCGCGGATCCGCCGCACGGTACGTCCGCGTGTGTTCACATAAACCGCGCTGGCGGGACTGCGCAGCAACTTTATCCAGGCCATAAGATCGGTGTCGGACGCGAATCCGTGGCAGCATGAAAAGATCGCGCGCAAGCCGCTCGGACGCACGTCTCACCAGTTCGTTGAGGAATGCCTCCTCCTCGCCGTCGATGTCGCCGAGAAAGGCGAGATACAGCGGAAAGGTGCGGATCGGCAAATCGTAAACGCGCAGGTCTGCGACGGTTTTGTCGTCAAGGATCACAAAACGCGCGAAATGCAGCGTGTCGAACTGCGCGAACGGGACCAGTGGGTTGTTTGGGTTAACCAACCCCGGCGCCTCGTTCATGGAGGCGAGCAAGCCGCGCAGTTCCGCCTCGCGTGACAGAACGATCGGCGCCAAGATCGTGAAATTTCCCTGGGGCGTCATGGCCTCCTAGTCGAATATCTCGTCACCTGTCGGCTCGTAATGAGGGACCTTGTTCATGTCATGCCGCAGCTTAGACAACTCGTAATACATCCGCTGCCGGGCACGGCTTTGATTACCCAGAGGACGATGCTCGGCGATGGTATGCCAGGGGTTATAAGAGAGCTTCCTGGCAAATTCCATTTGTGCCGGCGAATCGAACTTCTGTTTCGGCAGCCGCAGTGTTGCCACTGAAAGAGGTGGCGAGAGTTTCTCCGGCCAGAGCACACCGTTATTCTCAATCGGCATGAGGAATGAATCGGTCTGCAACTGCAGGCGAAAGTCCAACTCCACGTCTCCTTCATCCAGTGCCTTGACCATTGCATCGCGCAAATAATCATCGGGCGGCCGCAAAGGAAGCCGCGGGATCGGAGTTTTCTTTTCCGTCTTGGGCCAGACTGAATATTGCATTGCCTGGCCTTCTCCTAGGAGATACGGCACACAACTAAAGTAAGGAGCTTCAAAAGGGCTGCTCTGCGTTTTGGTCCATAACCCCTGCATGACCATGTCCAGGATGTGGGGTTGCTGGAAATTGACGAAGTGAAAAATCTGCGCGTTTTTCACGCTCCATTTTTGCAGGTGCGCATTCGAGTTCACATCCTGTGTAACAAAGGTGGGCGTTGAGACGCCGAACATGTCCAGCGTAAATTTCTCCTCATCCATCAACTTCGGACCCGGCACACCCAGGAGCTTGATGCTGATGCTCATGAAACCCACATCGTCGATGTCTGGAGTAATGTACGGCCCGGGTCCGGAAAAGCGCACCCAACAACGGAACGTCTGTGGTTTGGAGTAGATGCCATAACGAAACTGTGGCGGAAGGTTGGCATGGACGATAAACTCGCCTCGCACAATGCCGTGTGTCTTAGTGTTGCCGCCCCGCTCAAATGCGCCCGGTTTCCAGAGTCCTCGCATCTGCGTGGTGAAACTCTCGATGATCGAGCTAAGGAATTCCTCTTCGTTTGGCAGCGGTTTTTCCTCGGCAATCTTTAGGCCTTCGTCTTTCCGCTGCATGTTGATCAATCCTGTGACCAGGCGCGCGATTGGATCGCGAAGGATGGCGTCGAATGTTGGGCGAAGCCAGTGATCAACCCGGCGTTCCATCTGCAAAAGGAACATGGTGGTGTTGCTCACCAAGTTTAGGAACCACGAGCCAGTATTGGCGCGCGGCATTGGACGACTGGCGTTCGAATTCACGGCACCTTTGATGGCCGCACGATATGATTACGTGGCAGCCGGAAACTCCAAAGCAAAATCAATTAACCGCTTTTTTCCCAGGTAAACTTTGCCGAGGTAAATTCGTGGCGCGATTTCGCGAATCTCATCGCGGACCCAATGTGCCAGCAGCGATGTCTCGGAATAGTCGAGGACGATGCACTCCTTCTTGTCCATCCAGCTCGATTCCTTGTAAACCTTTGCGATGATCGCGTTCAATCCAAAGGGCAAAATCTTGTTTCGTAAAACGCCCTTCGCCGGATCAAAAACTTTTCCCTGCCACGCAAAATGGTTAATGAAATTTGCGATATCCTGCGTGTAAGTCGTCCCCGGCGCGACGATTGCCGTTCCCTTGGCCTCGCCGCTCGGGATTTCACCGACAGGACTTTGCGTGAACAGATCGTCCAGCTGCGCCTGTGACATCTTTAACATTTCTGGAACTGTGACTGCCATTATTCCCTTTCTTTTTAATGCGCTAAAACGTTTTCAAGTATTCGATCAGCGCGCGCTTGTCTGAATCCGGGAGATCCGTGCCGAAATAATGTCCTTTGTCTTCTACGAAGTCGGGACATTTGTTTGCTGCAACTAATTCGGGAACCGCTTTTGCCAATTCTGTCGTGGCCTCTTCCGGTGAAAGATTCATCGTGTGAATCTTAACCAGCGCCTTTGCAATTTTGGCCTGCAACACGACCAATTGGCCGAGATTGGGTTCGAGGTTGCCGATTAGATTAATCGGCACGCCTTTCGGGATCGGACCGATGCTGATGTATCCATCGGTGCCAGCTAGATGCTGAAGCGGTTTCGGCACAAACTCTTTGCGCAAATGCAGTGTGCATTCGTTTTGCGTTCGCCAGATCGAATCTTTGTTGAGCCGCTTTTCCGGCCAGAGCAATTTTTCGATTGCGTCGTTAAATGCGTCGATTCGACCCGCTATCGAAGGATCGCCGGTAAATTTTCCCAGCGTGTTGTTGTGCAATAGCGGCGCGGAACTCCACACGCTCACCAGCGACGGCACGCGGTAATAGCCTGGTGCCACATTTTTTTCTTTCGGTTTGAATTTGATCGGATGCGTCTCATCAAACGGGTTGAAAAATTCGAGCTCGTCGACTGGCGAAAGCTCTTTGTACGTGAGCGAAGAGAAATTATCCCAGACGTGACCACTCTTCGCGTTAGTTCCGAACGCGCGCGCCGAATTCGTTTCGATTTTCGTAAGTGGATAACGCCTGTCATTCGAAAGAAAATTGTTTTCCAGAAAATCGGGCGCCATTACCGCAGCGCGGAACCATGCTTTTCCTTCGCCAGAGTGTGGATCGATGTTGGCTGCCGGTTGTTTGCTGGAATGACACGCCGCGCAGCTTTCGGCAAAAACTTCTTTTCCGCGCGTCATTACCGCGGCATCCGTAGTGATATAAGCTTGTCCGCCCGGCGCATCGTTGAGATGAAAGGGTTGAAGCCGGCGAAAGAAGGCGGCGATATTCGCCAGACGCTCTTCGGTCGCGCGCCAGAAAACGGAATGCTCTCGTGCATAAGCAATCTCGAACGGTTTTTGCGGCGTGAGCCCGATCAGGCGGTTGTGCCGCGTTAGCCAATATTCAGAAAACATTCCGATGTTCACGTAAACGCGAATCGTTGCGCCTGGAACACCGATGGAATCGGCACCGTCCTTTAAAATATGCGGCACGGGCATCTCCTCTTTTTCCCCGGGTAATGCAAGTGTTCCGCCCGCCATCTTTTCCGGCACCGCGATACGCTCCCGCTCAGCAAGCAAAAAGATCGGGTTGATTGCGTTTGGGTTGTTAATGTGATCGGTCGCGATGCGAGATGTATCTGAAGTGCCGCGAGGCTGTGCGAGAAGCATTTCGTAAAAGAATCCGCCTTTTTCAACATTACAGGCGAACACCTTTCCCTCGTTGATGTATTGATTGCCGATCGCGGAAGCCAAATTTTCCCAGCGCGGGTTTTCTGGATCGAGAGGGGGATTACTGGGATTCGGCGCGATGTGGCAGGAGCCGCATGCTACACCGACCCGATACGGACGGATGAGTTTGTTGTCGTTATAGTAAGCGGGATCGTTCATGAAACGATCGCCATTCCATTTCTTGCGCGCTTCCTCGTTGAAATCCGGATTCGGAAAGAGTCGAAAACCGAGCACACCCGAAGGCTTACCGTAAACTGTTCGATCGATGCCTGCCGGTTCTGGCTCCGCCTCTTGGTCGAGCCACAAGCCGAATTCATCCGGCTTGCTGGCTGCGCGGAATCCCGGTTCGTTCACCAGGCCGAGCACTTTGAAACGTTCTCCGCGGGGAAATTTACGACTGTCGAGCATCTTCAGCAGATCCATTAGACCGAAACTGTCTTGAGCGACGTGATTCCAAAAATGCTCATTACCTCCGGTCCAGAGGTTCCACGTGTTGCGGCCCATGATTTCCTCCGGCGAAAGATCAATGCCGCCATCCATCGGCTTGAAAACGTCGGCAGTGATTTGCGGAAAATCGGCCGTGCTTTTTCCCGCCGCTTTAGCTTCGTCGATCGGCTCGTCTTTTTTGCAGCTGGCAAATACGAGCAAGGCGCACATACCAACGCAAGATCCGACTCGAGTGAGACGGAGAAGATGGCGCCTCGCTGGCAGGATTGCCTTCACCGAGTCATCATTGATACGTCGCTCGTGAATCGTGTGGCAAGAAAATTTCCAAAGAAACAAGAAACGACGGTTTGCAGCCGATAAATTTTTCCGGGCCGACCGAAGACGGCGTTGCCGTCCGTTAGAACGCCCACTCGCCGCGAGCAAATAATACGGCGAACAAGGCGAAGAACAAAAGGGACCACACCGTGAGAACACCAGCCCAAAAGCGGTTTTGGCTGAGCAAACCGAAGAGTATGAAGATCGGGAACATCGTCAGGGTGTAGCGGGGGATGCTTCGGAAGTAATTTACACTGGCGAATAAAATCCAGTTTCCCGTCATCCACACCGCGTACATCGGGCGCAACTTGATCCAACTAATGATCGTGCAGATAAATCCAAGCACCAGGAAAGCCAACTCCTGCGCCCCTACCATTTCCGCTTCATTCGGCGTCGGGTAGTGCGCTTTGATCATGTTCCAAATGCCAGTCGAGGGCAATGCAAACGATTGCTTGAACGATTCCTTTCGCGTTTGCAAGAATGCCAACGCGTCTCCAGTCACTCGCCAGTTGAGCAGCAGATATAGTGCGAAGCCTGCAGCGACTAGTGCGATCCACAACCACCGCGGATTCCACCGGCGATTGGTCGAATATTTTTGTGTTGCCTCGGCCGCTAGCGTGGGAACAAGAACAGCGCCAGCCGCGCGTGTCAGCCAGCAAAAGGCTCCTAGCAAACCTGCTAGTCCCCATCGATCGGTGCGCGCGGCCAGGACAGAACCGAGTGCCAGAGCCAGAAACAGACTTTCGCTATATCCCACGTGCAGAAAGTAAGCTGTCGGAAAAATAAGAAAGAACCACACACTGCGCAGCGCGACGGCGCTGTCATGATCGAGTTGTACCAATCTGCGCAACAGAACTGCTGCGGCAATCGAAGCGATGCCGGAGACGATAAGCCCGGCAGCAAGATAACTTCCAGTGATGTAAGCGACGAACCGAAGGAGGCATGGAAACAGCGGGTAAAACGCAAGCGAGCCGTCTCCCGCCTCGTATCCAAATTCTGCAATCTTTTGGTAATAGCCGAAATCCCACTGGTCCCACAGCGCGAACCATCGATTTGGGGTTGGTGCGTATCTGTCCCAAAGCATCGGGTAGCTTTTAACTCCGATAACAAAGAGCAGGGTCTTGATTGCTATCACCCAACCGATCACGATCCAGTCTTCGGTCGGAAGGAAAGCAATGATTCGCTTAATTGGCTGCAGAATTGATGGCGGCCCCGCGGAAGATGTCATTCAACGAATTCCACTTCGATCGGAACGTGGATGTAACCCTTGTCGCGAGCATCAGACAGAAACTTGCGGATTGCTGCGCGTCCAGTTTCGCCGTACTCGCGAGTAAATTCATTCACGTACATGCCGATGAATTTGCTGGCGAGCTGCGCGTTCATGTCGCGCGCGTATGCGAGCGAATAAGCGACGGCTTCGTCTCGATGTGTGAGACCGTAGTCGATGCTTTCGCTAATGATTTCGCTGATGTCACGTCGCACTCGTGGCGGGATATCTTTGCGCACCACATTTCCGCCTAAGGGCAATGGCAGCCCCGTCTTCTGCTTCCACCATTCACCGAGATCGACGATCTTCTCAAAACCGGACCGTGCGTATGTCAATTGGCCCTCGTGAATGATCAAACCGGCATCCGCGCGTCCGCTTTCTACCGCATCGAAAATTTTGTCGAACGGCACGACCATGAATTTGAAGTCGCCGAGAAAAAGCTGAAGTGCGAGAAAGGCGCTCGTCATCTTACCGGGGATAGCAATCGTTCCGCTGCGCAACGACTCGCGAGCATCAGCTTCTTGATTGGTTGTTGAGCGTTCGATGTTGGCCGTTGGATGTTTTCGGATCACAATCGGTCCATATCCATCGCCCATGCTCGCGCCGCACGGCAGCAAGCGCGTATTTGTCTGCAACATAGGCGTACGCGTGAATGGAAATGGCTGAAATGTGTAGCTCGCCGCGCTGCGCCCGCTCATTCAATGTCTGAATGTCTTCCAGCCGATGTTCAAACCGATAACCGCGCAGATCGATTTTGTCCTTTGCGATGGCGTAAAACATGAACGCATCGTCCGGGTCGGGCGAGTGCCCAAGTGTAAAGGTTTCAGTGGGATTCTTTATCATTGGGATTCGTCATTCAGACCGTATTCGCGTTTGATAGCGATACAAAAGGCTGTGTAGCTCAATTTATGCACTCTCGCGCGAGCCAACGAATTTAGCTGTAGCCGCAGTACGCCGCGGAAGGGCGCTATGCACACGTTCGGACCGGCGCTCGCACAGCGAAGCGGCTACCGTACAAAAAACAGCCGCCGCGCGGGTTCGCGCGGCGGCTGAATTTGTATCGAGGAAACGCTGACTTCTCTAACAGCGCTCCTTGACAACAGTCTTATCGATTCTCCACAACTCGCGGAGTTGGACGGATGATCTCAAGCTGGGCGCTCACTTTTTGGATTTGGGCGGCCTGCTCTTTGAGCTGGGTTGTGAGAGCCTCTATTTGTTTCTGTTGCTGCGCGACCGTTGTTTGTTGCTGCGTGACCGTTGCTTGCAACTGCTCAACTTTCTGATTGAGCATGGCGTGGTTCGAGGAGTCGGGGTGCACGCGAGGTTGAGGCGTGGTACGATGAGGCGTAGGTAGTTCACCAGCCCTACCGAGGGCAGTGTCAATGCCAAGTTCGTCGGTATCAGTGTTCAGAGTAACTACAACAACGCTACCGCCAACAGGCTGGGGATTGTTGTAGATACCACCGATGAAGCAGGCTAAGGACCCGGCGCCGTTCCCATTCGAGATATCGCCGATGCGGATGGTACTGTTTTCGTCAGGCGTCCCGGCGAGGGAACCAACGAAGTTGCCGATGTAAGTATTATTGAAGCCATTGGCAAGGTTTGGTCCTACGCCTGAACCAACCCCTGTGTTCTCACTACCGTTAACGTCATTGAGGAGCGCCTGAGCGCCAACTGCCACGTTGTTATTGGCATTGCCGGCATTAGTCGCGTCATTATTCTCGAGCGCCTCATCACCAACAGCTGTATTCGCAGCGGCAGACATATTTCTGAAGAGCGCGGAGTCGCCCATGGCATTGTTACTGAATCCGGTGACGTTATTGTTGAGCGCAAAGGCGCCGACAGCGTCGTTGAATGACCCCATGCCATTCACATCGCCTACGTTCTGGACCATTGCGGCTGCTCCAACAGCTGTGTTTCGGCTGCCCTGGTCATTGAGTAGGAGGCTAGCAGTGCCAACTGCAGTGTTCGCATCTGCGCGGTTGAGCACCAGCGCTCCAGCACCCACGCCAGTATTGAAGCTGGCACCGAAGTTGTTGAAGCACGCACGCCAACCAAGCCCTGTATTTCCAGCGCCGGTGGTGAGGAGATTCAGTGCTTTGTCGCCTTCTGCTGTGTTGAACCCGGGGTATCCTCCGTCGGGAGGCGGAACGAGTGCTCGCGTTTGCGGCGCAAATGCAAAGCACACCAGAATGAGCGGGATGAGAAGGAACCCGCGCCATAAAGGCAGCGAGCGAGCCGGATCTCGTCCGCATGAGACTAACTTGTTAACTTGATTCAATGAATGCATGAATGTGTTCTTTCTCTTTCCCGGTCGTGTTTTGGATTGTTTTTATCTGTCACAGGGATCCCAACAGACAAAGAACCCTACCGGGCAAAAGTCCTTTCTCTATTTTGGAACCTTCCGCCGTGATACACAATTTCGGTGCTGAGTGTCAATACTTTTTTTAACTGTTTTTCAGAAACGGAACCAATAACGCCCGCTCCAATGACAGGCGAAGTTCGTGAGGTTTGGGGGCGTGGTGCGATTCGAACACTGCCCGGCGCTTTGCTGTTTGCGTTGAGAACTCTGTTCCCGTAGCCTCAGGCGCATGGCACGCTCAGGTTTGGGTAAAGGTCTTGGCGCGCTCATCGGCACGCCTGCGGTTGCTACGCCCAGAGACGGATCGGAGGCGGCTGAGAGAGTGCACCAGATCGAACTGACGAGCATTGTGCCGAGCACATTGCAGCCGCGGAAGGATTTTGCTCGAGACGTACTGCTCGAACTAATCGAATCGATTCGGCAGCACGGTATCATTCAGCCCCTCATCGTCCGCCAGGTCGGCACGCGATTTGAACTGATCGCCGGCGAGCGGCGATGGCGCGCCGCGCAGGAACTTGGTCTTGCCACCGTGCCAGCCATTGTCCGCACAGCTAGCGACTTGGAAGTTCTCGAACTTTCGTTGATTGAAAATCTGCAACGCGCCGATCTCAACCCAATCGAAGAATCCCAGGGATACGCTAGATTAGCTAATGAATTTGGAATGCGGCAGGAAGATATCGCACTCAAAGTGGGCCGGAGCCGTGCGGCCGTGGCCAACGCATTGCGGCTTTTGGATCTGCATCCGCAGGTGCAGATCTGGTTGGCTCAGAACTTGGTTTCAGTCGGGCACGCCAAGGTGCTGCTGGCGTTGAAGGCGCCGGAAGAACAACTGCTGGCTGCGGAAACCGTTTTACGGCGCAACGCCACGGTGCGTTCGACGGAGCGGCTGGTTGCCCGCTTGCTTGGTGTTGGTCGCGGACGACGCAAATCGCGGCGCGCCAGTGGCGATTCGAGTGCTACGGCAACGGCGGTAGAGGATTTACAAAATCGCCTGCAACAACATTTGGCCACTCACGTTACGGTTCACCATGGCGAAAAGCGGGGGCGAATCGAGATCGAGTACTACGGAACCGATGATCTCCAGCGGATTGTTACTGCTCTGGGGTTGCCGCCAGCGGACTAGGGGATTGGAATGTTGGAGTAGGGGAGTAATGGAGTAGTGAATTCGCGCCAGACATTACTCCATTACTCCATCACTCCATTGCTCCTGCTCACGTTGGCGTGGATCGGGGTTGCGCAGCAATCATGCGCCTCAGAGGCAAAGATCTGGGAGGAGTTCTCGGGAGAGAAAGCGCTGGCGCATGTGCAACGGCTTGTAGATGTGGGGCCGCATCCTGCCGGCTCAGAGGCGATCGAGAAAGCCAGAGACTACATCGAGGCGCAACTGCGGCATGCGGGCTGGCAGGTAACCCGCCAGGCATTCACTGACGACACCCCGCGAGGCAAGATTCATTTTGTAAATCTGATTGCGCGATTCGGGGGCGACACGACTCCGCCATCTTCATCCTTCTTATTGTGCTCGCATTACGACACGAAATTATTCGATACCATCCGCTTTGTCGGAGCGAACGATGGCGGCTCAAGCACAGGTCTGCTGTTAGAGTTAGCCCGCGTGCTTGGGCAGCACCCCAGTCTTGCTCGAAAAGTTGAGCTGGCGTTTTTCGATGGCGAAGAGGCGTACGAAAATTTTTCTGATACGGATGGTCTCTACGGGAGCCGCTACTTTGCCAGGCAACTCCAAGGGGAGGGCGCAAAAAAGTTCCGCGGAGGAATCTTGTTCGACATGATTGGCGATCGTTCGCTTGATATTACGCTTCCCCCCGATTCACCGGCGGCGCTCGCGCACGATGTCTTTGCCGCGGCGGAAGCGCTGAAGCTGCGAAAATACTTCAGCTACCTCGACCGGGATCTGATTGACGATCACGCGCCCTTGAACGCGATTGGGATTCCGACGATCGACATCATAGATTTCGATTATCCCTCATGGCACACCGCGGATGATACGATGGACAAAATTAGCGCACAGAGTCTTCAAATCGTCGGCTCAGTCTCGCTGTACTATCTCGCCGAATTCGGCTTGAAGCGGTGAAGCTGCTAAATTTCCGGATTGCGTGGAAGCATTTTTGTCTGCACGCTGATCGCTGAACTGCCGACCTCATGGAGCGTCCCGCGTCTGCGACCCAGCCAAAGCACACAAACATTGGCGTGATCGGCCTCGGGATTATCGGTCGCGCAATCGCCGCACATCTCAGGCGCAAAGAATTTTCCGTCTTCGTTTGGAATCGATCGCCCCGGCCTGTTCCAAATTTTGTCGGTTCACCGGGGGAATTGGCGGAGTTTTGTAATTACATCCAGATTTTCGTGTCTGATGACGACGCTCTCCTGCAGACCATCGAGCAGCTAAGCGAAAAGCTCACGCCACGTCACGTCATCTTGGCGCATTCGACGGTCGCTCCGGATTCGATGCGTGCGGCAGCGGACATTGTCGAACGAAGGGGCGCGCAGTTTGTGGAAGCGTGCTTCACCGGCAGCAAAGGCGCAGCCGAAAAAGGCGAGCTTGTTTACTACGTTGCCGGAACAGATGAAGCGCTGCGCCAAGGCCGTCCAATTCTTGAGGCCAGCAGCAAAGAGATCGTCCATATCGGAACAGTCGGCCAGGCCAGCGCTATAAAGGTCGCAACGAATATGGTCACCGCTGGGAGCATTCAGGCCGCTGCAGAGGCTCTCGCACTCGTGCAAGCGCAGGGTTTACCGTTAGAAAAATTCGTCGAAGCCATGCGCGTCAACGCGAGTTATTCCGGCGCGTTGGCGATGAAGCTTCCAAAAATGCTCGAACGCGATTTCGCACCGCACTTCTCCGTCAAACACATGTTGAAAGACATGCAGATCGCCAGCCAAATCGCTTTGTCGCATTATCTGGACCTTGGAGTCACTGCCGCGGCGCGCGATCAGTTGTTAGAGCAAACGCAGTGGGGTCACGGCGACGACGATTATTCTGCCGTGTTGCGCAAATATCTGCATGAGCCAGGTACGGAATATTCCGAAGAGCCACGAATTCAGCAACCGCTCGAACAATCCGATGCCGAAGAATCGATTACCGCTTTAGCAAGCGCGGAGACGCCAAACATCGAACCTCAAGAAGCGGGTCTCGCTGCATCTCCGCTCGGCTTCAGTGGAACGATGAACGCGACGGCTCCTGTTCCTGCTGTAACGCCGTTGCGCCGTGGGTTTCTCAAACAGCTACTAAGCCGTTTTTCGTCCGGAGAGGAATGACGCAGCGCTCAGGAACGGAGCGAGACTTTTTTCTCGACCTCTCCGCGCGCGCTAAGCTTCGCGTGACTGGGGCTGACAGATTCCGTTTTATCAACGGGCAAATCACAAACGATTTGCGTAAGGCGAGTGAAACGGCCGCGCTGGAAGCATGCGTGCTCAATGCGAAAGGGAAACTGAACGCACACATTTTCATCGCGGCACTTGGGGAGAGCTCTCTTGATCGATAGTGACCCGGAGCTTCGCGAAACGCTTCGCGCACGCTTGGAACGTTACGTCATTGCCGACGACGTTCAGATTGAGGATGTCACGGATGAATTCTCGCTCTTCCATGTTTTCGCGGAGGAGCCGCCGACACTCGAGTCTGGCCGGATCGTCTCGGCACGTCGTTTTGCGACGACGTGGTTGGGACGTCTGGAGCGACTCAGCGCGCCACGATGCTGTGCGAAATGAATTGGCCTCAGCATATTTGTTTATCGATTCTGCGGCCGCGGATGTGATGCGAATCGAACAGGGGTTGCCTCGCTGGGGCCGCGAACTTACGGACGAAATTATTCCGATTGAAGCAAATCTCGAACAACGCACGATCGATTACGAAAAAGGTTGTTACATCGGCCAGGAAGTGATCTCCCGAATCAAAATGTCCGGACAAACCAACAAACGATTGTGCGGATTGATCTCGCTGAACAACACTCCGCTCCAAGCAGGGACGAAACTCGTCGCTCCTTCGGCATCTGGAAAAGAAGCCGGCTGGATCACGAGCGCCACGCGCAGCCTACGACTTGGAAAAGAAATCGCGCTCGGGTACGTGAAACGCGGCTTCAACAATCCTGCCACGATTCTGGAGGTGTTTCCGGTCGATCCGGTTGGTGCGATTCCGGTCGAAGTTGTTTCGCTTCCGTTTCGCTGAGGAATTTCGCAGCTTTCAGAATTCTCCACGCGATATCCACGAGCGAGCGAGGCAGTGAAATTTGAAAAGAAATTTTTGTTTTGCCCTCGGGCTTTGCATTTATAGAATCTTCGTTGCTCTCCAGGCTAACGATTAACCTTAACCACTTTGCAGCGTCTGAACGAAGCACATCTCGACCACAGTTTTCATTCCTTGGTGAGCTGTGGCGGCTGCGCGCAGCGTCGGTGCGGAGGCCGTTTAGCACCATGGCCAATTTCTTTCCACGCTGGACGAATTGGTTACCCCTCAAGGTGGTCGTCTGCGTGATTGTGATCGCTTGTGCCTTGACTGGGGCCACATGGTATTACGGCACGCCGAAGTACACAAAAGTCGGATACCAGCCGATCCAGCCGGTGCCGTTTCCGCACGATATTCACGTGACCCAGCTGGGGATGGATTGCAGGTATTGTCACAGCTTCGTGGAAGTGGCGGCGCAATCGAACATCCCCAACACTGCGACCTGCATGAACTGCCACACGCAAGTGGCGAAAGATAATCCCAAGCTGCAGCCAGTACAGGAGAGCTCGAAAAACGGTCAGCCAGTCGAGTGGGTCTGGCTGTATCGCACGGTCGATTACGTTTATTACAACCACTCTGCGCACGTGAACCGAGGCATCAGCTGCTACAGTTGCCACGGAGATGTCAATGACATGTCGGTGGTTCACATCGCCCGACCCCACAGCATGGCGTGGTGCCTGGATTGCCATCGGCACCCCGAAAATTATCTGCGCCCGGACGATCAGGTTTTCAATCTCGACTGGGAACCTGAGGATGTTAAGCCGGCTGAGTTTGTCGCGAAGTACGGTCAGCCGAGCGACACGCGTGAAGATCTTTCGAAGAAGAAGCACCTCACCCAATCGGAGATCGGCCAGACGTTGAAAGAGCGCTGGAAGATCACGCCACCCACCAATTGCCAGGGGTGCCACAGATGACAACCAGGCGAAGCTCATGAAACACGTTTTCCATCATCCGCCTGAGCCATCCAACGGCACGAAATATTGGCGCAGCATTGGCGAGCTGAAAGATACGCCCGAATTTCGTCAATGGTTGGAACGCGAATTTCCCGAAGGCGCGGCGGAACTGAACGGCGACGAATGGTCGCGGCGCGATTTTGTGAAATTGATGGGCGCTTCGATGGCGCTCGCAGGAGTTGGCCTAACGAGTTGCCGTCGCCCCGAATTGCATCTCGTCCCCTTCACGAAAAATGTGGAGTGGACGATCCCCGGAAAATTCCTGTACTACGCGACCGCGATGCCGCGACGCGGCGGTGGCATTCCGCTGATTGCCACGACGGTCGATGGCCGGCCGATCAAGCTTGACGGCAATCCGCTGCACCCGGCAAGCGGCGGCACTACAGACACGTTTGTCCAGGCGTCAATTCTCGATCTCTACGACCCGACCCGCTCGAAACGGTTTGTCCAAAAAGGGAAGGCGAGTACGCGGGAAGAATTTGAGAAGTTCCTCGGAGAATTTGGCAAAACCATCCTCAACGATCAGGGCAACGGTCTTGCGTTTCTGGTCGAGGAGACGAATTCGCCGACGCGAGAACGCCTTCGCACAGAATTAGAGAAAAAATTCCCGGGAATGCGGTGGTGCGTTTATGAGCCGCGTCTTGGTCAGGAAGCAAACGCGGCGATGCAAGCAGGCTTCGGCCCTAACGCACGGGTGTTGCCGAAATTAGATCGCGCCGACGTGATTCTTGCTCTGGACAGCGATTTTCTCGATTGCGGCCAGGGCGATCTCGAAACAGTGCGTGGTTTCACTTCGCGCCGCCGCGTGAACGCATCGAAGGACAGCATGAACCGGCTGTATGTGGTCGAACATCGTTTCAGCCTGACAGGCGCAATGGCGGATCATCGGCTGCGTTGTCCAGCCAGTCAGATTCCCGCATTCGCGCAGGCGCTCGCGACGAAAATTCACGCAGGAACGAATGATTCTGGTCTGGGCTCTTTGCTTGGAAATTTCGAAGGCGCATCAAACACTTTCGACCAGCAATGGATCGATGGAGTTGCCGCTGATTTAATGGCGAAACCGGGAGCGAGCCTGGTGCTCGCCGGCCCGACGCAGCCGGTTGCTGTGCAAATGCTGGTTTATGCAATCAACGCTGCGCTGAAAAATGTCGGTCAAACGCTGGTCGTGCGTCAGGTGCCGCGTAACTCGAAGCAAATCGACATCGCCCAGCTCGCTACGGAAATAAATGAAGGTCGCATCAAACAGCTGTTCATTTTCGGTGGTGATCCCGTCTACAACGCGCCGCGCGGGTTGGTGGAAGATTTACAAACAAAGGCGCCACTCGATTGGGCAGAGCTGCAAAAGAAAGTCCCGAACGTTGTCCGGCTTGGTTATCATGAGGATGCTACATCCGCGCTGAGCAAGTGGCACATTCCGCTTGCCCATTATCTCGAATCGTGGGGCGACGCGCTCACAGCCGGTGGCGATTATTTGTCGATGCAACCGATGATCCTGCCGCTTTTCGGTGGACTGAGTGAAATTGAGCTGATCAACATGTTGCTTGGCGGCCCGAAACCGCAAGGCCCGGAGCTGATACAGGAAACCTTTCGCCTAACGAATCCGCCTGGCGATTTTCAAACAGTGTGGTCCCGCTTTCTGCACGACGGTTTTGCTGCACACGTTCAAAGCACTGATCAGCAAGCCGCATTCAATGCCGGCGCAGCCGCAACTTTGCCGCGCGATTCCTCCTCGGCTTCGGCGTCTCCTACACCGGAATCGCCGGAGATTGTGTTGACCGGCAGCTACGGCATGGACGACGGCCGCTATGCGAACAACGGCTGGCTCCAGGAACTACCTGACCCAGTTACGAAACTGAGTTGGGACAATGCGGCGTTGATCAGTCTTGAATACGCAAAAAGGCTCGGTGTCGAAACGGGCGATTTGTTGCAGATCGCGATCAATGAAAAGAGCGCCGGCGGGAGCGTGATGAAACGCGAGCTTGTTATTGCAGCGCTCGTATCCCCCGGGCATGCCGACAACTCCGTTACCGTTACGCTGGGTTGGGCGCGCAAAATGCCGCAGTTTGTCGAGCTTCCGTATGCAGGCGGCAATTTGAAGGAAAAACAGGGACTTACAGAGCAGGCTGGGTTTAATGGCTATTTCTTGCGAACAGCAGCGAATCCGCATGTTGCTGTTGCTGGCGCGAAGGGTATCGAGACCGTGCAGGTGACCAAAGTCGGCCGGCAGTTATCCGTTCTCGATCACACAGGAACATTTTAGCATCGAAGGCCGCGGTCTTAATTCGCGAAGGAACGCTCGAGGGCTATCGCAAAAACAATGATTTCGCGAAAGAGGTTCCGGGCGCAGAAGATTTGCCGAATCCGCCGCCGAGTCTCTACCGCCATCCGCCATTGGATGCGCCGCAGCAGTGGGGAATGAGCATCGACTTGAACGTGTGCACCGGCTGCAAC
>CAVXHW010000041.1:0-45435 GCA_963761585.1 uncultured Verrucomicrobiae bacterium
ACGCCACGGTGCCGCCAGAGGTTTTGGAGTGGCTCGGTATCGAGTATTACAACGAGAAAAATTTTCAGGCCGCGGAAAAATATCTGAGTGCCCTTCGAAAAACGGACGACGCAGGCAAGGTTAAACCCGATTACCTTTTTTATCTTGGCGACGCGGCTACGAAGCTAAAGAATTTGCCTGAAGCAGAAGAAGCCTTCGCGAAGTATCTCCAAACTGCCAAAGACCCGGCGGGCAAAGCGAAAGTGTTACTGACGCTCGGCGCCGTTAAGATCAGCGCTCATAAACCCGATGATGCGCAGAAGATCGCCGAGGAAATCATGGTCCTGCAACCTGAGGGCCGCGTGAATGCCGAAGCGCGCTTGCTCGCCGGTGAGGTCCAGCTTGAGCGTGGGAATTTCGATGACGCCGGCAAAGCTTTCAAAGGCGTCGCTCTGCTTTACGACGATCCAGCCATCACTCCGCGCGCGCTCGACAAAGCCGCGGTGGCATTTCGCCAGGCGGGCAACACCGAGGAAGCAGACCGCCTCTCGCGCGAGCTGCGCGAACGGTATCCGAACTATGTTAGCGGGTGATCGGAGGGTGAGCCTTCCCCTAACCGGTCGCTACTTAGGGACAACTGCAATGCCCCAAGGACCGTCGCCGACTTTGATGCGACGCAGTTCTTTACGCGATTTCACATCGACGACCGAGACGTCGTTTGATGCGCCATTTGCGGTGTAAAGCTTCGAGCCCGTAGGATCGAGCGCGATTCCCCAGACGCGGTTTCCGACGGGAACGGTTGTCGCCAATTCATTCTTTTCCATGTCGATGATCGCTATGGCGTTGCCACGGCCTGTTGACACGTAAAGCTCTTTTCCGTCACGCGAGACTGCGGTGCCCATCGGCAGCGATCCTGTCGGCAGTTGGATTTTCGACAACAATTTGTGGGATTGCGCGTCTATCACTGCGACATAGCCGCCGTTCTCACAAGCGGCGTACGCGCGCGCGCCATCAGATGAAAATGCGACAGACCGCGGCCGACCGCCGGTTTCGATGGTTGCGATCACACGTTGTTGACCCGGGTCGATCGCAAACACTTCTCCTTTTTCTTCGCAGGTGATGTACACTTCGCTGTTTGCCGGGTTGACGCCCACGCCTTCCGGTTCTTCGGAAACTTTTATTCTGCCGCGCTGTTGGCCCGAATCGAGGTCGACAATGGAGACGCTCGCGTCGTCTTCATTTGCGATGAATGCGAATTTTCCGTCTTTGCTGATCGCGAATTGCTCAGGGTCCGATCCGACATGCCACCGATCTATCAGTTTGCGCGCTGATGGGTCGATGACTCCGAGAGCGTCGGCGCGTTTGTCCGCGGGCGCGCGATTTTCATCCAGGCCCGGAGCCATACGCGGCGAGCCGCTTAACGTGACAAAGATCCGTCGACCGTCGGGCGTCGCGTGAATGCCGCGCGGCCGTTTCCCCACTGGAAAGGTTCCGACGACGTCATCGGTGCCTCCATCAATCACCGTGACGTCGCCTGAGCGTTCGTTGCTGACGAACACGAGATAGCTCGGCGGTTCAGCGCGCGTCGCGGCTGTTAAAAGGTTCCAAAGGAGCAAAGAAACAAACAGGCGATTCATACGCGTGACGCGTACGTCTCAATGCCTCGGCGTGCAACTGAGTCCGGCGAAACTTTAACGTTGGATGTTGAATGCCGGATGTCGGATGTTCGGTTCATGCATCCGCACGACAAGCTTTTCATTCCTGGTCCAGTTGAAGTTTCCGAAAAAACCTGGGAGGCGTTTTCGCGTCCATTGATTGGACATCGCAGCGAAGATTTTCGGAATCTTTACCGCGAGATTCATCCAAAGCTTCAGACGTTGTTCAGCACAAAGCAGCCGGTGTTTCTTTCCACATCGTCCGCGTGGGGCGTGATGGAAGCATCTATTCGGAACGTGGTTGATCGCGGTGTGCTTTGCTGCATGTGCGGCGCGTTTTCGGACAAATGGTTCGATGTCGCGAAACGATGCGGGAAAAGCGCGGAACCGCTTCAAGTGGAATGGGGAAAGCATATCGATCCGAAGGATCTCGACCGGCAACTGGCCACCGGAAAATTCGATACCGTTACGTTAACCCACAGTGAAACCTCGACGGGGGTGATGAATCCGCTCCCCGAGATTTGCTGCGTCCTGGCCAAATATCCCGATGTCGCGCTGATCGTTGATACGGTGTCATCGTTTTCCGGAGTGAAGATCGACATGGATGCGCTCGGGATTGACGTGATGCTTACCGGAGCGCAAAAAGCACTCGCGTTGCCGCCGGGATTTTCGTTGTTCTCGGTTTCGGAGAAAGCGTTCGAACGAGCGGGCAAAGTTGCGAATCGCGGATTTTATTTCGATTTCCTGGAGTTCAAGAGCGAGCAGGCGCAATTCATGACGCCGAGCACGCCGAGTATCGGACACGTTCACGCGCTCCAATTCAAGCTGGACGAAATTTTCGCGGAAGGGCTCGAGGCGCGTTACGCTCGTCATGCTCGCACAAATGGTCTCGTCCACGATTGGGTGCGCCGCGTCGGATTCGATTTTTTCGCCGAGGAAGGCTTCCGCACCAAAACGCTTACCTGCGTGAAAAACAATAAGGGCATCGACGTGCTGGACTTCACGCGAAGGCTGCGGGAAAAACATCATTTAGTAATTGATCCCGGTTACGGCAAGATCCGCGGGCAAACTTTTCGCCTGTCGAACATGGGGGACGAAACGGACGAAACCGTTTCCCATTTACTAGCGTGTCTGGATGACGTCCTGTAGGAGAAGCTGACAGGTCCCCTACAAAGCTCTATGCCGGTAATTGAAGCGTTCGAACTTACTAAGATTTATCGCACTTACCGCAAAGAGCGTGGTCTCTGGGGCGCGGTGAAAGGTCTCGGGTGGCGGCGGTGACGACGAAACGCGAGCAGCCGATCAAGTCTCGTTTCAAATCGAGGAAGGCGAGTTTGTCGGATTCCTGGGTCCGAACGGTGCCGGGAAAACGACTGTGCTCAAAATGCTTTCAGGTTTGCTGAACCCAACCTCAGGCAAAGCGCGCGTGCTCGGCTTTGTTCCGTGGGAAAGGCGCAACGAAATGAAACGTCAGTTCAGTCTGCTGATGGGACAAAAGAATGCGCTGTGGTGGGACCTCCCGGCGCAGGAATCGCTCGAGCTGAACCGTGCGATCTATGGAATCGACCGCGAACGGTTTAAGAAGGTGGTGGACGGATTGTCGGATCTTCTGGAGGTGCGGGACAAAATGAACGTGATGGTACGCGAGCTTTCGTTAGGCGAACGAATGAAAATGGAACTGATCGCCGCGCTCATTCATGAGCCGCGTGTGTTATTTCTTGATGAGCCTACAATCGGTCTGGACGTGGTTAGCCAAAAACGAGTCCGTGAATTTTTGCGCATCTACAATGAAGAGCATCGCATTGTCACACTGCTCACCAGTCATTACATGCAGGACATCCAGGAGTTATGTCATCGAGTATTGGTGATCGACCACGGCAAGATCTTTTTCGACGGCCCGCTGGCAGCGATCGTCGATCGTTTTTCAGGCTATAAGATTCTGAGTCTTACTTTCGAAACCGAAGGAACACGCGATCTGGCCGTGTTTGGCGAAATCATCGAACAAACACCCGTGTCGGTGCAATTGAAGGTTCCTCGCGCAAAGGTTACGGAAACGTGCCGGCAACTTCTCGAGGCCTGCGACGTTAGCGACATAAACGTCCAGGAAGTGCCGGTTGAGGACGTGATCCGTCAACTGTTCGGTGAAACACACGAAGATCACCGCACGATCGAACGTGGCTGCACCCCAAGCTGCGCACGCGACTTAGAAGACGCATTCTCATTAACACCGGGCTGAAGCCGCGGTCTTAATTAGATGTGGAAACGGCATCTGAGAAAGCTTGGCAGCACGCTCTTTGCCATTGCGTCTGCGAATGTCGGATAGAGCGGAGTCCAGCCTAACTGATGTAATTTGGTGTTGCTTACACGTTTGTTGGTGTTGCCGCGTTTGTGAGGTTGTTCGGATTTTCCGGTCGGCGGAAGGGATCGATTCAGCCTCTGGGCAAGCCAGCGATAGCATTCGCTTTGCAAAAGCGGTTGGTCGTCGACGACGTTGTAAATCTGTGCGGACGTTTGTGCTTCTCGGTTTAACAAAAGAAAGAGCGCGGACGCGATGTCGTCCCGATATACTTGATTAACAAACCGGTCATTGTTTGGATCAATAGTCGCCGTGCCGTTTAGAAATTTGCTCAACAGCGCTGAACGTCGTGGACCGTAGATCCCGGCGAGCCGCGCTATGATCCCGCCTTTTTCGAGGATTAACTTTTCCACTTCTAAGAGGATCCGGCTGGTTTCCCGGAGTGGTTTTGTCTCGCTCTCTTCCGTTACCCTCGAACCATCGCGCTGCGCATAAACACTGGTGCTGCTTGTAAACAGAACTCTTGCCTTGGGAAAAGTTTCGAGCAGATGGCGTGCGCCGTTTAGGTAAATCTCACGATAGGCTTCCGCATCACCACCACCGGAACTCGCGCAATGGATAACTGCATCGAATGCTCCTGCGCGTTTAGCAACATCACTTCGTTGTGAGACATCGATCACGCGAATGAAATAAGGCTTTAGTGAAAGTCGCGCTGCCGATTCGTCCGAGTGCACCCAACCTTCGACGTCCCAGCCGTTGGAATGAAACAAATCGGCCGTCGCTTCTCCGACATAACCACATCCTGCGATCAAAATTCCCGGCATGACCCCTGTAGAGTCCGCTGTCCTCAGCGGATTATCCAATCGCGATGCCCGATGCGCTGAGGACAGCGCACGCTACAGCAGCTCTCGGCTTAAGTTGTCGCGGCCGTGATTTCAATTTCTTCAAACACGTTCTTTTGAAAGGCCCGAACTTGTTTCAGCCTGATTAATTCGAGGAGCGCGAGAAAGGTGACAACCACTTCGATTCTAGATGTAGCGTCGCTAAACAAATCAGAAAAGCGAAAGCGAGTGCTGGTCGCGACGCGCTGCAAAATCGAATCGATTTTTTCCGACACACTAAAACGTTCACTGAAGATTTCCTGAATGTCCTGGCGCGATTCCATTCGTTTTATCACGATTTGGAAGGCACTGATTAGCTGGAAAATTCCAACTTCACCCAAGCGCAGCGGTTCCTGCAGTTCTGGCGATGATCCAGGTTCCCGAATGAAGATTCTCTCTTGTTCCAGCGCACGTAAATTGAGTTCCGCGGCGGCTTCCTTGAATTTTTTATACTCGATCAGTTGCCGAATTAATTCCCAACGAGGGTCATCCTCTGCGGCATCTTCTTCCGGAGGCTGTTGATCGCGCGGCAGCAGTCTGCGACTCTTTAGATAAATAAGGTTGGCCGCCATCACGATGAATTCGCCCGCCAGCTCAATGTTCAGCTCTTTGAATGCCTGGAGGTACTCGAGGTACTGGCTGGTGATCCGCTCGAGCGAAATATCGTAGATGTCGATTTCGTCCTGTTTGATCAGGTAGAGCAACAGGTCGAGCGGCCCTTCGAAGACCTCGAGCTTAACCTTGTAATCGGCGTCCATTTCTGCGGGCCCGACTCTACAGGCAAGCACGAGCCAAAGTAAATCGTTTCAGCACGACCAGCCGGGCGGTCGCGTTACGCGGGAGCGTTGCGATGGATCCAGACGCTGTTCACCAAGCCCAGGCCGAACATGATCACCAGCACGAACGAACCGCTGTAGCTGATTAATGGTAATGGCACGCCGGTGATTGGCAGCATTGCGATTGTCATCCCTACGTTTTGGAAGATGTGCGTGAAGATAAGCGCAGTGACGCCTATGACGAGAAGAAGACCCAATTGGTCGCCGGCGAAAAAAGCGACGAAAAGACACGTTATCAGGAGCAAGGAAAACGCTCCGATGAGAATTATTCCCCCGACAAATCCCCATTGCTCGCCGACGGCCGCGAAAATGTAGTCATTATGCACAGCTGTCGCAGGCAGAAACCCGAGCTCGATCTGGGTATTCGGTGCCTTAAACCCTTTTCCTGACCAGCCGCCTGAGCCAATCGCAATCAACGATTGATTGATCGCCCACGCCGAACCCTGCTTATCGATGTCGGGATGTGTAAAAGCAGTGATCCGCTGTTGCTGGTACGGTTTAAGGCCGAAATTAATGGCAATCGGGATGAAGGCGATTGTGATGAGAATGATGCAAACCAAGTAGCGCAATGGCAGGCCGGCGACGAACCACAATGCAAACATCACAGGGACCCAAATAATAACTTCGCCCAAGTCTGGTTGCATGAGGATCAAAAGACATGGGGCCCCCGCAATCGCTCCCGAGAGCAGTAAACGCAGTGCCGGGTGCATTTGGCGAAACTGAGTCAGGAACAGCGCCAACACCATGATCCCTGCGACTACCGCAAGCTGCGCGGGCTGAAAATTGATTGGTCCCAGATGGAGCCAACTGCGCGCTCCATAAACTTTGACTCCCATAAACTTCGTCAAGATTAGAAACACAATGCCGGCCAGGTACATCGGCAGGGCGCCCCAGCGAATCCACCGGTAGTGAATCAAGCTGGTTACCATGAATGCGAAGACACCGACGGCCACCCAGTTTGCTTGTTTCCGCCAGAAGTCAGCTGCATACGGGTCGCTGCGCGAGGAAGTCGCGCTATAGATCGCCACGACGCCAAAAACAGCGAGGGCCAGCATGACCAGTAATAGAAGCCAGTTTTGGCCAAGCAATTTTCGGAGAAAAGGGGTCATTTGCTGTCCTTAATCGTTTTCGGCGATCTTTCGGGAAACTTGGAACGATTATACGCAGTTTGCGTTTCCCGCAAAACGTTGAATGCCGGAGAGCGAAACACCCGCGAAATTAGCTCGCATAGAGGCAAAATTTGTCGGTAGTTCAAAACTTAGCGTACAGCGCTCAGCTGGTGCAATACTTTGCTCCGACGACGTCATTCAACAAATTGAACTCCAGTAATTTACAACAATCTCATGTCAAAATTGGGGCTTCGCTTGTCACTACATTGAGAGGCCACTACATTACCCTGTCTCTTTAATCTTCGGAGCATCGCAATGGGTAGGAGAAAGAAAACAACCAAACGAAAACTGGCGCACCCCCAGTTGCCTATGCAGCAACAATTAAATTTGCGCCACGAAGGAACGCATTTCGATCTCCGCGCGATCTTTAATGATTTAAACCAGCGGCACTTTCGAAACCGTCTTCGCGGCTACAAAGTGGTCTGGGGACGTCGGCGAAAACATCGACCAATAGAACAATTCGTTTTTGGCACAATCCAGGAAGAAGATCGGGTGATTCGGATTAATCCTGCGCTGGACCAACCATTCGTTCCGCCGTGGTTTTTGCGGTACGTTCTTTACCACGAGATGCTGCATTCAGTTGTGCCGGACGAAACGCTCTCACGAAACCGCCGGCGAGTTCACACGGAGGAATTCAATCGTCGCGAGCGTGAATTTCCCGGTTATCGGCGCGCACGGCGCTGGGAAGAAGAGAATCTGTCGCGATTCCTGCGCTGACAATCTACCCCAGTTCTGAGTTGGAACCGGTAGTTAATCGTCCCGTTTTACGTCTCAAGACGATGGCCCACAGGGCCGTGGTTACGGCAGAGCTCGTATCGCGCTTCCGTTGTCTGGCGGCCGATACGGCCTTTCAGACGGCGATGGCGTCGTCGCTACGTTCTTTTTGATCAGGAACCAAAGCGTCGTCGCCAGGAGAAGCGAGATCAACTTCGCGTGCCAGTTTTTCAGAATCACTCTCTTCATATTTGCTATGCAATAAAATTTCGGCAATGCGCTGACGGAAGGTCTCTGGAGTGAAATTGCGCTCGATTCGGCGCCGATGACAAATGGAAATTGCACCGGTCTCCTCGGAGACAACGACAGCGACCGCATCCGATTCCTCTGTAATTCCGAGTCCGGCGCGGTGACGTAATCCCAGGCTGCGGTCCAATGTTTCCCGTTGGCTTACGGGAAAGATGCATGCTGCGGCTGCGATTCGCCCATTGCGAATGATCACTCCGCCGTCATGCAATGCCGCTTTTGGATGAAAGACCGTCAGGATCAGTTCGACAGAAAACTCGCCGTCGATAATTACACCTGTCTCCTCGTAGACGCGAATCGACGTGTCTCGCTCGATCGCAATCAGTGCGCCGAACTGTTTGTTTGCCAACTGCGTCACTGCTTCTGCCAGATCATGAACGGTTTCTCGTCTCTCGCTCGTGAGTGAAAAAATCGGATGTCCCCCAAGCGCAGCGAGGCCACGTCGCAGCTCCGGCTGAAAAATCACCACCAACGCGATCGCTAGGAAGACCGAGAAACTCCGAACGATCCAGCCAATCACCACCAAATTCAGCAGCGTGGAGATCAGGGTCAGCGTGAGAAAAACAATCGCTAATCCCGTCAAGACTTTCGCGCCGCGAGTTCCTCGGAAATAAAGGTAGCCGTAATAGATGGCCGCCCACAGTAGAAGGACTTCCATCAGGCTCCGCCAGCCTTTTAACCATAGATCAGTGAGTTGATGGATCATTTTGCCCTCTGCAGAATCGCTTCGGTTACCCTCAACGCATAAACATTCTCCTTCACATCATGAACGCGGAACACGTCCGCACCCCGCGCGCGCAATAACGCACTCAGCGCGAGGCCGGGTATGAGCCGGTCCCTGATCTCCGGCGATCCGATCAACTTGCCGAGGAACGATTTACGCGAAACACCAACCACCACCGGTCGATCATGCGCGCGCAGCCGCTCCAAGTGCGCCAGCAATTCGAGGTTGTGTTCGACCGTTTTCCCGAAACCAATGCCCGGATCAAACGCAATCGCCATGGGATCAATGTTTAAACCTATGGCGCGGGCATATTGTTGTCGAAAAAATTCAGAAATTTCTGCAACGACGTCTGCGTATCGCGGCTGGATCTGCATCGTGCGGGGCGTTCCTTGCATGTGCATGATGATGAACGCCGATTTGGTTTCGGCAACGAGCGGCAGCATTTGTTCGTCTCCTTGCCCGCCCGTGACGTCGTTCACAATGGAAGCGCCCGCTTCAATCGCGGGGCGCGCTACCTCCGCTTTCGACGTATCGATTGAAATGAGCACATCAAGCTTTCGGCGTAAGTTCTCGATCACCGGAATCACGCGGCGCAGTTCCTCGTCAACAGTGACAGGTTCCGAGCCTGGATGCGTCGATTCGCCGCCGATGTCGATGATATGAGCGCCTTCCGCTGCCATTTGTAAGCCACGTTCTGTTGCTTTGTCTGCCGTGAGAAATTCACCGCCGTCCGAAAATGAATCCGGCGTTACATTCAACACTCCCATGATTAACCCGTGGCGGGAGACATCGAAGGCGCGCTTACCGATTTTCCAGATTCTCTCGCGCATTAGAAGTCAGACTAACATAGGGGACGCTTTATTCGAAGGCGCGCCATGGTAGCGAATGCGTCCCGCTTGCGATCAATGAGCTCCGCCCGCAAGCCGGAGGCTCGCGCTACTTTCTTGCGTAGCGTCCTACCAACTCGCCCTGTGCGATTACATGACCTTTCATCGCGGCGTCCACTTGGCTCCGCTTTACACCGGTGCGCAAATCCAGTTCGTGATCGAGAGCAAAAACCTTGAACGAATACCGATGTGTGCCTGGCGGCGGACACGGACCCTTGTAACCTGATTTGCCAAAATCATTTGTGCCTTGCACGCCTTTTGGCGCACTGCCTTCCGCAATTGAATTGGTCGGTGGCGGGATGTTCCAGACCAGCCAATGGGTAAACAATCCGCTAGGCGCATCTGGATCATCGGCAATCAAAACAAGACTTTTCGCTTTCGAAGGAACACCGGTTATCTGCAAAGGCGGGCTGGTGTCCGATCCGTCACATGTGAATTTTGATGGAATATTGCCACCTTCCTGGAAAGCAGAGCTTGTGATTTTCATCCTCGCTCCTTCTGCCGCGAATGAAGCGATCACTCCGAGTAAGGTTACGACTACCCCACTAATTATCGGCTTTCGCATTGTCAGACCTCCGATTGAAATCGCGCTAAATCGACAAACCTGCGCATATTGTTTCGCCCAAAATGAGCGTAAACGAACCCAAGATTAGAGAACAAGTTCTCGCGCTGTTGTCCAGGAAAGATTACCAGCCACTGAACAAGATCGAGATCGCCAGCAAACTTGGCGTGAGCGGCAGGGCGCGAGTCGCCTTGCGTAACACGTTGCGCGACCTCGAACGTGCTGGCCAGATCGCGCGAATCCGCAAGGATCGATACGTCTTGCCGGCTGAGGCTGATTTGGTAACCGGGAAGTTATCCGTCCATCCAGCTGGTTATGGATTTCTCATCTCGGAAAAACCGGGCGAGCCAGACGTTTTCATCGCGGCGGAAAATGTCGGCACAGCGATGCATCGAGATCGTGTCGTTGCACGCATATCGCCTGAGGCGCCCGCCGGGCGGATAAAAGGACGACGCGAAGGGCGCGTGATTAGAATCCTTGAACGTGCTCACGACACGATCGTCGGCACGCTGCAGCGGTCGCGGAATTTTTTCTATGTAGTGCCGGATGATCCACGTTTCGTGCACGATGTTTACGTACGCTCCTGTAGCTGCGGCGCCGGGAGATCGGCGGTCAGAGACCGCCGCAACAGTCGGCGACAAAGTCGTGGTGCGTCTCGACGACTGGCAATCGCGCCATGTGAATCCCGAGGGCGAAATCATCGAGGTGCTCGGCCCCGCGTCGGCGCCAGGCGTGGACGTGCTTTCGATTGTTCGGAAGTATCATCTGCCGACGGAATTTCCGTCAGACGTGTTGGAGCAGGCGGAGCGTATTCCGGAAAGTGTTGATGCGCAGCAAATCGCCGGCCGCGAAGATTTGCGCGATCAATTCATCGTCACCATCGACCCGGATGACGCGCGGGATTTCGACGATGCCATCAATGTGGAGAAGCTTGCAAATGGCGGTTGGCAACTCGGCGTGCACATCGCCGATGTTGCGGCATACGTGGAGCCGGGCAGCGCGTTAGACCGCGAGGCGCGGCTGCGCGGCAACAGCGTTTATCTGCCAGACCGCGTCATTCCGATGTTGCCGGAGCGGTTGAGCAACGGTGTTTGCAGCCTAAAGCCGCAAGTCGATCGGCTCACGCACTCGGTTTTCATTCAGTTCGACAAACGTGGTGTGCCTAAGAGCTCGCGCTTTGCGCGGAGCGTGATTCGTAGTGCCCACCGGCTTACGTACAAAGAAGCATACGCGATTTTAAGCTCGCAGCCTCGCGACCGATTGGGGGAACGGCTTCATCTTGCGTGGGAGCTTGCCGCGCTATTGCGGCGAAAACGATTCGAACACGGCGCACTGGAGCTTGATTTTCCAGAGGTAAAAGTCTCGGTCGATGCGCACGGCAAACCAGTTCGATTGGAGCGCGTCGAGAACGATGAATCCCATCAGTTGATCGAAGAATTCATGCTGGTGGCAAATGAAGCGGTGGCGCGGGAACTGAAAAAGCGCGCAATTCCAACAGTCTATCGCGTTCATGAAAATCCAGATCCAGAAAAACTGGGAGAATACCGTGAGTTCGTGCTCGGTTTTGGTTACAAAGTTGGCGATCTGACGCATCGCGCTGGAATTGCAGCGACTGCTTGCCGAAGTCAGCGGAAAACCCGAAGAGCAGGCGTTGAAGGTCGGTTTGCTGAAAAGTCTTAAACGGGCGCGCTACGATCCTCAGCCGCTCGGGCATTACGGTTTGGCAAAGACGAATTACTTGCATTTCACCAGTCCCATTCGGCGGTATGCCGACCTTGTCGTGCACCGCGCACTTGGCAGCGACACCGCCGCGCGTCGTTCGTACCGAATGGGCATGGCCGAAATCGCTTCTATCGCCGAACACATCTCAACAACCGAGCGAAATGCGGCCGAAGCCGAGATCGACGCAACGCTGATGAAAAAGCTCGAGTTTTTCCAACAACAACTCGCCGGACGCAAGCCGCAGATCTTTTCAGCGACAATTGTGGACGTCCGGAATTTCGGTTTGATGGTTGAATTGCCTGACGCTCTTATTACCGGCCTTATCCATGTCTCATCGCTCACAGACGACTTCTATGTGTTTGAGCCCGCGAGGCGCCAACTCATTGGCAGACGATCACGGAAAAGGTTCGGCGTCGGCGACAAGCTGTCAGTTTTTGTCGCGCGCGTCGATGTCTTCAAACGGCAGGTGGACTTCGCGATCGCACAGGCCGCAGAAGGATCGAAAGCAAGCCGCCGATCGAAACGTTCCTCAAAGAACGCGTGAAGGTTGCCCCGACGCTAGCGCTAGGAAATAACGGGTGAACATTTGCGGCGATTACAAATCACCGCTAAAAAATGCTGCTATGACTGAAGCTACTGCCACTGTCGCTGCTCTGCCGTATTCGCGGACCAACCCTTTTCCCGCCAGAATGCTGGTCAACCGACGGCTGAGCGGGCCGGAATCGGAAAAGGACACGCGCCATTTTGAACTCGATCTCACCGGCTGGGGATTGAGCTTCGAAGTAGGCGATTCGGTCGGCGTGTATCCAACAAACGATCCCGATTTGGTGGATGAAATCATTCGCGCGCTCGGCGCCACCGGCGATGAACAAGTGCCACGGCTGAAAGGAGAGCCAACGTCGCTGCGAGAAGCTTTGCTGCGCGACTACAGTGTCACTCAACCGACGCCGAAGTTCTTAAAGGCGATTGCACACCGCGCCGATGCAGCGCCAACGCTGCATTACCTTTTGGCTCCCGATCGCAAACAGGATCTGCAGACTTATCTCTGGGGCATGGAAGTCATCGACTTTTTGATCGAACATCCGTCTGCGCGTTTCGCCGCGGAAGAATTCGTCGGGCTGCTTTCAAAATTACAGCCGCGACTCTATTCAGTCGCTTCGAGCCTCAAGGCGTTTCCCGATCAGGTGCATTTCATTGTGGACGTCGTACGGTACGAGAGTCATGGCCGCGTCCGCAGCGGCGTGGCCTCTTCATTTCTCGCCGAGCGCTCCGACGATGCGCCCGTTCCCGTTTTCCCCAGCAACGCAAAACATTTTCATCTCCCGGAGAGCCCCGATACGCCGATCATTATGGTGGGGCCCGGCACAGGTGTTGCGCCGTTTCGAGCGTATTTGCAGGAACGACAGGTAATCGGCGCGAAGGGCAAAAACTGGCTGTTCTTCGGAGCGCAGCACGTCAAATGCGACTTTGCTTACGAGGAAGATTTCGATGCATTTATGAAAAAGGGCACTCTTACGCGGCTGGACTGCGCCTGGTCGCGTGATCAGGACCAGAAAATCTACGTCCAACACAAAATGGCGGAAAACGCGGCCGAGATCTGGAAATGGATCGACATCGAGGGAGCGCAGTTTTTCGTGTGCGGTGACGCGCGCCGCATGGCCAAAGACGTGGATGCAACGCTGCGCAACATTATCCAGGAGCAGGGCGGCAAGAGCGTCGACCAGGCGAACGAATACATAGAGAAGTTGAAAGGCGAGAAGCGCTACAAGCGGGATGTGTATTAGGCGAATGACGAAATCCGAATGACGAATGATGAAACAGAATGGTTGCGCACTGTTGCGGGTTGGTCATTCCTTCGTCATTCGACATTCGTGCTTCGTCATTCTTTTCGTTTGTGGCATATTAAGAGACAGAGGGTAGAAGCATGTACGAGAACACTGAATTCACATTGAGCCGTGATTGCGAAGCCATCCAGATTCCCAGTGGCCAGAAGACGACCATTCCGGCCGGAACGCAGGGCGTGATCACGCAAAGCCTTGGAGGTAGCTACACGCTCGCAACTTATCAGGGCCTTGCGCGATTGGCAGAGAAAGATCTGGACGCGCTTGGGTTGGAAAAGCCGCAGCCGGAGCAAACGCAAAAATCTGCACCCACCAATGGCGAAGTTTCAGAGGAAGACGTCTGGAACCAACTCCGGCAATGTTACGATCCTGAGATCCCCGTTAACATTGTTGATCTCGGTTTGGTCTACGATTGTCGGTTGATCAAAAAAGAAGAGGGCGGAACACACGTCGAAGTAAAAATGACTTTGACCGCCCCGGGCTGCGGAATGGGCCCCGCGATCGCGCACGATGCGCAGAGCAAAATTCTCAGCATAGACGGCATCGATGAAGCCGATGTGCAGCTTGTTTGGGATCCGCCGTGGAACCAGAACATGATCAGCGAAGCCGGCCGGATGAAGCTCGGCATGGTTTGAATTCATTTGGTTCTTCCAGTCCCGACGGGTGAGTTAGGTCGTTGCGGCGCCCGCTAGTGGAGTCAGCGCCACACTGCCTCTTAGACTTGCCGATTTTCCTTCCACCGGATAAAAACGCTGCATGCCTGCGACGGTTGCCACCGAAACAACGCGCCAAGGTCTGTTCGCCTCCACTCGTTGGACGATGGTCCTCGATGCAGGGGAATCGCAAACGCCGCCCGACCAAGCGCTGAGCGCGCTGTCGGAGCTGTGCCGGATTTACTGGCGACCGCTCTATCTCTTCCTGCGACGTGAAGGCATAAGCGCCGAAGATGCGCAGGATTTGACCCAAGGATTTTTCGCTGAACTAATCCGTGACCGTTCCTACCTCCGCGCCGATCGCAAGAGGGGCCGCTTTCGTTCTTTCCTCCTCGGCGGGCTGAAGCATTTCGTCGCGGATGCACGCGATCGCGAGCGGGCGCAAAAGCGCGGTGGCGGGAAGATTCGAGAAGTGTTTGATGAAACGGCAATTGACGAGGCGGAAAGACAAGTCGCGCGGAACGAACGCTGGGGCGCGCACCTGGTGTATGACCACGAGTGGGCAGAGACCCTCCTGCGGCAGGCATTCGATCGCCTTGCGCAGGAGCGCGCTTTTGTCGGCAAAGCGGCCTTGTTCGAAGCACTGAAGTCGCATCTATCGCCAAGTCTTGAAGAAGCGGTGCCCTACCAAGAGTTATCGGCGCGATTACAACGGCCAGCCCCGGCGCTGCGCAAAGAGGTGGAGAGATTACGCGCTCGCTACGGCGAGATTCTGCGCGAGGAAATCGGCGGGACGGTGAGCGATCCGGCCGAAGTGGATGAGGAACTGCGTTACCTTTGCCACGCGCTGACATCTGGATAATAGCATGGCCGCAGTTGCCAGAGCGAAAACGACCACTTGCGCGAAGTGCGGCGTCGCGCTCGAAAGCGGCTCCTCGCCGGACCTCGGCTGCATGGTCTGCATGCTGCAGCTCGCTTCCGCCAAATCGCCGGCAGCGTTCGATCGCGATTCGCCGCTCGAGCAATTCGGTCAATATGTGATCGAAAAGCGCGAAGATGGCCGCGCCTGGGAGTTAGGCCGCGGCGCGATGGGGGTGACCTACAGCGCGACCGACTCGATGCTGCAGCGCAGCGTCGCCTTAAAAATCATCAGCATCGATCGCGCGCCTAACGCCGCGGCTGCGCGCGAGCGTTTCCTGCGCGAGGCGCGCGCGGCGGCCGCTTTGCGCCATCCGAATATCGCGACCGTCCACCAATTCGGAATCCACGAAGAGAGCGGCCAATGCTTTTACGCGATGGAATTGATCGAGGGCGAAACTCTGGAAGAACGAGTCCGCCGCAAGGGTCCGTGCGACGTGCCGATGACGATCGCGATCGCGCGGCAGGTTGCCAATGCTCTCCTGGCCGCGGAAACACGCGGGCTGGTGCATCGCGACATCAAACCGGGCAATTTGATGATGATCGACGGTGGCGACGAAACTGATTTCACTATCAAAGTGATTGATTTCGGCGTTGCCAAAGCGCTCGCAGCGACGCCCGAGACGCGCGAACTGACCCACGGCGGCTTTGTTGGAACCCCTGCGTTCGCCAGTCCGGAGCAATTAAACGGCGCACCGGTCGATGTGCGATCAGACATATACTCGTTAGGCGCGACCCTCTGGTATTTGCTCACTGGCCATCTACCCTTCGGCGACCGCGCCGGCGTGTTGGCGCCTCCCATCGACCAACTGAAAGCAGCGCATGTCCCGCCGCCGTTTATTTCCCTCCTTGTCTCGATGCTGGCGACCGAACCTGCGGCTCGACCAAACCTCCGTGATCTCGCCACGCGGCTCGAAGCGCTCCAAGGCCGGCGTCGAGGCGCGGCGATCTTCGCGATCGCAGCGCTCCTGATCGCGGGGGCGGGCGCCGCCTTTTACTTGCACGCTTCGCGCAACGCCGCCTCCTCCGAAAAAAGCATCGCCGTGCTGCCGTTCGAGAACTCTGAGCGACGAAAACGCGAACGCTTATTTCGTCAGCGGGATTCACGACGATCTCCTGGTCAATCTTTCAAAGATCGCCAACCTAAAGGTCATCTCGCGGGATTCCGTCATGCCGTATCGCACCGGCGCGCGTGATCTGCGTGCCATTGGGAGAGAGTTGGGCACTCGCACAGTGGTCGAAGGCAGCGTGCGACGCGAAGGAACTCGCGCGCGCATTAACGTGCGACTGATCAACGCCGCGGACGGCCGGCAGATGTGGGCGGAAAATTACGACCGCGAGGTGGCGGATGTTTTCACCGTGCAACGGGAGATCGCCGAATCTGTCGCAAGCGAGCTAAACGCTGCCCTCTCGCCGGGTGAAAAAAACGCGCTGGAGCAGCAGCCGACGCAGGACCTGGAAGCCTACGATATGTATCTGCAGGCACGCGCGCTCTTCCACCCTTTCGGCGTGACGGCGAAGACCGGGGAAGAAAACTTGCCGAAAGCTGAACAGCTCTTGCAGGCCGCCATTGCGCGCGACTCTCGCTTCGTGCTCGCGTATTGCCTGCTCAGCGAAGTGCAGGCCACGCCCGCCTGGGCCGAGAATCAATCGCCCGAACAAAGGGCGAAATCGGAGGCGACGCTGCAACACGCGGTCGAGATCGCGCCTGACTCCGGCGAAGTTCATCTCGCGCTCGCGCGGCACTACTATAATCCATTGGAGCTTCGATATTCTCCTCCGCCCGACGAGCTGCGCGTTGTCTTGAAGAAAACAGAGGATCAACTGGCGATCGCTGCACAGAAACTGGCCGGCACGGCCGAGATTTTCATAATGGCCGCACGGATCGCGCATGATCGCGGCCAGTTTAAGAAATGCCTTCAGCAGTGGCGGAAGGCCGCCGAAATTGATCCACGCAATCCAGAGGTGGCGAGCAATCTCGCGGATGTTCTGGCCGAATTGCGCGATTATTCCGCGGCGGAGAAGTTGCTCGATCGCGCGATTACTAGTTTGCCGCCGCAGTCAACGAGTTCGTTGTGGAGACAGAAAAGCAGGATCGCGTTGGACCGGGGAGACACTGCCGCGGCCATGAATGATCTCGATGCGAGCCCGAATCGAAGCATGGGCCTGGCCGGACTGAACCATGAGGTCGCGAACGTCATGCTGATGCAGCGCAGGTATGACGAAGCGGCGACACTCATGGATTCGTTAGGCGAAATCGCTCGGACCCATAATGCGCTTCCACGCTCCGGAATGAATCACTACGCGCAGGGCTTGTACTTCGAGACCATTGGACTGATCGCGCGCGCCCAGGGAAAAATGGAGAAAGCGCGTAGCGCGTTCGAAGCAAGTCGAAAAGAATACGAGGGCTGGCTGGAGCAACGACCGGATGAACCGACTGCGCTGGCGGATCGCGCGGTCGCCACGGCCGGGCTTGGCTGGCACGACGAGGCTATGCGCGAAATCGCTGTCGCTGGGGAGCGTTGGCCGATGACGCGCGATCCGGTGGAGACAGCCAGAGTTTCCACTTCTACTGCGATCGTCTACTTGTGGCTGGGCGATCGTGAAGCGGCAATCCGCGAATTACAGGCTGTAGTGAGAGCTGCCCGGCGGCCCTTCGCCCGGCGGGCTGCGTCTCGATCCCCATTGGGACGAATTGCGCAGCGATCCAAAATTCGCCGAAATCGTTGCGGAAGCCGCACAGCCTCCGAATTACAATTAGCTGCTGGAAGTCAGGCGTCTCGCCTAGCTTGAGCGCGCAGGTTTCCAGCCTGCGCAAGCCGCGTCCGGGAAAGATGGCCGGCCGCCGAGTCAGTCAGGATGACTAACTTCCGGCATCTGCTTTTCGTTGCGCGAAAAATTCTTTGTCACGCGGCCAAAATTTTCCGAAGGGATGGGAAAAGAAACCACCTATGAAAACAAACGCCAAATCATTCCTCATTCTGTTTGTCCTGATGACGGCAGCATTCATCCCGGCGCGCGCCGATTTCATCAACTCAACCTACACCGGCCCGACAGACGGTAATTGGGGCGACCCTGCGAATTGGTCGCCGGCAATTGTGCCAAACAATGGCGGCGGCAACACCTTCGCCGCAACCATTGCCAACGTCTTCCTCACGCTAGATTTGGACGTGACGGTAAACCGCCTCACGTTCAATCCCGGTGACGGCGTTCCGATCATCCTCGGCGGCACGGCGCCGCTTCTCGCCTGCCTGGATCATAACTTCACCTCGGCGCATACGAGTGTCGGGGACGGCGGGATTGTGCTCGGGTTCGCGACCGCCGAAGACGTAACCGTCGATCTCGGCGAGCTGGATGACTTTTCCGGCACAACTCTCAACACGGGCTATGCCTACGTTGCTGCGGCTGAGCCGGGCCGCACGGCTACTCTCAAATTCGAAGACGCGAACATCTTCAGCAGTGCTGCCGGTATCGAACTGATTGGCGGAGGTGCGAACATCACCGACGAACAAGGACGGGACGCGATCACACATTTCCGGCACAATCTATTCGACGGATATTTCGATCTGGAAGTCGGCCGTAACTTCACCACTGAAGGGTCCTTCGTTAGCGAAGGCTTAATTACAGTCTTCGCCAGCGAGCCCGGTTTCGTTTCCGGCGACATTGACACCACGCTAACGATTAACGGGAACTACACCGGCATCGGTTATCCGCTTGATCCGAACACGGATGGGCAGGTCGAGCTGCTTGCTCCTGGACCAGATGGCGACGCGAGGATGATCATCAATGGCGCACTGACCAATTACAATGCCGCCAGGAAGACGCTGAACAAAACGTGGTATCAATGGGAGGCCGCGAACGGCCGCAGCGCGACCACGCAGGTTTTGGGCGGCAGTAGACCGCTCGATATCGTGACCAACAACGCCTCGCTCAGCCTTTTCGGGCCGAACACGGGTTTGCGGGATAAATTCGGTAACGATGCGCTGCGCAACCTGGCGGTAAGCGCCAGGTTCTTGATGGGCGATCGCGATTTCACCACGACCGATTCCTTCACCAGCACCAGTCGGCTGAGCATTTACGGCAACTCACATTTTAATGTGAATGGCCATCTCTCGGTGAGCGGCGAACAATTTCAGGTGTTTGCGTTGACCGGTTATGCGCTTGTTGGCGCGGATGGCTTCCCGAACGATCCACCCTACAAAAGAACCTACATCACGGTCCGAGGCAGTTTGGATATGAGGTCCGTGGACAGATTCCGTTACGGTATCTTCGATAACGCAACGCTACCCAGTGTCACCATAAACGGCGCAGCGAAGTTGGGCGGCGCTCTCGTGCCCTACTTGCTCGACGGTGCAAATGTGAGCTCTTCCGACAGATTTACGCTCATGACTGCGGCAAACATGGTCGGACACTTCTCCAACGTGGCGAATGGCGGGCGCGTGTCCGCCATCGCTTACCCCGACCCCGACGAAAGTGTGCTGGGCACATTCCTCCTCACGATCAATAAGAGGTCAATCGTTCTGAGCGATTTTCAGCCCGCACAGCGAATTCCGGAATCTCACGCGACTCGGCCAGACAGGTCGAAAACTCTTCAGCGCGGAATTGATAGAAACGACAGCGATCTTTGACATCCTCCAACCGCGCCTGGTCACGATCCGGGCGCGGTTGGGAATCTCTGTCGAAAACGTCGCGCGTGCGGTTGCATAAAGCTTGGCAGCATTTGCAAGTATCTTTAGCCTGCGTTCGTGCACGCAATCGGCTCGGAAAGATTGGGCGATTTTCCGGTAGTGGCCACCGTGGACGAAGGGGAAGAGACCGTCTACGGTAGCGAACAACGACGATGGCACGTTTCAGTTTTCCCGAGCTCGCGGTAATTGAACTAGAATCAGCAGCGTTCAGCGATTTAAGAGACGCTTTCGTGGAAGACGTCTCGCAGATCTCTGCCTCCGATAGCTCACCGTGCTGACAGCGATCATGAGTCACTTCTCAAATGTGGCCACCCTGGGTGAATTTCAGCCCAGTGCACGTTAAAGGACGTGCAGTCGCGCCGCATCGAGAAACCGCAACTTAGAAAGCTACGCCGTGATACTCGAGACTGATTGCGAAGTCGGGGGAATGAATCTCGGAATGATCTGAACCGTACGCCATGTCATTCTTCGCTTCGCTCAACGTGACAGAGAGAGTTGGGGAAACAAAAATTGCAGGCAAATTTTCAATGGTGCATTGACAGTGCGCGCTAAATTACAACCAAATTCTTACGTCGTGCATTGACAGTATGCGCGGCGGTTTTATAGTCGTCGGCCCCGGAACTTTTATACACACATCGATATGCCTTTGACTGAACTCATCCTGACCGAAAATGTTCCCGGGCTCGGCGCCGAGGCGGACTTGGTCAAGGTGCGTCGCGGATATGCGCGCAATTATCTTCTGCCACGCCAAATGGCGCACGAAGTTACACCGGCGGCTTTGCGCCAGCTTAATGCGCTTAAGCAAAAGCGCGCCGAACGCGAAGGACGCGAGTTGAACGAGGCTCAGGAACTGGCGCGCCGCATCGGCAAGGCGCGGTTTGTTTTTACATTGGAGACTGGCGAGACCGGCAAAGCATTTGGATCAGTAACGGCACAGGACATCGTGAACCGGCTGAAAAACGAAGTCGGCGCAGAGATCGATCGGCACAAAATTGTTTTGGAGCGACCGATCAAAGATACTGGCGAGCACGAGGTCGCCATAAAACTGCATCACGATGTGACGGCGCAACTTGTTTTTCAGGTGAAATCGGCAGCAGAACCAAAGGCTGACGCGCCGACTGCCGCTGCGCCGGAACAAGCCGACAAGAAGCAACGACGAAATTTCGGCAGGAAAAAAGACCAGCCAAAACAAGAAGAAAAATAAATGGCGACTCCACCGTCCGCATGGACAGGAGAGAAGCCTCGCAAAGCGGGAAATGGCGCTAGCCGAGGTTCGGCGGCGCGAAGCGGCGAAAAAGTTATTCCCATTTCGCCAACAGGTTCTGAGCAGGATCTTCACCGAACACCGCCGCACAGCGTTGAAGCAGAGCAGGGAGTCCTCGGTTCAATGCTTATCTCCCCGCGTGAGACAATCGCGGAATGCGTCGAGAAGATTAACGAAGAATATTTCTACGTCCCGGCGCACCGAACCATCTACGACGTTCTTGTCGATCTTTGGAACACCAGACAAGGCATTGACCTGATCACATTCACACAGGTGCTGCGCGATCGGAATCTCCTCGACAGCGTCGGCGGTGCAGCTTTCGTCACGAACCTTTTCACGTTCGTTCCGACGGCGGCCAACGTGCAGTACTATCTGGAGATCGTTCGCGACAAATACATTCTGCGACAGATCATTTCCGCCGCCACCGAGAGTGTGCGCCGCGCGTACGAAGAGCAGGAAGAGGTCGACAGTCTGCTGGACGAGGTGGAGCAGAAGATCTTCGACGTCGGCGAAGACCGGTTCAAAGGCCAGATGCTCTCGATGAAAGATCACGCGATGCAAGCGATCGAGACGATCGAGAGGCTCTACGAACGCAAGGGCAGCATCACCGGAATCTCAACCGGTTTCGTCGAGTTCGATCGCATGACCAGCGGCCTGCATCCTTCCGAAATGGTCGTGATTGCAGCGCGGCCGAGCATGGGGAAAACCGCGCTGGCCATGAACATTGCCGAATATGTGGCCATCAACGAAAAGCTGGCCGTCGGCGTGTTCAGCTTGGAAATGAGCAGTCAGCAACTCGTGCAACGAATGCTGTGCTCGCGCGCGCGCGTAAACTTGCAAAGGGTGCGCGACGGCTTTTTGGGCGAGCGCGATTTTCCGAGCCTGACTGCTGCAGCGTCAAAATTGGCGGAGGCCAAAATGTTCATCGATGACAGCGCCAGCCTCAGCATTCTGGAACTGCGGGCAAAAGCGCGCCGGCTGAAGGCGCAGCAGGATGTGAGCCTCATCATCGTGGATTATTTGCAATTGCTCAGGTCAACTACGCGGCGCGCGCAGGATAATCGTCAGCTCGAAATCTCGGAAATTTCTGCCGGGCTAAAAGCGTTAGCCAAAGACTTGAAAATTCCTGTCATTGTCGTGGCGCAATTGAACCGGCAACCAGAACAGCGCACCGGCGGGAAACCGCGTTTGAGCGATCTCCGTGAATCGGGATCCATCGAGCAGGATGCGGACCTGGTCGGATTACTCGTTAGGCCCGAGCTGTACGAGGAAGATGAGGAGGCGCGTGTGGAAAAGGCCGGTGAAGCAGAATTGATCATCGCTAAACAGCGCAACGGCCCTGTCGGCGAAATTCCGCTGACGTTCCTCAAGGAATACACACGCTTCGAAACTCGCGCCCGCAACGTCAGCGAGCCGGAAGAAACGTTTTAGGGTGGCACGAGCTGGAGTCGGCGCGCCCTCGCGCCGCTTAGGACGCACGTAGAAGATCGGCCCGAGGGCGGGCCGGCTCCACATTTTCAGCAGCCGAGTTCGCGCGCTGCTTCGATCACGTGCTGAGCGTCGATGCCGCGTTCTTTCATCACTTCGGGCCCGGGCGCGCTCATGCCGAAGTCGTGCAGACCGACGACTTTTCCATCGAGCCCGACATATTCATACCAAATCTCAGTCACGCCGGCTTCGATGGCGACGCGTTTGCGGCATTCGTTAGGCAAAACTTCTTCGCGATATGCTTGCGGCTGACGGTTGAATCTTTCAAAGCACGGCATGGAAACGACGCGGACGCTGTCGCCCAACTCTTTCGCTGCGGCGAGCGCATGCTGTAATTCGCTGCCGCATGAGAGGATGATCAGGTCGAGTTTGCCGGTTTCCTTTCTGGCGATATAACCGCCGCGCAGCACACCTTCACGACGCAGATTTACGTCGATATCGTTCAACATCGGAACAGCCTGACGCGTGAGCGCGAGGAACGTCGGGCCGTCCGTTCGCTGCATCGCGGCGACAAATGCACCCGCGGTTTCTTCCGGATCAGCGGGCCGAATCACGTCGATGTTCGGGATCAAACGAACCGAGCTGATGGTCTCTACGGGTTCATGGGTCGGACCGTCTTCGCCTACACCGATCGAATCGTGCGTGAAAATGTAAGTGTTGGGCAACTTCGATAATGCGCTAAGCCGAATGGCACCGCGGCAATAATCGGTAAACACCGCGAACGTCGCGCCCGAGGCGCGAAACAGCCCGTGATACGAGATGCCGTTGAGGATCGCACACATGCCGTGCTCCCGAATACCAAACCGTACGTTCCGGCCGGCGAAATTGTCGCGAGAGAAATCACCACCGTCTTTGATGTAGTTCATTGTCGATCCGTACAGATCGGCGCTGCCGCTCATGAGCAGCGGCATCGCCTCTGCAATAGGCTGCAACACTTCGCCGCCCGCCTTGCGGGTCGCCAGTTTCGCGTCTTTTGGAAACTCAGGAATTTTCGACAAGAGATCGGCTGGCACTTCTCGCTCGAGGCCGCCATCGAGCAGCTTCGCTTTGTCGGGGTTTTTCGCGCGCCACGCATCGTAAGTTTTTCCCCAGCGATCATACTCAGCAAGCAGCGTTTTTTTGTGCTCGGCGAAATAGTCGTTCACATCTTTTGACACGAAATAATGCTCGTCCGGCAAGCCGAGCGCCTTGCGGGCTGCATCCACGAATTTCGCGCCCGCTTCGCCGTGCGCCTTGTATGTGCCCGCGACTTCGGGAATGCCTTTTCCGATCAGCGTGTGCGCGATGATGAACTGCGGTTTCCCGTTGTCGCGACGTTTCGCGACGTCGAACGCGTCGAGAAACTGGCGCATGTCCTGGCCGTCGATTTCCTGGACGTCAAAACCGTACGCCTTCATCCGCTGCCCGGTGTCCTCGCACTGCGTAAGCTTCGCCGGGGCATCCAGCGTGACAGCATTGGAATCGTAGATGTAAATCAGATTGTCGAGGCCCCAAACGCCGGCGAGCGCGCACGCCTCGGATGCGACGCCCTCCTGCAAGTCGCCGTCACCGCACAAACAGACCACGTGCTGGTCGAGAATTCTGTGCTCATCGGTGTTGAACCGCGCCGCAGCCATGTTCGTTGCCACGGACATGCCAACCGCGTTGCCCACGCCCTGACCAAGCGGTCCGGTGGTGCATTCCACTCCGGGCGTCTCGCCAAATTCGGGATGTCCCGGCGTTTTGGAATGCAATTGTCGGAAACGTTTGATTTCCGACATCGGCAAATCGTAACCGCTCATGTGCAGCCAGGCGTAGAGGAACATGCTGCCGTGCCCTGCGGAGAGGACGAAGATGTCGCGATTTATCCAACGAGGTTGGTCCGGATTATATCGCAGTGCATGACCAAAAAGCACCGCCCCGATTTCTGCGCAACCGAGTGGAAGCCCAAGATGCCCTGATTGCGAGGCTTCCACAGCGTCCATGCACAACCCGCGTGCCTGATCCGCTGCTTTCGAAAGTATTTCGATGTTCAAATTCATGGTAGGCTTATAATCGCAGGCCAGCCATTCGTCATTCGGATTTCATTCTCAACAATGAATCAAACCACTCTCGTTAAAATCGCCGAGCGACTGGAAGGCTTCGCAGGCAAACTCCCCGAAAAAATTCGCCGGCCAGTGCTGCGTGAATTGGTACCGTTAAAGGAATTATTCCTTCAGCAGCGGCGACCGCGATTTCTTTTTCTCGGGTCGAGCAAAACGCCGATGCCAGAAATTATCGATCTGCTTTTTGCACCTGACTCGCACGAGGGCATGAACGTGACGCTTACGCCGGTACATCGTTGGACCGAGTGGACAATTGCCGGTCAGGGAAACGTCTCGATTCTGGACGCCCGCGACGCCGACGATCCTGCCCAAGCGCAAATTCAAGAAGAACTCAGCCGCGAACCTGCGGATATCGTTTTCTTTTTCGACGACGGCGAATCGAATTTGAATGGAGCCACCAACGTCCCGCCGGGTGAGACGAAAATCATTGGTCTTTCGCTGGGATCTTCGAGACGAGTGACGGAATTGGAACAGGCGCTTGATACACAGGGACGTGTCCGGGATCGTTTGCTCACCGTAGTTCGCATCACGGAACGACAATCCGTAGAAACGCGACGTCTGATGTCGCTCCTTGCCGCAGAGCTGCCGAACCAGGCGAAGATCGAGATGATTCGAATCTCGCGCGATCGCCAGGCCCAGCTTCATGTCGCGCAAATGTTGGTAAAATCCACGACCGCGATCTGCGCCGCAATCGGCGCGCAACCGATTCCGTTGGCAGACATGCCGGTTCTCACGGCGCTGCAAGTGTTGATGGTTTCCGGAATCATGTACATCAGCGGCAGAGAACGAAGCCTGCGAGCTGCGACTGAGTTCATGGCCGCACTCGGAGCAAACGTCGGCGTGGGCATGCTACTTCGCGAGGGCACGCGCGCGATGCTGAAGTTTTTCCCGGGGTGGGGCAACGTGGTTTGCGGCATGGTCGCGGGCGCGGGCACGTACGCGATTGGTCGCGCCGCCACGGCGTACTTTCTTGAAGGTGCTTCCCTGAAAGAGGCGAAACAAACGTACCTCAAGAGCCGAAAAAAACGGTCGCGTCGCGCGCTGCCATCGCATGAATAGGGTGCTGTCGTCGGCAATTACCTACGTCGGATCCGGCACATTAGGCCTTCCACGAAATGGGACGTGAATAACTTGTGAACAAGTTCACTGTTTCGCGGCATTTTGTTCACAGAATTTTGTGAACAGACCTGCGAGTTTCCCTTGCTCTCTCGTGCGGCACTGACCGCACCTATGAAGCTTTCAGAGATACGCGCGACGCTGAAGGAAATCGGCGTCTCGCCGGCCAAAGCTCTCGGCCAAAACTTTCTGCACGATCAAAACCTCGCTCGCTGGATTGTCGATCAGGCGCAAATCACTCCGGAAGATTATGTGGTCGAGATCGGGCCGGGCTTGGGCGCGTTGACCAGGTTTCTTTTGGAAAAAGGAGCACATGTTCTGGCGATCGAAAAAGATAGAAGACTTGCAAAGTTCTTGCGTTCGCGCTTCGGGAATGAGCGACTCGAAATCGTCAACATTGATGCGCTGAAGTTCGATCCACGCATTTTGTTCGCTCATCGCTGCGTGAAGTTGATTGGAAATCTGCCGTACAACATTTCGAGTCCGTTGCTCTTGAAGTTCCTCGAAAACCCAAGTCCTATCTCGTTGTGTGTGTTAACATTACAGAAGGAGATGGCCAGGCGGCTTTCGGCGTCACCGTGCACGCATGATTATGGGGCGTTGACGTTGCGCGTGCAGTTGCATCATCGCGTCAAATATTTGCGCAGCGTTGCTGGAACTGTTTTTCTCCCGCGACCTGATATCGATTCCGCAGTGGTGCGACTCGCGCCGCGCGATCCTATCGAATTGCCTGCGCACGACAATGAATTGCTTTTGAAATTGATCCGCGTCGGATTTTCTCAGAGACGAAAACAGCTCAGGAAATTGCTGCGGGAATACGCTCGCGACTGGAACGCGTTCGCGAGCTGTCTGAACATCAATCCGAACGCGCGAGCTGAAGAATTATCATTGCTGCAATGGATCGCTCTTGCGAATTGCATCGCGCCACGTCGATGCGAGGGGATGGCTGCTATCCCTAACGAGCAGTTCCCAGTGGTCGATGAAAATGATGAAGTCCGGGGTCAAGCCAGCCGGGCTGAAGTGCATGGGAATAACTTGCGCCATCGCGCCGTTCATATCCTCATTTTTAATCACGTCGGGGATCTGTATTTGCAGCAACGGTCTCGCTGGAAAGACCGACATCCGTTGAAATGGGACTCGAGCGCTGCTGGCCACGTGACTGTCGGAGAAAATTACGATGAAACAGCGCGGCGCGAGCTAACGGAGGAGTTAGGTATTGATGTTCCGCTTGAGAGAATCTTTAGGCTCACCGCTTCATCGCGCACCGACAACGAGTTTATCTGGAGCTACCGCGGCGTAGTTTCCGGGGATCCTGCCCCTAACAAGTGTGAAATTGAGAAAGGCGTATTTTTTGCGCCAACCGTGGTTGATAACTGGACGTCGGGTAGACCCGACGACTTTGCGCCGGCATTTCTAGAATGCTGGAAAGCGTACCGCCGGAAAATGAATTCCGAGCGCGAAGAGTCTATTCGCCCAGAAACTTTCTCCGTGGCAAACGGCGCAGCATCGACTGCTTGAACTTTCGGGCGGCGCGTCGGGCGGCTTGTTTTCCGCCAAATACGTTATCGCTGAACATCTTCGTTACCACACGATCGCCGCGGAGGAAGTGGACCTGAAAGCCATGTGTCTGTTTCTTAGCGCGCGGTTTGGTGTCGATCCGGCGGATGTTTTCTTCCGATTGAGGATTGGGACGTTTTCGTCTTGGCATAATGACTAACAACAAGCTAACAAGTCATTGCGAGATTTCAACGAGCCAATGAAACGGCGCCGCGCAGCGCGTCCGGCGATGGCAGATTCCAGGCGCGCCATTTGTTTTCGTACTCCCCGACGGGTAGCAAGGCATAGCAGGGATGTCGCTTCGCTCGGAACCAGGTGATCATTTTCACGAGGTTATCCTGCGCCATGGTAGTGCAGCCGGTGGTCGCTCTATTCACGCCGCGCCGGATGTGAAAAAAGATGGCGCTACCCGCTCCCGGCACAGGCGGATCGGAATTGTGCCGGATCTCGACCAGCCAATGATAGGCAAAATCTCCCGAACGCATTTTTTCGTGACTGTAATTGTCCGGCGGATTCTTCGGATCAATTACGATGTGGCGATTGTAATTTGGCGAACGCGGATCATCGCTCCATATGTCTGCGTCGGTGACTTGATGATACGGAAAGTCGCCACCGGGCGGCAGGTGCGCGTCGTATCCAAAGACCTGTCCGATCGCGAAAATTCCCGCAGGCGCCCGGCCGTCTCGCTCTTTTTTGCGAAGGCCTGATTCGTTTTGACCTGCGACTCCTGTTCCCCACGCGAGACCATTCTTGCCGAACAAGACGGGAAACGGTCCGCCCACAACCTTCCAATCACCGCCGCGCGGGCGCTCGAACAATCGCAGCTCGCCGCGCATCGAATTCCACGTCGGTGCAATGCCAAGGATGAGTTGTGTGCAATCGTCGGGAACTCCTTCTGCGAACGTATTGATGCCACTGAGCATCAACAGGCAAATCATGAATCTCGACAAGGGTCGTCCTGACCGGCGCGTAATGATCGACATAGTTTGTAAAAGCAAGTCACTTTAGCTGTTACGGGAGCTGTTTCCACATCCGCTGCAATCGTGCGCAACGATTCTTCTTTGTCGGCTCGCACTAAGTTGAGCCAAAACTTGTACCGCTTATGAAAACATTATTCTCACTCCGAGCTATCATGGCGATTTTGGGATTGGCCGTCGCTTCTGCATTCGCCCAAAACCAAAGCACCACTAGTAGCAACACCACTTACATTGAGACGAGCAAGTTCATTGGGAGGCCCGTGAAGTCCGCCCAAGGCGATGAAATCGGCACAGTTAAAGATATCGTGCTCGACCGCAGTACAGGGTGCCTGGCTTACACGGTCCTTTCCACTACCGGCGGAGGAGGCGGTGGCGGTACGCGGGCCACTGGAGGCGGCAAAATGGTTGCTGTCCCGTGGGCTGTCTATTCGCCATCAGCCGATCCGAACGTTCTCACAGTGACTGTCGAAAGAGATCGCATTTATAACGCGCCAGTATTCGATTACGCTCGCGTCGAAGAATATTCCCGACCTGATTATATCAACAACGTGTACAGCTACTATGGGGTGAGCGGGGGAGCGGCCGTTGGAGTTGGTGTTTCTGGCGGTACTTCAACGACCACAACAGGCGCGACTACAACGACTGGCGCGGCAACAGGTGCGAATACGACAACAGGCGCAGCAAGCCCCGCGGCAGGTGCATCGGTGTCAGGATCGGCCGCTCCGAACACCACAGAAGGGCGGAGAGCACACCCGGGTGCGGCCGCCGCAGCCGGAGCTGCAGCGGTCAAAGCGCGTGAAACAGCTACTCCGAGCCTTTCCGAGCGAGCCGGTGAACGAACGCCGAGTGCGAAACAAAAGCAGGCGAAGCCAACTCCGCCAAGTAGTCGCAGCGAAACCGGAGCGCGATCTGAAAGTGCGCCCAAAACTGAGCGAGCTCCATCGGAAGGAGCGACCACGGGCGAGAAAACAAAGGGATCAACTCGGGAGCGGTCGCGAAGTCGCGAAGGCACGAGTCCACCGGAACGACAACAAGAATAACCAATTTGGACTAAGCAAATCAGCCCGGCACGTGAGCGCCGGGCTTTTTTGTGCTCCGAATGGGAACTAAGTGCTTCTGCTTTCTGCGGCGGCTGTATCAGCTGGCAGGTATTTCACTCCGAGCAGCCATACCAACCCCGACGCGAGAATAATTGCGGACACAAATAGAAACGCCACGTGCATGTTCGCGTGTCCGCCGATGTAACCGAGCAGCCAAAACGCCTGCACATCGCCGAAGGCATGGATCACGAAAATATTTGCAGCAAACGCTGTCGCCCGGACGGCCGGCAACGAAACATTCGCCAGAGCCGTGTTTGACGGACCGGTATTCAAAAACAGGCAAAAAATCGCCAGGAACATTGTGATCCAGGCAGCAGGAAACGGAATGTAAAGAGTCGCAACGAAAAACGGACACGCGATGAGCATTCCAATTCCTGAGACCCAGAAATACGAACCGGGAATACGCGAGCGCAACCGATCGGCAATAATCCCTCCAAGTAGCGTCGAGACCAGGCCTGCAACCACCGTGATCAAGCCAAAGATCGTCATGCCCACGACAGGACTTTGATTGCGATAACGCAGATACGCCGGTACCCAGAAGCCCAGACCGCCTATTACAAAAGTCATTAACGTCTGCGCAATGCAGTTGATCAGATAGGAACGTGTGCGGAACAAGTTCAGGTAGTCCCGTACGCTGCGGCGCGATGATTTTTGCACCAGATTATCTGCTCTGCCGCGCGGATCGCGTTGCCAGAAACACAGCAGGCCCAGCAACAATCCCGGCGGGGCAACGAGACAAAATGCCCAGCGCCAGCCCAAGTGAGCGCCGATCAATCCCCCAATCACATAGCCGAGCGCGCTCCCAACTGGAATCGCTGCGCAAAAGATCGCCATAATACGACCCCGCGTTTCAATCGGGAAGAGATCGGACAAGATCGTTGGCGCCGCAGGGCCGTAACCGCCTTCGCCAATTCCAACAAAGATACGAGTAGCGAACAATATCCCGAACGTCGCGGCTAGACCTGACGCGCCGCTGGCTAGACTCCACAGAATCACTGCGGAGCCGACGATGATCCAGCGCGAGAATCGGTCGGCGAGGAAACCCAAGATCGGCGCGCTGATCATGTAAGTCACGAAAAAGGCGTCCCCGAGCAGACCCGTCTTGGTCATGGCGTGGACGTCGTCAGCTGCGAAAAAAGTGGCGCGAATATCAGGTTCGAGCGCGGCTAGAATTTGCCGGTCGATGTAATTGAAAAGATTAATCGCCAGGAGCAGAAAGAGTGCGGTCCGCGCGCCGCTCAGCGGTTTTATCCCTGCAGCTTGCATCAACAATTGCCGATTGCAGTTTGACGCTCGCGCCGATTGTAAATCATAAACCATGAAGAGAACTCAGCTCTTAAATGGCGCTGTCATGTTGAGCGAAGCGAAACATCTCTGATTTGTTTCCGTCGGGATCGGTGCAGAAATGTCCAGAGATTCTTCGCTTCGCTCAGAATGACACAGACGATGACTTGCAAAATGTCAGCCGCGGAACGTCTACTCTATCTTTTTGGACGACCGCTCGTGCGGTGCTTCTATCGCGTCACCCCACTGGGTCTGGAGAACCTTCCGGCCGGCGGCTTTCTTCTCGTGCCGAATCATATCAGCTGGGTGGACGCCCTCATCCTGCAGCTCGCCTGCCCTCGGCCGATTCGTTACGTCATCGACCAGGAATATTATCATAAGCGGATGTTGCATCCGATTCTGCGCGCGATTGGTTGCATCCCCATCAGCAGACGCCAGTCGCATGCTGCAGTTCGCACCGCTGCAGAAAAAATCGCCGAAGGCGAAATCGTGTGTGTGTTCCCGGAAGGCGAGTTGGAGCGAAGGGGGACGCTGTTGCGTTTACAGCGCGGTTATGAAGTCATTGCGCGGCACGCGAAGGCCGAGGTCGTTCCGGTCTGGCTCGATCAACTCTGGGGATCGATCTTTTCATTCCAGGGCGGGAAATTTTTCAGGAAATTCCCAAAGCGAATCCGGTACCCTGTTACCGTCGCCTTTGGAGAACCCCTCGAGGCAAAAGCAGCGGACGTTGCGACCGTGCGCGAGGAGTTGCTCAAGCTGGGCGAATTCTGTTTCAGCCGCCGGCCATCATTGGATCGACATCTTGCGGAAGATTGCGTGCGCGGTTTGAAGCGAAGGCCGTTCGCCACAGCGGTGATCGATGGAATCGATCACACACAGCTGAGCCGCGGAAAATTGCTCGGCGCGGCGGCGGCGTTCAGTCGTTATTTGCGAAAGGAATTTCCTGACGAACGAATCGCGATCGTTTTGCCTGCGAGCAAAGGATCGATGGTTGCCAATTTGGCAGTGATGCTGGCGAACAAGGTTCCTGTGGATCTAAATTTCACGATAGGGCGCGCAGCTAATGAATCCTGCTGCAGGCGAGCCAGCCTCCGGGTCGTAATCTCAGCGACGCCGTTCATCGAACGCGTGAAAGATTTTCCATGGCCGGAACGCGTTTTGAAGTTGGATGAGCTTCTGCCGCGCATGAAGCGCCAAATTGTTCTGTGGTGGGTCCTATCGACGATCCTGCCCGCGCGTTTGCTTTTGCGGCTACTGCGTGTCCCGAAAAAAGGGGGGCACGCCGAAGCGGTATTGCTTTTTACAAGCGGAACGACTGGCGAACCTAAAGGCGCAGTAATGAGCCACCGCAACGTCATGGGAAATGTTGCGCAATTTCGCGAACTGCTCGATGCGAAGAAAACGGACGCGATTCTCGCGTCGCTACCGTTCTTTCACACGTTTGGATCGACGGTTACGCTGTGGTATCCGCTCATCGAAGGTGTGCGCATCGTTACATATCCGAATCCGTTGGACGCGGCGAAATGCGCGGCGCTGATCGATCGATACAAGCTGACGTTCCTGCTGCTGACGCCCACCTTTCTGCGTCTCTATTTGCGTAAAGCCGAGCCCGAGCAGCTCAATAGTTTGCGCCTCATTATCACCGGCGCGGAAAAATTGCCGCTCGATCTTGCGAGCCATTTTGAGGAACGTTTCCACAAAAAGGTCTTCGAAGGCTACGGTCTTACCGAGACTGCGCCGGTGGTGAGCGTTAATTTGCCTGATCCCGAGCCGCCCAAACCAGGCGAGCACGTGCAGCCGTCGAGCCGCGTGGGGTCTGTTGGCAGATTGGCGCCGGGTATCGCCGCCGAAATCCGTGAACCGGAAACTGATCAGAAACTTTCGTTGTACGACAGCGGGATGCTTTGGCTGCGCGGCGTCAATATTTTCGAAGGATATTTGCACGACCCGGTGCGAACCGCAGAAGTTCTGCGCGACGGCTGGTTGAAGACCGGCGACGTCGGCCGGTTCGACGAAGACGGTTTCCTTTATATCGAAGGCCGGCTCTCACGGTTTTCAAAGATTGGCGGCGAAATGGTGCCGCACGAAGCGATCGAACACAAAATCATCGAGCTACTGGGACTAGCTGGAAGAGACGAACGTCCCATCGCCGTTGTAGGCGTGCAGGACGAGGCCAAGGGCGAAGCGCTCGTGCTGCTTAGCGCGGTAGACATGGACCTCGCCGAGTTGCGCAAAAAATTGCAGGAAGCCGGTGTGCCAAACTTATGGATTCCAAAACACCTCCGGCGTGTTAAGACAATCCCGGTCCTTGCTTCAGGTAAACTCGACTTGAAAAAATGTCAGGACTGCGCGGCTGAAAGGTAGAGCGTCACCGCCGAATCACGGATGCGTGACGGATTCCTCTTCTTTCATCCGCCACGGGGAGATCTTGCCAAAAAGATCACGGGTGGCGCCTGCGATGTCTTCGGCTTTCGACACGCCGCTGTCGATCAACGCGCGTCCAGTACTTGCCCAAATCTTTCTCACAACTAGCGCGCCGTTTTCGCGAACGATTCGCCCGAGATGCTGAACGGCCGCAGTGGTAGCAGATCTGCGGATGGCTTCAGGTGAATGGCGCGATGTGAGTTCGCAATAGCGCCGTGCGACTTCGCCCACGCGCAATGTAAGGAACGCGTTCGCCGCGCCGTTTGAAACGCATTTCACCAGGAGTGCTGAGATGCCGCTCAATCCTGGAATTCCGCTTTTGAGCGCAGGAACCACCGACACCGCAAGCGGTGCGACCATTTCTCCGAGGTCCAGCGATTCGAGGCTGCTCGCGACGAAAGCTGTGCCGCCAACATTCAGATACAATCGCAGCAATTCGCGGGGCGAAGGCCGCTGCACATAAATGCGCGCTATGCGGCCGACCATTTGAATTTGTGTGAACAGCACGATGAGCCCGTCGAGCCGGCCATTTTGCATTAACGCAGTGCTAAGAAAAACTATGCTCGCCGTTCTGCGCACAACGACGTCCGCTTCCTTGGACAGGTGCGCGACAGCGGCTTCAACATCAGCGTCCGTTCCTAGTGGCAGCTCGCGAGTGCGCGGATTATTCGCCAGCCGCGAGCGCAAGGCCTGCAAATAAGCCTCGTGTTTAGGCCCGGACGTTTCCTTCGGCGGCACGAGCGCTGGCGGCAGCTGCGCGTAAGCGATCATGCAATAGAGCGCAAGAAATCCCGCTACCAGACAAAGTCCCCAGAATACAACCGTACCAGCGACAGGGTGGATCCTGTCAGCTAACGAGATCAAACTCGTCGCACCGGCGACGATCAGCGACACCATCGAGACCACGCCCAGGGCGAGGAGCACCAGGATGATTTTCCTTAGACCCGAATTTTGATCTGCTGCAGGTGCGCTCATTTGTCAGTATAACTCTCCACCGAGTCGCTGCCGCTGCAAACTGTAGGGCGTCTCTGTGAGACGCCGGCGTTTGGCACAAACGCCCTACAACATTAATCTGTGCCAATCCGTGTAAATCTGCGGATAAAAAACCGTAATCACATGTCCGTGAAAAACACATTCGTCACAATTTCTTCACCTGGTCCTAACCGTGATCTGTCAAAAGGCACGCGAGAGCAGCCATTTTGGAATGAGCACGCCGCATTTATCGATCAACTCGTTGCCGAGGGTTTTGTTTTGATGGGCGGACCTTTGGTCGATGAAGACGGCGCAATGCTGATCGTCAATGCCGATGACGAGAATGAAGTGCGAGAGAAATTAAAAAACGATCCGTGGATGAAGCATGGCGTTCTCAAACTGGATAGCGTCAAGCGCTGGCAAATTTTCATCGATGTCCGCAAGTAGGTAACGCTGCCGCACTGGCACGCGGGACAAAGATTCCAGTTCGCACTGCAGCCGATCGCGCGCGAACGTGACATCATGCAATTCGCTCGATCAGCTTTCCGTTTTTTGAGTTTAACCGCTCTTGCAGTCGTGTCTGTCTGCATAACGCGCGCTGACGAAAAACCAAAGATGCGGGCCGTGGTCGCCCACGAATACGGCGCGCCCGAAGTGCTGAAGCTTGAGCAAGTGCAGCGACCAGAGCCGAACGACGACGAAGCGCTCGTGCGCGTGATCGCCAGCAGCGTCAATCCAGCCGATCCGCTCACGCTCAGCGGAAGGTATGCGAAAGAATTCGGGACACACCTGCCGTTGATTGCAGGCTACGACATTGCCGGCACCGTGGAGAAAACGGGCGCGAACGTCACCCAGCTCAAAGTAGGCGACGCGGTTTACGGTTATCCAACGTTCGGCGGAGGCTGGGCGGATTACGTAAACGTCAAAGAATGGGAAGTCGCTGCGAAGCCAAAGTCCCTCAACTTCGTGGAAGCAGCGGCGGTCCCGATGGGTGCCTTGACCGCGTGGCAGTCTTTAGTGGACGTCGCGAAACTCCAGCCCGGACAAACAATTCTTATCCACGGCGGGTCCGGCGGCGTTGGCAGTTTTGCGGTGCAGATCGCGAAGGCGCGCGGTGCCCGGGTGATCGCGACTGCGTCGACGGCAAACCAGGATCTTCTAAAGCAGCTCGGCGCCGACGTAGCAGTAGATTACACCAAAACGAAGTTTGAAGACGTCGCCAAAGATGTGGATGCCGTGCTCGATCCGGTGGGCAAAGAAACGCTCGCGCGTTCTTATGGCGTGGTGAAGAAAGGCGGCATCGTCATGTCGCTGGTCGCACGTCCAGATCCGGCGGAGCTTCAAAAATATGGAATCCGCGGCACGGGTATTTCCTCTCATGCGGATGCCAAAGATCTCGCAGAGATCGCGCAGCTAATCGATGCTGGGAAAATCAAACCAATCGTGACAGAAGTTCTTCCCCTGACTGATGCGGTAAAGGCGCAGCAACAAGCCGCGACTCATCACACGCGCGGAAAAGTTGTGCTGCGAATCGCGGACGAGCCGAAGGGATAAGCTGCCGGTTTTTAATCGGCCGCTTTGTTACTGCGGAATGGCTACAACGCGCCGTGGAGAACTTTTTCGTCAATCGCGAGATAATCAGTCCGCGGCGGACTAAAAGTATCGAGGACGCGCGTTGCCGAGAGCGTTTCCACACCGTGAGGAACATTGCTCGCCAGATAAAACGAATCGCCTGTTGAAAGCTCATGCGGCACGCCTTCTACGATCAGCCGCATGTTGCCTTCGAGAATATGAACGATCTGCTCCTGCGGATGCGAGTGCGCAGGCATGATACTCCCCGCCGCTAGCGTGGCGAGCATCTGATACATCGTGTTGCCGTGTGCGACGGTCCGGCGCGTGATTCCGGGACAAATTTCAATCGTCGGATTCTCTCGTTTCATGGGCAGAATCTTACTCCGGTACGTTTCTCGCGCGAATCCTACGGCCGATCGCTGTGCTCAATTCTTCGCGGCGCAGCCGCTTTGGAGTGCGGTGGCTTGACACCGCTATGGGAACAAAGACTTCTTCCGCCCGGTAATCCTCCTCGCAATGATGTCCAGGACCGTTCAGGACCAGGGAAGTTACAAAAATGTTACAAAATAACTCTGATCAAACTTGTCACCGCCACCGATCTTTGGCAACATGCCACCATGAAAACCTTTACGTCATTAATCACAATTCTGTTCGCAACAGTGATCGCGACTTCCTCATTCGCGCAGGCGCCTGCCACATCGCCCCCGGCTGCAGCGACGCTGTCTGCCGCCCAACCGCCAAGTGCAACTGGTCAGATGCCTAATCCTCAGGAGATGATGAAGCAGATGATGGAAATGTCGAAGCTCAACGAAAATCACAAGCTGCTCTCAGAGATGAACGGCAATTGGAATTTCGCCATCAAAATGTGGATGAACCCAGATCCGAACGCCAAACCGCAGGAATCGAAAGGGAGTGCTACACGCAAGGATGTCATGGGCGGCCGCTACGTGATGATGGATGTGACAGGTAAAATGCAGATGCCGGGTCAAGACGGCAAAATGAAGGATGTGCAATTCAAAGGGATGGGCGTCGAAGGCTACGACAACGCAAAGAAAAAGTTCGTGAGCTCGTGGATCGACAACATGGGCACGGGCATACAGTTTTCCGAAGGCACCTACGATCCCGCGACCAAGACCTTCACTTATACCAGCGAAATCGAAATGATGCCCGGAATGAAAACACCAGTTCGTGAAGTCATTAAGGTCCTCGACAACAACCATATGGCTCTGGAATGGTACGAAAACCGTGGCGGCCAGGAAAAGAAAACCATGGAAATCGCCTACACACGCGCCGGCAAGAAGTGATTCGTAATGTGAGAAAGTTGCGGAGACAACTGAGATAAAAAGTTCGGTTCGGGCTAGCCCGAAGTGTCTCGCGTTCTGCGACCGCAAGTTGTGAGCGCACCAAATCGTGCAGCGTCATTATGCCGAGCAATTTGCTCTCGGATTCATCGGTGATCACAAGCGTGCCCGTAGGTGAGTGGATCAACTGCGCTTGAGATTCGCGAATGGACTGGTCCGTTCGGCACGTAACAGCTTCTTCTACATTGAGTCGTCGCTGTTCCTCTGGGGCAGCAGCAATCCCGGCTCGTGACGCTATTCCTTTTAGTTTGCCGTCGCTTTTCGTTCTTACTCTTTCTCAACCGTCACGCGCAAAAATGTTGCAGGAATGGACGTGCCATCCTGACTTTTGTTCTGACTGTTGAACAACTCTTCGAGTTGTTTTTGTAGCTCATCCGCTTTGCCTTGTTTCTGGGCGGCTTCGAATGCAGTCATGGTCGGCCCATAATATTTCCTGAATGCATCCACGAACGCTGCTGGTGTGCCCGGGAAATTGAAAGTGAACGTGTCACGCGCAAACAAGATGTTGTCTTTAGGAATTCCTGCCGCTGTAAAACGCTCGATCACATTGCTCTCGACGCCCCAAGTCATCGGACTAACGAAACCTTCCGGCGGCGGAGGCGTATAGTTTGAGCTGATCTTCAAAATCTGCGCCACCAGTGTCGGATCGTTAGGGATCCAGTTACCCATCGCAATGCGACCGCCCGGCCGCGTGACGCGCACCATCTCTTTGGCGACGTCGAACGGCTTGGGCGCAAACATCGCGCCGAAGATACTGACCACGAGATCAAAGGACTTGTCAGGCACCTGCTCCAGATTCGACGCGTCCCCTTCCTGAAACTTAAGATTCGTTAGGCCGTGCTCTTGGGCGCGCCTGTTTCCGGCGTCGACCAGATTGCGCGCGATATCGATACCCACTACGTCCGCTCCGAATTTCGCCGCGGGCAATGCGGTCGTGCCATCGCCACAGCCGAGATCCAGTACCTTGAGTCCTTTCGTGATTCCAAGTCGCTGCACGAGCGCCGCGCCGCTTTCGCGCATGGTGTCGGCGATGCGCGTGAAATCGCCTTTTTCCCAAAGTGCTTTGTTTGGATTAACAGGAGCATTCATGATGCGATCGTATCCTCAGCCTCGCGTGGCCGCAATCTCCTCCGGGGAGCGCACGCGTCCACGCGTGCTGGCGATGGGGTCCTCACCATCGCGAACTTTTAAATTCGATTTCTTGCTTTCTCCCTCTGCCTTATCTCGCCGCTTCCAATTCGGCGCGCATTGACGATAGACTGACCTCGGTCGGCATGAAACCGGTGTCGCTATAGGTGATCGTCACATGCTGATCGTCTTTTGAAAACGATAGCGTGCCTGCCATGGCGGCCATTGAAGCGACGTCTTCTTTCCAGCCCGTGTCGCGAAACTGTTTCCGAAAGGATTCGACAGTCGCTTTGGCTTTGCCCTTGCCGACAGCGAACTTGATCTCGTCCTTCGTCTGCTTCACGTCTTTCGCATCCGCGGGCAGCGTGACCGCGACTTTCGGCACCTTACTTCGTTCGGCCAACTCAGCGGCCTCTTTCGCTGCTTTCGCTTCCGCTGCGGCGCGCAGCTTGGGCGCTTCCTCTTTTATTCTGCGATCAAGCTCGGCGATTTCCGCCGCGCTTTGAAAGCGAACCGATACGAGAAGCTTTCCGCGAAGCATGCCGGTTGTCGCAAGGGTGAGCATTTCCTTCGCGGGATTGCGAAAGATCATGGTTGGCTTCTCATCGACGTCGATCATCTTATCCATCGTGGATTTCCAGCCCGCGCTGGCGAGAGTCTTTCGATAAAAATCGACGATGGCGTCCTGGTTCGTCGTCGCAAACGTAAGTTCGGGCGGCTCATCTACGTAACGCAGATCGTCGACGTCCGGCGGCGCCGGAATGTCAGAAGAAATTAGCTGATTCGAATACTGGATCATGGTCTTTCCACCCTGCGCGGGCGCGGACGAGACAGTCGCGGTCGCGAGAATCGCGTTCTGTTTGAAGAAGTCGGAATCGCCGGCCTTGCCATAAGGCACCCAGCCTTGCGCGACGAACAGATTACGGATGGCGTCCGCAGTCGCGGGCACGGCAGCCTCAGTGGCATACATCGCGGTCGGCTCTCCTACATAAACGGGCTTAGCATTCGGAGGAACTGGGAGCTTGCCCGGTTTCACGTTGCCAAGATTTTGCAGCCTGACCGTTACGCCAGTCGCTTCAAAGGGAATGACCGAGAGCGAGACGACGAACCCGTCACGCGCGAACATCGCGCTGGCCGATTCGTCGCTGATGGTGCTGTTCGGCAATTCTTTCCAGCCTTGCGCACCGAACGCTTTCCGCTGGAATTCCAGGGCTTTCTTCGGATCGCCGGGTGCGACATAAGAAAGGTTGGCAACGTGTCGCGACTCGGCGGACTTCGCACCGTCCATGAGCGAGAACGTTGAAAGATCGAGGACCCGAGTCGCTTGTTCCACTGTAGCAGGCGTCTTGATGGCGTCGGCAGCGCTCGTGTCGTCCGCCGCCTGGTTTTTCGCTCCACATCCGAAAAGAAAACCAAGCGCGCACACCACGAAGACTTTTTCCACCAGGGTTCGACGGCAGAGCTGAACTATTGGATTGGGGAGCGCCCGCGCCTCGCGTGATGGCGATCGCGGCCTCGCGATCGCGAACTTTGGAAAAACCGAACCGGTTTCAGAATTCATTAGCCGCGATGATAATGAAATGACGGGCGCGTTTCGAGCGCCATTCTTGTTGTAGCGGCGGCTGTGTCAGCCGCAATCCCGTCCGGGGAGCGCACGCCGCTGGCGTGTTGGCGATTGCGGCCTCGCGATCGCGAACTTTGAATTCTCTTTCCGCTTCAACGCTTCAACGATTCAACGCTTCAACGAATCCTTGGCTCGTCATAGCACGTTTACGCGCCTCGGGAGCGCACTGCCGCGCATCAAGCCGTGTCAGAGCTCGCAACAGCCCGCGCCTTACCTCCCTCTATAATAAGTGTAGGCCGCCAGCACTAGCAGCGCGACACCGATCGCGGCTCCGAAGATCCAGCTGCCAGGCACCCGCGGTTCCAGCACCGACTCATCCGGCCGTCTCGGGTTGTAGCGCACCGCCACCGCGCTCCCGCCCGGATAACGGTCTACCACCTTCTGCGCAAACTCCGGCACGCCACGGTCCAGCCCCGGACTTTGCGCAATCCGGCTGCCGCGGAAGCGCTTTCCCGCCACCTCGTACTCATAAAGCAATACCGGCCGGTAGAGCGTCATGCGGTCCCGAGCGCCTCCGGTTCCACGGCTGACACTCTCGCGGTACTTCTCCACCTTCGCCGACAACACCCGGCCTTCCGCCACAGGCCAGCGCTTCATCGCCGCCGCTTCTCGTAACGAGCTCACGACGATTGCGAGGACCGCTAACCCAAAGCCACCGATCACCAGCGCCACCACGCCGGGACGATGCATTCCCGTGGCCCGCAGGGCAAGTTCCTCGCTTCATGCGCCCCCGGTGAGCCGCGACCTACGTCCAGCCACCGCTGCAGCGAGCGGAGGATGCAAACGCGAGGCGGGGCTTCTTTGGATACAGGAAGCGTTAATGCGGTAACGCAGCCTGATTCGAACCCGGTTTTTATTGTTTGTTACGTGTGAGATTGAGCGTAAGAACGCACCAGGTTCCGGATCATGCGCTGATAGCTGGTATTTCGTTTCCGGGCTTCCCGCTTGAAGAATTCCAAGGCTGAATTGTCGAGCTCGAGCGTGACCTTGGTTTTCTCCGGCAGCTTGTCGAGCAATGCGTCGAGATCGGGCAGCTCGCCGCGCCGGACGATGCGCCATTTGCCATCCATCTCACCTTTGTCATCAGTGTACTTAATTTTCGATCGGGTTTTCTTTTTCATAAGTTCTCCTGCCTTTCCGCCAATAACCGGCGCCGATGATCCGAATGGTTTCGCCGCGATAGGTAAAGCGAATGGTCAGAATCCCGCGCTCGGTGCGACCAATGCACAGCAGGCGCGGTTCCTCACCGCTGTGTGCCGCGTCGATCTGAATCAGCTTTTGCGGGTCGTAGAACGCGGCTGTCGCTTCGCTGAAATCGACGCCGTGCTTCGTAAGGTTCGCTTTTTCTCTCTCGGTATCCCATTCAAATCTCAACCTTTAAATACTGACATGATATGGGACAACATCAATATATAACTGCAATATAATCTTATGGGAACAGGCGATCTGGCGCGACAAAGCTGGCGTCGCGGTAGTTCCCGCTGGGCAGCCAGAACAGGCAGCCCTTGCGCCAAACACCGACCGATCGGACTTTTGAGGACGAATCAGCAGAAACACAAAAAAGGAGCGAGAATGAAAAATAAGTTAGTGATTGTTATCGGATTAGGTGTTGCGCTGCTTGTCGGCGGAGCAATGCAGGCCGAGGAGCAAGACGAGGAAATAATCCCAAGCTCACAGGTTCCCGCCGTAGTCAAGAAGGCGGCGGAGAAAGAGGCCGTAGGCGGTAAGATCGTCCAATGGGAAAAGGAAGGAAAGAACTACGAGGCGATCATCGAGAAGAATGGAAAACAAAGGGAATACCTCTTTGACGCGACAGGCCAGCTGCAAAGCCAACACGACGAGAGCAACGAAACTGAGAGCTCTGAGAAAGCAGAGAAACACTAGCCAGCATCGCCGCGAAAGAAAAGTAACCGCGGAGAAGGTCTGACTTGACGTGCTTCCCTCGCTTGGGACCTCTCTCTCTTCAACGATTCATCGCCCTCAACGCTTTAACACCGGTTTCCTCACCGCGTTCTCTTGCGCGTTGACCGCCTGCCAGCGGCCATCTCGCCACCCAAACACGTCGGTGAATACCGTTCGATCTACCTCGTGATCTTTCTCATCTGTTGTTACGACAACGCCGTTGACGATGCCGACATCGCCATACACGCGCACTCGCATTTGTTGGCAGCTACCTGCCCCACTACATTCGAGAGCTCGACTCCATCCAAACAGGGTGAAGCGAGTGATTTAGTTTTTGCTTCACGCCTCTACTTTCTGTGAACACATTCGAACGAATGAAACACAGGTCCTTTACACTTCTTACTTCATCCTTCTTACTTCTGACTTTCCTGGCGCATGCGACCGCGGCGGAAACATCGCCGAGCCCGACCTCTGCGCAGGCGGCGCCTTCAGTTGCCGATCCGTCCGTTCAATCCGCGATCGTGGCAGCCGTCGAAAACGATCGCAAACGCTATGGCGGCAACACGCCCGTTCCAGCCACGCTGATCGGCGTCTGGGACGGCAAAGGACACAGCTTCATCCGCGCCTTCGGCGACGCGGATCTTGAAAAGAAAGTGCCTCTCACTCCGGCTGACCACTTTCGCATCGGCAGCAACACCAAGACATTCGTCATTAGCGTCCTTCTTCAGTTGGTAGCCGAAAAGAAACTCAGCCTCGACGACCCGCTCAGCCGCTTCTCGCTGGGCGTTACCATACCGAATGCCGAGGGCATCACCGTGCGCGAGCTCTGCAATATGCGCAGCGGCCTGTTCGAGGCCTTCGATACCCCGGAGTTCGCGAAGTTGAATATGAAGGTCCCGAAGGACTTCGACCCGACGACGCTCGTTGCATGGGCGATGAAGCAGAAACCATATTTTCCGCCCGGAAAAGGCTATCAGTACACCAACACCAACTATCTGCTTCTCGGGATGATCATCGAAAACGATCACGAAAGACAGCGTTGGGAACCAGATCCGCAAACGGCTGTTAGAGCCATTCGGATTGACGCAGACCTTCTATCCGGAAACAGAAGCCATGCCGAGCCCATGGGTACACGGCTACCATCTCGACAAGCAAGGCAACTGGGAAGACATCAGCAACACGATTCCCGTCGCGTTCATGGGATCGGCCGGCGCGATGATTTCAGATATGAACGACATCAGGCGTTGGATCGAGCTGTACGCCACCGGCAAGACGATGTGGATCCGGGACCTACAACGATCTCATCAACTGCATCCCATTCCTGGGCAACACGTCCTTTGGTCTGGGAATTACGTGCAGCGAAGGCTGGTACGGCTACACCGGCGCGCTTCCCGGCTACAACACCGCGGATTACTACTCGCCGGAGACGGGCATCACGATCCTTGCGTGGATAAACTACCAGGCCAAGGAGCCGGTCGAAGGCGTTGCAAGCGTCATGGTCCGCGACATCGCGCGAATCCTCACGCCCAACCACATTCCATTCGTGTACAAAAGAGTTCGGAACCCTCCAAGCCCTGATCGTCGTAGCGGCGGCGATTTACTACCGCCCGGTTTTAGCTTTTGTTGAGCGATGCGACACACTTTCGTTCCTGGAACTTGCCTGATCATCAGTCTGGTCCTGGCGCTTTCCCATTTTGCTCCGGCGCAAAACAAAGAACTGACGGCGGACGAAAGTATCCCCATTCCCAAAGTGGAATTCGACGCTCAGGGCGAGCTCAAGATGACCGCTTCGCCCAATTCCTCGCCTAACGACTTCGATTTTTTGGTCGGAAAATGGAAAATGCACAACCGGCATCTGGATAAGCGGCTGGCCAATTGCCGCACCTGGACGGAGTTCGATGCCTCGGACGTGAATACGAAGATTCTAAACGGTGCGGCCGACATGGATACATACTCGACCACGCAGTTTCCCGGAATGGGAGGCAAACTTTTCGAAGGTCTCACCTTGCGATTATTCGACCCGAAGACACGACTTTGGAGTCTCTACTGGATCGCGAGCAACACGGGAAAGATGGATCCTCCCGTCGTCGGTTCGTTCGACCAAAACGGCGTGGGCCATTTTTTTGGCAAAGACACGCTCAATGGCAAACCGATCCTCGTCGTCTTTCGCTGGGATGCGCGGAACAAAGACCGCCCTGTCTGGGGTCAGGCCTTTTCACCAGATAACGGCAAGACGTGGGAATGGAATTTCTTTAACGTCTCGGAACGGCCCAAGGAATAACCGCAGAATCGCATCCGAAAAAAGCAGCAGGCTGTAGGTGACAAAGAGCACCACCAGAAGGCGTGCTCGCCTCTTGGCGATGGCGTCCCGCCGGGAACGAACTTCTACTCGTTCCGCGCCTTTTGGACCCTCGACAACCTGCCTGCCACGCCGAAGCTGAGGATACGCGATCAGCGGAGGCGGGTCACTGTCACTTTCTCCGCTTCAACGTTTCACTCTGCTCCGCGCGTAGTTTTAACAAAGGCGGAACGAATCCTTGCCACGCCAAAGCCTTGGCAACGGCGGCACGTGGCGACATGCCCCCATCTTGCTGCGCGACATCAGCAAAATCCTGTCCCCTAACAACCCCGTCAACGTGCCGGTCATCAAATAGTCGACAGGCACATCTGAGCGGAAGCGAGATTATTCGCGCTAACCAAGCGCCTGCCCGCAGCGGCGGCAGAAGCGGGCCGTGCGATCGTTCTCCGGCGTCTGACAATTGGGACAGGCGCGCGCGTCTTTCATCTGGGCCGCCTGGTGTAGTTCCACTGAAAAGATGCCGGTGGGCACAGCGATGATGCCGTAGCCCATGATCATGATAAGGCTCGCGAGGATCCGCCCGAGCACCGTGTGCGGCGTGATGTCGCCATAGCCAACGGTCGTGAGCGTGACGATTGCCCAATAAACGCCATGCGGGATGCTGTCGAAACCGTTCTCGTTGCCTTCAATCAGATACATGAGTGTGCCGACGACGAGGACGATCGCGACGACAGTGAAGAGAAACACGGTGATCTTCAGCCGGCTGGCGCGAAGCGCAGTCACGAGCGTGTTACTTTCCTGCAGGTAATGCGTGAGCTTGAGGACCCGGAAAACGCGCAGGAGCCGCAGGACGCGAACCATTAAAAAGTAATTTCCGGTCGGAATGACGAGATTGATGTAGCTCGGCAGAAACGCGAGCAGATCGATCGCTCCGTAAAAGCTGAAGACGTAAGCCCACGGAGCCCGGACACAGAGCAGACGCGCGATGTATTCGAGAGTGAAAAGGATGGTGAAGAACCACTCGAGATTGCGCAGGGAAACCGCGTGCGTTGCGCGAAAAGGCTCCACGCTTTCCATCATCACCACGGTCACGCTGATCCCGATCGCGACCAGGAGTGCCAGATCAAAAATCTTTCCGGCGCGCGTGTCGTGCTCGAAGATGACGGTGTAGAGACGAAGTTTCCACATCGGCTGATCGCTTGTCGGGCGATACCTGAGGAACGGTTGGCGCGTTGGCATACAAGGGACAACTTGGCGGAGCGGCAGTGCCACTCACACAGTAGTCGTTATCTCAGATACGCACCGATGCCAAGACTCCATGCAACCTGCGCGCGGAGCCGCCGGCCGTATGAATGCCGATGGCGTCCTCGCGATCGCGAACTTTTGCATCTTCCCGATTCAACGATGTAATGAGTCCTTCGCACGCCAAAGCTTGGCGACAGCGGCACGCGG
>CAVXHW010000042.1:0-26586 GCA_963761585.1 uncultured Verrucomicrobiae bacterium
TAGAAAGAAAACATTATGGCTACAAAAGATAAATCTACTGATTCAGTCTACAGAGTAACGGAAGTAATCGGCACGAGTTCACAATCCTGGGAGGATGCGGCAAAGACTGCGGTGCAGACTGCGGCGGGCACGTTGCGTGATTTGCGCATTGCGGAGGTTGTGAAAATGGATGTGAAGATCGAGGACGGCAAAGTGACTCGAGTTTCGAACGCGATTACAACTGTCCTTTAAGTACGAAGGCTAGTTCGCACGCGGAAGAATCTGCGCGCGCCATTAAGCGAAGATCGTCACCGTCCTGATGGACAATAAAATCCCGGGACTTCATCACGTCACTGCGATCGCGAGCGATCCGCAGCGGAACCTCGATTTTTATGTCGGGCTTCTCGGTCTGCGTTTCGTCAAGCGCACGGTGAATTTTGATGATCCGGGAACGTACCATTTTTATTTCGGCGATCGTCGTGGTACGCCCGGAACAATCCTGACATTTTTTCCGTGGCCAGGAGCGCGACGTGGAATTCGCGGCAGCGGTCAGGTCGAAGCGACAGCGTTCGCGATTCCACCGGATTCAATCGGATATTGGCTGGAGCGTTTGAAACAACAGCACGTGACGGCTGAGAAAATCTCTACGCGTTTCAGAGAAGAAGTAATTCGATTGCTTGACCCCGATGGACTTATGCTTGAGCTGATAGGCTCGACTTCTCACGCACAAATTGAACCGTGGCCGGACAGCCCCGTTCCGGTAGAACATGCGGTTCACGGCTTCCATAGTGTGTCCGCTGCGTTGGAAGGTTACGAGAGAACTGCGCGGTTACTGACTGATAGCTTCGGCTATCGTTTGATTGACGAATCGGGGAACCGGTTTCGGTTTGCATCTCCGGACGACACTGCGCCCGGCAGAATTGTCGACCTGCTGTGTCAGCCCGACACCGCTACGGGCCGCGTCGCGGCCGGTTCGGTGCATCACATTGCGTTTCGAGCGAAGGACCAGGCGGAACAGCTCCAGTGGCGCGAGCATCTCGTCGATCTTGGTTACAACGTCACACCAGTAATCGACCGCACTTATTTTCATTCCATTTATTTCCGTGAACCGGGTGGCGTGCTGTTCGAAATCGCGACCGAGCCTCCCGGTTTTACGTTGGATGAAAAATTGGACGAACTCGGTATGCACTTACGCGTCCCGCCGTGGATGGAATCGTCGCGGTCACAGATCGAAAAAATTCTCCCATCGATTCGCGTACCGACTAAATCATGAGACCGCAGCCGGACTTCATTCATGACTTCGTTCCCGGCAGCTCGTCACGCACACTCTTGCTTCTGCATGGCACGGGTGGAAACGAACGGGATCTCATTCCGCTTGGACGCGAACTCGATCCGAATGCTGCGTTGCTTAGCCCGCGCGGAAAAATTCTGGAGAATGGAATGCCGCGGTTCTTCCGACGATTGGCCGAAGGGGTATTCGATCTAGAAGACTTAAAATACCGCACAAACGAGCTGGCGGACTTTGTTACAGCGGCCGCTCAACATTACGGATTCTCCAGCGATCAGTTAGTTGCCGTCGGTTATTCGAACGGCGCCAACATTGCTGCAAGCATGTTGTTACTTCGGCCGGAAATCATGCACCGGGCGATTCTATTTCGCGCCATGGTGCCACTGGTTCCGGACACATCACCCGATCTTTCATCTGTGCGCGTTTGGATCGGCGCAGGCAATCAGGATCCGATTATTCCCCCATCCGAGGTCCAACGTCTTGTCGAACTTCTCCGTCGTGCCGGCGCAGACGTGACGATTCGTTTCTTCAATGCCAGTCACGGCCTAACGAATGACGATGTTGTGACAGCTCGAGACTGGCTCGAAAAGCTGTCGTAGAGCATGAAGTGAGCATGTTGTTCAACTCACAAAGGTTGGCGAAATCCGTTGTAGGGGAAGCTGACAGCTTCCCCTACAGATAAGAGAAGCAGGATGAAAACAACCCGGCTCGAAGCGTTCAGCGACGGAGTTCTTGCCATCATCATCACTATTATGGTGCTCGAACTGAAAGTGCCTCACACGGTCGAGCTTTCCGCATTGAAGCCACTGCTACCCGTGCTTTTGAGCTATGTACTAAGTTTTATCTACATCGGCATTTACTGGAACAATCACCATCATCTTTTCCAAGCCACGGAACAGGTCAGCGGCGGAATTCTTTGGGCGAACCTGCATTTGCTTTTTTGGTTGTCGCTCTTTCCTTTTACAACGGGCTGGATCGGTGAGAACGGCCTAGCTGCCATTCCGACCGCCGTATACGGTTTCGTTCTGCTGATGGCAGCTATCGCTTATTACATTCTCGAGCGCGCTATCATTGCCAACGAAGGTCGCGACTCCCTTCTGGCGCAGGCCGTCGGCAGGGATCGGAAGGGTAAACTCTCTCTTGTGCTTTATTTGTCCGCCATCCTACTAGCGTTTGTTAGTCCATGGATTGCAGCCGGACTGTACGTGTTCGCCGCACTCCTCTGGTTGATTCCTGATCCTCGGATCGAGCGGAAGCTGGAAAAACGCAAAGAGTAAACAAGAGGGCAAGCGTGAGTGTTATACACAACTCCTAGGTAGACGGGCAGTCATAAGGCGACGACGATCCCGCCATTAGGAAAGCGAAAGCCAAAAAATGAGAATATGAAAATAGTCATCCTTGGCGGCACAGGTTTGATCGGCGGGAAACTCGCAAACTTGTTGCGTTCGCATGGCCATGTTCGCTGCCGATGATTCCAAGTGGATCACCGGAGAAACGCTTCTCATTTCGGGCGGTCTACGTTAGATTGTAGAGGCAAACGGTTCAGCAACAGGAAAGGGAAACGAAAACATGAAAACAAAATTGTCCGCCGTCGTGCTTGTTGCGAGCGCGGTCACGATTGCTCAAGCGAATCCAGGAGGTGTTCACGCAGCGACAGGAACATCTCACAGAGGCGCAGTTGCACGCAGTGCCCCGGCGGTTCACGCTCCGATGCGGCCCGGCGGTGTTTCATCGTTCCGCTCGACGCCGATGCGGTCATACGGCAGTAGACCGTTTTATTCAGGCCAACGCTATGCCTCGTTTGGGATGCGTTCGTCACCGTCCTCCGCGTACCGGCGCGCCTTTCTATTCGAGTCGAGGTTCGTTCACGCGCTCCGGTCCGTACACGGTAGCAACTATCCCGCAACGCAATCGTGTCGCGCCATTCGCGAATCGCAGAAATCCAGCTGTCACACGCGTGTGGAACCAGCGAAACACCGGAACGCAGTTCCGGAATGGAAACAATCTGCGGAATCCAAACAATCTGCGGAACGCAAACAATTTCCGAAATGGAAACAATCACCTGCGCCGTGACTGGCAAAAACACGTTTTCGCTCACCAATCAGGGAATTGGCATCGCGACTGGAACCGCAACTGCGACCACTGGTGGAATGGCCACCAATGCTCCTTCATTAATGGATCGTGGGTGATCTTCAATCTGGGATTTTCTCCGTGGTGGTCTTCGTACTACCCGGACGATTACTACTACGACTATGGCTTTCCGAATGATGGCTACGGCTCGTCGACCTACGGTTACGATTATCCGTATTCGTACAATTACGATCCCGGCGACTACAACTCCGGCGATTACCAGGGACAGATGTATTACGATCAAACCAGTTATCCCGACCAATCGCAGGGCTACTACGATTCCGGTGTTTACCAAACTCAAGCGTACGACGATCCGAATGCCTACAACGATGAATCGCAATCAGAAGATTCGACCATTGCCGCAGCGCAGGAGCGACTGGCTCTTCAAGGCTACTATCGCGGCGAGACAGACGGTGTGCTCAGCCCTGAGATGCAGAAAGCCATCAGGCGTTATCAAAGCACCAACGGCTTGCGCCAGACTGGCTACCTCGATAGCGACACTCTGGCGATAATGGGATTATCCAAAGGCACGAGCTACTAAAATTTGAGATCGGTCATGTGCTGCCCGGTAAATGAGGCCGGAGCCCGATTTCGCGCACGGTCACGAGCGCCAATGTAGACCAGCTGTTCGCTGACTTATGACACGCGGTCTCGATAAATGATTAAAGGCAGCGAAGTCCGAAAAGCAGACCATCAGATCGAGTCTTTGTTAATCGACCGGTGGTCGCCGCGCGCAATGTCGGGCGAGGAAATTTCGGAGGAGGAACTGATGCGGCTCTTCGAAGCGGCGCGTTGGGCGCCGTCATCATTCAACACACAGCAATGGCGCGCGCTTTATGCGCGTCGCGGCACGGAACATTGGCAGACGTTCTTCGATTTGCTCGTGGACGCGAACAAGGCGTGGGCAAAGAACGCAGCCGTTCTTGTCGTCTTCATTTCACGAAGGAATTTCGATCATAATGACGAGCCGTCAGTCACGCATTCTTACGACTGTGGAGCAGCGTGGGAGAATTTCGCGTTGCAAGGCTTTCAACAGGGTTTGGTTGTGCATGGGATGCAAGGATTCGATTACGATCGGGCGAGCAAAGAGCTGCGGATCCCTGACGAATTCCAAGTCGAAGCGATGGCAGCCGTCGGCAGGCCAGGTCCGAAAGAATTACTTCCTGAAAAATTGCAGGCGCGCGAGAGTCCGAATGACCGACGGAAACTTTCGGAAAGCATCTTTGAGGGACCGTTTAGGCCTAAATAGCTTTCGGCCTAACGACCGGACCCGCCTTGAGAACGGCGTCTCACCTACTTCTCGTCGATCGCACACGTGGCGTTGCTCCAATCCAAAAGAGCGCAGTGACTGCGCTTGCCGCGGCGAGCGTGGCACCAATCACCATCACCCAGCGAAATCCGAACACGAAAGATTCATCGATTGCGCGACGGATTAGCTGGTGCGTTTCGGGGTTCACATTTTCAGGAATGTCGATGGCCGCGAGCTTTATCGATTGAGTTTGCAGCGATTGCGCGACTGACGCCGGCAAATTCGTAGTGCTCAATCTGTGATCCAGATTTGTTTTGAACACATGGATCATCACGACTCCAAGAACTGCAATCGCGACGAGACTCGCCGTGCGCGCGACGGCGTTGTTCACTCCCGATGCGGTCCCAGCGCGGTTTTGCCCGATCGAGCTCATAACGGTCGTGGTCAGCGGCGCTACGGTGATTGCCATGCCTAATCCCAGAACAACCGCCGGCGGAAAAAAATTTGTCCAGTAATTGCCGCCAATTCCCGGCAGCAGGAAAAGCAAATAACCAACGGCTGTAATGACGGGCCCAACGACAAGTGGAAGTTTTGGACCGTAACGCGCAACAAGTCCGCCGGACCAACGCGAAAGGAACGACATGATCAGTATGAACGGCAACAGCGCCGCGCCAGCGGAAGTCGGTGGGTACCGCTGAACCTGAATCAAATTCAACGGCAGGAAAAAGAGTGTTCCGCCAAGCGCAGCATAGAGCAGAAATGTTAAGAGATTCGTTCCAGCGAATGTCCGCGAGCGAAACAATGTCAGCGGCAACATCGGATGCGAAAGGCGAGATTCGACGAAGAAAAACAGAATCAAAACGACAATGCCTGCCGTCAACGCCATGATCACTGAGCGATCGTTAAAACCGACTTGGGCCGATTCGATCAATCCGTAAACCAGCGCGCCCAAACCGAGTGCTGCCAAAATTGCGCCTAACCAGTCGACACGACTGCTTTCTCTATCCGTGTTTTCTGCGACGTGGCGGAGCGAGATCAATATCACAACCAGTGCGATCGGAAGATTGATGAAAAACACGGCGCGCCATGAAACGTGCTCGATCAGCCATCCGCCGAAAACCGGCCCAACTCCGGTAGTGATTGCGCTGAAGCCCGACCATAATCCAATTGCGCGTCCGCGTTCCTGCTCGGAGAAAGAATTGCTGATGATCGCAAGGCTGCCCGGGACAAGAAGTGCCGCGCCGAATCCTTGAAACGCGCGGGCCACGATCAATTGGTGAATGTTCCCGACGAGACCGCATGCGGCTGATGCAACCGCGAAGATCGCAACACCGAGCAAAAAGATGCGACGACGACCGTAATGATCGCCTAACGAGCCGCCGACCAGCAGCAACGCAGAGAGAAAAAGCGCGTACGATTCGACTACCCATTGCACATCTGTGGCGGTGGCATTGAGATTCGTTTGCAGGGCGGGCAACGCCACGTTCACGACCGTGCCATCGATAAACGCCATGCTCGAAGCGAGAATGGTTGCGGCGAGAATCCAGCGACCGCGAGTTTTCGAGCATGGCGCCGCCGCCGGGCCAGATCGAATTATGTTCTCGTCACAGGCGTCTTGAAGCACGACCGGCATGTTTGTGGATACGGCAAAACCACAGGTTCCGGCAAGTTCCTCCCCTCTCCGTCCGCAATTTTAGTGTCCGTCCCGCGTCACGCGATAACGGCGATTACTCACAGCACCACGGTTCCGCGCAATATTTCCACGGCATAGCCACCGACGCGGACATTGCTAACGCGTCCCCCTTCCCGCGTTGCCCGGACATGCATTTCGCTTGGGCGACGGCACTCGACGCCTTGCCGAATCACCACCTGCTCATCACTTTTTGCGACGCCGTGTTGAACCATCCAACTGGCAGCGCAGCCTGCCGCTGATCCTGTGGCCGGGTCTTCGCCACCGTAAAAAAACATTCGTGCTCGAGCTTCGAGCCGGCCTTCGCGCCGCTCGGGACAAAGAAAGTAGAAAAAGTTCGCGCCCGTTTTCTTCAGAAACTCCGCCGCCTGAATGTAACTAAACTTTAGATCCGAGAGCGTCTGTCGATTGCGGAATGGCACGATCGTGAAGGTCAATCCTGTCGAGACCGGTTGGATCGGCCATTCCGAAGAAATTTCGTCAACCGCGATTCCGATGACGCGCGCAACGTCTTCTCGCGAAAGTGGAGTTCCAAATTCAGGATCGCGCTGGCGCATTTCACCGAATACCTGACCGTCCACTCGATCACCGCCGGCGTTCTCGGAATTCGCAGTGAAACGCACGGGAATTTTTCCGGCTTTCAAGTCGAGAGTGATTTCGGCGGGCTTCTTGGATTCCGACGCATACAAATACAGCGCTGTGCCGAGCGTCGGATGCCCGGCAAATGGCAATTCCGCCTCGACCGTAAAGATGCGGACTTTCTTTCCTTCCCGAGCTTCAGTCGCGGCATCGCGCGGGAAAATGAAAGTCGTTTCCGAAAGATTCATCTCGCGCGCCAAGGCTTGCATCTCGGCGTCAGTCAACCCGCGAGCGTCAGGAAAGATCGCCAGCGGATTACCCGAAAGCGGCGTCTGCGTGAATACATCAAGCTGAACGAATTCGTAAGTGCGCGCCGGCATGAGTCAGATTTGGATTGTGTTGAGTCGCGCGTAAGTTTCGCAGGTGACTGACGACGAGCAAGACGAACAGTTCTATCGCGATACTGAAAGCATCGCGTTTCCAAAACTGAACGATCATCAGCTTTCGCTACTTGAGCCTTTGGGCGAACGCCGCGTGATGAAACGCGGCGACGTGCTGTTCAAGGCCGGGCAACGTGATCTCGGACTAGCAATTGTTTTGCGCGGCGAACTCGAAGCGTTCGAGACGCGCGACGACACCGAATATAACCTGGCTAACGCGCGCGAGCGTGATTTCATGGGCGACGTATCGATGCTCCAGGGCACATCGATCCTCGGTTCGTCCAGAGTCACATCGGATGAGGCCGAGATACTTCACATTCCGGCGGCCGAACTTCGGCGCGCGCTGGCGGAAATTCCCGCCGTGAGCAAGACGATCGTCGATGCGTTGATCATGCGACGACGCCGGCTTCGTCGCGATCGCGAATTTGCGGGCATGCGTGTTCTGGCCAGCCGCAACGCGCGCGATGGACATCAGCTCGATGATTTTCTCGACAAGAATCGCATCCCGCATCGGCTGATAGAATTTGAGAGCGAACAGGGGCAGGCGTTGAGCGAACGTTTTCACCTAACGACTCGCGATTTGCCGGTCTTGATCACTCCGGCCGGTGCGCGCTTGCGCAAGCCGTCGTTGCGCGAAGTTGCCCGGGAAGCCGGCTTGCTGCGGTCGCTCACGGAAGAAAATGAGACCGAAGTTTCTCTGCGATCTCGCAATCGTTGGCGCTGGACCGGCCGGTCTGGCCGCAGCGGTGTATGCCGCGTCCGAGGGATTGAAGACGGTCGTTGTAGAAAGTTATGCGCCGGGTGGACAAGCCGGTTCCTCGTCACTCATTGAAAACTTCTTTGGATTCCCGACCGGCATTGGTGGCGGCGAATTAACCTGGCTGGCTCAGCTTCAGGCCTACCGGTTCGGCGCGAAATTTTCCACACCAGCCGCAGGCCCTCTCCCTGCAGTACCACCCTGATGGCGAGTACCGTGCATGCCTCGAGACGGAAGGTTGTGGTGCGGTGCTCCGCGCAAAAGCTGTCCTGATTACCACTGGCGCCGATTATGGCCGGCTCGAAGCCGAGGGCCGCGAACAATTCGAAGGTGTCGGCGTTTATTACGCTGCCACCGCGCTGGAGGGTCAGCTTTGTCGCAACGAAACTGTTGTTGTCGCTGGCAGCGGCAACTCAGCCGGCCAGGCAGCGATGTTCCTTTCCGACGGCGCGGCCAAAGTACTACTTGTCGTTAGGGGAAACAACATTGCCAGCAAGATGTCGGACTATCTTTCGCGTCGGGTGGAGGCCCAGTGAAAACATTGAGATTCTCTACAACACTGAGATCCGCAAAATGTCCGGCGGAAAAAAGCTGGAACAAATCGAACTGGAAAATACCAAGACAGGCGAGCGCCGAGTCGTTCGAACGCCGGCGGTGTTTTCCATGATCGGCGCTCGCCCATGCACAGAGTGGTTGCCGGCGGAAATTGAGCGGGACGAAAAAGGATTCGTCAAAACTGGTAGCGACGTCGCGGAAGCACCAGCGTGGCGCGAAAACAAACGCCGCCCCGCTCCGCTTGAAACGAGTCTTCCCGGAATCTTTGCCGCCGGCGACGTCCGCTCTGGATCGGTGAAGCGTTGCGCCGCGGCTGTCGGCGAAGGCGGAATGGCCGTCGCCGGAATCCATCTGAGCCTCGCATCCCGGCGTAACGCATCAGCGAACGCAACAGCATCACACTAATCGATCATGAGTACGCCGAGGGTGTTCTCATCTGGATGCGATTGCGATTGAGTCGATCAAGCAGCCGCATCGTCGCGAATGCGAAGAATGCGTAAAGATCGGTTCCTACTGGGTGCATCTGCGGACGTGCCAGACGTGTGGAGTCACGCTGTGCTGCGACAGCTCGCCGAATCAGCACGCCAGCAAACACGCGCACGCCAGTGGACATCCGGTGATCGCATCGGCGCAGCCGGGCGAGCATTGGTTGTACTGCTATCCAGACGAGGCCTTCGCCGAATATTGAGCGACGATTGCGTGCTTTTTGATCCGCTACGGTACAAAGCTAATAATAGATTCGTAGTCGCCGCTAGTTGTCAGTCGTTTAGGTAATCACGAATCGCTTCCGTCTTCTGTCGCCTCTCCCCTTGCTGAAGGGGAGAGGATGAAGGTGAGGGGTTGTTGTCCAATACCTCAATCAGTTCAGAGCTGACCCTCACCCTCCCCTCTCCCTGCACAGGGCGAGGCGACCCATGCGAACTGACAGTTGACCCACACTTCCGTGCAATTTCCGCGGCTGGAAATAAGCATTGACACCTGAGACGCCGCTCCTCATACCTGCGCGGAAACAAACAAGACAGCAGACAGCGGCTCTAATCACAGCTTGCCTTAGCTGCTCTGCGCGGATCTCAAACGAAGGTCGCGTTCAACCCAAAACAGAAAGAAACATTATCATCATGAAATCAATCATTACCATTGTCGCCATCACATTGTTTGGCTTGTTACCAGCGACGTTCGTTCACGGCCAGACGTCACCAAAACCCGCCGCAGGCGAAAAGCAGGCGGCGACTGCCGGGGCTGGCAAACGGACCGATGTTTATCACGTCCATTTCGCAAAAGCCGCGCTGGGCAAAGCACTGCAATTGGGCGATTGGCTCAAAACGCCGGATCCCAGCAACCCGATGCCCGATCATTTCATTGTTCTTCGTCATCAGGACGGTGACGCATGGGATTATGTCGTGATTACGCATCTCGGCCCAAAAGCAACCGTAGAAGCTGCGGGAACCGCTGTGCCTCCGGACAAACGCGACTTGGGTGCGTGGCACACTGATACGTTCGTGAACGGTCCTTCATGGGAAGAGTTCACGCAAGGCCATGGGCATTGACGCGGACTCGAAATCGAAGACAACGGGTTCGGTTTACTCTGTCTCTTATTATCGCCCTGCCCCCGGTCATCGAGAGCAATTGGAAAAAATGCTCGGTGAATTGCCGAATGCGGCAGACGACACTACTGCCGGCAACGTATTGATGCAGCACCTGGAAGGCGCCAACTGGACGTTTCTCGCCATCGCTCGGTACAATTCGTGGGATGATTATGCCAAAGGTGAGAAAAACAGCGTCGGCCAGACATCCAAGAAAGATGGTCCGTGGAACCGTTTGCGTGATCACACCGATTTTCACACCGACACGCTAACGGATCGCATAGCGCCGTAAGGCTGAGGATAAGTGGTAGGGGCGATTGACTCAATCGCCCAACGCTCGTCGCGGCGACTTGGCTGCGCCCAGACGCTCTAATCCGCCGAAGTTCGTTCGCGAACGCGTCAGCACCCGAGCCGGTCGCTCCACAAGATTCAGGCGGTTGACACAACCGCCTCTACAACGCACGCAGTGCACGCGGCGCAGGTAGGGCGGGCAGTCCCCTGCCCGCCGAAACGATGGCGCGCACAGGAGTGACGCGCCCTACCCGAACAGGTGCGAGCTATTGCGTACCGCCTACGTCGTTCGTTTTTCGATTACGATCAGGAGCACGAGCATTGCGAGTACGCTTAGCAGCAGTGCAGAACATATCCACGCATCATGATGCGTTAATTTGTTCCTTGATCAGCAGGCGAAACGCCGTTTAAGTTGCCGGACATTATGGCGACAAACGGGGTTCATCCTCTGGAAGCGTTGATGCGCGAGCGGATCGTCGTGCTCGATGGCGCGATGGGAACGATGATCCAGGGCTACAAATTGTCGGAAGCGGATTACCGCGGCGAACGGTTCCGCGATTGGCAAGGCAAAGATCTCAAAGGCAGCCTCGAGCTATTGAACCTGACGCAGCCCCAGGTGATCGGGGAAATTCATTCCGATTACCTCAAAGCCGGCGCGGATATCATCGAAACGAACACCTTCAGCGGAACAACCATCGGTTCGCACGATTTCCTTTTTCAAGGCGAACCGACCGCTGGGCGCAAAGACCAGGAATTCTTTCAGCGGGTGATCGACGATGCCGGTCTTCGCGCGCTGGTTCATGAAATTAATTTCGAAGCAGCGCGGATCGCCCGTCACGCTGCGGATCAGGTCGCGAATGAAACCGGTCAGCGGCGATTTGTTGGCGGATCAATGGGACCGCTTCCTGTCGCTGGCTCCATTTCACCTGACGTAAACGATCCGGCATTTCGCGCGGTCTCGTTCGATCAGTTGCGCCAAACTTATTTCGATCAAGCGAAGGCGCTGCTCGAAGGTGGTGTCGATCTTCTCATCGTCGAAACCATTTTCGACACGCTCAACGGCAAGGCTGCGTTGTTCGCCATCACCGATGCGTTGGCAGAAACCGGCCGCAGTGTGCCGTTGATGATCTCGGGCACCGTGATCGACAAATCCGGACGGAATTTGAGCGGCCAAACCGTGGAAGCGTTCCTTGTTTCAATCGCGCACGCGCGACCGCTCATCCTCGGTTTGAACTGCGCGCTGGGTCCGGATGAGATGGAACCATTCATCGAAGAACTTTCACGGATCGCACCGTTTTACGTCGGCGCGTATCCGAATGCAGGATTGCCCGATCCGCTTTCGCCGACCGGATTTCCTGAAACTGCAGAATCGTTTGCACCCAAACTTGTGGCTTGGGCGGCAAACGGCTGGCTGAATCTGGTGGGCGGCTGCTGCGGCACAACCCCGGAACACATCCGCGCAATCGCGGATCGCGTCCGCGACTGCAAGCCACGCGTTGCATCCGTCATTCCGAGCTAAGTCGAGGAATCCCGTGGAAAAACACATTAGTATAACTTCGCGGGATCCTTCGACTCCGAAAGCGTTCGGCGCTCAGGATGACCGCAGTTCCAACGCCTTGGAATTGTCCGGGCTCGAGCCGCTAAAGATCACGCCGGAGTTTGGTTTCGCTGTGATCGGCGAGCGGACGAACATCACGGGTTCGCCAAAATTTTCGAAGCTGATCCTGGCCGGCGATTTCGATGGCGCGCTGGCTGTCGCGCGTCAGCAGGTGCAGGGCGGCGCGAACCTGCTCGACGTAAACATGGACGAAGGGATGATCGATTCGGAAGCGGCGATGGTTCGCTTCCTGAATTTGATCGGCAGCGAACCGGAAATCGCGCGCATCCCTATCATGATCGACAGCTCGAAGTGGAGCGTCATCGAAGCCGGACTCAAATGTGTCCAGGGCAAAGCGGTCGTGAACTCAATCAGCCTGAAAAACGGCGAAGAAGAATTTCTGCGCCATGCACAACTGATCAGGCGATACGGCGCAGCCGCCATCGTGATGGCGTTCGATGAGAAAGGCCAGGCCGACTCCTTCCAACGCAAGATCGAAATCTGCGCGCGCGCTTACAATCTGTTGACGCAAAGGGCCGAGTTTCCAGCGAACGACATCATTTTCGATCCAAATATTCTGACAGTCGCGACGGGTCTCGACGAGCACCGCAATTACGCCGTCGATTTCATTGAAGCGACGCGCTGGATCAAACAAAACCTGCCAGGTGCGCGCGTCAGCGGCGGCGTCAGCAATATTTCGTTTTCGTTTCGCGGCAACAACACCGTGCGCGAAGCGATGCACGCCGCTTTTCTTTACCACGCAATTCGTGCTGGCTTGGACATGGCGATCGTGAATGCCGGGCAACTGGCAGTTTACGAAGAAATCGAACCCGAACTGCGGGAACGCGTCGAAGACGTGCTGTTGAATCGCCGCGACGACGCAACCGAACGCATGATCGAGTTTGCGGAACGCGTAAAGGCGAAAGGCAAAGCGCCGGTCGCCGACGAAACATGGCGAAAGCAACCCGTCGAAGAGCGTCTGAAGCACGCATTGGTTAAAGGCATCGTTGATCATATCGACGTCGACACCGAGGAAGCGCGCCAAAAATGCAAGCGACCCCTCGACGTGATCGAAGGTCCGCTCATGGCTGGAATGAGCGTGGTCGGCGACTTGTTCGGCGCGGGCAAAATGTTTCTACCGCAGGTGGTGAAGAGCGCGCGGGTGATGAAAAAAGCCGTCGCCTATCTGATGCCGTTTATGGAAGCGGAAAAATCCGCCGATGCGAAACCGCAGGGGCGCATCGTCATGGCGACTGTAAAAGGCGACGTGCACGACATTGGCAAGAACATCGTGGGCGTAGTTCTGCAATGTAATAACTACGACGTGATCGATCTCGGCGTGATGGTCCCCGCGGCGAAGATCCTGGATACAGCGCGCGAGAAAAAGGCGGACGCGATCGGCTTAAGCGGTCTGATCACGCCGTCGCTGGACGAAATGGTGCACGTCGCGCAGGAAATGGAGCGAGAAGGATTTCGGTTGCCGCTTCTGATCGGCGGGGCGACGACCAGCCGGGCGCACACCGCGGTCAAAATCGCGCCGCATTATCGCGCCAGCACTGTGCACGTGCTCGACGCGTCGCGCGCGGTAGGCGTGGTGAACTCGTTGCTCAATGAGCAACTGAAATCGGACTTCGATAAAAAAACGCGCGAAGACTACGAGCGCTTGCGCCGGGAACACGCTGCAAAAACGGAAGCGAAAAAGCTGCTGACGCTTGAGCAGGCGCGCGCCAATCGAACGCCGATCGATTGGAGCAGCTATGTGCCGCCGAAACCCGAAGTTCTCGGAGTGCGTGTTTACGGCGCGGGGAAAATATCAATCGCTGTGCGCGATCTGATCGAATACATCGATTGGTCGCCGTTTTTTCATGCGTGGGAATTGCGTGGCCGTTACCCGGCGATCTTCGACGATCCAAAGATGGGCAAACAAGCGCGCGAACTTTTCGATGATGCGCAGGAACTCCTTGAGCGCATTGCAGCGAAAGATCTTCTCATCCCGCGCGGCGTTTACGCTTTGTGGCCCGCAAACGCCGTCGGCGATGACGTTCATGTTTACGCTGACGACAGCCGCACTGAAAAAATCGCCACGTTTTATTTTCTGCGTCAGCAGATGCAAAAGCCGACTGGACAATTCAATCATTGTCTCGCGGATTACGTCGCGCCGTTGCAAGCCTCGTGCAACTCTGCAACTCAGCGAGACCATCAACTACTTCAGATTATCTCGGCGGATTCGCGGTCTCAATTCATGGCGCGGATGAGCTCGCGGAAGAGTTCAAGCGTCAGCACGACGATTACAGCGCGATCATGGCCAAAGCTTTGGCGGACCGATTAGCTGAAGCGTTTGCCGAATATCTGCATAAAGAAGCTCGCATCGCTTGGGGATTTGGGCGCGACGAACAATTGTCGAATGCTGATCTGATCCGCGAAAAATATCGCGGCATCCGTCCCGCCGCCGGTTATCCCGCGTGTCCCGATCACGCCGAGAAACGAACGCTCTTCGATTTGCTCGATGCAGAGAACAACACAGGGATCAAACTGACGGAGTCGTTTGCGATGCATCCCGGCGCCAGCGTGAGCGGGCTCTATTTTTCGCATCCAGAATCGAAATATTTCGGGGTCGGACAGATCGGACGCGATCAGGCAATTGATTATGCGACCCGGCGAAACGAAGCCGTACCCGCAGTGGAAAAACGACTCGCGCCGAATTTGGGGTAGAACGTTGGACACGAAAGAAGAAGAGCGATTGGCGAGGCCGCCAGTCGCAGCACGCGAGCCGCATGCACTCCCCAGATGCGCCGGAACAGAATCCGTGGTAAACAACACACTTCATATTCGGGGCGTAGCTTAGCTTGGTAGAGCGCGTGGTTTGGGACCACGAGGTCGGAGGTTCAAATCCTCTCGCCCCGACGTAGCTGCCCACATCGGGAATTTCGGCTACATTTAACGGAAACAGCGATGAAAACATACGGGCTAATCCTTTTGAGCACGCTGTTGATTGCCGCGCTCATAATGCATGGGCAGGAAGCCGCACCGCCCTCCGTGGATCTCTTTCCGGAGCAAGAGGAAGAACCCAGCCCCACGCCGCCGCCAAACGGCCCTGAGTTGCCGGAGTTGAAGCAACTCGACGACAGTTTCAACAAACCGAAGTCGCTGGGCACCGCTGCCGATGCATTGCAGGTGCAAGCGCTCTGGCGGCAATTGAAGAATCGCACTGTCAATGATCCAGATGTGCAAGCAGCAAAGAAATATGCGCAGGCCGCCCGGACAGATTTGGAAAAACGAAAACGGCTTCGCGATTATTACGAGCTCTATTATCAGCGAATGTCTGCTTTGGCCACGACACCGGAGCTAAAAATGGCCCTCCAGCAATTTAAGGATGTTCATCAGGCCATATTAGCTCAGCCACGCGTGAGGCCATCGCCGACACCAGAGTTTACTGGTACGCCGTCGCCGACGCCAACAAGCACGCCTTTCAAGAAAAAGGCCAAAGAGAAACACAAAAAGCTGAAAGTGCACGCGTAGCATTCGGTTTCCGGAAAGTGGTGGCGCCGTTTGGGCTGCGGATTTGCACAAGTGCAACGCGGGAACGCGCGTCTGCCAGGTTGCCAACATTGCTAAGTGCCGCGCAATGTTAGATCTACCAAAGATTTTGCTTGCCGCGCCGACAGCAGCTCTTTTAAACCGTCGTATAACTCTTCAACGTTATGAACTCGCTCATCGAAGTTGCGCAAACCGTCTTATTCATGCCCGCACGCTTGCTCGGACAGGTCGAGTATACTCTGCCTCGTCTCAGGGACAGGCACCCGGGCCACTGTTCTGGATTTTCTATCTGGCGTTCACGATCTTAATGCTCGCAGCTTGGTGGAAAATCTTTACAAAGGCAGGCCAGCCAGGCTGGGCATGTATCATTCCGATCTACAATCTCTACGTTTGGTGCAAGATTGTCGGGCGGCCGTGGTGGTGGCTTCTTTTGATGCTAATTCCTTTGGTTAATTTCATAATCGCGATCATTCTTCTCATCGATCTGGCTAAGAGTTTCGGGAAAGGAGTGGGCTTTGGGATCGGTTTGCTTTTGCTGCCGTTTATTTTCTTCCCGATCCTCGGCTTCGGCAGCGCGCAATACCAGGGACCGACCGCCGGGAGTCCTGGGATGACGGTTTCTCGACCGCCGCAACCTGCGTAACTAATTTCGCGAATCAAGGAGCGGCGGTCTCTAGTCCGCCGTTTCACACTGCAAACGGTGGAACGTGTTGTCCCCAACACGTTGACTGGGCCAGTAGCCAACCGATTGGGGACAATCGGTTCCACCTTGTGTGCTACGATTTTACCCAGCTTGGCTTGCGCTTTTCGTTAAAGGCGGAGATGCCTTCGCGCGCTTCGTCCGACTCACGCGCCTGCATGTGATATTTCAGCGCGAGATCGACGTCTCCCTTCACGGAATGCCACCAAAGTTCCTCTACTAGACGTTTCGTTTGCGCCATCGCGCCGGGTGCGCCTTGCAACACCGACGCGGCAAATTTTTTCGCTTCATTCATTACGTCGTCTGGAGCGACGACGCGATTCACAAGTCCGATTTCCTTCGCGCGCGCGGCGTCGATTAACTCTCCGCTAAACAACAGCTCGCGCATGTTTCGTTCGCCGATCTGGCGGCGCAGAAATGTCATAACCAATCCAGCAACCAGTCCGCGGCGCACCTCGGGATATCCGATCTTTGTTTTCTCCGCGGCGACAACAAAATCGCACGCCGACATAATGCCCGCGCCGCCCGCGACCGCTGCGCCATGCACTACCGCAATCGTGACGAGGCGCGTTTGGCTGACCGCAACCAAAGTGTTCGCCACCATGTCGGCGGTCGCGTGTGCTTTTGTGGTGTCGGCGGCTTCCTTCAAATCCAAGCCGGTGCAAAACGCCGCGCCAGCTCCGCGAAAAATTAGAATGCGCTGCTCCGGTTGCTCCGACGCGACGCTGATGGCCGCACATAGTTCAGTTAACAGCTCGAGAGTAAGCGCGTTCCGGCGCTCCGGCCGGTTGAGAGTTACCACGCTTATCTGTGGCGATTCTTTTTCGACTAAAACAACAGGCATGATGTGAATGACGAATCCGAATGACGAATTACGTTTGGATGACTCCTGTGTGGAAATGCGCTTTCGGCATCGGGCGCGAGACGTAGTCCAAAAGGCGAATCAGCACGTCACGCGTTTCGTGCGGTTGAATGATAGCGTCTACCCAGCCGCGCGCGGCGCCATAGCGAATATCGGTTTGCTCTTCGTAACTCTGTTTCACCTTCGCACGAAGTTCCTCCAGTTCCTCGGGCGACGCTTTTTTGTCGCCGCGTTCGTGCGCCCTGGCGAGAATCGAGAACACTGTGTCCGACGCTTGCGCCGCGCCCATCACCGCATAGCGCGCATTCGGCCAGGCAACGATAAATCGGGGATCGTACGCCTTGCCGCACATCGCGTAATTGCCTGCACCAAACGATCCCCCCACGATTACTGTGATCTTCGGCACGACCGAATTGCTCACGGCGTTCACCAGCTTCGCGCCGCTCCGAATGATCCCGCTCTCTTCCGCGTCGCGACCGACCATGAACCCGCTGACGTCCTGGAAAAAAATGATCGGCAGAGTCGTCTGGTTACAGTCCATGATGAACCGCGCTGCTTTATCGGCGCTATCGGCATAAATGACGCCGCCCATCTGGATTCCTTCCTTTTTCGTCCTGACCTGCACGCGTTGGTTGGCAACAATTCCCACGGGACGGCCATTGACGCGGGCATAGGCGGTTACGAGCGTTTTGCCATAATCGGCCTTGTATTCATCGAGTGAATTTTCGTCGACGACCATGGCCAGCAAGTCGCGCGCATCATAACTTTGCCGCCCCTCGAAGGTGATTAGATCATAAACGCTGTCCGGATTCTTTGCCGGCTTTGATGGTAGGGCACGACCGCCGGGCGCTCCGCGTGATTTTGCTTCAGGCAACAACGCGACTAACGACCGAAGCCGCTTGAGACACGACAGATCATCCTTTTCGAAAAAGTCGACGGTGCCGCTGATCTCCGAATGCATTTTCGCGCCACCCAGTTCTTCCGCATCGACAATCTGACCAATCGCAGCTTTCACCAGCGACGGCCCGGCGAGATACAGTCCGCTTCCTTGCGTCATCAAAATCTTGTCGCACAACACCGGCAGATACGCGCCGCCGGCTACGCAGTTGCCCATGATCGCCGCAAACTGCGCGAGGCCAGCCGCTGAAATCACCGAGTTATTGCGAAAGATCCGGCCGAAATCATCTTCATCGGGAAAAATTTCGTCCTGCATCGGCAGGAATACGCCTGCGGAATCAACGAGGTAAACCAAAGGGAGCGCGCATTCGAACGCGATCCGCTGTGCGCGAATCACCTTCTTAGTCGTGGCCGGAAAAAACGCGCCGGCTTTCACTGTTGCGTCATTGGCCACGATCATGCACGGAACGCCTTCGACGTTGCCGATCCCTGTCACGACCCCCGCCGCGGGAATCTTCCCCCATTGGTCATACATTTTGTGAGCGGCCCAAAGTCCGATTTCGAAAAACGGTGAGTCCTGGTCGAGCAAATGACGAAGGCGCTCACGTACCGATAAGCGTCCCATCTTGCGCTGACGCTCGTGACCGGCCTTGCCGCCACCTTCACGCAGCACCGCTTCCTCCTGCGCAATCGCGGTGCAGTGAGCGCGCAATACTTCACTCGTGTTCGATCGAGCCATATGTCAGAGCCACGCTTAATCTGCGTGAGGGGCTGAATCAAGCGGACAGCTAATCTTGTAGGGCGTTTCTGTGAAACGCCTTTGCCTGGCTGTCATTGGCGTCTGACACAGACGCCCTACAAACATTGTCCGAGTTCTTCGCATCATCCGTGTTATCCGTGTGATCCGGGGTCGAATTTCCGGTGACGATCTTGCTGTTCGGAGCCGATTCGTCTAACGCTTAGAAGATGAGTTCACCTGACGATTCTGTGGCATTTGGCGCGCCCGGGATCGAGCCACGCTGGACATCGAGCGCGAAAGAGGGCGTCGGCACGGCGTATCACACTAGTTGCCGCGTGTGGTTTACGCTGAGTCACGGCATCGTGAACGAGATTTATTATCCTCACGTCGATAAGCCCAACACGCGCGACTTTCAGTTTCTCATCAGCGACGGCGAAACCTTTTGCCACGAAGAAAAACGCGACCTGAATCACGAGATTGAATATCCGGAGCGCGATTGCCTGTTTTATCGCCTAACGAATTCCGAGCCGGACGGCCGCTATCGTCTGGTGAAAGATGTGCTCACGGATCCGCATCGGTCGGTCCTGCTCGTGCACACAAAACTCGAGGTATTCGATGAATCATTACGAGGCAAATTGCGCCTGTACGCATTGTTAGCACCGCACCTGGCCGGCTTTGGCGGCGGCAATTCCGGATCGTGCACTGAAATCGGTGGTAACAAACTGCTGCACGCGCAGCGCCACAACGTTCACCTGTTAATGGCGTGCAGCAGCGGTTTCTCCCGGCGCTCGGTCGGTTACGTCGGCTTCAGCGATGGTTGGCAGGATCTGATGGATCACTTCAAAATGGACTGGGAATTTCGAACAGCCCTTGACGGGAATATCGCGTTAACCGGCGAAATCGATTTGCCCGAGACCAATGAATTTACGATCGCTGTTGCATTTGGTCGAAGTTACCAAAGCGCTGCCACGAAATTGTTCCAATCGTTGGCCGAGCCGTTTCAGTCAAACCGCGAAGCGTATGTTCGTCAGTGGCAACGCGCGGTAATCAATCCCGAGTTCGAATTCAACAACGACACGTCCGATGGCGGCGGGGAGTATCGGCTGAGCCGGTGTGTTTTGCTTGCGAATGAGGACAAGGTTTTCCAAGGCGCAATCGTCGCCTCGATGAGCATTCCCTGGGGCGAAGCCAAAGGCGATTTGGATTTCGGTGGCTATCATCTCGTTTGGACGCGCGACCTCGTGCAGAGTGCCAGCGCGCTCCTTGCCACGGGTCAGATGGGGACGCCGCTGCGTGCATTAATCTGGCTGGCAGCGATTCAGCGGCCGGACGGCAGTTTTCCGCAAAACAGTTGGATCGACGGGACTGCCTACTGGTCCGGGTTACAGCTTGATCAAGTTGCTTTTCCAATACTACTGGCGTGGCATTTGCACAAAAACGATGCGCTCGGCCTGTTTGAACCGCGCGTAATGATTGTGCGCGCCGCTGCCCGCCTGATTCTAAGGGGGCCGGTGACAGCGCAGGAACGCTGGGAAGAAAATTCCGGCTATTCGCCTTCGACGCTGGCAGTGGTAATAGCCGCGCTTGCCTGCGCCGCCGATTGGGGCATAGAAACCGGCCACACTGACGCGGCGGATTTTGTTTTCGCATATGCCGACTGGCTCGCGGCGCACGTCGAAGAATGGACAGTCACGACGGCGGGCGAATTGGTGCCGGGAATTCCACGCCATTACATCCGCATTAATCCCAGCGATCCAAATACACCTGATCCGCATGCCGATCCCAACACGCAGATGATTCAGATCGCCAACGGCGGCGGCCTGCATCCGGCGCGAAATATCGTGGGCGGCGATTTCCTCCATCTGGTTCGATACGGCATCCGCCATCCGAACGATCCGCTCGTGTGCGACTCAATCAAAGTGATTGATCGCATTCTCAAGCACGACCTGCCGCAAGGCCCGGGCTGGCGTCGTTACAATCACGACGGCTACGGCCAAAAGGATGACGGCAGCGCTTACGACGGAACCGGCGTCGGCCGATGCTGGCCGATTTTGACAGGAGAACGCGGCCATTACGAACTCGCTGCCGGTCGCGATCCAAAACCGTTGATCACAACGATCGAAGATTTTTCGAACCAGGGCGGCATGATCACCGAACAGGTTTGGGATGGACCCGACTTGCCGCAAGCAAGGATGAAACGCGGTTGTCCGACGGGCGCGGCGATGCCGCTTTGCTGGTCACACGCCGAGTACGTTTCACTCGTCCGGAGCAGGCATGACGGCGTTTGCTTTCATCGAGTGGATCCGGCTTACCAGCGATACGTGGTGAATCCAGTTCCGAATCGTTTTGAGATTTGGACGGTTCGTCATCCCATGCAGCGAATGTCGCGCGGCAAAATTTTACGGATCATCCTCGCCGAAGAGGCAAGCATCACCTGGTCAACGGACAATTGGCAGCGGACTAACGAGTCGCAGACGATGCACCAGGAGAATCTGGATCTTTGGTTCGCAGATTTTTCAACCACCGAATGGCCGGGCAGTTCAGTGTTTGCGTTTACAATTTTTTGGAAACGCGATCAACGCTGGGAGAACCGCAACTGGCAGATAAATCTCGTTTAAGAACGAGCGCAATCGAGTCGGCAGGCGTTTCGTGGAATAAAGAATCCGGCACACGCGCAATCCGAGCGGCCGATCCGAACAATAGCTGGAGTCTATGAAAATGATCGCTCAAACTGCAAATGTCGAAGAGGAAACAATTCCATTAAAAGAACTGATCTCGTTTTGGTTCGCTGTGTCCAGCCCGCTACTTGGTATACTTTTGGGCTTATTGGGAGCATGGTTTGTTACCTTGCTGAACGCGTGACAATTCCCGAAGTTCATGCGTATTGAGAAATCATGAACAGATTGTTCGAGGCAGATTTTTTCCCGCGGGTGGCCGGCGCTGATTCACCTCCACTGGATCCCGTCTCGGACTCAGTTGGCAAAGGAAAGCGACGGATTCTGATCGTCGATGACGATGCGAATAGCACCCACCTTGTAAAAATCCTTTTGGAAAGATCCGGCCCGTATCTCGTATTGGAGGAAAACGATGCCGCCAAGGCTGATCAAACCGCCCACAATTTTAAACCGGACGTGATCTTGCTCGACATCGTCATGCCGAAAATAGACGGAGGCGAGTTAGCGACACAAATTGAAGCCGATCATGAATTGCACAACACGCCGATTATTTTCCTGACGGCGCTGGTCACGCACGGTGAGGCACAGAGCGGGCTTCATATCCAGGGACATCCATTCGTCGCGAAGCCGATCAGCATTCCAGAATTGATCGACGCGATTGAAAAACATTTGCCTGCACGGGCGGAGTGTTAGCCAACGTTTTCGCGCGCAGCGAAATCAGGATGGGGAGAATTCCTCGCCGCGTTCAAGCGCTACTTCCGCTTCGAGGTTTTCGCGGTCACGACCGACACTCGCGACAGCGTTGAGTTTACCGGCAGAGCGAAAGATTACCGAGGCGTGTTTGGCTTTCAAATCACCGGACACACTCGCGTCATCGCCGCCGCTGCCATGACCGACGTAGTGAATGTGCAGATCGAAATGATTGCTCCAGAAGAATGGTGAACTCGCGAAAGGTTCGCGCGCGCCGAGAATATTGCGCGCCGCAGTCTGACCCTGGCGCTGGGCCACAACCCAGTGTTCCACGCGGATTCGGCCTGCGCGCGGATCGGGCCAGCGTGCAATGTCGCCTGCGGCAAAAATTCCGGAACAGGTTCGTTTCCAAAAATTCGTTGACCAACACACCGTTCTCAGTCGCGACGCCTGCTTGCTCAGCAAGAGCCGTGTTTGGGCGAACGCCGATTCCAGCAACGACTAAATCGCAGTCCAATTTCGTTCCGTCGTCGAGTTGCACATGTCGATCGTGGATCGCCGCGGGTGTTCGACCGAGATGAAATTTCACACCATGCGCTTCGTGAGTTTCTCGAACCGCATTTCCCATTTCAGTTCCCAGAACTTTCTCGAGCGGCACCGAATCTCTTCCTACGACCGCGACATCCATTTTGCGCTCACGCAACGACCACGCCACTTCCAGTCCGATAAAGCTCGAGCCAATGACTACTGCGCGTCTTGCGCTTTTCGCCTTTTCGATGATGCGCCGGCTGTCATTCAGTGTCCGCAGATAAAAAACATGCGGCAAATCAGCCCCTGGAATTGTAAGGCGGAACGGGCTCAGCACCGGTCGCCAGCAACAGCGCGCCATAGCCTAACGAACGACCATCGGACAATGTCACCTGTTTAGTTTTCGGATCGATGCTTGTAACGGTCGTGTACTGGTAAGTGCATCAATCTTTTGTTCGCGATAAAATTCCGGCGGTCGCAATGGGATCCATTCTTCTGGCGCGTTGCCGGCGAGATAATCTTTCGAAAGATTCGGCCGATCGTATGGCAGAGATTCATCTGCGCCGATTAAGGTAATCGGTCCATCGTAGCCTTCGCGGCGCAACATTTCAGCGGCAGCGCCGCCCGCGGCGCCCGCGCCGATAATTACGACGCTATCCGGCGATGATTTCGGTTTCCGCTCCGGTTTTTTATCGATCTTGCCGGTTACGAAAAATCGTTCGCCTCGTTTGTCGATGCTGTAGCACGCGACATTATTCAAGGCTGGCGCGGCAATAGCTTCACCTGTGCGCAAATCGAAACGCGCATGATGCCAGGGACAGCGCACCGTGCAATCGACCATCAAACCTTTCGCCAGCGGTCCGCCATAGTGCGTGCACGTTGCGCGCGATGGCGAAAAGCTCTTCACCGCGTCTGGCCACAAGAACCGGTTCGCCAAACGCGTGCCCCAAAAGCATTTCTCCTTCGCGTACTTTTTCGGTCTCGCAGCCTTTTTCAAAATCCGGTCCTTCAAGCTCGCTCGATGCTTCGGCCATAGTAAAGAATCTACCACAAAAACAGAATTGTATTCTCGACGACCTAGGGACGAGCTACGCAGATGTTTTCGGTCGACGTAGGTGGAACGCGTTGTCCTCAACGCGTTGATCACATGGCTTTACGCTTCGAATAACTGCGCCTTCGGCAAATCAACTGTCATCGTCTTCAGGAGAAGCCGATCCACCAATTGAATCTAATCCCACGATTCCATCAGCAACGCGCGCGTCTCTTCCACGCCTGTCTGCCAGATCTTCATCATTTCTTCATCGTCTCGCTGGTACAGCCCGCCGTAGTTGCCGTCGTTGAGATATTCCCGCACTGACTTTGGGTCTAGGCGTCGTAATTTCTCCGGATCGCTCATCGCCTTCTGTCGGGAAGGTATCTCGATCTTCGTTAGGCGCGTCCACGGAAAATTTTCCATCCACGATGCGTGGGAAGCAACGGGATCAATTGCCTGAACTTGCGCCCAGACTTTGGGCGCGTTCCACCAATTATGGAACTTAATCCGCACTCCGGGATGATCTGCGATCCATTCGCCGACAAACCCTTGCACAGGCGTGTTGCCGCCGTGGCCGTTGACAATCAGGATGCGTTTGAATCCGTGCTCGGCTATCGCATCGAGAATGTCGCCCACCACCGACATATAGGTTTTTGCCCGAAGCGTGATCGTTCCCGGAAACGCGCGGAAATACGGCGTGATGCCATAGGCCAGGACGGGAAATACAGGAACGCCTAACGGCTCGGCGGCTTCGACAGCAAGTCGTTCCGCTAAAATGCTGTCCGTGCTCAAGCTCAGATACGCGTGTTGCTCCGTGCAGCCCAGTGGCAGCACTGCGCGGTCGTCGCGCTGGAGATATTCCTCCACCATCATCCAATTCATTTCGCTGATTCGCATATCCAAAAGTGATCCACAGATTCCGCAGATTCACGCAGATTTTAATAATGTGACGCAGCCATGTTGCCAGCTCCGCCCTTTTGGTCATCCAGTTCCCAACTGAGCGACGAATTCTTTTCATGCGTGTTCATTTCGTTTTCGCCGCTCTTGTTATCAACGCAGCTGCCGTCGCGGGAGCGGACTTGCAAGAGGTCGCCAGTTTTCCCGACCAACAGGTAACCGGAGTCGGCGTCTCAAGAAAATCCGGCCGCGTTTTTGTGAATTTCCCAAACTGGTCGGATCAGCATTCCATTTCCGTCGCAGAGATCGTGAATGGCCAACCGAAACCATTCCCGAACGAGGAGTGGAACAAGCCGGGCATTGCCGCCTCGCATTTCGTCTGCGTGCAGAGCGTCGTTGTGGATGATCAGGACAATTTGTGGGTAGTTGATCCAGCGGCACCGAAAATGCAGGAGATCGTCAAAGGTGGCCCGAAGCTTGTGAAAATTGATCTGCAAGCGAATGAAGCCGCACAGACAATCCCATTCGGTGAAGACATCGCGCCGGCCAAAAGTTATCTCAACGACGTTCGGATCGACACCCGCTCGGAAACCGCGTTCATCACCGATTCCGGCAAGGGCGCAATTATCGTTGTTAATCTCGAGAACGGAAACACGCGTCGACTGCTCGATGGCCATCCTCGACGCGACCAGAGAAAGATTTCCGGCTGGTCTTGGACGGCAGAGAATTGATTGACCAGCTACGAGAGCACCACCGCAGATTGCATCCGATCGCATCGCGCTCGATACGAAGAACGGCTATTCTTTACCAGCGCTCACGGCTCACAAGCTTTACCGCGTCGAGCGAGTTTTCTTACCGACGAAGAGCTCGGCAAGAAGGTTCTCGATCTTAAGTGAAACGTCGGGCAGCACCGGCGCCTGACAGAATGCTCGAAGCGCCTGACAGCAGCATCTATCTGACAGACTCGAACACAACGCAGTCGTGCATTGGAACCCTGCGACGAAAACCATTGAGCAGGTCATCGCGGACAAACGGCTCCTGTGGCCGACGCGTTCAGCTGGGCACGACGACGAACTTTACGTCACCACGTCGCAGATTAAGCACACGTTTCGACAACAGAAGATCCACGCGAACCAAGCCGTATCGGCTCTTGGAAGATAACAGCCTCGGCGGGGAATGGGGTAAGGACGAGCAACTTGCTGACGAGGTCGGCCCGATTTCCCGCACGCGTGCGTCACCAGGCCCACGCCAGGAAGCGAACTTCATGGAATTCCGTCGGTCCAAAGTTCCTGCGAGTTTCTACAGACTGTCTACGATCCAAGGACCCGGACGCACGAAGTATGCGCTCAGCATTTCAGACATACACATCTCCACTACTCGCGGCGAGAAATAGAATCAAAACTTCAGGGAATGAGCTTGAGCCGATTCAGCCGTCGCGGCGCCGCTGGATCGAATGTGGTCTCCGGAGAGCGCCGGCGCCGATGCATTCTTCTGGACGCACATCCCGACACCTTGCTGCCCATGGATCTCCGCCGACGGCTGATGCTTTCGGCCTGGCGACCGTCGCCGCCGGCGATCTTCGACCACTCCGGAGGCCAGTGAGCAGCCCAGAAGCAGCAATTCTCCCCATTTCCATCAGAAGCAGCATCGACAATACAGTTCTTCACCAAGCGTTCACATACATGCTCGACACACTCAACGATTACGATCAATTTCTGTACACATTCACGCACATCGCCAGCGTCAGCGATGCATCGATGTCGGCCGTTATATCGGCCAGACTTTGATGGCTCGAGCTTCACCAGCTAGAGGCGGACCCAGTATGGTGTTGGCTTCGCCACAGTGCCATAACCAATGGCGTCATGCGTCGCACAATTTTTGGGTCAGAAT